>CAVYSQ010000011.1:0-41989 GCA_963771265.1 uncultured Solirubrobacterales bacterium
ATCGGGGAGTCACCTCGCTGGCCGAGGTGAAGGAGGTGCTGAACGGCGATGCCGGCGAGGTCGAGCCCTTCGACACCGAGATCGTCTCCGAATCCGGCGACGAGATCCTCGTCCGCGCGGTCCATCGCCGCGACGGCCTGGCCAAGGCCTTCGAGCTCTCCGCCGGCCTCTTCGAGTCGCACGACTACCGGCGGCTGATCGAGTCCCATGCCGAGCTCCTCAGGCAGGTGGGCCGGCCGCCCTTCCAGCTCAGCCTCGACCAGAAAGAGCGCACCGCCGAGTCGTTCGCCGAGCTGCGCCGTGCGGTGCTCGACCTGGCCCGCCACGGGGTCACCATGCAGCGCTTCAAGGGCCTGGGCGAGATGAACGCCGAACAGCTGCGCGAGACGACTATGGACCCCGCCAGCCGCACCCTGGAGAGAGTGCGGATCGACGATGCGGCGCTGGCCGAGAAGGTCTTCACCGACCTGATGGGCGACAAGGTCGAGCCGCGCAAGGCCTTCATCGAGAGGCATGCAAAGGAGGTCCGCTTCCTTGACGTCTAGAGGCGACCGAGACGAAAGGCGGGCGATCTAGTGGAGGGCGCCGAAGCACTCACCGGAGGGCGGATCGAGGAGCGCGAGCTGACCAACGAGATGCGCTCGTCGTATCTCGACTACGCGATGAGCGTGATCGTCGGCCGCGCCCTGCCCGACGTCCGCGACGGGCTGAAGCCGGTGCACCGGCGGGTGCTCTACGCGATGCACGACCTCGCCCTGCAGCCCAACCGTCCCTACCGCAAGTCCGCCTTCATCGTCGGCGAGGTGATGGGCAAGTACCACCCGCACGGCGACAGCGCGATCTACGACACCCTCGCCCGCATGGCGCAGCCTTTCTCGCTGCGCTACATGCTGGTCGACGGCCAGGGCAACTTCGGCTCGATCGACGACGATCCACCTGCCGCGATGAGGTACACCGAGGCGCGCCTGGCGCGGCTCTCGACCGAGATGCTGCGTGACATCGACGCCGACACGGTCGAGTGGGGACCGAACTACGACGAATCCCAGCAGGAGCCCCTTGTCCTGCCGGCGCGCTTCCCCAACCTGCTTGTCAACGGCTCCTCCGGGATCGCTGTGGGGATGGCGACCAACATCCCGCCGCACAACCTGAGCGAGTCGATCGCTGCGGTCAAGGCCTACATCGCCGATCCCGAGCATCGACCTTGCCGGCCTGATGGAGCACGTCAAAGGCCCCGACTTCCCCGGCGGCGGGATCATGAGCGCCGAAGGGATCGCCGAGGCCTATGCCTCCGGCCGCGCCTCGGTGCGGATCCGCGCCCGCGCCCACGTCGAGCCGATCAAGGGGGGCCGCGACGCGATCATCGTCACCGAGCTGCCCTTCATGGTCAAGAAGGGCGGTGACGGCGGCCTGATCACCAAGATCGCCGACCTCGTCCGCGAGAAAAAGATCACCGGCGTCTCCGACCTGCGCGACGAGTCGGACCGCTCCGGCATGCGTCTGGTGATCGAGACCAAGCGCGGCGGTGACCCGCCCGAGGTGGTGCTCAACCAGCTCTACAAGCGCACGGCGATGCAGAGCACCTTCGGCATCAACATGGTCGCCCTGGTCGACGGGGTGCCGCGCACGCTCGGTCTCAAGGAGCTGATCGAGCACTACGTCAGCCATCAGCGCGAGGTCGTCATCCGCCGCACCCAACACGAGCTGCGCCGCGCCGAGGCCCGCGCCCACATCCTCGAGGGGCTGCTGATCGCCCTCGACAACCTCGACGCGGTGATCGAGCTGATCCGTGGCTCGGCCGATACCGAGATTGCCAAAGCGGGCCTCATGGAGCGCTTCGAGCTCTCCGCCGAGCAGGCCCAGGCGATCCTCGACATGCGCCTCGCCCGACTGACCGCGCTGGAGTCCGACAAGCTGCGCGAGGAGCACGAAGAGCTGTCCAAGCGCATCGCGGAGCTGCGTGAGATCCTCGGCGACCCCGCCCGCATTGACGCGGTGATCGTCAAAGAGCTCGACGAGGTGGACGCGCGCTACGGCGACGAGCGGCGCACCGAAGTCACCCACTTCGAGGGCGACATGAACATCGAGGACATGATCGCCGACCAGCAGATGGTGATCTCGATCACCCACTCCGGTTACGCCAAGCGCCTGCCGCTCGCCACCTACCGCCAGCAGCATCGCGGCGGACGCGGGGTGATGGGCATGGACCTCAAGGAGGACGACTACATCGAGCACCTGCACATCTGCTCGACCCACGACTTCCTGCTTTTCTTCACCAACCGCGGCAAGGTCTACCGGCTCAAGGTCTACGAGCTGCCGGAGGGTGCGCGAACCGCTAAAGGCCGCGCCCTGGTCAACGTCTTGCCGCTGCGCGACGGCGAGAAGGTGACCGCGGTGATCCCGACCCGCGACTTCGGCGAGAACAAGTACCTGGTCTTCGCCACCGCCAACGGCCTGGTGAAGAAGACCGAGTTCAAGGCCTACAACACGCCGATCCGGGCTGACGGGATCATCGCGATTAAGATCCGCGACTCCGACGAGCTGGTCCAGGTGCGGCTCACCTCCGGCGACGACGACATCCTGCTCGTCTCCAAGTCCGGTCACTCGGTGCGCTTCTCCGAGCAGGCGGCACGACCGATGGGTCGTGACACGAGCGGCGTCAAAGGGATGAACGTCTCGGCCAAGGTCGAAGGCAAGCCCAACCGGGTGCTGGCGATGGACATTGCCCGCGACGACTCCGAGCTCTTCGTCGTCACCGAGAATGGCTACGGCAAGCGCACCTCGGTCTCCGAGTACCCGGTCAAGGGACGCGGCGGCAAGGGTGTGCTGACGGCGAAGCTGACCGCGAAAAAGGGCGGCCTGGCCGGTGCCCTGATCGTCCGCGAGCACCAAGACCTGCTCTTCATCTCCCAGAGTGGCATGGTGCAAAGGACACGAGCTGGGGGCATCTCCCAAATGGGCCGCGCGACCCAGGGCGTCCGGGTGATGAACATGAAGGACGACGATTGCGTCAGCGCCGTAGCCCTGGTCGTCGACGACGACAGCTCTAACGACGAAGAGCCGGCTGCCGAGCAAGAGCAGCTTCCTGACGAGTAGGCGGGAGCAGCGGGCAGGGTCTCTGTAGTTCCCAAGCACCGCCTTGCGGCGGTGCTAATTGCGTGCCGCTTCGCGGCCTAGAACCACCTTGCCGGGGGCCGCTTCGCGAGGATCTACAGAGACCCTGCCCGCTGCTCTACCCACCCGGACGGCTCCAGCTGGCGTGGACAAGTCGACTGTGGAGAGGGGGCGGCGGTGAGGTCATGACGGTTCCTCGCGAAGCGGCTCTGCAAAGTTGCTCTAAGCCGCGAAGCGGCAGCTGGTTAGCACCGCCGCTAGGCGGTGCTTGGGAACCGGCAGGGCCGCACCGCCGCCCTCCCCTAAGCCGCTGCCGGCAAGTATTGCTGCCACGCTTCCGGGATCTTGGGGCTTGCGACCTGGATGAAGACGGTGGGGCCGGGAGCCTTGGGCTTGTTCTGGGGGTGCATGTGGATCTCGCGGGGGAGGCGGTTGCCCTTGCGGCGGTTGCAGCTGGCGCAGGCGGCGACGATGTTCTCCCAGACCGATTTGCCGCCACGGCTGCGGGGGATCACGTGGTCGACCGTGAGGCCCGATTTGCGCGAGCCGCAGTACTGGCAGGTCCACGAGTCCCGCGCGAGCACCGCGCGGCGGGTGATCTTCCTCCTGTGCGCTTCGCGGGGGATCCGCACGTAGCTGACCAGGCGGATCACGTCGGGGCGCTCCATCGTCATGTGCTCGGAGTGAATCGCGCCTTCGCGACGCTCGAGCAGCTCCGCCTTTTCCTTCAAGAGCAGCACAGCGGCTCTCCTCAACGTGCAGACGTTGATCGGCTCATACGTTGCGTTGAGTACGAGCACACGTGCCATGTTGCTCGGGAATTCTACGCAGTCGGGTACGACCCCAGGATGCGCACCGACTCAGCCTTGCCTCGCAGTGCCCCGATCGCCTCCTCGACCGCGCTGTCGCCAACCGCCCCTTCCAGGTCGCAGAAGAACATGTAACGGCCCAATTCTTGGCGCAGCGGGCGAGACTCAATCCGCGCCAGGTTGACCCCCCGGCTGGAGAACTCCTGTAGCGCTTCGACTAGGGCGCCAGGATGGTCTTCGCCGAGCTCCGAGAAAACCAAGGAGGTCTTCCAGCCCTTCCCCGCCGGTGTTTCGGTGCCCATTGGAGCAAGCCAGACGAAACGGGTGACGTTGGTGGCCTCGTCCTCGATGTCCTCGCAAACGATCCGGCAGCCGTAGAAGTTGACGGCTGACCTCGCCCCGATCGCCGCCCACGGCTCGGCCGAGGCGCCGACGATGCGGGCAGCTTCAGCGGTGCTGTTAACGCTTAGCCGCTCGGCGCTCGGCAGCTTTTCGCGCAGGAATCGGGCGCATTGGGCAAGAGGCTGGGGATGGGAGTACACCTGTGTGACGTCCGACAGCGGGATCGGCGTCCGCATCAACAGTTGGGCATGCACCGTGAAGTCGTGCTCGCCGATGATTGTGACCTGCTTGGTATCGAGTGCGAGCGTGTCAAGCGTGCTGCGCACCGATCCCTCGATGGAATTCTCAAACGGCGCAAGGGCGCGGTCCGCCTCTCCCAGCTCGACCGCGAGGATTGCCTCATGAACAGTGCCTGTTCGAAGCAGCTTGAACTCAGTACCGGGCTCAAACGAAAAAACGCCCTCATCTATTGCCTCGAATAGGGCGTCCTCGGTGAAGGTCCCGTTCGGTCCCAGATAGGCGATCCTGAACACGCCGCCCCTATTCGAAGGCGACCGTGTAGCTGGCTTCGTTGTTTTCGGAGACCTGCTCGCCGGGCACCGTGTCGACCTCGACTTCGAGGGTGGCTTCTCCGCTCGGTGCCGGCGTCAAGGGGATGACGACGCTCGAGGTTTCGCCCGCGCCGATGCTGTCGATGCTGCCCTGCAGCGAGCTGCCGCCGTCGACGGTGACCGTGACGGTGACGCCGTTCTCGGTCGATTCGCCCTGGTTCTGGACTTCGACTTCGACTTCCGGGGCGCCTTCGCTGGCCACCGCCGTCGCCCCTTCGGCGGAGAGTTCCGTGCCGTTGACGCTGGTGCCGATCAGGCCGAGGCCGTGCACGCCCGACGTGGGTGCGCTGCCTGAGCCGCCCAGCGCCGCGCTGACTTCATCTTCGTCCAGCCAGCGTGTTTCGTCGGGGACGAAGATGCTTTTCGGCACGTCGTGGCCCTCGATCCCGTAGTCGGCCAGCACCGCGTCGATCTCCGGGCGCACCACCGAGGCGTAGATCACGTCGCTGGCGGCCAGTACCCGCATCTGCTTGGCGATCACGGCAGTCGCGCGCTCGGAACCCACATCGCCAAGCGCCGTGCTCATCTTGTCGGCGATTTCGTTCATCGCGCTGCTGCGCAGCGTGTAGACCAGCTCCAGGGTGCTTTGCGCGTGGCTCATGTCGCCGGGCGCATCGAGCCCGTCGACTCGCGCCGCGTAGCTGTCGATCGCGCTGCGGTCTGCATCGACTTGGCCGATGAAGTCGGTGACCGAGAGGCTGCCGGGGTCGTCGAGCTTGTCGAAGAACGATTTGCTCGTCTGGTCGGTCTCTTCGACGATCTGGGTGACGTCGTCGGCGTAGTCGCTCAGCGCTCGGTTCTTACGCGCGTCGAGGCAGCCCTTGACGCCGAGCACGAGCAGGATCAGCACGAGCAGGCCACCGCCAAGCGCGAGCCCCCTGCGCAGCAGGATCTGTTGGCGTTCCGGCCGACGTCGCGGGCGCGACCGGCGGGCCGCTTTGGGTGCGGGCGAATCCTCCAAGAAGCAGGGAGTATGTCGCAGGAGGAAGCGGATTCGCGGCGAAGCCAGGAAGTGCATTGGTCGGTTCGCTTGTCCTCAACCGCTTCCTGATCGAGCGCCGCATCGGCAGCGGCGGCTTCGGCACGGTCTACGAGGCCTGGGACGGGCGCCTCGAGCGCCCGGTTGCGGTCAAGGCAATCGAATCTGGCGGCACCCGAGGCTCGCAAAGGGTCCTACGCGAGGCACAAGCCGCCGCACGCCTCAACCACCCGGGCATCGTCACCCTTTATGAGCTCGGCGAGGAGAACGGCAACGCCTTGCTGGTCACCGAGCTGGTCGACGGATCCACCTTGGCCGATCACAACCGCATCGATCGACTCAGCGACCGCGAGATCGGCGAGATCGGCGCCGATCTATGCGAGGCGCTCGACCATGCCCACGATCGCGCCGTAGTGCACCGCGACATCAAGCCCCAGAACGTGCTCGTCACCGAGGGTGGAGAGCCGCGTGCCAAGTTGATGGACTTCGGGGTTGCCCGGCTCGCCGACGGCGCTGCTCTCACCGCCCCCGGTGACGTGGTCGGCACGCTCGCCTACATGGCGCCCGAGCAGGCCGAGGGGCGCACCGTTGGCCCCGAGGCCGACGTCTACTCGCTGGGGCTGATGCTTTACGAGTGCTGGAGCGGCGAGAACCCCAACCGCCGCGCAACGCCGGCGGCAACCGCACGAGCGATCGGCGCACGCCACCGGCCGCTACGCCGCTTGCGTCCCGACCTGCCGCGCGAGCTCAGCGATACGGTCGACGCCTGCCTGCAGCCCCGCCCGGATCGTCGCCCGGCGCTGGAGGAGCTCGGCGGCGCGATCGAAAGCTCACTCGACCAACTCGCCGAGTGTGCGGCGCACAGCGACCGCTCGTTGCGCTTGCGCCTCGGGGCGGTTGCCGTGGCCGCGGTGCTGGGAGCCTGGCTCGCCGCCGGTCACGGCGCCCTCCTGCCGTAGGATTTCAGCCGGTTTCCCGCCACTCGGGTGGCCGCCTCGCTCGCCAAAAGGAGCCCACCGATCAGCGTCCTACGTAACCTCGAGAGTCGCATCGAAGGCCTTGTAGAGGGGGTCTTCAGCCGCGCCTTCAGCTCCGAGGTGCAGCCGGTCGAGCTGGCCCGCAAGCTGGCCAAGGAGATGGACGCCCACAAGACCGCTGGCGTGGCCCGCGTCTACGTGCCCAACGAGTACACGGTTTTCCTCTCCAGCAAGGACCGGGTCAAGCTGGAGGGCTACGAGCGCTCGCTCGAGCAGGAGCTCTCCGGCTACCTGCTCGAGCACGCGCGACGCCGCAACTACGATCTTCTGACCCGCCCTGCGGTCGAGTTCAAGACCGACGAGCGCCTGCGCCTGGGCGAGTTCGGCATCCAGACCCGCCTGGTCAAGCCCCCCGCCCGCGAAGGCGAGAGCCCCAGCCAGGGAGAGGAGGGTCACACGATGGTCTACTCGGCGGTCAAGGAGCGGGCGCTGGCGAAGAGCCCCGAGCAGCGCGCCGAAGCGATGGTCGCCACCCGCGCGGTCATCTCGCTGGAGGACCGCCGCTACGTGCTCGAGGGCCCACGCGCGACGATCGGCCGCTCCAAGGCGGCCGAGTGCGTGCTCGCCGATCCCAACGTCTCACGCCGCCACGCCGAGCTGCAGCGCTCCTCGTCGGGCGACTGGACGATCGCCGACCTCGGCTCGACCAACGGCGTCAAGGTCAACGGCCGCCGCGTCTCCTCGACCCGGCTCAGTCCAGGCGACCAGGTCACCGTCGGCACCACGACCTTCCTGTTCGACATCGAGCAGTGAGCGGCCGTTAGTGGACTACGAGCCGATCTCCGTCGCCCTCAAGTTCGGCTTCCTCGCCGTGCTTTACCTCTTCCTGCTCTGGATCGCCCGCAGCGCGCTCAAGGACCTGCGGCGCACGATCTCCCCGGCGCCGGATGCCACCGGCTTTCACCAGGCGCCTGCCTTCGCCGCCCAGCCAAGCGCCGCGGATGCCTGGCTGGTGCTCGAACGCGGCGGGGGCCTCGACCCCGGTGAGCGCTTCGACCTGATCGGCGGCCTCTCGATCGGCCGCTCGGCCGAAGCGGACGTGCGCATCGACAACCGCTACGCCTCCGGCGTGCACGCAAGGATCTTCACTCGTGACGGTCGCACCTACGTCGAGGACATGAGATCGACCAACGGCACCCAGCTCAATGACGCCACCCTGAGCGGCGAGGCGGAGCTGATCGACGGCGACGTGGTGCGCATCGGCGACACCGAGTTCAGATACGAGGCAGGGGCCTAGGCGATGCTGAGGATCGACGACCAGGCCTTCCGCTCCGACACCGGGCGACAGCGCAACGCCAACGAGGACTCCTTCTTCGTCCGCGCCCCGATCTTCGTCGTCGCCGACGGCATGGGTGGCGCCCAGGCTGGCGAGGTCGCCTCACGGGCGGCGGCTGACGCTTTTGACGTCGACCTTCCCGAGGGTCCGCCGGAGCGTGTCCTCGCCGAGACGATCGCCAAGGCGAACCGCACGATCCACAACCTCGCCCGCGTCGACCCCTCGCGCGCCGGCATGGGCACGACGCTCACCGCGGCAATCGTCGACGCCGAGGCCGAAGAGGTGGCGATCGGCCACGTCGGCGACAGCCGCGCCTACCGGCTGCGCGGTGGCAAGCTCGAACAGCTCACCCGCGACCACTCTCTGGTCGAGGAGATGCGCCGCAAGGGGCAGCTCACCGACGCTCAGGCTGAGGACCACCCGCAACGTTCAATCATCACTCGTGCCCTCGGTCCCGAACCCGAGGTGGAGCCCGACCTGCAAACGGTCCCCGCCGCTCCCGGCGATGTCTTCCTGATTTGCTCGGACGGGCTGACGACGATGCTCGGCGAGGAGCAGATCGCCAAGCTGCTCTCCCGCGCCACCTCGGTGGAAGCGGCGGTACGGGCTCTCGTCGACGAAGCCAACCGCGCCGGCGGTCGCGACAACATCACGGCGCTGGCCTTCCGGCTCGAAGACGCGGCGGCGCCGCAGCCCCAGGGCCATGAGGGGGAGACCTTGATCGGGCCTTCGGCCGAGGCGGCGGGACTTACCGCGACCGAGGTGCGGCGCCGCGCCGCAGCCGCAGCCGCACGCGACCGCCGGGCAGGTCAGGTCAGCAAGCAGCCACACCGTCGTCTGCGCCGCACGGCGGCGGTGCTCGCCACTCTCGGTCTGATTGCGGCCCTGGCCTTTGGCGCCTGGTATGCAAATCGCCAAGTCTGGTTCCTCGGCACCGATGACGGCGGTCGCGTCGGCCTCTACCGCGGCCTACCGTATGAGCTGCCCTTCGGCATCGAGCTCTATGAGGAGCGCTACGCCAGCCCGATCCAGACCGAGACGCTGCCCCAGCGCCGCCGCGACGCGGTCAGCGGGCACAACCTGCGCTCACGCGACGACGCGGTCTCGCTGATCGAAGACATCGAAGGCTCACAAGGGGTTCGATGAGCGCACGGAATAGAGAGCTGACCGCTCTCGTCCCGGTCGCCCTGCTGCTCACCGCCGGCTTCGCCGCGGTCTTTGCCCAGGAGAACGCCCGCATCGGCGACGCCAGCCTGATCTACGGTGCCTACTTCTTCGCCGTCTGCCTCGCCGCCCACGGCTACCTGCGCATCCGCCTGCCGAACGCCGATCCCTACCTCTTCCCGCTGGTCGCCCTGCTCACCGCCTTCGGCCTGGTGATGGTCTACCGGATCGACCCCGAGCTGGCCCGCGACCAGGCCAACTGGTTCGTCCTTGGACTTGTGCTCTTCGCCCTGACGATCCACTTCCTGCGCGACTACGACGTGCTCGAGCGCTACCGCTACACGATCGCCGTCGTCGGTCTGCTCCTCCTCCTCGCGCCGCGCCTGCCGGGAATCGGGCAGCAGGTCAACGGCGCCTACCTCGGCGTGAAGATCGGCCCGCTCGCCTTCCAGCCAGCCGAGTTCTCGAAGATCTGCCTGGTCGTCTTCCTTGCCAGCTACCTGCGTGAGCACCGCGAGGTGCTGATCGTCGGGGCGCGACGCGTGCTCGGCGTCACTCTGCCGCCGCTCAAGCACTTCGGACCGATGCTGGTCGTCTGGGGCGCCTCGATGTTCATGCTCGTCTTCATCCGCGACCTGGGCAGCTCGCTGATGTTCTTTGCCGCCTTCCTGGCGCTGCTCTATGTCGCCACCGGCCGCTTCTCCTTCGTCGTCATCGGCATGGCGATGTTCCTCGTCGGCGCCTGGTTCTTCGCCGCAACCGTGCCCCACGTCCACGACCGCATCGAAATCTGGCTCGACCCCTATGCCCACCCGGAAGGCACCGGCTACCAGATCCTCCAATCGATCTTCGCCCAGGCGGACGGAGGACTGTTCGGCAAGGGCTTCGGCCAGGCGCTGATCACGATTCCCGGCACCGACAATGCCCTGCTGCCGGCCGCCCAGACCGACACGATCTACTCGCTGATCGTCAACGAGGTCGGCCTCTTCGGCGCCTGCGGGGTGGTCCTCATCTACCTGCTGATCGCCGCCCGTGGCTTCAAGATCGCCCTGCTCGCCGACGACGGCTTCTCCAAGCTGCTCGCCACCGGCCTCACCGCGGTCTTCGCGATCCAGGCCTTCGTCATCATCGGCGGCGTCACCCGGGTGATCCCGCTGACCGGCGTCACCCTGCCCTTCATCAGCTACGGCGGCAGCTCGATCGTCGCCAACTTCGTTCTGTTGGCGCTGCTCTTGCTCATCTCCGACCGGGCCCGCCGCCAATCGGCCGCCATGGCTCCGGGCGCGCCGCTCGCTCTGGAGGGCCGGTGAACCGCCAGATCGTCAAGCTCTTCGCCTTCATCGTCGGCGCTCTTTGCGGTGCTGATCGGCTTCACCTCGTACTGGTCGGTGTTCGACGCCGAGGCGCTCGAAGGAAGAGGACGCCAACAAGCGTCCGCTGCTCGAGCAGCAGCAGATCGAGCGCGGCCGCATCCTCGCCGCCGATGGCACCGTGATCGCTCGTTCGGTACCCAAGGGCCAAGGTGACGCGCTGCGCTACGTGCGTCGCTACCCGGAAGGGTCGCTCTTCGGCCACCCGATCGGCTACAGCTTCGTCGAAGAGGGCGACAGCGAGTTCGAGCAGTTCCACAACGACGAGCTGGTCGGCGAGGAATCGGAATTCACCTCGATCCTCGACGAGCTGCGCGGGCGGCGTCAGGAGGGCAACGACGTGGTCACCAACCTCGACCCGGTCGCCCAGCGGGTTGCGCTCGAAGGTCTGGAAGCGGCGGGCTTCGGGGCGGTCGTGGCGATCGAGCCGAAGAGCGGCCGCGTGCGGGTGCTCGCCTCGAACCCGCCCTACGACCCCAACCGCATTCCCTTCGAACTCACCGAGCTGAACGAAAACACGCTCGAAAGCGCCGCTCTTCAACCGCGCGACCCAGGGGCGCTATCCCCCTGGCTCGACCTTCAAGGTGGTGACCGCGGCCGCCGGTCTGGACAGCGGCGCGATCACGCCGGAGACGCCGATCGACGCGCCAGGCTCGCTCGAAGTCGAAGGGCAGCCGCTGGAAAACGACTTCGGCGAGGATTTCTTCGGCGCCACCCTCGACACGGCGCTGACCAACTCGGTCAACACCTGGTTCGGCCAGCTCGGCCAGCAGCTCGGCCAGGACACCCTGTTCGAATACATGGACCGCTTCGGCTTCAACAGCAAGCCGCCGATCGACCTGCCCGCCGAACAGCTCTCGGTCAGCGGCCTCGGCCTTGAAGAAGAACTGCTCACCCGTGACGACCCGATCGACCTGGCGCGCACGGCGATCGGCCAGGAGCGGCTGCTGGTCACGCCCCTGCAGATGGCCGAGGTGACTGCGGCAATCGCCAACGGTGGCCGGCAGATGAAGCCGCAGATCTGGAGCCGCGTGGTCGACCCCGACGGCAGGGTGACCGATCGCCTCGACCCCGCCGAGTACAGTCAGCCGATCAGCGAGGAGACGGCGGCGGAGCTGAACACCGCGATGCAGGACGTCGTCACCGAAGGAACCGGGACCAACGCCGAAATCCCGGGGGTCACCGTGGCCGGCAAGACCGGCACCGCGGAAACTCCCTTCAACGAATCGTGCGGTGGGGGGAGCGAAGAGAACCAGGCCTGGTTCATCGGCTTCGCTCCGGCCGAGGACCCCGAGATCGCGATCGCGGCCACGGTCGAATGCACCGAACTGTTCGGCAACGACGTCGCCGCGCCGATCTTCCGCGACGTGGCGGAAGCGATCCTGAATGGCGAATGAGCGAAGAGGAGGAGCGGCAGCGTGGCTGAGGTGAGCGAGGGAAGCGTCGTCGACGGGCGCTACCGGGTCCTGCAGCAGGATCGGCTCGGGGGGCATGGCGGACGTCTGGCTCGCCGACGACACGCACCTGCAGCGCCGCGTGGCGCTCAAGGTGCTGCACGCTCGTTTCGCCCAGGACCGCGAGTTCATCGAGCGCTTCCGCCGTGAGGCCGAGTCGGCCGCCGGCCTGCAGCATCCCAACGTCGTCTCCGTCTTCGACCGCGGCGAGGTCGACGGTACCTACTACATCGCCATGCAGTACCTGGAGGGGCGCACGCTGAAGCAGCTGATCGACGCCGGCCTCACTCCCGAGCAGGCGGTCGGCTATATCCGCCAGGTGCTCGAGGGCGCCCGCTTCGCTCACCGGCACGGCATCGTCCACCGCGACCTAAAGCCCCAGAACGTGATCGTCGACGACGAGGGCAAGGCGACGGTCACCGACTTCGGCATCGCCCGCGCCGGCGTCTCGGAGATCACCCAGGCGGGCTCGGTGATGGGCACGCCGCACTACCTCTCGCCGGAGCAGGCCCAGGGGCTCGACGTGACCGCCGTCTCCGACCTCTACTCGGTCGGGGTGATGCTCTACGAGGCGCTCACCGGCCGCGTCCCCTTCGAGGCGGACTCGCGCCGTGGCTGTGGCGATGAAGCAGGTCTCCCAGCCGCCCCAGCGACCGAGCTCGATCAACCCCCAGGTCACGCCGGCCCTCGACGCGGCCGTGATGCGCGCCCTGGAGAAGGAGCCCGGCCAGCGCTTCCAGAGCGCCGACGCTTTCATCGCCGCCCTCGACGCCGCGATGAAAGACCCCAGTGGGGGCCCTGGCAGCACCGCCGCCTTCGCCCCGCTGCCGCCGGTTGTCGCCACGCCGGAGGAGGCCGCAGCTGAGGAGATGGATCCCGAGGAGCGCGAGGCCCGCCGGCGCCGGCGGCTGATCTGGCGCTGGTCGTCACTGCGGTGCTGATCGGGCTGCTGGTCGGGTTCGCCCTGACTCGCGACACCACCACCGACGTACCCGACGTCACCGGCAGCCCGCGCAAGCACGGCGATCGCGCTGCTGCAGAAGACGGCTTCGGCGTCGGCGAGGATCCGGCGCGTCGAGCGCGAAGCGCCGCGTCAATACGGTGCTCGAGCAGGACCCGGCAGCCTCGCCCCCCGGTGAGGAGGCAGCGCTCGACTGCGCTTTCCTCACCTTCTTCTGCTCGAAGCCAAAGGTGACGCTCACGGTCAGCGCCGGGCCGGGCACCGCCAAGGTGCCCTCGACCGCCGGCCTGACGGCGCGAGCAGGCCGAAGAAGATGCTCGAAGAAGCGGGCTTCGACGCGCGGGTCGAAACGGTCAACTCCGACGAAGGTCGAAGAGGGCCTGGTGATCAACTCCCGGCCCTCCGGCGGCTCGACCGCCACCCGCGGCACCGAAATCCTGCTCAGGGTCTCCAGCGGCCCGAAGCTGGCGACCGTGCCGGTGCTGGTCGGCAGCCAGCGCTCGGTCGCCGTGCAGCAGATCCGCGGCCGTGGCTTCACCCCCAGCGTCGAAGAAGCAGAGAGCTCCGTCACCGGCCGGCCAGGTGATCCGTCAAGTCGCCGAGCGCCGGCTCGCAGCTGCCGCCGGCTCGACCGTCTCGATCGTCGTCTCCAAAGGGGAAGAGAAGGCGAGCGCGCCGAACGTGATCGGCAAGCTGCGTGCTGAGGCGGTCGAAGCGGTGCGCGCCGCCGGCCTGAAGCCGAGGTCGAGGAACAGAGACCGAAGTCCCCTCCCAGGTCGGCCGGGTCATCGACCAGTTCCCGCCGCCCGGCTCGGAAGCTGGAGCCGGGCAGCTCGGTGACGATCAGTGGTCGGCAAGCCGTCGACGCGGCTCGACCGAACCGGAAGTCGAAGAAGAATGAGGGTCGCGGTGCTCGCCGGCGGCCGCTCCTCCGAGCACGACGTCTCGCTGCGATCCGGTGAGGCGGTGGCGCGCGGCCTGCGGGAGGCCGGGCACGAGCCGCTGCGCGTGACGATCTCGCGCGAGGGCGACTGGGCTATGACGGGGCCCCGGTCGAGCTGATCCCCGGCGAGGGCCTGCTCGGCGCCGACGCCGTCTTTCCGGCCCTGCACGGTCCCTTCGGCGAGGACGGCAGCGTCCAGGGCCTGCTCGAGTGGCTCGACGTGCCCTACGTCGGCTCCGACGTGCTCTCCTCGGCGATCTGCATGGACAAGCTGACCCTGAAGCGGCTCTTCGCCCAGGCCGGCATGCCGCAGGTCGATTTCGTCGCCGCGGGCGAGCCGGGCTGGCGCGAGCGTTGCGCGGAGATGGGCCTGCCGCTCTGGGTGAAGCCCTCGCGGCTTGGCTCGAGCGTCGGCATCAGCCGGGTCGAGACGCTCGGGCAGCTGGAGGAGGCGGTCGAGCTGGCCCGCCGCCACGACCCGCGGGTGATCGTCGAGGCCTCCGCCTCGCGGCCGCGAGGTCGAGTGCTCGCTGCTCGGCAACGAGCGGGTCGAGACCTCGCTGCCGGGCGAGGTGATCGCCGAGGGCGAGTGGTACGACTACGAGACCAAGTACACCGACGGCGGCATGGAGCTCGTCGTCCCGGCGCCGAGCTGCCCGATGAGCTGGTCACCTCCCTGCGCGAACTGGCGGTCGAGGTGTACCAGCTGGCCGGCTGCTCGGGCCTCGCCCGCTGCGACTTCTTCGTCGAGCCCGACGGCCGCCTCCTCGTCAACGAGATCAACACGATGCCCGGCTTCACCGAGACCAGCGTCTACGCCAAGCTCTGGGAGGCAAGCGGCCTCGCCTACCCAACCCTCTGCGACCGCCTCGTCAACCTCGCCGTCGAGCGCCACGTCAAAGCCCGCTCCTACGAGTTCTGAGCTCGAACGGAAAGGGTCGGCCCCTAGGTGGCTGGTTAGGCCGCGTGCACTTGAGAAGTGTTAATTCAGCCTAGAGGACGCTCGCTCGCAGCAGTGGTCGAACACTCATTAGTGGAATAAATTCCACTAATAAACCTCGAATATTGAGTATTGGCGGTGGCCCCGTCTCAAGAGATAGTGCCCCGTACTCAATCAGATATCGAGAGTTTCTATTACATCAATGAGCAGGGGGCATCTGTAGATGGAGTCGTTTGGACGGTTTGCTGCTGGGCGGGCGAAGTGGATTGTGGTGTTTGCGTCACTGTTGGCGCTGTCCGCCACGGTGCCCGTCTTGGCCGAGTCATCGAGCGAACCATCGAGCGAGCTGGTCGAAGTTCCAGCTGAGCCCGCCTCCTTTCCACCTCCGGATAGTGAGGACATAGCGGCGAGGGTCGAGCAGGCCGAACGCAAGGAAGAAGAACGAGCTCGCGAACTAGAAAGCCCAGCAGCAGTGGCGGAACGCGAAGCCTCCCGCTTTGCCTACAAGTCGATCGAATCCTCTGGCGAGGCGGGTGTGTTGCTGCGTTCGGCATTTGAGGAGGAGCTTGCCGCCATCGATCTCGACCCCGCACGCATACTCACCGACTCGGCACTCCGGCAAAGCCTGGGACAGGAGGGGGCGATCGTCGTCAACGAAGGCGAGCCCGAACTGATCGAAGCCGACATCCCCGCCAAGGTCGTCAATGATGAGGGCCAGTTGAGCAAGGTCGACCTCGACCTCAAAGCCACGAGTGAGGGGCTCGAGCCCGAGAACCCGATCGTAGACATAGTGATCGGACCTTCACCTGCTGAGGGAGTCGAGCTCGCGAACGGCGAAACTGCCATAACGCCGTCGAGCGCAGATCCGGAAAGTGTTGGGCAGCCCTTCGGGGACAAGGACGCGCTCTATCCCGAGGTGCATCCCGACACGGACCTGCTTGTCACGCCCCTCTCCAGCGGAGTCGAGCTCTTCGACATCCTGCGCTCCCCAGAGAGCCCCGAGGAATTTCGCTTCGAGCTCGACATTCCGGCCGGAGCGGAACTGCAGGCCAATCCGGCGGGCGGTGCCGAAGTCCGCGAAGGCGAGAAGCTGGTGGGCATGATCTCGCCGCCCACTGCTGTGGACGCACAAGGAACCCGGATTCCGGTTGAGATGACAGTCGAAGGCAGCTCGATCGAGCTCACCCTCGAGCATCGCGACGAGGACTACATGTACCCGCTGCTGCTGGACCCCGAATACCTCGTGCAAAACGATTGGGTCAACGTCGCTTGGATCTTTGGCAATGCGTATCACGTTCTGGAAGACGGAACGTTCCAAACGAACCGCAACAACCCCAACATCTACACCAATCGCTGGTGCATCTACGCATGCTGGGGCAGCGGGCGCGGCCTGTTCATCTCCTTTCCAGGCATCAATTTCGGTGCACAGCAGTGGGCGCACTGGTCATTCAGGCCCCCTGGTGAAACGAGCTTCATGACCGGCTATCAGATCAAACCCTTCTACCGGTATGACTACATCTCGTCCTGCTGGTCAGACAAACACCCAAACCCGCACAACTACGACGGCCTCTGGGACCCCTATCCGCCCTATTACGGTTGGACTGCCTTCTACACCAACCGATCCTTGGCGACCAATGCAGTTCTCTACAACTCATACGGTCGGGAATTCGTCTTCGGAATGACCTCGGGAAGCGGTTCCTCCAACCCATGCAACCGCGATCTCTACGCCGGCGGTATCGCCCTCTACATGAGCGATGGCGAGTTCCCGACCCTGGGCACGGTTACCGGCTTCCCAACCGGATGGCAGGGCCCAGGCAACTTTTCGGTCCAGATCTACGCCATAGATCAGGGTCTCGGCCTCAAGAGCGTGACCGCTTTCCCGCAGGGGGCCAACCCAGTGCAGCTGAAGCCCGACTGCTTCGGCAACCACGATAGTCCCTGTCCGCGCGAAGTGAGCGGGCCGAAGACCCTCTCTGGTACCCAGTTCTTGGAAGGCGAACGCACGGTCCAGTTCTCGGCGCTTGACGCGCTCGGCCGAGGTTCGACCACGCAGACAAACACTGCTCGAATCGACCGCACACCCCCGAAAATCGAGCTCGCCGGACAGCTCGCTTTCGTAACAGACGAGGAAGGCACCGACGAAGAAGACGGCAAAAAATGGGAGCCGCTGAACCTTCCTGTCTACAACCTCGCCATCGAAGCCACCGACGGCAGCCTGACCGACCCTCAGGGCAATGCCGACGGCAAATACAAGCGCTCGGGGGTCAAGGACATCGAAATCTTCCTCGATGCCAAAACCACCGAGGAGAAGCCCCTTACAGCTCAGTCTTGCCCGAACAGCAGCTGCAAAATGACACAGACCTACCAGCTGAAGATGTCTGGTCTGACGGCGGGCAAACACACGTTGCGAGTTATCTCCAAGGACCAGCTCAACCAGGCATTTGAACGCTCGATCGAGTTCGAATACGCCCCCGCAACGGGGATGAAGGACGAGTACGTGATGCACTACTTCCCGTTGCCCGACGGGACTGGCGACGAAGATGAGGAAGAGCATCCGGTACGGCCCGAACTCGCCGTCAACGTGGTGAATGGCAACCTCGTCTACCGCGAGCGGGATCTCGATGTCGAGGGGCCAGCGGTGGACCTCGAGGTCGAGCGCTACTACAACTCGATGCTGCCCGAGGCGGAGAACACCGAGTGGGGCGATGGCTGGACGCTCGGACAGACTCCGAAGCTTGAGCCGGCGGAAGGGGCTGGCACCCCCGAAAAAGGCGACCTGCTCGCTAGGAGCGGCGTGCTGAAGAAGGACATCGTCCTTCCCACTCAGGCAGGCACGAGCCAGTTCAACGCCGACCTGCAGACGAGAGTTACCAAGCTCTCCGGGGGCGGCTACGAGCTGACCGACGAAAGCGGCGAAAGCACGACCAGCACCGTCCTTGATCCGAATGGCAAGACAACCGAGCTGCGGGCCGGCGAGTACGCCAAGGTCGACTATGAGTACGAAGTTGGCGAGCTGGCCCAGATCGAGGTCGAGGACCCCGGCAGCGTCACCGATTTCGCCCAGGTCGAAAAGGAAGAAGTCGAGTACATTTCGCCCAGCCCGGTCTACCAGAGCTCTTTTGGCACGACGGGCACCGGCAACGGCCAGCTGAAATCGTCTGGCGATGTCGCTGTTGCTGCAAACGGTGACCTCTGGGTGGTCGACCGGGCCAACAACCGCATCCAGCGCTTCAACTCCTCTGGCCAGTACGTCTCGCAGTTCGGCTCGCTCGGCTCGGGTAACGGCCAGTTCAATCGGCCGACCTCGATCGCAATCGATACCTTGGGCAATCTTCGGGTCGCGGACGCCAACAACAACCGCATCCAGAAGTTCGACGCCAGCGGCACTTTCGTCAAAGCAATCGGCTCTTACGGCACCGGCCTGGGCAAATTCTCGCAGCCCGAAGGCATTGCCGCTGATGCCAAAGGCAACATCTGGGTGGCCGATACTTTGAATAGGCGGGTGCAAAAGCTCACAGCTGGCGGCATCTTCCTTCTCCAATTCGGCTCCCAGGGCTCGGGCAATGGTCAGTTCGGCGAGGCGAACTCGATCGACATCGGCCCCGGTGGCAGGGTCTGGGTCGCGGACCGGGTCAACAACCGCATCTCGCAATTCACCGAAGCCGGCGCCTACGTACAGAAATTCGGCGCAGCTGGCAGTGGCGATGGCCAGTTCAACCAGCCTTACGTCGTCGAGGTCGACTCGCGGGGCAACGTCTGGGTCGGCGATCAGGGTAATCACCGCATCCAGCAGTTCACCGAAGCCGGCGCCTACGTGGGCCAGTTCGGAACCGCTGGCTCCGGCAACGGACAGTTTTCCCTCGCCTATCCGATGGGCATCGCCGTCGACAATAAGGGCGGCATATGGGTCACTGACGTCAGCAACCACCGCATCCAGAAATGGGTGTTGCCGGCCTACCGGCCGAAGTTCAACGCCGCTTACGGCTCTTACGGCTCAGGCGATGGTCAGTTCGGCTGGGCAGCTGATGTTGCTGTTGACTCAGAGGGTCACATATGGGTTGCGGACAACTTCAAACACAGGGTGCAGCAGTTCAAGCCCAATGGCGAGTTCATCTCCAAATTCGGCACCAACGGCACCGGCGCGGGCCAGCTCAACTGGCCCGCCGCGATCGCGATTGATGCCGATGACAACATCTGGGTCGCCGACGCCGTCAACCGCATCCAGAAGTTCAGCTCCAGCGGCCAGTACTTGGGCAAAATCGGCTCTGCGGGCTCGGGCAACGGTCAGTTTGCGACCTGGGGGCCCGAAGGCATGGCGATCGACCCCCAAGACAACATCTGGGTTTCAGACACCGCCGCTGGGCGGGTACAGAAGTTCAGCTCAAGCGGCGCCTTCATCAAAGTCATCGGCTCACCGGGCTCAGGGGCGGGTCAGTTCGGTCGCCCAACCGACATCGACTTCGACGCTCAAGGCAACGCCTGGATCACCGATCGCCAGCACAACCGCGTCTCGATTTTCAATAACGAGGGCAACTTCATCCGTCAGTTCGGCACGACGGGCACCGGAGAGGACCAGTTCAAAGGCCCCGAGGCGCTTGAGATCGACGACAATGGCACAGTCTGGGTGGCCGACTATGAAAACCACCGTGTCCAGGCTTTTAACGAAGCAAATGAATACCTCACCCAGTTTGGCGTCAACGGAAGCGGCGATAGCCAGCTCAACCTCGGCCACATCATGGGCATCGAGAGTGACGATTATGGCCGCATCTGGATCACCGACACCTACAACAACAAGCTCAAGAAGTGGAAGATCCCCAACTGGGTTTCGCCCATCGAGGAAAAAAACGATCCTTCGGTGGCGGTCGAGACCGGCATGGGGCTAGTCAAGAGCGTCGAGGGCGAGGAGGCCGGCGAGCACAGCTACCAGCACGAAGGGGACCTGCTCACCGCCTACGAGGGGCCCGAAGGCGAGACCAGCTACGAGTACGACTCGGCCGACCGGATGACGAAAGTCGAGCTGCCCAATGGGACTTGGGCCTCGATCGCATACTACGAAGCTACTGGCCGGGTTAAATCGGTGACCGTCGCGCCAGAAGGCGCCAACGCAAAAATGACTCATTTTGCCTACGTCGACGCACCGCTCAGCACCGTTGTCACACCTCCCGATAGCTCGGTGACGACATATCTCATTGGCGAAGACGGATCGGTGCTCAAGTGGTGGAACACGCCGAAAGCCCCAGAAATCTTTGACCTCGCCGGCACGCTCTACGCCGGGAAAGAAACGCAGTCCCCGATCGTTACCGGGGACCACACACTCCTGGCGCAGGCCCACTCAGAGGAGGGGATCGCTTCGATCCAGTTCATCGCCAATGGCAGCACGTTGGTCGATGAAATCACCTGCGAGCAAGACCTCGAAAAACCCGGCACCGAGTGCAAAGACCTGCTCAATCAGTGGGTGACAAATACTGGAAACCTTGCCTCGGGCATCCTCAACCTCGAAGTTCTCGTGACCGATCGCATCGGCTCAACGGAAAGCAAGCGATTCTGGGTCAACATCCCCTACACGCCCCCGCCGCCAGACGGCGCCGCCGTCGCACCGACTTTCCAAGAGATCCTCAACTTCCGAGAAGAACACGGTCTTGAGGTTACCTTTCCAGTACAAACTGAGCTTGAGCTACACGAACGCATCTTCGACCTGATCGGTGCCTGGTACAACCCCAACACTCCGGCTGGCGAAGTCGCTCGGGCGTCGATAGACCGTTGGGGGGTGCCACTGCGACCAGTGGATATTGCGGAGCTCGAATACCGCATTGCCTATCAGGCTCAGGCAGAGGACATTATATCCAGCTGGGCACAGAATAATGCGGGAGCGACGTACGCGGGGCACTACATCGATGAAAGGGCAGGCGGCCTAATCCGTGTTGGCTTTATCGGTAACCAAGACACTCAAATAACATCACTGAAAAACACTGATGAACTTCTAGCACCAGAGCGGGTTACGGAATTCCCGAGCCCCCCAGTCCACTCTCTCGTCGATCTTGAAACGCGTGAAAGCCAAATACAAAGTATTGCATCAACCACGCCTGCCATTACCCGCATTGGTGTGGACATCAAGCAAAACACAATCTTGGTTGGCGCCTCCAATGTTTCGCAGGTGTCGACGTCGCTCGCAAATAGCCTGGGTGCCCAAGCACCCTTCACTGTAGTTTACGAACCGGAACCTATAGATCAGGCGTCGGCTGGGGAAGGCACCCCACCGGTGGTTCCACGAGCTCGAGAAAGAGCTAAAGGTAGTATCCGTGGCGGCGATTTCATCAGTCTCACCGGCTGGGCCGAGACAGGTTGTACTGCAGGCTACGGCGCATGGGAAAATAGCGAACAAGCAAGCAATGGGGCCTTCGTGCATCGCTTGTTTCTACTTGATGTTGCGCACTGCTTCTTTCCTTACGACACAGTTGAACGGCAAAATCACCCGCCAGATGAAAGCGGTACCCAAGAAAGACGTCCGATTGGAACGACCAGGCGCTTTGGATACGCAGGGCTAGGCTGGGGGGAGGCGATCAATGGGTTCACAACCGATGCAGCTGCCATCCGTGTTCAAGATCCCTGGTTCGCTCCGCGGGAGATTTACGGCGAAGATATCGTTTTTGACGTGAAAAGAGCGGTGCAGAGTCCACCTGTCGGAACGAGAGTGTGTTTCTCTGGACAGCGAATTGATAAGGCACCGTGCGGCCCTATTGCGAACAAGCCGGAATGGACGGTATTCAAGTTTCCTCCTCCTGGTTTTATCGATACTCCCAATCAGAAACTGCTGATGGTTTGCTTTAAGGCGGGGTCGCGCGTGGGCGATAGCGGTGGGCCAGTATGGATTGAGGGCACAGGCAATGCAGTCGGCCTAGTAACGGCGGGTACGAAGTTCACGAAACCCAAACCTGAAACGTGCTACACGCCATTGAAGCCAATTCCTGGTTATCCAGGCGCTCCGGGAGCACTGAGGGCTCCCGGTATGGGGAACCTAACCCTAATGACGCGCTGAGGAGGCCGGAAGTGCGCTATGATTCCTAGTAGGACGTTTGAACATTGAAAAGTGTTAGGAACAGAATTTGGTGTTCGCGTGCTCTAGGTAGCCTTTCTTCGATTTGCGTACTCGGACTTCTGGGGGTTGGCACAAGTGCAAACGCTCGCTCGTATACAGCGACTACTACTCCAGAGGAGAAGTGCGAAGCGTCCTTGTCTCTAGATCGAATTCGCGAGGATCGCATCAACTTTGTTGTGCGATGCGGCGGGGGAAGTACTCCAGTGACAATTGCAATTGCGAAGCTCGGATATGGAGAGCCCGGGCGGTTTCCCAGCGATTACTCTCGGGCGTTTATTTCAGCGGGAGAAGGCGCGATTGCTAGAGGTCATTGTCGACGAGAGCGGTACCTGACTTGCTATGGCAGGCGGGACGGTGCGGTGACGTTCCGAGGCTGGCTCACAATGGTTCGGGGCCAGAGGTGTCACTCGAAGCTCATGCTGGCGAGAAGGATGCCTCGGGAGCCGTCGGAGGATGAATGGTCGGAACGCCCTGCTGTCGTTGTCCCATCGCCGGTGGTATTCGTCCCACTGTTTCGAGGCTTCCCGTTGGGTTGCGGTAAGTTGTCGAGAATACATTAGATACTGATCATCGTTGGAGGGGCATGACGGATCTCCTAGAAGGAGCTGCGGCGAAGGCCGACAGGACGTGCGGCGGCAGGACATCATTGACGGCGATTCGCAGATCCAGATGCCGCCCCCCCTTCACGCTTATCGGCGCGCATGTTGGGTCACTTCCATAGACGTGGCGACACGGTTGTCGTTCGCACGGAAAACATCGGCACGGTTCGCTTCATCGATTCGATGAAATACCAGATTGAACAATCGACGGAGCAGGGCTGGCTGCAGCTCGGCCAGCGCGTCTTTCGCGGCACACGCATGGGGGGTCACACTGCTGGGCCCTGCCGGGCGCGCTGCTTTGCCTTCCGTATTCCGGCTAACGCCCCTCCGGGCCTCTACCGCGTCACCAAACTGCTCGAGTACGACTCTCCAGAGACCGGCGAGCGCCTCACCCTTACACTGATGCGGGAGTTTCGTATCCTTTCGCCGCCGCTCAGGTGAACGCCACCGCTACCACGAGGATCGGCCTGCCCGAATCTGCGCTAACTGCTAGCTGCAGTTCCTAGCGCAGCAACTCGATGTCGCTGATCTCGACCTGGTAGCGGCCGGGCTGGTCGCGGGCTTCGGAGGCCTTGTTGAACCAGATCAGGAAGTAGCGGGAGGGCGCCGGGACGGTTAGGTCGATTTCCTCGGTTGAGGAGGCTTCGACGGCGATGCCGATCGGTTCGCCCCATTCGGAGACTTCGGCGGGCGGGCCGGAGGCGGCGGCGTAGACCTGGGCGTCCCAGCCGGGCGTGGGGCTGCGCACGACCATCGTCGTCGGCTTGGCGTCGGCGGTCGTCGTCACGTAGATGCCGACGCCGGCGTTGGGGCCGGTCTTCGTGCCTTCGAAGACGTCGGAGTCGTAGTGCTCGGTTTCCCAGCCGGTCTCACTGGGGTCGCCGTCGACGGCCAGTTCGACCTTGCTGCCGATCTCTTCTTCGTCGCCCTGGGGGTCGTAGTCGGTCGCCGAGGCGATCGCCACCGGCGAGCCTTTGCCCTTTGCCGCTCCACCACCACCAAGGTCGCCGCTGGAGATCAGCTCCACGGCGAGCAGGACGAGCCCGGCGACGGCGAGCAGGCCAACGATCGCCACCCAGCTGCGCCGCCCCCCGCTGGAGAGCTTGCGCTTGGGAGGCGGCACCGCATCGAGCACGCTGGTCGCCTCGCCGGTCGTCGATCCCGCTCGCGCCGCCTCGACCTCGAGCGCGGTCGAGAGGTCGTCGATCATCTCGCCCACCTGCTGGTAGCGCGCTGACGGGTCCTTGGCCGTGGAGCGCTCGACCACCAGCGCCACCGCGGCGGAGACGTCCGGGCGCCGGCGTTGTACGTCGGGCAGCTCCTCGTTGACGTGCTTCATCGCCACACCGACCTGGCTGTCGGCCTGGAAGGGGACCTGCCCGACGAGCATCTCGTAGAGGACGACGCCCAGCGAGTAGATGTCGGAGCGCTGGTCGACCGGATGGCCCATCGCCTGCTCGGGCGCCACGTAGTCGGTGGTGCCAAGCACGCGCCCGGTGGCGGTCATGCCGTCCTGCTCGAGCTGACGCGAGATGCCGAAGTCGGTCAGCTTGGCCCGCCCCTCGGCGTCGATGAGCACGTTCTGCGGCTTGATGTCGCGGTGCACCAGGCGGCGCGCGTGGGCGACGGAGAGGCCGCGGGCGATCTCGATCGCGTAGGCGATCGCCTCCTGGGGGTCGAGCGCCCCGTCGCGGTTGATGCGCTGCTTGAGCGTCTCGCCCTCGACGTACTCGAAGACGATGTAGGGGTGGCCGCCGTCCTCCCCGGCGTCGATCACCGCCACCACGTTGGGGTGGGAGAGCTTGGCCACGGCGCGCGCCTCCTGGCGGAAGCGCTCGAGCTGGTCGGCCTGCTCGGACATCTCGCGGTGCATCACCTTGACCGCGACCTGGCGGTCGAGGGTCTGGTCGCGCGCCAGGTAGACGGTCGACATGCCGCCGCTGCCCAGCTTCGCCTCCAGCCGGTAGCGGCCGGAGAGCACGGTGCCGATCATCGCGCTTGAGGGGCGGGCCTCCATCTAGTGGTCCATATTGTCGGTGTCGGGCACGCTGTCCCGGAGTTTCGCTGTCACGCCCCTTGCGCCTGCCCGAGGGCGTTGATCTGCGGCGATCCCCCCGGCCGCGCTCAGAAGTCGCTTCGCCACTCACTCATGCTTGTCGAGCTCGTTGATGATCAGCCTCAGTATGGGGGCGACGACCAGGGCGATGAAGACCAGCAGCGCGATACCCAGGGGCAGCCATGCCACCCCCCGGGCGATCTCGTAGACGTTGCGGACATGCATGTAGAGGACACGGGACAACAGAGGGGCGACGAGCTCCAGCGGCTCCAGCGCCCTCTTCTTTGCTTCGAGGTCGGCTTCCAGCTCAGCGACGGCCGATTCGGGCTCGGTCCACTGGTTGTCGATTCTGCGGACCGGCAGAACTCGCTCGAAGATGATCGCGAAGTCGAACTCGAAGCGGCGCTTGGGCGCGAGCTGGCGCGCCAGGATCGCCACCAGCTGCGCAAGCCGGAAGGTGACGGGCTGATCGCTGGGCAGCAGCCAACCTGCGGCCCGCTGAGCAAGGGCGTCGCGCAAGGCGCGCACGAATCCAACGGCGAGCCAGATGAACACGATCGCGACGGCAAGGGCGATCAGCTGCACCGCGCCGCTCACGCCGTAAGCCCCTTGCCAACACCAACGTCCGCCGGCCGCTGCGCGCGTTGCCACTCCTCGAGCAGGCCCTGGGCCTCGCTGGCCATGCGCAAGTTGAGGCGGTAGAGCCTACGCGGCCGCCGCCTTTCCTCCACGGCATGGTCGAGCGCCTCCCAGTGTGACTCGAGCAGCTTGCGTTTCTCGAGTCGATGGAGGATCGGGTAGAGAGAGCCGGATTTCAGGCCGGCGTCGAGAACGATGCCGCGGCCGTAGCGTGCCCGCTCAGGGTCCGAAAGGAAGAGCTCGAGGACCGCAGCAGTCTCGTCGCTGATCCGGCGTGCCTTCCGCATAGGAGACTAAGTCTACCATGTATGCGGAATACTCGGGCGGTTAGGCGGAGCGCTGAATCCCGCGCTCCATGCTTGCCCGCCCGATCGTTTTCGCTTCCCGGTGGTGCCGATGCAGCAGCGTCAGAGCAGCCTCCTCATCCGCAGCGGCGACGATGCAGCAGAAGCCGCAGCCCATGTTGAAGACCTCGTGCATCTCCTCATCGGAGACCTTGGAGCGCTCGGCGATCAGCTCGAAGATGGGTGGCACGGAGAGGGGGTCGTCGATCTCGAAGCCGGCCTCGGTCGCGAGGCGCAGCAGGTTGCCGAGGCCGCCCGAGGTGATGTGGGCGAGGCCGCGCACCTCGACCGGCGAGCGCAGCAGCTCGAGCACCGGCTTGACGTAGATCTCGGTTGGCTCGAGCAGTACGTCGCCGAGCTGACCGCCCAGTCGTCCCTCCGGGTCCTGGTCGAGCGGCAGCCCGTCGAGCGCCGAGCGGGCCAGGGTGTAGCCGTTGGAGTGGATGCCGGAGGAGGGCAGGCCGATCACGGCGTCGCCGGGTTGCACCCTCGAGCCGTCGATGATCTCGTCCAAGGCGACGGTGCCGAAGCAGGCCCCGGAGACGTCGACCCCGCGCACCATGTCGCCGAGCTGGGCCAGCTCGCCACCGGGGATCTCGACCCCGGCCAGCTCCGCCCCGCGGGCCAGGCCGACGCCGATTTCCTCGCAAACCCCGGGATCGGCGTTGTCGATGGCGATGTAGTCGAGCATCGCCAGGGGCTCGGCCCCAACGCAGATCACGTCGTTGACGTTCATCGCCACGCAGTCGATGCCGACCGTGTCGTAGCGACCGAGCTGCTCGGCGACCAGCAGCTTCGTCCCCACACCATCGGTCGAGAGGGCGATCCCGCTGCGCTCGTCGAGCTTGATCACGCTGGCGTAGTGCCCCGGCAGGGGCACCTGGCGCGACGGTCGGCCGAGGTCAATCGCCCCCAGCGCCCGCACCAGCCCGGCAACTGCGGAGTCGGCAGCCCCTTGGTCGACCCCGGCCTTGGCATACGCGTCGTTGCTCACGCGGGCGATTCTTTCAGGCGCTCCGGTAGATCGGGAACCGGCTCGAAGATGTAGCCACGCCCTTTGCTTCGCCGGCTGAGCAGGCCCCGCTGCGCGAGGTCCGATAGATCGGTGCGCGCCGTCTCGTGAGTTACGCGATGACTCGTAGCGTGGCTGCCGAAGGTGTAGGTGCCATCTGGGTTGCGGACCGCGTCGGTCAGCAGAGCGAGCTGACGGTGGTTGAAGCCGCCTGCGTCCTGGAGCAGCCGCTCGACATCACGCACCTCGGAGATCTTGCGCTTGATGTAGACATCGTGCCGGTCGAGGGCTTTCTCGATCACCTCCAGCTGGTGGATCAGGAAGTAGGTCGCGTTTCCTTCATCGGTCTCGGATTCGACGAACGCGCGCGCGTACTTCGCGGGGGCTTCGCGGATGATCGGGGAGATCGGCAGGTACTCGATCAGCCAGTACCCACGCCGCTGCATCAGCCAGGAGAAGAGGGCCCTCGCGGTGCGGCCGTTCCCGTCTTCGAACGGATGATCGTAGGCGAGCCAAAAATGAACGAGGATCGCCTGAACCACAGGGTGGATGAACTCCTCGTCATCACCGTGCCGGTTCGCAAACTCGCAAAGGAGCCGCATCCGCTCCGGCAGCTCCTCGGCCGGTGGTGGCTTGTGAATCGGCCGCTCGTCGCCGTCGCGATCGAAGACCGCGACCCGCTCCTCGTCAGGCTGTTGTAGCCGGCCTGCTGCCGAGGGATCGTCGAGCGTGCCCTCGGTGACGACCCGGTGCAGCTCGAGGATCGCGTCGAGGCTTAGCTCGTCGCCCATCTCCTCCCGGACGAACTGCAGCGCCCGGTAGTTGCCGACGATCATTCGCTCGCCGCGATCCCGTGGCTTGCGCCCCGTTCTCAGCATCTCCTTGGCCACTCGCCGAGAGGTGGTCGCTCCCTCGAGCTGGCTCGAGCGGATCGCCTCCTCCATCAGCGAGTTGACGAGGAACCGTTGCCCCGCCTGCTTTTCCGAAGTTACTACCTCGTCCATCGCGACCTCGCCACTGGCGCGCTGATCGATGCGATGCAGGCGCCTCAGCACGAGGTCCGGCAACCCGAAGCGGAAGGCGGTACCCGCGATGTCGCGCAGCGTCAGCAGCCGGGCTTCTGCGGCTCTGCCGGTCTTGATGCCAAGCCACCACTCCTCGTGACTCAGGTCGCCGGGCGGGTCGAGATGGCGGAGCTTGTCCCAGTGGAGGTACCGGCTTTCGATGCCTTGGCTCAGCACTGTGCGCAGCGCACGGGCCGCTGCATCGCCGCCGAGCTTTGCCACCAGCTCCGGGTATGTGGGCGCCCTCTCTAGGTGCATTCCAAATCTATTCCAAGTTCATCCAAATCTTGGAATACCTTAGCCCAATCCCAAATCTATTCCAAGTTCATCCAAATCTTGGATTACGAGCGGCGTAGCTTGGCGAGCACGGCGGCCGCGAGCGCGCCACGGTAGGCCGCATATGGCCACAGCGCCCGGTCGCGCTCGACCAGCTCGATCAGGCGCTGGGAGGCGAGGGTGGAGGCGAAGGAGGCGCCGACGCCGAATGCCATCGAGCGACGCAGCTCGGGCGAGGCGCCACGCCGGGCGAGGCGCACTCCCTTGAGCGCCGTGGCGCCGACGATGATCGGTAGGGCGATCGTGCGCGAGAGCAGGTTGGCCTGGTCGCGGGAGAAGCGTCGCCAGCGGGCTGCCGCCAGGGTGATGCCGTTGCGCGAGACGCCTGGCGCCAGCGCCGCGGCTTGGGCGATGCCAAGAGCGAGCCCGTCGGCGGCCCCGGCCTCGCCTCTCCCGCGCAACTGCGGCCGGCTGTCGGCGAGCAGCATCGCCGCGGCCCCGGCCAGCAGGCCGATAGCGGTCGCTCGCGGACCGCCGAGGTGGCGCTCGATCGGCCGCTCCAGCTTGTAGCCGACGATCGCTGCGGGCAGGAAGGAGAGGGCGAGGACGGTGGCGCCGCGCAGGTCGAAGGCGCGCAGCTCTTCGGCAATCAACTCGCGTTGCCCGATCAGCAGCGCCGCCGCCGCACCCGCGTGCAGCGCAACCTCGAAGCTCTTGCGCAGCTCGGGGTCGATCGTCTCCCAATCCCAGCCGGCGAGCCAGGGGACGAGGACGATGTGGGCCGAGCTGGAGACCGGCAGCAGCTCCGCCGGCCCTTGGACTACGCCGAGCGCGATGGCGCGGCGGGCGGGAATCCCGCCCTCGGCGTCTGGGCTCAAACCCCGCCCGAGCCGGCCGGCTCGGGAGTAGGTGGCGCCTCGTCCTCGGGGCCGACCTTCGTGGCTCCATCTCCGCTACGCCGCCGCTTGATCAAGAGATAGACGACGAGGGCGATTGCCGCCGCGACCACCGCGTAGTCGAGGTAATGCAGGTGGTCGCGCCACTCCTCCCAGTTGTCGCCGACGCTCTTGCCGATCAGGCCGAGCATCAGCACCCAGGGAATGCAGCCGAGCAGAGTGAGCACGGTGAAGCGCCAGAAGGGCATCTTCGCCACCCCGGCGGGCAACGAGATGAAGGTGCGGACGATCGGCAGCATGCGCGAGAAGAAGACCGTGGCATCGCCGTAGCGCTCAAACCAGTCGTCGGCCCATTTGAGGTGCTTGGGGCTGACGTGAATCAGCTTGTTCTTCTCCAGCAGATCGAGACGCCCGTAATAGCCGACCGCGTAGGCCGCCCAGGAGCCGACCAGGTTGCCGAGCACGCCGGCCGCGACGATGCCGAACATCGTCAGTTCCCCGGCGGCGACGCTGGAGCCGGCGAAGAGCATGATCGCCTCGCTCGGCACCGGCAGGCAGGCGGACTCGAGCGCCATCAGGATGAAGACCGCCGGCAGCCCGGTGGAGCTGATGAAGTCGGTCCCCGCGTTGACGATCGGGTCAAGGAAGAAGTCTGTGACGCTGGC
The DNA here is from genome assembly GCA_963771265.1 of uncultured Solirubrobacterales bacterium. Taxonomy (GTDB): domain Bacteria; phylum Actinomycetota; class Thermoleophilia; order Solirubrobacterales; family 70-9; genus VRUE01. Next base: position 29,645 of record CAVYSQ010000011.1, read on the forward strand.
GAAGAGGAGCATGCGCGAAGCGGGGATTGTAGGGAGGAATGTGAACAGCAACTAAACTGGCGCGGTTCCATGCGCCGGTTGAACCACCCCGTCTATCGCAACCGGGTCCTCCAGTTGGTTGCCGACGGCGCGCTTGTCGCGCTGGCCTTCTACCTGGCTTTCCGCCTGCGCTTCCTCGACGACCCCAACGGTCTGCCCGACCGCTACCAGACGCTCTTCGCCCAGTCGGTCGGCTTCGTCGTCGCCATCAACCTCGTCGTCTTCGCCGCTTTCGGGCTCTACCAGAAGTGGTGGCGCTACGTCAGCGGCCGCGACTTCCTGCAGATCGTCCGCGCGGTCACCGTAGCCAGCGCGATCGTCGTCATCGCCTTCACCGTCCTGCAGCCCTTCGCCAACAGCCTGCCGCGCTCGGTCGCGGTGATGGGCTTCCTGCTCACCCTGCTGCTGGTCACCGGCGCGCGGCTCGCCGTGCGCTTGATCGTCGAACGTCCCTCGCGCGGCGCCCGCGCGCCCAAGCACGAGGTGCTGGTGATCGGCGCCGGCTCCGGCGGCCAGATGGTGGTCCGCGAGCTGCAGCTCAACCCCGATCTCGGCGCCACCGCGATCGGCTTCGTCGACGACGACCCGCGCAAGCGCGGCATGCGCATGCTCGGCCTCAAGGTGCTTGGCTCGACCAGGGAGATCGACGCAATCCTCGACGAGACCGCGCCCGACGAGGTGGTGATCGCGATTCCCTCGGCGCCGGGCACCCTGCGCGCCAAGGTGGTCGCCGCTTGTCGCGGCCGCGAGATCCGCGTGCGCACCCTGCCCACCGTCTTCGAGCTGCTGCGCGGCGGCGTGCAGCTCAACAAGCAGCTGCGCGAGGTGCGGGTCGAGGACGTGCTCGGCCGCGATCCGATCGTCCGCGAGCTCGACCGCGTCGGTGCTTACCTGCGCGACCGCATCGTGCTCGTCACCGGCGCTGGCGGCTCGATCGGCTCCGAGCTCTGCCGGCAGATCGCCCAGGTCAAGCCGCGACTGCTGGTGATGCTCGACCACGCCGAGGACAACCTCTTCCAGATCGACCGCGAGCTGGTCGAGGAGCGCCACTGCACCAACGTCGAGGCGGTGCTCGCCGACTGCAAGGAGGCCGGCCGCATGCTGGAGACGATGCAGCGCTTCAAACCCAGCGTCGTCTTTCACGCCGCCGCCTACAAGCACGTGCCGCTGATGGAGGCCAACCCGCTGGAGGCGGTGCGCAACAACGCGATCGCGACGCGGATCACGGCCGAGGCCGCCGCCGCCTCCGACGTCGAGCGCTTCGTCTTGATCTCCACCGACAAGGCGGTCAACCCGAAAACCGTGATGGGCGCCTCCAAGGCGATGGCCGAGTGGATCGTCGAGTCGGCCGGTCGCAAACATCCCGGCACGCGCTTCGCCAGCGTCCGCTTCGGCAACGTGCTCGCCTCCTCGGGCAGCGTCGTGCCGATCTTCCGCAGCCAGATCGAGCGCGGCGGCCCGGTCACCGTCACCCACCCGGAGATGACCCGCTACTTCATGACGATCCCGGAGGCCGTGCAGATGGTGATCCGCGCCGGCGACATCGGCGCCGGCAAGGGCGAGGTCTTCGTGCTCGACATGGGCGAGCCGGTGCGCATCGTCGACCTCGCCCAGAACATGATCCGCCTGGCCGGCTACGAGCCGGAAGCCGACATCGCGATCGAGTTCACCAAGCCGCGGCCGGGGGAGAAGCTGCACGAGGAGCTCTTCGGCCTCGCCGAGAGTGGCCAGCCGACGGCGGCGAAACGGATCCAGCGGGCGGTGCGCGAGACGCCGCTTGACGCCGAGTGGGTCGAGGCGACGCTCAACTCGCTGGAGCACCTGGTGCTGGCCGGTGACGAGGCTAATCTGGCGCAGCGAGTGGTCGAGATGATCACCGCCCCCGGTGGGGACGCGGCGGCGGTCGTCTACGACGAGTAGCCTCTCGCAGCCTCTCCGTGGAGCTGATCGAAAAAATCGGCGCCTTCGCAGGCCTGGCTGCCTTCCTCGGGCTGGGGGTGCTCGCCATGCTCGCGTTTTCCCAGGCGCGGGACATCCGCCGCCTGCGCGAATGGGCGGGCTCGGCGCCGGAGCGGGACGCCGGCCGCAAGGACGCCACCTCGGAGGTGGCCGCCAAGCGGGCGGAGGAGCTGCGTGCGCTGGAGGAGGCGCGCACGGCAGAGCAGGCCGCCCTCGATCAGCGCGAGGAGCGCCGCCGCCGCCGCGAGGCCGGTCTGCCGGAGAGGACGCGCAGCGAGCGCCTGCGCGAGGGCCTGGGAGCTTCGGCTCCCACCTCGCCGAACCGCGTTACCTGATCGCCATCTTCGCCGTTCTGGCGATTGTCGCGGGCGGCGCCATCTACCTGGTCACCCAAAGCTCCGACAGCGCCGACGGCAAGCGCGGCCAGGCTCAGTCGAAACAGGCGACCAAGCCGAGCGAAATCGAGGTGACCGTGCTCAACGGCACCTCGGTGCCGGGCCTTGCCGCCGAATACGGCGACGAGGTCGAGGGCAAGGGCTTCCAGCTCGGCGCCGTCACCAACAGCAGCACGAGCTTCGACGAGAGCGTCGTCATGTTCCAGCGCGGCAACGCTCCCGAGGCGCAGCGGGTCGCCAAGGCGCTGGGCATCTCCCAGGTGCGGCTGATGACGACCGAAATCGCCGAGGTATCCGGTGGCGCCCCGGTCTCGGTGATCGTCGGCGAGGACAATGCCACGGGCTAGCCGCTGGGCCGCCCTGGTCTTCGCACTCCTAGTCCTCGCCACACTCGCCGCCTTCGCCTGGTCGCAGCGGCTGAAGCGCGACCCGCTCGTCCTCGACCGCGTTACCTTCGCCGCCCCGCTGGACCTCCAGCGCGCTGGTGACAAACAGGTCTACCGACCCGCCTTCACGCCCAACGCCGACTGCCGCTTCGACCTGGTCCGCATCCGCTTCCGCACGACGCAGTCCGACCAGGCCACTGTGCAGGTGGTCAAGCCCGGCGGCAAGCTCGTCATCACCCTCGCCCGCGACGAGTTCCTCAAGCGCTACAAGTTCCACACCTATTACTGGGATGGCCGCAGCCGTAATGACGGCATCGCACCGCCCGGTCGCTACAAGCTGCGCGTCAAGCTGCTCGACCAGGACCGCGTGCTGGTGCCGCCGGGGGTCATGCGGTTGCACCGGGCCGAACGGCGCCCCGGAGAAGCGCGTGACTTCTGCCCAACGCTCGTTGATCGGGGAGAGCGGTAATGGGCAACGTGCTCGCCGGCCTCGGCCTGCTGCTCGCCGCCTCAGCCGCCTGCGGCGCGATCCTGTTGCCGCCGGGACGCGTCCGCGCCGGGGCGATGCTGATCGCGCTCGTCCTCTTTCCCCTCCTCATCCTCGGCGATCAGTGGGACACCCGACAGATCGCCGACCTGCGCCACAGCACGGGACGGCTAGTCGGTCTCGGGTCACTCGCCGTTAGCGCCTCGGCAGCGCTCGCCTACATCTTTCGCCGTTGGTCGGTGCTGCTTCCGCTGGCGATTGTCGCGGCGTTGCCTTTTCGCGTGCCACTCGAGGCCGGCGGCGACACGGCGAACCTCCTTGTGCCGCTCTACCTCGTCATCGCCGGGGGGGTGTTGGCAACTGCGCTCAGGGACTGGGGTGGTTGGCCGGCCGGTCCTGTCGCTGCAGGGGACCCACCGCCCCCTGCGGTAGCTAAAGCTTCCTCGGGGGCGGTCCCCCCTACAGCGCCACCCGCCGGATGGGCCGTCACTTGGCTGCCCCGGGTGCTTGCCTCGGTGGTGGCCCTGTATGCGGTTCAGGTGTTGTACTCGGCGGACTTCTCCAAAGGACTGCAGGACGTCTGCTTCTTCTTCGTGCCGTTCAGCTTGGTGTACGGGCTGATGCGGGGCGTAGCGTGGGATCGAAAGCTCTTGGCTCTTGCGCTGTGGGTCGTAGCCATTGAGGCAGTGGCGTTCGTGATCGTGGGCACGGTGGAGTACGTAAGTCGTGAGCTGTTCTGGAACGACCAGGTGATCCGCTCGAATGAATTCCACACTTACTTCCGGGTCAACTCCGTCTTCTGGGACCCGAACATCTACGGGAGATATCTAGCCCTGGTTGCCGTGATCGCGATGAGCGCTTTGCTCTGGGCGCGGGAGCGGCGGATGCTGGCCCTGATGACGACGCTGGTCGCGATCGTCTGGTTCGGGCTGCTGTTCACTTTCTCTCAGTCGAGTTTCGCGGCGCTTTTGGGCGGGCTTGCAGTGCTTGCTGCTTTGAAGTGGAGCTGGCGCTGGACGCTGGCCGCCGTAGGTGCTTGTGCAATTGCCGGAGTGTTGGTTGTGCTGATGGCGGGAGGCGTCTCCAAGCTCACCCCGGACCGGTTCAACAACGACACCGGCGGTCGCGCCAACCTGGTCTCCGGCGGCCTTCACCTCTTTGGACAGCGCCCGGTGTACGGCTACGGCTCGGGCAGCTTCCCCAAGGCCTATCGCGAACACATCGACACCGACAAGGCGCCGGTCTCGGTTTCGCACACTGAACCGATCACCGTGGCCGCTGAGCAGGGCCTGATCGGCCTGCTCCTCTATGCGGCGTTGCTTGCCACTGCCCTCTGGGCGATGGCGGCTGGCCTGCTGCGCCATCTGTCGATCGCCAGGACCGCCGTGCTCGCCGCTTTCACAGCCCTAATCGTCCACTCGATGGCCTACGCCGGCTTCTTCGAGGACCCGATCACCTGGGTGCTGCTGGCCCTCGGCGTCTCGCTTGCGGCCGCCGATCAACGTAGGGTCAGCGCGTGTCGGGATACCTCCGCCGCCTAGCGACGACCGGCGCCGCCTACACGGCGGCCAGCATCTTCTCGAAGCTGATTGCGGTCGCCCTGCTGCCGCTCTACACGCGTTACCTCTCGCCGGCCGACTACGGCGCCGCCGAGGTGCTCTTCGCTGCCGTCGTCTCGGCCAGCATCATCGTCCGCCTCGGCGTGATCGAGGCGCTGCTGCGCTTCTATTACAAGGAGGACGAGGACCCCGACCGGGTCGTCGCCACCTCCTTCGCGGCGCTCTTCTGGTTCGCCACGGTCGCGGCGCTCGTCGCCCTGCCCTTCGCCGAGCCGATCTCCGAAGCGCTGCTCGGCTCGACGACCCGCGACCGACGACCGAGCAGGCGACCGGTGCGCATCTCGATCGGCGGTCTCTGGGTGTTGACCCTGCACGAGTACCTGCTGACGATTTTCCGGCTTGAAGAGCGCGCCCGCGCCTTCTTCGTTACGACGATGCTCAACGTGGTGGCGGCGATCGGTCTGACAGTCGTGCTGGTCGTCGGCGCCGAGGAGGGCGCGCGCGGCCTGCTGCTCGGCAGCTACGTCAGCGGCGCCGACCTTCGTGCTCGGCCTGATCGTCCTCCACTGGCGCCGCCTCTCGCTCTGGATCGACCGCGCCCTGCTGCGCCGCATGCTGCGCTTCGGCACGCCGACGATGCCGGCCGAGCTCTCGCTCTACGCACTCAACTTCGTCGACCGGATCATCATCGTGCGCACCGTCGGCCTCGCCGAGGCCGGGCTCTACTCGCTGGCGGTCAAGTTCGCCCAGGCGGTCAACGTCCTCGTGCGCGGCTTCCAGCTCGCCTGGCCGCCGCTCGCCTACTCGATCCGCGACGACGACGAGGCGCGTCGCACCTACGCCGCCGTGGTCACCTGGTTCGTCGCCGGCTGCAGCTTCGTCGTCGTCGGCATGTGGCTGCTCTCGCGCTGGATCGTGCGCGCCCTGGCCGCGCCCGAAGTTCTTCGACTCCTACGAAGCGATTGGCCTGATCGCCACCGGCGGTCACCCTCTACGCCCTCTACATGGTCCTGCTCGTCATCCTCGGCAGGACCGGCCGCACCGAGTTCAACTTCCCGGCCACGGCGGCGGCGCTCGCCGCCAACGTCGCCCTCAACCTGATCCTCGTGCCGCCGCTCGGCATCGTCGGCGCCGGCCTCGCCCTGGTCGCCTCCTACGTCGTCGTGCTGGTGCTGATGTACGGCTTCACCCAGCGCCTCTTCCCGGTCCCCTACGAATGGGGGCGCCTGGCCCGCATCGTGCTCGTCTCGGCCGCCCTGGTCGGCGCTCGGCGAGCTGCTGCTGCCTACCGACGGCTTCGCCGGCCTGGCTGGGCGCATCGTGCTCTGGCTGCCTATCCGCTCGCCCTGCTCGCCAGCGGCTTCTTCACCGCCGACGAGCGCCGCTGGCTCGCCCGCTCCGCCACCCAGGCGAGCTGCTCGATCGCCTGCGAACAGCCCAAGCCGCCCCCGTCGCCGTCGACGGCCGCATCCCCGAGGCCTCCGAGGCCGAGCTGCTCGACGAGGACACCCGCCTACCCGGAGGCCTTCGCCTTTTTCGCTCAGGGCGAGATCGAGTCACCCGTCGCGCGATGCTCTCGCCCGGTTCGGGGAACAACGCCTGACGGGCGTGGGCCCAGTAGATCCGCGCCGGGCTGATTGGGGAGGACCGTGGCGGCGAGGGCGCGCAGCGCGTAGGACCAGGCGGTGAGGACGCGGACCGCAAGCGCCGCCGCCGCGCCGTGGTGCTTGCGCATGTAGAGGTCGCGATTGCGGTGGAATTCGACGATCCGGGGCAGGCCCGCGGCGAGGTCGGTGGAGAGCTGGTCGTGGTGGACGGCCTCGGCCGCGGGGACGAAGAGGGTGTGCCAGCCGGCGTCGCGCGAGGCGCCTGGCAGAAGTCGCACTCGTCGTAGTAGACGAAGAAGGCCGGGTCCAGGTAGTCGACCTCCGCCGCCGCCTCGCGGCGGACCAGCAGGGCGCTCGACTGCGCCCAGTCGACGCGGCGGGTCTCGCTCGCCCCTGCTCTGCACGGTGAGCAGGCGGTGCAGGAAGACCGCGCCGGCCAGCGCCGTGCCGACACCCGGGAAGCGCCAGGCGCAGGGAACCGGGTTGCCGTCGGAGTCGAGCAGCTGCGCGCCGGCCGCCGCGGCGCTCGGGTCGGCCTCGAGCGCCGCGACCAGCGCCGCCGCCGCCCCCGGCCGCAGCTCGGAGTCCTCGTTGAGCAGCAGGCAGTAGCGCCCGCGCGCCTCGCGCATCAGGGTCGAGTCGTTCTCCGCCTTGCCGCGTTCGCCGCTCGAGCGCGATCAGGCGGATCGTCGCCGTCCAGCGCCCGCACCGCCTCGGCCGAGCCGTCCTCGGAGGCGTTGTCGAGGACGAGGATCTCGCGCTCGACTCCGGCCGGGTGGGTGCGCTCGATCGCCGCCAGGCAGGCGAGCAGGTGCTCGCGGCCGTTCGTGTTCACGACGCAGTAGGAGAGCGTGGGCGCCACGCCGGCCACGATAATCGCCCGTCGATGCGAGGTGCAGCTCGTCGACCCCTCGGCTTTCACGCCGCCCTACGACCGCGCCCTGGCCGCGGCGCTCGCGCGCGCGGGCGCCGAGGTCGAGCTGCTGACCAGCCGCTTCCTCTACGGCCCGGTGCCCGAGGCGGAGGGCTACCGGGTCGCGCGAGCGCTTCTATCGCCGCAGCGCCGAGCGCGGCCTCGACGCGCCCGGCCGCCGCGCGTTCAAGGCTGGCCGAGCACCTGCCCGACATGCTGCGCTTGCGCCGCACCGCTCGACGGCCGACGTCGTCCACTACCAGTGGCTGACGCTGCCCGGCGCTCGACGCGCCGCTGCTGCCGCCCGCCCGCCCGCGGCTGATGACGGCCCACTACGTCCTGCCCCCCGCCGAGCCGCCGGCAGCTCGCCGCGCGCCCGCCGCGCCTTCGGCGCGATGGACGCGGTGGTCGCCCACTCCGAGCACGGCGCCGCGGCGCCTGCGCGACGAGGTCGGCCTCGACCCCGGCCGGGTCCGCGTCATCCCCCACGGCGCCTTCGACTACCTCACCCGGCTGCCCCGAGGAGCAGCCGCTGCCGCCCGAGCTCGAGGGCGCCGAGGGGCCGGTGATCCTCTTCTTCGGGCTGCTCCGTCCCTACAAGGGCGTCGAGATCCTGCTCGAGGCCTTCCGCCGGGTCGAGGGCGCCGAGCTCTGGGTCGTCGGCAACCCGCGCATGGACGTCGCGCCGCTGCGCGCGCTCGCCGCCGGCGCCGGGGCGGGTCCGCTTCCTCACCCGTTTCGTCGAGGACGCCGAGATCCCGGCGATCTTCCGCCGCGCCGATATCGTCGTCCTGCCCTACCTCGACGCCGAGCACTCCGGCGTCCTCTACACCGGCCTCGCCTTCGGCAAGCCGATGGTGCTGAGCGCAGTCGGCGGCTTCCCCGAGGTCGCGGCGAAGCGGCGCCGCCCGCCTCGTGCCGCCGGGGGACCCCGACGCCCTCGCCGCGGCGCTGCGGCGGCTGCTCGGCGACGACGACGCCCGCGGCGCCGCTCGCTGCCGCCGCGGCCGCGGCGCGCCGCCGGGCCCTACTCCTGGGACGCGGTCGCCCGCCAGACGCTCGCCCTCTACGAGAGAGCTGCTCGAGGCCCGCCGGACGCATCAATACGCATCTGGCATGAGGAAATGATGCCGTCGAGCGCGTCTTCTGGCTCTGCGCGGCGCTGATCGTCTACACGCACCTCGGCTACCCGCTCGTCGCTGCGGCTCTGCTCGCCCGCGCCGGCGGCCGCACCCCGGGCTCGGCCGAGCCCGCTGGATGAGCTCCCGGCGGTCTCCCTGATCGTCGCCGCCTACGACGAGGAGGAGGTGATCGCCGCCAAGGTCGAGAACGCGCTCGCGCTCGACTACCCGCGCGAGCTGCTCGAGATGATCGTCGCCTCCGACGGCTCCGGCGACGCCACCGTCGAGCGCGCCCGCGAGGCCGGCGCCGACCTCGTCCTCGACCTGCCCCGCGGCGGCAAGGTCGCCGCCCAGAACGCGGCGGCCGAGCGCGCCCGGGCGAGATCCTCGCCTTCTCCGACGCCAACGCGAGTGGCGCGCCGACGCGCTGCGCCGGCTGGTCGCCGCCCTTCGCCGACCCGACGGTCGGCTACGCCTGCGGCCAGGTCCGCTTCCTCGACGCCGAGGGCGACAACCTCGAGGGCGCCTACTGGCGCTACGAGATGGGGGTGCGCGAGATGGAGTCCGGGCTGGCCGGGGTCACCGCCGGCAACGGCGCGATCTACGCGGTTCGCGCGCGAGGCCTACGTGCCGCTGCCGCCTCGGGGAGCCACGACCTCTCGTTCCCGTTCGCCCTCGCCAAGCGCGGCCTGCGCTCCCTCTACGAGCCCGCGGGCGGGGCCGAGGAGAAGATGGTGCCCACCATGGAGGGCGAGTTCGCCCGCAAACGGCGGATGATGGTCGGGGTCTGGGACATCGTCGTCGGCGAAGGGATGTCTCGCCGCGCGGCTACTCCCTCGCTCTACGGGTTCGAGGTCGCCTCCCACCGCCTGCTGCGCTACCTGACGCCGTTCCTGCACGTGGTCGCCTTGCTCGCCAACCTCGCCCTGCTCGGCGAGGGCGGGTCTACGCCGTCACCCTCGCCCTCCAGGCTCGGCCGTCCTCGCCGCGGCTCTGCTCGGCGCGCGGCTGCCGCTCGGCCCCGCTCCGGATCGCCCGCTACTACGTCCTGACCACCGCCTCGATCGCTGCCGGCCTCTGGGACAGGTTGCGCCCGGCGCCCCCGGCGCCTGGGAGAAGGCGGAGGGGACGCGGTGAGCGATGCCGCGCGCCGTCGACGTCGCTCGATCGCCGCCCTGGCGCTGGTCGCTGCTCTCGCCGCTGCTGCTCGATCGCGGCGATCGCGATCAAGCTCGGCAGCCGCGGCCCGGTCCTCTACCGCCAGCGCCGCGTCGGCATGGACGGCGCCGAGTTCGAGATGCTGAAGCTGCGGACGATGGTCCAGGGCTCCGACCCGGTCGGCATCGGCACCGCCGTGAGCGCGACGACCCCCGGGTGACGGCGCGCCGGCCGCCTCCTGCGCCGCACCTCGCTCGACGAGATCCCCAACCTGGTCAACGTGCTGCGCGGCGAGATGGCGATCGTCGGCCCGCGCCCGACGATCCCCGCCCAGGTCGACGACTACACCCCGCGTCAGCGCCGCCGGCACGAGGTGCGGCCCGGGATCACCGGCTGGGCGCAGGTCCAGGGCCGCGCCGGGATTCCCTGGGAGGAGCGGATCGAGCTCGACGTCTGGTACGTCGAGACCGCGGCGCCGCCCTCGACCTCGCGGATCCTCGCTGAAGACCGCGTGGCTGCCTGGTACCGGCCACGGCCTCGCCCCGACTAGGGTTCGGCGCTAATGGCGAGACAGCCACGAGGTCAGCCTGCGCGGCTTCGAGCCCGCCGACGCCGCCGCGGTCCACCGCTGGTTCAACAACCCGGCAGGCGACGAGGACCCTGATGGAGCAGCGCGACGGCTTCTCGCGGGAGGAGGCCGAGGCCTGGGTGAGCGGGCGATGGACGACTCGGGCGAGGACCGCAAGTACGCGATCGTCGTCGAGGGCTACGAGGAGCCGGTCGGCTTCACCGCCCTCTACGGGCTCTTCCGCCAGACGGCGCCGGAGCTGGGCGCGCTGATCGGCGACGACGTGCGCGGCAAGGGGGTCGGTCGCCGGGCCGAGGCGCTGACGCTTGCCAAGGCCTTCGACGAGTTCGGCGCCCACCGCGTCTACGGTCGCATCCCGGCCCGAAACGAGGTCGCCAAGAAGACCGTGGCCGGCTCGGCTGGAAGCACGAGGGCACGATGCGCGCCCACCTGCGCCGCGACGGCGCGCTCGACGACTGCGAGGTCTGGGGGGTGCTCCCGACGAGTTCCGGGCCGCGGCGGCGGACCTGATCGACGAGCGTGCGCGCAGCGGGCTCGCGCGGAGCTGCTCGCCGACGGCGGCGCGGCGGCGAGGACGAGGAGTTCTTCCGCTCGCGCCCCTTCCTCGACGCCGAAGGGGTCACGCACTCGCTGCGGATCGAGCGGGGAGGGCGAGCTGCTGGCGCCCGCTGATCGTCCGCGAGATCCGAGCGGCGGGCCCGAGCTCGACGCGATCTCCCCCTACGGCTACCCGGGCGTCGCTGCCGACGGCTCCGCCAGACGAGGTCGCGAAGCGCGCTCGACCCCGACCACGATCGACTTTCCCAGACCGGGCTGGTCAGCGATCTTCCTCCGCCATGCGCTCGGCGCCCCCGCCGCTCGCCGGCGCCGGCGAGCGCAACGTGGTCCAGATCGCCGACCCCGAGCCTGCCGCCGAAGAGCCGCGGCAGCGACCGCAAGCAGATCAGCAGCAACCTGCGCCGCGGATACGAGGTCGAGGTCGTGCCCGGCCCGGAGACGACGCCGAGCGAGCGCGCGGGCTTCCTCGCCGCCTACGAGCAGACGATGCGCCGCACCGATGCCGCCGAGCGCTACTTCTTCGGCGCCGCCTACTTCGACCGCGTCCTCGCGTCGCAGCGCACCTGGCTCGCGCTCGCGCGGCGCCCCGGCGGGCGAGATCGCCGCCGCCTCGATCGCCGCCCTCAGCGACGGCTTCCTCCACTACTACCTCAGCGGCAGCGCCGACTCGCACCTGCGCGACTCGCCGATGAAGAACGTCGTCGCGGCGCTGATCGACCTCGCCGCCGAGCCGGGTCTGCCGCTCAACCTCGGCGGCGGTATCAGCCCCGGCGATCGACTCGAGGAGTTCAAGCGCGGCTTCGCCAACCGCGAGCTGTGCCTGGCACACCTCGGAGATCGTCTGCGACCGGGACGCCTACGTACGCCTAAGCGCGGAGCACGGCGGCGACTTCTTCCCCGCCTACCGCGCCGGTTAAGGCTGGCGGCTCACCCTTCGGTTCGCTCGGGGTCGGCCCCGAGGCCGAAGGCGTTGACCGGCTCGCCCCCGAACTTGCCCCAGGTGGCCTTGCCGAAGTCGCGGATGGCGTCGAGGGTGATCGCGCCTTTGTACTCGTTGCAGCCCAGCAGGTTCGTCCAGGTCGTCGCGGCGACCGCGTAGTCCATGTTGTCGTTGGGGAAGAGCAGCATCCCGCCGCACATCGTGTCGTAGAGGCCCTTCAAGGCCAGCTGGTCGCTTTCGGAGAGGTCGGGCGAGTACTGGATCTCCATCCGACCGTGCTCGAGCGAGTGGACTACGTCGATTTCGCCGGGCATCTCCGTGTAGGCGCCGTCGGCCTGCTGATAGGGCGGTTCCACATGGTTGCCGGAGGTCGGTGGGTTGGTCCCGTATTCGGGCGTCGCCCGGTGCCGGATGTGGCTGTTGCCCTCGTCCTCGAGGTTCAGGCGCAGGTCGCAGTCAGCCAGCCTGGCCGCCTTCTCCAAGTCGGTGACTTTGGCCGCCGCTACCTCCGTGCCTTTGCGTTTGTCGGGCTGCACGCCATTGGTGGAGCCCGTGCGCTGATCGATATGCGCTTCGCCGCCGGTGTTCTCGTTGGCAGCGGAGATGATTACCAGGACGAGGCCGACGAGCACCG
>CAVYSQ010000012.1:0-255611 GCA_963771265.1 uncultured Solirubrobacterales bacterium
ACCGCGGGCGCCCTTCGAAAGATCGGGAGGCGCCCTATGTGCCTCTACACGATACCGAGAGTGCCCCTCCGGCCTTGGGACCTCTATTGCCGCTCCTAGCGGGTTTTTAGGCCCTGTTTCAGGTACGTCAAGAGCGCATCGCCGGGAAAAGCACGATCTCGCGCAAGCTGCGGGCGCCAGTGAGCATCATCGCGAGGCGGTCGATCCCCAGGCCGACCCCGCCGGTCGGCGGCATCCCGTGTTCGAGCGCCTCGACGAAAGCCTCGTCATAGGGCTGGGCCTCCTCGTCTCCTCGCTGCAGCTCGGCCGCCTGCTGCTCGAAGCGGCGCCGCTGCTCATCCGGGTCGTTGAGCTCGCTGAAGGAATTGGCGATCTCGATCCCGCCGATAAAGGCCTCCCAACGCTCGACCAGCCCCGGCTCGCTGCGGTGGGCCTTGGCAAACGGCGAGAGCTCGACCGGGTAGTCGACGATGAAGGTGGGTTGGATCAGCTCCGGCTCGACCGACTTGGCGAGCAGCCCGTCGACCAGCTTGCCCCAGCCCTCGCTCGGGTCCGGCTCGGCCCCCATTGCATCCGCCAGGGCCTCGCGGGTCGGGTGCTCAGCGATGTCGATGCCGGTCCGCTCGCGCACCGCATCGCGCAGCGACACGCGCTTCCAGGGCGGCGCCAGGTCGATCTCGACGCCGTCGCGCTCGACCACGGTCGTTCCCAGCACCCGCTCCGCGACCTCGGCCACCAGTCGCTCGAGGTCGTGCGCGGTCTTCTCGTAATCGGAATAGGCCTCGTACCACTCGAGCATCGTGAACTCGGGGTTGTGCTTGTGCGAGACACCCTCGTTGCGGAAGTCCTTGCCCAACTCGTAGACCTTGTCGATGCCGCCGACGACCAGGCGCTTCAAGTAGAGCTCGGTGGCGATCCGCAGGTAGAAGTCGCGATCGAGGGCGTTGTGATGAGTGGTGAACGGGCGCGCCAGGGCGCCGCCGTAGAGCGGCTGCAGCACCGGCGTCTCGACCTCGACGAAGCCGTGCTCGTCGAGCCAACGGCGAATTTCGGAGATCGCGCGAGCGCGGATCGCGAAGGTGCGGCGGCTCTCCTCGTTGGCGAGCAGGTCGAGCTCGCGCTGGCGATAGCGAGTTTCGACATCCTCGAGACCGTGGAATTTGTCAGGCGGCGGACGCAGGCTCTTGGCCAAAAGGCGCCAATGATCGATCGCCAGGGAGAGCTCGCCCCCTCGACGCGTTGCCAGCGCCGTTCCCTCAACGCCGACGAAGTCGCCGAGGTCAAGGTCGACCAGCAGCTCGAATGCCTCCTCACCGAGCTTGTCGGCGGTGGCGTGGAGCTGAATCTGGCCGCTGCCGTCGCGCAAGTCGAGGAAGGCCGCCTTGCCGTGACCGCGACGAGCGACGATCCGCCCGGCGACGCGGTGCCGCGAGTCGGTCTCGATCCCGGCCGCCAACCCCTCGTGAGCCGCCCGCACCTCGGCGATCTCCTCGCGTTCCTCGAACTCATGCGGAAACGGATCGATGCCCGCTGCCCTCAGACGCTCCAGCTTCTCCCTACGGTCACGGAGAACGTCAGATAGCTCCGGCTGTTCGGTCCCGCCCATAGCGCGCGAGCCTATCGAGCGTCAAGAGGCCGTCCCGGTAGGGGTGGAGCGTCTTGTACTTTTTCCGCGGAAGCGTTCGCGGACGACCGCAACGTATCTTCGGAAAAAGTTAAGTGGAATCCCTACCGGGACGGCCTCTAAGCGCTCTCAATCTTCGTGATTTTCAATTTCTTCTTCGGCCCGCGCGGCACCTCGACGGTGACCACGTCGTTGCGCTTGTGGCCGAGCAGCGCTTTGCCGATTGGCGACTCGTTGGAGAGTTTGTGTTCGGCCGGATTGGCCTCGGTCGAGCCGACGATCTGGAATTTCTGCGAGTCGCCGCTTTTCTGGTCCTTGACGTGGACAACCGAGCCGAAGCTGACCTCATCGGTGTCAACGTCCTTCTCGTCGATCACCGTGGCGCGGCGCAGCCGCTCTTCGAGCTGGGCGATCCGACCCTCCAGCAGCGCCTGCTCGTTCTTGGCGTCGTCGTACTCGGCGTTCTCGGAGATGTCGCCGAACTCGCGCGCCTCCTTGATCCGCACCGCAACCTCACGCCGTTTGGCGGTCGACAGGTGCTCGATTTCCTCTTTGAGCTTTTCGAGCCCTTCCGGAGTGATTACGGCTTGACGAGTCACTTTGCGCTGACCTCGCTTTGACTTTCTGGATCGTGGATTTGCCCGGCCCTGAGACCAAAAATGCCCGGGAGCGACGGCTTGCGCCCGCCACACCTGGGCCGGAAGTCGCGGGATTATAGCGAGGGCGTCAGCCCGACACTCAGGGGAATTTGGGCGGCGATCAGCTGCCTGGCCCGGGGCAGGTCCGCGCTGCGCTGCAGCTCGGCGGCAACCTCGGGTGAAGCGCCAAGTGCCTCCACGTACCAGGGGTAGAACTTGCGCAGGTAACGCGCAGCCCGCTGTGGCCCGAGGTGCTCCTCAGCGCGGTCAACGGTCCAGAGCAACTCGGTGACCACCTCCTCTCGCGAGGGCGGCCCACTGCGGCGGCCGGTCAGTTCCTCAAACAGCCACGGGTTGCCGAGGCAACCGCGAGCGAGCATCACCGCGGCAGCACCGGACTCACGGTAAGCGCGGCGCACCGAGTCGGCGTCGTCGAGGCCGCCGGAGACGATCACCGGCACCCCTATCCGCTCGACCAGCTCGCGGGTGAGGACGTAGTCGGGGCTTCCCTTGTGCTTGGTCGTCGCCGCGCGCGGGTGGAATCCGATCGCCGCCGCACCGCCCTCCTCGGCCAACCGAACGGCGAGCTCGAAGCCGGAGCGATCGCCGGGACGCAGTCCCGAGCGCAGCTTCACCGTCACCGGCAGGCCGCTGCCCTCGATCGCGCCGCGCAGCAAGGCCAGGGCGAGCTCAGGGTCGGCGAGCAGCTCGACCCCAGCCCCCGTCTTGCGCACCTTGCGCACCGGACAGCCCATGTTGATATCGATCAGATCGGCGCCAGCCTTGGCGGCGACCGCGGCGCCGGAGTGCATCACCTCGGGGTCGTGTCCGAACAGCTGCACCGAGACGGGGTGCTCGTCGGGATGGATTCGCATCAGCTCGCGCAGGGTGCGCTCGTTGCGATAGTGCAGCCCGAAGCTGGAGATCATCTCCGAGACGGCGAGGCCGGCCCCGTGCCGCTTTGCCTGCAGGCGGACGAACCAGTTGCCGATCCCCGCCAGCGGCGCCAGCAGGACGCGGTTGGCGATACGGACACCGCCGATCTCGAAAGGGTCGGTCAGCTCATGAATTGCGCTCATGGATCAACCGTAGACCCTTGAGCGTGAGCATCTCATCGACCTCGTCGATCGTCTCGGTGAAGGGCACGATCGTCGAGGCGAGGCCACCGGTGGCAAGCAGCTGCACCTCGCCCATTTCGTCTTCGATGCGGCGGACGACCCCGTCGATCAGGCCGGCGAAGCCGAAGATCACGCCGGACTGGATCGCCGCCCGGCTGGAGCGGCCGATCGCCGTCTCCGGCTCCTCGAGGTCGATGCGACCGATGCGGGCGGCGCGTTCGACCAGCGCGGTCAGGGAGATCTCCAGTCCCGGCGCGATCGCCCCACCGAGGTATTCGCCAGCTGCCGAGACGGCGTCGAAGTTGATCCCGGTGCCAAAGTCGACGACCACGCAGGCGGCCTTGAAGCGCTCGTAGGCAGCGACCGAGTTGACGAGGCGATCGGCGCCGACCTCGAGCGGGTTGTCGATGCGAATCGGCATCCCCGTCTTGACCCCCGGCCCGATCGCCAGACAGGCGGCGTCGGTATAGCGCTCGCTCAGTTGTTCGTACTGGGTGCCCAGCGGGGGCACGACGGAGGAGACGCAGACCGCGTCGAGATCGTCGAGGCTGACGCCGCTGAGGGCGAGCATGCCGGCGATCCGCTCGGCCAGCTCGTCGCCGGTCGCCCCGGCGCGGGTCTGAAAGCGCCAGTGCTCGACGAGGCGCTCGCCATCGAAGGCGCCGAGGTGAGTCTGCGTATTACCGACGTCGACTGCGAGCAGCATCAGAGGCCGCGATTATTGCCGGATTGCGAGACCTGCGGGCAGAGCCGGCCCCAACCGCATAGGATTCGCCAACCAGTGAACGTCCGGCTCTACACGATCCCGGGCTCCCATCCGGGGGTCGCGGCGCAGTTGATGCTCAAGCACAAGGGCATCGAGTTCAAGCGCACCGACCTCTTCCCGGTGATCTCAAAGCTCGTCGTGCGCGGACTGGGCTTCCCCCGCAACACGGTGCCGGCGATCAAGATCGACGGTAAGAAGGTGCAGGGCTCCCGCGAGATCGCCCGCGAGCTGGAGCGACTGCGACCCGAGCCGGCGCTGTTCCCGGCTGACCCCGAGAAGCTCGCCGCGGTCGAGGAGGCCGAGCGCTTTGGCGACGAGGAGCTTCAGCACCCGATTCGCCAGCTGATCTGGTGGGCGCTGAAGAAGGACAAGGCACCCCTGCGCAGTTTCTCCACGGATGCGAAGCTCGGGATCCCAATTGGCCTGGCGGTAAAAACGGCCGCCCCGATCGTCGCCCTCTCCGCCCACTTCAACGAAGCCAGCGACGAGAATGTCCGTGCCGACCTAAGTGCATTTGGCCGCTTGCTGGACCGGGTCGATGAGCTGAGCGCGGCCAGCACGATCGACGGTGAGCAGCTGAACGCAGCCGACTTCCAGATCGCGCCAAGCATCCGCCTGGCGATGACCATGCAGGATCTGCGCCCGCTGATTGAGGGCCGACCGGCCGGCCGCCTCGCCGTACGCGTCCAGCCCGAGCTTCCCGGCGACGTCCCGCCGATCTTCCCCCCCGCCTGGCTACAGCCGCTGCGCAGCGCGCCGGCAGCGGCTTCAGGCCCGAGAGCACCGACGCGTTCCGCTCGCTGGCCGCCACCGAGAGCCGCGAGGGCGTCGGCTAGACGCGTGCCGTCGGGCAGAGCGAGATCCGGATTGAGCTCCAGCAGGGGAGCGAGGACGAAGCGGCGGCTGGTGACCTCGGGGTGGGGAAGCTTCAGGCGCTCAGTGGAGAGCTCTAGGTCGCCGAGCAGGAGCAGGTCGATGTCGAGGGTGCGGGGACTGTGGCGGGACGCGGCAAGCATGCGGCCGCGCTCGACCTCGATCGCCTTGCAGGCATCAAGCAGAGGCTCCGGCTCCAGGTCGGTTCTGATGCGGATCACGGCATTGAGGAAATCGGGCTGGTCCAACACCTCGCCGACCGGTTCGGTCTCGTAGGCCGAGGACACAGCCTCCACCTCGACCCCCTGCTCGCCAAGCAGCTCGATCGCCGCCCGCAGGTGCCCGGGACGGTCGCCGACGTTAGAGCCCAGCCCGAGGTAGCCCGTGCGCACTAGGACTCCTCGCCGTTCCCCTCGTCCTCTTCCTCGCTGCGCTCCTGGGTCACCTCAACACCGACATCCTGGATCGAGAGTGGCAACGGCGGCTCGGGCTTGGAGGCACGCACCCGGACCGAGTCGCAGCCGTAGCGCTCGATCAAGCGCTGGCCGATGACCTGGGCGAGCCGCTCGAGCGTGCGGTAGCTGCGCTCGGTGGCCGCGAGGGCGACGATGTCACAGACGTCGCCGTAGTCGACCGTGTCCTCGATCCGGTCGGTGAGGATCGCGTCGCAGTCGGGCACGTCGAAGGAAAGGTCGAACTCGAGCCGCTGGCCGACCTCCTGCTCGGCGTCGCTGACGCCGTGGTGGGTATAGATCGAGATGCCGCGCAGCTCCACTTCGACCCGCGACTCGATCCCGTTACCGCTCGGTTCGTCCATCTCGCCCAACCTACCCCAGGATCGCGGTGACCACGCTCGACGCTTGCGCCATCTCGGCGACGTCGTGGACGCGGAGCACGTCGGCGCCCTCGGCCGCGGCGAGGACCGAGGAGGCGATCGTGCCGCCGAGGCGATCGCCAACCGCGGAGCCGTCGATCTTGCCGATGAAGCCCTTGCGCGAGGTACCGACGACAAGCGGCTGCCCCAACTCGCGCAGCTCACAAAGCCGGCGCAGCAGCTCAAGGTTGTGATCAAGGGTCTTGCCGAAGCCGATCCCGGGGTCGAGCCAGACCCGCTCCTCGGCGACCCCGGCGTCGAGCGCGACCTGCAGCCGCTCGACGAGAAAGGCCTTGACCTCATCGACCACGTCGTCGTAGTTCGGGTCCTCCTGCATCGTGCGGGGGTCCCCCTTCATGTGCATAAGGATCAGGCCGGCATCGCGCTCGGCGCAGAGGTTTGCGATCTCGGGAGCGTTGCGGAGGGCGGTCACGTCGTTGACGATCGCGGCGCCGGCTCCGAGTGCGGCCTCCGCCACGGAAAGCTTCGAGGTATCGATCGAGACGGTCGCCGTCTCCGCCAGCCCGGCAACCACTGGCTCAACCCGAGCAAGCTCCTCCTCGGCTGACACCTCCTGGGCGCCGGGACGGG
This sequence comes from uncultured Solirubrobacterales bacterium, assembly GCA_963771265.1. Lineage (GTDB taxonomy): Bacteria > Actinomycetota > Thermoleophilia > Solirubrobacterales > 70-9 > VRUE01. Next base: position 6,485 of record CAVYSQ010000012.1, read on the forward strand.
TGGATTCCCCGCCGACGTCCAAGATCTCTGCCCCCTGCTCTACAAGTTCCCGCCCATGCGCAACAGCAGCTTCCGCATCGAGGAAGAGCCCCCCGTCGGAGAACGAGTCTGGGGTCACATTGACCACGCCCATCAGCTTCGGCTTCATGGGCGAAGTATCGCGCTGGCTGACGAGGAGAGGACGGGGGTGCCCGGATGGGCGCGGCGTCCTCTTTTCGCCCTACCGGCTCGGCAAGAGAGAAAAGCTCACCAGGCGAAAACCCAGCGAGCAGCCGGGCACCCCCGTCCTCTCCCCTAGCTAGCTTGCGTCGCCGCCCGCGTACCCAGGCCTCGGCCTGGGGATCGGCCGTGCGCCCTCACGCTGTGCCCGTTCAGGCTCTGGTTCCGGCTCCACCGGCTGCGAGGGCTCCTCGTCATCGACGAAGACCTCCTCTTCGGACTTGCCGGCGAGCAGGGCGACAAACTGCTCGGCGTCGATCGTCTCGCGCTCGAGCAGGATCTTCGAGAGCGTGTCGAGATCGTCGCGCTTGTCGTTGAGAAGATCCTTGGCGGTCTGGTGGGCGGACTCGACGATGCGACGGATCTCGTCGTCGATCTCGCGCGCGATCTCGTCGGAGTAGTCGGGTTCGGTGCTGAATTCGCGGCCGAGGAAGGGCTGGCCGCGATCGTGGCCGAAGACACGCGGGCCGAGGCGCTCGGACATGCCGAAGCGCATCACCATCTGCTTCGCCGTCTCGGTCACCTTTTCGAGGTCATTGGAGGCGCCGGTGGTGATCTCGCCGAAGACGATCTCCTCGGCGGCGCGGCCGCCCAGGGTCATCGCCATCGTGTCGGTCAGCTCGGCACGGCTGGTGAGGAACTTGTCTTCGGTCGGCAGGCTGATCGTGTAGCCGAGCGCCTGGCCGCGGCTGATGATCGAGATCTTGTGGACCGGATCGCAGTTAGGCAACAGGTGGCCGACGATGGCGTGGCCAAGCTCGTGGTAAGCGGTGATCAGGCGCTCCTTCTCGCTCATCACCCGGGTCTTCTTCTCCGGGCCGGCGATCACCCGCATGATCCCCTCCTCCAACTCGTGCATCGAGATCTCGCGACTTCCGGTGCGGGCAGTTAAGAGTGCCGCCTCGTTGATCAGGTTGGCGAGGTCGGCGCCGGTGAAACCAGGGGTCTGGCCGGCGAGTGCGTCGAGGTCTATCTGCTTGCCAAGTGGCTTACCGCGGGTGTGGACCTCAAGGATCTTCTTACGACCCTTGCGATCGGGGCGGTCGACGACGACCTGACGGTCGAAGCGACCGGGCCGCAGCAGCGCCGGGTCGAGGATGTCGGGGCGGTTGGTGGCGGCGATCAAGATGATGTTGTCTTTCATCTCGAAGCCGTCCATCTCGACCAAGAGCTGGTTCAGCGTCTGCTCGCGCTCGTCGTGTCCGCCGCCCATGCCGGCGCCGCGGTGGCGGCCAACGGCGTCGATCTCGTCCATGAAGATGATGCAGGGGGAGTTCTGCTTTGCCTGCTCGAAGAGGTCGCGAACGCGGCTGGCACCGACGCCGACGAACATCTCGACGAAGTCCGAGCCGGAGATCGAGAAGAAGGGGACGCCCGCCTCACCGGCCACAGCGCGGGCGAGCAGGGTCTTCCCGGTACCCGGCGGGCCGTAGAGCAGGACGCCCTTGGGAATACGGGCGCCGAGCGACTGGAATTTCTTCGGGTTCTCGAGGAATTCCTTGATCTCCTGCAGCTCTTGGACGGCCTCGTCGACCCCGGCCACATCGCGGAAGGTGATTTTCGGCGCGTCGACCGACATCCGCTTCGCTTTCGATTTGCCGAAGTTCATCACCCGTGAGCCACCGCCCTGCATCTGGTTCATCAGGAAGATCCAGAAGCCGAAGAAGAGGACGAAGGGCAGGATGTAGGTGAGCAGCGAGAGCAAGCTGGAGCCGCCGGTCCCCTTCACCTCGGTCTTGACGTCGTTCTGATTGAGCAGGTTGACCAGGCTCTGCTCGGTGTCCTTGGGGTAGCCGCTGCTGTAGCTATCGCCGTCTTCGCCGTTCTGGCCTTTTTCCTTGATGTCGAGCGTGTTGTCCTTGGTGTTGATCGTGACCTCTTCGATCCGGCCACTGGCGATGAGGCCGGTCTTCGGTTTGGTCAGATCGCTGTAGGACGGCGTTTCCGTGTCGGGGCCGGGGCTGATCACCCGCTGGGCGACGAAGGCGAGGATCACCACCAGCAGGATCGGAAAGGCCGCGCTTTTGAAAAAACGCCTCAAGGGAAAATTCAGCGTACCAGGGCGGTTTCCGCGCCTGGGCGCATTGGATGAGCAATCCCAATCATCTACTCGTCCAACGCGGCGACGTAGTCGAGGTTGCGGTAGCGCTGCGCGTGATCGAGCCCGTAGCCGATCGCAAAGCGGTCGGCGATCGGGAATCCAACGTAACGGGGGGGCTTGAGGCCGGGGCGGAGGCGATCCGGCTTGATCAACAGCGCGCAGGCCCCCAGAGAAGCCGGTTCGCGCGCTTCGAGATTGCGCATCAGGTAGTGGAGCGTCAGGCCCGAATCGATGATGTCCTCGACGATCAGCACGTGGCGGCCTTCGATCGGCGCGTCGAGGTCCTTGAGGATGCGGACGACACCGGAGGAGTCCGTCTGCGAGCCGTAGCTGGATACGGCCATGAAGTCGATCTCGCAGGGCACCTCAAGATGTCGCATCAGGTCGGCGAGGAAGATCACTGCCCCCTTCAGCACGCCGATCATGAATAGGTCCCGGCCCGCGTAGTCCTCGCTGATCTGCTTGCCGAGCTCAGCCACGCGACGCTGTAGGTCCTCGCCGGAGACGAGGGTCTCGCCGATCGCGTCGCTCATGTCAGGGTCGCGCTTCACTCACTTCACACAGAATCAGATATGGATGCTCGTTCGTTCCGCGCTCCGGGCCGAGACTATCTACCGCTCGGCACGCAAGGTGCCGCGCTCGGCGATCGCGCGGACGCCGCCGCCGAGGTCGAGCATCGCGGTGCCGGTGCGGCGCAGGGCGGCGACCTCGTCGGCGTGGCGGGCGGCGCCGGCGACGGGGCGGCCGGCGGCGCGGTCGGCCAACTGCTGAACCACGAGGCGACGCAGCGCCGGCGGTAGCTCGCCGAGGCGGTCGAGCTCGATCGTGTTGCGCGGCGATCCGTTCGAGCCGTCGAGCTCGGCGACCACGAGCGCATCGAGAATCTCAGCCTCGTCGCGCAGCAGCTCCGCGGTGCGGAGGACGTTCTGCGCGGCGGCTGGGTGAACTTCAGCCAGCGCTGCCACTAGGCCGTGGCGGACACGGTTGCGCGCGTAGGCTCCCTCGTCGTTGCTCGGGTCATCGCGCCAGGGCAACCCCCGCTCCCCACAGTAGGCCGTGGTCTGGGCACGGGTGATACCGAGTAGCGGCCGCACCAGCTTGCCGTCGCGCGGCCGCATCCCAAGCAGGGCGCGGCGGCTCGGCGAGGAGGCGAGGCGGTAGAGGATCGTCTCAACCTGGTCGTCGGCGGTGTGGCCAGTGGCAATCAGGGCATCCCTCTCTTCGGCGAGGCGCGCCGCAGCGGCGTAGCGAGTGTCGCGCGCCCACGCCTGCAGGTTGCCGGGCCCCTCAGGCCGCCGCGGCCGCTCGATCTCAAGCGGGACCCCAAGCCGCTCGCAGAGCCCCGCGCAATGCGCCTCGTCAGCATCAGAGTCGTCCCGCAGCCCGTAGTTGACGTGTAACGCCGTAACGCGATCCGCGCCAAGGAGGCTCACCACGAGGTCAAGCAAGCAAACCGAATCCCGCCCCCCAGAAAGCATTGCGACAACGGGAGCCCCGGCCGGCAGCAAACCGCCTTCGCGCACTTCCTCGATCATGCCTTCGCTCTCCATCTACGTAAGTGTTGCGCGCCTACTCGAGGGCACGGCGCACTATGTAAAGAGGGGTCGCCACCGGGAATCCCTTCAACGCAACTTCGCCGATCGCCTCGCAGGCGAGACCGCGTTCCTCGAGCGAGCCGGTGACGCTGTCGGTGACCAGGACCTCGCCTGCCTGGGCACGGCCGACGACGCGGTGGACGAGGTTGACGTGGGTGCCGAAGTAGTCGCCGTCGCGGTAGACGGCGTTGGCGTAGTGAATCCCGACTCGCGGTCGCGGCCGCTCGGGGAAGCGGTCAAGCAGTCCGACCGCCCACTCGGTCAGCGAGGTGGGGTCGGGTGAGACGACCATCACCTCGTCGCCGATCGTCTTCACCACCGTCGCCTCCGGCGGCAGGGTCGCCTCGACCGTTTCGACGAAGTTCTCGACCACGTCGAGCGCCTCCAGGTCTCCCTCCTCCTCGGTGTAGCGGGTGAAGCCGGTGAGGTCGATGAAGCAGAGGGTCACCGGCAGCTGGCCGAGGTGGGGGGCGGCCGGGTCCAGGTCGGTCTCCATGTGACCGACCACGTCCTGTTCGGTGAAGTAGCGCAGGTAGCGGGTGTGGAGGTAGTCGGTCAGAGGCGCTGCCAGGGGCAGGATGTCGGCGGCAAGCTCACCCATCTCCTCGGCGATCTCGAGCTCCGGCAGCGCGTCGCGGATCATCGGCTCGTGCACGTAGAGGTGGAAGAGCCGCACCTCGGCGTCGGCGATCCGCCGCATCGACTGTACGTAGACGCGGACCAGCTGCAGGAAGGCAACGAGGGGGAAGCCGGCGGCGAGGACGCGGGCGCAATGGCGCAGGGCTTTGACGTCCTCGGGGCTGAGCCGCCGCTCGCGGCCCAGGGGCGTGCCGAGGATGACGAGGATGCGCTCGATCAGCTCCGGCTCGAGACCGGTCTCCCGCGCCACCTCCTCCACCGTCACCTCCTCCTCGGCCCCAGGCAAGAGATCCTCGACGAAGCCGAAGGCAAGCCGGCCCTCTCGACCCGCCCGCTTCAACTCCTCCAGCGAATGCCCCCGCTCGCGCATCCGCGCCACGACCCGAGCCTGAGCCGCAGCCGCAGCAGTCCACCGCCCCCGCCGCACAGGAACAACCTTCTCCGCCGCCCAGCGCTTCAGCGTAGAAACCGGCACCCCAGCTCGTCGCGAAGCCTCGGCAAGGGAGATGCGTTCGTCAGCCATAGGAGCAATCGAGGCTAGTCATCCAAGCTGACGAGCCGCGTCGACCTTGGTCCTTTACCGAGAGCTCGGGAGGCCTGTCCCGGTAGGGGTGGAACGTCTTGTACTTTTTTTGCGGCGGCAACCTCGGACGGCCACCAACTGTCTTCAAAAAAAGTTAAGTGGAACCCCTACCGGGACAGGCCGGCAGGGGTTCCACAGAGAGGGCCATGATCGGCCTCAGGCGGGAAGCTCCTCCTCAGAGTGCGCCTGGAGAACCTCCTCTCCCCCTCGCCGGTGCGGATGCGAATCGCTTCCTCCACCGGCAGGACGAAGATCTTGCCGTCGCCGACCTCACCCGTGCGGGCGTGCTTGAGGATCGTCTCGACGACGAGTGCTTTGTCTTTGTCCTCGACCACGACCTCGAGCTTCAGTTTGGGCCGGACGTTGACGGTCAGGGTCGAGCCGCGGTACTTCTCGACTATCCCCTTCTGCCGGCCCGATCCCTTGGCCTCGACGATCGAAAGGGACGGGAATCCCTTGTCGAGCAGTTCGGCCCTGATTGGCTCGAATGCCTCGTGGCGGATGAACGCCTCTATTTTTTTCATGCGCTCAACCCTCCTAACGCGACTCGGTCGCGGTCGCGGTCATCTGGGCAGGTGCGGCTGCCGGTATCGACGCCCCGGATCCACCGCCGATCGTGCTTGGCAGCCCGGTCGAGTACTCCGGCTGCGGGATGAACTGCTCCGGGTACCCGTACATGCCGTGCGAGCTGATGTCGAGGCCGGCTTCCTCCTCCTCGTCGGAGACCCGCAACCCGATCGTCGCCTTGATCAAAGCGAACGTGGCAAACGAGATCGCGAAGACGACGACGAAGGTGAACAGCACCGCACAGCCCTGGACGGCAAGCTGCCCGACCGTGGAGCTGAGCGGGATGTCGTCGAAGAGCGAGTACCAGACGCCCGGCGCCGCCCCTTCGACTATCAACCGCGGCGAGGCGAAGATGCCGACCGCGAGGGTCCCCCAGATACCGGCCAGGCCGTGCGCCGAGAGCGCGCCGACCGGGTCGTCGAGGAACTTCTCGATCGCCAGCACCGCGTAGACGACGATCAGACCGGCGATGAAGCCGATAACCGGCGCCGCCCAGTACTCGACGAAGCCCGACGGGGCGGTGATGCCGACCAGGCCGGCGATCGCGCCGTTGCCGGCCATGCCGACGTCAAGGGTGCGGCTTTTCATGTAGACGGCGAGCGAGGCGCCGATCACACCGGCGGCCGCGGCGAGCTGGGTGTTCAGCATCACCTCGCCGAAGAACGAGCCGGCGGTTTCGAAGGTCGAGCCTCCGTTGAAGCCGAACCAGCCGATCCAGAGGATGATCACGCCGAGGCCGACCAGCGGCATCGAGTGACCTGGGATCGCCCGCGGTTTGCCGTCGGCGTCGTATTTGCCCTTGCGGGCGCCGAGCAGCAGCAACGCCGCGAGAGCGCCGACGGCCCCGGTCAGGTGGACCACCGAGGAGCCGGCGAAGTCCATCACCGGCTTGCCGCCGATGTCGGAGAGCAGGCCACCGCCCCAGACCGCGTGCGCGACCAGCGGGTAGATCACGGCGCCGAAGACGATCGCGTAGATGACGTAGGCGCCGAACTTGATCCGCTCCAGGGTCGTGCCCCAGACGATCGCCAGCGAGACGGCGCAGAAGGCGAGCCCGTAGAGCATCAGCATCGCGTCGGAGCCGGCCACGTTGAACGCTTCTTCGCCCTGTCCGATCGTCTGATCGAAGTGGAAGAAGAAGCCGCTGGTCCCGAAGAAGTCGTTACCGCCTCCTTCGGCCACCCCGTAGCCGATCGCCCACCAGGCGATGGTCACGATCGCCAGGTTGATGAGGATCTTGGCGACCCCCGTACCTGCGTTCTTCTGCCTGGAGAAGCCGATCTCGAGGAACATGAACCCGGCCTGCATCAGGAAGACCAGGGCGGTTGCGACAGCAACCCAGACCATGTCCAGCTCGATTGACTTATCCGCGACGGTCGTCTCGAGTTCGGCCAGCTGCGCAAAGGCCGTCCCCGGCAGCACCAGGGAGGCAAGCGCCGCAAGCATGACGGCGAGGCCAATCCTCTTTCTCATCTCTGAACGTCCCTCCTAGCCCGCCGAGCACACGGCAGCGGCGGTCGCGGTTGTGTTTTGCGATTGCGATCCCAAGGTATGGACGGGCCCCCGGGCTGTGTTTGGACTTCTGGAGGAAATCTGGGAGGCGCATCTCTCACGAGTGGCAGGCGCGTGCCTCCGCCCCATGCCCGACTCCGCCACTCGGATTTCGTTAGGGTGCCCAAACAGCATGTATTTAGGGAGTCCTAAGTAGGCTCCCCTAATCGAGGAGGAACCGGACTTGAGGAAGAGCAGGACGAGATTCGCAGTAGCGCTGACCGCCTTTGCGCTCACCCCGGCGCTGGTCGCCGGCTGTGGCGAGGGCGATGACGAGGGCGACACGACGACGGCATCCGGCAGCGCCCAGTTGGCGCCGGTCAAGGGCTACCTGACCGACCACTCGGCCGAACTGGTCGAACAGGTTGAAGAGCTGCAGGCCAACGCCGACGAGTACTACGAGCTGGCCGAGTCGGTCGACTTCGACTATGACCGCCTACTCAAGGAGCACGGCGATGAAGTCGAGCAGCTACTCAGCGAGTCGAAGGACGCCTTCGTCGCTGCCAACCCTGCTTATGAGGAGATGGAGGGGATCGTCGCCGGCGTTCCGCGCCTGGCCCACTACGACGTCGACATCGATGCCGGCTCGGACGCCTCAACCCCAGAAGACGCGGTCTCCTTCACCCTCACCACCCCGCAGGGCGAAACGCTGAAACAGCCCGGCAACCTCTTCTTTCTCACCGAGACCGCTCTCTACGGAACCAATCCCGAGCTGCAGGCGAAGGGCACCGAGCCCGACGTCAATGGTGACGGCAAGGTCGAGTTCGGCGAGGGCCTGCCCGATGCCGACATCTATAAGGCGACGCTCGACGAATTCCTCGCCCAGGCAGAAAGTCTCGATGAAGACGCCCAGGAGTTCGAGCCGACCGCCTCTGACGCGCTTACGTCGATCGTCGTAATGACGCCGACCATGAGTGAGTACTTCGAGGCTTGGAAGAACTCGCGCTTCATCGCCGGCGAAGACGCCGAGGAGCTCGGATTCGTCGCCACCTCGCGCCTCTCCGATATCGCCGACATTCTCGGCGGCATCCTCGTCACCTACGACGGGATCGAATCAGCGATCGCGAAGGAGAACGCGCAGCAGGCCAAGCAGACGCGCCAGGAGCTGAAGAGCCTGGTCGACTTCGCAGCCGAACTGCGCGACCGCGAGGCGGGCGGTGAGCAGTTCAACGCCAAGCAGGCCGACGCGCTCGGCGCGCAGGCGCAGGCGCAGGCCGAGGCAATCGCCGGCCAGGTGACGCAGGCCGCGAAACAGCTCGAAGTGGAGCTGCAGGAAGGCTGAATGGATAGGGCCGCCGCAATCCTCGCCGTCCTCGTGGCGGCCCTGCTTGCGGCGGCCCCCGCCGGCGCCGAGCCTCCCTGGCAAGCCGCTGACGCGATCCGCGCCGACCTCTTCGAAGCGCAGACGAAGCTCCTCTTCGGCGAACGGACCGGCGACTCGGTCAATGCCGCGGAAGCGCGTCTGGCCGGGCCGCTGCGCACCGGACTCGCACGCGAGGCCGATCAGGAGCTGGGTGAAATCGAGGCGTCGCTGGCGGCCGCCCGGCGGGCCGCGGCGCAGCTCGACGAAGCGTCGCTGGCGGCCGAACGCGGCCGTGTGGTCGCAGCTTTGCGGCGCGGCGCCTTTGCCGTCGCCGTTGCTGCAGCGCAGCGCGGCGAAGCGGCCGAGGCAAGGACCTGGCTGCAGATCCGCGACTTCCGCCAGGCCACCCGCTTCACCCGGCCCGGGGTCGATGCGACGACGGCGCTCGACGAACTTTCCACTCAGGAGATCACGTCCGCCGAAGCCGTCGTGCAGATCGAAAAGGACCTGCTCGACGCCTTCCAGGCGCGGCTCGCCAGCAACCTCGACGAAGCCGCGCAGGCAGCCGAGCGGGGTTTCGACGGCCGCCTCGCCGAAACCGCTGCGATCGCGCGTGGCTACTGGCTGGCGCTGGCGCCTGAGTACGAGGAGCAGCGGAGCGCCGCCGAGCGTCACTCGACCAGCGCCGACTTCGACCGGCTTGCCGCCGCCTCGACGGCCGGAAATCACGCTGCTTTCGAGTCCGCGCGCCGAGGGGTCGAAGCCGACCTCGCGGCCTTCACCGCTGCCCCCCTGACCGAAGACGAGCAGGTCAACCGGGCCGCCCAGCTGACCCGCTTCCTCGACCTGGTGCCGAAAGAGTTCGACAAGGGCACCTCGGACGGCCGCGTGACGATTCCCTTCGAGATCCAGGAGGCGGTCGCCTTCATGGACGGCGTGGAAACGGCCTTCGCCGACCTCGAACCGGCCCTGCTCGACCGTGATGCGGCAGCGGTAAACGAGATCCAGGCGGCCTTCGCGCTGCTCCGCGAGGACGTCGATGCCGCCCAGCAGGGCGGCGCAGTCGCCCCCCAGGAGGAGCTCGACGCTGCCCGCGACACCGCCACCGAGACGCTGGAGCGAATCGCGCCGCACGAGTGGACCGAACCGGGAGAAGAAGCGGACTACGAACTCGTCGACATCTCACTCGACCAGCTCGAAGCGGCAGCCGGTGCAGGCCAGTACAGCGCCGCCGAGCAGGCGCGGCTGGCCGCTTACGGATTCTTCGAGTTCGGACCCGAGCTGAAGCTACGCGCTTTCGACCCGCAGCTGGCGCTGAAGATCGAGGGATTGATCTGGTACGGCGCTGACGGGCGCCCCGGTCTCGCCTCCCTGGTCGCTGATACGGCGCCAGTGCCGGATATCCGCGAAACCCGCCTCGACCTCGACGAAGAACTCGCCGACGCCCGTGCCCTCACCGGCGACGGTGCCAGCGCCACCACCGTGATCGTCAACTCGGCGCTGATCGTCTTTCGCGAGGGTCTCGAGGCGATCCTGATCCTGGCCGCGATCACCGCCAGCATGATCGGCCCGCGAGCACCGCTGCGCCGCCCGATCTACCGTGGCGCACTGCTCGCCCTGCCGGCAAGCGTGATCATGTTCCTGCTGGCGCTGCTGCTGCTCGACTCGCTCTCCAAATACGGGGAGAAACTCGAGGCCGCCGTCGGCGTCCTCGCGATCGGCGTGCTGTTGCTGGTCATGAACTGGTTCTTCCACCGCGTCTACTGGACCGAGTGGATCAAAGGGCACCGCGACCGCGGCAAGGCGCTGACCGGCGCCGCGCTCGCTACCGGCGCGGGAGCGGCGACGGTGGCGGGCCTCTACGTCCTTGGCTTCACCAGCGTCTTCCGCGAGGGCTTTGAGACGGTGCTCTTCCTGCAGGCGCTGCAGCTCAGCTCGGGCACCGGTGTCGTCCTCGCCGGCGTCTCGCTCGGGCTCGCGATCACCGCTGTCGTCGGCGCGATCACCTTCGCGCTCGAGCGCAAGCTCCCCTACAAGAAGATGCTTGTCGCGACCGGGATGCTGATCGCCCTGGTCCTTGTCGTCCTGGTCGGCAACACGGCGCGCACGATGCAGGGCGTCGGCTGGCTACCGATCCACCCCCTGGACATCGAATTCCCGCTCTGGCTCGGAACCTGGCTCGGCGTCTACCCGACGGTCGAGACCCTGGTCGCGCAGGCACTGGCCCTCTGCTTCGTGATCGGCAGCTACTTCGCCGCCGAGTGGATGCGCAAGCGCGAGCTGCGCAGGGCGATCGCCGCCAACGTAGGCTCCGGCGATGCCCTCCCGGCTGAGGCCAACGGCGCCCCTGGCGAGCAACGCAATCCTGGTCGGCGACCCCGGACGATCCCTCTTGCTCGCCCAGGAACTGCTCGAGAAGCCGAAGATGAGCAATCACGCCCGCGGCCTGTGGGGGTACTCGGGCAGGACGGCAAGCGGTCTTGAGCTGACGGTCCAGGCGACGGGCATGGGCGGACCCAGCGCCGCCGTCGTCCTCGCCGACCTGGCGAAACTTGGCGTCAAGCGGGCGATCAGGGTCGGCACCTGTACGGGTATCCCGGGGTTCGCCGAGCTCGGCGAGTTGCTGCTGCCGACCGAGGCGGTGGCCGCAGTCGGGAGCGCCGCTTCCTTCGGCCACGCGCCCGGCGCGGCGGTGTCGCCCGATGCGCAGCTGTACGGATTACTGGCAGACGAGCTGGTCGGTGAGGCAAGGGCGGCTCCGGTAGCGAGCCTCGACACCCTGCATGACGATCCGGCTTCCGCCCCGACGAAAGTCGCCGCCGCAGATATGCAGACGGTGGCCGTTTTCAGTCGCGGTGCCGACCTGGATATTGCAGTCGCCGCGGTTCTGGTCGTCAGCAAAGCCGGGGACGACGTGCTTGAGGACGAGGTGCTCGAACGAGCTTCGGTGCGCGCGGGCCGGGCCGCGGCAAAGGCTCTTTCTAACCCTCAAGTCGAAGGTTAGGGTTTAGCTCTGCGGGTCGCCCTCGGCCTCTGCGGCGCGGCGATCGGCAGCTAGTTGACGCCGCACGCCGCCGATCTCCCTCGCCACCCTGTCGATCTCGTCCTCGACCTCGTCGAGTCGCTCCGAGAGCGAGCGCAAGCGGCGCTCGAGTCGCTCGAGATCGCCGGCCGAGGGCAGGTTGAGAGCAGTCATCGCGGCATGCTGCGCCTCCAGCGCCTTCTCGCGGGCGCCGAAAGCGGCGGCGACGGCGTTCTCCAGAACCTGACTGTCGAGCAGGGCCTGGGCAATCTCGCCGATCGCCTGCTCACTGCGGGCACGAAGCCCGTCCTGGTCGTCTTTGTAATCGTTCTCGACGCTCATCGAGGACACCTTAGAGATTCTGCCTGCGGGTTGAAACAGGTTCTTAACGAGCACATCCGGATTGGCTGAAATCCTCCCGCTTCGATGGACATGGGCAGAACGTTGATTAAGGGCGTGTTGGACGGCGCCGCAGCGCATTGCGCGCCTCCGCGCGAGCCAGTAGCGTGGGCGTGCTTCATGCTTGGGGAGAGGGTGGATTCGGGCAAGCACATGCCCGTGCACGCAGGGAAAACTGGCGCCGTCGCATGAGACAAAAGCTCGCACTCATTACCGCCTTGGCAGGCTTCGCGCTAATCACCGCGCTCGGTGTTGGCATGGCAGGTGCCGATCCGTCCGCGGGACTTGGCGGCGGCCAGACCGCCGACGGCATGCTCATCGTCCCGTCTGGGGAATTCGGCTGCGCGAATGCCGCTGACGACGATGGCGACGGGCTGGCGGACCTCGAAGACCCCGATTGCGAATCCGCCATCGATGAAAGCGAGGCGCCTGAAGAACTCGCGCCCGCTCCGGAAGTCGCCCAGCCTCCGCCCGTGAGCCCGGGGCCCTCGTCTGGGGAAAGCAAGCCGAAGAGCGGCGGCGTTCACTCTGGTGCAGATCTCGACGTCACCGCAGCCGAAAGCAGCGGCGGCGTCACCCAGAACGAGACCCTGGGCACCGCCAACTCGCCCAGCGGCGGCGGACTGAATGGTCCGCCGGCGACCGCCGGCGATCAGCCCCCAGAGGAAGGTCCCGACGGCGGCCTGCAGTTCGGCAACGGGGGGGCGCCCACTACCGCCAACCCCAGCACGACCATCGCCCCGTTTGGTCCGGCACCGATCGGCGTCCCCAACTTCATCATCGACTCCTTCGAGATCCCGCCCTTCCTACTGCCGATCTATCAGGCCTGCGGCACCGAGTACGGGATCCCCTGGCAGGTGCTCGCCTCGATCAACAAAATCGAGACCGCCTTCGGCACCAACCTCAACGTCTCCAGCGCCGGGGCGATGGGCTGGATGCAGTTCATCCCCTCCAGCTGGGAGATGTACGGGCTCGACGCCAACGGCGACGGCCGCGAGGATCCCTACAACCCGGTCGATGCGATCTGCGCCGCAGCCAACTACTTGAAGGCAGCGGGGGCCGAGGAGAGCCTCTACGACGCGATCTTCGCCTACAACCACGCCGATTGGTACGTGCAGGAGGTGCTCCTCTACGCGCGTGCTTACGGCAAGCTGCCGCCCGACCTGGTCGGCTCGCTGACCGGTCTTACCGAGGGCGCACACTTCCCGGTCGCCGCCGATGCCCGCTACGCCGACGACATCTCCGCTCGGGCCGCGCTGAGCAAGGCGACTCCGCAGGCCCGCGAGAAGCTCGGCAACGCCGCCGACGTGATCTCCTCTTCGCCGACCCGCCGCGGGATCAACATCTTCGCCCGCGAGGGTGCACCGGTGGTCGCCGTCAACGACGGAGTGGTCGTGAAGATGGGCAAGTCAAAGCGCCTCGGCCGCTTCCTCGTCCTCCGCGACGCTTACGGCAACCGCTACCTCTACGCCAAGCTTGGCGAGATCGTCCGCAATCAGCGCAAGGTGGTGATGCCGACTGGTAAGGAGAAGCGGATCCCGGTCGACAGCCAGGACATCCGGCCGCGACTCCACGCCCTCCCGCAGCGGGTCGAGTCAGACGAGGGTGAGGCGAGCATTTCGGTCGACAACGTCGCTGCAAAGGGTGCCGACGGGACCATCAACGTCGGGTCGAGGGTCATAGCCGGCACGGTCCTGGCGCGGATCGGGGCGGAAGAGAACGGCGTCGACTCCCACATCAACTTCGCCATCCGCCCGGCGGGCAAGGGTGCGCCGCGGATCGATCCGAAGCCGATTCTCGACGGCTGGAAGCTGCTCGAGGCGACCGCGATCTACCGCGCCAAGGGCAAGAACCCGCTCACCGCAAAGCTCAGTGGTGCCGGCGTGCTGCTGCTCCCCGAGACGATGCTGGCCCGTCGCGTGCTCGCCGACAAGCAGATCGAAGTGTCCGATTGCGACCGGGTTGAAATTCGCGCCGGGCAGGTCGACCGGCGCCTGCTGGCCGCACTCGCCTACCTCTCCAGCCAGGGCTTCCGCCTGACGATCACCTCGATGCTCTGCGGCCGCCACGGCAGCATCACGACCAGCGGCAACATCTCCAATCACTCCTACGGCGGCGGCGCCGACATCGCTCTGATCAACGGTGTGCCCGTGCTCGGCAACCAGGGGCCGGGCTCGATCACCGAAGCGCTGCTGCGGACGGCGCTGCAGCTACAGGGAACGATGGTTCCCGACGAGCTGATCTCACTGCAGGAACTTGGTGGCCCGAGCTTCGCGATGAGCGATCACGCCGACCACGTCCACATCGGCTATAGCCCCGTCAGCGGCGCCGGTGCCGAAGCTCAGTTCGTGCAGCTGCTCAAACCCGACCAGTGGCTGCGGCTGACCGACCGGCTCGAGCAGATCGACAACCCCGACGTGCCGACCAAGCCGTCGAAGTTCTCCCTGCCGGCCGAGAAGCAGCAAGGCAAAGCCGGCGCTGGCAAGGGCGACTGAGCGCCGCGATCCAGGAGAATCGGGTCTTCTGACCCAGCACTTCGGATTCGTGCAGTTCGATCTCCCCGGCACGATCGGCGTGCCTGACGGGCGCTACCTTGCCCGCGAGGACGACGGCGAGCGGGTGCTGGTGATCGAAACGCTCGGCGCCCCCCCTCCGCCGCGGCGACGCCGGCGACGCCCCAAGGAAGCAGGGGCGGGAACCGACCCCGAATCGGTTGCGCTGACTCGGGTGACTGCGATCCGGGCCCACGAGCCATTCGAGTCCGAAACCGGCGCCGCTGAGTGGCTCGAGGACGCACTCGCATCCGAGGACTCGATCGATTCCGCCGTCGGCGGGGGACTCGACCTGCTCAACCGGGCCCTACATGCCCACGCCGCGGCCAGCGCCGATCCACTCGGCACTGAATTCAGGGGCTCCGCCGCGGCGAGCGTAAGGATCGGCCACGGCAGCGGCAAGGAGGTCGCCGCCGGTCGCTTTACGGCCGCGCGGGAGGTCGACGTCCGCGCCGGGTCCAGCCCGCGGCGGCGTCGCGATGAAGAACTGCGGCCGCAGGAGCGGATCGCCGCCGTCCTCGGCGGCCGCGAGCGCCTCGACGTTTGCGAGACCCTGATCCTGCGCGCTCGCGCCGATCTGGACGCGGCGCGGTATCGCGAGGCAGCCCTGCAGCTGCGGATCGCGCTCGAGGCGTTGCTTGTGGAGCTCGACGGCGCCCTCGCCGACCCCGGCCACGACGAGGACATGAGCGAGCTGGAGACGCGCAAAGGCGAGGCGGGCGAGGCGGCCAACGCTGCTCTGCGGGGAGATCTGAGCGTCGAGCAGGAGCCCCAGGTGGCGGAGCTGACCAAGCTCTGCGAGCGGGTGCTGCGCCGCCGGCGCCTGCTCAGAGGCTGAGGCGGCGGGCGACGACTTCGTCGAGCAGAGAGTCGGCGATCTCGTGCGCTTCCTCGAGCTCAATTCCCTCAAGCGACGGAACGCCGATCACGGTCAGGCCTGCTGCGCGGGCGGCGGTTACGCCGGTCGGCGAATCCTCGAGAGCGACGACGTCGGGGCCGGGCTCGACCCCTAGGCGGCGACAGGCCTCCAGGTAGGGATCCGGGGCAGGCTTTGGTGCCGCGACTTCGTGGGCGCTGAGCACGACGTCGAAGCGGTCGTGGAAGCCGACGATCTCCAGCGAGCGGCGGACGAAAGCGAGCGGCGAGTTGGAGACGAGTCCAATCGGGGTCCCGCGTTGCTTGAGCGCGTGCAGTAGCTCGCGCGCGCCGACCATCACCTCGACGCCGTGCTCGAGCTCGGCTACGACCAGCTCATTCAGCTCCTCGATCAGCGCGGCGGCGCGACCGGGCTCGCCGAGGCGCTGCTCGAGGATGCCGCCGGCAATCTCGGCTGAGGTACCGACCAGCTCTCGCTTGTTGGCGGGGGTGAAGTCGAGTCCGCGGCGCTCGAAGAGATCGCGCTCGGCTCGCGTCCAGACCGACTCGGTATCGAGCAACAGCCCGTCGTTGTCGAAGACGACCGCCGTGGGGATGCCGACGGCGCCGTTCTCCACGTCACCCACTAGGCGAGCGCGGCCAGCATCGCGTCCAGCTCCGCGTCGACCTCGCCCTCCAGCTTCAGCACCGCGTCACCGTCGTAGGGCGTCGGCCCTTTGGTGACGATCGCCAGCTTGCCGCCGCAGGACCTCGTCACCTCCGGCAGGCCCGCGACCGGGTGCACGACGAGCGAGCTGCCGATGCAGAGCATCAGCTCCGCCCGCGCCGCCAGCTCCTGCGCCTGGCGCATCGCCGCGTCGGGCAGCATCTCGCCGAAGAGGACGACGTCCGGTTTTACCGGGCCCTCACAAGAAGCGCAGACGGCAACGCCGTCCTCGCCGAAGAGCCCGTCGACCTCGGCGATCCCGTAGGAGGCGGCGCAGCGCCGGCAGGTCGAAGTTTCGATCGAACCGTGTACCTCGACCACGTTGCGCGAGCCGGCGGCGCGGTGGAGGCGGTCGATGTTCTGCGTGATCACGCCCTCCAGCAAGCCACGCCGCTCAAGCTCGGCCAGCCCCTCGTGGGCGGCGTTGGGCTGTTTGTCCCCGAGCGAGTGGAAGCGCGGCCGATAGTAGGACCAGAAGCGGGCCGGGTCGCGCTCGAAGACGTCGATGTGGGCGACCTCCATCGGGTCTACGTTCTCCCACAACCCGGTCTCCGGGGTGCGGAAGTCGGGGATCCCGGACGGCACCGAGACACCCGCCCCGGTCAGCGCCACCGTGCAGCTCGACTCGCGGATCAGCTCCGCAAGCTGCTCGGCGGCGCTCACTGTGGCTGTTCCTATCTGCCGCTCCACTTGGGGGTCCGCTTGCCGAGGAAGGCGGCTATACCCTCCTTGGCGTCCTCGCTGCCGAAGGCGGCGGCGAAGGCCTGCTTCTCGGCCTCGATACCCTCGTCGAGATCGCCCTTGTGGGAGGCGGTCTTGATCTGCTGGCGGGCGATCGGTGCCTGACCAGCCAGCTTGCGAGCCCACATCAGCGCAGTCTCGAACAGCTCGTGGTCGGGGACGACCCGGTTGACGAGGCCGGTGTCGAGCGCCTCGCCGGCGAGAACCGCGTCACCGATCAGGTTCATCTCCAGTGCCTTATTGGGGCCGACCAAGCGCGGCAGCCGCTGCGTGCCACCGAAGCCGGGCACGATCCCCAGTTTGATCTCTGGCTGACCGAATACAGCCGCCTCGGCTGCGATCCGCACGTCGCATGCCATCGCCAGCTCGCAGCCACCACCGAAGGCGATCGAGTTGACCGCCGCGATCGTGGCGACGCTGTCGGTGCCGAACTCGCGCAGCAGCGCGTGCGCCGTGTGCAGCAGCTCCTCGCCGCCGCCCTCGTCCATCTGGGTGAAGGCCTTGATGTCGGCGCCGGCCGAGAAGACGACCGGGATCGAGGAGGCGACGATCATCGCGCCGATCTCATCCGACGCCTTGACCTGCTCCCAGACCTTGCCGAGGTCGCGGATCACGTCGGGGGAAATCGCGTTCATCGGTACGTTGGCAAGCCAGGCGATCGCGACGTCGCCGCGGGTCTCCAGCTTCACCGTCTCGGGCTGCTCACCCTCGTCGGGCTGCGGGTAGGGGTAGAAGCCCTGGCCCGATTTGAGCCCGAGGCGACCCTGGGCGACGAGCCGCTTCAAGGTCACCGGCGGCGCGAAGCGCTCGCCGTGCTTCTCCTCGAGCTGCTCGATCCGCTCCAGGATCGTGTCGAGCCCCTCCAGGTCGGCTTTCCAGAAGGGCGGGAAGAGGCCTTTGCGCGGGTCGAGGCCGGCGCCGGCCATCATCCCGAGGTCGATATCGCGGACCGAGCAGACGCCCTCCTCGACCAGCTGGCAGGCCTCGATCAGCGCCCGCCCGGTGAACATCGCGACCAGCTCCTCGGTGTCGGGCTCGGCCTCGCCGGGGACGTTCTGCTCGCCGTCCTTGAAGAAGCCCTCGCCGCCGCTCTTGGCGCCGAGCTTGCCGTCGGCGACCAGGCCCTGCAGGCCCCTGTGGACGTAGAAGCTCTCGCCGTAGGAGTCGTTGAGGTGCTCGGCGACGTGCAGCACGGTGTCGAGCCCGAGCAGATCGGTGAGGAAGAACGGGCCCATCGGTGCGGCTTTGGCGTTGGCGATCGCCTCATCGATCGCCTTCAGCGAGAGTCCCCCCTCCTCCTGGGCGCGCCAGATCTCGCCCATCGTCGCCATCAGCACGCGGTTGACGACGAAGCCGGGGACCTCGCCGCAGACGATCGGCTGCTTCTTGATCGCCTGGGCGAAGTTGTAGGCGGCAGTGGCGGTCTCCTGGGTGGTGTCGTCTGAGGCGATCACCTCGACCAGCGGCATCACCGAAGCGGGGTAGAAGAAGTGGAAGCCCACGACCTTGTCCGGGCGCAGGGTCGCTTCGCCGATCTCGGTGATCGAGAGCGAGGAGGTGTTGGAGGAGAGGATCGCGTGGCCCGGCGTTGCGGCATCGAGCTCGCGGAAGACGGCCTGCTTGATCTCCATCCGCTCTGGCACGGCCTCGACCACGAAGTCGACGTCGCCGAAGTCGGCGTAGCTGGTGGTGCCGGTGATCAGGCCCATCACCTCGGCGAGGCGGGCGTCGGCCTGCTCCTGGGTCAGCTTCTCCTTCTTGACCAGACGACCGAGCTGACCCTCGGTGACGGCGCGGGCTTTCTCAACCGCGGCATCGACGAACTTCTGGTCGATGTCCTTGACGACGACGGGGATGTCGGAAGCGGCGATCGCCTGCGCGATCTCGCCGCCCATGGTGCCGCCGCCGACGACGGCGGCCTTCGAGACGAACATTTCGGTGGATTCCTCCGGATCGAGATGGCTGGAAGGGCGGGTCCCCAGGGGGCGCCGCTATCGAAAGCCGAAGGCTATAGCCATTGCGCATAGGTCGGCCGTTGCCACCGAATCGCCACAGAGTTGGCGCCAAATCCCTCCATCCAGCGCGCCACCCGTGCGTCGCTTCAGCCCAGCGTCGCCCGCGTGTTCTCCCGTCGCGACTGGCTTCGCCACCATCTCCGGGCCAATCACCTTCCGCCTTTTCCGCCGGAGTCGCGATGGCGATGCTGATCGCCTGGCAGGCGCTCAACAAGCTCGCCAAACAAGCAGGACAATCGCTTCTCCGACGCCTTCCTCGTGGTCGCACCGGGCATCACTATCCGCGACCGACTGCGGGTCCTTTGCCGCAGAGCCCCGACAACTGCTACCGCGGGCGTGACCTGCTGCCGAACGAGGACATCGTCCGCCTCGGCGAGGGCACCTGGATACATGCTGCCGGTGAGTTCGCCGACGAGAAGGGCGAGGCTCGCCGCGCCGCAGTCTCGATTGGCCCCGAGCACGGCACGGTCGGCTCCGACCATGTCACCGAGGCGGCCAAGGAGGCCGTGAAGGGCGCCGGGTTCGATCTGCTGCTGGTCCTCGGCTTCGCCTTCGACGCCCCGAGACCGGCATGATCGCCGTCAAGGTGATCAACCATCATGGCGACGAGGTGCTGAAGACCTACGAGCTCTCCGCCTGAGGCTCGGCGGGCGCCCGCCCGCACGGACAAATGCGCTGGGCGATCGTTGTACCGCGGTACAAAGGCATTTCGCGCGCCTTCCCATTACGCTGCTGGGGCTCTTCATAGGGGAGTTAGACCGGTAATCGAACGTGCCCGCCGGACGGGCGCGCCGCAAGCGAGGGACTGACACAGCGATGACTCGTATCCGCCAGCAGAACGTGACCGCAGCGC
This sequence comes from uncultured Solirubrobacterales bacterium, assembly GCA_963771265.1. Lineage (GTDB taxonomy): Bacteria > Actinomycetota > Thermoleophilia > Solirubrobacterales > 70-9 > VRUE01. Next base: position 26,207 of record CAVYSQ010000012.1, read on the forward strand.
AGTGGAGCTCCAACGGGGAGGCCCTCGGTGCGCTCGACCTGACCCTGCCCGAGAACGACCCCTTTGGCGCCAACGTCTTCTCCGTCGGCGTCCAGCGGGAAAGGCTGCCCGCCGACGTCTTCGAGAAGCTGCAGGCAACCCTGGCCGACGGCGTGGCGCTCGATCCGAGCCTCGCCGACGCCGTCGCCGAGGCGATGAAGGAATGGGCGCTGGAGAACGGCGCAACCCACTTCACCCACATGTTCCAGCCGCTGACCGGCTCGACCGCGGAGAAGCACGATTCCTTCTTCGATCCCGGCGAGGAGGGCACCGCCCTCGCCGGTTTCTCCGGCAAGGAGCTGATCCAGGGTGAGCCCGACGCGTCCTCCTTCCCGACCGGCGGCGTCCGCGCCACCTTCGAGGCGCGCGGCTACACCGCCTGGGACCCGACCTCCCCCGCTTTCATCCTCGAGAACCCGAACGGGGCGCTGCTCTGCATCCCAACGGCCTTCGCCTCCTGGACCGGCGAGGCGCTCGACGGCAAGATCCCGCTGCTGCGCTCGATGGACGCCCTCTCCCGCTCTGCGATCAAGGCGCTGCGGCTGCTCGGCGACGAGGACAGCAAGCGCGTCTTCACCACCGTCGGCGCCGAGCAGGAGTACTTCCTGATCGACGAGCAGTACTACTTCGAGCGGCCCGACCTGATCTCCACCGGCCGCACCCTGTTCGGCGCTCAGCCGCCGAAAGGCCACGAGCTCGACGACCACTACTTCGGCTCGATTCCCGAGCGGGTGCTCGCCTGCATGCTGGAGGCTGAGCTGGAGATGCGCAAGCTCGGCATCCCGGTCAAGACCCGCCACAACGAGGTGGCGCCGGCGCAGTACGAGATCGCGCCGGTGTTCGAGAACTCCAACGTCGGCTCCGACCACCAGCAGCTGATGATGCAGGTGCTGGAAAGCGTCGCCCGCCGCTACGGGCTGGTCTGTCTGCTGCATGAGAAGCCGTTCGCCGGCGTCAACGGCTCGGGCAAGCACAACAACTGGTCGATGGGGACCGACACCGGCTCCAATCTGCTCGACCCGGGCAAGACGCCCGCCGACAACATCCACTTCCTCTTTTTCTGCGCCGCGGTGATCCAGGCGGTCAATAAGCACCAGGGGCTGCTGCGCGCCTCTGTCGCCAACATCGGCCAGGACCACCGCCTCGGCGCAAACGAGGCGCCGCCGGCGATCATCTCGATCTTCCTCGGCGGCGAGCTGGAGAAAGTATTCGAGGCGATCGCCACCGGCGAAGGGGACCCGAACACGCCGGCCTCGTTCCTCGAGCTGGGGGCAACGGTGCTGCCCTCGCTGCCGATGCACGGCGGCGACCGCAACCGAACCTCGCCGTTCGCCTTCACCGGCAACAAATTCGAGTTCCGGGCGCTGGGGTCGAGCATGTCGCTCGCCTTCCCCAACACCGTGCTCAACACGATTGCGGCCGAGGCGATCGACGAGCTCGCCGACAAGCTCGAGGCAAAGACCTCCGGCGGCGCGGACGTCGCGGGGGCCGTGATCGAGGTCGTCAAGGAGTCCTACGCGGCCAACAAGCAGGTCTGCTTCGGCGGCGACAACTACGACGAGGCCTGGCACGCCGAGGCCGAGCAGCGCGGACTGAAGAATCTGCGCACGACGCCCGATGCGCTGCCCGAGGTGCTCGCCGACCAGACGGTCGCCGCCTTCGAGAAGTACGAGGTGCTCTCCAAGCGCGAGCTGGAGTCGCGATATGAGGTCTGGATCGAGCAGTACGCGCTCCGGGCCAACATCGAGGCGGAGACCACTCACTCAATCGCCAAGACGATGATCCTGCCGGCGGCGCTGCGCTACATGGCCCTGATCAAGGATTCGGGCGTCGCCGAGGGCGTGGCGGGCGAGCTGAAGACGACCCTGGAAGCGCTGGGCGCATCGCTCGCCGAGCTCGAGCAGGCCAACGCCTACCCCGATGAGCTCGAGGGCCTCGACCTGGCGATCCACGCCCGCGACGGGCAGATCGCCGCGATGGGCAGGGTCCGCGAGGCAGCCGACAAACTGGAGAAGATCGTCGCCGACGACCTTTGGCCGCTGCCGAAGTACGAGGAGATGCTCTTCATCAAGTAGCGGCGCGGGCGTTTGTGGGAGCGCCCGCGGGCCACTTGATTCGGTTAGCTGGTGTTAGCTACTGGCGCAGATGGCGTAGACCTGGAGGTCGATTGAGGTGCCGGTGCCGCTGACTTCCTCGTTGAAGAGTTGGACCGACCAGCCGGTGCCGGCTCCGTTGGGGGCGCTGAGCGAGACGGTGACGCTTCGCTGCTGACCGTTCTGGGCTGGATTAGTGCCCAGGTTGGTGCCGCCGCCGATCACGCGTTTGCCGGCTGGGCAGCCGACGGTTTTGACTTCGCTTAGTCCGCGCATGCCGCCGCTGTTCTCGATGAAGACCTCTTTGAAGGTCTGGTTGACGACCTCATAGCCGGAGACGCCGTTGGCGCCGGTCGCGCCTTTCGGTCCCGCCTCACCCCGCGCACCTTTCTCGCCTTTTTGCCCTTTCGGCCCTGCCGGCCCTCGCGGCCCTTGCTCCCCCCTAGGCCCCTGCGGCAGTTTGCCGAAGAGGCGGCAGGTGACTTTTTTGCCGCTGAGGACGTTGGTCGGGCACTTGACTTTGACTTTCGGCGCTTTCGAGACGCCTGCCCCTGAGGCCGCGAGGGCAATGGCCGAGACGCCCACGACGGCTATGGCGGCGATGGCTACGACGACGGGTAGACGGCGTGCGCCGCTTGACGGGATGCGCATCCTGCCTCCTTCGATCGGGTTCGACTACGGCGCCACTACCCGCTTGGAAGCCCCTTCCCACCTCGTAAGGGGTCACGAAAGACCGTTCTGCTGGGCGTGCGTGTCGGAGATGACGAGGGCTGCGCTCAAGCGCGGGACAGCACCCGCATCTCCAGACCGCCCCGTGGCGAGAGGGTCGGCATCTGTCGCACCGTCATCGTGCGGCCAGGAAGGGCATCGAGACGAAGTCGCTGCAGCAGCATCGTCGCCACCAGCTTGACCTCGGTCTGGCCGAAGCGCTTGCCGATACAGATCCGCTGGCCGGCGCCGAACGGCACGTAGGCGCCGCGCGGCAGGGCAGCCTTGCGCTCACGGGTGAAGCGCTCCGGGATGAACGCCTCCGGGTCTGAGAAGACCTCCGGGATTCGGTGACTGGCCCAGGAGCAGTAGTTGACGTAGGCGCCCCGGGGGACCGTGTAGCCGCCGAACTCGAAGTCACGGACAGCGCGGCGCGGCCCGATCCAGGCAGGCGGGTAGAGCCGCAGCACCTCGTCGAGGACCATGTCGAGATAGGGCATCTCCTCGAGCGAGTCAACCGTTGGCGGCTCGCCGCCGAGCACCCTCTCCTGCTCCTCGCAGAGCCGCTCGACCGCGTCCGGGTGGCGGGCCAGCTCGTGCATCATGAAGGTGAGGGTCGAGGTCGAGGTGTCGTGGCCTGCGAACATCAGGGTCATCACCTGGTCGCGCACCTCGCGATCGGTGAACGCCTCGCCGGCCTCCCCACGGGCACCGAGCAGGAGGCTGAGGATGTCCTGGCGCTCGTCGTCAGGCTCCGCCCGCCGCCGCTTGATCTCTCCGAAGACGATGTCATCGAGAACCTGCCGGGAAGCGTTCAGCTTGCGCCAGGGCGAGCCGGGCCCACGCAGCAGCCGCAGCGGATAGTCGATGCCGTAGAAGCCGAGCGCACGCTCGAAATGCTCGGCTGCAGCGGCGCCCTTTCCGGCTTCGTCCGGATCTAGCCCGAGCAGGGCGCGCATCGCGATCCGCATCGCCAGGTTGCGCATCCAGTCGTAGACGTCGGCGACGGTGCCGGGACGCAGGGCAGCAATCGCCGCCTCGGCCTCGATCACCATGGCCTCCACCGAGGCGGTCAGCTGACGGCGGTGGAAGGCCGGCATCATGATCGCCCGCGCGCGGTCGTGGTAGTCGTCGTCGATCGTCAGCAGACCGTCGCCGAGTAGCGGGATCAGGTCGCCGAAGCTCGACTCGCGCCAGTGGAAGTTCTCGGGATGGGCGACGGTGATGAAGTTGTTGGCCTCCGGCCCCAGCATGAAGACCACCCGGGTGTGGAGCAAGCGCAGGCTGAAAATCGGGCCGTGCTCTTCGTAGTTGGAGAGCAGGAGCGGCAATGGGTCATGAGCGATCTGGTGGGTGCGGGAGAGGCTGAAGTCGCTCGGCCCGGGCGGGTACTTGCCCCTCCCCCTCCACTCGGCGCGGAGGTCTTCGGCCACCCGCCGCACCGGGTTGTCGGACATCTGCTGCGGTTTGGCGACGGGTACGGCGGTCTCTACGGCCATTCTCCGGATGCTAGCTGGCTGACCGGCCAGTCGCTGCCGACGCTCGGCAGCGTGCTGCGCTCAACCGCGGTGGCTAAACAGCTCGAGCACCTTGTCGCCCTCGCGCAATTCAGTCGCGCGGTCGTCATCGAAGCGGATCACCTCGCCGTCGCGGACGATCGCGAGCATGATCGCGGACCCAGGCTGGGACGGATTCGGTCCCGACTCGTCGGGACCGATGCGGCGCTCGACGAGGTCCAGGCCCTCGCCGACGGTCAGCAGATCCTCCATCAGCTCCGTCACCTGGGGCGTCTGGGTCGAGAGCCCAAGCAGGCGGCCGGCGGCACCGGAGGAGGTGATCACGGCGTCGGCCCCACCCTGGTGCAGGAGGTGGGCGTTCTCTTCCTCGCGCACGGCGGCGACGATCGTCGCCTCGGCGTTCAACTCGCGCGCGGTAAGGGTGATCAGCACCGCGGTGTCATCGCGGTCGGGCGCGACCACCAGCGCCGAGGCTCGCTCGATGCCCGCCTCGCTCAGCACGTCCTGCCTGGCGGCGCTGCCAGCGACGACGGCAAGCCCATCGGCCGTGGCCCGCGCACGCCCCTCGGCGCTGGGCTCGATCGCGACGATCTGCTCGGGCTGCAGCCCCTTGTCGAGCAAGGTGCGCACGGCGGCACGACCCTTGACGCCGTACCCGCAAACGATCGTGTGGTCCTTCAAGCGCTTCCTCCAGCGTCCGAGTCGATAAGCCTCCCTACTGCGTTCGGCAAGTATCTCCAACGTGGTGCCAACCAGCAGGATCAGGAATAGGACGCGGGCCGGGGTGACGACCACGGTGGTGACCAACCGAGCCCCCTCCGAAGCGGGCCGGATGTCGCCGTAGCCGGTGGTGGTGATGCTGACCGTGGAGTAATAGAAGGCGTCGAGCACGCTCATCCCGCCGCCCTCGGGATCGACGTAGCCGCCGCGACCGGCGTAGGAGACAGCGGCGACGAAGACGATCAACCCCAGGGCGATCGCGAGCCGGCCGAGGATCTTGCGCAGCGGGCCGACGTCGCCCCCTGGTAGTTCGACGGGAAGCTGGCTCCCTCGCGCATCCACGATCGACTCGACTCAGCTCGCCGTCGCGCTGGCCGCGAGCTGGCCGCAGGCGGCCTCGATGTCGCGGCCGCGAGTGAGGCGCACGGTGGCGGAGAGGCCGTGCTCGGCGAGGATCGCCCGGAAGCGCTCGATCCGCTCCGGCGAGGAGCCGTCGTAGGCGCCGGTCGGGTTGTAGGGAATCAGGTTGACCTTGTAGGCGCGACGATCGAGCAAGGTGGCGAGCTCGCGCGCGTGCTCGGGCAGGTCGTTGACCCCGTCAAGCATCACGTACTCGACGAAGACCTTGTTGCGACGGCGCTGGGCCAAGTAGCGCCCACAAGCGGCAAGTACCTCGGCGAGCGGATAGCGATCGTTGACGGGCATCAGTTGTGAGCGCAAGCCATCATTGGGGGCGTGCAACGAGAGGGCGAGGCTAAGCGGCATCGGGCACTCGGCAAGGCGGTCGATCCCCGGCACCCAGCCGACGGTGGAGATCGCCGTGCGACGGTGGGTGACGCCAAGGTCGGGGAGCCGCTCGCAGGCGGCGAGCACCGCGTCGAGGTTCATCGTCGGCTCCCCCATTCCCATGAAGACGACGTGGTCGATCGCTTCGGTGCGGCGGAAGTGCAGTGCTTGGTCGAGGATCTCATCGGCGCTCAGGTTGCGGCCGAACTTCATCTGCCCGGTGGCGCAGAAGGTGCAGGTGAGCGGACAGCCCGACTGCGAGGAGAGGCAGACCGAACGCCTGCCATCGCGGTAGCGCATCAGCACTGCCTCGATCGGCCGCCCGTCGGCGGTATGGAAGAGCGCCTTGACGGTGCCGTCGTCGGACTTCGCCTCGGCGCGAAGCTCGAGCGTCGAGAGCGGCACCGCCTGCTCGAGCCGCTCGCGCAACGGGGCGGGCAGGTTGGTCATCTCCGCGTAGGAGCGCACCCCACGCGCAACCCACTCCCAAACCTGGGAGGTGCGGTACGTGGGCTCGCCGGCTGCGGCGAGGGTCTGCGACAGGAGGGCGCGGTCCATGCGGCGAGTCTACGGAGAGGGAGTGGGATTCATAGATGGGACTCTGGGTAGTCTCAAAACATGCGGCGGCGCCATCCGGCTCTCATATCGCTCGCCGCTGTCGCGGTGTCAGCAGCACTCGCCGTACCCGGATCTGCCAGCGCCATCCCGGCGCCGGTCGAGGTGACGCCGAGCAACCCCTTCTATCCGGTATTGCTCGCCTTCGGCGAGGGCACGGTGGAAGTCGGCACGACCATCGGTGGCTGCAGCATCGAGCCCTTCGTGACCTGCCCGCGGGCGGCCTTACTGGACCAAAACCTGACCGGCGCAACGCTCCCCTTCGCCAAACTACCGGCGCTGAGCGCGAGCGGCACCATGCTGGCCGGGGCGACCGTCTCCTTCGCTGACCTGCGCGGCGCCAATCTGCGCCGGACCAAAGCCGCTGCGCTTGTCGCCAGCTACGCCCGCCTGGACGGTGTCGATCTGCGCGGCGCCGATCTCACGCTTGGCGGTCTGGCCACGATGCAGGCGCCGGGAGCAAATTTGCGCGGGGCGACGCTCTTTATCGCCGACCTCACCGCCGCCGACCTGCGTGCGGCCGACCTGCGCGGCGCGAATCTCGCCGGCGCCCTCGCCGCCGGCGCCGACCTGCGCGGCGCCGACCTGCGCGGCGCCGACCTCTCGCTTACCGACCTTCACAAAGCCGATCTGCGCACCGCCCAGCTCGACGGCGCCCGCTTCTGCAACACGATCATGCCGGGCGGCCGGCTGCGTCACCCACGCGACCGCTGCCCCTCCCCGCAGCCGCTCGAGCGGGGCCCGACGATCAGGATCCCGCCGGAGAGTGCCCTCTTCACCGTGCTCACGGCAATCGGCAGGCCGCCGACGCTGCCAGGAGCGATGGTGGGCGGATGCAAGGTCGCACCGTCCACGGTCTGCAGCGACGCCAACCTGCGCGGCGCCCACCTCCCCGCCGCCTTCCTCTCCTACGGACGGCTGCCGCATGGCGATTTCCGTCGTGCGGATCTCACCTTCGGCAACCTCTCCTTCGCCTCGCTGCGCCACGCTGACCTGCGGCACACGTCCCTTGCCGGCGCCGCCGCGGTGCACACCGACTTCCGCGACGCTCGCTTCTTCGGCGCCAACCTGACCCTTGCCGACATGGTCGGCGCCGATCTGCGCCGGGCGAACCTGCGCCAGGCCGACATCCGCGAGGCCAACCTGACCAGGGCCGATCTGCGCCGGGCCGATTTGCGCGACGCACGGCTGGGTTCAGCTGATCTGGTTGGCGCCGATCTGCGCCGGGCGCGACTCGCCGGCGCAGACCTGAGCGAAGCGGTGCTCGCGGGCGCCAAGGTCACGCCGCCCTTCCCGTCCGGCGTCACCCTTTGCAACACGGTGATGCCGAACGGGTCGGTGGCCAAGCGGCTGCCGGAATGCGGCGGCTGACGCGCCTGCTCAGCTGGTCGCCTGCTTGGCTGCCTAGGGCTGCTGCTGATCAGCTGGTGGCGCCTGCTGCTCCTGTGGCAAGGGCGGAGGCATCTCCGATGCCGGGCTCGGCGGCAGCTCGTTACCGGGCAACGCTTCGGCTTCCTCACGCCAAATGTCGTTGAGCGAGACCTGGATGTAGGCCCACAGTCCGGGAGCCAGCAAGAGGTAGAGGATGATCGCGATCCAGCCGCTGAGCGGCTCCTTGCCAGCCAGGCGCGAGGCGCCCATGACGCGCTTGGTGCCACGCCAGTAGGTGACCAGCGGCGGGATGATGATGATGAAACCGGGGACGAGCGCCAACAGCGAGTTGGTCGGGTTCTGGCCAAGGTCATAGCCTTTGGCTTTGCCGTAGTCGCGCAGCTCGCGATTGATCTTGTACCACCAGACAAAGTGGTAGATGCCGAAGGTGATAAACGGCAGCAGAGCGACAGCCCAGGGGCTGCGGATCTTCACCTCATCCTGCGTGCCACGGACCTCCATCTCGTAAGCCATTCGCGAACTCCGTTCTGGTGGGGGAACTGAGTGGTAAAGCGACCCTAACCCACACTGCGGCCGCTTTCCACCACCTCGGACGCAACGCGTTCACCGGCCTGGAGCGCGCCCTCCATGTATCCACTCCATATCGTTGCGGTCTCGGTGCCGGCCCAGTGGACGCGCCCGACGGGCTCGCGCAGCACCGAGCCACAGGCGGTCCAGCCTCCCGGACCGAAGTTCGAGGTCGGCCCGCCGCCGGAGAACTCCTCCTCGGTCCAGGTTTGTTCGGAGTAGTCGAGTGGCTGCGCGGCGCGGGGTCCGTAGAGGCGCTCGAAGCAGGCGAGGACGGGGGCGCGCCGCTCGGCCACGGGAAGCTCGGCCAGCTCGCGTGCCTCCGGCCCGCCGACGAAGCCGAGCAGCACCCCTGCCGAGCCGTCGCGGGGCGAGCTGTCGAAGGTGAGGGTGACCGGGCCGGTGTCGGTGACCGCCTCGCCGCTGAGCCCCTCGTCACGCCAGAACGGCTCCCCATAGAGCGCCATGCACTTGGTCAGGGCGCCGGGGCGCAGTCGCTCGGCCAGCTCGGGACGGCCGGGTGGCAGCGGGTCGATCTCGATCCGGGCGGCGATCGCTGGAGGGACGGCGACGATTGCCCGCTCGGCTTCGACCTCGACCCCATCGGCGGTGATCCGGACCCTGTCATCGCGATCGGAGATTCGCCGCACGGCGGCGCCGAGCCGCACCCGGTCGCCGAGCGAGTCGGCGAGGCCGAGCGGCAGCAGCTGGGCACCGCCGTCGAGGCGGTCCTGCTGCGCGCCACCCTCGGTGTCGATCAGCTTGTCGAAACTGCCGGCGGCGGAGACGTAGAAGAGGACGTGGAGCATCGAGAGCTCCTCCGGCCCGGTCCCCCACACCGTGCGGCCGGCGAGACCGATCAACTCGCGCGCGGCCTCGGTGCGCATATTGCGCTCGCACCACTGGGCGAGCGTTTCGCCGTCGAGCTCGGCGGCGCGCTCGGCTGCCCAGGGCTCCTCCGAGCCAACCGCTCGCGCCAAGCGGTCGAAGCGCCGACGAGCGATGAAGATGTCCCAGAGAACCCGCGGCCCGAGTCGCGGAATCGTGCCACGGTAGCGCCGCTGCTTGCCACCGAGGTCGAGGAGGTTCCGCCCGTCACCGTGCTGGGGAAAGATCTCGATCCCCAGCTCGGCGGCGAGGCGCTGCACCCGCACATGGTCCGAGCCAACCCACTGCCCGCCGACATCGACGGCAACGCCATCGCCCAGCGTCGCGTTGAGCAGGCGCCCGCCAACCCGGTCGCGAGCCTCGAGCACGACGACCTCGCGGCCCGCATCGGCAAGCTCGCGCGCCGCCCGCAGCCCCGAGAGCCCGGCGCCGACCACCGCGACGTCGGCGCTGACGGTGGCTCTGGCCGCTCCTTCCACCGGGTCAGCCTCTCACGTCCTTGCCGAATCGGGCGCCCGAAACATAGAGTGGTCGGCGTGAGCAAGGCCGACTCAATCGAGAACCTCACCGCGGCAATCGGACGCTACAACGACGCCTGGAACGCGCAGGACCTCGATGCGATCGTGGCGATGCACGCAGCCGACATGGTCTTCGCCAACCACACGGCCAGCGAGTCGGCTACGGGCGAGGACGTACGCGATCACATCGCCTCGATCTTCACCACCTGGCCCGACCTGAAGTTCGAGACGCGGCGGCTCTACGTACGCGAGGGGCTGGTCGTGCAGGAGTGGACCGCAACCGCGACCCACTCGAACCCGATGCGGCGCGGCGACCTGGAGGCGGCACCGAGCGGCCGCAAGATCAGCTGGGACGGAATCGACTCGATCCCGTTCGAGAACGGCCTGGTCAAGCGTAAGGACGTCTACTCGGACTCGGTCGCGATCCTGCGCCAGGTCGGCCTGCTGGACTGAGACCTAACGTTGAGTGTGCAGTTGACCGTGCAATGCAGCGTCAACTGCACACTCAAAGCCCGGCGGCGTCGGCGAGCAGGTCAACCTGCTGGGGGTCGGCGGAGCTGGGGCAGAAGACCAGCTCGGCGCAGTCGAACTCTTCGTAGGCGGCGACGTACTCGGCGACCGTCTCGGCGTCCTTGGCAGCACTGTCGCCGATCATCCTGGCGATGTCCTCGCCGAGCCAGGCGTAGTAGTCCATCAGGTTCTCGCGCACATTCTCCTCAGCGCGCTCGCCGAGCGAGAAGTAGGCGAGCGCCATGATGTGCGGCTCGCCCTCGCGGCCGGCCTCGTGCCAGGCCGCCCTCGCCTTCTCGGCCCCCTCGCGGGCCTGGTCGGGACCCGAGCCGGCGGCGATCCAGCCGTCGCCAAGGCGCGCAGCCCGGACGTAGGCAGGGTCGGCGTGGCCGCCGACGATCAGGCGCGGCGCACCCGCGGCGGTCGGTCCAATCTCATCCCCGGCCCAAATCTCCTTCATCTCTTCCAGCATCGTGTCGAGGCGCTTGCCGCGGCCGCGCAGCTCGACCCCACTCGCTTCGTAATCGTCGTCGCGAGCGCCGAGACCGATGCCGAGGGTGAGGCGCCCGCCGGAGAGCGCGTTGACGCTGCGCGCCTGCTTGGCCAGCTCGGCCGTGTTGGTGCGCAGCGGCGCCAGCAGGACGGTCGTGGAGAGACCGATCCGCTCAGTGACCGCAGCGGCCGCCGCCAGCGCGACCAGCGGCTCATAGTTGTCGTAGACGATGCGGTCGATCGTGCCCAGCGTGGAGAAGCCCCGGGTCTCTGCCCGCCGCGCCCACTCAGTCATCTGCGCCGCTGTGGCGCCGGGCACGGCATTCGGAAGTGCAACGCCTACATCCATCCTGCGCTCCTTACCTCGTTCGACTGCGGAAATCTAACCAACGCGGGGCGCCGGCCGGCCGAGTACCTCAGCCGTAACGCTCACCGATGACCGCCCGCAGCTTCGAGCGATCATGGCGGGCATGGACGCGACGCACCGTTCCGGAGCGGGAGCGCATCACCAGTGATTCGGTGCTGGCGCCGGCGCCGCGGTAGCGGACGCCCTGTAGAACGTCGCCGTCGGTGACGCCGCTGGCGGAGAAGAAGACATCGTCGCCGGAGCAGAGATCGTCGGCTGTGAGGACGCGGTCGAGGTCGTAGCCGGCGTCAACCGCGGCGCCGCGCTCCTCGTCGTTGCGCGGCCAGAGTCGGGCAAGGAGCTGGCCACCCATCGACTTGAGGGCCGCAGCGGAGAGGACGCCCTCCGGCGTGCCACCGATCCCCCAGAGCAGGTCGACCGGCGAACGGTCGCTGACCGCGAGCAGGGCGGCTGAGACATCGCCATCGGTGATCAGGCGGATCCGCCCGCCGGCCTCGCGCACCTGCTTCATCGCCTCCTCGTGGCGTGGGCGGTCGAGCATGACGACGGTGACGTCGCCGACGCTGCCACCCTTGCGCCCGGCGATCAGCTTCAGCGTCTCCGGCAGCGGCCGGTCGAGGTCGAGCAGGTCGGCGATTTCCTCCCCACCGGCCATCTTTTCCATGTAGACGCAGGGACCGGGGTCGAACATCGTGCCGCGCTCGGCAAGCGCGATCACGGCAAGCGCGCTGGGCATACCGAGGGCGCAGAGCCGCGTCCCCTCCAGCGGGTCGACGGCGATGTCGACCACGGGCGGGCTACCGTCGCCGATCTGCTCGCCGTTGTAGAGCATCGGCGCCTCGTCCTTCTCGCCCTCGCCGATGACGACGATGCCGTCCATCGAGACCGAGTCGAGGACGAAGCGCATCGCGTCCACCGCGGCCTGGTCGGCGGCGATCTTGTCGCCGCGGCCGACCCAGCGCGCGGCCGCCAGGGCGGCGGCCTCGGTCACGCGCACCAGCTCCAGGGCAAGGTTGCGATCGGGCTTGGTTCGATCCGAAGCCGAATTTGGCGAGGTCTCCCCCATGCGCGCCGCAGCCTATAGGGTCGCCGCATGGCTCAGAGATGGGGACTGACGCTGCCGCTGCCAGGCATTCCCCTGCACGCGCAGCAGGAGCACATCAAGCGCGCCGAGGCGGCCGGCTACACCGACCTCTGGAGCGGCGAGACGAACGGCCCTGATGGCTTCACGCCACTCGCCCTGAGCGCTGCCTGGACCGAGCGGCCGCGGCTTGGCACCGGCGTCGTCGGCGTTTTCCAGCGCGGCCCGGCGCTGCTCGCCCAGGAGGCGGCGGCACTTGCTGACGCCTCGGGCGGTCGCTTCGTGCTCGGCATCGGCTCCTCCTCGGACCGCATCGTCGAAGGCTGGAACGGGATCCCCTTCGAGCGACCGCTGAGCAAGGTGCGCGAGACCGTGGAGTTCCTGCGAACGGCGCTCGAAGGCGAGCGCACCGCGAGCGGCTTCAAGCTGGAGACGGCCCCGGCCGAGCGGGTGCCGATCGTGCTCGCGGCGCTGCGCGGCAAGATGCTCGAGCTGGCGGTCGAGCGCGCCGATGGCGCCTTCACCAACTTCCTGCCGCTGGCCGGGCTGCCCAAGGTGCACAACCAGCTCGAGGGCGCGCCGGAGGGCTTCGAGCTGCTCTGCCGCTTCTTCTGCCTGCCCGGCGAGCGCGAGGCAGTCGAGCCGCTGGCCCGCTTCATGTTCTCCTCCTACATCACCGTTCCGGTCTACGCCGCCTTCTACCGCTGGCTCGGCTACGGCGAGCAGATCGACCCGATGGTCGCCGCCTGGGAGGCGGGGGACCGCCAGGGCGCGGCCGCGGCGGCGCCATGGGAGCTGATCGAGGACATGTTCATCTTCGGCACCCCCGAGCAGATGCGCGAGCGCCTCGACGCCTTCGTCGCCGGCGGCGTAACGCTGCCGATCCTGACCCCGATCGTCGCGCCGGATGCCCTGGCGGAGACGATCGAGGCGCTCGCCCCCTAGTACTCGACCTCGGCGCCGAGACCGAAGGAGCGATCGGCGGCGAGTTCGACGATTTTGTCGACGATCGGCCGGTGCCAGCCTTCCTTCTTCGATCGCGTCGCGATCGTCTCCACCGCCATGCCGACCCGCGTCGCCGTCGTCGCAGCCAACCCGCGCATGACTTCGAAGTCGAACTCGCATTCTTCGCAGACTTCGGCCAGTTCGAGCAGGTAGGACGTTTCCTGGTACTCCTCGGAGATCAGCAGCCCTTGGTGGATTGGGTCGTCGTAGACGACGGTTGAGGTGAGGTCGGTGAGCGGTGCCAGGCGCCATTTCCTATCCGCCCCGGTAAGTGAGGTCTTTTCCCGGTCGATCAGGACGAAGTTCCTTCCCTGGGCATCGCCGTTGCCGAGGATGTAATTGCAGAAAGCGGCGGTGAGCAAGTTGACTATTTCGTCGGGCCGGCTGACCGCGTTCAGCAGCCCGCGGGCTTCGGCCCAGCCCGGCACCACCTTCTCCTCGCCGTCCTCACCCACGGCCACCTCGGCATCGGGCGCAATACCCAGCGCCTGGGAAAAGGACTCGCAATGCAACCGCTTGACCTCGCACCCACCCTCGCCGACGAGACGGTCGTAGCGCGGCGAGACGAGGCAGCTACGGCCAGCGATCTGCTCGACCGTAGCTTTGGCGACGGGTAGACCAACTTGGCGACATACGGTCATGCAGAACATCTCGTTGGCGACGTATTCCGGATATTCGCCGGTCTCGGGCTTGACCACGTGGGTGCTCGCCGCACCTGCCTCCGGCCATGCCCAGCGATCGCCGGCATCGTCGCGGACGAGGCTGAGCTTGTGACGAAGGCCGGGCAGGACGAAGCGCATCCGCTGCCTGCGCTCACTAAAGAGGCGCGGCGGAGGCGGCTTGACCACTTCCGCCAGTTCTTCCTCGCTTAGCCAGGCGAGGGAATCGCGCTCGGGCGTCCGCAGAGGCTCCCCGGCGGGAAGGAACGCGACCGCACCGGCGCAATCCTGGCCCAGCTCGGCGAGCAGCAGGTAGCCATCGACCGCGTCGAGGTCGAGCTCGCGGCCCAGCCTGGCGCGGCGGGCGCCTTCTGGCAACAGTCCCTCGACGTAAGCGCGGGTCGCCTCGGCGCTGTAGGGCTCGGGCCGAGCCGGCAGCGAGTTGCTGAGCAGTGCTTTCCCAGGCCCGACCCTCTCCACCAGCTCCGGGTCGTAAGCAAGCCGATAGTCGTTGTCTCCTGCGGGGAACAGGGTTCCGACGCGCTCCCCGTAAAGGTGGACGTCAAGGCTCAATTTGGTCCTCCTCGATCTTCCTCCGGGTATCCACGCTGCGAGACTTTAAACCGAAGCCAAGCTCAGCGCGTAATCCCCCGCGGCGTCGGTAAACCAACCGTCAGGGCGCAGGCCCGCCTCGCGGTAGATCTCTTCCAGCCCTTCGCGAGTGAACTTGGCGGATATCTCCGTCCGCATCTCCTCATCGGCGGCAAAGCGCACGGTCAGGTCGAGTCCATCGAGCCGCACGGTCTGGTCGACGAGCGAGCGCAGTCGGATGTCCATGCGGGCCGCGTCGGCGTCATAGCGGGCCACGTGCTCGAAGCGATCGAGGTCGAAATCGCCGCCCAGCTCGCGGTTCAGCACGGTGAGCACGTTCTTGTTGAACTCCGCGGTGACGCCACGGGAGTCGTTGTAGGCGGCCTCAAGCCGAGTCGAATCCTTGACCAGATCGGTGCCCAACAGGATTCTGTCTCCAGGCTCGAGCAGCGCGGCAATCCGGCTGAGGAAATCGCGGCGGGCGTCCGGGTAGAGATTGCCGATAGTGCCCCCGAGGAAGGCGACAAGACGACCGTCACCGCCGTTGGGGATCCGCTCCAGGTCATGCTCGAAGTCGCAGACCAGGCCGCGGACGGCGAGACCCGGGTACTCCTCGACCAGCGACTCGGCGGTTTCGTGGGTGATCTCCTCCGAGATGTCGACGGGGACGTAGGTGGCAAGGCAATCGGCATCGCGCATCGCGCTCAGCAGGTGGCGCGTCTTCGCCGCCGAGCCGGAGCCGAGCTCGACCAGCATGCCCGGCTCACCGGCCGCGGCGACGATCTCGGCCGAGCGCTGGCCGAGAATCTCCCGCTCGGCGCGGGTCGGGTAGTACTCCTCGAGCTCGGTGATCTGCTCGAAGAGCTGCGAGCCGCGTTCGTCGTAGAAGTACTTGGGCGCCAGCTCCTTGGGCTTGGCCGTGAGGCCGAGGCGGATGTCGCGCGCCATCGCCAAGCCGCCGTCGGCACGCAGGCGTACCTCGATCTCGATCGCCTCGGCGGCGGCGCCTGGATTCATCGCCCGGCGTCCCTCGCGCAGCGCAAGCCGGCGAAGATCTGGCGCCGCTGCGGCAGGTCCCAGTTGCGGAAGCTGGGTCGCATCACGTCGCGATCGGTCGCCCAGGAGCCGCCGCGGAGAACCTTGTACTCGTCGCCGAAGAACACCTCTGAATACTCGCGATAGGGGAACGGCTCGAAGCCCGGGTAGGCGAGGAAGTCGGATGTCGTCCATTCCCAGGCCTGGCCGACTGCGTGCAGTCGGTCGCAAGCGGCCTCCCACTCCCCCTCGCTGGGCAGGCGCTTGCCGGCCCACTGGGCGAAGGCGTCGGCCTCGTACCAGGAGACGTGGACGACGGGCTGGGTGGGATCGACGGGGTCGCGACGGCCCATCGCCGTGCGGACCCAGTCATCGCCGCCGTCGCGCTCCCAGTAGAGCGGCGCCTCGGCGCCGGTCTCCTCGACGAAGGCGAGATACGCGCCGTTGGTGACTGGGCTGCGGTCGATCTCGAAGGGATCGAGCTGGACGCTGTGGCGGGGCCGCTCGTTGTCGTAGGCAAAGCCGGTGTTGGGTGCGCCGATCTCGTACTCGCCCCCCTCGATCGAGACCATCTCCGGGCCGGGCGGCGCAGGAGGTGCCGCGGGGCCGGCGTCGGCCTTGTCGAGCGGCTCGTAGACAGCGACCATCTGCAAGAGCTGCAGCATCGTCTCGTTGTGCTGCTGCTCATGCGCGAGCAGCATCTCGTAGACGAAGCCTTCGCGCAGCAGGGGATCGTCGACATCAGTGCCGATCTCCACCGCCCCGAGCACCTCGAGCGTGCGCTCGCGCACGTCGGCTAGGTAGGCGCGCAGCTCTGCATCGCGCAAAATCGGCAGCTCGCCACGGCTCTTGCGCGGATTCTCGATCGCGTCATAGAAGCGACCGAGCTCGCCGTGCAACGGCTCGCGCTTGCCGATGGTCTGCACCAGCCAGAGCTCCTCGAAGTTGGCGATGTGGCCCAGGTCCCAGGCGAGCGGGCTGAGGATCGACGAGTAGACGCGGTTGAGCTGCTCGTCGTCGAGCGGCTCGATCAGCTCATAGGTGCGCCTGCGCGCCGCCGCGAGCCGGTCAGCAATCGCTGCCTTGGAGCTCGACTGTGCCCTCACCTCGGTGGCGATGTGGATAACCCTAGCGAGTTAAGAACCAATCCCGGTTGGGATTCCACTTTAATTTTTTTGAGCTGGCTCTGGCCACTGACGATGGCTGGCCGCGAAAAAGTACAAGACATTCCATTCCTACCGGGATAGGTTTTAAGCTGCTCGCTGGTGAAGGTCTCCGGAACAGGTGCGTTGGTTGCGGGTGGGGCCTCGGGGCTCGGCGAGGCGACGGCACGAACGCTGGCGGCGGCCGGCGCAAGCGTGGTCATCGCGGACCTCAACGCGGAGAAGGGCGGGGCGCTGGCGGCGGAGCTCGGTGCGAGCTTCGTTGAGGCCGACGTGACCGACGAGGCGGCCGTCTCGGCGGCGGTCGAGCAAGCGGTTAGCGCGGGGGAAGACGGCCTGCGCGTCTCGGTTTGCTGCGCCGGGATCGGCTGGGCCGAGCGCGTCGCTCACAAAGGGGGTCCGCACAACCTCGAGCTCTTCTCCAACGTGGTCAAGGTCAACCTGACCGGGACCTTCAACGTGCTGCGGCTGGCCGCGGCGGCGATGAGCGAGAACGAGCCCGACGCGGAGGGCGAGCGCGGCGTCTGCGTCAACACCGCCTCGATCGCCGCCTTCGACGGCCAGATCGGCCAGATCGCCTATGCGGCCTCAAAGGGAGGGATCGTCGGCATGACCTTGCCCGCGGCTCGCGACATGGCCTCGCGTGGCGTGCGCGTGGTGACGATTGCTCCGGGCCTCTTCGACACGCCGCTGCTGGCGGCGCTGCCGGAGGAGGCCCGCACGGCGCTCGGCGCCGGAATCCCCCACCCCTCGCGGCTGGGCCGCCCCGAGGAGTACGCACAGCTGGTCGAGCAGATCGTCGCCAACCCGATGCTGAACGGCGAGACGATCCGACTCGACGGGGCGCTGCGCATGCCACCGAAGTAACTAGTCGGTGCCGTCGGCCTCGGGGTCGCGCCAGACCGCCTTGCGCCACGGCGGGCTCACAGCAAAGCGGTAGGCGCCTCCCTCCTCCTCCGCGACCGGCTCAAGCGACACGAGGTGGACGCGTCGGCCGGGCGTGACGCGGTCGATACGCAGGAAGCCGTTGGCGTTACCTGCGTGACTGCCGCCCGAGACGACGAGCAGGCGAGTCTCGGGTCCCCAGCCGTTGCGGGGACGGGCACCGACCGTCTCGGCAGCGCCGGTGAGCGGCCCGATGCCGGCGTCGGAGCCCACGTTGGCGAGGCTCTGGGCGTGGTTGTAGCCATGGTGGGAGGAGGCGCGCTGGTCGACGCGCCCATCCGGGCCGATGCGGATCTGGACTCCCTCCCAATCATCCTCGTGAAAGCCCTTGGGCCCGGCGATCGGAACGCCGCGCATGGTGGCCGAGTCGACGTAGTAGGTCCAGTACTGCAGGTAGAGGTTGCCGGCGCGAGAGCCGGCGCAGTCGGCACCTGCCCTTTCGGGTCGCCTCGACGGCGTCGGGCCGGCAGTCGACCACGTGGACGAAGGCCGTCACCGACAGTCCAGCGTCGCTCTCGTGGACCAAGCCCCGCGCCGACCCGTCGGCGCACTCGCTGCTGCGACAGCGTCGAAAGTCCACCGGCAACGCCCGCGAGCCCCGCTCGAAGAGGATCGTCGGCATGTGGCGCCGCACCAGCTGTCCCACCTCGCTCCCGTAGGCCGCGATCAGCGCCGGTTCGTCGCCGCAGCGCTTCGGCCATCGCCGCAGCGCAGAGAATCCGCGAAGCAACAGCCCGCGCCAGCGCCGCTGCCCGGCACCCGAACGCCAGCGGCGACGAGCGCGAACGAGCAAGAGCGCAACCACAGCGAGGACCCCAACCCACTCCACAGTCCCCTGCCCCCGCTCCTGGACGTGCCGCGAGTTCGGGTACCCATAGTGGCCTCTAAGTCGCGGCACGTCCGCCATCCGGGCCTTCGTCGCCTTCGCTGGTTGAAGCGCTGGGCCGCGTAGCGGAAAGCACGCTTCGGAGCTCGGCGGCGACCTTGTCCGGTTCTCTCTCGAGTCGGCGATACGTCACCCGAATGACTCGGTGGCCGGCGGCCTGCATGGCAGCATCGCGCGCCCGGTCATGCTCGAAAGCGCCTCGGTGGTGATGGAAGGTCCAGCTGTCCGCCTCGACGACCAGCTTCGCCTCGGGCCAGTAAGGCATCGACCTCGTGCCCGAGGATCGAGACGTTCGTGTGAGCGGGTGGCAGCCGGTGCTCTCGGCATAGGGCCTGGAAACGATCCTCGAGATCGGACCGCGTCCACAACGGCGCACGTGCCTCGTCGATCAAGCGGCGGACTGGGGCCAACGCATCGACGTCCGTGGCCTTGCGCGCAAACCTCCTCCAGGGCTCGCATTTCCAGCAGCCGCAGCCGGTCCGCCTCTTCGAAAGCACGCTCCAACTGATGCTGGTCAAGCACTTCTGCCAGATCGAAGAGCGTACGGGCGACCGAAGTGACCGGGATGCCGGCGATCGCGGACCTTTCCTCTCGCCGAACTCCCCCTCATGGACTGCAATTCCCATTCGACCGCGCCCAGACGCCGATGTGACTTCAATCGGCACCCCGGTGAGATCGCAGCAGACCCCATAAGGTCGCGCCACTCCGATGACTGAGCAGCGCTCCCTCTCCACATGCGAGTACAGCCCCCATCCACCGGCCTCGGTAGCTGAGACGTTCGACACCAAAGACGTAGACGCCACGATGTAGGAGGTGAAGACGACCCGCCTCTACTCGCCGCCTGATCGTCCGAGGACTCAGACCTGCCGCAACCAGCTGCGAACGAGAGAGGACGCCGTGTTGACTGCCCAGCGAGCCTGGCAAGCTCACGCTCCCGCCTTGCGACTGCCCGCCTTCGCCTCCGTCCCGGACGTGCCGTGAGTTGAGTACCCATAGTGGCCTCTAAGTCGCGGCACGTCCAAACTCGCCCCCCGGGCGAGGCGGATTACGGCGAGTTTGCGAGAGATGACGGCGCGCCTCGGAGCGCTGAGGCGCTAGAGGTTGCCGATCTCGCCGGCTATGTCGCTTGCCGCCTGTTTGGCGTCGGCGAAGAGCATCGAGGTGTTCGGTTCGTAGAAGAGGTCGTTGTCGATGCCGGCGAAGCCGGGGCTGAGCGAGCGCTTGATCACGATCACCTGCTGGGCCTCGGAGACTTCGATGATCGGCATGCCGGCGATCGGGCTGTCGGGGTCGTTTTTCGCCGCCGGGTTGGTGACGTCGTTGGCGCCGACGATCACGGCCACGTCGGTGCGCGGCATTTCCGGGTTGATCTCCTCCATCTCCTTCAGCTGCTCGTAGGGCACGTCGGCCTCGGCGAGCAGGACGTTCATGTGGCCGGGCATGCGGCCGGCGACCGGGATGGATCGCGTAGTTGACGGTGACCCCGCGCTTCTCCAGCGCGTCGGCGACCTCCTTGATCGCGTGCTGGGCCTGGGCGACGGCGAGGCCGTAGCCGGGGACGATCATGACCGTATCGGCGTAGGCGAGCTTGATCGCCGCGTCCTGGGCGCCGATCGACGTGTGCGGTCGCTCCTCGCCGGTACCCTCCGCCGCCGCCGCTGGGGGCGCCGCCGAAGCCGGCGAAGAGGACGTTGCCGACCGAGCGGTTCATCGCCGTCGCCATCTCCATCGTCAGGATCGTTCCCGAGGAGCCGACCAGGGTGCCGGCGACGATCAGCGCCACGTTGTCGAGCGCGAAGCCGGCCGCCGCGGCGGAGAGGCCGGTGAAGGCATTGAGCAGCGAGATCACGACCGGCATGTCGGCGCCGCCGATCGGCAGGACGACGAGGTTGCCGAGCAGGCCCGCGGCGAGCAGAACGCGCGATGAAGATCGCCTGGTTCGGGTCGTCGTTGTTGATCGCGAGGTTGACGCAGGCGGCGACGATCCCGATCAGGAGAGCGGCGTTGATCACCTGCTGGCCGGGCACCGCCAGCGGCTGGGTCGGGATCAGGTCCTGGAGCTTGGCGAAGGCGATGTTCGAGCCCCAGAAGGAGACCGAGCCGACGACAGCGGCGAAGAGGACCGGGATCAGCTCGTCGAGCGGGATCTCATGCGCCGAGCGAGATCCCGTGGCGGATCTCCGACCAGGCGATCAGCGCGACGGCGCCGCCGCCGACGCCGTTGTAGAGGGCGACCATCTGCGGCATCTCGGTCATCTGCACGCGGATCGAGGCGATGACCCCGACGGCGGTGCCGATCCCGAGACCGAGCGCGATCAGGCCCCAGTTGCCAACGCCGTCCAGCAGCAGGGTGGTGACGACGGCGATCGCCATGCCGCCGGCGGCGATCAGGTTGCCCTGCTTCGCCGAGGTCGGGTGCGTGCCGCGTTTCACCCCGATGATGAAGAGCGAGAAAGCGACGATGTAGAGAGCCGTCGCGGCGTCGCCACCGGGCTCGAACACAGCCTGGGAGATCACGACGGGCCCCCATTAGACCCGTCCGCCCCCGGAGGCGAAGCCGAGGAGGTGGACTTGACCTGGGGCTTCGGCTTTTTGGAGAACATGCCGAGCATGCGGTCGGTGACCATGAAGCCACCGACGATGTTGATCGCGCCGAAAGCGATCGCGATCGTGCCGATCACGTACTCGAGCCCGTCGTCGGCGTAGCCGACGACGATCAGGCCGCCCAGCATGACGATGCCGTGAATCGCGTTGGTCTGCGACATCAGCGGCGTGTGCAGGGTGGTCGGCACCTTCGAGATCACCTCGAAGCCGACGAAGGCGGCGAGGACGAAGATCGTGATCTCGGTCATCAAGCTCATGGGTCCTCGCGGGGTCGCCGCCGCCCTCTCGTTGCGGATCTCGCCGCCGTGGGTGATGCAGGCGGCGGCGACGATGTCGTCCTCGAAGTCGACGTTCAGCCCGCCCTCCTCGGTGATCAGCAGACCGAGCAGGTTCTCCAGGTTCTTGGCGTAGAGCTGCGAGGCGGGGACCGGCATCTCGCTGGCCAGGTTGCGCGGGCCGACGACCTTGACGCCGCCCTCCTCGACGGTCTGGCCCGCCTCGGTCAGCTCGCAGTTGCCGCCGGTCTCGGCGGCGAGGTCGACGATCACCGAGCCGGGCTGCATGTTGCGCACGGCCTCGGCGGTGATCAGCAGCGGCGCCGGGCGGCCCGGGATCGCCGCCGTGGTCACGATCACGTCCTGTTTGGCGGCGTTCTCGCCAATCGCCTCGACGACCTTGGCGTTCTCCTCGTCGGTGAGCGGGCGAGCGTAGCCGCCCTCGCCTTCGGCGTCGGGGATGAAGTCGAGTTCGAGCGGGCGACCGCCGAGCGAGGCGATCTGCTCCCAGGCGGCGCGGCGGATGTCGAAGCCGGTGACGATCGCGCCCAGCCGCTTCGCCGTGGCGACGGCCTGCAGGCCGGCAACGCCGGCGCCCAGAACCAGAACCTTGGCCGGCGGCACCGTGCCGGCGGCCGTGGTCATCATGCCGAAGAAGCGGCCCGACTCGCGGGCGGCGATCAGCATCGCCGCGTAGCCGCCGGCGGCGGCCTGCGAGGAGAGCGCGTCCATCGCCTGGGCGCGCGTCGTCCGCGGAATCGCCTCCATCGCGAAGCTGGTCGCGCCGGAGCCGGCGAGCGCCTTGTTGGTCTCGGCCGCGGTCCAGGGCGAGAGGTGGCCGATCAGCACCTGGCTGGAGTTGAGCTTGCCGATCTGCTCGTTGGTGGGGGCGGCGACGCGAAGGACGACGTCGGCGCCCCACGTAACCTCGGCGTCGACAACGTCGGCGCCCGCATCCTCGTACTGGGAGTCGGGGTGGCCGGCGGCATCGCCGGCGCCACGCTCGACGAGCACGTCGACGTGCTCGTTCTTCTTCAGCGATTTGACGATGTCAGGGACTAGCGCGACACGGCGCTCCCCCTCGGCGGTCTCTTTCGGCACTCCGATCTTCATCAGTCGCGGCGCGGGAGCTTATGACAAGCGGCTAGGTCGGTGCCTCGACGCCCGCCAGGGACGCCAGTCGCTTCAGGGTGTGCAGCTGTTGCTCGCGCTCGACGTGGACCGGGGAGACGATCAGGCGGTCGATGCCGGCGCCGCGGAAGCGCTCGACCCGCTCCGCCACCTCGGCCTCGCTGCCGACCAGCGAGGTGGCCTCGACGATCTCGTCGGGCATCGCCTCGAAGGCGCCGCCCTTGTCGCCCTCCTGGTAGCGCCGCTGGACCTCGTCGGCGACGTCGCCGAAGCCGAAGCGGTGGGCGAGGTCGACGTAGAAGTTGGTCTTGCGGCTGCCCATGCCGCCGAAGTAGAGGACGAGCCCGGCCTTGACCACGTTCTTGGCCGCCTCGAGGTCGCCGTCGATCGCCACCTGCAGCGAGGGCGAGACCTCGAGGTCGGAGCGCTGCCGCCCGCCCTTGGCGAAGCCCGCCTCCAGGTGCTCGCCCCAGGTCTGCTGGAAGGCGTCGACGCTGAAGAAGATCGGGATCCAGCCGTCGCAGATCTCCGCCGCCATCTCGACCGATTTGCGGCCGATCGCGCCGACGAAGACCGGGATGCGGGAGCGCTCGGGGTGGAAGTTGAGCTTCAGCGGCTTGCCCTCGCCGCCCGGCAGGGGCAACTGGTAGTGCTCGCCCTGGTGGTCGACCTTGCCCTCGCGGGCGACGATCTCACGCACGACTTCGATGTACTCGCGGGTGCGGCCCCAGGGCTTTGCGTAGGGGACGCCGTACCAGCCTTCGGAGACCTGCGGGCCCGAAGGGCCGAAGCCGAAGAGGAAGCGGCCGCCGGAGAGCTTGTCGATCGTCGCTCCGGCCATCGCCGCGGCGGCCGGCGGCCGGGCCGGCACCTGCAGGATCGCCGCGCCGAGGTTGATCGTCTTCGTCTGCGGCGCCAGCCAGGCGAGCACGCTGACCACGTCGGAGCCGTAGGACTCGGCCGCCCAGACCGACTCATAGCCGGCGGCCTCGGCCGCCTGGACGACCTCGAGCGCGTCATCGCCAGCGGGTCCGATGCCCCAGTAGCCGAGGTTAAGTCCGAGTTTCAAAGCCATCCGCCGGGAACCCTATTGAATGTCCCCATGCCTTCTAAGGCCGCCTCCCCCACCGAGACCCCCGAAGCCGCCGAGCGCGGCCTCAGCAGCGCCGAGGCGGCCAAGCGCCTGCGCAAGCTCGGCTCGCCCCCGGACACGTCCTCGCGCTCGGTCTCGAGCATCGTCGCCGGCAACGTCTTCACCCTCTTCAACGCGATCATCGGCGGCTTCTTCGTCCTCATCCTCTCGCTGGGCCTGTTCGCCGACGCCGTCTTCGGAGTAATCGCGATCGTCAACTCCTACATCGGCATCCGCCAGGAGCTGAACGCGAAGAAGACGCTGGACGAGCTGGCCGTGCTGGTCGCCCCCCAGGCGAAGGCGATCCGCGACGGCGAGGCGGTCAGCCTGCGGGCGGAGGAGGTCGTGCCGGGGGACGTGATCGCGATCGAGCCGGGCGACCAGCTCGTCGCCGACGGCGAGATGGTCGCCAGCCGCGGCATGACCCTCGACGAGTCGCTGCTGACCGGCGAGGCCGACGGGATCCGCAAGGAAGACGGAGACCGGGTGCTCTCGGGCTCCTTCTGCATCTCCGGCTCGGGCCGCTACCTGGTCGACGCGGTGCGCGAGGAGAGCTACGCCGGCAAGCTGGCGGGCGAGGCAAAAGCCTTCCGCCACCCGCCCTCGCCGCTGCAATCCGAGGTCAACCGGGTGATCGTCGCCTGCACCTGGGCCATGCTGCCGCTGGCGGCGCTGTTGCTGATCACCTTCCAGCTGCGCGGCACCGACCTGGTCGAGGCGGCGCAGACGGCAACCGCCGGCCTGGTGACCCTGATCCCCGAGGGGCTGGTGCTGCTGATGAGCGTCACCTTCGCCGTCGCCGCGGTGCGGCTGGCGCGCAAGGACACGCTGGTGCAGCAGATGAGCGCCACCGAGAGCCTCGCCGCGGTCGACACGATCTGCGTCGACAAGACCGGCACCCTGACCGACGGCCAGCTGCGCCTGCTCGGGATCCAGGTCGCCGATGGGACCGATCCGGACGAGGCGCAGGCGGCGCTGGGGCGCTTCGCGGCAAGCGCCGGCGACCGCAACCGCACGCTGGAGACGGTCGCCGAGGCCTTCCCGGGAACGCCTGGCCGGGTCGGCGGCGAAGTGCCCTTCTCCTCGAAGTGGAAGTGGAGCGGGCTGCGACTGGGGGGCGTCAGCTACGTGCTCGGCGCACCCGACATCCTCGCCGCGAGCGGCGCCCTGGAGCTGCCGCCGGGGCTGGCCCGCAAACTGGAGGAGGAGACGGCAGCCGGCCGACGCGTCGTCGCCTTCGCCCAGTCGAGCGAGGCGCTGCCAGACGACCCCGAGCACGCGCCGCCGCCCCGCCTCACGCCGGTGGCCCTCGTCGTGCTGGAGGAGACGCTGCGCGCCGACGCCGCCGAGACGATCGCCTTCATCCGCGAGGAGGAGATCGACCTGAAGCTGATCTCCGGCGACGCGCGGGCAACGGTGACCGCGGTCGCCTACGCGGTCGGGGTGCCGGCCGACGCCGGCGTGATCGAGGGCTCCGAGCTGCCCGAGGACCCGGAGGGGCTGGCCGCCGCGGCGCAGCGCAACACGATCTTCTGCCGGATCGCGCCGGAGCAGAAGAAGGCGCTGGTCGAGGCGCTGCGCGCCTCCGGCCGCTACACGGCGATGATCGGCGACGGCGTCAACGACGTGCCGGCGCTGAAGCAGGCGCGCCTCGCGGTGGCGATGGGCTCTGGCGCGCAGGTGACGAAGGGGGTCGCCGACATCGTCCTGCTCGAGGACGAGTTCGCGCGGCTGCCGGAAGCGGTCGCCGAGGGGCGGCGGATCGCCCGCAACGTCCACCGCCTGGGCCGCCTCTACCTGACCAAGTCGGTCTACGCGGCGGCGCTGATCCTGCTCGTCGCCGTGCCCGGCTTCGCCTTCCCCTTCCTCCCCCGCCACCTCACTCTCGCGGTCTTCCTGACGATCGGCATCCCCTCCTTCGTCCTCGCCCTGGCGCCCTCCGACGGGCCGCTCTATCGCGGCCGCCTGCTGCGCGCCCTTGCCGCCTTCGCCGTCCCGGCCGGGCTGGCGACGGCGCTCGGCTCGATCCTCTGCTTCTTCCTCGTCGACACCGTCTTCGGCGGCTCGCTGGAGGCCGGGCGCACGGCGGCGACGACGACGCTGATCGTGCTCGGCCTCGCCTTCGTGCTGCTGCTCGAGCGCGGCCCGGGCCGCGAGCACATCGCGATCCAGAGCTACATGCTGGCGATGGTCGCCGGCCTCGGCGCCCTCTTCGCCCTGATCCTGGCGGCGGCCCCGGTGCGCGACTTCTTCGAGATGACCCTGCTGACCGCGAGCGAGTGGTTCCTGGCGCTGGCCTGCTCGGCGATTGGCCTGACGATCGCGAGCCTGCTGTGGCGCCTGCCGCAGATCGAACGGCTGGAAGCGCCAGGCTATGAACCAGGGACCGACCAAGATTGAACGCTTGATGCCCCTGCAGGGGCATCAACTGCCCAGCATGCGGGGTAGGAACACCCTGAGGTCGCGTTCGGGGAAGGGGAGTGGGTCGGTGGTGCTGTCGAACTCGGCCAATGCTCCGGGGGTGAGTTGCTCGAACGCCCGTCGCAACGAGCCCGCGTAGTCGCTGCTGACGAAGGCGTTGCCCTCAGCGGCGCCCTGCCGGCAGCGTTCGCGAGCGGCGTCGAGCCCGACGTAGGTAAAGACGTTCCCTTGGACCGCCGGCTCGAAGGCGGCAGAGACGTCGATCCGGGCGTAGTTGATCTCCCTCGCGTCGAGCTCCGCCAGGCGATCCCGATTGACTGGCAGAGCAAGGCCGTTCACCGCCGACCCCTCCTGCTCGCGCAGGTCGAGGTAGACGACACGGATGCGCGGCCTCTCGCCGCTACTACGATCGAGCCAGTGCTTGGCGCCCTCGCCGCCCTCCCAGTTGTTCATCGCGACCCCCCAGTGGCGACGGTAGCCGCGCAGCCGGCCCGGCAGAGCCCCGGCGTCCTCGAGCGCGACCAGCGAGGCGTAGCCGAAGACGTAGGCGATGGGGTCGGGCACGGCCCGCCCCGTCTACTCGCCCTGCGGTGGTAAGACGAACTGGCTCACTATGAGGTTCGCCGCCAGCCGGGGGTCAGTGCCCTCGCGGCAGCGCTCCATCCTCACCTCGATCACGACGGTGCTCTTGCCGGCGTGCAACGGCTCGGCCATGGCGATGATCTCGTCGCCGAGCACGCCAGCGGCGAAGACGTTCAGCTTCAGCTCGATCGTGGTGAAGTTATGCCCGGCGGGGATGCCGCGGAAGGTCGCCCAGGCGGCGACCGTGTCGCCGAGCGCGGTCCAGACGCCGCCGTGAACGAAGCCACCCGGGTGCAGGTGGCGCCTGTCGACGACGATCCTGCCCCGCGAGTGCGTGTCCTCGATCTCCAGTGGCTCGATCCCGAGGTCGCCGGGGAAGCTGCCGGGGAGGAAGCTCCGCGCGGTCTCCGGCGTGATCCTGGCGCTGGGGTGAGGAGGGGCGTCGCTCATCGCGGCGTGACCCTACCCCAGGGCAGTCGCCGCAACCGGCGCCCGGGCCCCGCCCAGCTCGTAGGCGCCGGGTGCAAGGCGCGCGGTGCGCCGCCGGTAGTTGCTCCATGTCCACGGCCACTGGCTGGGGTCGTTGCCGTTCTCGTCGACGTACCAGTTGGTGCAGCCGCTGTGCCAGACGGTGCCGACAAGCGCCTCGCGCAGCTCGCGGTCGAAGCGCTCCGCCGCTTCGCGGCGCACCTCGATCTGCTTCGCCTGCGTCCGGTCCAGCTCGCGCAGCGCCGCGATCGCGTGCTCGACCCCGGCCTCGATCGTGTAGATCACCGAACCGGTGCCGCCGTTCGTGTTCGGCCCGTAGAGCAGGAACATGTTGGGGAAGCCGGGGACGCTGAGGCCGAAGTAGGCGCGGGCCACCTCCGCCCACTCCTGCGCCAGCGTGCGACCGTCGCGTCCGGCGATCGCCATCGGCGCGACGAAGGCATGGCTGGCGAAGCCGGTGGCGTGGATGAGCACGTCGACCGCCCGCTCGACGCCGGTCTCGTCGCGAACGCCGTTCTCGGTCACCTCGGCGATCCGCTCGGTAACCAGCTCGACGTTCTCCTCAGTCAGCGCCGGATGCCAGTCGTCGGTGAGCATCGTCCGCTTGCAGCCGAGCTCGTCGCCCGGCATCACCTTGCGGCGCAGCTCCGGATCATCGATCGCCGCCGTGATCTGACGGCGGGCGGCGGCGCGGAAGACGGGGAGCATCCAGCGGTGGCGGGTCATCGCCGCCGCTCCCAGCTCCATGAGGCCGAAGATGACGGCGCGATCGAGCCGGCGCACCGCTGGGAACCGCTTGAAGAGGTCGTGCGCCCAGTCAGGGTAGGCGTAGTCCATCTTCGGGATCGTCCAGCCGGGGGATCGCTGGTAGACGTCGAGCTGGGCGACTTCGGGCTGGATCGCCGGCACGACCTGGATCGCGCTGCAGCCGGTCCCGATCACTGCAACGCGCTTGCCGGCGAGGGCGACGTCGTGGCGCCACTCGGCGGTGTGGAAGGCGGGGCCGTCGAAGCTCTCCAGGCCGGGGATCGGCGGCGTCTTCGGCACCGAGAGCTGGCCGCAGGCGGTGATCAGGAGCTCGGCCGCATGCGGGCCGGCGCTGGTCTCCAGCACCCAGCGGCCGCGCTCCTCCTCCCAGCGGGCGCTCTTCACCTCGACCCCGGTGTGGATCCTGTCGAGCACCCCGAAGTGGCGCGCAACGCCCTCCACGTACGCCTGGATCTCGGCCTGGGGAGCGAAGCGGCGCGACCAGCGGTTGGGTGCAAAGGAGAACTCGTAGAGGTGCGACGGAATGTCGCAGGCGGCGCCGGGGTAGGTGTTGTGGTTCCAGACCCCGCCCACCCGCTCGCCCTTCTCGAAGACGGTGACGTCCTCGTAGCCGGCGCGTTGCAGCATCACTGCCGCGCCGACCCCGCCGAAGCCACCGCCGACGATGGCGATCGAGCGGGAGCGAGGCGCCGCTCCGCTTGCCCCGTTGCTACTCGACACCGAAGCCGCCGAGGCCGTAATCGCCGTAGGGCTCGTCGCGTTCCCGCACCGCCTGCTTGAAGCCGCCCTCAGCGGCGCGGCGGACGAAGTCGTGGCCCTCCTCGGTGTGGCGGGCGATGCCGTCGAAGAAGGTGCCGAGCAGCTGCGTCTGGTGCAGGCCCTGCGCGTAGAGCGACTGGTTGACCAGCATCTTCATCATCACCAGCTGATTGATCGGCATCCGGGCGACGCGCTCCAGCAGGGCCTCGAAACGCTCGTCGAGCTGCTCGGGGGGCGCCGCTTCCGTGGCCAGCCCCCACTCCGCCGCCTGCTCACCGCTCAGCGAGTCGCCAGTGAGGAGCAGCCGCTTGGCCCGCATCGGCCCCAGCCGCGCCGCCCACATCGCCGTCGTCGGCGAGCCCCAGACCCGCGCCGGCGGGTAGCCGATCTTGGCGTCGGCGCCGATCACCAGCAGGTCGGAGCAGAGCGCCATGTCGGTGCCGCCGGCGACGCAGTAGCCGTGGACCTTGCAGAGCACCGGCTTCTCGGAGTGGAAGAGGCTCATGAAGCCGCGCACGTTGCGCGACATGAACTGGAAGTCGGTGACCGGGTCCCAGTTCGACTCGGGCGCGTGGTTGGCGCCGATCGTCGCCGGGTCGACGGGTGAGCCGGGCGGCGCCTCGACCCCGCCAAGCCCGCTCATGTCGCCCTCGGCCGAGGCGACGAGGTCGTAGCCACCGCAGAAGCCGCTGCCGTTGCCGGCGAGGGCGATGACGTGGACTGCGGGGTCGAGGTTGGCCCGCTCGACGCAGGCGGCGAGCTCGGTCGGCATCCGCGGCACGATCCCGTTGCCGCGCTCCGGCCGGTTCAGGGTGATGCGGGCGACCCGATCGCTGCCCTCGTAAGTCAGCGTCTCGAGTCGCCCCTCCATCGTCCTACCTCAGTTCATCCGCTCCACGAGCATCGCCTTGCCCTGGCCGCCGGCAACACACATGGTCTCGATCCCTATTTGGTGGTCGTCGGTCTCCATCACGTTGAGCAGCGTGCCCATGATGCGGGCGCCGGTCATGCCGAAGGGGTGGCCGAGGGCGATCGCGCCGCCGTGGGTGTTGAGCTTCTCCGGCGCGATGTCGCACTCGTCCATGATCGGGATCACCTGGGCGGCGAAGGCCTCGTTGAGCTCGACCGTGTCGACGTCGTCCATCGTCATCCCCGACCGGTCCAGCACCTTCTTCACGGCGCCGATCGGGGCGACGCCCATGTACTCGGGCTCGTTGCCGTAGGTGGCAGCGGTGACGATGCGGGCGCGCGGGGTCAGGCCCAGCTCCTTGGCCTTGGTGTCGCTCATCAGCAGGACCGCGGCGGCGCCGTCGTTGAGCGGGCAGGAGTTGCCGGCGGTAACGCCGCCGCCACCGAAGGACTCCTCCAGCTGGGAGAGCTTCTCCAGCGTCGAGCTGGCGCGGGGACCATCGTCCTTGGCGACCTCGGTGCCGTCGGGCAGCTTCACCGGGACGATCTCGCGGTCGAAGAAGCCATCCTCCTGGGACTGCACGGCGAGTTCCTGGGAGCGCTGCGCGAACTTGTCCATGTCGGCGCGGCTGACCTCGTATTTTTCGGCGACGTTGACTGCGGTCTTGCCCATCTCGATGTAGACATTGGGCTGGCCGTCGTTGCCCTGCAGGTTTGGGTTCTGGTCCTCGACGCCGGCAGGCTCGGTGCGCTCGTTGTAGCGGCTCACCCACTCGACCCCGGCGGCGATATAGACGTCACCCTCGCCGGCCTTGATCGCGTTGCCGGCGTGGCGGATCGCGTCGAGGCTGGAGGAGCAGTAACGGGAGACGGTGACCCCGTTGACCTCCTGCGGCAGCTTCTCGGAGAGCAGCGAGATGATGCGGCCGATGTTGAACGCCTGAAGGCCCTGCGGCATGCCGCAGCCGCAGAAGAGGTCTTCGACCAGAGCCGGATCGACCTCCGGGTTGCGCTCGAGCAGCTGGTCGACGACGTAGGCGCCCATCTCGTCGGGGCGCAGTTGGGCCAACGAGCCCTTGAAGGCACGGCCGATCGGCGTGCGGATGGTGTCGACGATTACGGCCTCGGGCATGCGCGGTTCTCCTTGCGATCTGGGATGGGAAGTGCGAACCGCAGGGTATTTGACCCGGCACCCCGGCGCGGTTCTCGATTAAGTTAGGGCGATGTCGCTGGAGGGGCTGCGAGCCTGGATCGGAGAGGTCGAGCGCAAGCTCGGCAAGCGCACGCGCGTCTTCCTGGCGCTCGCGGTGATCGCGATTGGTCTTGGCGGAGCGGCGATCTACCTCGCGATCGACGCCCGCGAAAACTCGGTCAACGAGGGCGACGTCCAGGCGCTGCAGGAGGAACTCGAAGCGAAGATCGACGCAGCCACGGCGGGTACGTCGGCCCCGGCAGAGCCGGTCGAACCGACCGAACCGGCACCGGAATCCGAGTCGGAACCGCAGCCGAAATCCGGGCAGAGCGACAAAGGTGGGACGACGGGCGGAATAGGGACGGGCGGTGCCTCTACCGGCGACGCGGCCGGCGCTGCGTCCGGTGACACAACGGACAGCACCAAACTGCAGGAACTGGTTGAACGGGCAAAACAGCAGAGTGCCGGGGCTGAAGGGGAGCAAGCGGGAAGGTAGCGCTTGTGACGATACGCACGTTTGTGCGTGTTCCCCGTCCCCGCCCTGCGTTACATTCGCCGCAATCCACCTCGCGCCTAACGCGAGCTTTGCCGATACCGGCAGCGAAAGGAGACCCGATGCCCGAGGGTTACTGCGTCAAAGAGCGCAAGAAGGTAGAGATCAAAGAAGCCAAACAGGTGACTATGAAAAATGGTCGCCCGGCGATTCAAGGCTTCTGCCCCGACTGCGGCACGAAAATCTTCAAGATCGGCAAACTCGAGTAGGCAAAGCGGCGGCGCTCACCAGGCGTCGCCGCACTTGTTTCATCGCTGGCTAGGTGCGCTTGCGGTAGGAGATCGAGGGCGGGACGTCCGCGCGGATCTCCGCCAGTAGCCGCGCCGAGATCTCCCCCGGCTCCTCATCCGGGCGGGCCTGACCGCCGGCCGGCTCGAAGAAGCGGGTCCGCAGCCGCGGGCGCCGTGGAAAGCCGGTCATGTCGGAGGTCCCCTCTACGGCGACGCAAACGAGCTTCGCTTCGGGAACTTCGAGAGCAAGGCGACCCAGCCCGCTGCGGGGGCGCAGGACCTCGCCGCGGGAACGGGTGCCTTCGGGAAAGACCCCGATGCAGGCGCCGGCCCGCAGCTCCTCAATCGCGCGAGAGAGCGCACCCGCGTCTCCCGCGCCCCGCTCGATCGGGATCTGGCCCATGCCGTCGAGGACCGGGCTTAGGCCCTTCACGTCCCAAAGCGTCGATTTCGCCAGCGCCTTGATCTGGCGGCGGCGTATCGCCGCCACACCGACCGTCACCGGGTCCCAGTGGCTGTCGTGGTTGCCGACGACGAGCACCGGACCCTCGGCGGGGAGCGTCTCGAGCCCCTCCACCTCGAGCCGGCCCCACCACGCAACGGCCGGCCGGCAGATGACCATCGCGTTCCTGTACATGCGGCTCGGCTCCTGCAAGGGAGGTGAGTTCTAACGCTTCTCGGCCGGCATCGGGTTCCCCACGAACCAGCGGAAGTGGGTGATCGAGCCGAAGCGACCGTTCGCGTCGAGCGCGCGGACGGCGAAGTGATGGCGGCCGGGGCGGAGCGCGCGGTAGCGGACGGGCGACTCACAGATCTTGAACCATTCTTCGCCGTCGAGCTTGCAGGCGAACCGGGCAGCGGAGGGCGAGCCATGGAACCAGAAGGCAGCCCGGCTCTTGCTCGTGCGCCTGGGGGGCCGGTGCACGATGGAGACAAGAGGATTGATGAAGGGTGGCGGTGCCAGGGATTGGGCGGGAGGCGCGACGCCGAATCCCTCGAGGGTCACCAGATGCGGGGAGTCGGGGGCGTCGCTGACGACGAGCAGGTCGGCTGCCAGATATCCGGGTCGGGTCGGCGCAAAGGTCACCTCGAGGGTGCAGCTCCCTTCGGGCGGCACCACCAGACCGGCTGCGCAGGTCCCGCCGATGAGGCGGAACTGGTCGCTGTCGGAGTACCGGTAGATGCAGATGCAAACGGACGCGATCGTCAGGTCGAGAGCGCCATCATTGGTGAGCGTGAAGGACTTGGCCCGGGATGGAGCGGCGCCGACATCGCGTGGTTCGAAGCTCAGGGAAGCCGGGGCGATTGACACGACCGGCCCCGCCCCGGTACCGCTCAGCTCGGCGGAGGCGGGCGGCGCCAGGCCCCCCTGGCTCGCGACCCCGAGCTCTCCATCCTTGGGCCCGGCGGTGGAGGGATCGAAGCTGACGCTGATCGTGCAGCTTGCGGCAGGAGCGAGTTTTCCGCATTTGTTCTCGGCGATCGAGAAGCCCGCTCCCTCGCTCTGTCCGACGCTGACCAAGAGGATCGACAGCTCTACTTCGCCGGTGTTCGTCAGCGTAAAGGCCTTGGGCGGCGTTGGGCCTGTGCCCGGGATGACCGTCCCGAAGTCCCAGCTCGCTGGCTCGAACTCCCAGCTCGCTTCGGCGCCGCGGGCGTGAGGAGCCCAGCAGAGCACCGAGAGCAAGCCGAGCGCGAGGGCGAGCGCTACGCGGCTCATCGCCGCACCCTGCAGTCCCTGGTCATTCCGGAGCTGAGCGTCTTCCCTCCGGCGAAGGAGAAGCTCGTGCGGGCCAGGGTGAAGATCGCGCCGGGGAAGCCCTTGGGGGCGGGGCAGCCGGCGCTGAGGAAGCTGCGGCGCTCGCCGCCGGCGCGGTAGCGGCGCGAGAGCTTCATCTCGATCGCGGTGACGTAGCCCCAGTCGCCGAGCGCTTCGGGCAGCGAGGCGGTGAGCACGGTGCCGAAGGCGCCCTTGGCGCGATGGGCGATTTTGAAGGTGATGACGAAGGAGGTCGCGAAGGGCTTGCTGGCGTAGATGTGGCCGAAGAGGACCTCCTTGCCCCCCTTGCGGCCGTTGAAGACGAGCAGGCGGCCGGTGGTCGGGTAGGGGTCCTGACCGCGCAGGACGATGTTGGCCTCGAAGCTGCCGGTGCCGACCAGCGCCGAGCGGCACGCGCTCAGGGCGCGGGCGCTGGAGGCGATGTTGATCTGCTGCAGGGGGCAGGCCGGCAGGCCGCGGTCTTCGAGCCTGCCGCCGCGGTTGAATTCGATCCGCAGACCCTTCAGCTGGGGCAACTCGGCGCCGTCGGTGGTCGAGATGCGACCGCCGACGAAGATGGCGACCGGAGCCACTCCGGAGCGCGGCAGCGCGGTCGGGGCGATGCGGCCGCTGAGCGAGACGCGCAGGTTGCCCTTCTGCACGGACTCGAGGTAGTGGCGCTGGGCGAGTTTGCGCTTCACCGTGGCACTTGGAAGAGGCGCGGCGGGAGCGGCGGAGGCCTGGACCGCCGCCGCGTGACCCGAAAGCGGACCCAGCGCCGCTTCCGCGACGGGCTCGAATTCCGCCGTAACCGCGCGGTCGGCGCCCATTTCCACAGCGCAGCGGCCCGGGCTGGGCTCTGAGTCGCAGCCGCCCGGCGCCCAGCCGGCAAAGGCGCTGCCCGGCGCCGGGGTTGCTCTGAGCACGACGGTCGACTCGAAGTCGAACTCGCCCTCGCAGACCGGCCCGCAGGCGATCGCGGCCGGGATGCTGGTCACCGTCCC
This sequence comes from uncultured Solirubrobacterales bacterium, assembly GCA_963771265.1. Classification (GTDB taxonomy): domain Bacteria; phylum Actinomycetota; class Thermoleophilia; order Solirubrobacterales; family 70-9; genus VRUE01. The sequence goes on from CAVYSQ010000012.1 coordinate 60,592, forward strand.
CGACCCGGCGCCGGCCTTGGCGACGGTGAGGATCTGGGTTTCGAACGGCTCGGGCGGCCCGAAGGCGAACACGGCCGCGTTTTCGTAGTTGCCGCTGGTCACGTAGAGTTCGCTGTCGTCGCTGATCGCGAGCCCGGTCGGTTCGCCCGCCTGCAGGAATGACGGTGCGCCATTGGTGAAGGAGTCCGGCACCGAGCCGCGGTAATAGCCCGCCGGGCTGAACTCGTCGACCACCGCTTCCGGTTTTTCTTCGAAGTGGGGCTCGAGGTTGTCGGAGACGTAGAGGTGGCCGTCGGCGGGGTCGACGGCAAGGTCCGTGTCGGTCAGGTAGAAGCGCCCCTGCTCGGTGCCCTCGCCGCGGATCTCCATCTGCGGGTTGTCGGGGTCGAGCGCCGGGTCATAGACCTTGACCGTCTCGGTGGCGGCGTCGGCAACGTAGACGTCGCCTTTGGTGGCGGGGTATTGCGCGTCGCCTTCGAAGCTCGAGATCGCGACGCCGTAGCCGTCCCCGAGCGATCCCTCGCCAATCCGCAGCGGCTCGCCCGCCTCTTCGACCGGCGCCCCGGAGGGATCGTAGACCGCGACGTGGGTGCGGTCGTCGACGTAGACGCGGTCGGTCGCCGGGTCGACGGCGACCCCGGTCGGGTGGTTCGAGTCGATCACCGTCCGCGAGCCGTAGGTGGTGCCCTCCTGCGGCGGGTACTGCGCCGGCGTGTAGCGGACCACCTCGCGGTGATAGTTGTTGACGTAGAGGCGACCGGCCGAGTCGACGGCGAGGTCACAGGGACCGTCGATCGGCGCCACCCCGCCGGCGTCGAGCGGGTTGATGGCGTTGATCCGCGTCAGGTACTCCCATTCTTTGTCGAAGACGACGACGCGGTTCTGGTAGTAGTCGGCGACGTAGACGTTCTCATCGGCGTCGACGGCGACCCCGCAGGCGCCTTTGATCTGCTCGAAGAGGCCGATCCGCTCGCCGGTGATCGCGCCGAGCAACTGGTGACCCCCCGCCGCGCCGGCGCTGCCGGGAACGAGGGCGAGAGTGAGCACCGCCGCGCAGAGCGCCTTCCAGTGAGTCGCCTTCACGTCCCCCTCCTCTTCCCATTCGCCTTCTTCTTGCCATGGCCCGGTCGCTTGCCGCCCTTGCCGCAGTTGGGTCGCACGCGCGGCTTCAGCGCCAGCCCCTTGTTGTTCTGCCCGACCAGCCGCGCCATCGCGTAGGCCGGCGTCGTGCAGAGGTTTGCCGAGTTGACCAGGGCCCCCTTGCGCCCGCCCTGCATGGTGAGCACGAACCGCGTCAGCGGCGCATCAGGGAGATTGTCGAAAATGCCGCGGATGCGGCCGTTGCCGACCGAGTCGATGCGGCCCTCGAGGACGATCCGGATCGCCCCCGAGCGGAGCTCGGTGACAAGGTCAGGCAGCGGGTTGTCGGAGGAGCGCAGGAAGACGGGGCCGCGCAGGGCGCCGTCGAGCAGCGGCGTGTAGGCGACGGCCTGGCCGTAGACCGAGGTGGCCGGGCACCGTCCCGCCTCGAACTGCACCCTGGTGCAGACGTCACGGATGTGGTTCTGGGCGAGGAACTCGGTATGGGGCAGGGTGACGGCGACGCGTTTGAGGTTCGCGTCGCCGGGGCGGCCCACGACGGTGGCGCGCAGGGACGGGTAGCCGCCGCGCTTGGTCGGCCCCCTCAGCCGCAGACCGATCTTCGGCGCAAGGCCGCGCGCCGAGCAGTTGGAGACCTGGAAGAGGTCCGAGGTCGTGGCCGTGACGTCATCGGAGGGGTCGTCGAAGCGGATGCCCGAGCCGCCGAGGGTGGAGCTGAAGCTCGCCGCCTCGCAGCTGGTCGGGTTGAGGGTGAAGTTCGGCCGGTCGATGTAGACGCGGATGTCCCGCAGGTGCAGCGGGATGCCGTCGATGATGTGGGGAATCCGGTCCGAGGCGGCGGAGTCGATCGAGAGCTGGGCGGAGCGCGGGTCGACGCGGAAGGCCGAGCGGATGACGACGGTGCCGAGGTCGAAGGGCCCGACCGCGGCGGAGTTGACCGCCACGACCGAGAGCGGCGAGCCGTGCCAGGGCCCGGCCAGATACATCTTCCCGGGCGCGTAGGCGAGCACCGACCCCACCCCGTAGCCGGTGAAGGTGCGGCCGATCTGGCTGTCCGCCGGACAGGAGGGACTCGCCTCCTCTTCGGTTCCGGTGCGCGACTTCGCCGCCTCGATCGCCGCGTCGGGACAGACCGGGACCCCGGCGAGGCGGCCGGTCAGGCCCTTGGGCAGGGTCGCCGAGTAGGAGACGATCTCCTGCTCGTCGTCGGCGCGCGTCAGGTGCAGGTAGAAGGGGGTGTAGGCGCCCGAGTTGCCGTTCAGCGTGCCGCCGCTCGCCCCCGGGTCAAACGGCGGGGTGCCGGTAGGGCAGGCGCCGCCCGGGCCGATCCCCTTGTCGATCTGGAAGGGCGTGGCGGAGAAGGCGCTGGCGGCGGGGTCGTTCCAGGGCGAGAGGTCGATCTGAGTGGCGAAGCTGCCGCAGGCCGAGGGGGCGATCAGCGGCGCCCGCTGGCCTTCGCGGAAGTGCAGTTTCAGGTTCGAGTAGGGAAGCTGGGGCAGCCGGTCGAAGGTCCCGGTCAGCCGCCCGCTCGCCGGGTCGGCGTCGAGGCGGCCGGCGACCTTGACGATCACCCCACGCGCGGGCGCCTTGGCGATCAGGTAGAGCGCCAGCAGCGAGTCGAAGGGGTTCTCGGCGCCGGGCGTGGCGGTCCGGCGGTCATTGGGCTGGGCGAGATAGACCGCGCCCGCGATCACGTCCTCGAAGAGCGGGCTGCCCACCGTGAAGGAGCCGATCTTCGAGTTCTCCGGGCAGCCCGCGCCAAGCGGCGAGCTGGCGGTCTCTGCCGCGTAGGACGGCGGCGTGCAGACCCCCAGGCCAGCCGCGACCGAGGGATTGATCGTCATCCCCTCCGGCAGCGAGACCACGGCCTTGCGCGGCTGCGAGGGGACCAGCAGTTTGTAGTTGGTCAGCGCTTCTTCTTTCGGGGTGAGGCTGAAGTCGAGGCCGGTCGCCGAGGAGGCACGGGGATTGGTCGGCTGGGCGAAGGCCAGCGGTTCGAAGCGCAGCGCAGCGCATTCGATCAGGCCCGCCGGGTTGCCTTCGGCGTCCCGGCTCGGAGCGCTCGCGCTCGCCTGGCCCGCTTCCCCCCAGGCGCTGGCGGTCGCCTTGAACTGGAGCGGTGCTCCACAGGATGCCGGCAGGGTCAGGTAGGCGAACGGTTTGTGGTCGGGCTGAGGTGGGGAGATCGGGCATTTGGCCCAGGGGAAGGTGGGCTCTGCCTCGTTCAGGCAGTTGCCGCGCTGGCCGTTGTGGCTGAGCCCCCAGGGGTTGCCCCAGACCGTCAGGGTGAAGCCGTAGACGTCGATCCGCTGGGAGAAGTTACGCAGCTGCAGGGTGATGCCGTACTCGCCCGCGGCGTCGCGCAGGCGCGGGGTGAGCACGAGCGGCACGCCGTAAGGGCTGGCGCCGATCTGGGCGGGGAAGCCGGGGGGCGGCTGCAGGTTGAAGAGCCCGAAGCTGCGCGTCTCACCGCCCGTGGCGCTCGAGCGGATCTCGATGATCCCGATCTGGCTCAGCGCCGGGCAGCTCTCCCCCGAGCGGCTCTCTTCGAAGGGCGAGGTGCGGGGGGTGTGGAAGCGGTCCTGGCTGCACTGCGAGACCGCACTCGGGTTTTCGATCAGCCCCGGCGGCAGCTCCAGGTCGAGGTCGCGCAGGTCGCCGTCGGTGAAGGGTCCGCCCGGCGCTTCGGGCCCGAGGTTGAAGTTGACGTTGGTGGCGATCGAGTAGGGGTGCGAGCCCGCCCTGGTCTCGGCGCCGACGCCGCCTTCCTCGGAGATCGTCACGTCGAAGCCCTCGGCGCCCGGCTGAAAGCCGAAGCTTGCCTCGGCGGTGGGTGCGGCCGAGGCGGCGAGGGCGAATACGACGAGGCCGGCGCAGGCGGCGAGGGCGAGTCTGCGGATCACCTGCGCCCGCCCCGGCTGGGCGCCTTGCCCCGGCGCTTGCCGCTCTTTTGGTGCCTGGGGACGCAGCGGCGTTTGCCCTTGCGCACGACCGGGCGCTTGCCCTTGGGGCAGGCCCTCGGCGGAAAGCGCACCGGTGGGTTGCCGGAGGTCGGCACCTGCGTTCCCGGCGTGGGGTCTTCGGGCGGCGAGGGCAGCGGCTGGCAGGCGTCGCCTTCGCAGGGGATCGGGTCCTCGGGGATCGGGAAGCCGCCGCCTTCGCGGGCGTCGTAGAGGTCGAACGTGCCGAGGGGGTCGGAGGGGACGAGCGAGCCGTCGGTGAGGAAGAAGACGTCGCGGCCGCCTTCGGAGGCATCGACGAAGGAGGCGCCGTCTTCGCTGCGCCCGCTGGAGATCAGGTTGACGCAGCCACCCGCCGTCGCGCAGGTTCCGGTCCCCTGCGCCTCCCACTCGTAGACGTCTTTGTCGTTGTTGGTGTCCTGGGTGACGAGGGCGTCGCGGGAGTCGAAGAAGAGGCGCCGGCCGTTGGCAGAGAGGGCGCGGGGCTTGTAGGCCTGGGTGGCGAGGGGGCCTTTGCCGTTGGCGATCGCGCCCGGGATCGAGGAGGGGCCGATCGGCTGGGCATCGCTCGGGTTGCAGGAGGCGCAGACGAGGCCGCCCGCGCCGCCGTTCGCGCTCGCGTCGTAGAGGAAGACCTGCGAGTCCGGTTCGCCCGTGTTCTGGTCGGTGTTGTCATGGCCGGTCAACGGCGCCTCGGAGAGGAAGGCGAGGCGGGTTCCGTCGGCGCTGAGGCGGGCCGTGCCGGTCGCCGGCGGGAAGTTGGCGGGGTCGGCAGCAGCGGCGCCGGGGGCAATCTGGGTCGTCGTGCCGGCGTGCCAGCGCTGCAGGCCCCCGCTGCTCTGGTAGTAGACACGCGAGCCGTCCGCGGAGGCGCCGAGCACACCGAGGACCCCGCCCGCCGGAGTCAGATCGGTGCTCGAGTCGGTGACGGCGCTGTAGCGGTACAGATGTCCCGCCGCGGTGAAGAGTGCGATCGAGCCGTCGGGAGTGGCGGCCTCGAAGCTGCCGCCGCCGCCCGCTTCGTCGTCGACCTGCTTGGTCACGCTCCCTTCGCCCAGGAAGAGGTCGCCACTTTCGCGATCGCGCCAGTAGACACGGGAAGCGTCGGTCGAGACGGCGCCGGCGGGAGCAGCGAGGGCGGCGCCCGAGGTCGAGAGGACGTGCGGCAACAGGTTGATCAACCGCAACTGCCCGCCGCTCCAGTCATAGAGGTTGGGCGTGTCCGGGTCGCAGCCGTCCCCTTCGGGGACTTCCGTCGCGCCGGGCGTCAGCGCGGCGCAGGTGGAGAGGATCGCGTGGCGCAGATCGGGCGAGGCGCCGGCAAAGATCAGGTCGGGCTCTTCCGGGGAGAGCGTCAGCGCGCCACCGGCGCTCTCACGCAGCGAGTAGCTGCGCAGACACTCTTCCGCTTCGTCGCAGCGGCGCCCGTTGAGGATCAGGCCGCGGGCCAGATCGCCGGAGAAGAGCCGGTAGGGAACGCCGACCGGATCCTCGCCGTAGGCCCCGGAGAGCGTCGGCAGGGTGACGTTCTCGGTCGACCAGCCGTTCGCGCCACGGCGGGAGATGTACTGGGAAGCAACCGGGGCGCCTTTGGCTCCCGCGCCGAAGGAAGAGGTCGAGCTGAAGCTGGCGGAATTGCCGTTCGCCGCAGCCTGCAGGACGCCGCCCCCGGCGATCGCGCCAAAGCCCTGAATCTCACCGCCGTTCTTTTCGACCGGCGAGACCATCTCCCAGCCGCGGCTGTCGAGCAGCTGCAATGGCGCCGCCTGGGCGGAGGGTCCCCAAGCCAGAAATAACCCGATAGCAAGGATCGCGGCCGAGCAGCCGCCCAGCCTCAACGAGCCTAGCCCGCCCGACAACGAAGACACCACCATCCCCCTCCCGGTCCTGAATCCCAATGGACGCTGGAGACATAGTAAACAAGCTGGTACGAAACCCCCTCAAACGTGGTCGGGCTAGCCGCCTTGCTTACCGCCCTTGCGCTTCTTCCCCCCGCACTTCGCCTTGAGCGCCGGCCTGAACTCACTCACCTTGCCGCTCTGGGCGGTGAAGATGGCGGTCGCCCTGTTCTTGCCCTTGCAGATGTTGCGGCTGTTGACCAGCAGCCCCCGTTTGCCGCCTTTCAGCGTCAGGACGAATTTCGATGCGGGGGCGTCAGGAACACCTTCGAAGGTGTTCCTGATCCCGCCTCTGATCGAGTCGGTTTTGCCGTGCAGGACGACGTGGATCTGGCCGTTTAGGTCAGCGACGAGATCGGGCAGGAGGTTGTCGGAGGAGCGCAGGTAGACCGGGCCCTGAAGCGGTTGGTCCAGGAGAGGCGTCCATGCCTTGGCGTAGCCGTAGACCGCTCCCTTGGGACAGGCATTGGCGGCGAACTGGACGCGGGTGCAGACCGTCCTGATGTTGGCCTGGTCCAAGAAGACCGAGCGCGGCAGGGCGACGGAGGCCTTGGCGATGTTGGCGCCCCCGGGTGGCATCTTCAGGGTCGCGGTGAGCTGCGGGTGATCGGCTCGCTTGGTGCCGCCCTTGAGGCGCAGGTCGAGCTTCGGCTTGAAGGGGAGGTCCTGACAGCCTCCGACCTGGAAGCGCTGGTTTAGAGCGGCGCTTTGACCCAGGACAGATAGCGCTTGGCCGGCGAAGGCCATCGGATCGCAAGAGGTCGGGTTCAGGGTGAAGTCGGGCCTATTGACCCGCAGGTCGATGCTTCTGACATCCAACGGGATGCCCTCGAGGATCGTCGGGATCGGATCGCTCACCGCCTTGATCCGGGCCGTTTCGGGATCGACGTGGAGAGCGGCTCTGACCACGACCGTGCCGAGGTCGAAGGGTCCCGCCACTGCCGGGGTGACGACGGCCATGCTTATCGGCGCGCCTTTGTAGGGACCTGCCAGGTAGGCCTTGCCCTGGGCGTTGTAGGGGGTCGGGCCTGCTCCTGCGGCCACGGTGACCGTGCCCAGCTCTGAGGTGCCTGGGCAGCTTGGGCTTCCCTGCTCAGAGCGGCCGCTCTTCGACGCGGCTGAGGCCAGCTCGCCATCGGAGCAGTAAGAGAGGCCGGCAAGCCTTCCGGTCAAGCCCGGCGGCAGGGTCAGGTCGAGGCCGTTGATTTCCTGGGAGCCGTCGGCCCTTGCCAGGCGCAGGCTGAACGGGGAGTAGGCGCCGGCGATGGGAGCTGCGGTGCCCGCTTCGAAGCTCGGGCTGTTTGGCTGCTGCCCCGCGCTCGTCGGGCAGTTGCCCCCTCCCGGAGCCTGGGTGATCTCAAAGGAATCTGAGGGCGTCGCATTTGGTCCGAAGGCGGGCGCGCTCCAGGGCTTCAGGGAGGTGGTGGTCGTGTGAGTGCCGCAGGTCGCCGGGGTGCGCAGAGGGGCCCTGGCGCCTTCGAAGAAGTCGAGCTCGAAGTCTTCGAAGGGAGTCTGGGGGCTGCCCAGGGCGGTCGTGGTCAGCTGTCCGGTGAGCGGATCGGGGGTGACCTTGGCCGGGAGCTTCACCACCACCCCGGTCTCGGGATCGTCGACGGTTATATAGATCGCTATCAGCGAGCCGAAGGGGTTTTCCTGGGGGTTTGCCAGGTAGACCGAGCCCGGCAGCGGGTGCTCGAGAAGCGGGGTGTCGACCTCGACCTCGCCGACCTTGGATGCGTCGGGGCAGTTGGGCGGGTCCGCCGTGAAGCTCGCGTTGCTTTGGCCCACTGGAGTCGTCAAGCCGATCTCAGATGCAGAGCAGCCGTCGAGGCCGTCGGCAGAGGAGGGGTTGACCAGGAGGCCCGGGGGCAGGGTGACCGTGGCGTCGCGCAGATCAGCCTCGCCCAGCCCCTCTGGGTCTTCGTTCTCTTTCTGGGGCAGGTGCAGGTTGAAGTGAAGACCGCTTGGAGCATCGGCGACGTTGGTCGTCGGCTTGGCTTCGATCGTCGGGCTGAAGTCGGGCAAGTGGCAATCGGTCGGCGCGGGCTCGCTGAAGAGCGCCTCCTGGAAGGTCCCCGGAGTCGTCCAGGAGTCGAAGATCATCGCCGTCTCCATCGCGCTCTCGCACGAGCTCGGCAGGCGCAGGAAGGGCTTGAGCGTCGGGTCTTCAGCCGGGCAATTGCCGACCGAGAAGTTGTGTTCGCCCAGGCAAAACCCGCGCAGACGATCGTGGCTGGGATCGCCAGGGACCCCCCAGATCGTCACCGTGGCAGCCGTCACCCGCTTGGCCTCGGTCGTGTTCTTCAGGTAAACGGTAATGCCGTAGTCGCCCTCTGAGCGCACCCTGGTGTTGATGAAGGTGGGGAAGCCGAGGACGGGCTGGAAGCCGAGCTGGGCCGGCATCCCCTTGGGCGGCACGAGGTTGTATAGGGGGCTGGAGAAGTGCGTCGCTTCGCCTTCGAGCTGCTGGACCAAGACGGTCCCCACCGCCGAGTCGTCGGAGCATTCGTTTTTGGTGTCGGGTGGGAATTTCCCGATGACCACAGTGCGAGTGGTGTTGAACTGGCGCGCCGTGCAGCGCGGGGCGGCGCTCGGGTTGCCGATGAAGCCCGGCGGCAAGCTCACTTCGATGTCCTTGATGTCCCCGCCGGCGGCGCGGAAGGGGAAGACGGAGCCCGGCGGGGTGAGCGCGGTGTTCACCGCGAAGGAGGACGTGTATTGGTAGGGGTGTGAGCTGGCGCCGGTGGCCGGTTTGCCGCCGGCGCCGGTGAGCGCGGCCTGGAAATCTTGGAAGCCGGCTTTGGCTTCTCCCGCGCCGGCTTCGTTCTCAGAGCTGGCGGAGGCTTCCCCCGCGCCGCCGCCGCTGACCGTGACCGAGTTGCTCAGCGGCCCCGCGGCGGTGGGCGGCACTTCGAGCCGAATCACGAGCAGCGCCTCATCGCCGGGGAAGAGCTTTGCCACGTCCACCGTTCCCGGCAGCGATTCGTCGATCTCGCAGCTGACGGTCGAGACTTCGCCCACCGTCTGGGTATCGCAGGCGCCGAGGGTGGCGAGGTTTTTGAAGGTAGCTAGGTTGTTGGGCTGTTGACTCACCAGCAGTTCGACCTCTTTGACCCCCAGCCCCGCCGGCAGGGTGTCGGTGATCGTGATCGGGCTGCCGTCGGTGATCGCGCCGCCGATGTTGGTGATCACGACTTCGTAGCGATCGAGGCCGCTCACCTCCCCCGGTTTGAAGACGGTCGGGGTGGCGAGGGAGTGGACGCTCCAGGCGGGCGCCGGAGTCGCCGCTTGAGCCGCGGAGGCGAGAAACGACGCACCGAGCGCTGCGCTTGCAAGCAGCGCTGCCGCTGCCTTTGAGACCCTCATCGTCCTGCCCTCCCGTCGCGCTGCGCTCTTGCTCGAGCGCGCTTGCCCTGCTTTCCCTGGCGCTGTTTTTTGCCTTTTTGACCGCGTTGCTTTTGACCGCGCGGCTTGATGCAGCGGGCCCTGCGACGCACCTTGCCCTTGGGGCAGGGGCGGGGCTTGGCTTCGTTGCCCGGGCCCTGGAAGCTCGCGCTGCCCGGCGAGGGGGTGGCCCCCGGCGAGCTGGCCGGCGGCGGCTTGCATGCCTCGCCTGAGCAGATCTCCTCTTTTGCCGGCTCGGGGAAGCCGCCGCCGATGCGGGCGTCATAGACGTCATAGCTCTCATCGGTGTCCCAGCCGGTCAGGGCGCTGCGGGTCGAGAAGAAGACGTCGCGGCCCTGCGCTGAGGCGTCGAGGAGGTAGCTTTCGGAGGCATCCGTGCCGCTGGAGATGAGGTAGAGGCAGCCGCCGGTGGCCTGGTCGAAGCCGGGGCTCTGGGCGGTGCAGCCGCCGGTTCCGGCACGCTCGAACTCATAGACGTCGCGCTTCTCGCTCTGATCTCCGGGGCTGAGGGTGTCGCGCGACTCGAAGAAGAATCGCGAGCCGTCCTCAGAGAGGTAGCGCGGGCCTTCGAAGGGATTTGACCAGGCCGGCAGCGAGGTGGGGCCGGTCGGCCTCGCGCCGGAGGGGTTGCAGGAGACGCAGTCAAGCTCGTCGGCCTCGGCGCCGTAGAGGAATGCCTCTGGGCAGTGGGCATCGCCCGCCAGATCCCCTCCCTGACCCGGTTGGCAGTGTGCCCCGGAGGCGATCGTGTTGTCATAGCCCGCCAGCGCCTCGGTTTCGACCGAGAGGAAGGCGAGGTGCTCGCCGTCGGGGCTGACCCGCGCTCTGAGCGTGGCGGGGGCAGAGCTCCAGGTGTTCTCGTCGAGGATCGAGAGGGCGCCGATGAAGCGCAGGCCCTCGCCCTCGCGGTAGAGGTAGAGGTTGTTGGCGCCTGCTTTCGCTCCTGCGGCAAGCGCGCCGCCGGCGACGAAGTAGACGTAGTTGCCGTCTTCAGAGGCGCCTACGACGCCCCTGATCTCGGGTTTTACTTCACCGGGGGTGAGGTTGGTGAGCGTCCCTTCGCCAGCTTCATAGCGGTAGAGCTGGCCCTCTGCTTTGGCGTTGGGGGTGAGTTTGCCCGGGGCGCTGAAGATCGCCACCGAGCCATCGACGTTGGCTGCCCAGAACTGGCCTTTGCCGCCGTTTTTTTCGCCGGGGTTTTTGGCGTCGAGCTGGACGGTTTCGCCGTCGATGCGGGCCAGCAGCGGTCGCTCGCTGCTGAGGTATTTGCCGCCGTAGGTCCAAAAGACCGTTGAGCCGTCGGCGGAGACCGCGTGGCGGATGATGCTCTGGTCCATCGCGCAGGGGGTGCTGCTGGAGGAGCTGGCGCCAAAGGTGGTCTTTTCGTTGACCGCGGCGGGGTTACCGTCGGGCAACACGCTGAGAAGCGCAAGCCCGCCCGCGGATGACCATTCATAGAGGCTGAAGCCTTTGCCGACCGGAGCGCCCGCCATCGCCCCGTTGGCGGCGAAGAAGACGCGTTTGCCGTCGGCCGAGGCGCCGGCATAGCCGGTGCAGAAGTATTCGCCGGGGTTGAAGTCGGTTTCGGGGCTCTCGATCGTGATCGCCTGCAGGGTGCCGCTCGAGTTGTCGCGCAGGCAGAGGCTCTCGAGGCCCGGCATGGCACCGTCCGCGCACGGCGGTTCGTCGATCACCATCCCGGCAAAGCGCAGGTCGGGGCTGAAGCCGCGGTAGGAGAGCCGGAAGGAGTTGTTCTGGAAGCCGAAGGGGGAGATGCTCTCGGTGCCCCAGCCGCCCGCCGTGCGCTTGGAGAGGTACTGGCTTGAGGAGGGGGCGCTTTTGGCGTCCCCGAAGGAGGTCCAGGAGGCGTAGGTGATCGCTTCGCCTGAGCCCGCGGCGGCCTGGATCGTCAGGTTGCGTTCGTCGGCAAGGCCACCGGCGATGCTCGGCACCGCGAGCTCGGCGCTGTTCTTCTGCGGCGGGGAGACCATCTCATAGGCACGGCCGTCGGGCAGGCCGGCTTGGCCTGGGAGGTAGGTGCGAAATGCCTTGGTCGGGCCCTCGACCTCTTTGCCTTCGAGCGCGAGCGGGGTGTCGGTGGCGACGATCCGGTAGCGGTAGGCGGTGCCGGGGGCAAGGCCCGAGATCTCAGCCGAGCGGGCCTGGAAGCTTTCGCTCGCGCCGAAGTCGATCGGTTCACCGGGCGGTGCTTTGAGCGCGTGGTCGAAGCCGTGCTCGGGGCCCAGCGCGGTTATGTCTTCCTGGTAGGTCGCCTCATCGACGTACTCGAAGTGGCCGGTGGCGGGAATGCCGAGCGGGTTGACTTCGGCGTTCAGGGTCGCCGCTTCGCCGCCGATCTCGGTGGCCCAGGTGGCGCCGATCTCGAGTGGCTCGAGGGTGGTGAAGGTGCCCTCGGGGCCGGTCACGCCCCCCGGGGCGTCGGCGTTGGTCGCCACCACGCGGCAGTGGTATTTGGTTTCGGGCACCAGGGGGGCGACCTGGGCGCTTGCCTGGTGGCGCGCGAAGTCTGAGCCGATCGATTCGCTCTCGGGGGTGGAGGTGGCCGGGTCGGCGCCGCTGAAGCTGTCTCCGTTGGCGATGAAGTCCTCATCGGTGATGTATTCGAAGTGGTAGGTGGTCGCTTTGCCCTCGGGGTTGATGTCGGCGGTGAGGGTCGCTTTGGAGTTGCCGAGGAAGGTCGTCTTGCAGGGCTGGGGCACGATCACCGGGCCGGGCGGCGGGAAGTCGAGGTGGCGGACCCGGCTGCCTTCGCTCAGGTTCCCGCCTTCGCTCACATAGATGTCGCCGTTGGCGGACTGGTAGGGGGCGATGCCGCTGACGGACTCGCCATAGGCGAAGCGGCGCAAGATGGCGCCGCTCGAGTCGTACTCGGCGATGTTGGTGATGCCGGGGACGTACTCAGAGGAGCGAGTTGCCGCGAAGAGATGGCCGGCGGCGTCGACTGCAAGCCCGCTCATATCGGTCCCTTCGATTTCGCCGGTCTGTTCGGTCGCCGCCGCGTTGTACTTGTGGATCGCGTTCGTGATGCTTCCGGTGGAGCTGCCTCCGGTGGCGACATAGAAGGCGCCCGTCGAGTCGACTGCCAGCTCGCCTGGCCTGGCTTTGAAGAGAACATGCTGAGGCGCGATCACCGTGCCGGAGGGTTCGAGCTTCTGCAGGCGGTACGCTTCCTCGCCCGCGGAGAGAACGGCGTCGACCACGTAGACGGTGCCGCCCGGGCCGGTGGCCAGCAAGACGTTCGTTCCCTGAGAGGAGAGCTCGCCTTCGCCTTCGCCGTCTGCCCCGGCCCCGCAGACGTTTCCCGAGGCCGCGGTGCAGAGGTCCGCCGAGGTGGTTTTGTTGACCCCACCGCCAAAGGTGAGGACGAACTCGCCTTCGGGGGTGAACTTCTGGATCCGCAGGTTGCCGTAGTCGCTGACGTATACGTCGTGGAAGGAGGGGCTCGTCGGGTCGTTGTCGACCGCGATCTCGGTCAGGCCGTTGAACTGGCCTTTGCCGCTGCCCGAGAGCCCTTTGCGACAGGTCGTGGCGGTGGTGCAGGTCTGCAGCTGGGAGCTGCCGTCTTTGACCCCCCAGCCGAAGGCGAAGAGAAAGGCCCCCGAGGAGTCGAATACGTCGACCCGCTGGTTGTTCTGATCGGCGACGTAGAGGCGGCCGGTTTCGTTGTCGACCGCGAGGCCCTGCGGGTTTGCGGTCTGACCCGCCCCCTCGCCCGCTTCGCTGATCGTTTTGAAGGCCTGGGCGGGGGAGGCGAGGGCGAGCAGGGCGGCGATGGCGAAAAACATCGCCACCGCCCCCCTGCCCCGAGCCCTCGCCGACCGCTCTTCAGTCGCTCTCATCGTCATCGTCGCGCTCACCGGTCCCGGGGCCTGGCCTATTCGGCCGTTACCGCCCAGGCTCCGATGCCTTCGCAGGTCTGCGCTTCGCAATTCATTTTCAACGCCGTGCCGACCTGGTTGACGCCTGCGGTTATGCCGGCGCCGTTCGCCGTGGGGATGAAAGCGCCGCCGGTGTAGATCTGGTCCGGTTCGGATGGGCTCCTGATCGTGTTGGGGATGCCGGTGCCTCCGGGTTTCAGGAAGTTCGTCTTGGACGCGTAGACGCAGAGATGGCCCGGGTCGGCGAGGGGGACGCTGCCGTCAAAGCCCGGGCAGCCGTGTTCGGCGCCTTCTTCGAGGATTTCTTCCACTTCGGATGCTTCGAAAGGTTCACCCTGGGGCCCGTAGGAGAGCCAGACGACGGTCAGCTCGGGTGCTTCTTCGAGCGGCAGGGGGAAGGAGATCGGAACGTACTGAGTGGCAACGCCGGCCGTCGTTTCGGCTTCGAAATTGACCTGGCCCAGACCACCACTACCCACCGCCCAGGTGCCGGTCATGCTCTTTTTGGAGGGAAGGAAGCCGCCCGCGGTCCAGGGCGAGCCTTCTTTGCCGTTGCAGGCGAAGGTGTTGCCACTGGCGGAGACGAATTTGGAGCCGCCCGCACCCACGCATTTGCCTTCTTTGGTGCCGGTGAATTCTTCGCTGGTGACGCTGGTGCCATCCTCACCGTCTTGGCCGTCGGTCCCGTTTGACCCGTTTGACCCGGCATCGCCCTTTGCTCCCGCCGGTCCCTGCGGTCCCGCGGGTCCCGCTGGGCCGGTGTCGCCCTTGGCGCCCTTGGCGCCTTTGGGCCCCTTCGGCCCCCTCTTGCCTTTGGCCGAGGCGGTTGCCTTGCCGTCGTCGCTGGAGTCCGTCGCGGCGTAGGCGCCGCCGAACATCGCGAAGACGAGGGCGATCACCGAGATCACGCCCGGAATGCCGAAGCGGTTGCGTAGTGGCGAGAACATCAATCTCTCTCCTTGTCCCTAGACCCTGTGTGGGTGCTACCGCGGGGCCCTCCCTGTGGCGCCGCTGAGAGCAGGATAAAAGAAATGGTTTACAAATGCAAGGAGAAGTTTTTAAGATGAAGGCTTGTGGCTCTAGGCAGCCAGCCGCTTGGCCTCCTGGCGACCTATGTAGGGCGCGAGGGCGAGCTCGACGAGGTCGGGAAGGAGCTCGGGTAGGCGGGCTGCGCCGCCGCTGTTGAGGCGGCGGACGATCAGGGTGGCGATGCCGCCGATCAGGGCCTGGTCGCGGATTTCCATGTCCAGCTCGGAGGGCATTGGCTCGGGCCGAAGTGCTCCGGCCAGGAGCTGCATCGCCTCGCGATAGCGGGCGGCGACGTCGCCGCCCGCGGCGAGCGGCTCGATCAGGAAGCAGCGGGCGACCGCCGTGTCGCGGGAGAGGACATCGAGCAGGGCGGCGAGGCGGGCTCGGACTCGATCGGGCCAGGGCTCCCCCGCCCCCGGCGCCGCCAGCATCGAGTCGAGGACGTGGGCCTCGATCATCTCGTAGGCGGCGAGGAAGCAGTCTTCCTTGCCCTCGAAGTACTCGTAGAAGGTGCGGCGGGAGATCATCGCCGCGGCGGTGATCTTGGCGATCGTCGTCGCGTTGTAGCCATGCTCGGCGACGGCCTCGACCACGCCGTTGAGCAAGCGTTCGCGCTGGTTCTCGGCGACGAAGACGCGGGGCAGGCCGTGACGGCCGGGTGGGAGGCGAGTCGCTATCTCAGCCATTGCCCAGGTACGGGGCCAAAGCGATGTCGATCAATTCGGGATAGAGCGCCTCGAGCTTCTCCGCATCGCCTGTCGCGATCCGCTCGCGCAGCAGCCAGGCCAGGGCGCCGGCGGTCGCCTCCTCATGGGTAGCTGGCAGGTCGCTCGGCGCCGTCTCGAGGGCACGGCCCTCGCGCAGCTTCGCCGCCACGCGATCGAGGGCCGCCTCGAAGCGGGCGCTCAGCAGCGGCCCGCCCGTCTGCGCCTCGATCAGGCAGAGTCGCGCGCGCTCTGGCCCAGCGGGGACCATCCTTATCAGGGCGCGCAGGCCGGTCGCGATCTGTTCGGACCAAGAGAGGCCGCCCGCCGCCGGATCTCCGGCCGCCGCCGCGGCCAGCTCGTCCGCCGCCCCCTCGACCGCGCGGTCGAACGCCGCAAGCGAAGCACTCTTCCTTGCCGTCGAAGAGCTCGTAAAAGGTGACCGAGGAGACGCCGGCCTCCTTGACGATCGCTTCGATCGAAGTGCCGGCGACGCCGTGCTCGGCTACAAGCTGCTCGACCGCATCGAGGATCCGCTCGCGCTGCGGGGACGAGACGGCCTCTGCCACCGCTCCCCCCCGCCCCAGAGCCGGCTTCGAAGCCAGTCTTTGCGAGAGGTACTGCATGCTTCCGAGAGTAGCCGACTTGAAAAAGATTTCATATCTGACGAAAAAGGAGTAGTTTTTATAGGGCGTATGTCAGCGGAAGCCTCAGCCGCGATCAACCGGGTCGATTCGCTGGGCCGGAACGGAGGGTCCGAGCGCGACGTGCGCGAGGGAGCGATGGAAGGCGTGCTGCTGGCCTGTGGTGAGCTCGGCTTCCGCGAGACCTCGGTGCGTTCGATCCTCGAGCACAGCGGCGGCCACCGGGCGCAGTTCTACCAGCACTTCGAGAGCAAGGAGGACTGCTTCGCGCAGGCCTACGCGGTCTGGATCGAGCGGCTCTGCGTCAGCGTGCTGGAGGCAGCCGCGACCACCCCCGGTTGGGAGGCCGGCGTGCGCGAGGCGATCGTCCGGCTGTTCCAGTTCGTCACCTCGCGGCCGGCGATCGCCCGGGCGCTCTTCGTCGAGGTGCAGATCGCCGGCGAGCCGGCTCTGGCGCGACACGAGGCGGCTGTCGAGCGCCTCGGCGGCGGCGATCGACAGCGCCCGCACCGAGCATCGAGCCCGCCGAGGCGCCGCCCGAGGCGACCGGCGTCGTTCGTCGTCGGCGGGATCGAGTCCTGCGTCTGCGAGGCGCTGACCGCCGGCGACCCGAGCCGCACTCTGGGACGCCCTGCCGGAGCTGATGCACTTCGCCGTCGGCTCCTACTTCGGCAAGGAGGAGGCCGAAGCCGCCTTCGAGCGGGCGAGCATCATGCTGGAGCGCGAGCGAGCCGCGGCTGATGGGGGTCGAGGAAGAGGCAGGGGATGACCGAGCTGCGGCTGATCGGCGGCACGGCGCTGGCCGAGCCTGCCGAGACGAGGCGTCCGCTCCGCCGCTGCGGCTACCCCCCGGCCGCCACGGCATGCCCGCCGACCTGGTGCGCGACGCACCAGCGCCACGGCTGCTCGAGGCGCGGCGCCGCTGCGCTCGCCGAGCAGGGCTACGGCCGCCTCACGGCAGCCCGCGTCACCGAGCTGGCTGGCGTCTCCAGCCGCACCTTCTACCAGCACTTCGAGGACCTCTGGGCCTGCCTGCTGGCCGCCTATGAAACCGAGGCGAGCCTGCTCTGCGCAGGAGATCGAGAGTGCCTGTGCGGCACTGGTGGAGGAGCGCGGCCCGATCGCCGAAGCGGACAGGCACGGTCGGGCGCGGCCGGCATCGCCGCCGCCCTCGGCTTCCTCGCCGCCGAGCCGACGGTCGCCCGCCTGCTCAGCGCCGAGCCGCCGCCGCAGATCGCGGCCCTCGCCGCCGCCCGCCGCGACCTGGTCGAGCGCCTCGGGGCGATGCTGCGCGCCGTACTCGAGAGCCGGGCGGCGCCACCCCGCTGCCGGGCTTGAGCGACGCCTGGTCGGCGCCGCCATGGCGCTCGTCTCGACCCGCGCCGCCGGCGGCGAGCCCGCAGCGCCTGCGCGACCTCGAGCCCGAGCTGAGCGAGCTCCTGCTCGCGTCGCTGTAGAGCCGGCCGACCTAGAGCTGCGTAGCGATCACGCCGAGGATGCCGGCGATCAGCGTCGCGATGATGCCGCCGCAGAGCAGCATCAGCGATGCGGTGCAGGGCCGTCAAAACGGTCGTTGATGCGATGAAGCTCGATGGTCGACGGTGTCGAAGCGCTTGTCGATACGCGATCGACCTCATCGATCCGCTGGTCCACCCCGTCGAAGCGCCTGTTGACCTCATCGAACGGTGGTCATTGAGTCGAATTCTCGCAGACGGTCCAGTCTGTCCAATCCATGCGATACATGATGAGCAGCTAGCGTAGACAAAAAGATGCGCGCGGGTGGTGCGACAGAATCGAAAGTTTTCTGAAGCATCTAATTGACGCGTCGGAACGAAGTCCCGCCTCCCGCCGCGCCGGCGATAAGTTCCGCGCTGTAAATTGCCTAAGTGACGAAAGTCACAGCTGGCCGGTGCACGACCGGCGTTCGAGGATAGGAAATTACGTGCCAACTGTCTCCCCAGAAGCCACTTGAGCTGATTCTTGCCCGCAATCTGATGTCGGCGCTCTCGACCCCGGCCTTCCTGGTCGACGAGGGCGGCATCCTCGTCTTCTACAACGAGGCGGCGGGGATGCTGCTCGGCAAACGTGGGAGGAGCTGGGCACCGTCGGGGCCGCAGGAGTGGGGCGCGCTCTTCGGCCCCTTCGACGAGAGCGGCGAGCCGATCCCCTACGACGAGCTGCCGCTGGTGGTCGCCGTCCGCAACGACCGCCCCGCCCACGGCAACTTCGAGATCCGCTCCGCCGACGGCACCCGCCACCGGTCGAGGTCTCCGCCTTCCCGATCCAGACCGCGCACGGCTCGCGCGGCGCGATCGCCGTCTTCTGGCCCGCCGCACCGAACGGATCCGGGCGGCTGAGGTGAAGGTCAAGCTCTGGGGCACCCGCGGCTCGGTCCCCTCCCCAGGGCCGGAGACGATCCGCTACGGCGGCAACACCTCCTGCGTCGGCGTCACCCTCTCCGACGGCTCGCTGCTGGCGCTCGACGCCGGCACCGGCATCCGCAACCTCGGCCTCTCCCTCCCCGACGAGCCGACCCGCCTCCACATCCTCCTCACCCACCTCCACCTCGACCACATCCAGGGCCTGGTCTTCTTCGCGCCCTGCTTCCGCCCTCAGACCGAGATCGTGATCTGGGGGCCGGCCTCGCCCGAGGCCTCGCTGCGCGACCGCATCGCCCGCTACATCTCGGCGCCGCTCTCGCCGGTCGAGGTGCGCGAGCTGCCCTGCGACGTCTCCTTCCGCCACACGCCGGAGACCGAGTGGGAGATCGGCCCGGCGCGGATCCGCGCCGCCTCGGTCTCCCATCGCGGCCCGACGCTCGGCTACCGGATCGACGACGGCGAGGACTCGCTCGCCTACATCCCCGATCACGAGCCGGCCCTCGGCGCCGACCTCGACACGCTCGAGGAGGAGTGGATCTCCGGCTTCGGCCTCGCCCAGCGACGCCTCGCTGCTGATCCACGACGGCCAGTACGCCGACGCCGAGTACCCCGACCACCTCGGCTGGGGGCACTCCTCGCTATCCGCACGCGCTTTGCTTCGCCCGCCGCACCGGCGCCGGGCGGACCGTCCTCTTCCATCACGATCCGCTGCATCCGGACGAGCAGCTCGATCGGCTCGGGGAGGAAGCGCAGGAGCGCTGGGTGGCGTCCGGAGGCGACCCTGAGGCGCTCGAGCTCGCCGTCGAGGGTGCGCGAGTTGGACGTGCGGGCGCTGGCTTCCAGCCCTGCCCCCGCAGGCTAAACCAGACATCTGTCCCGTTTCGGTACGAATGGAGTGCTTTTCTTGTTTGGTCCGTTACCCTGCCCCTTGGATGTCTTCCCCTTCCAGTCGGATCGACTCCAGGGCGGAGCGCTCGGCGCTGGTCCGGGGCGCTCTCTCAGTTGCGCGCCGCGCCCACGCCGGCCAGTTCCGCCAGACCGGCTGCGATGAGATTCCCTTCATCGAGCACGTGCTGGCGGTCGCCGAGCTGCTGGCCGA
Source organism: uncultured Solirubrobacterales bacterium (assembly GCA_963771265.1). Lineage (GTDB taxonomy): Bacteria > Actinomycetota > Thermoleophilia > Solirubrobacterales > 70-9 > VRUE01. The sequence continues at coordinate 79,712 of CAVYSQ010000012.1, forward strand.
GCACGACCACCCGGACGAGGTGATCGCCGCCGGCCTCCTGCACGACGTTGCCGAGCACGCCGATGTCGAGCCGGCCTCGCTGGAGGGCCGATTCGGCGGCGAGGTGGTCGCGCTGGTCGAGGCCCTGACCGAAGACGCCGGCATCCCGAAGTACGAGGACCGAAAGCGCGAGCACCGCGAGCGGGTCGCGGCGGCCGGATCTGGGGCGCAGGCGATCTTCGCCGCCGACAAAGCCACCAACGTCGCCGTGCTGCGCCGGGCTTACGAGATCCTCGGGCGAGGACGTCGACGAGGACCTGCCGGTCGCGCTCGACGTCAAGATCATGGTCTGGGAGTTCGACCTGGAAATGCTCTTCGCCCACTCGCCCGGCGCTCCCCTGGTCGACAGGTTTGCCGACGAGATGGTCGGGCTCTGGGGCCAGCGCGCCGAAGGCGAGCACGCTCCCTTATGTTGAGCGCTCAGCCTCCAGCGGAGCTGAGCTGAGCCGCCGTCGCAGCGGCAGAAGCCCCCAGAAGATCGTGAACAGCGTCACCGCGGCGGCGCTGAAGACGATCGTGGCGCCGGTACCGAAGAGGACGTCGGTGATCAGCATGATCGCGCCGGTCATCGCCAGCGCCAGGAAGACCATGCCGGCGATCGTTAGGCGGTTTGAGACCATCACCAGCTCCTTCTTGTTCTGCTGGCGGAAGTTCAACCGGTGGTAGGCCGTCGGCGAGATCAGCAGTGCGGCCGAGATCGCCGTGCAGAGCAGGGTGGCGAAGTAGACCCGCTCCTGGAAGGAGGTGATTTCGCTGAAGTTCTGCTGGAACGGGACCGCCAGCAGGAAGGCGAAGAGGACCTGCACGCCCGGCAACGCCACCCGCAACTCCTGCAGGAGCTCGCCGAGGTTGCGATCGAGGCGTTCCCCCTCGCTCTCCTCTCTCCCCGAAGGTCGATCCGGCATTAGCTCACGATAGTGGGACGCATTGGGTCGCGCTTCTACCCGGATCGGGGAAAGAAATGCGGCATCGCCCGTAGGATGCGCGCCGATGAGCCGCCTCGCCGTCATCCTCGGCAGCAGCGCCACCGGGCCGGCCGGGGGCGAAGTCGCCGCGGCGGCCGAACGGCACGAGGCGGTTGTCCTGCAGCGCCACGGTTCCGCCGACGCCTACGTGCTCCCCCACTGCATCGACCACGTAGCGAACCTACGCTCGCTTGCGACCGCAGGATGCGACCGGGTGCTGTCGATCTGCTCGGTCGGCTCGCTCCATGCAGGGCTGGCGGTCGGCAGCTTTGTCTGCCCGCACGACTTCATCGCCCTGCAGACGACGGTCACCACCTTCGACGACGCCCGCGGCCACGCAACGCCGGGATTCGACTCCGCCTGGCGCGAGGAAGTTCTAGCCGCCTGGCGTGCAAGCGGCGCTGGAGACCTGCGCGACGGCGGCGTCTACTGGCAGACCAACGGGCCGCGCTTCGAGACGCCGGCTGAGGTCCGGCTGATCGCCGCGCACGCCGACCTGGTCGGGATGACGCTGGCCTCGGAGTGCATCGTCGCCGGCGAGCTGGGGCTGCGCTACACCGCTGTCTGCGTCGTCGACAACCTCGCCAATGGGATCGCCGCGGAGCCCCTGACCCCAGCCGAAGTCGAGCGCCACCGGGCGGCCAACGCGATCCACCTCCGCGACGCGCTCGACGTGGTTCTTCCCAAGCTGTGAGCAGCCTGGCCATCACCGGGGCCGCTCTGGACGACGAGCTGGTCGGATTGCGCTGCGAGGACGGAGTGATCGCGGCGATCGGGCCTGAGGTCGCGCCAGAGGCAGGCGACGAGACGATCGACGCTGGCGGGATGCCGCTCGTGCCGGCGCTCGTCAACGGCCACACGCACGCGGCGATGGCCCTGTTCCGTGGCTACGGTGGTGACCTGCCGCTGATGCGCTGGCTGCGGGAGAAGATCTGGCCGGTCGAGGCGAAGCTCGACGCCGAAGACGTGTACTGGGGCTCGCGCCTGGCCTGCGCCGAGATGATCCGCACCGGAACCGCCCACTTCTGGGACATGTACTGGCAGCCGGAGGCGACCGCGCGCGCGGTCGAGGACGCGGGGATGCGGGCGACGATCGGCGGGCCGCTCTTCGACGCCGACGGTGGCACCGCCGAGATGCAGGTGCAGGCGAGCGAGGATCTGGCGGCGCTGAGCGAACGCGGCCCCGCGATCGGCGCCGCCCTAGCCCCGCACTCGATCTACGCCGTCAGCGAAGCGCTGCTGCGCTGGGCCGGTGAGCAGGCGAGCGAGCGTGGCGTGGCGTTCCACATCCATCTCGCCGAGACCGAGCAGGAGGTGAGTGACTGCATCGACGCCCACGGCGTGCGGCCCGCCGCCTACCTCGATCGCCTTGGCCTGCTCGGCGAGCGCACGGTGCTCGCCCACGGCGTTTGGCTCGATCAGGAGGAGCTGGAGCTGATCGCGGCGCGGGGCGCAACCGTTGTCACCAATCCGGTCGCCAACATGAAGCTGGCGGTCGGTGGCGTCTTCCCCTACCCGGCTGCTCGCGCAGCCGGGGTCCCGGTCGGTCTGGGCACCGACGGCGCCGGCTCCAACGACTCACTCGACTTGCTCTCGGACCTGAAGACGTTCGCCCTCATGCAGCGCCACGCGAGTGGCGACCCGACGGTGCTGCCAGCCGCCGAGGCATTCGAGATCGCCAGCGGTGCCCGCGCACCCCTCTTGAGCGGCGGTGTGGCGTCTTTGACGCCCGGCGCACCGGCCGACTTTCTGCTGCTGCATGGCAACTCGCCCGAGCTCGGCATCGGCGATCTTGCCTCCGACCTCGTCTATGCGGCGAGTGGCACGGTGGTCGACACCACGGTGGTCGCCGGCCGGGTCCTGATGCGCGGCGGCGAGGTCGAAGGGGCGGCGGAGATTGTCGCCCGGGCGAGCGAGCGAGCGCGGCGGCTCGGGATCGGCTGAGCCGGCGAGAAGACCGCCGCGTACCGAAGGTGGAAGGCGAGCCTCATCGGGGTATAGGCTCGCTTCAAGTGCCCGACCCCCAGGTCACTTACGGAGTCTCGTCCGCCGATGCATCGGCAGTCCGCTACGAGGACGCGACCAAGCGCTACGGCGACAGCGACGAGATCGCGGTCGACCACCTCAATCTCGAGATACCGGCCGGTGAGGTCTGCGTTCTGGTCGGGCCGTCGGGCTGCGGCAAGACGACCGCGATGCGGTTGGTCAACCGCACCGTCGAGCTGACCGAAGGCGACGTGTTGATCGGCGGTGAGTCGGTACGCGACCGGGATCCGGCGCGGCTGCGGCGTGAGATCGGCTACGTGATCCAGCAGATCGGCCTCTTCCCCCACCGCACGATCACCCAGAACATCGGCGCTGTGCCGCAACTGCTGGGCTGGAAGAAGGACCGGATCCGAGCGCGCTCGGCCGAACTGTTGGAGCTGATCGGGCTCGACCCCGCGCTCGGCGCCCGCTACCCGGCGCAGCTCTCCGGCGGCCAGCAGCAGCGCGTCGGCGTAGCGCGGGCGCTCGCCGCCGACCCGCTGGTGATGCTGATGGACGAGCCCTTTGGCGCGATCGACCCGATCAACCGCGAGCGTCTGCAGAACGAGTTCCTGCGCCTGCAGGCCGAGATCCGCAAGACCGTCCTCTTCGTCACCCACGACATCGACGAGGCGATCAAGATGGGAGACCGGATCGCGGTGATGCGCAAGGGCGGCCAGGTCGCCCAATACGCGACGCCGGCCGAGCTGCTGATGGCGCCCGCCGATGAGTTCGTCGAGGACTTCGTCGGCGCCGATCGCGCCCTCAAGCGGCTGGCGCTGATGCGCGTCTCCGACATCGACCTCTGGGAGGCCCCGCTCGCCCACGTGGGGCAGGCGACCAGCGAGGTGCGGGCGAAGCTGCAGGGGGCAGAGGTCCCCTACCCGCTGCTGGTCGACTCCGAGCGCCGGCCGCTGGGCTGGCTCTCCGAGCGCGACCTCGCCGCTGAGACCGTGCCCGCGCAGCCCGACTCGCCGCTGGGGCCGTTGCTCGATCGCGACGACGTGATGCGCGACGCGCTCGCCGACCTGCTCCAGGGGGAGGCGCAGTACGCCGCGGTCGCCGATCGCGAAGGGCGGATCGACGGCGTGCTCTCGGTCGAGATCATCTCCGAGTTCCTCGCCTCGCCGGACGCAAAGGTCGAGGAGCACGGTGCCGTGGAGCGTCCGCATGGCTAGCGTGCTCGCACTGCCGCTGGCTGCGGTGGGCGAAGTCGGCGAAGGCTTCTTCAAAGAACGCACCTCGGACACGCTGCCCTGTCAGGCGGAGGGCAAGCTCTTCTGCTTCGACTGGGCGAAGGACAACATCGGCCAGTACGCCTCGCCAGCCGTGCAGCACGTTGAACTGGTCGCAATCTCGCTCGTCCTCGGCTTCGCGGTCGCCTTTGCGCTGGCGCTTCTCGCCCACCGGCGGCGCTGGCTGCAGCCGCCGCTGCTCGCCGCAACCGGCGTCCTTTACACGATCCCCAGCGTCGCCTTCTTCTTCTTGCTGCTGCCGATCACCGGCCGCGGCCGCGACACCGCGATCATCGCCCTCAGCGCCTACACCCTGCAGATCATCTACCGAAACACGATCGTCGGGCTGGCCAACGTGCCGTCCTCGGTCAAGGACGCGGCGCGCGGCATGGGCCTGACCGAGCGCCAGATCCTCTGGCGCATCGAGGTGCCCATGGCGACGCCGGAGATCGTCGCCGGCCTACGCATCGCGACGGTGAGTACGGTCGCCCTGGCGACGCTGGCGGTCTTCGCCGGTGGCGGTGGGCTCGGCGACCCTTTATCGAGTTCATCACTTTCAAGACCAACATCATCATCGCCGGCGGCCTCGCGATTCTGATCGCGATCGCCTTCGACGCGATTCTCTTCGCAATCCAGCGCCTGGCGACGCCATGGCGGCGGGTGGTAACGGCATGAGCGCGATCGCCCTCCCCCAACCTGTCTTCGCCTCCCTCGAGGGTGCCATCGAATTCATCTTCACTCCGCAGAGCTCAAACGTGACCGGCGGCAGGACGGTCGGCGGAATCGATCAGGTGATCGAACTGACCCTTACCCAGCTCGAAGTGACCTTCCTGGCCCTGGCGCTTGCGCTGCTCGTCGCGCTGCCGGTCGGCCTCTACTTCGGCCACCGCGGCACCGGTGAACTGCTGGCGATCGGGATCGGCAACGCCGGCCGGGCGATCCCCGAGCTGGCGCTGATCGCCTTCATGGCAGCGGCGATCGGCGTCGGCCTGCTCAACGTGACGATCGCCCTCGCGATCCTCGGCATCCCACCGATCCTCACCAACGCCTTCGTCGGCATCCGCCAGGTCGACCGCGGCACCGTCGACGCGGCCCGCGGCATGGGCATGAGCGAGCTCGAAGTTCTGCGCAAGGTCGAGCTGCCGCTGGCAGTCCCAACGCTGATGACCGGCGTCCGCACGGCGACGATCAACATCGTCGCGACGGCGACGATCGCGCCGCTCGCCGGCGTACTCACCCTCGGCGACTTCATCATCAACGAAAACGTCTACGGCGAGAACGGCGTGTTGGCCGGGGCGATCCTCGTCGCCCTGCTCGCCCTGACGCTCGAGCTTGCGCTCGCCGGTCTGCAACGTCTGCTCACTTCGAGAGGCTTGAAGCTCAGCCCCGCCTGACCCTTACCGAGTTGACCGCAGTCAATCGACAAGAGAGGAACCACCAGTGAGAACCACGTCCAACCGTGCGCGCGCCACCATCGCGGTACTGCTCGCGCTCTTCCTCAGCCTCGGCGTCGCCGCCTGCGGCTCCGACGACGATGACGGGCACCACCAGCGAAGGTGGCGGCGCGATCGTCTCCAACCCCGACAACGGCAAAGTCACCCTCACCGTCGGCTCGAAGAACTTCACCGAACAGATCGTGCTCGGCGAGGTCTACGCGCAGGCACTGGAAGCCGCCGGGTACAAGGTCAAGAAAGACCTCAACCTCGGCTCCGAAACGGTGGCCCTCAAAAACGTCAAAGCCGGTCAGATCTCGGGCTACCCGGAGTACGTCAGCACCGCGCTGACCTCCTTCTTCGAAGTCGAACCGGAGGAAGTGCCGGCCGATGCGACCGAAGCCTACGAAGAGGCGAAAGCGGACTTCGAAAAAGAAGACCTCACCGCCTTCCCGCCGACCCCGTTCGCGAGCGCCAACGCGGTCGGCACGCTGAAGAAAACGGCCGAAGAACGCGACCTGAAAACGGTCTCCGACCTCGAAGGCCAGTCGGAAGAAATGACCCTCTACGGCTCACCCGAGTGCCGCCAGCGGATCGACTGCCTGGCCGGGCTCGAAGAACTGTACGGGCTCAAATTCAAGAAATTCGTCCCGGTCGACATCGGCCTCCGCTACACCGTGCTCGACAAGGGCCAGGCCGACCTCTCGATCCTCTTCACCACCGATCCGCAGCTGTCGGCGCAGGCGGACAAGTACGTGATCCTCGAAGACGACAAGGAAGTCTTCCCGGCCGGCAACGTGATCTGGGTGACGACCCCGAGGTCGTCGAAGAAGCCGGGCCGGATTACGAAAAGACGATCGTCCAGGTGCAGGAAGGTCTGACGCTGAAAGTGATGCAGGAGCTCGGCGCCAGAGTCGAACTCGAAAAAGAACCGGCCGCCAAAGTCGCTGCCGAATACCTCGAATCGGCCGGCTACACCGGCTAGACGGCTGCCTTCGCCTCCCTCGCCCGGGTGCTGCCAACTCGGGCGAGGGAGACGTGGGCGGCCCAGGCAGCGGAGAGGCCGGCGACCGCGGCCAGCAGGAGCGCTACACGCGGGTCGTATGCCTCCGCCAGCCAGCCGGCGAGCGGCCCGCCGATCGGGGTCGAGCCGAGGAAGACGATCGAGTAGAGCGCCATCACGCGGCCGCGCATCTGCGGCTCGACCGCGAGCTGCAGCGAGGAGTTGATCGCCGCGGCAAAGGTGACGGCGGCGGCACCGAGCAGGGCCAGGATCGGCACCTCGAGCGCGATGCTCGGCATCAGCGCCGCCAGCAGCGCGAGCACGCCGAAGGCGAGCGCGGAGCCGGCGATCAGGCGGGCGTCGGTGCGGCCGTGGGCGCCGGTCAAGAGGGCGCCGATCACCGAGCCGACGCCCATCGCGGCGACCAGCGCCGCGTAGGTGGAGGCGCCGCCGTCGAAGCTGAAGCGAGCGAGCAGCGGCAGGATCACCTGGAAGTTGAGGCCGAAGGTGCCGACCAGCGCCATCAGCGCCAGCGGCACGGCAAGCGCCGGGGTGCGGCGCACGTAGCGCAGGCCTGCCCGCACCGCGCCACGCTCGCGCACGGCGGGCGGCGGCGCCTCCAGCTCGGCCGGGTCCATCCGCCAGAGCGCGACGATCATCGCGCCAAAGGTGAGCGCGTTGAGGGCGAAGCAGGGGCCGACCCCGACGATCGCGATCGCGATCGCGGCCAGCGCCGGGCCGACGAGGCGGGCGGAGTGGATCAGGACGCTGTTGAGGCTGACCGCGTTGACGACGCGATCCGGGCCGACCATCTCGATCGCGAAGCTCTGCCGGGTCGGGTTGTCGATCGCGTTGATGCTGCCGCGGAAGAAGACCAGCGCCAGCACCATCCAGGGCTGGACCGTGCCGGCCATGACGATCGCGAACAGGGCGAGCGCCGGCAGCGCCATCACCGCCTGCGTCACCATCAGCAGCCGCCGCTTGGCGAAGCGGTCGGCGAGCAGCCCGCCCCAGGCGCCGAAGAGGAGGATCGGCAGGAACTGCAGCGCCGTGGTCATGCCGACCATGACGCCGCTGCCGGTCAGCGAGAGGATCAGCCAGACCTCGGCGACCATCTGCATCCAGTTGCCCGAGAGCGAGACGATCTGGCCGCCGAAGTAGCGGCGGTAGTTGGGGACGGAGAGCGAGTCGAAGCTGCGCCTGACCGCGGCGCTCACTGAAGCCTTTCGCGTCGCGAGGGTCGCGGCGCCTCGAGGATCTCCTCGAGGATCGCCGCCGCCCGCTCCAAGGTCTCGACGTCGGCGCTGGCAGATCGCGCATGCGGCGCGCCAGGTAGGCGTTCTTGCGCCCGCGCAGGCGGCGCAACCGGTCGCGTCCCTCGGCGGTGATGCTGACCAGGGCGCTGCGGCCGTCGGCTGGATCGGGCGTGCGCTCGACCAGGCCCGCTTCGCAGAGGACCCGCAGCGTCCGCGTCGCGGTCGGCCTCTTCACCCGCTCGATCTCGGCCAGCTCGCTGGGGGTGAGCGGCCCGTGCCGCTCGACCGTCGCCAGCGCCGCCGCCGAGGTCGGCGTCAACTCGCCAACCGCCCCGGCGGCCTCCTGCCGCAGCCGCCGCGCCGTCCGCACGACCGCCATCCGCAGCCTTGCGGCGGAGTCGGTGAGCGTGGTGTCAGCGTTCGCTTGGGTCATTAGCGTTGGTAATTAGTTTAGCAAACTACTCTTCCATTGCCGTGGGTTGTAGGGCAACAGGTCACCGGCGTCGAAGTAGGCGCGGATGAGCGCTGAGGTCGCCGAGGAGCAGGCCCGCTACGAGCCGGGGATGGACGCGCGCAGCACCCGCGTCGCCGAAGTCCTCAACACGCCGATGCTGATCGCGGCGGCGCTGACGCTGCCGATGGTCGCGATCACCGAGTCGCAGCCCGGCGGCTGGCTGGAGAGCGTCGCCGGCGTCCTCAACTGGGTCACCTGGCTCGCCTTCGCGGTCGAGCTGGTCGTGATGCTGCTGTGGTGCCCGACCGGCGCAAGTGGCTGCGCCACAACCAGCTCAGCGTCGTGATCGTCTTCCTCACCCCGCCGGTGCTGCCCCCCGGCCTGCAGGGCCTGCGCGTCCTGCGCCTGCTGCGCCTCCTGCGGCTGCTGCGGCTGGCGCAGCTCTCGCGCGAGGTCTTCTCCCTCGAGGGCCTGCGCTACGCGGTGCTGCTCGCGGTGCTGACCGCGATCGGCGGCGGTGCGCTCTTCGAGGCCTTCGAGAAGCGCAACCAGCACCTCGACACCTGGGACGGGATCTACTGGGCGGTGACGACGATGACCACGCTCGGCTCCGACATCTACCCGACGACGACCGGCGGCGAGATCGTCTCGACCTTCATCCTGATCGTCGGCATCGGCTTCGTCGCCCTGCTCACCGGCTCCTTCGCCCAGCGCTTCCTCGGCCCCGAAATCGCCGAGGTCGAGGAAGAGCTGGAGGCCGAGCAGCTCTCGGCCGAGGCGATCGCCCTGCGCGAGCTGCACAACGTGCGCGAGCAGCTGGAGGCGCTGGAGATCGCGGTCGAGCGGATGGTCGACCAGCGCGCTCCGCGCTGACCCTCAGTCCTCCTCGGCGCGCTGCTCGGCGATCTTCGCCTCCAGCTCCTGCATCACGTCCGGGTCGCGCAGCGTGGTCACGTCGCCCAGCGCCCGGCCCTCGGCGATGTCGCGCAGCAAGCGGCGCATGATCTTGCCGGAGCGGGTCTTGGGCAGGTCGTCGGCCCAGATCACCCGTTTCGGCCGGGCGAATTTGCCGATCCGCTCGGCGACCGTGGCGCGGATCTCCTCGACCAGCGCGTCGCTGGGCTCGGTGCTGCCGCCCAGGGTGACGAAGGCGCAGATCGCCTGGCCGGTGTCCTCGTCGGACTGGCCGATCACCGCCGCCTCGGCGACCTTCTCGTGGGCGACGATCGCCGACTCGACTTCGGCGGTCGAGAGCCGGTGGCCGGAGACGTTGACGACGTCGTCGATGCGGCCGATCACCCAGTAGTAGCCGTCCTCGTCGCGGCGGGCGGCGTCGCCGACCAGGTAGGTCTCCTTGCCGAAGCGCGAGAAGTAGGTCTCGATGAAGCGGTCCTCCTCCTTGTAGAGGGTGCGCAGCATCGAGGGCCAGGGGCGGGTCAGCACCAGCAGGCCCTGGCCGTTCTCGATCGGCTCCCCCTCGCCCTCGGAGACCACCTCGGCGCCGACCCCCGGGAAGGGCAGCGTCGCCGAGCCGGGCTTGGTCGCGGTGATCCCCGGCAGCGGCGTGATCATGATCGCGCCGGTCTCCGTCTGCCACCAGGTGTCGACGATCGGGCAGCGCTCGCCGCCGATCACCTTGTGGTACCAGAGCCAGGCCTTGGGGTTGATCGGCTCGCCGACCGAGCCGAGCAGGCGCAGCGAGGAGAGGTCGTGTTCGGCCGGGATCTCGGCGCCCCACTTGATGAAGGTGCGGATCGCGGTCGGCGCCGCGTAGAGGATCGTCGCCTTGTAGCGGGCGATCGTCTCCCACCAGACGCCTTTGTGGGGATAGTCGGGCGCGCCCTCCCACATCACGCTGGTGACGCCGTTGGAGAGCGGGCCGTAGACGATGTAGGAGTGGCCGGTGACCCAGCCGACGTCGGCGGCGCACCAGTAGACGTCGGACTCGGGCTTGATGTCGAAGACGTAGCGGTGGGTCGCGGCGACGCCGGTCATGTAGCCGCCGGTCGTGTGCAGGATGCCCTTCGGCTTCGCGGTCGAGCCCGAGGTGTAGAGGATGTAGAGCGGGTGCTCGGCGTCGAGCGGCTCGGGCGGGCACTCGGGGTCGGCGGCCTCCATCAGCTCGTCGTAGAAGTGGTCGCGCCCCTCGCGCATCGCGCAATCGACCCCGGTGTGGCGGACGACGACGATCGTCTCCAGCGAGGCCAGGTCGCCCATCTGCTCGTCGACCTGCGCCTTGATCGGCGCGGTCTTGCCCTTGCGGCGGGCGCCGTCGACGGTGACCAGCGCCTTGGCCGCGGAGAACTCCATCCGCTCGCGCACCGACTCGGCCGAGAAGCCGCCGAAGACGACGTTGTGGGGGGCGCCGATCCGGGCGCAGGCGAGCATCGCGACGACGACCTCGGGGATCATCGGCAGGTAGATCCCGACCACGTCGCCCTTCTCGATGCCGGCGTCCTTGAGCGCGTTGGCGAAGCGCTGCACGTCGGCGAGCAGCTGGGCGTAGGTGATGTCGCGCTCCTCCCCCTCCTCGCCGCGCCAGTGGTAGGCGACGCGATCGCCGAGGCCGGCTTCGACGTGGCGGTCGAGGCAGTTCGCCGAGGCGTTCAGCTTGCCGTCGGCGAACCACTTGTAGAAGGGCGGGTTGGAGTCGTCGAGGCCCTGGCTCGGGGGCTCGTCCCAGTCGATCAGCTCGGTCGCCTGCCGCATCCACCAGGCCTCGGGGTCGGCGGCCGCTTCCTCGTAGACGGCGGGATCGTCGAGCAGCGCCTGCTCGCGGAACTCCGCCGGCGGCTCGAAGCGCTCGACCTCGAGCAGCTCGGTCAGCTCCCGCTCCAGCGACGTCTCCTCTTCGACTCCCATTTGCGCTCCTTTCGCGGCCGCTACCCTGGGCGGGAACGGTACCCCTTCAACGATCCACAGCAAACCGGGACGCCGAATTGCTCTTCCGACAGATCATCCACGAGGACCTCGGCTGCGCCTCCTACCTGGTCGGCGACCCGAGCGGCCGGCGTCGCCGCTGTGGTCGACCCGCAGTGGGACATCGACCCCTACGTGCACCTCGCCCGCCTGCACGGGGTGCGGATCGAGCACGTGCTGGAGACCCACAACCATGCCGACCACGTCTCCGGCCACGGCCGCCTGGCGCGCGCGACCGGGGCGACGATCCACGTCAGCGAGCTGGCCGAGGCCGAGTACGAGCACGAGCCGTTCGTCGACGGCTGGACGCTGGAGCTCGGCGAGTCGGTCTCGATCGAGGCGATCCACACGCCCGGACACCGACCCGAGCACACCTCGTTCCTGCTGCGCGACGCCGAGCGCGGCGGCGACCCGGTCGCGGTGCTGAGCGGCGACTCGCTGTTCGTCGGCGACGTCGCCCGCCCCGACCTGGCGGTGGACCCGCGCGAGGGCGCCGCCGGCATCTTCCGCTCCCTGCACGAGCGCCTGCTCGCCCTGCCCGACGAGGTCGAGGTCTGGCCCGGCCACCTCGGCGGCTCGCTATGCGGCAGCTCGGGCATCGACCTCAAGACCTCCTCGACGATCGGCTTCGAGCGCCGCCACAACCGGGCGCTCGCCTTCGCCGACGAGGCCGAGTTCGTCGAGCACGCGGTCTCGAGCCTGGGCGAGCGCCCGCCCAACGTCGAGCGCATCGTCGCCCTCAACCGCGGCCCGCTGATCGAGTCGATCGGCTCGCCCGCGAGGCTGACGCCGCGCCGGCTCGAGGCGGCGATCGCCGCCGGCGCCTTCGCCGTCGACTCGCGCACCAACGAGCAGTTCGACGAGGCACACATCCCGGCGCGATCAGCGCCTCCGCCTACGACACCGGCTTCGCCACCAAGGTCGCCCAGGTCGTCCCGCCCGAGGGCGAGGTGGTCGTCATCGCCGCCTCCGACGGCAACGAGCTCGAAGCGGCGGAGCTGCTGGCGGCGGTCGGGCTCAAGGTGCGCGGCTTCCTCGGCGGCGGCATGAGCGCCTGGCGGGCGGAGGAGCGGCCGGTGGCGCGGATCGAGCCGATCGGGCCGGAGCGGCTCGCGGAGCTGCTGGAGGATGAGGAGCCGCCGCTGGTCCTCGACGTGCGCAGGGCGGACGAGTACGCGGAGGGCCACATCGCCGGCTCGCTGCACATCCCCTACGGCGAGCTGGTGCGGCGGCTCGACGAGCTGCCCCGCGACCGCGTCCTGGCGACGATCTGCAAGGGGGGCAAACGCAGCGGTCTCGCCGCCTCGGTGCTGCAGCGCGAGGGGTTCGAGACGATCCATGTCGCGCGGGGCGGGGTTGGGACGTGGGCCGACGAAGGCCGCCCGGTCGAGAGGTGGCGTGCCTGCTGAGCCCATACGGCAGGGCTTAGGCGGAGCGCGTCGGTGGGACGGGCCGGAGCGCTGAGGCGATCGCCTCGGCCAGGCCGGCGACTCGGCTGGCTGCAGGGAGCTGATGGTGACGCGGATTGCCGGTGCGGCCTGTAGGCGGAATGGGGCTCCGGGCATCACGGCCCAGCCCTCTGACTGGAGAGCTTGGACGACGGTGGTCTCGTCGGGGACTGGGATCCAGACGTTTAGGCCCGTGGGGGCTTCGACCTCGATGCCCTGGTTCGGCCAGGGCATCGAGGAATGCGTCGCGGCGCTCGCCGTAGGTGGCGGCGGCTCGCTCCAGCTCACGGGCGACCTGCTTGTCCTTCCACAGCTCCGCCGCGGTGCGCTGGAGTAGGTGGCTTACCCAGCCTGGGCCGACGGCTTGGCGGCCGCGTACTCGGCTGATCGTCTCGGGGTCGCCGGCTAGGACGGCCAGCCGCAGGTCGGGGCCCAGAGACTTGGCCAGTGAGCGGGCTGCGGCCCAGCGGCTGCGGCCCGCGGTCAGGGTCAGGCGCGGAGCGCCGGCGATCGGGCCGAGGTGGTCGTCTTCGAGCAGCATCGCGTCGGGGTGGCGATCGAGGACGCGCTCGCAGCGTCGCCGCGCGCTCCGGATCGAGCGAGGCGCCGGTGGGGTTCTGACCGCGTGGGTTGAGCACGACGGCGGCGACGCCCTGCTCGAGTGCCTCGCCCAGCGCCGCCGGGATCATCCCCCGAGCGTCGATCGCCACCGGTCGCAGGGCGAGGCCGAGCGCGCGCAGGAGATGGAAGAGACCGGCGAAGCCGGGATCTTCCACGGCGACCACGTCGCCGGGGCGAAGCTGGGCCGCCAGCGCCCGCTCGATCCCGTCGAGAGCGCCGCTGACGACGGCCAGGTCCTCCGCCGGGATGCCGTCACGCCCGAGCTCGGCCGGTCGCCAGCTCGAGCAGCTGCGGATCGGCCGGGTCGCCGCCATAGAGCTGGCGCGGCGGCTCGATGCGTGCGCAGCAACCGGCGTCAGATCGGGCAGCAGCTCGGGGTCGGGGTTGCCGCTGGCCAGGTCGCGCGCGCCGTCGGGCACCGATGCCCCCGAGCAAGGGTGCGCCCAGAGGCGGGCGCCAGCTCACCTGGGCACCGCTGCGCGACCGCGTCACGACAAGGCCCCGCGAGCGCAGGCTCTTGAAGGCGGCGGCGACGGTGGTCGGGCTGACGCCGAGCTCGGCGGCGAGGGAGCGAACGGTGGGCAACGCCTCGCCGGGCCGCAACTCGCCCGTGGCGATCCCCCGCTCGATGCTGGCAGCGATCTCCCCCGCGCCCTCACCCAGAGATCCGATACTGTGTCAGTTCAGAAGATATTTTTGTACTGTAACAGAATCCGGAGAGGATACGCTGTGGCAGCGAAATCAGAAGGCCGCACTCCTGCAAAGCCGCGGACGCGGGTCACGAGAATGCCCAAGCGCGCCGCCTACGAGCGCGGGCAGATCGAGGCGATCCTCGACGAGGTGACCGATCTGCCACGTCGGCACGGTCGGCGACGGCGGATACCCGGTGGTGATTCCCACCCTCCATGCCCGGGCCGGCGACTCGCTCTACCTCCACGGCTCCGCGGCGAGCCCGACCCTGCGCCGGGGCGGGCAGGCCGAGATCTGCGTCACCGCGAGCCTGATCGACGGCCTCGTCCTCGCCCGCTCCGCCGTCCATCACTCGGTCAACTACCGCTCCGTCGTCGTCTTCGGCCAGGCCGAGACGGTCGAGTCCGAAGACGAGAAATGCCAGGCGCTCGAGGCGTTCACCGAGAAGCTCATACCCGGCCGTTGGGGCGATGCCCGGCTGCCGACCGCGCAGGAGCTGAAGGCGACGGCCGTCCTGCGCCTACCGCTCGACGAAGCCTCCGCCAAGGTCCGCAGCGGCGGCCCGCTAGACGACGAGGAGGACTACGAGCTGCCGGTCTGGGCGGGCACGGTTCCCCTCCGCCTGACCGCCGGCGCGCCGCAGCCCGACGACCGCCTCCTGCCGGGCGTCGAGTGCCCAAGCTATCTCACGGAGCTGGCACGCGCCTGGGCCCAAGAGCCCACCCGATAGGGGTGGAACGTCTTGTACTTTTTCGTCAACGGCTCCGGGCGCCAGCCCACCGGCGCCCCACCGAAAATTAAGTGGAACCCCTATCGGGTGGGCTCTCAATACCCAGCCGGATGCCGCGCGATAAACCCTTCGGTCGAGTTGACCGGTTCGGAGTGCCAGCGCGGGCCGGCGCCACCCGAGGTGTCGAAGGCGAGGCCGGCGATGATCATCCAGGCGTGGCCGGCGTTGGCGTAGACGGTGATCCACTGGCCGGCACCCGCTTCGCCCCAGGTCGAGAGACCGGTCGAGTCGAGCGGGCTGGAGAGGAAGCCGCCGCCGTTGAGCGCGAAGCTGACCGCGCCCGAGCAGTCATATCCCGACGATTCGAACGAGCCATGGCCGCCGCCCCATACATAGGGCGTGGTGGCGATCGAGTTCGCCGCTTCGATCGCCGCCTGCACCGCCGGCGGGGCGCCGCTGGGCACGCTCGCCTGGCTTTCGGAGATGTAGTTGGCGCTCTGACCGGGGGTCAGCGGAGCGGGCGCCGAGGTGGGGGCCGGCGAACCCGTGGCGGCGAGCTGTTCGGAGATCGCAGCCGAGGTTGTTGCTCAAGCGCAGATTCGCGCGATCGAGCCGTCGAGCTGCCTGCTGGCGCTCGTCCTGGGCAGCCTTCAGCTCGGCGAAGCGCGCCTGCCGCGTCGGCGCGTGCGCCGCTGCCGCCTCGCTGCTCCTTTGCCGCGATCGCGTCGCGCGCTTCCTTCAGCTGCGCCGCGGATCTCGGCCATCCGCGCGACGGCGGCCTTGGCCTGGTCGCGCAGGCCCTTGACCCGGTCGGCGACCGAGTCGTCGTAGTCCTGGATGCGGTTGAGGTATTCGGCGCGGACGCTGGCCTGCGACCAGGTCTCCGATTCGAGCACGACGCTGATCACGTCCGGGCTGCCGGTCTCGTAGATCGCGACGAGCCGGTCGCGCAGCACCTCCAGCGCCCGCTGCAGGCGCGCGCGGATCCGCGCCAGGCTGACGCTTCTCCGCCTCGAGCTTGGCGCTGGCGCTGTCGAGCTCCGCCTGCTTCGCCGCCAGTTCGGACTCGAGCGCAAGCTGCTGCTGGCGCAGGCTGCGAGACTTCGCCAAGCATCGAGTCGATCGCCCTGTTCTGCTCGGCGATCGTCGCCGAGAGCGCGCTTCGACTCTCGCGCACGTCGCTCAGCTTGCCCTGCGTCGCGTCGAGTTTCTCGCGCAGGGTCTCGGCCGGCGCGCTCGCCACGAGGCAGAGCACGAGCAGCAGCATGGTGGCCGGGAGCAGCAGCCACCGGGAGGTACCGGCAGAGGCGCGCATCGCGCGTCACGCTAACGAAGTCGCGCCGAGAGTGTGAGCGAGTTGCTAATAACTTGCAACTCCCGTTGCAGAATCTGCGGCCTTGCAGGAAAAATCCTCTCGACGCCGAGGCCTGTCCCGGTAGGGGTGGAACGTCTTGTACTTTTTCGTCAGTGGCTCCGGCGACAGCCCAACCGCGAAACACCGAAAAGTTAAGTGGAACCCTCGGCCGGACAGGTCGCTTAGGCGAGCAGCTTGGCCTTCGCCTTGTCGAACTCCTCGCTCGAGAGCGCGCCCTTTTCCTTCAGCTCGTTGAGCTTGTGCAGTTCATCCGCAGGGCGAGCCGCCGTGCGCCTGCTCGCGAACGTAGGAATCGAAATGCTGTTTCGCCTCCGCCTGGGCCTTGATCGCCCGGTCGCGCATGCCGCTGCCGCGGGCGATCAGGTAGATCAGCGCGGTCAGGAATGGGATGAAGACGAGGAACAGACACCCAGGCCGCCTTGGACCAGCCCGACAGCTCGTGATCGCGGAAGAGGTCGGTGAGGATCGTGATCAGGATCCAGATCCAGATCACGAAGAAGAAGATCTCGAAGGCGAGCAGGAGGGCTTCGCCAAAATTGATGTCTGCGAACGGCACGGATGGTCCTTTCGGCGGATGGATGGAGGAACGCCCAGCGATCGTCGGATGGATGGTGGAGCGCGGGACAATCGTATATGGATAAGGGCGCTAATCCACTCAGGCGCGCTGCGCGAAAAGAACCGCGGCGACGGCGGTCGCCAGGTTGAGGCTGGAGACGCCCTCGCGCATCGGGATGCCGAGGCGAGCATCGGCTCGCTCGAGCAGACTCGGCGCTGAGTCCGTAGCGCTCGGTGCCAAAGGCGAGAATCGCGCGCGGCGGCAGCTCGGCAGGGCGCAGGTCCTCGCCGCCGGGGTCGATCGCGACAAGTGGCCGATCGCTCGCTGTCAACACCTCCAACGACTCCTGGCTTTTTCTCCCGCTATACGGGAATAAGGAGCCAGTGAAGCGACCGGCAGGGCGAAGTGGAGCCCCGCGGCGCCTCGCAGGGCATCGGGGTGCCAGGGATCGTTCGGAGCCGGTGGTGAGCACCCCGGCAGCGTCAGCGGCGGCGGCGACCCGCACGCACGCGCCCATGTTCCCCATCGTCCGCGGGTCCTCGAGCAGGACCAGCGGCTCGGGCCGTTGCTCCGCGAGGAGCGCCGTCAGGTCCACCCCCGGCCGTCGCGCGATCGCGACGACGCCGGTGCGCGGCGCCTGCGGCACAAGCTCGGCGACGAGGTCGGCGGGAACCGGGGTCGTGCGCTCGGAGAGCGAGTCACCGAGGTCCGGAGCCAGCTCAGAAGTCAGATCGCGCAGCTGCTGCGGGTCGGCAGCGACCGCCTCCAGAACCTCGCCGCCGAAGCGCAGTGCGTGCTTGAGCGCGTGGAAGCCCTCGAGCACGGCGAGGTCCGGGTCGCGCCGTGCCGTTCGAAAGCGCCGGATCAGCGCCTGCTCGTCGGCGTCGCTCACCGGCGCATCATGACCCGATCCGCCCGGGCTCACCCGGCGGCGACGCCGCCGGCCGAGACCCCGCCGCCGGGCGACGCAGGCGATGGGGCCGGGGCTGGAGCCGCTTCGGGCGCCGGCGCGGGCTCGGGTGCCTCTTCCCCACCTTCGGAATCCCCGTCGCCCTCCTGCTCTTTCTCAGACGGCTCCTCGAATTCCGTTTCTTCGCCTTCGTATTCTTCTTCGCCTTCGCTGTAGGAGCCAGCCGAGCCGGTCGTCTGATCGCTGTCGAAGCCCTCCAGTTCGGGCATGCTGGCCGGGACCTCGAATTCGGCACATTCGCTGTTCGCCGCTTCCATGAAGGAGCGCCAGATCGGCCCGGCGGTCGGCCCGCCGTAGCCGGTTGCTTCGCGCGACTGCGGGTGGCCGACCCAGACCGCGGTCGAGTAGAGCGGCGTGTAGCCGGCGAACCAGGCGTCGGAGAGCTCCTCCGAGGTGCCGGTCTTGCCCGCCGCCTGGCAGCCAATCGAGGTGTAGCCGGCGCCGGTGCCCTGCGTGATCACGCCTTCGAGCAGCCTCGTCACCTCGTAGGCCTCGCCTTCGCTGAGCACCCGCTCGCCCGCGTCGGCATCCGGTTCGTCGACTTCGCCGCTGGGGAACTCGACCCTGGCGAGCGCGGTCGGCTCGTGGTGGATCCCGCCGCTGGCGAGAGTCGCGTAGGCGCTTGCCATTTCCAGCGGCGTGACACCGACCGCAAGGCCGCCTAGCGCCTCCGCCGGCACCGATTCCAGTGGGGCTTCGATCCCCATCTGGCGCGCCGTCTGAGTCACGTTCTCAGGGCCGACGTCGAGGTCGAGCTGGGCGAAGACGACGTTGGTCGAGTGCCAGGTCGCCGAGGCGAGCGACATCGTGCCGCCGCTGGGCTCGGCGTTGTTAACGACCCAGGCCGGACCGGCTCCCGGCAGGTCGAGGGTCTTTGGCGAAGAGCCGTCGTAGTAGGTGCTGTCGGGGTCGATCCCCTGCTTAACCGCAGTCGCCAGGACGAAGGTCTTAAACGAGGAGCCGGGCTGACGGTGCGCCTGCCAGGCGTAGTTGAATTCACTTTCGTCTTCGGAGCCTTCGGTCGAAGCGAGGGCGACGATCTCGCCGTTGGAGGGATCGACCGAAGCGAGCCCGGCCGCCGGGCCGCCCCCCGGGTAACAAACGCCGCAGTAGTCGACCGCTTCCTGCGCCCGTTCCTGCAGCTCGGGGTCAATCGTCGTGTAGGCCTTGAGGCCGCCGTAGCGGACCGTGTTGAGGCCGTATTTGTCGATCAGCTCCTGCTGAACCAAGTCGAAGAGGAAGCGGTCGCGGATCACCCGGTACTTGTGGCCGGGGCTCAAACTCAGACCCTCCTCGATCGTCTTGTCGTATTCGGAGGACGTGATGTAGCCCTGCTCCTCCATCGCCTTCAGCACCTGGTTGCGGCGCTCTAGCGCGGCCCGTGGGTCGAGCAGTGGGTTGTATTCGGAGGGCGCCTGCGGGAGGCCGGCGATCATCGCCGCCTCGGTCAGGTCGAGCTCCTTGGCCGGCTTGCCGTAATAGGTCTGCGCCGCCGCCTCTGCCCCTACCGCCGTCTCGCCTTCAACAGTTCCGTAGGGCGCGGTGTTGAGGTATTCGGTGAGGATCCGCTTCTTCGAGTGCTTTTCCTCCTGCTCGTAGGCGAGGTGAGCTTCGACCAGCTTTCGCTCAATCGTCGGTTGGGGATTGCGGATGTATAGGTTGCGGACGAGCTGCTGAGTGATCGTCGAGGCGCCCTGCACCGGCTTGCCGCCGGCCAACAGGTTCTTCCAGGCGGCGCGGGCGATGCCAGCCGGGTCGATGGCGCCGTGCTCGAAGAAGTTGCGATCCTCAATCGCCACCGTGGCGTATTTGAGGTTCTGCGGCAGCTGGCGCGAGGGCACTGGCTGGCGGATGTTGCTGGCGCGAATGAAACCGATCAGGCTGCCATCCGCCGCGTAAATCGCCGAGGAGCGGCCCTTCTGCACGGGCTTGAGGCTGGCCAGCGGCGGCGCCGAGTTGTAGACGTCGATCGCCCAGCTGGCGGCCACCGTGCCGGCCACGGCCAAGACAAGGGCAACCGCCGCGAGCGGGATCAGGATCTTCTTCTTCCAGCTTGCGCGATGTGTCCTGCGGCGCAGGCGTCGCTCCCGAGTCGTCATCGGGGAAAATTCTATTGAGCCGACCTGGCCGGCTCAATCCGCTCTGGCAAGCGCAATTTCGCGTGCGTCCCGGCAGAGGGGCACTTCAGGCCGCAGCTCGGATCCTCGCCCGCCACTCCGCCTGGTCGAAATGGGCGGGGTCGGTCTCGCGCAGGAACCGTTCCAGCACCGCGATGAAGCGGCCGGGAGCCTCCAACTGGGGCATGTGGCCGACGTCCTCGAAGACCTCGAGCTGGCTGCCGGGAATCGCCCGTAACGCATCCTCGCCGTGGCGGACGGGGATGATCGAGTCGCGCGCGCCCCAGATCAGCAGCACTGGAACCGCCTCGGCCAAATAGAGGCGATCGCCGGCGGCGACGCGCTGTCCGCGGGTGCCGACGACGGCGCGCAGCGTGTCGAGGAAGGCGGCGCGGCGTGTGGGGTCCTCGAGCGAAGCGTAGGCACGCGCCACCTCGGCGACGTCGGCATTGGGCCGCAGGCCGATCGCCCCCAGGCCTCGCCCGACAACCGAGCCGACGCGCTGTCCCGCCCCCGCGGTGACAGAGATGAAGAGGTCGGCACCGGGAAGGGCCGCGGCGCGCAGGACCGGGCTCACCTCCGGACCCAGTCCACCGCTGGAGACCAGCACCAAACGTTCGATCATCTCCGGGTACTGGTAGGCGAGCTGCATCGCGACGCCGCCACCGAGCGAGTGGCCCACCAGGCTGGCGCGCTCGTGCCCGAGCGCGAGCAATAGGTCGCGAAGACCGCTGGCCAGCGCCCCGATCGAGTAGTCGCCCGCGGCTACCTCCGAGGCGCCGTGGCCGGGGAAGTCGGGGGCGATCACGGTGTGGTGGCGGGCGAGCGGCTCGACCACCTCGCGCCAGTGCTCGCAGGTGCCGGCGATGCCATGGACAAGCAGTAGGACCGGTCCCTCGCCAGCCTCTAAGTAGGAGACCGAATGGCCGTGGACGGTCGCGGTCTTGACCCGCGTCTCGCTCATCGGAGAGACAGTACCCTGCGGAGAAGATCGTATGCCCAGCTTCCTCCACACCTGCTACCGGATCGGCGACATCGATCGCTCGGTTGCCTTCTACGAGAAGCTCGGCTTCGAGGAGGTGCGGCGGATGCCGATCGGTGACGAGGCGATCAACGTCTTCATGGGAATGCCGGGCGAAGAGATCCCCCGCGTAGAGCTGACCTACAACCACGGCATCACCGACTACGACCACGGCACCGGCTACAACCACATCGCCCTCGTCGTCGAGGACCTCGATGGCATTCTCGGGCGCCTCGCCACCGAAGGCATTGAGCCCGAGAAGGCCCCCTACCGCCCCGGCGGTCGCACCGAGGGCCACCGAATCGCCTTCGTCCGCGACCCGGACGGCTACCGCATCGAGTTGATCGGCGAGTAGTCGACGTGGCGAGGGTCGCGGTCCTCACCGGAGCTTCAAGCGGGATCGGCGC
Organism: uncultured Solirubrobacterales bacterium; assembly: GCA_963771265.1. Taxonomy (GTDB): domain Bacteria; phylum Actinomycetota; class Thermoleophilia; order Solirubrobacterales; family 70-9; genus VRUE01. The sequence goes on from CAVYSQ010000012.1 coordinate 100,976, forward strand.
CGCTGCGGCGCGGGCACTTGCGGGAGACGGCTTCCAGGTCGTGCTCGGGGCGCGGCGGCTGGAGCGGGTTCAGCAGATTGCTGCCGAAGTCGGAGGCGAGGCTTTTGCCCTTGACGTGACCGATCCGGATTCAGTCGAGGAGTTCGCCGCACGAGTGTCCCACTGCCAAGTGCTGGTCAACAACGCCGGCGGCGCCCTCGGTCTCGGCCCGCTCGCGGAGGCCGACGAAGAGCAGTGGCGCACGATGTACGAGTCCAACGTGCTGGGCACGATGCGGATGACGCGGGCGCTGCTGCCACGACTGGTCGAGTCTGGCGACGGCCACCTCGTCACCGTCACCAGCATCGCCGGCTTCGAGGCCTACCGCGGCGGCGCCGGCTACATCGCTGCCAAGCACGCGCAGCGCTCGCTGCTGCGCAATCTGCGGCTGGAGTTGCTGGGGCAGCCCGTGCGGGTGACCGAGATCGCCCCTGGCATGGTCGAGACCGAGTTCTCGCTGGTCCGCTTCGGCGGGGACGAGGAGGCGGCGCGGCGCGTCTACGAGGGTATGGAGCCGCTACGCGCCGAGGACGTCGCCGAGTGCATCCGCTGGGCGATCGCCCAGCCGTCCCACGTCAACATCGACGAGATCGTCGTCCGCCCGCGCGCCCAGGCGACCGCGACCGAGGTGCACCGGAGCACGCCGGATTAGTCGAGATTCGAGTCGGTCGGTGCCGACGGGCTCTACGAGGTCGTCGAGGAGCGCACCGCTTAAATCAATCGGTTAGGCTCGCCCCGCTCTAGCTTGGGAGAACAGAGAGGGGAGGCGCCTTGAAGTTAGTGATCGGGATCGTCCGGCCTGAGAAGGCCAACGATGTGCTGGAAGCGCTCTACCGTGCGGAAGTGCGGGGAGTCTCGCTGAGCCGTGTCGAGGGACACGGGGGCGAGCTCGAACGGGTCGAGACCTACCGCGGGACCACCGTGAAGATGGGTCTCTCCGACAAGGTCCGCTTCGAGGTCGCCGTCTCCGAGGAGTTCGTGCAGACGACGGTCCAGGCGCTCTGCGACGGGGCGCGCACGGGAGAGGTCGGCGACGGCAAGATCTTCGTTTTGCCGCTGGAGCAGGCGGTCCGTATCCGTACCGGCGAGTCCGACGAGGCAGCCGTGACCCCGGTGGCGAAGCGATGAGCACGCTTACCGCGGTCCTCCCCCTCGCCCAGGTCGACACCGGCGACACCGCATGGATGCTCGCCGCGACCGCGCTCGTCCTGATGATGACGATCGCCCTCGGCCTCTTCTACGCCGGCCTGGTCCGAGCCAAGAACACGCTCAATACCTTCATGATGTGCGTCGCCGCGATCGGCATCGCCGGCGTCAGCTGGGCGCTGCTCGGCTACTCGCTTGCCTTCGACGGCGAAGGCGCGCTGATCGGCGGCCTCGGCCACGTCGGCCTCAGCGGCGTTGGCTTCGAGCCACGCGGCGAAGGCACCATCCCCCATCTCCTCTTCATGGCCTTCCAGGGGACCTTCTGCATCATCACCGTGGCGCTGATCGCCGGCGCTGTGGTCGAGCGGATGCGCTTCGGCGCCTTCATGGTCTTCGCCGCGCTCTGGTCGGTGCTCGTCTACGCCGTGCTCGCCCACTGGGCCTTCGGCGGCGGCTGGCTTGCCGAGCAGGGGACGCTCGACTTCGCCGGCGGCGTGCCGGTCGAGATGGGCTCCGGCTTCTCCGCTCTGGCAGCGGCGTTGGTGGTCGGCGCCCGCAAGGACTACGGCCGCCAGGCGCTCCTTCCCCACAACGCCGTCTACGTGCTGGTCGGCGCCGGCCTGCTCTGGTTCGGCTGGTTCGGCTTCAACGGCGGCAGCGGTCTCGGCGCCAACGATGCGAGCGTCCTCGCCTTCGTCAACACCCTGCTGACGCCCTGCTGTGCGCTGCTCACCTGGTTCGTGCTCGACCTGATCCGCGGCCGCAAGGTGACCGCGATCGGCGCCGCCACGGCGATCATCGTCGGCTGCGTGCTGATTACCCCGGCGGGCGGATTCATCAGCCCTGGCTGGGCGATGGTGCTCGGCTTTCTCGGCGCTCTGCCCTGTTACGCGATGATCGTCTGGCGGCCGCGGACGCGGGTCGACGAGACCCTCGACGTCCTCGCCGCCCACGGCGTCGCCGGCTTCACCGGCATCCTCTTCCTCGGCCTGGTCGCCCAGTTCGGCTGGAACGGGGTGGCCGACGGCCTCTTCTATGGCGACGCCGGCCAGTTCTGGTCGCAGGCGGTGGCGGCGATGGTGACCCCCGCTTACGCCTTCATCGTCACCTTCGTCCTGCTGAAGCTGGTCGGTGCGGTGATGCCACTGCGGGCCAGCGAGCACGACGAGGCGGTCGGCATGGACGTCGTCTACCACGGCGAGGAGGCCTACGTGACCGGCGAGGGCGCGATCCTCGTCATACCCGAGGACGACGGCGAGCTGCTGGTCGCCGACCCAGGCTAGATCTCCAGTGGACGTGCCGCGAGTTGGCGGTCACTATGGGTACTCAACTCGCGGCACGTCCGAATAACAGGGGGCTAGGTGACCGACCACATCCAGGTCCTGACCACCGTCGGCTCCGAGAAGGAGGCAGAGCGGATCTCGGCGGCCCTGATCGAGCGGCGCCTCGCGGCGTGCGTGCAGGTCATCGGCCCGATCTCCAGCCACTACCGCTGGCAGGGCAAGGTCGAGCAGGGACGGGAGTGGCTCTGCCTGGCCAAGACCGAGGCGGCGCGCTACGACGAGCTGGAGAGGGCGATCCGCGAGCTCCACTCCTACGATGAGCCCGAGATCGTCGCCACCCCGATCGTCGCCGGCAGCCTGGGCTACCTTGCCTGGCTCAGCGAGAGCCTGGAATCCGGCGCCTAACCACCTCGAACTGGCTCATCAGGCCGTGGTCCTCGTGGTCGAGCATGTGGCAGTGGATCGCGAACTTGCCGGGGTGGTCGGCAAAATGGCCGGCGACGAGGATCCGTTCGCCGGGGAAGAGGAAGAAGGTCTCCTTGAGGCAGTCTTCCCAGGGCGGCGGCCGCTTGCCGTTACGGGCGAGCAGGTACCAGTCGGTGTGATGCATGTGCATTAAGTGGGCGACGCCGGTGCGGTTGACGATCTCCCAGGTCTCGGTCGTGCCGATCACGGGGAACGCCTCCGAGCGGGCCGGGTTGAAGGTGCGGCCGTTGATCAACCAGGTCGGCCTGAAGAGGCCGCCGATCGAGATCGTCCAGGTGCGGTCCGGCGTGTGTGTGGCGTGCTTCGTCCAAGCCGGCAGCGGCTGCAATGCGCGCGGCATCCGGGTGCGGTCGGAGACGCGTCCGGAAGCAACTCGGAACTGCATCAGCGCCCCGACGTAGGGCTTCGACCCCGCCCCCGCGCGCCCGTCATGGCGCGGTCCGCTGCGCAACTCCACCGCCCGCCCGCCGGCACCGGCGAAGTCGACGATCACGTCGGCCCTCTCGCCGGGACCGAGCAGAATCTCCCCACGGCGCACCGGCCGCGGCATCAGACCACTGTCGGTGCCGATCTGGATCAGCGGCGCACCGTTGGAGAGGTGGAAGTTGTAAGGGCGAAAGTGGGAGACGTTGAGGAGGCGCAGCCGGTAGCGCTGCGCCGTCACGCGGTGGTGGGGCATGTAGGCGCCGTTGACGAGGACGCGGGCACCGACGACTCCGTCGCCAGGCGGCCGGCGGCCGCTGAACGGGTCGGTCAGCTGGTTGTGGCGGTCGAAGGAGCGGTCGGCGACCATCAAGGGGATGTCGCACTCGCCGCTGGGCAATGGCAGCGATTCGTCGAGCTTGTCGTCGACGATCCACATCCCGGCCAGGCCACGCCAGATGTTGCGGGCGGTGTGGTCGAGACGGTGGTCGTGGTACCACTGGAACGCGGCACGTTCGGGGTGACCGTCCTCAGTCAGATCGAAGACGTAGGTCTTGCGGCCCCCCGGCTCGATCAGTTGGTCATTGCCTGACAAGCGCGGCGAGAGACCACGCGGGATCTGGCAGTAAAAGGACCGTGGGTGCGATTTGGTCAGTCCACCAGGCTGGCCGTCGAACTCGCTGCGGTTGTGGCCACCGTGGAGGTGAACCGTCAGCTCGCCCGCCGCGCGGGGCAGCCTGTGCTCAAAGGTGACCTGGGTCTGCTTCCCGGCCGGTCGGCGAACCGTCGGTCCGGGGAAGCTGCCGCCGTAGGTCCACATCCTCGTCTTGGCGCCGGGGAAGATCTGCAGCTCCGCCTCGCGGATGGGGATGTGGAGGTCGGCGCCCCGCAGCTCATCGGGAATCGGCAAGCGCTCCCGGAAAGGCACAGGCGGGCTCGGCCGCTCCGCCGCAATGGCGGGCGGCTGCTCTCCCCTCCCCCGCAGATCGATCGGCAGCAGGAAGGCAAGCGCGCCACCGCCCAGGGCGCCGAGGAAGTCCCGGCGCCCCAGGCGAGGCGAGAACTGCGGCGTCCCGTCCGTTTCTAGCCGCCCGGGAGGACGTTGATCGAGCCCTGCATGCCGGAGTGGATCGCGCAGAGGAAGTAGATCCGCGACGCACCGGCCGTGGTGTCCACGTTCACCGGCTGCTCAAACGAGGTGCCGGCTTTTTCGCCCGTGAACCAGGAGTCGCCCTTCGCGGTGACGCTGCCCATGGTGCTCCAGCCCTCCGGCCCAGCCTCGGCGGGGTTGACTTTCACCGGGCCGTTGCCTTTGACGCCGTGCCAAACGGCGATCGCCTTGCAGATGTGTTTCGGCGTGAAGCAGAGCTGGTGCGCTTTCGGCGTCTTCGGCAGCGACGCTTTGGTCACCAGCGAGAAGGTGTGCGGGCCGACTTTTTTCGGGTTCGACTGGTTGACGATCTCCAGCGTTTCCCCGTTGACGACCGTTTTAGGCGCTTCGAAACGGAGGCCTTTTTTGTCGGCTTTCATGTAGACGGTGGCGGCTGAGGCCACCGAGGCAAACGCGCTGAGCGCGACAAGAGCTGCCAAACCAGCCAGGATCGCAATCTTGGCCGAACCGGCGCGAGGACGAGTTGACTTCACTAAAGCTCCTTTCCAAGCAAGATTTCAGGCCCGCAAGCGGTACCCCTGCGAAAAGAGTCGCAGATTGACGAAAAATAGGGTCGCAGTCGCCGCGGTCAATGCCAGCAGGGAGAGCGCAATGCTGACTTCGCTGAATCCGACGAAGCCGTAGCGGACCAGATTGATCATGTAGAAGATCGGGTTGAAGTGGGTCAGGGTCTGGAACGGCTGAGGGAGCAGGGTCGCCGAGTAGAAGACGCCGCCGAGGAAGATCAGTGGTTGCAGGACGAAGGTCTGGGCGAAGGCGACGTCGTCGAACTGTTCGGCGCGGACGCCGATCAGCACGCCGAGCTGCGAGAAGAAGAAGCCGACCAGGAATAGCGACGGGATCAGGACGAGGACGTGGTCGACCGGCAGGTCGACCAGCAGCGAGGCGGCGATGAAGGTGAGCAGCGCGACGATCAGGCCGCGCATGAAACCGCCGAGCGAGAAGGCGAGCAACAGCTCCAGCGGCGAGGCCGGTGAGGAGAGCTGGTCCTGGATCGCCCCCTGGAATTTCTGCTGCAGGATCGAGGAGGAGTTGTTGGAGAAGGCGTTGATCGACCAGGCCATCATGATCAGGCCCGGGATGACGAAGACGACGTAGTCGATCCCGTGCAGACTGCCGACCCGGGAGCCAAGCGCCGCGCCGAAGACCGAGATGTAGAGGAAGGTTTCCAGCAGCGGCGCCCCGATCGTCTGTTTCTTGATCTTCATGAAGCGGTTGACCTCGCGCCGCCACAGCGTCGCGAAGCGGATCTGCGCCGTGGTCATATGACCGGCTCCTCGATGTGGGAGCGCGAGAGCTCCTTGCGGCCGACCAAGGCCAGGTAGGCATCCTCGAGGTTGGCGACGCCGTATTTGGCGGCTAGCTGGGTGCTCGTCCCCTCGCCGACGATCTTGCCGTCGTTGATGAAGGCGATCCGATCGCAGAGCTGCTCCGCCTCCTCCAGATAGTGGGTGGTGAGCAGGATCGTCGTCCCCTCCTGGTTGATCCGCTGCACGTAGTGCCAGAGCTCGAGGCGCAGCTCGATGTCGACGCCGGCAGTGGGCTCGTCGAGAATCAGCAATCGCGGCCGGTGCATCAGCGCCCGGGCAAGGATCAAGCGCCGTTTCATCCCCCCGGAGAGGGTGCGGGTGCGTTCGTCGGCCTTCTCGGTCAGCGAGAAGGTCTCCAGCAGCTCCTTGGTCCGCTCGCGGCGATCGCGTTTGGGCATGCCGAAGTAGCCGGCGTGGTAGTCGAGCGTCTCCTCGACGGTGAGGAACCAGTCGAGGTTCGGCTCCTGCGGCGCCAGGCCGACCGCCTGCCGCGCCTCCCCGTAGTCGCCGATCGCGTCGTGGCCGAAGACCTGGATCGTGCCGCCGGTCGGCTGCGCCAGCCCGGTCGTGCAGTGGATCAGGGTCGACTTGCCGGCGCCGTTCGGCCCGAGCAAGCCGAACAGCTCGCCCGGCGCGATCTGCAGCGAGACGCCGCGCAGCGCCTCGACCCCAGTCGGGTAGCGCTTCGCCAGATCCTCGATGTCGAGTGCGTTCATCGAGATGGCAATCTAGGGAAGCGCCGGCGTCGGCACCCAGGACGTGCCGCGAGTTGAGTACCCATGGTGACCTCGAACTCGCGGCACGTCCCTCAGCGGTGGAAGTGATGCAGGGCTGATAGCGCGGCGTTGTAGCCGTTCAGGCCATGGGCGCCGGCGGCGGGCGGGGTTGCCGCCGAACAGATGAAGACGCCGCGGATGCCGGTCGCGTATGGATCTAGCGCGATGCGGGGGCGGAAGACCGATTGCAGCGCGGTGTTGGCGCCGGTGATGATGTCGCCGCCAACGTAGTTGGGGTTGTACCTGGCGAGGTCGGCGGCGGAGCGAGTGTGGCGGGCGACGATCCGCTCGCGCAGACCGGGCGCGAAGCGTTCGATCTGGTCGATCACGGTCTCCGTCGCGTCGCCGTCGTAGCCGCTGGGGACGTGGGCGTAGGCCCAGATCGGGTGCAGATCTCCGTGCGAGCGCGAGGGATCGGCGAGGTACTGCTGCCCGACCAGGACGAAGGGGCGCTCGGGCATGCGGCCACGATGGACCTGACGCGCGGCCTCGGCAAGCTCCTCATAGGAGCCGACCGCGTGCACAGTGCCGGCGCGGTGCGGTGCCTCGGCGATCCAGGGCACGCCTCCCTCGACGGCGAGATCAATCTTGTAGGCGCCGGGACCGTGGCGATAGCGCCGGTACGCTCGGGCGACCCGGCTCGGCAGGCGCTCGCCGGCCAACTCGGCAACCGCCACGGGAGCGAGGTCGAGCAGGATCGCATCGGCCGGGGGCAGCTCCGCCAGCGAGCGCACCAGCCGCCCGGTCTCGATCCTGCCGCCGTGCTCGCGCACCACGGCGGCGAGGGCATCGGCGATCGCCTGCGAGCCACCGCGAGCGACCGGCCAGCCGTAGCTGTGGCCGGCGCAGGTGATGGCGACGCCCACGGCTGAGCTGAGCGGGCGCGAGAAGGGACGGAAGGCATGGGCGGCGTTGCCGGCGAACAGCGCCCGTGCCTGGGGCGTCGGCAGGGCACGCGCAAGGGTTGCGACCGGCGGCAGCACCCGCAGGCCGAAGCGCGCCAGCAGGATCGGGTGCCGCGGCAGGTGCGCCAGCGGCCGCAGGATGTCCTCGCCGAGGACGTCGAAGTGCGAGGCGGGCGGGCCGAAGAGGCGCTTCCAGGCGGCCCCCGCGTCCCCCAGCCCGACTGCCGTCTGCTCGATCGAGCGCAGCATCACGGCGGCAGTGCCGTCGTCGAAGGGGTGAGCGAGGTCGACCTCGGGCCAGACCCACTCAAGGCCGTGCCGCTCCAGGTCGAGCGCATTCAGCGCTTCGGAGGCAGGTCCGAACGGATGGGTCGCCGAGCAGTCGTCGTGGACCAGGCCGGGAACAGTCAGCTCGCTGCTGCGGGCGCCGCCGCCGATCGTCGCGGCGGCCTCGATCACGGTCACCTCCACGCCGCGCACAGCCAGCGTCGCCGCGGCCGCCAGGCCGTTGGGACCGGCGCCGACGACGATCGCCGTGCTCATGCCCCGCTCTTCACCCTCTCCCGGTCTCGACCGGGAACGGGCGCCCGTCGAGCCAGGGCTGGCGCTCGGCCATGTCGGCGACGTTGACCCAGCCCTCCTCGACCAGGCCGGTGGCGGCGTCGAAGATCCGGTAGCGCTGGCGCTGTACGTGCGCAGCCTGCGACTCGAGCACGACGACACGAACCTCGCCGGGCTCGAACTGACAGTGCTCCTGGATCGCGGCGAGCAGGCGCTGGTCGTGGAAGTGACCGTCGCCGAAGTTGTAGCCGAGCACGACACCGGCGACGAGCTCGCCCTCGCGCACCTCGTAGCCCTCGACTTCGTCGACAGCGCGCTGTACGAGCCCGTTGAGAGCGCGACCGTGCGAGTGCATCGACCGGAAGGCGAGACCTTTGTAGACAAGGACATCGATCAGCTCGGGGTCATAAAACTTCGCCAGCTGCTCGGTGACGATCGACGCCGGCTTGGTCAACTCGCGGTCGAGCTTCGCCTCGGCATGTCCCTCCTTTTTGAAGAGCCACTGGCTGGTCGCCCAGTTGCCTGCGTAGTAGCGCATCGCGGGTAGGAAGGAGACGAGGTCGGGGCGGAAGTTGCCGAGCACGGGCAGGCCGACGCAGATCACGGCGAGGATCACCAGCAGCAGTGGATCGTCGATGGTCGAGAACGGCACGTCGCCGTAGTGCCCGAAGAGGAAGAGGACGCCGACGATCATGAAGATGTTCCACTCCAGCGGCACCGCCAACGGGAAGGTGGAGAGGATGTGGAGGTGGAAGATCACCATCCCGGCGACGGCGATCGTGCCGATCACGCCACCCTGGGAGATCAGCAGGATCAGCGGCAGGGTGAACTCGATAACCGTGCCCATGTGAGCGGTAAGTGCGCCCACTGACGACGGACGCAGGTCCTCGGGGTGATCCCGATACAGACGCCGCTTCGCCGCTCGCCAGCGATTCCAGGGCGTGTTGCTGATCATCACCGTGACGACGAAGGGGAAGTGGCGGTTCAGCTTCGAGGACGCCGCCCCCCACCAGATGCAGACGAAGACGAGCTGGGCGGCGACGATCATGTTGGTCAGCGGGAAGAGGAAGACGATCGCGAGGCTGCCGTAGATCTCCGCCCGGGCGGCCAGGAAGGGGACCTTGTCGCGCAGGCCGAGCAAGCCGAGTAAGGCGAGCAGAACGCCGACCGCTACCGGATCGAGGCGGCCGGCAGCCCCGCCGGAAGCGTCGATGCCACCCGACAGCAGCAGGTTGAGCGCGGCGGCGATCAGGCCCGCGTAGAGGGCGACGTCGAGCAACGTCCGCCGCGTGCCGCGGGTCAGCGGCACTCGCTCGGGCCAGGGCGGCAGCCGCGTCGTCCCCGGCCGCAACCAGTAAAGAAGGCCGCCGATCATCGGCGAGAAGCGCAGGGTCAGCGGCAGCGAGCCGGCGCCGAGGCCGAGCACCTCCCAGAGCATCGTCCAGATCACCGCCTTCTGGAAGACGATCGGCTCGGTCCACCAATTGCCGAGGTTGCCGAGCCCGCCCAGGCCGGTCGTCGTCGCCGAGATCACCAGCAGCCCGCCGCCGGCGTAGACGATCAGCTTGAAGATGTAGAGCAGGTAGACGAAGCCGGGGGTGCCGAACCCGTTCAGCGCCCAGTCCTGCGCCAGCACCTTGATCCGCTCCAGGTGCGGGCGGCGTTTCCACTCCTCGTACTCGAAGGGAGGCGGCGCGGGTTGGGTGAAGCTCATGCGCGGTCGAGTCTACCCCGCGCGAGGGATAGGCTCTCGCCATGAGCCGGCCTCTGCTCGTCGTCGACGCGCCCTCGATGCTGTTTCGCGCCTTCTACGCGCTGCCCGACTCGATCAAGGGGCCTGACGGCAAGCCGGTCAACGCGCTGCTCGGCACGGCGAACCTGATCCTGGCCGAGGTCGAAGTGCACCAGCCGCGCGCCGTCGTCCTCTGCTTCGGGCCCGACGCCGCCTCCTACCGGACCGAGCTCTACCCCGCCTACCACGCCGAGCGCGAGGCGGCGATGCCCGACGACCTCTCGCCACAGTTCGCCGCCAGCCGCGACTTCTTCGCGGCCTTCGGCTGGACCGTCGCGACCAGCGACTCGCTCGAGGCCGACGACCTGCTCGGCACCTACGCTAGCCGCGAGGCCGATGCCGGCGGGCAGGCGTTGCTGCTGACCGGCGACCGCGACATGTACCAGTGCGCCAGCGAGGGCGTCACCGTCCTCTACGTCCGCACCGGCGGCGGCAAAGGGGCCGAAGAGGTCGGCCCGGCAGAGGTGCGCGAGCGCTACGGCGTCGATCCCGAGCAGGTGCCAGACTTCATCGCCCTGCGCGGCGACCCCTCCGACGGCCTGCCCGGCGCCAAGGGCGTCGGGCCGAAGACGGCGGCCGAGCTGCTGCGCCGCCACGGCAACCTGGAGACGATCCTCGACAACGCGATCCGCGAGCAGCGCCCGAAACTGCGCGGCGCCCTGCTCGACGCCCGCGAGGAACTGCTCGCCTTCAAAGACATCGCCACCCTGCGCGACGCGGGCGTCGAGCCGACCACCCGACCAGCGCACCGACTGGACCGGCGCCGCCGCGGCCGCCCGCGAGCTCGGCATGAACCGCCTGGCCGAGCGGCTCGAGGCGAACGCCGCCTAGCCCTGGCGGGGCTCGATCAGCAGCGCCTCGGCGCGGGCCAGCACCTCGCCGCCGGCTGAGACGACCGCCACCGCCGGCGTGGTGCTTGCGCCCGTCCGCGTCCAGCGGCCAGGAGATCACGACGTGCTCCTCGCCAATTGGAACCGGTGCATCGAGGCGGCCGGTGAAGCGCGCCAAGACGCCCGGAGGCAGCGGCTCGGGGTGGTCCATGTAGGCAGCGAAGTAGGTGGGGCAGTCGAGCACGGCCCAGACGATCTCCGGGCGCACGGCCCCCGATCCATCGTCAGCCCATTGCGGCGGCGTCCAGGGGGTGGCGACGAGGTCCCGACCCTCGACCGGGCCGGCGTGGACGCCGCATCGTGTCCTCACGGGTGCGGCTGCAGACGAAGCAGTTGCTGAACGGTGCCGATCGACCTTGCCCCGGTAGCCGGCGGTCGCGCCCCGCGCCTGCTCGATGCCGACAGGCGCCGGGACGTCGAGCTCGAAGTCGGCCACAGGGCGAGCCTCCGCAACCAAGTCCTCACCGTCGAGGGCGAGCACTCTGCCGTCGTCATCGCGGCCTCACCCGCAGCTCCGTGTCGAGCGGCACCGGGCGTCGCAGGCTGACCTCGACCGCACCCTCGAGGAAAGCGGCAAGCGCGCCAGCGCTGTAACCACCGTTGCCGCTATCCAGCGGTCCGTTGAAGCGGGCGGGGATCGTGACCGACTCGCTCACGAGCCGATCATCGCACGGTGGGACCGGTCCTATACGCGGTGCTCGGGGTTGGGGAAGTCGAAGCGGCAGCCGGCATCCCACTCGGGGCGCTGGTTGCCGTGCGCGGGGATGCCGCCGGCGTCCTTCAGCATCCGCGCCAGGTGCAGCATGTTCCAGGCGGCGAAGGTGGTGTTGCGGTTGGTGAAGTCGTTCTCCGGGCCGCCCGAGCCCTCGTCGAGGTAGGACGGTCCCGGCCCCGCCTCGCCGATCCAGCCGGAGTCGGCCTGGGGCGGGATCGTGTAGCCGAGGTGCTGCAGCGAGTAGAGGACGTTCATCGCGCAGTGCTTGACCCCGTCCTCGTTGCCGGTCACCAGGCAACCCCCGACCCGGCCGTAGTAGGCGTACTGGCCGGCGTCGTTGAGCAGGTGCGAGTTGCCGTAGAGGCGCTCGACGATCTGGGTCGCGACCGAGGACTTCTCCCCCAGCCAGATCGACATGCCGAGCACGAGGATGTCGGCAGCCATCACCTGCTCGAAGATCTGCGGCCACTCGTCGCGCTCCCAGCCGTGCTCGGTCATGTCCGGCCAGACGCCGGTGGCGATCTCGTGGTCGATCGCGCGGATGCACTCGACCGCGACGCCGTTGCGGCGCATGATCTCCATCGAGATGTCCATCAGCCCCTGCGTGTTGGACACCTCGGGGCTGCGCTTCAGCGTGCAGTTGACGAAGAGCGCGCGCAGGTCCGAGTAGTCGGTCTCGCTGCGCTCGCACAGCTCGGCCTGCTTCTCGGTCAGATCGGTCATCGCGGCGCCGCGATTCTATGGGCGGCGCCGCGACCCTGGCAACGCGTCAGCCCGCAGCGACCACCTCGACGGTGCCCGTCATGTCCGGGTGGATCGAGCAGATGTAGGAGTAGGTGCCCGGCTCCTTGAAGCTCTCCGACCCCAGCTTGCCTTCCTCGAGCGTGCCGGTGTCGAAGCTGCCGTCGTCGGCGGTCGCGGTATGCGGCGCCGAGTCCTCGTTCTGCCAGATCACCTTGCCGCCTTCCTCGATCTTCACGGGGTCGGGGTCGTAGGCGAAGTCGACGATCTCGACTTTGCCGGAGCGCACTGCGTCGCCGCTGGGAGCGGGCGCGTTGCCACCGCTCGCCGAGTCGTCCCCGGACGCGGAGTCATCGCCGGCCTCGGTCGTCTCGGTGACGGTGGCCGAGCCGGTGTCCTCCCCGTCCTCATCACCGCAACCGACAACGCCGACGCTGATCAGAAGGCAGAGGGCAAGGACTGGGAGCAGCAGCTTGGTTTGCATGGCGCCTCGCTACCCGCTGCGCCCGAATCGAATCAGGCGGCGAGCGTCTCGGTGGCCTGTGGCGCGCTCGCCCCGCGGCCAAAGCGCATCGCGCCATCATCGATCGCGCCGCGCCTGATCGTACGGATGTCGAAGACGTAGTTCTGGCGCAGCTTCCACGGTTCCACCGAGCCCTGTTTGGGGAACTGGTCGAGCGAGCGCAGGACGTAACCCGAGGTGAAGTCGAGCAACGGCTCCTCGGTCACCGTCGTGTCGACCTCGGGAGCGCAGCGCCGGTAGCCGTACGCGTCCATGTGGTTGAGCAGACGGCAGACGTACTCGGAGGTGAGGTCCGCCTTCAGAGTCCAGGAGGCGTTGGTGTAGCCGACGGTGAAGGCGAGGTTGGGAACACCGCTCAGCATCATGCCCTTGTAGGTCATCGTGCTGGGGATGTCGACCTCCTCGCCGTCGACGGTCAGCTGTAGACCGCCGAGGAAGAGCAGGTTCAGCCCGGTCGCGGTGACGACCACGTCGGCCTCCAGCTCCTCGCCCGACTCGAGCTCGACCCCGCGCTCGGTGAAGGTCGCGATCCGGTCGGTGACGACCGAGGCGTCACCCTTGGAGATCGCCTCGAAGAGGTCGCTGTCGGGAACCAGGCACATGCGCTGGTCCCAGGGGTTGTAGCGGGGAGTGAAGTGCTTATCGACGTCGTACCCAGGCGGCAGCGCCCGTTCGACCCCCTTGCGGATGAGCCTCTTCACCATCTCCGGTCGGCGGCGGCTGAGCTGGTAGAAGGCTGATCTGCATCAGCACGTTTTTCCAGCGCACGATCGAGTAAACGGCGCGCTCGGGCAGGAAGCGGCGCAGCCCGGTGGCGATCGGGTCCTCGGCCGGCGAGCGAGGCGATGTAGGTGGGCGAGCGCTGCAGCATCGTCACGTGCGCTGCCTTCTCCGCCATCGCCGGGACGAGGGTGACCGCGGTGGCGCCGCTGCCGATCACGACGACCCGCTTGCCGTCGTAGTCGAGATCCTCGGGCCAGTGCTGAGGGTGCACGACCTCTCCGGCGAAGCGATCGAGACCCTCGAACTCCGGCGTGTAGCCCTCGTCGTAGCGGTAGTAGCCACTGCAGGTCCAGAGGAAGTCGCAGATGACCCGCACGGCTCTCGCCGTCCTCGGTGCGTTCCGCCTCGACCGTCCAGCGCGAGTCCTCGCTCGACCAGCTGGCGGCGACGACGCGGTGGTGGAAGCGGATCCTGTCCTCGATGCCGTGGTCGCTGGCGGTCTCGCGGACGTACTCGAGGATCGAGGGGCCGTCGGTGATCGACTTCGCCGCCGTCCAGGGCTTGAAGCGGTAGCCCAGCGTGTGCATGTCGGAGTCCGAGCGGATGCCGGGATAGCGGAAGAGGTCCCAGGTGCCGCCGAGCTCGCCGCGAGCCTCGAAGATCGCGTAGCTCTTGCCGGGGCAGCGGTCCTGCAGATGCCAAGCAGCGCCGACTCCGGAGAGGCCGGCGCCGACGATCAGGACATCGAGATGTTCGGGCGACCCCTCGGCCACGGGCTGCCATTCTCGCACGCTGGCTGGTCAGCCAGTGTGATGTCTCGCATATCGCCTGGCCAGCGAGCCGCTTAGCCGACCCGGTAGCGCAGGTGCGTGACGTCGGGGGTGTCGACGACGAGCGATCGGCTCCAGGCCAAGGCCCGCCCCGGCGCCGTCCTCGAACAGGCGCGCCCCGCCGCCGAGCAGAATCGGGGGGACGTTGAGCTGCATCTGGTCGACCAGGCCGGCGGAGAGGTACTGCTGAGCGACGTTGGCGCCGCCGCCGATGGTGACATCGAGGTCGCCCGCTGCCTCCTGCGCCTGCTCCAGCGCTGCCTCGATCCCGTCGGTGACGAAGGTGAAAGTCGTCTCGCCCAGCGTCAGCGGCTCGCGCTCGTGGTGGGTGAGGACGAAGACCGGCACACGGAAAGGAGGCTCCTCTCCCCACCATCCCTGCCACGGGTCCTCGCCCCAAGGCCCGGGTCCGCCGCCGAACATGTTGCGGCCCATGATCACGGCCCCGACCCCGCTCAGCGATTCCTCCATCAGCGGCGTGCTGGCGTTCACCTCTCCCCCCTCGCGGCCATGCGACTTCCGCCAGGCGGCGAGCTTGACGACCCACTCGTGCAGCTGCTCGCCGCCTTCGCCCAGCGGGTTCTCCTCGCTCTGGTTCGGGCCGGCGACGTAGCCGTCGAGCGAGATCGAGATCTCGAATCTCAGCTTCGACATCAGCCTACTCGTAGGGGGCGTAACGACCGTGCAGCATCAGGTCGTTGCCGTCGGGATCGGTGAAGAAGGCCATGTGGCAGACCCCCGTGTCCATCGTCTCGCCGGCGAACTCGATGCCCTTCGCCTCCAGCTCCTTGCGAGCGACCTCGACGTCATCTACGTGCAGCGCCGGGTGGGCATTTTTCTGCGGCGCGAAGCTCATGCCGAATTTCTCCGGCTCCCAGATGCTGAAGCAGGTCTCGCCGGCCCAGAACTCGAAGCGCGAGTTCTCGTCGGGTCGTAGCCCCAGCGTCTCGACGTAGAAGCTGCGCGAGCGCTCGGCGTCCTGCGAGGGAACCCCGATGAAGTCGGCCTTGGTGATCACGTGCCCTCCGTTCCAGTCGAAATAGGTCGGTGCGCTCAGCCTACTCCCAGGGATACCCTGGCCCGGTGAACATCCTGATCGCCGCGGACATGGAGGGGATCGCGGGCATCGAGGCCTACGGTGGCGCCAGAGGCTGGAGCGTCAGCACGTGGGCGTGCTTGGGGTCGACTCGGCCCTCGAGCACGTCGAGGTAGGCGCTCTGCAACGCCTCGAAGCCCTGGCCGGGGATCGTCTCCAGCCAGCCCGCCCGTCCACTCGCAGAACGGGTGCCAGGCGTCGGCGACACATGACTCGAGACCGGCGCGGCCCCAGTCCTCGGCGCGCTTGCTGACCGGGTCGGGGGCGAAGAAGAAGGTCGGCTGCGGGTCCCGGCAGCTCGCCACCCCCGCCCGCCATCTCCTCCCAGTGGGTCATCCCCACCGCCATGCTGTGGACGAGCTCGTCGCCGAAGTGCGCGTGGACCGCCTGGCGCACCTCGCCGTCGCCGGCGATGTCGACGAAGGTCGCGGGCCCGCGCTCCAGCGAGCTCGATCGCGTCGTAGGTGACGGTGCGGCCGTAGATCCCGAGGCCTTCGACGAACTCGACGTTGCGCGGCGAGGTGAGGCCGATGAGCTCGACCCCCTCGCGCTGCGCCAGCATGAAGGCGGCGGCGATCGCCGTCTTGCTCGAGGCGCTGGCGATCACGATCGGGCCGCGCGTCGACCAGGCCCTCGTCGGCGAGCTGGTCGTCGATCAGGAACGAGGTGAAGAAGAGCGGCCGCAGCAGCATCTGGATCTCCTCGGTGTCCGGCGCGGTAGAAGGGATCGCTCCGCGGTCGCCAGATAGCGGTGGTAGGCCGAGGGCAGCTCGGCTCGGTGCGGCGAGGCGTCGACGAAGCCGGCGCTCGCCGGCGTCGGCCGGGGTCGACGAGCAGGTGCGAGGAGGGCGGCAGGTAACCGAACAGGCGCGTGCCCGCCTCGACCCCCTCGGCCTCGCTCCGCTCGACCTCGGCGAAGCCCCACATCGGCACCCGACCCCAGCCCTCCTCTCGGCCGGGAAGAAGTTCCAGTAGGACATCGCCTCGCCGAAGACGGCGTAGGTGACGTTGTTGGCGGTGAGGCCGAAGGTGTCGACCCGGAGCAGCGCCTGCCCGGGGTCGAGGCTCGGGCGGCCCCGACTCGACCACGCGGCACTCGCGCAGGTCGTCCGCTTGACCAGGAAGTCGGTCATCCCGCAGAGGATGCTCTCACGTTCATACTCCCCATACCAATGGAGGGTTCGCAGGTGGAGACGCAGACGGTTCTGGTCACCGGTGGCTCCGGGTTCCTCGGCGGCTGGTGCCTGGTCGAGCTGCTGCGCCGCGGCTACCGCGTCCGCACGACCGTGCGCGATCTCGCCCGCGAGGCGGAGGTGCGCGCCGCGCTGGCGCCGCGAGGTGGACGCCGGCGATCGCCTCACCGTCTTCGCCGCCGACCTGAAGGACGACGAGGGCTGGCCGCAGGCGGTCGAGGGCTGCGACTACGTCCTCCACGTCGCCTCGCCCTTCCCGCCGCAGCAGCCGAAGGACCCCGACGAGCTGATCGTGCCGGCGCGCGAGGGGACCCTGCGGGTGCTCGCGGCCAGCCTCGACGCCGGCGTCGAGCGCGTCGTCGTCACCTCCTCGGTCGCGGCGATCACGGGGCGGCGACAAGCCGGCCTCCGGGCCGCTCACCGAGGCAGAACTGGAGCGACCCGGACAACCCCAACCTCTCGCCGTACGCCCGCTCGAAGACGATCGCCGAGCGGGCCGCCTGGGACCTCGTGCGCGAGCGCGGAGCGCAACCGAGAAGCTGGCCACGGTCAACCCCGGCGCGATCATCGGCCCGGTGCTCAGCGAGGACCACTCCTACTCGCTGCAGGTGATCGAACGGCTGCTGCGGGGAATGCCCGGCGTGCCGCGAATCGGCTTCAGCTTCGTCGACGTCCGCGACGTCGCCGATCTGCAGATCAGGGCGATGACCGCACCCGAGGCCGGCGGCGAGCGCTTCATCGCCACCGAGCGATTCCTCTGGATGGCGGAGGTCGCCGCGATCCTGCGCGAGCGCCTCGGCGAGGACGCGGCGAAGGTACCGACGCGGTCCGTGCCGAACCTGGCCGTGCGCGCGATGGGCATCTTCGATCCGAGCATCCGCTCGATCACCGGCCAGCTCGGCAAGAAGACGGAGCTCTCGAGCGAGAAGGCGCGGGCCCGCCTCGGCTGGTCACCCCGCCCGAGTCGAGGACACGATCGCCGATTGCGGCCGCAGCCTCAGCGCAAGCGGGGGTGGAGCGCGATCCGGAACTCCCTCCACACCGTGAATGCCAGCATTGCCAGCAGTGCGGCGATAGCGATCAGGTAGAGGACGCTCCCTCCCTCAGCGGCAGGGGGAGGGGGAACCGGATTGGGCGCGGAGGACCGTGCCGCGCCCGCCACTCCTCCTTGGTGCCCGGCGAGCGACGCATCGCCACTGGTTGGAAGGATCGGCGAGTTCGCCAGCAGCAAGCCGGCGACCGTGGCAAGGGCTGGGCGAAACAGGCCCCCCGTGATGACCTCGATTATCCCTGCCCCACTCCCGCCGAGGGCGACGGCCGGCCAGACACGAGCAAGCCAACGCTGGAGCGCGGCCACCTCGGCTGCCCTGACCGCAACCGGAGGGCTGGACGACGTACGGCTCCCGCGGACGATTGCCTCGCTTCTCTGATCAGCGCGATTCTCGCTTGCACCCCGCCCGCCGGGATTCTCGCTTGCACCCCGATCAGCGCGATGCTGGGGCGCCGTGGCGGCGTAGTTGCCGCTGCGCCCGGGAGTCACCCCCCGCGTAGCGGCTTCCTTGCCAGCGCTGGTCACCGAATCGGCCGCCCCCTGCACGGCACCGGCTACCCGATCCACGGGAGGAGGATCAGCGGAGTCATCACCAGCTCGAGACGGAGGGGCCGGTGCCTCCTTGCCCGGCAACTTGACCGGAGCCTGAGGTGGCGGGGCCGGCGTGGCCACCGGCGATGGCGGCGTCGCGGGAGGGGTGGGGGCGCTCGGCAGCGTAGGAGGGGTCGTACTCGGCGGCGACGGAATGGCGTTCGCGCCGTCCTGGACCGATTTCACCGTTGACCCGACCGTCCCCGTCACCTCTTCCACCAACCCAGCCGAGGCAGTAGGGACGGCAACCGCACCGATCAAGATCACTCCAATCGCCAAAACAACCGCACTGGCCGATCGCCCCAAAGGGCTTCTAGTCCTTCTGATCGCTCTGTCAATCATTCGCGTCGCCCAGCCATTAAGAAGGTTCATCTTTAGCCTTCTACCCGATATTTGGACAAATATACCTAATTTTGGGGTAGAAACGGGATCTGACACCAGAACGCACCAGGGCCGCCCGAAAGCGGCCCTGGTCAGGTGCTTGGAAACGAGACGCGGAAACCGCTAGCGGGTGGGACGACGCCCGCCTTCCAAACGCTCGCCGGTGCCCGGGGTGGATTCCGCCGGGCGCCCAAACCAGTGCGGCGCCCGGGCGGGCAATCCAGAATTCCGGATCGACCGCCTAGCGGCCCTGCACCTCCAGAGTCCCCTCAAGCATGTGAATCAAGTTAGGACCACCTCCTTTCTCTGGTCATCCGATTGAAGCAAATGGATCAGTCCGGGCGGTTGCTGGGGCAATAGCGGGGTAGGCGCGAGCTCGGTCGCCAGGGGCTGGAGGCGTTCCAGGAGACCAAGCACGTCCACATGGAGTCGCGGATCGAGCGCAAGGAATGGTGGTACGCCTACAAGGAGTACGGGGCGGGGTCCTCTTAACGCAGGGCCATGCAGACCGCGCGGGCCTGCGCGCGCCGAATCGCCGCTGAAACCCGCTGGGAGCCACTGCCAGGGACGATCTGGGAGTTGACGACGAAGACGACCGACCGCCCACCCCCCGCGGAACCGGCGACGAAGAGCCGGTAGCCGGGGAACGATCCGGTGTGACCGTAGATATCGCCACAGGCGGTGCGGTAACGGAAGATGCCGAGTCCGGCGGAGTTCTTGCCCGGGCCAGGGGGCGATGATTTCCCCGGCCTGAAGGCCCTGGCCAAGCCACGCGAGGCGCGCAGGATGGTCGGCACGTAGGCCGGCACGAACCGGGACAGATCGGCCGGAGTCGAGACGATCCCGCCCGAGGCCCAGGCGCCGGCGGGATTGATCAGTTCGCTCACGTCGTCGGGTTTTTTCCCCTGCTCGATCTCATAGCCATGCATGAACGGGCGTGGCATCTTGACCGTCTCGGGCAGGCTGCTGGATTGCATGCCGAACGGCCTGAAGACCTCGCTCCGCAGCAGGCTCGTGAAGGTGCGCCCGGTAGCCGCTTCCTCCATCAGCGCGGCGGCGATGTTGTCAGTGTCGGAGTAGTGGAAGCGGGAGCCCGGCCTGAACTCGAGCGGCTCGTCACGGACGAACCCGGTCAGCTGGGTCGGCGAGAGGTAGGCAGCCGGATCGGCAAGGAAGGCTTCGACGAAGGCCGGGGCTCTTATGTAGTCCGGCAGGCCGCTCGTGTGTTGAAGCAGTTGGGTGAGGGTCACCCGTTCGGCGCTGGGGAGGATCCCCGGGATGCTCGTTCCCGGCGTTTCCCGCAGCGAGAGGCGAGGTTTCGGGCCTTTGGCAAGCGCGACCGCGATGAAGGCGTTGAAGCCCTTGGCGACGCTGGCGATGCGCACGTGTTCGGTTGGCTGGGGCGAGCGCCGGTTGGAGAGATCGGCGACGCCGGCGCTGAAGAATTTCGTCCGGGTCCCGCGGTCGATCAGAACCGAGATGCCCGGGGGGCCCTGCGCTGAGGCGACGATCCCGTTGAGCATTCGCTGCAATTTCGGCGGCGCGGGCGCGGCCGCGGCCGCGCCCGCGATAAGGGCGAAGGCGACCAGGGCGCTCAATAGAACGGCGACGGCACGGCGTCCGGGGCGTCGAACCATGGGGGCAGAGTAGCCCTTGCGCTGCCGGCACTACCGCACGTACTCACAGCGACGGTCCTCATCGCCGCCACGACCGCCGATGCAGCGGTCCGGCCTTCCCCTTCCATCGAGCAGGTCGGCTCCGCCGCGACCGAGCAGCGTGTCGGCCCCGGCGCTGCCGAGTAGGAGGTCGGGGCCGGTCGATCCCTCGATCTTCTCGATCGTGCCGTCGATGCGGCTGGCGCCGCAAAAGCCGGCCTCGGGGTCGAACACTCTGCCTCCGATCGCCGCCTTAACGACGGTCCCGGCATTGCGCACCCGGGCAAAGGAGGCACTGTCATTGTCGCCAAGACCGCCGTGGAAGAGGTCGTCGCAGGGCTGGCCACCGACCAGGAGGTCGTTTCCAGGACCACCAACCAGCGTCGCCGCGCCACTGCTGCGACGGGGATGGAGGATGTTGACGCCGAAGAGCACGTCGTCCCCCCCGCCGCCGACGATCGTGTCCGGGTCGCTGTCGTCGCCGGCGTAGAGAGTGTCGCCGCCCCGGCCGCCACGCACCCAGTCGCGGCCTGGTCCGCCGTCGACCGTCACCGAGACCTCAGCCGGAACGCTGCCCCTCACCGTGAGCCTGTCATTGCCGCTGCCGAGAGAGACGAGGATCGAGTTCACCGTGCCAACGCAGGAAACCGAGCCGGCGGCGGACGCACAGCCGCCGGAGCGGGGGGCGCTGCGGAGTACCGGATTGCCACTCCCGCCGCGCACGACATAGCCGTGGTCGCCGCGCACCACGGTCACGTCATCGACGTCATCGTCACCGGCGATGGTGAGACTCGAGGAGCCGACGATGCTCTCGTACAGCTCGATCTTGGTGCCGCGGCGACCGCCGGCCGGCCCACAGGAATCCTCGACCGAAAAGGGGCCGACGCACTGATCGCTGCCGGGGCCGCCATGGGCCTGGTCGCTCCGCCATACACCGAGCAGGCGGTCGTCCCCGGGTCCGCCGTCCAGCCGGTTGGACGTCGTGTCGGAGCCCAGCAGAACGTCTTCGCCCGAACCGCCGACGGCGTCCTCGATGCCGGTCAAGCGCTCTTCCTCTGCCCCGGTTACGAGCCCGGAGCCGAGGTTGACCGCGACCGGCCCGCCCGCTCCCCGGTAGGAGGCGATGTCGTGATTGCCCGCGCCGCCGTCGATGTGGTCCCGACCAACGCCACCCATGAGAGTGTCGAAGGCGCCGGGGCCACCTCCCAATTCGTCATCGCCTGGCCCACCGTCGACGTCGTCCCGATTGCCGCGCGCCCCACCCAAGGTGTCGTTGCCGCTGTCGCCGAAGACCTTGTCGGGATCGGCACCGCCATCCACCTCGTCGGAGCCCCGCCCGCCGTGGACGGCGTCGTTGCCGCGCTTGCCGTCAATCGTGTCGTTGCCCCGATCGCCATGGATCGTGTCGCGGCCGGAGCCACCGCAGATCACGTCGTTGCCGCCGGCTCCCGAAATGACGTTCGGACCGTCGCCGCCGACGATCACGTCGGGGCCCTTGGTCCCGCGAATCGCCGCCTCGTTGGAGAAAATCGTCGCCTGCTGCCCACCGCAGGACGGCGCGGCGGCGGCCGAGGGGACGAACAGAAGGCCGAGGCAGAGAACGAGGACAAAGCCGGCCCGAGGCCTGCGGTAGCGCGGGCGTTCGGATACCACCCTCTCCGTCTGATTGCGAGGCTCCATTGACTGGCTTCCTGACTGTGGCGGCGAGATATGAAGGGCCGCCTAAAACAGAGCTACCCGGCTACCGCCTGCCTCAGACAGGCTTGACGCCGATCAGAAGCGCCATCTCCAGCCACTTCCAATAGCAGTCGACGATCCCCGGTGCCAAGGTCGAGGATGCGGTGAGCCTCACGGGGCACGTGTTCGAGCAGGACGCTCTCGCCCTCGGCGCGATGGGGAAACTCGTCTGCGCGGGAGAGGTAGCGGCGGACTTTCTGCTCCTCGCTCGTCCACTCCTCTCCGGGCATGCCTCTCATTATTGCCGTGAGCAAGGCAGCCTTTACAGCGGCTGCGCTCGTGCCGAAGAGCACAGAGGCATAAGGTTGGCCGGACCCCAACGAGGAGGATCCATGAGCGTGCTCGCTCGCTTTACCCCAGCGTCCTTGACGGCAGCACAGTACGACGAGAGCATCCGCAAGCTCAAAGAGTCAGGTGACTTCCCGCCCGATGGACTCGAATACCACCTCTGCTTCGGCACCGAGGGCAGTCTCCAGGTCAGCGAGATTTGGGATTCCCGAGAGCAGCTCGAGTCATTCGGCGAGCGGCTGATGCCGATACTGGCCGAGATCGGAATCGAACCCGGCGAGCCCACCCTGCTCGAGGTCCACAACATCGTCAAGCGCTAGTCAAGACGAGCACGGAAGGTCGCCGCCGACTCGACGGCGGCGCCCGAGGTTCGGGCCCGTTTGGCTAGATCGCGATCGGAGGTGACGACGATCACCTCGTCCTCGGCAACCCAGACGCCGTACCTTCGTCGCGTCGATGACACGGTGCATGGGTCGATTCCTTCAGGACAAGCGCTGGTACCCGCCTACGTTGGCGCGGGATCGGAGCGCACGGTCTGCTCCTCTCGCTCAGCCGCTTTGAGCCCTCACGCCCAGGGCGGCGTAGCCTGCCGCGGAGAATCGCTCGACGCTCGCTCATCGCGTTCGCGGACGATACGCGGCGCGCCCGACATCGCGACCCAGCCGGCGCCGGTGTGAGATGCCCGACCGAGTCACCTACGTAGGCCACGCGACCGTCCTGGCCGAGCTCGACGGGGCGCGGCTGCTCACCGATCCCGTGCTGCGCTCACGCGTGGGTCCGCTGCGCCGCCACGGCGCGCCGCCCGCGCCCGACGCGACGGAGGACCTCGACGCCGTGCTGATCTCCCACCTGCATCACGACCACGCCGACCTCCCCTCGCTACGCCGGATTGGCCGCGATGTCCCGGTGCTCGCGGCGCCCGGCTCGAGGGAGTTCCTCGAGCGCCGCGGCTTCAGCGCCGTGGCGGAGCTGGCGCCGGGCGAATCGGGCCAGGTCGGCGGGGTCACCGTCACCGCCGTGGAGGCGCGGCACCCCAGCGAGAGCCGGTTCGAGCGGAAATCGGAGGCCATCGGGTTTCTCCTCGCCGGCCGCCACCAGCGGATCTACTTTGCCGGCGACACGGATCTCTTCGACGGGATGGCGAAGCTTGGGCCCGGGCTCGACCTCGCCCTGCTGCCGATCTGGGGCTGGGGGCCGAGTCTGGGACCCGGCCACCTGGACCCGGAGCGCGCCGCCCGGGCGGCGACACTGCTCTCACCGAGGATCGTCATCCCGATCCACTGGGGGACGCTCTACCCGCTCGGCCTGGCGCAGCTTCGCCCCGACCCGCTCCGCTCGCCGCCGCACCAGTTCGAAACCTGGATGCGGGAGCTCGCGCCTCAGGTGGAGGCGCGGGTGCTTGCGCCCGGCGAGGCGACCTCGCTCTCGTAGCTGGAGTGCCCCAGCTGCGCCAGCCAGGCGCAAAAGATTCGATGGACGCTTTCGGCGCCGACCACGTCGCCCTCGGGCCAGGCCAGGTCGCTCGGGTGGAGCACGAACGGGAAGCTCTGCGTCCCACCCATGCCGCCGTGCGAGCCGACCAGCTCCTCGAAGGCGGCGACCTCGCCGAACTCCGGCCAGAAGGTGCTGTTGAGCATCAGGTCGGCGCAGTGGGGAAAGCCGTCGGTGCGCCGCAGATGCTCAGCTGCGTGTGGGCCGAAGGGCGCGAGCGGGTCCTCCCCCTCGACCCGGTCCTCGTCGAGGAATCTGGTTCCGCCCTTGCTTACAGCGATCGCCCCCGAGCGCTCCGAGCGCACCAGCACGAACCCGATCCCGGGGTGCTCGCGGAGCGCCGGCAGCAGGCGGGGGTAGAGCTTGTCCAACCGCTCCAGCGTCACCCGCCCCGGCTCGCGCGGGAAGCTGATCAGGCCAAGACACCCCGAGGCCATCACAGAGAGCTCCGGGATCCCGTTCCCGCGGGTCTCCTCGATCTCGCGGCGGTCGTCGGGGTCGAGCGAGACGACGCCGTCGGCGCTGCGCCCCCGGGTCGCGACCCGCACGGTCCGGGCGGCGAC
The DNA here is from genome assembly GCA_963771265.1 of uncultured Solirubrobacterales bacterium. Classification (GTDB taxonomy): domain Bacteria; phylum Actinomycetota; class Thermoleophilia; order Solirubrobacterales; family 70-9; genus VRUE01. Next base: position 125,336 of record CAVYSQ010000012.1, read on the forward strand.
GGTGTCGTCGCGCGCGACCTCGGTCAGGCCGGCGCTGAGGTAGGAGAGCGCGTCCTCATCTCCCCCTTCGGCCGCGATCGTGCTCTCTGGCCGACAGGCCGAGCGAACTAGATCCTCCAGAGTTCCCCCATAGCGGTCGCGGAAGGTTTCCCCCTGTGACTGCCCGTGGTCAGAGAGCACGACCAGGCGGTAGGGCCGTGGCGCCTCGGCACAAGCGGTGGCGATCCGCGCGATCTGGCGATCGAGGTCGCGCAGCACGGCGAGCGCATCGTGGCGCTCGATGCCGGAGTGGTGGGCGACCTCGTCGTAGGCGAGGAAGGTCGTGTAGATGGTGGGGCGCCCGGCGAGGACGTCGCCGACGACCGCGGCGACCTGGAGGTCCCGCTGGACCACGGTCCCCCAGGCCCGGACGAGCGCGTAGGAGCGGCTGCGGGCGATCCGGGGACGGACGTCGTCACGGACCTGGCTGCGGGCGGCGCGGCGCTCGCGGACAACCTCGGCGAGAACGAGGACGAACGTGCGGGCGACGGCGTAGGGACGGGCGAAGTAAGCGGCGTAGTCGCGGCCGATCGGGCGACGGCGGTGCAGCGCCGTGCTCATCGTCAGCATCGAGTGCGGCGCGTCGCCGGAGAGGATGTTGGCGCGGCTGGCGCCGTCGGCATGCAGGAGGCCACGACCGTTCGAGTGCCGCCGCTCCAGCTCTTCCGCGTCGCGCGGATGGTTGGTGACGATCGCCTTGTCCCGGTCCTTCTCCCACCAGCGGAATGCGGGCATGTCGTCGTTGTCGCCGTGCAGCAAGCCGGCCTGGCAGGCGCCGGTCTGCGATGACCAGTCCGTCTCCCATTTCCGCAGATGGTGAGAGCCGCTACGCAGCCAGGCCGCGAGGTTAGGAGCGCTGCCGTCGCTGAGCGCGCGGTGCAGGACATCGTGGGCGAGCCCGTCGATCTCGAGGAAGAGCACGCCCGGGACGTCGCTCTCCACAACCTGCTCGCGGCGACGCGCCTGCCGCCGCACGACGTGGCGGTACCAGGACTCGTTCTCGTCGATCGCGAGCAGCGCGTAGACCGTCGCGGTGACTGCCGCCATCACGATCGTCACCACGATCCCCTCGAGGACGCCGCCGATCTCCGCCCCAGGCAGGACGTCGATCGCGAAGGTGACGAGCACGCCGTTCAGGACCAGCGCCGCGCCCCCCAGGGTGAGGACGGTCAGCGGCAACGCGAAGCGGGCGAGGATCGGCCAGATCAGGGCGTTGAGGAGACCGATCACCGCGGCCGCGGCAAGCGCGGTCGCCGCGCCATCGAGGACGAAGCCCGGGAGCGCCTGCGAGAGCAGCAGCAGCGTGAGGGCGTCGAGCAGGAGCACGAGCACGCCCCGCCAGATGGCTCGGAAGCTCATAGGTGAGCGATCCTAAGCGCGACCGAACCGCATATGTGCACGCGAGCGAAGTTCAGGCAGCGCGCTCGTAGATCATCACGGCGACGCCCTCGCCGACCACCTTCGATTCTTTGAGTCGCAGGTTGCGCCGCTCGGGCAGCTCCTCGAAGGCCTTCCTGCCGGTTCCGAGGATCACCGGAAAGACCATCAGGTTGACCTGGTCGACCAGGTCGCTCGCGAGCAGCTCCTGGACGAGCTGGTGGCTTCCCGGCACCTGAAGCTCGCCGTCGAACGCCTCCTTGAGCATGCGCACCTCGGCGGTCGCATCGTCGCCATCGAGGACGGTCGTGTTGTTCCACTCCGGCTCGCCGAGCGTCGTCGAGACGACGAACTTCGGCATCGAGTTGAACTTGTCGGCGAACTCGCCCTCGCGCTCGGGCCAGGCTCCGGCGAAGCTCTCGTAGGTGCGCCGGCCAATCAGCAGCCCATCGGACTGCCTCGTCTCGTCCAGCTTGAACTGGTTCCCATCCTCACCGCGCTCGAACTCAAAGGTCCAACCGGGGTACTTGAAGCCTGGCTCCCCTCCCGGCGCCTCCATCACCCCGTCAAGCGAAACAAACTCAGTCACCACTATCCGTGCTGCCATCTGTCGACCTCCGTCTCAGAAACCTTGGAAACCTGCTTTTACAGGTACGACGAGTGAGGCGCGCTGATCTCGACATTCAGCATTTGTCCGGGGTTACCTCGACGTAATCGACCTGGGTACCTGCGCGCACTAGAGTCGCCCGCAGTGGCGACGGTTCAATCCCAGGCTGAGGTCGGGTCGCTCCTGAGGCAGTGGCGCGAGCACCGGCGAGTGACTCAGCTCGAGCTCGCACTCGACGCTGGGGTCTCCGCTCGCCACCTGAGCTTCGTCGAGACGGGTCGCTCAAAGCCCGGCCGCGAGCTGCTGCTGCAGGTCCTCGAGCAGCTCAAGGTCCCCTTTCGCGAGCAGAACCGGCTCCTGCTTGCCGCGGGTCACGCCCCTGCCTTCCCGGAACGCTCGCTCGAGGATCCCGATCTGGCGCCGGTGCGAGATGCACTCGACGTGATCCTCTCCGGCCATGAGCCCTACCCGGCGGTCGCGGTCGATCGCGTCTGGAACCTGATCGCCGCCAACGCCGCCATGCTCGCGTTGACCGAGTCCACCGAGATCGATCCAGCCCTGCTCGAGCCTCCGATCAACGTGATGCGCGTCGGCCTCCATCCCCGCGGCCTGGGGCCGATGTTCGTCAATCTCGGCGACTGGCATGCGCACTGGCTCAGGCAGCTGGAGCGCCAGCTGGCCGCAACGGGCGACGAACAGCTCGCCGCGCTGATCGACGAGGTCGCCGGCTACCCTGTGCCCGTGCCCGAGCACGATGTCGCGTCCGAAATTGCGGGCAGCGAAATACTCGGCCCGGTCAAGGTCCGCGCTCCCGACGGCGGCGAGCTCTCCTTCTTCGGCATGTTCGCGAGCTTCGACACCCCGTTCGAGGTGACCACCTCGGAGCTGGCGATCGAGTTGCTCTTCCCGGCTGACCAGACGACTGCCGAGAGGCTGCACGAGCGGGGGCAGGGCCTCTCGCGAATGCCGTTGCCAGAAGCACGAACCCAAGGAGGAGCAGAGTGACCACGAGAAAGCCAAAGCTCGGCCAAGTGCTCGCCGGCGCAGGCGGTGTGTTGCTGATCGTCTCCCTCTTTCTGCCCTGGGCGAGCGCCGCAGATGCAGACCGAGCTGGGTTCGAGCTCTTGACGATGGGCGACGTTTTTCTGCTGATCGTCGGGTTGGTCGCGATCGGAGCCGCCCTCACCTGGGGGCGCTTCGGGCTCTTTCGCCCCGATCTGTCCCTGACCGGGGCGGCCGACCTGCTCGGCGTGGTCGCGACGATCGTGGTCGCCTGGTTGATCTTGTTCGACTTCCCGTCTGGCGCCAACCGCGAGATTGGCGTCTATCCTGGCATTGGTCGCGACGATCGCGATCGCTGGCGGGGCGGGGGACTACAGCACCCTGCGCGGCGCACCCTTGTTCCCCCGAATCGACGGGGGCGCGCGGCGAGCATCGGAGCCCTAAGCGAGCAACGGGGACCATTGGGTAGACATCGCCGGTGATCGCAAGACTGTGCGGATGACCGTCGCCCTGTCTGCCCGTGGCCTCTCGAAGCGCTACGGCAAGACGACCGCGCTCGACGCCGTCGATCTCGAGGTTGCAGCGGGAGAGCTCGTCGGCCTGCTCGGCCCCAACGGGGCAGGCAAGTCGACGCTGGTGAAGATCGCCTGTGGTCTGGTCCGGCCGACGGCCGGGGAGGCGCACGTCGCCGGGGCGGTGGCTGGCAGCCGGGCGGCACGAGCGTCGACCGGCTACCTCGCCGAGCTGTTCCGCTTCCCAGGCTGGGCTCACGCCGAGGAGGTGCTCGCATTGCACCAGCGCCTGGCCCGGTCTGACGGCGGGGCGGCCGAGCGCGAGGCGCTGCTGGTGCGGGTCGGCCTCAGTGGCGAGGGCGGGCGCCGGGTGGAGACGATGAGCAAGGGCATGCAGCAGCGGTTGGGCATTGCCCAGGCGCTGATCGGTTCCCCGCGGCTCGTGCTGCTCGACGAGCCGACGAGCGCGCTCGACCCAGGCGGCCGCCGCACGGTGCGCGACCTGCTCGTCGGGCTGCGCGATCAGGGCGTCGGCGTGCTGCTGAACTCACACCTGCTCAGCGAGATCGAGCTCGTCTGCGACCGGGTCCTCATCATCGACGGCGGCCGGGTGGTGACCGAGGGACGGCCGGAGGACCTGACCGCGCCCGGCGGCGTCGAGGTCGAGACCTCCGAGGGTGTGCGCCGCCTACCCGACGCGCGCCGTGAGGACGTCCCGCGGATCGTCCGTGAGCTCGTCGCCGGCGGCGCCGAGGTTTACGGCGTCCGCGTGGTGAGCGGCACGCTCGAGGACGCCTACCTCGCCGCCGTGGTGGGACGCGACGCGTGAGTGACGCGATCACCATCGCCGGTCATGCCCTGCGGGAGGCAGTCCGGCGCCGGGTACTGCTCGTCGTCGCGCTTTTGACCGCGGTCTTCCTCGGGCTCTACACGCTGGCCGCCTTCGAGACCTTCAACTCGCTCGAGCGGACGAGCGCCGGCGGCTTCATCCCGATCGACGAACGGGCGCTGGCGGGCGGGACGCTGCTCGGCCTGGCGATGTTCGTCGCGCTCTTCCTCGGCGTCGTGCTGGCCGTCTTCCTCACGCTCGGCGCGGTACGCGGCGACGCCGAGCGCGGCCTGCTGCAGCCGCTGGTTGTGCGCCCGGTGGGGCGTACGACCCTGCTGATCGGACGGCTGCTCGCCGCCTCCGCCGTCTGCGCCCCCTACGTCGTCATCGTCTTCCTCCTCGCCGCACTCATCACCCAAGCCGCCGGCGACTTCACGCCCGCGTCGCTCGTCGTCCCCGCCGCCGGCCTGGCCCTGGGTGTCGTCACCGTGGTGGCGATCTCGCTGCTCGGTTCGACGGTGCTCGGAACCACCGCCAACGGAATCGCGATCTTCATGGTCTTCGCGACGGGGCTCGCTGCCGGGCTGCTGGGCCAGATCGGCGAGGCGCTCGACGTTGACGGATTGACGACCGCGAGCTCGATCATCTCCTGGATCATCCCCTTCGAGGCGCTCTACCAAAACGGGCTCCACGCGCTGACCTCGGATATCGGCGGCGCGGCCGGCGTGATCGTGCAACTCGGACCGTTCGGCGGCGCCAACGGCGTCGGCGCGGCGATCTGGCCATGGGCGATGGCGTGGTCCGCCGCCGTGCTGGCGCTGGCCGCGCTGGCCTTCGGACGCCGCGACCTCTGAGCAGCGGAAACTGACTGGTTAATCTTTTCAGTCGACAATCCGCATTAGTTGGAGGAGGCTGATGAGCGATCGCCCGAGCGGGAGTCGAGAGGGTCCGGCGGACGACTGCCGACCCTCCGATGGGATTCAGGCACCGATGCGGCGCCGCGAGATGGTGGCGCTGACGGCATGGGCGCTGGCGAGCGGTGCCCTTTACGCATGCGGCCCCGGTGAGGACGAGGCGGCCAGATCCGTGGCGCAAGGGGCCACGACCATGCCCGACTGTGTGTTGACGCCCGGGCAGGAGGAAGGCCCCTTCTACATCGACCTAGCGCAGGTTCGACGGGACATCGTCGCGAACCGCTCCGGCGTGCCGCTCGCGCTCGCGCTGACCGTCATCGACTCGGATACCTGCGAGCCGATCCGCGATGCCGCCGTCGACATCTGGCACTGCGACGCACTTGGCGTCTACTCGGGCGAGCCCTCGGAGGGCAGCCAGGGCGAGAACTACCTGCGTGGGATCCAGCCGACCGACGGGAACGGCCTGGCAGAGTTCGCGACCATCTACCCGGGCCAGTACCCGGGGCGGACGACGCACATCCACGTCAAGGTCCATATAGGCGGGCGCCAGAGCGGCGGCGCCTACTCCGGCGGTCACATCTCGCACACCGGCCAGCTGTTCACCTCCGATCGGCGCGACGCGGAGGTCTTCGCGCTCGCCCCCTACAACCGGAACACGGCCGAGGTCACCGCGCGCAACATGGATGGCATCTTTCGGGATCAGGGCGGCTCGAGCTCGGTGCTCGCCCTCGCACGGATCGGTAACAGTCTCGCGCGGGATGGCTTTACGGGAAGAGTGACGCTGGGCGTGGATCCCAGTGCTACGCCCGGCCGGCCCCCGGGACCATAGCCCGGGCTCAGATCCTGCGGTTCTCAAGACGCACGAGTAGCAACGCCTTCGGGGTCAGGTGGCGACGTAGGCCGCGAGGTGCTCGCCGGTGAGGGTGGAGCGGGCGGCAACGAGGCCGGCGGGCGTGCCCTCGAAGACGATCCGACCGCCGTCGTGGCCGGCGCCGGGGCCGAGGTCGATGATCCAGTCGGCGTGTGCCATGACCGCCTGGTGGTGCTCGATGACGATGACCGACTTGCCGGAGTCGACCAGACGGTCCAACAATCCGAGAAGCTGCTCGACGTCGGCGAGGTGGAGGCCGGTGGTCGGCTCGTCGAGGATGTAGACGCCGCCCTTCTCGGCCATCTGGGTGGCCAGCTTGAGCCGCTGCCGCTCACCACCCGACAGCGTGGTCAGCGGCTGGCCGATGCCGAGGTAGCCGAGCCCGACTTCGTCGAGCCGCTGCAGGATCCTGTGAGCCGCCGGGATCCCTGCCTCGCCGTCGCCGAAGAACTCCTCGGCCTCGGTCACAGACATCGCCAGCACCTCGCTGATGTCCTCGCCGCCGAATTCGTACTCGAGCACCTCGGCCTGGAACCGCTTCCCCTCGCACTCCTCGCAGGTGGTGGCGACCCCGGCCATCATCGCCAGGTCGGTGTAGATGACGCCGGCGCCGTTGCAGTTGGGGCAGGCCCCTTCGGAGTTGGCGCTGAACAGCCCCGATTTCACGCCGTTGGCCTTCGCGAAGGCCTTGCGGATCGGGTCGAGCAGCTTGGTGTACGTCGCGGGATTGCTCCGCCGCGAGCCGCGGATCGCTGCCTGGTCGACCGTCACCACCCCATCCCGCCCCGACACCGAGCCGCCGATCAGCGAGCTCTTGCCCGAGCCCGCCACCCCGGTGACGACGACCAACCCCCCGAGCGGGATGTCGACGTCGACGTCCTGAAGATTATTGGTGGTGGCGCCGCGCACCTCCAGCGCCTCCGATGACGTCCGCACCGAAGGCTTCAACGCGGCGCGATCGTCCAGGTGCCGCCCGGTCAGCGTCTCGCTGCCCCGCAGGCCCTCGACGGTGCCCTCGAACACCACCTCCCCGCCCTCGCTGCCAGCCCGCGGGCCGAGATCGACGACGTGATCGGCGATCGCGATCGCCTCCGGCTTGTGCTCGACGACCAGCACCGTGTTGCCCTTGTCGCGCAGCTGCAGCAGCAGGTCGTTCATCCGCTGGATGTCGTGCGGGTGCAGCCCGATAGTCGGCTCGTCGAAGACGTAGGTGACGTCGGTCAGCGACGAGCCGAGCTGGCGGATCATCTTGACCCGCTGCGCCTCGCCGCCCGAGAGCGTGCCCGAGGACCGCTCGAGCGAGAGGTAGCCGAGCCCGATCTCCACGAAGGAGTCGAGCGTCTCCCCCAGCACGTCCAGCAGCGGCGCCACGGACGGCTCGTCGAGGCCACGGACCCACCCAGCCAGGTCGCTGATCTGCATCGCGCAAGCGTCGGCGATGTTGATCTTCTTGATCTTCGACGAGCGGGCCGCCTCGCTGAGCCGGGTGCCATCGCACTCGGGGCAGGTGGTGAAGATGACCGCCCGGTCGACGAAGGCCCGGATGTGCGGCTGCATCGCCTCCCGGTCCTTGGCGAGGAAAGACTTCTGGATCGTCGGGATCAGGCCCGCGTAGGTCAGGTTGATGCCGTCGACCTTGATCTTGGTCGGTTCCTTGTGGAGCAGGTCGCCCAGTTCCACCTTGGTGAATTTTTTGATCGGCTTGTCGGGATCGAAGAAGCCGCAACCCCTGAAGATGCGACCGTGCCAGCCCTTCATGCTGTAGCCGGGGATCGTCAGCGCACCCTCGTTGAGCGATTTGGTCTCGTCATAGAGAGCGGAGAGGTCGAAATCGGTGACCTCACCCCGGCCCTCGCAGCGCGGGCACATGCCGCCGGTGCGGGAGAAGTTCACCCGCTCGGCTTTTCCGTCGCCTTTCTTGAGCATCCCGGACGCCGCCACCGAGGCGACGTTGAAGGAGAACGCCTGGGGTGAGCCGATGTGCGGCTTGCCGAGCCGGCTGAAGAGGATGCGCAGCATCGCGTTGGCGTCGGTGACCGTGCCGACCGTGGAGCGGGGGTCGGAGCCCATCCGCTCCTGGTCGACGGTGATCGCGGTCGTCAGCCCGTCGAGCACGTCGACCTCGGGCCGCGCCAGCGTCGGCATGAAGCCCTGCACGAAGGCGCTGTAGGTCTCGTTGATCAGCCGCTGCGACTCGGCGGCGATCGTGCCGAACACCAGCGAGCTCTTGCCCGAGCCGGAGACGCCGGTGAACGCCGTCAGCCGGCGCTTCGGGATCTCGACGCTGACGTCCTTGAGGTTGTTCACGCGCGCGCCGTGCACGCGGATCAGCTCATGGCTGTCGGCAGCGGGCGGCGCAGGCGACTTCTTGGTCGTCTTCTTGGCCATGCTCTGGCAGCTCTACGCGGCAGGCGGCTGGTCGATGCGGACCAGATTGCCGGATGGATCGCGCACGGCGCAGTCCCGCGTGCCCCACGGCTGGTCTTTCGGCTCTTCCACGATCTCGGCACCCGACGCGCGCAGCTTCTCGAAGGTGGCGTCGAGGTCGTCGCTGTGGAAATGGACGCCGTTCAGGGCGCCCTTGGCGAGCAGGGCGGCGAGCGCGTCCCCGTCGTCGGGGCCGCCGTTCAGGTAGTTCGTGAGGACGATCGCGACATCGGGCTGGGAGGCGGCGCCGACGGTGATCCAGCGGAAGTCCCCTTTGGCGACGTCGTTGCGCAGCTCGAGGCCGAGCGCGTCGCGGTAGAAGGCCAGCGCGAGGTCGGGGTCATGGACTTGAACGAAGCAGGTGGAAAGAGTGAGATTCATGCCTGCAAGGCTAAACTGCCGCGAGAAGTGCGTGGTTGACATCAACGCGTTCCTCCGGCGTCACCGCCGATCCCCCATCCAGCGAAGCCAGGCTGGGGATCGGCGGCTTACTGTCTTTTTAGCTTGGGTTGATGTAGGCGATCGCGATCGCCATCGCGTCGTCAATTGGGTGGTGGCCTTCCGGCACGTTGTAGATCCCGTGCAGGCGGATCGTCTGGTTTTTGCTGATCGTCGAGATGGGGTTGCCCGTGCAGACGCCCATCGAAGAGACGTGTTTACGACCGTCCGGGGTTTCGTAGCCCGGGCCGCCGTAGCCCGCCACCGAGTTGCACAGCAGCGAGCCGCCGGTGCTCTCGTTGGTGAGTTCGATGTTGATGCCGTGGTCGTGGATGTGCCCCGCTGCGGCAATCAGTTTGCCGCCAAAGGTCGCTTTCCAGTCGTAGTGCGTGTCGCTGAGTCCAGTCGGGACCGAGATGTAGGAGTTCAGCGAGCACTGGTTTGCATCGAGCCAGACCGGACGCAGCGGCGCGCGGCTGGTGTGATCGCTGCCCGTGGCGTACTTCCAGGTCATCCGGATTTTTACGGTTTTGCTGGTCGTTTCCCAGTTCATCAGGTCGAAGACCATGTTCCAGGTCTCTGAGCTGTTGACCTTGTAACCGTAAGGCAACGACTGCAGGTCAACTTTGGTGCGCTCGTCGCCGGAGGCGAAGAACCGTTCGCCCAACAGCCCCGGTCCTTTGCCGGCGCAGGTGACGTCCGACTTGCCGCTCGACTGGGCGGCGAACATCGCGTGGTGGAGCATCGGGCCCTGGCTGATGGTCGCTTTGGAGCCATCGGTGTAGACGAGGTCCGGCGTCATGCCAATGATCGAACAGCCGGTGCACGGCTTGGCGATGTTGTTGACGATCTGATTGGTGATCATCCCCGCGCTTTCGTGGTCATGCGGGTCGCCATTCCCGGCAGGGATCGTGTACGGGCCGTAGTCGATGGTTTTGGTCGTGATCGCTGCGTTGGCTGCGCTTGCCGGCACGATAAAAGCCGCAACGGCGCAGACGAGCAGCGTCAATCGCTTGACAGTTGACATGAATCCCTCCCGTAGAGATTAAAGTTGACTAATTGCTAGACCTTAGAATGAATCATGGATTCCTGTCAAGGTTTCCGGCTACCTCCAAGTCCGGTCTAAGGACAGCCTGACGTTCCTCCGAAACCTCAACCCTTGCCGCTGAAGCTCGCCCGGGCACCGCAAGGTGCGATAGCGCCTCCGTGACGCAGTCGCGAACTGCCGCTTACCACTTGGGGAACCGGGTATACGGGCAAACGGGGAATGGAGCTAGCTGTCCCGTTCCTCTCGCGAGGAGGGCGAAACCCCAGGTGTTCGAGCGATTCAAGACGCCGGAGGAGGCCTACAACTACAGACTCGGGGCGGCGCTGAAGATGGAGCGCGCGGTTCTCGAGATCTTGGAGGTCGAGGTCAAAAATGCCAAGAACGGCCTCGTCGTGGAGCTTCTCGGCTCTCATCTTGAGGAATCCCGAGCCCATGTTCCGACCGTCGAGTCGGCTTTCAGTCTCTTAGGGTGGGAAATCACCGACTCCCCGTGCCCGGTGATCGACGCCTTTGAAAAGGAGGGCGAAGCGCACATCAAGAAGGCCGAGACCACGATCGTCGACGCGATCGTTCTCCAGGACGCGGCGGAGATCGAGCACTACGAGATCGGCGTCTATGAGAACTTGATCGTCTCGGCCAAGGCGATGCACCGCCACGACGTCGCCGAGCTGCTACAGCTCAATATCGAGTCTGAGCGAGCGGCTCTCGGCAAGATCATGGCCTTGCAGACCGAGTTTGGGCCCGGTGCGTGACACCGGCTCGATATAGAGGAATGCCCCTAATACGGCGGTGCGGGAGGTGGGCGACGATCTTCGACCGGCACTTCTCGCGCGCGCCTCGCCCACATGGCCTGCTGGATCAGACCAAGGACAAGGCCGGCACCCCCGGCGACCATCAGGATGATGCCGACGATATCGATGTTCACGTGGGCGACGCGGAGGTTTAACGCGAAGTAGAGGATTGCCCCTACGGCAATCAGGAATATGGATCCGGCAATGGTCATGGACGCTCCTTGGGAATGGATTTTGTAGGACTCGCGCGCTAACGCTCACAGCCTCGGATGAAGTCGAAGTCGGGGCCGCCACGGCAGAGATCGAAGCCACGTCCGCCACGAAGGCGATCCGATCCCTGACCCCCTTTGAGCACGTCGCTTCCGGCGCTCCCTCTGAGCACGGCCACGCCATCGCGCCCAAGGAGGCGATCTTTGCCCGCGCCGCCGAAGACGCGGTCAGCCGAAGAGCCGGCGCCGACGAAGTCGCTACCGCCGCCGGCACAGACCAGGTCCTGCCCCGCAAGGGCGGCGATCGTGTCGTTTCCGCCCAGAGCGACGATCACGTCACGCCCAGCGGTACCCGCGAGATTGTCTGCGCCAGCCGTTCCGGCGATCGTTGCCGGCACGCCCCGACAGGTCGGAGTGGGCGTGCCGCCAACAACGAGGATCGTGATGGAGGCCTCGTTATTGGCGCTGACCGGATCTTTTTGGTCACCTTTGACAGAAGCCATATTGGTGATCGTCCCGCTCCGGCGGGGGATCACGCTGAGAGTCACCGCTGCGGAATTGACTTTCGCCGTCGATCCGGCTTCGAGCCCTCCAATGCCGCAAGTCAGCTTCCGGCCCTGTAGGGCGCACTGGCCCAAAGTCGAGCTCGCGGAGACATAGTCCACCCCCGGAGGGAGATGATCGGTAACCGTGACCCCGGTGGCTGCTTCGGGCCCGAGATTCTGCACCTGGATCGTGTAGGTGAGCGTCGAACCGACGTTGACTGAAGCGGCGCTGGCGCTCTTGGCGATCTGCAAGTCGGCCGCGCCCGCCGCGGAAACCGACCCCCCGGCAACGAGAACAAGCATCGCAATGGTGAACGTCCCGAGAAGACAGGCGAAACGTCCCATGCTCAGCTGTCTCAGCGAGTTGTTGACGTTCCTTTTGGAAGATCTCTCCGCGGTCATTTGGTTCGTTCATCTCTCCAAATTGATGAGGGAGCTGACTTCGAACCGGCAAGCCAATCCCTCTCTGTCACAACGCGTTCCCCGGGAATCGTCAGGGCAAACGAGGCATTACGTTAGTCCTAAGCTCCCCCCCGGACGATCTTGGCGGTATAGCGGGGGCGGGGTTTGAACACCTTCCTGCGACCTTCGGGTTATGAGGCTGGTCCGCTCGATCGCTGGACTACGTGGGGCACGGCTTCAAGCGGTTTTCGCGAGATCGAGATCGGCTGGGATCGGCTGGAGTCTGTGGGGGTTCTTGCCCCATTTCTTGCCCCAGCCAATTGCTAGCGATACAGCATCATCGCGGTGTCGCCGGACCCAGATCCCTGCAGATCTGGGGCCGAACCTCGGTCGAAGCCTCCAATCGATCAACGGTGCAACCGGGCCAAAATCGGCCCGGTTGGGGCCATGGCCTTCGCCTATGATCCGGCGAGTGAAATCAAGGGGAATCGCTTTAATTTGCGGGCTGGCACTCGTTCTCGGCAACTCGGCTCTCGCTGAGGCGAGTTCACGCATCGTGTTCGCACACGACGGCCGTCTTAACTTCGTCTCGCCCACCGGGAGGGAGCTGGGGCAAATCAAGCAGTTCGGTGGTCCGACTGCTCTTTCCGCGAGCGACAACGGCCAGTATATCGTCGTGCTCCCCACGGGCGAATTTGACGAATTTGAAGATGAAATCAATGAAGGTGTCTACTACTCCGCATTTGTCCATGTAGCGGGAGAGGTCAAGCCGCGGAGAGTGGACGTCGGCTTCGGGGCGAGGGAAATCGGGGGCGCGCCCTCGCTTGCGATATCCCCTGACGGGCATTTGCTCGCATTCAGTGGCGGCTTGACGATTCGGATCATCAACCTCGACACCGGACGCCGGTGGACCCTGAAGAATCCACATGGGGCCGATTTCCAAGCATCTTTCTCGAGCGACGGACGTCATCTTGTCTTGGCCACCGGAACACCACTTGCCGCGCAGTGAAATGCGAGAAGGACATTTTCATGATGGCGCTAAACGGAAGCTCACGACATCGCCTGACCAATGATCCCGAGGAAGAGCTTTTCCCTGTGACCTCTCCGGATGGAAAGTGGCTCGCTTTCTTGCGACGCACCCCACAAGCCTTCGAGCTCGTCACTAAGCGCGTTGGGAGCGACAAGGAACGAGTGATTCGCCAGGTCCCCTGCTTGCTCTCGCGTCCAGACTTCTCCCCTGACGGAAAGCGAATTGTGTATGCCTGGACCGCGAGCAGGGAATGTGCATTTCAGCGAATGACTATTTTCACCGCAGGCATCGACGGCCGCGCACGCACGCCGTCGCGAGGGATATCGCAGGCGGCCAGCTTCTGCCGCAATGGACGCGGCGTCCGTCCCGCTAAAACCGAACGCTCCTCGGTGGCGAAGGGCCGCCGGTCTCGATCCGGGGCCAGCGGAAGACGATCCTCACCTGCCACTCGACGGACCACCGCCCGCCGAAACGCTCTGAGAGAACGTCGGAATAAGTTCGGGCAAACCGCTCACGTGCCTACGCGGTGCCTCCGGCTGGGCGCAAGAGGCGGCTTCGTTTCACCCCACCGTCTCCAATTGGTTTCGCTCTCGGACTCAATGCGACTGCCCTTCCCTGAGCGCGAGGGGAACCGCGACCAGCAAGCGGAAGGCAACGTCCCGACGCCTCCGTCCGTAGCGCGGACGCTCAGGGTTGGGAGTAGGCGACCTCTCGCAGGAGCGGCAGAGCCGAAGGGCATTGCGGTCCATCTCCTCGAGTGGCGCTTTGGAAGCGCAACACCGGCCGGAAGCGTTCGCCCTTGCCGTCGCGTACATAGATGCCGCCGCCCACCACCACCCCGTCGCGGAAAGGCGCGGCGGCGGCCGCGCCGCCCGCTTGGCTCGGGGGCAGCGTCTCCGCTCCGCCTCTGCCAAAGGAGCGATCCAACCTCTTGCCGTTTGCCTGGTAGCGCAGGATGGTGAACGCCGGCGAGACCCGCCGTTTTCGTTCGACCCGTTCATCGACGCCCGCGACGACGATGCGGCCATCGCGCTGGGCGCTCAACGCAAGCGGGATGAAGGTTTCGGTCGCGTCATCGTCATGGCCTCCGGCGACGTGCCCCTTCCTCCCGAAGCTGGGATCGATCGCGCCGTCAGGGAGCAGGCGGAACAGGAGCAGCGGTTCTTCGCGAGCGCGATCGGCGATTCCGCCGAGGAGGATCCTGCCGTTGGCGGTGACGTCCAGCAGTGCCGGGGTCGGACAGCAGTACCGCGGCTGGCCGGCCCGCGGCGTCGCGATCCCGTCGCCGCCGCCGAAGCTGGGGTCCAGATCGCCCTCGGCGGTCAGCCTCAACAGCGAGAGTGCGCCGCGCAGGTAGCCGGCGACCAGGAGCTTGCCGTTGGGAAGGGCCCGCACGGTGGTGAAACCGGTGAAGCTGTTCTCGCGCGGCGCCATGATCACGATCCGCCCGCCGTCGGCGAAAGAGGTGTCGATGTTGCCGTCGCCCCGGTAGGCGATCAGCAGCGCCGCGGGAGGCCCCCCTCCCGCGGCGTTCCGCGCCCCGACGGCGACGATTGGGCCGCCCGGCTGCACCGCCACGTCCTGCAGCGTGCCGCCACCCCGGATGCCGAAGCTAGGTTCGGAGGGATCCTTGCCTTCGAGGGCGGGTTTCGGCGCGACCACGCCACCCCGGCCGAAGCTCCGGTCGAGCGTCCCGTTCGACCGGTAGCGAGCCAGCAGCGGAGCCGTGCCGCCCAGTTCCGTTTCCTGGAACCCGGCGACGAGCACGCGCTGCCCCTGGCTCGCGACCGCCCGGGCGCGCAGACGCAGCCCGGGCTCGTGGCGGACGCGGAGCGGAGCGGTGTAGCCGCCCCTGCCGAAGCCGGTGTCGAGGGCGCCGCTGGGACGGAAGCGCGCCGCGCCGAAAAAGCCGGGATCTTCGAAGTCGCCGATCGCCGCGAGCAGGCGGCCGGCGCCGCCGTCAGTCAGATCGCGCACGCCGATCCCCGCGCCGGGCGACCAGGCGGGCCGTGCGGGGACGATCAGCTCGCCCCCCCCGAAAGGGGCGGCTCCGAGACCAGCGGGGAGAATCAGAACCGCGACGAGCAGCATCAGCGCTCCCGCTCCCTTCCATGTCTTTGGCCGTCTCGTCATCTCTTCCTCTTCATACCTTGATCCGCGGTCGAAGTCGCGCCCGCCGGTTAGAAGGGCGCAAACTGGCCGCTGCGAAATTCGTCAGTCGCTGGATGTTGCCCGAGCCCTCGAATCCCGTATACCCGCGGCGAAGGTGTTGCGGCAACTGGGCTCAGCGGTGCAAGAGCTTGAAATGAGAACTGCCGGCGCGTACCCTCAGGGCTCCTTCGCGACCGAGCAAGGCGCAGCAGGGTGCGGAATTGGTCGCAACGATATTCCTAGCTTCCACAGGTGGGGCGACTATCCGACCTTCGGGTTCCTACAAGGACAGTCCGCTTATGAGCCCGAACCTCGGGTCCCGCTGGGCTACGTGGGGCACGGTTTCAAGCGGTTTTCGCGAGATCGAGATCGGCTGGGATCGGCTGGAATCTGTGGGGGTTCTTGCCCCATTTCTTGCCCCAGCGGCAGGTCCAGGCACGAGGAGCCCTAGCCGCGCTCTGCTCGTTACAACGGCTACCGAGCAGTTCTCCCCAACAGGCGACCGTGTCGTCGCTGCGGATCGCGCAGGTGTAGCTATGTCTGCGCTATCGCCTAAAAGCTGCCCGGCGGTGGAGTTGACTCGCCGTAAGCGTTGGCTCCCCAGCAGGCGATCGTGTCGTCGCTGCGGATCGCGCAGGAGTGGCTGTTTCCTGCGCTAACTGCCTTGAAAGTGCCGGGTGGCGGAGTTGACTCGCCAAAAGCGTTGACTCCCCAGCAGGCGATCGTGTCGTCGCTGCGGATCGCGCAGGTGTGGTCGCGACCTCCGCTGATCGCTTTGAAAATGCCGGGTGGCGGAGTTGACCGGCCGGAAGCGTTGGCTCCCCAGCAGGCGATCGTGTCGTCGCTGCGGATCGCGCAGGAGTGACGGTAGCCTGCACCTATCGCCTTGAAAGCGCCGGCCGATGGAGTGGACTCGCCGTAGTCGTTGTCTCCCCAGCAGGCAACCGTGTCGTCGCTGCGGATCGCGCAGGAGTGGCCTACGCCTGCGCTAACTGCCCCGAAGGTGCCGGGTGGCGCGGTTGACTCGCCAAAAGCGTTGGTTCCCCAGCAGGCGATCGTGTCGTCGCTGCGGATCGCGCAGGTGTGGCCGCCGCCTGCGCTAACTGCCTTGAAAGTGCCGGGTGGCGGAGTTGACCGGCCGTCGTCGTTGTATCCCCAGCAGGCAACCGTGTCGTCGCTGCGGATCGCGCAGGAGTGAAGGTAGCCTGCGCTGATCGCCTCGAAGGTGCCGGGTGGTGGAGTTGATTGGCCGTCATGGTTATCTCCCCAGCAAACGATCATGTCGTCGCTGCGGATCGCGCAGGTGTGGGAGCCCCCCGCGCCGATCCGCTCCCTGACGGAACCACCCAAACCCTCCCCGCCGCCTTCCCCAGGAAGGGATGCTCCGCCCGAGCCACCTCCGACGCCGCCCTGACCGCCGCCCACGCAGCCCGAGTACAGGCGCGTGGGCAGGAAGTCGCCCTTGCCCAGCTGGATCGTCAGGTTGGCGATGAAGACGTTGGCGTAGGCATCGAGGCCGATCCGCAGGGCGCCGTTCACGTCAGCGCAGATCCGGCCCGCGCCGGCACTACTCCGGGCGCTGACGGCGGGTCCGAACTTTCCGCGCAGGCCGGCGCGGCCGCCGACCGAGACGCCGATCGCCCCGCCCGCGAAGGCATCGACACCGAGTGAGCCGTGCAGGGTCACCGAGGGTCCTCCAGCCGTGTTGAAGACGCGGAAGTCCTGGTTGCCCGAGGGACCGCCGCGTTCGAAGCCGACCGCGATGCGCGGCGCCAGCTCGAAGTCGAGCTTGGAGTCGGCGCTGGCGCCCAGTTCGACGACCGGCGCCAGTTCGATGCCGACCGGCCCGGCGACGGGGACGAATACCCTGACGTTCTCGTCCAACTGGCACTTGGCCCCCGCCGTCATCTCGAAGCGAAGCCTCAGCAGTGGCCTGCCCGAGATGAGGAAATGGACGTAGCGGCGCTGGACGTCGATTTCGCTACTCACCCTGAGTGGGGTTAGGTCGACCACGATGTCGGGCTTCTTGATCCGCGGCCCCTTGCATCTGAACAGGGTGAGTTTGCTCGCGGAACTCTGTGCAGACGATGCCGTAGCGCCCTCTTCGGTCCGCAGCGACGATGAGTCCGAGAGGGCGTCCAGCGAGCCGTCGAAACGCAGGTCGAAGCGTTCATAGGCCTGATCGAGCGTGGCGGGCCGCAGGGAAAGCTTGGTGCGGCCACCGCGCAGCTTGCTCGTTGCCGTGACTTTGCCCAGGACCCCGGGGCCTGAGCTCGTCGCGTCGACCACCAGGTAACCGCCCCGTGGCGGAACCTGGGTACCCGGCTTGAGGGTGACCGTCTGGCCGATGCTGGGATCGCCGCTGATCTCCGTGATCGCCGATGGCGGCGCCTCGACGGTCCCCTGGGCCAGCTTCATCTCGATCCGAATGCCGCAGGCACGATTGCTCTGCGCTTCCTGTTTCCGGAGGCGCCGCTGGGACTCCTTGACGCGACGCTTGGCGAGCGTCATTGATCGTGACTCGGAGCGCAGTCGGCGCAGGGTTCCTTCCTGCCGTTGCAGGCGCTGCGCCATCCTGGCGGTCTTGCGCCGCTCCGCTCTGCAGCCCGACGGCTTGGCGGGTTTGGCGCTCGCCGCAGCCCAACGCGGCGGAGCCTCGGTCCGATGCTGCGTGTCTTGTTGGGCTCCCGCTGACCCCGTGGCCCCTAGCGCGACCAAGGCCAATACCGCCACGGCTGGCATAAATAGGGTGGCCAGTTTGCATCTCTCCGCCGAGAAGCTCATACGTCTGGCGAGCCTATTAGTTCGCGTCCCCGCGCCCTCTTAGGACCACGCCCGATTACCCCCGCCTTATGGACACCCGCGCGGCCGCCACCAGGCTCGGGACCAACCGGGCCATCCGCCGCGCTACCCTGATCGTGGGAGGTGGGCCGAGGGGCGGGGAGCACGGATCTGGCAAGGGAAGCCCTTTGACTGTCGGGTTCCCACAAGGACAGTCCGATCATGAGCCCGAATCTAGGACCCGCTGGGCTACGTGGGGCACGGTTTCAAGCGGTTTTCGCGAAATCGAGATCGGCTGGGGTCGGCTGGGATCTGTGGGGCTTCTTGCCCCATTTCTTGCCCCAGGAAGCGACTGCCTAGGCGGCCCGCCTGGTCCTCGCCTGGAGTCACCCTCTGACCGAACGTCTTACCTCCCGGAGCGCCAGCCCCAACCCTGAGCTGAGGACGGCGGGTCTCACTCGTCCTGCGGCACGCCTTTGTGGATGAAGGCACGGAACTCGCCGCCGGCCAGTTTCACTGATTCGCCGCCGAAGATCGGCATGCCCAGTGAGCCCTTCCAGGTCCCGTGGCCATCGTGGCCGTGCCGGATGAAAGTCGCCGAGCCGGTGAAAGGCGCTGGCGGCCGCAGCGTCGCGGTGCCCTTCTCAAGGTTCCAGCGGAAGGCACCGGCTCCTGCAGTCAACTGCACCCCGCGGGCGACCGTCATCCCTTCGCGTTCTTCGGCCAAAGTGGCGAAGAGAGCGACCTTGTGCGGCCCCTGCCGGCCTTCGTCGAAGGCCATGACTTCGCGCATCCTTCCTTTGGCGCGCGAACCGGCTCTCGCGTTCAGGGTCGCCCCTTCGTCCGAGTAGGACGGGTGATACGGCACGGCGCGCAGGGCGAGCCGTTTCTGTGGGCAGTGCTTCGGCTCGGGGTAGATCTGGAAGGACCCTTCGGCGTGGCTGGCTTCGAAGTGGACGTAGCCGTTCTCGCCGGTGAAGTCAAAGGTCCCTTCGAACACGGCTTCACCTTCTTCGGCGCCGTTGCAATCGACGCTCCCATTCCGCTTGGGAGCGAAGCGGTAGTCGAGTTCGCCGAGCCTGCCGAACCGCGCTGTCACCCGTTCTGCGGTGACCTTCGCCGGCGAGGTGTAGTAGGCGACCCGCGGGCCGCGGCTGAGGATCATCGTCGCGTTCACGTCGCCATCGTTGTTGGAAACGAAGACCCAGACGTTGAAGCCTTCGGCATCCAGGCCGAAGGCGAGTTCGCGCTCAACTTCGCGTCCGGCACTCGCTGCGAGAGCCGGAACTGCGACAAGAAGGCCAGCAAAGAGCACCCCGGCAAGGACGAGAGCACGGCGCATCGGGCGAACAATACGCAAGTGGGGCACAGCGCCCACTTGACGCGAATACGAATATACGTTCGTGTCCGAGCACGTCGTGGAAATCTGGCTGAGTTGTCCTTTGGCGTCTCGTCGGCGAGGTAGACCTCGATCGTGTACCGCCCCTTAGCCGAGGTACTGCTCGGCGCCGGAGATCACCTCTACGGACACCCGCGCGGCCAGCCCCCAGGCCCGAGGCCGATCAGGGGCATCCGCCCGCTACCCTGTTTGTGGAGTTCGGTCGAGGGCGGAGAGCACGGATTTGACGAGGAAGCCCTATGACTGTCGGGTTCCTACACGGACAGTCCGATTATGAGCCCGAACCTTGAAATCGGCTGAGCTACGTGGGGCACGGTTTCAAGCGGTTTTCGCGAGATTGAGATCGGCTGGGATCGGCAGGAATCTGTGGGGCACCTTGCCCCATTTCTTGCCCCAGCGATCAGGCTCTCGCCGGGGGCTAATTCGACCTTAGAACCTCATGACAGGACCCAGCGCATCGGGGGAGACGAAGCCCATAAGGAAAACTCAATGCGCGGGTCCCAGCAGGGCCGATCGGAGGGTCTCGGCCGCCGGATCGATGGGCTTCGTAGCGATTCTCCAATGCCCGCATGCCGCGAGATCCAGGGTATAGGTGATGTTGTCCACGCCGGCAGGCGGCCCCTCGGAAAACGTGCCCGAGGTCAGGCGCGGAAATCCCTCCCCCACCTCGAACAGCTCTTCAGCGGTCACGCGCAGCGGGGCGTCATAGCTCTCGCTGGCAGCAAGTGCATAGCCGGCCATGGCGAGCCGCTCCTCAAAGGCATGGATGCCCTCGGGTCGCTCCGCAAGCTGGTCGCGCAGACGGTCGACGCTTTTCTTGAGACTGTTGCCCCCGATCGGATCGGGAGACACCCTGAGGCTGAACAGATAGAGAGTCCCAGTTTCGGGGTCGGCGAGCTGGTCGAGATTGGTGATTCGGTGCGTGGCCGAGCCATCGGAGCGGGCTCGAGTCCCCTTCACCTCCACGGAGGCGGTGGAGGACTTGAAATCGTGCCGATCGCGTGCGGGTCCCGTCCAAGCTGCAATCGATGCCTCATCGATTGGCCCGATCCAGTGCTCAAGGAACCAGAGCTCGGCGAATAGGCCGACCACCTCGGTGTCACTCAGCTCCCCACCCGGTGACCCCCAGAACCAGCGCCAACGGCTGAAGGTTCGCTCAAGCAGCAGCCTGGGATCTCCTCCCTCAGTCCCCAAGCGATCGATGATCTCCGCCGCTACATTGGCGAAGTTTCGATTGAGCGACGGTTCCGTGCAAGCCACATCGAAATAACTGCGGATGGGACGATCGCCGACCTGAAGGTCTTCGATCTCAACCGTCAACCCCTTAACGGAGCTGGTGGAGAGGGCTTGGGCGCCGGACGGCGCCTCCAAGAGCAGATGCCGATTCCCATGATGGTCCAATGCCACGAGCACCCCATCCGGCGTACCGTCACCCACTGGCCTGCGTCCCCCCAACGCCGAGGTCTGAGATGGCGCTTCGATTCCCGCCCAGGCCCCCTCAAGCTCCGCGACGGTCACTCGGGCTGCACCTCCGCCGCGGGCTCATTGACCAAATACTCGACGGTCGCGGCGCTTCCGGACGGTGGAAAGCCAAGCGCCAAACCAATAACAGGGGGTGCCGTATTGGAATCCTCAAAGAGCGCGAGCCGTTTTCTGGAGTTCGCCCTAGGCTGGGAGTGAGGACTGATCGGATACACGACCAGAAGACCCTCGGCTGGGTTCCGCTGCGCGAGGAGTGCTTCGCGGATGGTCTCGAACTTTTCCTCTGCAAGCTCCTGCCGCGCGTGCATGATCTGGTCGTCCGTCAGGCCGATTTCCTCGTCCCCTCGGCGGATGTCACCCTCTTTCTGGGCGGGGTTCGTCAGGGCCCCAATGGATTCCGGATCATCCTTCAGCCTGGTGCGTGAGATCGCGTTGACCTCAGGGATGCCCGACATGCCGAGGTCGACTCCCCCGAGATTCGAATCCGGCTCTCGGAGCGACCCGATGGCAACATCCCAGCGAACCAGCTCGTCCGCGGCGACCTGGGCCTCAATGTAATGCCGCGCCGCGTCCGCATCGAACGTGATTCGGTCCTGCACCGTCCTATAGCGGGTGAGAAGCTCGACCACTAGCTGCCAATCCACCCCTCGCCAGAGCGGTGCACCGCTCTGGTCGGTCTCAAAGTCATCCGGCAGAGAGGCGAACAACGCCCGGACGGCCTCGTGGTTGTTCCTCAGCCATTGGGGATCCCTGAGCATGAACCGGGTGGTCTGGATTAGGCGTCCGTCATACGAGAGGTCGCGCACCCGTCCAGCACCCATCTTGTTCTGAGCGGTGACCATCATGGCGGGATGCGTGCGAATCCTGTAGCCGACAGTCTCGGGGGTTAGTCCCGCACGCTCAGCCGCCGCAACCTGTTGGCGCAGCTCCTCCTCACGAAGGGCAAGATCCCTAAACCAGCTCGCCAGCATCGGCGTAGTCCAGAGCCTGGTCAGATCGACAATCGGCTCCCGGTAGCCAAACCAACGACCCATCTGCAGGAGCGTGTCGTAGTAGGGACTTGGACGAACGAAGTAAGAGACGAGGAGGCCCTCAAGGGTCATTCCCCGCGACAAACGGTTTCCTCCGATCAGGATCGCCTTCAGGAAGGGCTCGTCTTCATAGTCGAGCACATCCTCCGTCGTCGAGTTCAGAATGAGAACCTGGACAGGATCTCTGAAGAGACGGTCAATCTGAGATTCCACCTCATCAAAGCCCCGCGCCCTCGCGGGATCAATTCGAACCGTCACCGGATCGAACTCGCTCTGCCATCGATCACGAAGACGCTGACGAAAGCCTGCGCCGCCGTACCGCCATTCCTGTCGGAATCTGCTGATCACCTCTTGGACCTGCGGTCCCAGCTCGTTCTGAACACGGGTCCGCTGGTGCGTATGGATAAGCATGCACGACGGGTGGTCCTCCTCCTCGACACGTGCCAGGAGACCGCCCGTCGCGAGCACCCAATCCATGATCGCCATTTCCATCGACTCCGGAACGCTGGGGGTGAATTCCTCCAGTTTGCGCTCCATGGGCAGAATCGCAGGCAGATCAGCATCCGGCACGTATCGGATGACGTCGAGCCCCTCGACCTCGTCCTCGGGGGTTCCATCCAGGGTGCCCCGGCCGAAGAGACGCTCAGTCCCGACGTATCCGGGACCGGCCGGGAGAGTGAGAATGAAGTCCTTGGGAAAGAGGTCTTCGAAGACATCCCGATCCTCCGTCGACTGATCTATGAGGACGTTTGCGAATGGCGTCGCCGTGTAGCCGACATAGGCCACTCGCGAGAACAGGTTGATAATCGTCCGAATCTTGGCGTTGATCTTTGAGGGATCGAGCTCCTCCTCGAGATCCACCTCTGGATCGACCTCATCAACAAGCTCGGACAGCTGGAGTTCGTCCCCGTCGTCCTGCGCCGCTCCGCGATTTCCTCCGGTGTTGATCGAGGCCTGATCCGCCTCGTCGTCGATAATGAGTACGGGGACGCCCTCCGGGGGATTCGCCTGCTCGATGAAGGAGATCAGGCGATCAAGGACGGTGCCGAACTTCTTCACCACGAAAATCACCCGCTCATTTCCCTGAAGCACGTTCGGATCAGAGGTGCCGGGCTGGAAATCCCCATGGAGATCCGCGGTGGTCTGGCTGAGCCATCGAAGACCATGGTCGGGCAGCCCCACACCCACGCCCTCAATAAACCCGAGCTCCCTGTCAAGGCGCCGCTGGGTCTGTTGGCGGAGGCTGTTGTGCATCCCCGTCAGGACGATCACGATCCGGTAGCCGACGTCAGCCGCCTTGGCTATGAGGGCACTGAAGTTCGCCGTCTTCCCGCTCTGGACGTATCCGATGACAAGACCGCGGGTGGTGAATAGCTCCGAATCCAGCGGGTGCTCCAGATGTGACAGGACGCGATCACTGTCGTCATCGAGAGACTCGAGCTCCCGCTCGGTCCGCCCGACGGTGGCGAGCAAATACTGCCTCTGGCGAATCCAGTAATAACCCGTCGCGGGGTCCCAGTCGGCAAACCAGGGCTTTGGGCCTCCATCGGCAGAAACGCCTCGGATTCGACGGATTACCTGCGTGGCCTCCTCCTGATACCTCGCTCGAACCTCATCCTGTCGATCGGTGGGAACAACTCGCCCGATCGCCTCATCAAGCGAGATGGAGAGTGCCTCCATCATGGTCCTGACGACCCTAAGCAGGTCCGAGATGGTCGGTTCACCAACCAAGATCCCTCATTGCCTCCTCATTGGTTTTGGCCATTGCTTTGATGATCTTCCTCAGCGCCTTCCGCTCCTTTGCGGCACCGGCGGCCCGCTCCAAGGCCTCTCTTCTTGCCAAGGGGTTAAGGGTCCCGTTCCCCGTTTTCTCCCCCCTCCCCGCATTCGCGTTATCGCTCGATCCGGAAGAACCCGGGTGCCCGGATCCGACCGGACCGCCGTTCACGGCGCTCCCAGCGGTTGCGCGCATACCCCCGCCGCGGCCACCCGGGCTGTCAGGCTTCGACCGATAAACGGCTTGAGCGCGGGCCACGGTCTCTCCTACCGGCTCACGAAGCAGGTCCTTCAGCTCCGAGGGCAGCGTGACACGCATCTTCGCCACGTTTATTCCGAGGGTCGCATCGAGCTCCGGATTGAAGAGCAACGCGATTCGAGCGAGCTTCGTGTGCTCATCCTGCGTGCGCATTCGAGACCAGCCGCCGCTCTGGATGAGACGAAACGATCTATAGATGTAGAGGCCCTGCTGGCGGTTCCAGTTCTCCGGACCCGCTGCCCTTCGATGGGCAGCATCGCTGGAGAACCCATCCTTGGGGGGAAGCACAAAGGGTTCTAGTCGCACGATCCCCGAGCCGGTTGATGCATTCAGCTCAAGCTCCAGCGGCTTCAGCTCCACACTCGCCGGCTCCGCTCGTGCGAATGGATCCCATGGCTCGACCACGGTGCCGTTGATACTGATCCGGAGCTTGCCGCGACGCGGCACCTCACCAGCTAGGAACCGGTGAAAGACCATTCCGAGGTGAGTGTCGAGCGTTTCAGCAAGAGAGAGCAGACGCAGACGAGCCCACTCGCTTCCGGGGTTCTTGTAGTTAAGGATCCGATCGAGGTCCTCCCATAGCACGACCGTTCCGGTGTGCTTCAGCAGAGGCTCGCGAACCCGCTCCGGTCGTTCGTCGGCCCCAAGCACCACTATGTCCCATGAGTCCGATTCCTCGACGAGATCGAGGTCTAGCTGCCGTGCCTCAACTCGGGCCACCTTCTTCGAGGGTCGGCTGGCTACCGTCAGTCGCCGGCACTGAGACATCGAGGCAGTCTTCAGGCCGAGACCGAATCTGCCGAGATCATCGTCGTCGTAGGTGCGATGCGATCCGTAGCGCATCGCCTCGGTGATGGTACGGGCGTCCATGCCCCTGCCATCGTCGGCGATGCGGATCCATGATTCTGCTCCGGCGAACTCGATGGTGATATCGACCCTCCGCGCACCGGCGGCGATGCTGTTGTCGACCAAATCAGCTACCGCCTCCGGCGCGTCGTAGCCAAGATCGCGCAACGAATTGACCAGCCGACCGGCCGAGGGGAGAACCTGCGTCGTGCGCCGGCGCTTCGCCACTCAGACTCCCGACCTTGATCGTCGCAGCGAGCGACGACGCCAGCCCCGCTGAGGATACGTAACCGATCTTTTCGAATTAGCCATGGAGCTTTCCCGCGCGAGAGGAATATCTGACTGGAGAGTTCTGGTCAAGCGGAAGCTGCTCGGAAAGGGCTTCTAGGAGGCAACTGATCGGGCTTGGTTGAGATCGGCACCCGAGAGTCTCGCCAGGATTCTGCGGAGCATCTCTGGCTGTTCTCGCAACTCCTCCTCAAGCACGCGAACAAGCAAGCCCCAATCATCCGCCAAACGCCAGTTCGCTGACTCCTCTCGGGCAACTGGCGACACGACCCCCTCCGGCATCACCAGCCTCAGACGCTGACGGTATGCATCCTGTGCCTGTGCGACCACCCCTGACGCGAGCGCTCGAAGCCCAGGGCGGAGTTCGGCTGGGAGGGTAACCGTCATCTTCGACACGTTCGTTCTGAAAAGACCGTCGGCTGCCGGTGGAATGTTGACGGCGATTCGGGCGAGCTTGCTGTGCTCATCGGAGGTGCGGAGTCGGCTCCATCCACCACTCTGAATCATGCGGTCGCGGCGATAGATGTAGAGACCCTGCTGTCGATTCCATCGCTTTGGGCCTCCAGCCTGTGCGTGGGCTTCCGGAGACGAGAACCGAACCTGATTAGGGAGGACATAGGGTCGAACGCCAACACGATGAGTCTGTCCACCATCTCTCAGCGCTAGCCACTGACGCGGCAATTCTTGGGTGGCCTGCTCGTCCCTCGCAAACGGATCCCAAGGCTCCAGCCACTGACCATTGAGCGTGATGGATATTCGAGCCCGCCCCTTCCGCAACTCCCCGGAGAGAAAGCGGTGAAACGCCATCGCCAAGTGTTCCCCGATCTCCTCGGTTAGCCCTTCCAAGCGTCTCATTGCCATCTGCCCGTCAGGGCGTGCGTAATCCAAAACTCGATCGAGGCGCTCCCACAGAACGACCGTTCCGGAACCGCCCTTCAGGGGGTTGGTGAGATGAGCTGGGCAGCGAGTCGGGGTCAGACGCTGCAGCTCCCAGGCATCGCGCCTCGCAACCCGGTCGAGATCCCATCGTCGAATCTGGATTCGTCCGCGGGCAGACGTGCGGGTCGCGACAGTCAATCGTCGACATTGGCTAAGCGATGCGGTCTTCAGTCCGAGACCGAATGCCCCGAGATCCTCATCGCCGTAGCTGCGTGAGCTGCCGTAGCGCATCGCCTCATCCAAGCGACCTGTCGTCATGCCCGCACCATCGTCCACAACCCGGACCCAAGAGTCCGATCCCTCGGCGGCAACGGTCACATCAATATTGCGGGCATCCGCATCGATGCTGTTATCGACTAGATCGGCAATCGCGGCCGGCGTGTCGTAGCCGATGTCGCGCAGCGACTGCATCAGTCGCCTTGCGGACGGGATCATCAACTGATCCCCGGGCTGGCTCATGCCTCCTCCAGCACGAGGTTCGACGGCGGTTCAACGCCCTCCCCCGTCATGCAGTGAGATCTCACCGGGCAGACGTCACACCGGGGAGTCCCGCTCCTGCACACCAATGCACCCAAGTCGAGTAGCGCATAGTTGAAGGCCGCGTCGGGACCCTCGGCGCCAGCCAGCCGGTACAGATCCAAGCGGAGTTGCCAGCGGCGATCCTTCTCTCTCCCAAATACGCGCCCGGTGATTCGTACGGTGTTCGTGTCTACCAGCACGGAGCGCCTTCCGAAACCAAAGCAGAGCACCGCCTGCGCGACATAGTCGCCTACCCCGGGCAGTGAGCGCAGCTCCATCTCGGTTTTAGGGACACGGCCGCTGAATTTGTCGACCAGCGTTCGCGCCACCTCGACAATGTTCTCCGCCCTCCATCGCAGCCCCAGTGAGGACATCGTCACCAGGGCCTCGTCAGCTCTGGCAACCATTTTCTTTGGCGTTGGGGCCAGGCGTCGAAGCTCGGTGAACACTGGCGCCACCTGATCGGCTCGGGTGCGATGAAGGCACATCTCGGCCATCAACACGAACCACGGGCTCATCTCCCTGCCGCGCCACGGAAAGCTTCGTTCATTCTCCTGCGTGCCACCCGAGGAGGTCGTGATGGAATGAATTAATCCGCTCTCGTCGGCGCTTTGACGGGCGTGACTCAAGCGCCGCCCTCATGGTCCCGCCCAGCGCCTCGCCTAGGAGCGGCGGCACGGCATTTCCGATCTGCCGAAAGCGATGCGTTGGCTCGCCCGCGAAGCGAAAGTGGTCCGGGAAGGTCTGCACCCGCGCCGCCTCCCGGATCGAGAGGGTCCGGTGCTGTTCAGGATGGATGTACCAGTAGCCGTCCTTGGCGATGTGGGCCGTGATCGTCCGGCTGACCTCGTCCCAAGAGAGGCGCTTGTACTTGTCCGTGAAGATGTCGCTGCGGTAGCGCTGAAATTTCTTGGGGAGGTCCGCATAGGTGCCCCCCTCGGGCAGGTGATGAAAAGCTTCGAGATCGTCCGGCCTGACGTCGCGGGTGATGTGGTCCCAAATCACCCGCCCATGGCCGTTGTTCATCTCACGCCTCATGCGCTTGGCGAGATCGCTGTGCGGCTTGGAAAAGTACAGAAGCTCTTCGTCTCTTTGCGCCGGCGGAGCCGGCGGCAGGTCCCCGATTGCATCGTGAAGGGTTGGGACGGGATCGACCTCAGACGGCCACCGAATCTCCCGAGCCCCACGCGTCGCGACGATGAAGAGACGGGCACGATGTTGTGGAACCCCGTGGCGATAGGCGTCGAGCACGCGAGCATCGACCTCGTAGCCCAAGCCGCGCAGAGCCTCATAAAACCCGATCAGAACCGCGCCGTTGTCCCACGTTGGCAGATCCGGCACGTTCTCTATCAGGACCGCAGTTGGTTGCAGTCTCTCGACCACCGCCATGAAGCTGTTCCAGAGTGAGGCACGGGGATCGGCCTCTGACCGCCCGCCGGAGCGCACCAAATCTCGAATCTTTGCGCTGCCGGCTCGTGAGAACGGCTGGCAGGGTGGCCCACCCGCAACGAGGTCGACCGAGCGAATTCCCCACTGATCCAGATGCTCGAGGAACTCGCCGGGGTCGCTCAGATCGCCAGTCCAGCCCAGCCCGCCGAGGTTCCCGCTGTGGGTCTCCATCGCGACCGGATCGCTGTCTGCGCCCGCCAGAACACTGAAGCCAGCATCCCGCAATCCGAGGCTCAGTCCTCCGGCCCCACAGAAAAGATCGATCGCGGTGGGCCGAGAAGCCGCCTTCACCCAGCGACGGACGCCGCTCAGGTCGGCAGGATTCGGGGTTCCCTCGAGGGTCTCTAGACGCAGGGCGTTGCCCCGGTGATGCGGGACCGCGGTGCGCCTAAGGGCAGCGGATTTGCCCACGATCACGCTCCGCTATCCACAGCCCTCTGCACGAGTTGAACCTAGCAATCAGCCCTGTTGGAACTCCGCTCCGTCCGCAATGATCGCGCTCCCTCCGCGAAGTGCGCAGCCCCGCACGCGGGCCGGCAAACAGATTGCGATCTACTTCGTCGCACGGGGTCGTCCTCACTGGGTCTTATTTGCGTGGATCGCGGCGCCTCGCGCAAGGTCTAAATCGACCTCACTTTGACCTCACCTTGCCCCAGGGCTTGCCCCATGGGCGTTTTTGAACCCCTTTGTCTGCGCCCCCAGAAAGACGAAAACCCCGCAAATGAGGCTGTCGCGCAAACCGCGCGGCAGCTCGGCGGGGTCTACGGATCCGATCCCGCCCGGGATCGAGTTCGAAGGGAACCCGGCCCCGTTCAACTCTCAGACGGGCATCGGTTCCGCCGATCGAGACCCGGATCCTGCGAGTCCAGCCCGCCAGAGCTTCAGGAGGTTGTGAGTGGCTGCGAGGAGCCGCCACTCGGCCCTGCAGGCGGATAACCCTCGCCGCTGGAAGCGGGCGGCTCCGCGGATGAACTTGGTGTTGGCGAAGACCGGCTCGACGATCTGCTGTCTTCGCCGGTAGAGCGCCTGGCCCTCGGGGGTGGCGAGGATCTGCTCGATTCGCTCGGCCTCGGGCCCCTGCTTGGCGGCGAGCTTGCGGGGCGTGGTCCGCCGCCGGTTGCGGGTCGGGACGATCACCTCGATTCCCTGGTTTCGGATCTCGGAGATCTGCGGGGAGTTCCAGTAGCCGCCGTCGGCCAAGACGGTGCCGATCGGATCGCTGACCCCGGTTGCTTTTAGCGCCTCGGTGGCCTTGGCGACCATCGGTGCCAGCTCGGTGGCATCAGCGGCCGACTGGGTGAGGTCGGTGGCGACGATCACCTGCTCGGGGCTGGCCAGGACCTGGGCGTTATAGCCCTGCAAGGTGCTCGCGCCGGTGCGCCTCATCAGCCGCGAGTCTGGGTCGGTGGTGTTGATCTTGGCCTTCTCGAGGGCATCTGAGGCCGGCGGTGTCGGCTTGCGGCCACCCAGCTTGCGGCCGTGCTCGGCCTCCCAGTCCGCCCTCCAGGCGAGGTTGTCCTCGTAGGCGCGTAGCTCGGCGGCCTGGCGGCCCTCGAGCTCTTCCTTGCAGCGGCGCAGGCGCTCGCGGCGAGAGCGCCGATCGCTCAGCCCGGCAGGGAGCTCATCGCCCCGCGCCTCACCGAGTTCGGCGTTCTCGCGCTCGTCGACCTCGGCCGCCTCTTCGAGCATCCTCTCGACCTCAGCGCGGATCTGGGAGTAGCTGCGGGTCGCGCTCTGGGAGGCGCTGGCGGCGATCAGAGTGCCGTCGAGCGCCACCAGCCCGACCGAGACCAACCCGGCTCTCGCGCAGAGCGCCAGCACCTGCTCGAAGGTGTCGGCGAGAGCTTGCTCGTGGCGGGCGCGAAAGCGAGCGATCGTGGCGTGATCGGGGATCTGGTTGGCGGCGAGAACGCGGAAGGCGACGTCCTCCCGGCAGCGGCGCTCGATGCCCCGGCTGGAACGCTCGCCGACCGCGTAGGCGTAGAGCAAAAGCGCCACCATCACCTCGGGCTCAAAGGCCGCCCGGCCCCAGCCGTCTTGGCGATAGGCGCCGTAGAAAGCTTGGAGATCCATCTCCCCGACGGCATCGACGACGAACCAGGCGAGATGATCCTCCGGCAACCAATCGCGCATATTGGGCGGTAACAGAAGCTCCTGCTCGCGGTCGCACTCGATGAAGTTCTGGGGCATCGCCGGCCTCCGTGTTCGGGGACAGGGCAATGCTCATGAGCACCCCGGACGTGAATGCGGCTCACGCCCGGGGTTTGTGCGACAGCCTCATTTGCGGGGCTTTCGTGAAATAGCGGGGGCGGGACTTGAACGGATATCCGCGACCGCGTATCGCCTGACCGCAAGCCGAATTCTGTGAACCTGAGCCCGCCCGAACCGCCTACGGCAACGACGGAACCCGCACGACAAGCGGCCGTCCCGCCCACGCCAGCGGCCCGTTCAATCCCGGCGTCCGCATTCGCAATGCTTGGCCGATCCAGTTCCGCACGACGCTGATTCGGCCAGCCTCGTCGGAGGTCGGGTTGGCGGCGATGATGTCCATCGCGCGTTTGAGGTCGACCCGCAACTCCCCCTCGGGTCGCTGAACCGCAGCCATGAGACTTGGGTACTTTGCAAGGAGGTTCATTTAGCCGAGGATAGCTGCGGGCATCAGGTAGAGCGTGAGCGCGCGATGAAGGCTATAAACGCTGCCGCGGTGCTCACGACCAGCTGAGCCAGATGTTCGTCAGCCTCCGCTTCTCGATCCCCCAGGCCGTGTGAGCTGCCCTGCTGGCCCCTGACGGCCGGCACCAGATTCATCAGCCGCGCCAAACTCTCGGCGGCTCCCTCGGCGTAGCTGGGGATCAACCCTTGCTGTCGGGCCTCCGCAATAAGAGAGCCAGCAGTGCCGCTGGATTGACCCGTCGCGAGTTTAAGGACGCTCTCCAGCGCGGCGTTGGCATTCGTGATCGCATCGCGCCAGGCACTCGCCCGGTAGCACTCGAGCGCCCTGCGGAACTCAGCATCAGCGTTTGCGTACTTCGGGTCGGCGAGCAAGGCCATCGCCGGTTCAACGGCGAGCTCGTGGGTTGCCGAAGAGTCGAAGCGGACCAACTCTCCCTCGCTCCAGCGATATCCGACCCCCTCCTCTTCGCAGATCTCGTTGAAGCGGCTGGAGATCGCGTGGACGTCGCTGGTGATGTCGCCCATGACCAGTCCCGCGGTCAACAGCTCCGTTGCCTTCTGAATCGTTGCGTCCACCAGGTCGAGGACCTCGAAGTCCGAGCAGCGATCGAGGTGAGCCGCGAGCTGCCGTCGCGGCTGGCGGGCCTCGGATGCAGCGACGAGTCCCTCCGTGAGGCTCAGGGGGACGAGGATGCTGCGGCCGTATGCCTCGGCCAAATCGGCGCAAAACGAGCGCAGACTTTCGTCGATCGGATTCTGGATTTCGCCCATAGACGTCCCCCATTCGCAGCGCTGCAACGCCTCGATGGACCATCTCTGAATGCGCGTCCGAAAGGATGCTGGGAAACGGTTGGAGCCAGGGGAGGCGTGGATCGGATCAGGGGGCTGCACAAACCCCTGTTTTCGTTGCCACAACTTGATCGCCACGGCGTTGAGGATAAGCACTCCGCTTACGGCTGACATTGCCAACGGCCAGTCGCGCCGAGGACGTGCTCTCCACCCCCTGCGGAGAGGACCATCTCACTTAGTGATGCGGCGTGAGGGTGGTTGCTGTTGGCTGTTGGTGGGTGCTGCTCGGTGGCCTGTTCTGCGTTCCTCGGCGCCTTCTCAGTGGCTTTGCGGAGCCGATAGATGGCCTCTATGGATGGCTGATGTGGGTGCCTGATCTAGTGGTGGCTTGCCTGAGGTGATTGCCTGATTCTCCGCAAGAGCTTCGAAGGCGCTATGCAAAGAGGCCTTCGCCAACAAATCCCCCGCGGCTGGCGCCTGGCGGGCAGGCGAAGATGCCGCTGCCCGTGTGAAGGAGATGGCGACTCAGCGCATCGTGGGCCGCAAGGCGCCGCTGGATCGGTACGAACTGGCGTTGCGGATCACGCTGGAAGGAGATGAAGAAGAGGCCCGCGTCGAGCTGGCCCGAACCCGCCTGGGAGGGTTCGGCGTAGGAGAAACTCCGGCGCAGGATTCGCTGGCCGCCGTTGAGTTTGGGACTCGCAAGACGGATGTGGGCATCGGCGGGAATCGTCAGCTCGCCGTTTCGCCTTGCGTCGAGGTCTACCGGGTCGTACTCGCCTCTTTGGCCGAGCGGCGCGCCACTGACCTTCTTGCGGCCGACGGCGCGCTCCTGGCCTTCGAGGCTCGTCGCGTCCCAAACGTCGAAGAGGATCTGAATGCGTCGGGCGACGAGGTAGGTCCCGCCCTCCATCCAGGCGGGGCCGTCGCCTGGGTGGACCCAGACGTGCTGGTCCATCTCCTGCTCCTCCTCGGCACGAACGTTATTGGTGCCGTCCTTGAAGCCCATGAGGTTGCGGGGAGTCGACTGCTCGCGAGTCGTGCTGGAGGTGCGCCCGAAGCCCTGCTGAGACCAGCGCAGCGTGGCGACATCGCTTGCGATCCGGGTGAGGACGTGGATCGCATGGAAGGCGACCTGGGGGTCGGCGGCGCACGCTTGTACGCAGAGGTCGCCGCCAGAGCGATCCGGCTCCAGGGCCTCGCCCACAAATGGCGGCAGCGGTGACAGCGCCTTCGGGTGACGCCCACCGATGCCGAAGCGCTGCATCCCGGGCGAGCCGAAAAGACTTAGGCCAAAGCCGATCGTGATCGTCAGCTCGGCCGGGCCGATCCCGATCGCCTCGCCAGGGTCAGCCGGCGACCCGGCCGGTTCGTCGTCGGCTAGCGGCTGATACTGCTCGCCCTCCGTAAGCGCGGATGCAGCAGCCGTCCACTCTTGTAGCAGAGTACGTAGATCGCCAGCAGCTTCACTCGTGAGGTCAAACGTCGCAAATTCGAGATAGTCCGGCTGCGGCGTGGCGATACCGGCTTGGCGGGGGGCGTAAAACGACACAGAGTCCGTACCGCCGCTGTTGGCTCTGTTGGTAGTAATCGAGCTGCCTACGACCCGATCAAGACCCGCACCGATCCCAAGCAGGGCGGCTCCCGCCAGCACGCCTCGCCGAGTAATTCCGTGCCTTTCTCCCCTACCTGCGCTTTGCACCATGCATGCCAGTCCCTCGCTGGCCCGCCCTAAACCGAGCTTGGGTTCTGTCGCTCTCGCGTGGCGGTCAATTCCTGATTTAGTTCTTCAACCATCTCCTTGCCGGAGCCGCTGGGTGGATACCCCCCTCCATGAACGGCACTGGCGCCTTTTCGCTCGCCTGCGGTCGTGTAAATCAAGCACACGTCAGGAAGCAGCCAATATCGGCCGAGATCAAATCGCTCAATCTCATTCCACCCAAGCTCGTAGCTCGTCAGAAAATTGGCAACATGAATCCCATCGTCCCCGGCGGTCACAGCCGCCCAGGCTATCCTCGCGTTGATAGCAATGATCGTCCCAAGCACTATCAACCCAAAGATCACAAGGTCGGTCGATCCCGAGCTAAGTATCGACGGAAGGATCAGTACGCTCGCCAGCGCGATCGCCAATGCGGCACCAGGAGCAGTTCGGGGATTTCGGTAGACCCGTCGAGCTTTCTTACGGCGACTCAACATGACGAGGTTGCGTCGCTGCCGCCAGTCTCTTCCGAGAGGTGTGCCTGGGCATTTGGCGTCACAACGGTGCTCGTTCCTCCCGCCAGACCCGCCAGTTTTCCTCTGAAAATCGCCCTTCCAAGCGGTGAGGCTATCTGCTCGGCGGCCCTAACGGCCCCCGCCAAGATCGCTGGTGATGCCCCTATGACGGACGTCACGGTGCTAACGGCCTGGTCTCGGAAAAAGTCGCCCGAGAACTCACACCCATTCCTTTCGTAGTTATCAATCGCAGCGGTTCCGCCGGCCGCAGCGCCCATCCCGGCGCAGAGCAACCCGCCCGTCCTTACACACACTGCGAGTGCAGCGGCTGCCGCTGCCTCCTTCTTGTGGTCGCTGACAAACCCGGCCACCTTGCCAGGAGTCTCAGCAACCTCCTCGGCAGCCTCGCCGAGAGCGGCTTCTACGCCACCCCCCCAGCTACCTACCGAAACGCCGCTTTCCCCAAGAGGATCGATGAAGTCCAGAGGAGCACCCCAGACGTAGTTGTAGAGATTGGGGCCGCTACCGGCAAAGCCGGCGGGGTCTGGGCTGATGAAGCGCGCCGCGCTTGGACTGTAGTAGCGGGCGCGGTTGAACTGGAGGCCGGTTCCGTCGTTCTCGCGGCCGGTGAACTGATAGGGGCTGCTGCTCGTAGTGCCAGCGCTGCTCGGTTTGCCGAACGGCTCGTAGGTGTAGGTGGTATCGATTTCACCTCCGCTGTCGGCCAGAGCGATCGTGCTGTGAAGGGGATCGGTCAGGTAGCTCTCGGTGCCGGAGCTGGTCGTGCGCGAAAAGAGCTGGTCGATCTGTAGGCCGGTGAGTGTGTTCGCCGTCACCGATTCCCCGACCGCCTCCTGAACGACGTTGGCGCCGTCGTGGAGGAGTTTCGTGGTCGTGCCGCCCAGCGTCTTTGAACTGCGGCGCCCGAAGGGGTCGTAGGCGAAGGAGGCGGTGGCGCCGCCGCTGATCGCGGTCAACTGACCTCGAGCGTCCCATTCGTATTCGTTGGTGGCGTCTTTCGTCAGGTTGCCGTCAGCGTCGTAGCTCAGCGTTTTGCCGCCGCGTTCGACGAGCTGGTTCGCGGCGTTGTAGGTGCCGGTGCCGAGCGTCGCCGGGAGGTTCATCCGCGCGTAGCTGCCCCAGACCGCTTCGGTGCGGCCGTTGACGTCGTAGGCGTATTTGAGGTCGCCGAGCGTCGTTTCGCCGTCTTTGTAGGTGATCGCGGTCGGCTGGCCGGCTTTGTCGTATTCGTGCAGCTGCTCGATGCCATTGGGCAGCATCAGGGCGGTGAGGCGGCCCGCTTTGTCGTAGCCGAGCGAGACCGAGGCGCCGCTGCGCGACAGTTTCGTCAACCGGTCGGCGTCGTCGTATTCGTAGGCGAGCGCTTCCTGGCCGGGGACCGACATGAAGGCGCGGCGGCCGGCGTCGTCGTAGAGGTAGGCGACGGTGCCATTCGGGCCTTTCACTTCGGTCTGGTTGTCGAGATCGTCGTAGCCGAGCACGTATTCCCCGCTTGCGCTGTCTTTGACGCCGACCAGCCGGTCAGCTTTGTCGTAGCTGTATTCAATCGTGCTCTCGGCGGCTTCCCCTTCGACATCGAAGCTGGGCTTTGGCCAAACGTCCGAACTCGTCGTAGCTGAATTTCGAGACCTCCCCGCTGCGGCTCGTCGCTTCGATCAGGTTCCCGGCTTTGTCGTAGCTCCGCGAGGCCGTTTTTTCGAGCGGGTTGGTCTCGGTCGCCAGGCGGTCCATCGAGTCGTAGGTTGCCGTCGTCTGCCCTTCACGTGGATCGGTGACCGAGGTGACGTCTCCGTCTTTGTCGTAGCCGATCGTCGTTTCCGCGCCCGAGGGGCTCGTGATCGACGTCAGCCGGTCGGCTTCGTCGTAGGCGAGAACGGTCCGCTGGCCGCTTGGCGAGGTGACGGAGCGCACGCGGCCGAGACCGTCGGTGAAACGGCTCGTCGTGCGCCCGAGCGGGTCGGTGATCGAGGCGAGGTCGCCGTTCGCGTAGCCGAATTTGGTTTCGCCGCCCTCGGGGTCTTTGAGGGCGGTGATCCGCCCGTCAGCGTTATAGGAGAAAGTCGTCTGGTTTGACAGCGGATCGGTCCTGGTTTGCAGTTCGCGCCTGGCTCCGTATTTGAACGAGGTGGAGTGGCCGAGCGGATCGGTGATTTTCGTGACGTCGGCCGTGCCGGCCTGGTAGGCGAATTTCGTCGTCACCGCATCTTCGGTGTCCGCCAGTCTCGTGACTTCGGTGATGTTGCTGACACTGTCGTATTCGAACTCGGTTTTGCGGCCGAGGGGGTCGGTCGTGAACAAGACGAGGCCGGTTTCAGGCTGGCGTTCGAAGCTCGTCGTTTGCGCCGTTTCGGTGCCGAGCGCCTCGGTATCGCTGGTCGGGAAGCCCTCCGAGCTGAAGGACACTTTGCGCTGATAGCCACGCGGATCGGTGACCGTTGCCGATTTGACTTTGCCGGCTTCGTTCAGTTCGTAGGCGAATTCGAAGGTGCCGCCGTCCCCCATCGTCTGTTTTTTGACGCGGCCATTGGCGTCGTATTCGTTTTGGAGGTATTTGTTGCCGCGAGCGTTTATCACCGCTTTCATGCGGCCCGAGGCGTCGTATTCGTATTCGGTGGTGCGGCCGGCGGGGGCTTCGACTTTCGTCAGGCGACCCGAGGTGTAGGTGTATTTGAGTTTGCGGCCGCCGTTGTCGGCGATTTCCGTGATCCGGTTGGAGGCGTCGTAGGTGAACTTCGCCCACCGCCCGCTCGGCGAGACGATTTCTTTGATGTTGCCCGTCTGCCCGCCGGTGCGCTTGATCGTCAGCGTGTTGCCGAAGCGGTCCTTGATCGCGACCAGCGGCGCGAAGCCGCCGAAGGTCAGCGTCATGCCGTTGGTCAACTTCATGTCCCAGCCGGAGCCGTTCCAGCTGATCGTCGAGCCGTCAAAGGAGCCCGAGGCGCCGATCGGCTCGTAGACCGCTTCGGCCCAGCTCGTGCCTGGCGAGGTGCGGACGTAGTGGACGCGGCCGCCGTCGGGCAGGATCAGGTCGGCTTCTTTGTAGTTGACGATCGGCCAGAGGCGAAGGTCGTAGAGGCTTGTGGTGCCTTCCCCGAAGCTGTAGGAGTTGGAGTCGTTGGGACGGTAGGTGCGCTCGATCGAGATCGGGATCACGTCGGGTAGGACAAGGTCCGTGCGGTGGTAGGTGAACAGGCCGGTGTAGAGGTCGACCGGATCGCCGCCGCTGGCGCCGTGCATCAGCGGCCCGGTGCCGGGCGGCGTCGGGCCGCTGACCGCCATCGCCCCCGTGAACTCCCAGACCCGCACGCCGGGATCGGGGACGACCTGCTCGCCGTCCGGCGTAACCGTCCCTCGGCCGTAGACATACCAGCCGCGGTCGTCGGGGTCGTAGTTCCAGAAGTCGACCCGCTCGCCCGGCGCCAGCTCGCCCCAGTTCGGGTAGATGAAGCGGGCGCCCTTGCTGAGGCTCGCCCCGCCCGGCTGCACCGTGAAGTAGACCGGGACGGTGACGAAGGGCGGCAGCGGGAAGGGCGGCCGGTCGAGGGGGATTGCGGTGATGTTGAGGTGCTTGACCGCGTTGCCGTTGTCGTCGGTGATCGTCGTGCCGCCCGGGATCTTCACTTCCAGGCCGGGCACGCGCGGCGTGTTCAGGCTGACCTCGCCCTTGGTCGGCGAGTCGACCACCAGGTCGCCCGCCTCGTCGAGTGGCGTCAGCCAGATCGTGTAGTCGAGGGCGGTCCTCTCCCCGGCCGCCAGGTCGACGCCGATCTCATAGGTGCCGTAGCGCTCGCTGCCTGGGACCGATTCGCCGCCGACCCGAAGGACCTGGTGGCCCGCCGGCACGTCTTCCAGCAGGAACCGGCCGGCACTGTCGGTCCTCGCGCTCGCCGAGCTCCCCTCGATCGAGACGACGAGGTCGGCGACCGGCAGGCCGTCGACCTTGAGCGCCTGACCGACCAGAGTAGTGGTCTCGCTGGAGGCAGCTTCGAGCGGCGCGACGTCAAGCCAGGGGCTCGAGGAGCGCCCGACCAGCCAGTTGCGCTCCTGGTCTGGCCTGGGAGGTAGCCAGGAGCCCTTCTTGGCCGGTGACCAGCTCTGAGGCAGCAGACCCGAAAGCGGGCCGCTCCTCGCAGGCTGATCGCTCTCCGAGGAGTTGGAGCGAACCTGTGCCAGCTTGCCGCGCCTGGCCGATCGACGGCCCGGTTTCTTGCTCTTGTGGCGAGCG
The DNA here is from genome assembly GCA_963771265.1 of uncultured Solirubrobacterales bacterium. Lineage (GTDB taxonomy): Bacteria > Actinomycetota > Thermoleophilia > Solirubrobacterales > 70-9 > VRUE01. The sequence continues at coordinate 163,219 of CAVYSQ010000012.1, forward strand.
TGGTGCACGCCGCGGCGACGGTGCTTCCTAGGCTCGGCAGACGAAGAGCGACTACCGCTCGGGACGTCCGAGTAGGCGATAGGACGGGCACCTCCGCCCTGACCGTCGAAGGGGACGAAGCGGACGAGCTGAAGCTCGGCCGCCTGCGGTCCCCACCAGGCGACATGCGAGCCGAGGTAGACGATCACTTTCACGCTGCCGGTGCCGTTGGTGACCGGGTTGGTACCGGTGGCCGGCGGGTCGACGACGATCGTGTAGGTGCCGGTACTCGGCAGAGTGAGTTCTTTTTTGCCGCTGGAGCTGGACGTGAAGGTAACTTCGCTGCCCGAGAGCTGCGTGCCGTCCGGCTTCAGAAGCCACATCGCGCCGCTCGTGATCGTCGATTCCTGGCCTTTCAGGGTGATGAGCTGAGAGGCCGTCCCCGAGAACGTCACCAGCTCCCGCTGGCCGGGGATCGAGGTGGTCGAGGTGACCGAGCCGCCTTCGGTCGAGGGCGTGATCGTCTGGCCGGTGAGGTCCGGCGTTTCCCAGAGGGTCAGGTCGACCGAGCCGGTGGCGGCGAATTCGGGGTCGACCAGCAGCGTGTAGGTGCCGGCGCTGGTGAAGGTCTTGGTGTCCCAGAAGGCGTTTTCTTTGGCGCCGAACCAGGTGCTGTAGGCGGTTTCGCCTTTGGAGTTGAGCCATTTGACGTAGTAGCCGCCGCCGCTGAAGTTGGAGCTGGAGGTGCGCAGGGAGACCTTGTCGCCGGCTTTCATTTCGACCGCGTAGCGGGCGACCTGGCCGGGGGTGCCGATCGAGACCGTCTGTTTGAGCCCTTCGGCGCTGGCGGGCGGGTCGAGGGTGCCGGAGAGGTCCGAGACGAGGTAGGCGCTCAGTTTGATCGAGCCGGTGCCGTTGGTCACCGCCCCGGTACCGGTGGCGGCCGGGTCGATCACGAAGGTGTAGGTGCCGGTTTCGGGCAGGGTCAGCGGCTCGCGGAAGGCCGTGAAGCTGCCGTTGCCGAGTTCGGCGCCGTTTGGCCGCAGCAGCGTGATCGTGCCGCCCGCGCTGATCGTGCTCTGCGAGGGCAGCCAGGAGACTCGCTGGTCTTTGGTCCCCGAGAACGTCACCAGCTCCCGCTGGCCGGGGATCGAGGTGGTCGAGGTGACCGAGCCGCCTTCGGTCGAGGGCGTGATCGTCTGGCCGGTGAGGTCCGGCGTTTCCCAGAGGGTCAGGTCGACCGAGCCGGTGGCGGCGAATTCGGGGTCGACCAGCAGCGTGTAGGTGCCGGCGCTGGTGAAGGTCTTGGTGTCCCAGAAGGCGTTTTCTTTGGCGCCGAACCAGGTGCTGTAGGCGGTTTCGCCTTTGGAGTTGAGCCATTTGACGTAGTAGCCGCCGCCGCTGAAGTTGGAGCTGGAGGTGCGCAGGGAGACCTTGTCGCCGGCTTTCATTTCGACCGCGTAGCGGGCGACCTGGCCGGGGGTGCCGATCGAGACCGTCTGTTTGAGCCCTTCGGCGCTGGCGGGCGGGTCGAGGGTGCCGGAGAGGTCCGAGACGAGGTAGGCGCTCAGTTTGATCGAGCCGGTGCCGTTGGTCACCGCCCCGGTACCGGTGGCGGCCGGGTCGATCACGAAGGTGTAGGTGCCGGTTTCGGGCAGGGTCAGCGGCTCGCGGAAGGCCGTGAAGCTGCCGTTGCCGAGTTCGGCGCCGTTTGGCCGCAGCAGCGTGATCGTGCCGCCCGCGCTGATCGTGCTCTGCGAGGGCAGCCAGGAGACTCGCTGGTCTTTGGTCCCCGAGAACGTCACCAGCTCCCGCTGGCCGGGGATCGAGGTGGTCGAGGTGACCGAGCCGCCTTCGGTCGAGGGCGTGATCGTCTGGCCGGTGAGGTCCGGCGTTTCCCAGAGGGTCAGGTCGACCGAGCCGGTGGCGGCGAATTCGGGGTCGACCAGCAGCGTGTAGGTGCCGGCGCTGGTGAAGGTCTTGGTGTCCCAGAAGGCGTTTTCTTTGGCGCCGAACCAGGTGCTGTAGGCGGTTTCGCCTTTGGAGTTGAGCCATTTGACGTAGTAGCCGCCGCCGCTGAAGTTGGAGCTGGAGGTGCGCAGGGAGACCTTGTCGCCGGCTTTCATTTCGACCGCGTAGCGGGCGACCTGGCCGGGGGTGCCGATCGAGACCGTCTGTTTGAGCCCTTCGGCGCTGGCGGGCGGGTCGAGGGTGCCGGAGAGGTCCGAGAAACCGTAGGTGGTCAGTTTCACGCTGCCCGTACCTGATCCCGAAGGCGTTAGGAGGATCGTGTACGTGCCCGTGGTCGGCAGGGCGACCGGACCGACGAAGACCGATCCGCCGCCGCCCGAGAAGTTGGCCGAGCCGCCGGAGAGCTGGGCGCCGTTGGGGCCCCAGATCGAGATGCTGCCGCCAATCGTCGCTTCGGAAAGGCTCAGCGAGGCGTTCTCGCCCGCATTGCCGTCGAAGAGGGTCAGCGCGACTTTTTCGGAGCCGGCAAATTCAGCCGTTTTGACATTGCCCAGCGATAGGCGGCTGGTAGTGCCGACTTTGGCAGTCGAGACTCCCGTCGGCGGCACGAACAGGTCGGGACCGGTGCTCAAGCCGCCCGAGGTCGTGACCGAGACACGACCGCCGAGGCGGTCGGCAGGCACTTTGAATTTGATCGAGGAGGACGCCGCCGAGACGAGCTCCGGCTGGATGCCGTTGAACGTGACGACGTTCTCGAAGGGCGACGAGTCGAAGTTCGAGCCGGAGATCGTCACTTCTTCTCCCCCTGCGGCGAGCGTCGGCGAGATCGAAGAGATGCTCGGTTTGGCCGAGGCGGTGAGCGTGAAGTTTTCGGGGCTCGTGACCGGTTCTCCTGAAGTCGCGACCGTGACCGCCCCCGAGGTGGCGCCCGTCGGCACTTTGACTTTCAGCGACCAGGAGGTGGCGGCTTCGACCGTCGCCGCCGTGCCGTTGAATTTGACGGTGTTCGAGCCGGGCGTCGAGGAGAAGCCGGTCCCCTTGATCTCTACCGTCGTGCCGACCTCGCCCTGGGGCGGTTCCAGCTTGATGATCGAGAGCTGACTGGAGGCGTGGCGGGAGATCGAGAGCAGGTTTCCGGCCGCGTCCCAGTTGTAGAGGGCCGTGTCGCCTTCGGGGTCGATCGCTGCCTTGAGGCGCCCGTCTTGGTCGTGGACGTAGCGGAAGGCGTTGCTCGGGGGGTCGGCAGGCGCGCTGACCGGCAGGAGAACAGCCAGGGCCAGGCTGATCGCAACGAGCATGCCGGACACTCCGCGGGCTTGGGCCTTGAAGCCAGCCCTCTCAAATCGCGCCTCGTTCTTCATGCGTCCCCTTCCCCTTCCCTGTCCGTTAATAGACGCAATACGCCCTAACGCTTCCCCGCGCGGCACTCTATAGGCACGCTCGGAGTCCTGCTGATTGCAGACTTGAAGATGCGCTTCGACCGCTTCGCCGACGTTCTCGAAGCGGCGGCGATCAGAATGCTGTTAGCCGGTAAATCGGCTAACACGCTGCGGTCTTGCCGGACAGGCTCCCGTGTGGGATGCCTCCTCCGCGCCGCCGCAAGCCACGTTCCGCCGCCCATGCCGCTCTCGGACGGGCCGTTGAGGAGTTGCGCCGGGAGGCCGAGCTGACGCAGGAGGGTCTTGCGGAGCGTGTCGGCACTGAGTTCAATCGCATCGGCGAGCTGGAGCGCGGCGCCGTCGACTCCCGGTTCAGCACGCTTCTTCGCGTCGCTCGGGGGCTCGACATCGGCGTTGACGAGCTCGGCGGCCGGTTCGAGCAAATCCTGCGCGAGAACTCCAAGGGGCCGTGACAGCCGCTCGCACCGCGTCTTGCTCCGGGTTGAGGAAGGGGTATTCATCCGGCTACGCCTCCAAAGGTGTCCAAGCGCCGGCAAGCGCAGCGAACCGCATTCGTCGGTAGGCAACCCGCCGCGCCCTGACCAGTGGGTCCTGAGTTGCGCCGACATTGTGGTGATCGCCGTGGGACGTTGGCCGGCGCTTGCGGCCATGCCGGGCCTTGCGCGAGACCTTCATCGTGGCCGGGCAGCTCCTGGCCAGTCGGCCTCGTCCTCGGAATTGGTCGCATCCAGCTGAGCCGTCAGCCAGCGATCCTCCGACACGGCGGATTGATGGCCGGGCACTACTGGATCAAGAGCAGCTTGCTCGTCGGTCGGCCTGGTGACCCTGCATAGCTGGAGCACTCGCAGGTGGTAGGCGATCGAGGAGATCGGCACGCCCGTCTCTCGCGCCAGCTCGAGCGAGCTGCATGGCCGGTCTTGGTCGTGCAGGCGCCGGAGCAGCCTTCGGCGAGCGGGATGGCTGAGTGCCCTTCTCATGTCAATTGTGCTCGCGCGGTTCATCGATACGTGCCAAGTCTTGCCTGGAGCCAGTCGGGAACCTTACACGGAAACCACCCTGATAGTTGGTGGACTTCCCCTACAGGGTCGGGAAGGGTGCCCGAGTGCCGTCGCTCAGCCCCCGTCATCGTGCTTTGGGAAAGGCGGTACGGACGCTGCGCGAAGCGCGTGATCTGACCCAGGAATCCCTCGCCGACCGGGCCGAAATGAGCGCCAACTATGTCGGCGATACCGAGCGCGGGGAACGCAATATCAGCGTACGCGCGTTGTGGCTGCTTGCCGACGGGCTCAACGTGCCGGCGTCGACTCTGCTGCTAGAGGCCGAGAAGCAAGGCAAGAGGAAGCGGTAACGGCCGCCCTCGACGGCTGCCGGCCCGCTCGACGGGCTTGAGCGCAAACCTCGACGATCTCACCCCTGCCAACGGACACGCCGCCCGAGCGGGAAGACCTAGCGGGAAGCACGCGGTGACCTGAAAGACGCCCGTTCCGCAAGAAAGGGGGGTCCACTTTCCCGGTTCATGCCTCCGTTGTACAGAGGGCAATGCTCGATTTCGCGGATCAAAGAGGCAGCGCAGCCGGGCCAATTCGGCCAATCTGGGGGTCCACTTTCGCTGCTCGCTCCCCTGTATGGGTGAGGGCAATGCGCGAGATCGCCGATCAGATGGACAGCACGGGGCCGACTGGCTTCGGCTCGGCTGCGCTGTCGATGACGGCGGAGCCGATGCAAGACGCCCTCTCGTTGGACAACCGCAATGAGACGCAGGAAGACCGAGAACGCAGGGAGGAGACCAAAGGGACGATCAGCTCGAAGGGCATGGTCCTCGCCGAGCCGGCAGCAAGGGCCTGTCGGCTCTCACCGGCAGGAGGGCCGAAGCCGTCCCTCTGTCCCTCTCTGATTCTCGACCTACGTCTGTATCTCTCTTCCCCTTCGCAGAACCTAAATCTGCGGCCATCTTCAATTCGGCTCTGCGGAGCCGAAAACGATTTGCGGACATGGCCGCCAAGGGGTCGAGCCAGCGTGTATTTGCGGTCACGAAAAGGTGCCTGCCGGACACTTGCCGGACGCCTTTTCGGGCCTATCGGACGCCTTTTTCGGCCTAGCGGACATGACCTTTTCGGGGTGGCGCTGGCCGCCCCCCGTCCGTGTGTGGGACAGGCGCTCGTGTCCAACAACAGACAGGGCAATGGATGGGCGGCTATCGACAACATGACGGCGCGAATCCCACCCAGGACTCCGCAAACGCGCAAACGCACATTTGTAGACATCTGCGCCGAGCGAGGCTATCCAGGGGCTATGGAGCACCAGCACACCGCACTGCGCCCGTCGCTTCGCCTGTGCCTGCGCCCATCCCTTCACCTATGGCTGCACCGCTCGGTCGAGCCGGAGGCCCACGGTCGCCGATCCCAGCGCGGTTTGCGGGCCTGGCTGCTTGCCGACATCTCTACGCAACCTCCACATCGCAACATCAGGCTGGTCCGTGGCGCTCTGGTCGTGCTCGCGATCTCCTTCTTCGCGCCCCTCGCTCTCGGCGCCTTCGCTATCGCCTCCGCGCTGGCTCCACAGCGCTTCGCCGGCTCGACGGCACCGATCGCACTTGGCGCGACCGCAATCGCCTCCGCGCTGGCGAGGCAGCGGCTCATCGCCTCCGCGCTGGCTTCGCAGCGCTCCGGCATCGAACGGCCGCGAGCTTGGAGGCTCGCGTGAACGACACCGCGTCCGTCGCTCTGCCCGAGGCGACGATCGAGGTCATCGCCTCGCTCGCCGAGCATCGCGTCCTCTCCACCGCTCAGGTCCAGGCGATCCACCTTCCCGGCCGCGGCCTGCGGCGCACCCAGCAGCTCCTGGCCGACCTGGAGCGAGCGGGGTTGATCGGCCACGTCGAGGCCCGCAGCGCTCCGCGGCGCCTGTGGTTCCTGAGCGAGCGGGGCGCCGATCTCGCCGTCGAGGTCGGCGAGCTGGGCGAGCGCCCGAAGCTGCTCGGCCCAAGAGAAGCGGCGGGGCCGCTGCGCCACCACACCTTCGCCGTCAACGAGGTCGGGATCAGCTTCCTCGAAGCGGCGCGGGAGCGCGGCGACGAGTTCGGCCCGCTTGCCTGGCGCCACGAGGTAGCCCACCCGCTCAATCGCGGGCGCGGTCGCTCCCGCCGCACGCTGTTCGCCGACGCGGTGCTGACCTACCTGCTCCTCGAGGATGGATATACCGCCGTCGAGCAGCGCTTCGTCGAGCTCGACCGCGCGACCCTCTCGGTCGACCGGCTCGTCTCCGAGCTGGTCCGCTACGCGGAGTTCAACCGGGCCACCACCAAACGGGCCGAGGTCCTGTGGCGCAATCGCTATCCCCGCTTCCCGCCGATCATCTGTGTCTTGGCGGGCCGCTCGCTCCAGGCGCTGACCCGCAGGCGTCAGGTGGCGCTGATGCTGCTCGGCAGCGATCCGCAGCTCGAACGCGCCTACGGGGTGACGATCTCCTTCTGCCTGCTCGATGACCTGAAGCGCCGCGGTCCTTTCGAGACGATCTTCCGCTCGGTCGCCGAGCCCGACCGGAAGGTCAACTGGCTCGGCGAAGGTGAGGCCGAGGACGATGCGGACTCGGCGGCGAGAAACGAGGCGGCCGAGCGATGAAGCAGAGCGGCCGCGATCAATCCTCGTCGCTCTCGATCAGGGCGCAAGTCCGTGAGGTCTCAGCTGCCGAATCTCGCGATCTGCGCGCCCGGCAGATCGCCGCCGTGGGACGCCTGCTGCGACGGGCGGCGCTGATTTCCAAGCACGGCACCCCATCGGCGGCAAACGGGTCGCCGGCCAAGGCTCCGCGCCGGGGAAAGCGGAGGCGATAGCGGTATGTCCATGAGCTATACTGTGCCTATGGCGAAAGCGGCGAAGGTGATGGTCTCGATCCCCGGCGAGCTGCTGGAGCGGATCGACCGTGAGGCCGAGGGGCGCGGCACGACCCGCAGCGGCTTCTTGCAGGAGGCAGCGCAGCGCGAGCTGGGCTGGCCCGATCCCCTGCGGATCGACGCCGCCCTCGATCGCGGCCGTGCCGCGCTCTCGGAGGTCGGGAGCTTCGAGGCAGTCGATCTGATCCGAGCCGAGCGAGAGGAACGCGATGTCCGTGATCGACGTCGTTAGCGACGCCAACGTCGCACTCAAGTGGTTCCACGCCGAGGGCGAGGAGGAGGTAGAGGAGGCGCGCGCCCTGCTCGACGCCCACAAGGAGCGGACGGTCGCGCTCAGCGTGCTCGACCTGACCGCCTATGAGGTCGGCAACGCCTTGATGCGCGGCCGCGCCGCTGCCAGCGCCGATCAGGTCGCCACCGTGCTCGAAGCGCTAGCCGAAGTCTGCCCCGCGCTTCGGCCCGACCCGAGCGACCTTCGCCGCGCGACCGAGCTGGCCGCCCAACATGACCTGACCCTCTACGACGCCGCCTATGCCGCCGTGGCCGAGAGTCGCGAGGCGACGCTGGCGACGCTCGACACTGCGCTGCTGGACGCGGGCCTCGGCACCCGGCCGAGCGAGCTTGCGACGCGCCTTGGGGACGAAGAGGAGAACGGAGGTCGGTCGCGATGAGGGTCGCCTTCTACGGCCGCGTTTCCACCGACGACGCGCAGGACCCTTCGCTCTCGATCCCGCGCCAGCTCGGCAAATGCGATGAGGCCCTGGCGCCGATCGGCGAGAAGGTCAGCCTCACCTTCTGGGACGTTGAGAGCGGCCGCAAGGCGCTGGGCGAACGAGGCAACGGCAAGCGCGACTGGACGGCGGAGGTCGACGTGGCGCGCCTCGGCGGCTTGCCCGAGCTGCTTGCGAGCGCCAAGGCCGGGGAGATCGACGCCGTGATCGTCGAGTCGATCGACCGGCTCTCACGGATGACCGCCGACGGCACCCGGATCGAGCGCGAGTTGGAGGAGGGTGACGTGGCGCTCTTTGCCGCCGACGAGCCGCTGAACTCAAGCGCCACGGCGATCCTCACGCGCCGGGTCAAGCAGGGCGTCGCCGAGTGGTACGTGCGCGACCTGATCGAGCGCAGCCGGGCCGGCATGGAAGAGTCGGTGCGCCAGGGCTGGCACACGGGCGGGCCGGCGCCCTACGGCTACATGCTGGAACCCCACCCCCACCCCAACCCGCAGAAGGCGCGCGAAGGACGCAAGAAGCATCGCCTCGTGATCGACCCGGTGCAAGGGCCGATCGTCTTGCTGATCTTCACTTGGTACGTCGAGGACGAATTGGGGCTCGGCACGATCTGCGAGCGGCTGAACTCCGACCTCAATCGCTACCCGCCGCCGAAGCGCAACCGCAAGGACGTAAACGACCTGCCGCAGACCTGGAGCAAGTCGCAGCTCCACTCGCTGCTCCGCAACCCCAAGTACACCGGCTTCAACGTCTGGGGGCGCCACGACAAACGGCGCGGTCGCCCGGTGCTGCGGCCGCGTGACAAATGGGTGTGGAGCGCTGCTCCCACCCACGAGGCGATCGTCCCGCGCGAGCTGTTCGACGCGATCGAGGAGCGCGCGACGCGCAACGGCAACCCTGCCCGCTCAGCCGGGCCGAAGCACTATCCGCAACGTCGAAACGGTCGGCCAGGACGCTTATACGTGTTGCGCGGTCGGGTGCGCTGCGGGCTCTGCGGGCGACGGATGGAGGGCAGCCACCAGAAGGGGTCCAACTGGTACCGCTGCCAGTACGCGCGCAGGCGTGGCGAGGCCGCGGCAGACCTCTCCGGTCACCCTCGCGTGCTCGGCATCAAAGAGGACGTGGTGCTCGACGCCGTGCGCGGCTTCATGTCCGAGCGGCTGTTCGGTCCCGAGCGGCTGGACCTGCTCCGCGACGAGCTGGCCGAAGCGGCAAGCGATGGCGCCTGGCAGGAGCGCGACTCGCGACTCGCCAATCTGCGCGCGGAGGAGAAGCAGGTCCAGCAAGCCCTCTACCGCCAATCGCTGCGGCTGGAGGAGCATGAGGACCCCGAGCACCCGGTGGTCAAGCTCGCCACGCAGCGCATCGAAGATCTGAGCAAGCAGGCCGAGTCGATCACGGCGACGATCGCCGAGCTTGAAACGGCCCAGCCAGAGGCGCCGCGGCCCGAGGAAATCGAAGCGATCTTGGCCGACATCCCCGACCTACGCGAGGCCCTGGAACAAGCCGATGGCGAGGAGCTGATCGAGCTGTTGGACGCCTTCGACGTGGCGGTCAGCTACGACAAGCGGGGCCGCACCTTGGAGCTGAGCGCGCTGCTCGCAAATGACTTCGTTTCCAGCCCCGACGCGAAGCGACCGCCCAGCGGGCGGTCGCAGAATTCGTCCATAGCGGGGGCAGGATTCGAACCTGCGACCTTCGGGTTATGAGCCCGAACCTGGGACCCGCTGGACTACGTGGGGCACGGTTTCAAGCGGTTTTCGCGAGATCGAGATCGGCTGGGATCGGCTGGAGTCTGTGGGGCTTCTTGCCCCATTTCTTGCCCCAGCGGCGGGCCGATCCGATCGGGGCGCGGAGTAAGAAGGGGATTCACGAGACATAGCTGCTTTGCCCGCCACCGGCGAACAGCAAGCTGGGCGATCACGAGTTGGGGAAGGATCGAGGTCCGCCTGTGCAGTAGGGGAGACTTGCCTTGCGATCCTCGCCAGGCGTTCGCCCACTAGCATCGCGACCAGTGGCAAAGCTCAACGCCGCCGCACTGGCGAGCTTTTACGTCAACTACATCGACGCCTGGAACAGGCGCGATCTGGAGAGCTACTACTCGCTTTACGCCGCGGACCTTGTGTTCCGCGACGGCTCCACCCTATTGCATGGGATTGATGCCCTCCGCAGTCGCTACGAAGCGGAGTTGCGCAGATACCCAGACCTGATGATGGAGTGCGCACGCCTATTCGTCGACGTCGAGTCCCAAGCCATCGCGGCCGAAAACATCGAGCGAGGGACGGGCATCGAACTCAGGGGGGCACTCTTTCTCACCCTCGGCCCGGAGGGCCGGATATCTGAGATAGCCGAGTATTTGGCTGGCGGAAATTCAGATCACTAAAGAGGGGGCCCCAAAGGCCGCACGCTCGACGGCCCCGCCAAACGCCGATAATGAGTTTCGATTGCCCTCCTCATTCGGGGATCTTGTAGCGCTCCAGCACCTGCCCAGGTCTCGCTACCCACAGCGAAGTGCCGACCGCGCCAACGATCGTTCCCGGCTTCGCCAGGCGGGCTGCGAGCGTGATCTTCTTTGCCCCGCGGTCCAAGACATAAACGTCCTTCGAGCCGGCGCGCGAGTCGCTGCCGGAAAGCCAGAGGCGCCCGCCGCTGACGGCATGGACCCAGATGTATCCGTCGAAGCTCACCACTTGCTTCACCTCGCCCGTCCGCAGGTCGACGCCGGCCAAGCCCAGTGCCCTTCCCTTCGGGCTCAGCACGTAGTCGGGGGGGCGACCGTGCGGCACCGCCCACCCGCCGCGGGCCCAAAGCGAGCCGTCCGCCACCGCCAGGTAGTCCATGCTCAGCCGGCGACCGTCGGCGGCTTCGATCGGTCGCGTCGGTCCAAGCTCGCCGGTACTCGGGTCGATACGCGCCAACCCGAACAATCCCGCCGAGAGCCAGACCGAGTCGCCGCCGACCGCCAACCCGCTCACCCCGAAGTGGGTCGAAATCATCCGCACCACTTCGGTCGTCTCCGGATCGATCTGCGCGACGTATTCGCGTGCGGTCGAAACCCAGACCGCGCCTTCGCCGACGACGACGTTATTGGGAAGGAACTCGGAGGCTTCCGGATAGTTGGTGCCAAACGGCTTCGGCAACGAGAGGTGGACGGAACCGACCGCCTGCGCGGTCTGCGGGTCAAAGCGCGTGACGACGCCGCTGAAGCTGGCGGTCCACACGCCGCCTTCCCCGACCGCCACCACGCCAGAGTTCCTGACGTTCGTGCTGGCGACGATCTCCCCCGTGCGGTTGTCGATCTTGACCAACGTGCCTTTGGAGTGTTCGAAATTCGCCGGTGGTCCGCCGCAGCGCGCAGAGCAGGTGAGGACCCAGAGGTAGTCGCCTTCGGTCGCCGCCGTGCCGACCACATGACCCTCCAGCGCGACCCTTGCGGACGCCTGAACCGTCGGCGGGCTGAAGGGCGTCTGCGACGACCCGCCGACGACCGCGATCACGATCGCGGCGACGGCCACCAGCGAACACGCGGCGCCAATCGCCCCGATCCGACGGCGTTGGCGGCGCCTGCCGGCGCGAGCGACGATCACTCCATGATCGAGCGAATTCGGATGCACCTTCTCGAGGCTGTCCCGCACTTGAAGGGCGATCTCGTCCCTATCCATCTTCCTTCTCCTTTAGTTCCTGTAGCGAGGTGCGCGCTCGGTGCAGGCGGCTCCGAACAGAGGCCGGCTTGATCTTCAGCGCGCGTCCAGCCTCCTCAGTGCTCAGTCCGAGGAATGAAACGAGCAGCAGTGCATCCCGTTCCCCCTCGGGCAGAGCAGCGAGAGCCACCAGCAGTCGATCGCGGCTCGCCACCTGCCAGGCGGGATCGAGTCTGGGGTCGGGTAGATCCCGAGTAAGTGGCGCCCACGGCCGCCTGGACCGACGCCGATGGACGTTAATCGCGGCGACGTAGGCATATCCGATCGGGGAATCGAGCTGGCTGACCCGGCCCCACCGAGCGAAAACCCGCGTCATCGCCTCCTGAGCAACTTCCTCGGCGACCCCAAGGTCACGGGTTGCTGGCAGTACGGCCCGAACCAAGCGCGGATAGCCCGCCGCGAAGAAATCGGCGAACGTATCGCCAGTTTCAGCTTCGCTAGGAAAGACTTGGATCTCCGTCGCCTTGCTCATCCTCCCTATAAGTCAATAGACCCCTCAAACGTTGCAGGAGATCTACTTTCCCTTTCAGACGCAACGCGGTACCGTGGGCATTCCTCCGCCTCGGAACTGACGGTCCGCGCCGATCCGTTCTGGGCCTACGCAGATCTCCCCGGAGCTCAGGGGCCGGGAATTGACCGTCGGGTTCCCACAAGGACGGTCCGATTATGAGCCCGATCCAGAAGACCGCTGGACTATTTGGGGCACGGTTTCAAGCGGGTTTCGCGAGATCGAGATCGGCTGGGATCTGTGGGGCTTCTTGCCCCATTTCTTGCCCCACGACCCAGATCAGTGGCCAGCGATCGTTGCTAGCGGGGCGCATACATGATCACGCTGATCCCCACTAGGCAGACGATCGCGCCCGCCAGATCGAAACGATCCGGGTTGAAGCCGTCGAAGACGACAGCCCAGAGCAGCGAGCCGACGATGAACACGCCGCCATAGGCAGCAAGCACCCGACCGAACTCGCTGCTGGGCTGCTGCGCGGCGAGCAAACCGTAGAGGGCGAGGGCAACAGCGCCAGCGGCAACAGCCACCGGCCCCTCCCCTTCGCGAAGTCCGATCCAGATCAGGTAGGCGCCGCCGATCTCAGCCAATGCAGCGGCGCAGAACAGCGCAATCGAACGCCCTGCCATTGGCTAAGAGCAGCAGACCGGTTCTTGATGCCCCGAAGAACCCAGGCGCCGATCTATCCGTTCCAACGGCCCACAGCCGGTCGCTACCGGTCGCGCAAGCATGACGCTGGGAATGGCTCCGAGCTCCGGGCAACCGGCGTAGCCGGTCATGCTGGCTACGAGGTGGGAGATTCCAAACCAAGTGGGGACGAGAGCCGCGGGCCAGAGTGCGATTCCGCCTGGCAACTGACGAGAGCTCAACGCTCCGGCGATCGCAAGGAAGCCAACCCCGGCCGCCGCCCGGATTGCACGAGAAGGGCGGCTCATCACCGCTTCGTCGGTTGCACAGCAGCCTCCATCGAGAGGACTTACCGGCGCTTCGGTGCCGCGACGCGGAACAGAGCAGCTCGGGCCATCTGTGAGGGCACCTGGGGAACCGGAGGGCGTATCGGACACGCTTATTCCTTTCGTTGTCAGTCGCAAACGCTGAACGGTTTACCACCTCAAGTAAGCTTTAAGTCAAGGGGGATGGGCCATCGAAGATGAATTGACGATCGGGGAAGCAGCTCGCCTTGCCGGGGTCCCCGCCTCCACCCTCCGCTACTGGGAGACCGCGGGCTTGCTGAAGGTGCCACGGCGGGTTAGCGGCAAGCGCCGGTATGACCGCGAGGGCTTGCAGCAGATAGAGATGGTCGCGCTTGCCAAGCGGGCAGGGTTCTCGCTGGCCGAGATTCGGATCATTCTTTCCGGCCTCTCTAACAAGACACCACCTTCAGAGATTTGGAGAAGGCTCGCCTCCGACAAGCTTCCCGAGGTAGAACAAACGCTTACCGAGGCTCAGGTGATGAAGGGGATTCTGGAAGCGGGTCTACGATGTGAGTGTCTGAGGCTTGAGGACTGCCTAGCCGACGCTGGCTGGCAACCTGCGGGCTGATCGAACTCGCTTCGCCAGAAGATTCGGATCACGATTGAGACGGTCCGTAGTAACGCCATAGACGCCCGAGACTCCGACCTTCGGGTTCCTGCACGGACGGTCCTATTATGAGCCCGATCATTGGTCCCGCTGGGCTACGTGGGGCACGGTTTCAAGCGGTTTTCGCGAGATCGAGATCGGCTGGGATCGGCTGGAGTCTGTGGGGGTTCTTGCCCCATTTCTTGCCCCAGCAGGCTGGCACCGGGTCAGCCGGACTCCTCCGAATCTTCGGCTGGCGATCTTGGGGCCTCCTTCGCGTCAGCACGCCACTCGCCATGTTCCGAATCCCAAAAGACGTAGTGGTTCGGATACGCCTCCAAATCCAACTCAAACAGCGCGCGGAATCCCTCTTCGGGGAGAGCTGGGATTCCCCCCCCCGGCACCAATATCTCAAGGTGATCGTAGTCGCGGTAGTCGAGCAAGGAGAGCAGTCGCTCATGCTTAGCTGAAGCTCCTGCGCAGAGAAGACGCCGGCGTGCTGCATCGACCCCGCCCGGAAGAAGCGCGATGTGGGAATAGGGAGTTCCATCGCCGGAGAAAATCTCATCGTGGGCCGCCTCCAATATCGCGTATGCATCGAGGTCGTTGTTCTTGCCGCGAATGCCCTCAATCTCTTGGTTGAGGGGGTAATGCATCTCGGCCTGCGTATGAGTCACAACGACTTTTCCATCCCGCTGAAGAGCCCGCCTAACGAGCCCGAAGATCAGCGACTTGGGCATTCCCGTTACGTCAACGAGGAGGGGACCTGGGGGCAGCGGCTGCTCAACGTGGCTGGCCGAAAGGTATGGAACAACCTCGATGCCTTTTGCGACTTTCGCATGATCGAGAATCTGCTCCGCGTATCCAGGCTCTTTGTACTCGAACAGCAAGGCATCCGTCGGCTTAACGGCGTTGAAGACCCTTTTCGCGGATGCCTCCGTTCGATCCTCAAATCCCAACCCTGCCATCACGGAAGCGATTTCCGCCCCCTTCAGCTCAGACTCCGAGAGGCGTCGCATGCCCGCAATGCGGTGCTCCAAGAAAACCTCTGTCAACCGCTCTTGTTCAGGGCTCGGGGTCGGAGCAGAACTAGCAGGACCGCCAACCTCTCCAAATAGATCGTCAAACAGTCGCGGAGTGGTAATTGCTTCCTGCTCAGGCTCTTCGTGAGGCTCAAACTCCGCTTCTTCACCCTCCTCACTTTCGTCAGATGGCTGCCTAACCGCACCACCCAATTTCCTGGTCAGGTGAGTCTCATCAGCCGGATCGGCAAACCAAGCCTTTAGATCGGCAGCCGAGAGCTCAAAGCGATCACGCTCAGAAAGCCCGATATAGCTCGACAATCCATAGAGCTTTCGATAGGTGAGGATGAACTGGGAGACTGGATCTTCGTCTGCCGCCTTGGCCCGCGGGCTACTTGGACCCCTGTCGAAGACGAAAACACCCGCGTCGATCAACTCTCGGAGTTTCTCGGAGGTCTCCTTATCCGCTCCAAGGTCCACATGCACAGTTGCGTACTGACGAAGGCGCCCCTTGCCCCCGCGAGCCTCACGGTTTTTGTACGACTTGGACAGGAGCTGGTTGGCTGCCCTGGCAAAGGAGACTGAGATGTCCCGGAGCCAGGTCGCCCGGCGATTGAGGTGGTACAGGCAGCGAATGCAGTAGTCCTGATAGGCCTTGGCCTGTAGATCGCGCTCGATCGGCATCGATTTCCTTCCGTCCCGATCCCAGCTCCGATAGATCAGCTCATAGATAGCGATAGCGTCGCCGATGTCGCCGACACAGGCAGCCTGCAGCGCGCCGATGCCGTGATAGACCCCCTGCCGATCCCGGCGAGATTCTCGTTTTCCACCAGCGATGTCCTCGGCGATCGACTCAAGCGTCGCCCGACCCAAAAGTTGCTCCGGGGTCTCTGGCGGGTGATTCTCCAACTGCCGCGCCCGTCTCGCGAGGATGTCGCTGATGAACTGCCTGCCACGGCCGCCGGTTCTGTCGCGAAGGCGCTCGTTGACCTCTCGCCCAAGGTCGAAGAGGTCAACATCTCGATTCAACTGAAGTTTCTCGATAAGGCCCGGAGAGAGGAGCAACTCGAGAGTCTGAGCCTCGGTCGTGAGCTTGAAGGCGCAAGTGTCGTCCTTGAACAACAGAGAGGAGAGCAGCTTCTCGATGCTTGCCTCATTGAGGTGTCGCGTTGACACGTCGTCAAGCAGAAAGAGAACCGCCGAGTTCTCCCAGAGCGGCGAGCAGCGCCGGATCGCCTCGGCCAACTGAGGAAAAGCCACCGCAGGATTTGCGCGCATGGCATGGGTAGCTTGGTTGAGCAAGTACCCCGCCCCTCGCGCACCATGCCATCAACGCTGCCGTCGCTCGGCCGCCCGTAGTCGAGCGCTCGCACCGCTTCCACCAACTCGATCAGCGACAGAGTGTGAGACGCAAGGAAATCATCCATGTAGTCACAACATTCTCACGCGACCAAAGCGATTAGGAATCCGTCGTAGCCCTTGCCGCCGACCGTCTGGATCGTCGTCGCGCTGACCCGGTTCTCCGCAGCGATCATCTCGTGCAGGCGGCGCTGGGCTTCCACCTTCGGGTCCTCACTTCCGGGGTCCGCGAGGGTTCCGTCCCGAACCACGTTGTCGGCGACGATCAGGCTGCCGGGTCGGGAGTGGTCAAGCGACCAGGCGAAGTAGGCCGGGCTGTTCTCCTTGTCGGCGTCGATGAAGGTGAAGTCGAACGGACCAATGTGGTCGGCATGCAGATCGAGCAGCAGATCGAGCGCGGCTCCGACGCGCAGGTCGACCAGGTCCTCCAAGCCGGCCCGAGCGATGTTCTCGCGGGCGACCTTCGCGTAGCCGGGGTCGGCCTCCAAGGTGACCAGACGGCCGCCCTCGGGCAGCGCTCGCCCAAGCCAGATCGTGCTGTAGGCGCCGAGCGTCCCGAACTCGAGGATCGTCTTCGCCTCGATTGATCTCGCCAGCAGGTTGAGCAGCTTTCCCTGCGGGGGTGAGACCTGGATCGCCGGCAGGCCCGCCGCGTCGCTGGCGCTCTGCGCGGCCTCCAACGCCGGGTCGTGGGGCACCAGCAGCCCCGCCACGTACTCATCGACCGCAGACCATCGCTCCTGCGTCACTCGCCCAACGCCTCCGACAGATCGCTCAGCGTTGAGATTTCGACCACGTCCGCTCGGTCGGCGGGCGCTGAGTGACCGTTGCGATTGATCCACACCGCCCCGAGCCCGGCAGCGAGCGCCCCGTCTACGTCCTTCGCGATGCTGTCGCCGACCATCACCCCATCCTCGTCCTCGACGCCGAGCTGACTCAGCGCGTGCCGGAAGACCGAGGCATCGGGCTTGGCGGTGCCAAGGTCGGCGGAGACGATCACAGACTGGAAGAAGCCACCGAGGCCGGAAGCGGCCAGCTTTTCGCGTTGAAGGCACCCGGCGCCATTGGTTACGACCGCCAACGGGCGAGACTCGGCCAACCCGGCCAGGGCATCGGCGGCATCGGCGAACACCTCGTGTCGCGCGCGCCGCTCCTCGCCGAATCGCTCGGCCAGCTCGGCCGCGAGCGCCGGATCGTCAACCCTCTGGTCGGCAAGCGCGAGCCTCCACGACTCGCGCCTGTAAGTCGGCGACCACTCGCGGAGCGCGCGCACGTCAGGGCTATCGCCCTCGAACCGGCACCACAGGCCCTCCCAGGAGCTGATGCCAACCCGCATGCAGTAACCGTGAGTCGGCGCCGCGTACCACAGCTCGCGCGCTCGGGAGCGGGCTCCCGAGGCCAGCAGTTCGGAGTCGATTTCGTAGCGTGTCGCGGCGAACTGCGCGGTCGCGGTGAATGCGGCGACGGCCGCCGGCTCCTCGACCATCAACGTCTCATCCAAGTCGAACAGTAGGGCGCGCTTCATCGGCCAGCAACCCTATCCCCTGCGACTCCGGCGACGATGGCGTGCTGCCGCCTCAACCGCTCGACGCGGAGGACGGCGATAAGAAAGGTGCTCGCCCACATCGCGAAGTTCGCGGACGTAGGAGCCGACGGCTTCGGGCTTCAAGTCCAATGCCTCGGCGATCTCCCGTTCCGGTCGGCCTTCCCGCCAGAGACGAACGAGCATGGCATCGCGCTCGGATTTGGTCGGCGGTCGGTTTCCCGGTGCGTATTCAGGAGCGGGAAGCGGCCGGACGTACCAGTCCGCAACCCCTGAGAACAACTCGGCAATGCCTACTCCCAGGGCACCCGCGAGCCTGACCGCCGTGAAGATGCGGAAGTTCCGGTTTGCCGTTCTCGAAATCGACAAGATCGCTTCGGTCGATTGAGGCTCGGGCGCCGAGCGCCTGCTGGGAGGCACCGATGCGCCTCCGCTCGCGGAGAGCGTTTTGCCCCAACCGCGTCAACGGAGGGCCTGTCTCTTCTTTCGGCTCGATTCGGAACGCACCGACGCTCGACTCCCAAACGATGCCCGCAGTCAGGCGTCCGCAGCGCACGTTGAGGCTTCCCGCCAGCTTGACGATGAGGCTGAGCCTTGGCAGGCGCATTCCCTTCTCTACGTGGTGCAGTGAGGAGCGATCGAGCTCGGTTGCTTCTCCCAGCTCTCTGAGCGTGATTCCGGCCGCAAGACGGTGGCGCGCAATGTTGGCGCCGAGCCGGGCCGCTATCTCAGCGTCGGAGACTTCCTTCCACTCGGCCGCGTCGGGCGTCCCCTCCTCCTCGACGCCCCGATCGTCCTCTCGGGCTGGCATCGGGAGTCGCCCGCGTCGCCGCCGCGCCCCTTCGTGTACGGCTCGCGTCGGAGGACGGCGGTAGGGAATCTCCTCGCCGCACTCACGAAGGCGGTGGACGACGGCCGAGACGGTTCCTCGCGGCACGTCGAGAGCAGTAGCGATCTCTCCGCCGGTCCTGCCTTCATTCCAAAGGCATTTGATTGGGGCGTCGAGGCTGTTCGCCTTGTGACCCTGCGCGCCGCCTCGCCTGGGAGGAGCACAAGGCGGCAGGCCCGGCTCCCAGGCAATGCCGCCAAACAAGACCTCGGGCGTGACTTGCAGGGCGCGGGCGATGGAAAGCATGGTCTCGATCGTCGTCTCGTGGATTCCCCGCTCGATGTAGGACAGACCCTCCCTGCTGAGCCCGGCGGCATCGGCGAGCGTCTTCTGGAATAGGTGTCGCCGCTCGCGGGCGCTGCGGAGGTTCTCGCCGAATACCTCGGCGAGCTCTTTGCGGCTGGTGACCGGATCGCGCGGCGGGGCCGGGTCGAAGATCGGCACGTTGGCCGGCAAGACGAGGAAGAACCCCGAGAGCCGTTCCGACGATGGGCGGCGGTCGCCGGGGCTACGCGCGATCTCTCCGGGGTTCCAGTAGATGCGGTCGGCGAGGTCGTCGATCGAGACGCCGATCGAATGGGCGAGCCTGAGGGCTCTGGTCACGCCCGGTTCTCTGGCCCCCTCGCGCTCGGCCAGGGCAATTTCGTCGGCGCTCATTCCGGCTCGCCGCGCCAGCTCCTCCCTCTCGATGCCCGCCTTCCGCTGTAGCTGGCGGAGACTGGTCGTGAGCTGATCCACGAGGCGACTGCCTTGCCCGGTTTCCGGGACGCAGTCCTCGCATCTCGTCGGCGCAGGGCCGTCGCCGAAATCAAACAGCTCCCGGCCGCATCCCTGGCACCGATACTGCTCCACGGCTCTCGCCCCTCTGGCTCAGCGGAGGGGGCTGGCGGCTGTGACTTTCCGAGGGCCAAGGCAGGAAGCGGCGAACCGCCCAACTGCGAGCAGTCCATCCGCCCCTCCCTGTGGCCTGCGCCTTGGCCCTCGAAAAATCACCAGTCGCCTTCCTCTCCTCAGCGCTCCCCGACGACGAACAGGCGCGGAAATGATTCGTCAGGCGCTCCTGCGTGGACTGCGGCTGCGACGACCACGCCCCACTGGCTGCCGTCCCCAGTCGCCTCGCGATCGCTCAGTTGACCCCAGGCGAGCACCGGGGAGCCGACGTGCAAGCTCGACACGCTTTGCCGAGCCAATGCAGCCGGCACTTCGACCTCGCAGCGCGCCAAGGTCCAAAGGTCCTCGGGCCACTCAGGGTCGCGGACCGGGAAACCGAGCCGGAGCATCGTGACCGCATCGCCTCGCGGGCTCCTCGTCCCGTGAGGCTTCTCCAGCAGCGTCCCGGTCAGCACCAGGTGATTGAGCTCGTGCGGAAGCCGCTCCGGAAATGGCTCGCGCCCCGTCTGCGCCGATCGGCATCGCCACCCGCTCACGGTCGGTCTCCGTGCGGGCAACTAGACCGGACCCGCCGCGGTGCGGGGCGATCGGCTCGCCCGCGATCCGCCTCGCGTGGGTCCAGCTCGTCCAGGAGCTTGTTGCAGACCTCGTAGCCGAGCTGGAAGCGCCGGTCCGTCTCGGCGTCGTCGCGGCTGGACTGAGCCTCGGCGCCCGTCTCGACCAGCACGGGCACGGCTTCGGCGTGCAGGCGCTGGAACAGTTCCATCAGGTCGTGAGCGGGCATGGTCAGCTCGAACGTCTCGCGCTCGTCGCGCTCGGCCCAGCCGATGTCCTGCAGGAGCCGGAAGTCTTCGGCGAACTCCACCCCCAGTTGCTCGGCCCTGGCGAAGTCCTTGGTGCGCTCCAGCGCGACGAAGAAGTCCTCGATGCTGCCGAGGTGATTGCGGACCAGTTCGTAAAGCCCTTCGCGCTGGTCGCGGTCGATGGTCGTAACGGTGCCGGGCACGGTGCCCCCTCTCGATAGAGGCACCGAGGACGAGCCCGCGACGCGGTCCAAGACGGCCTACGTCGGTACGGTCTCTCTCGCATCGAAGGCACGTCCTTCGGTGCCGGGCCCCGGGGCGTTGGCGCGTCGCCGGGGCCGCTAATTTCTGCGTTTCTCGCGGCCGAACGTAGGTGGACGGGAGCCGTCGCGCAAGGCCTGGATCGACCTCACTTTGACCTCACCTTGCCCCAGGGCTTGCCCCAGGGGCCATTTTGCACCCTTCTGTCTACATCCCAGAAAGACGAAAACCCTGCGATTTGCAGGGCTTTCGTCGCATAGCGGGGGCAGGATTCGAACCTGCGACCTTCGGGTTATGAGCCCGACCCAGGGGACCCTCCGGGCTACGTGGGGCACGGTTTCAAGCGGTTTTTGCGAGATCGAGATCGGCTGAGATCGGCTGGAATCTGTGGGGCATGTTGCCCCATTTGTTGCCCCAGCCTGCCGTCGTCAATCGCCTAGACCGCCCGCTCCCGAGAAGAGGTCGACCTGCGCCATAGGGACGAACTGGAGTTGCTCCTTGGGCTTGATGCCGACGGCGTTCGCTCTCTCGATCCCACCGAGGCCGACGAGCTCGCGCAAGCACTCCATGTAGTCGGTCTGCGTCCATTCGCCGAAGCAGGTCGGCCCAAAGTGGAGAAACACGTGCAGGGGCGTCGCCGCCCCGCGCGCCAAACCGAACTCGTGAACCTCTGACCTCAAAGAAGCCTTGCGTTCCGCCCGCTGTTCCGCCGCCCAGTGGAGATCGAAGCTGCCCTCAAAACGGGCGTCGAACAGCTCTCGCTCGAAGCGAGCGACGATGTCACTCATCAGATAGACGCCGTGGGCGGACCGGGTCGCGAAGACGAGGCGATAGGCCGTCGGCCCGTCCCAAATGTCCCGCATCTGGACGCCGTGGACGTGGTCGATCCCGAGCGCGCGTAGCTGATCGGCGTAAAGCTTCGCGACCTGCTCCAGTTTTTCCTCGGTCGAAAGATCGGGGTTTCGCCAGGCGCCCTGCCAGAAAGAAGTGCCCAGGATCGCGTCGAGAGACTTCACCTTCGTCTGAGCGGCGGCTAGGTCTTGCGGCCTGCTGGCTTTCGCGTCGAGATTGCCCGCCATTCGACAGAAGCCGCGGTCGCTGAAGTTGATCAGCAGCTCCGTGACCGTGCGGTTCCGCCGCTCCAGGATGCGCTCGATGATCCGAATGTCGGCGCCCTCCATGCCGAAGGGGTCGATGAAGAAAAGGACGGGGTCGCTACCGATCGTCTCCAGGACATCGTCAAGGTGGTCCTGAAAGCGACCGCGAAGGTTCGTCACGTCGGGCCGGAACCCCATCAGCGTCTCCTCAAGGCTGGCGAAGCGCTCGCCGTGCGACTCGATGTTGATCAGGCGGATTTCCTTTTTGGCCTTAGCGCGATCGACGTTGTGCTGACGGGCGAACTTCGCCGCGACCAGCGGCGATCCGGCCGCACGGTTGCCGTCCGCGTCGGGGGCGTAAGCCCCAGCGCCGGCATAGGCGTCAACGATCCAGAGTCGCTGATATCTGGAAAGGATTTTGTAGGAGAGCGGTTTGAGGTACTTGCCGTAGACCTCGATCTTGCGGCGAGAAGTCTCGGACTGCTCCTCAAAGAAAAGGTTGCCGTCGGTAGGGCTCACGAACCCGCTCAGGATTCCACCGCCGCCGGACGTTGCTAACAGAGAACTAAGCGAGCGCCGGGACAGGCGCGGGGTACTCGCTCCATTCGCGCCCGTCGAGCTCGCGACCGCCGGCCTTTGGCGTTCTCCCGCCTACCTGCTTGAAGAAAAAGGCGGTGTCGGTGTCGCGGCACTGCTCCCTAAGCTCGCGGACCCAATCGAGATCGAGACGTCGATGCCCCGGCCCGGACTCTCCTCCCGCGATCAGCCAGTCGATGTCGGTGAGATCGAGACCTTCCAAAGGCCCAAGCAACGGCTCCGCAGATATGAACTTGACCGCGGCCGGCACCTCGCGAAGGGAGTCGGCGCGCCCGACGAAACGCCTGTTCTCAATCGTGACGCCCATCCAGACGTTAGGAGGCCAAGGGAGATCGGGGGCCAGCTCGACCAGCCGGTCCTCGCGCTTCGTCAGGATTTGGAAGACGTGCCAGTCGGCTCGGCCCATGACCTCAAATATCTCGGCGATGAACTCCTCGGGGATTCGCTCATGGAACAGGTCACTCATGCTGTTGACGAAGATTCGTCTCGGCCTCTTCCACCGCAGCGGCTGCTCGATTCGCTCAGGCCAAAGCCTTAGATCGAAGCCCTGCTCGTAGTGGTGGCCTGGGATGCCGCGCCAGCGCTCCGCGAAGGTCTCCGCGTAGCAGTGAGCGCAGCCCGGGGAGACCTTGTCGCATCCGGTGACAGGGTTCCACGTCGCCTCGGTCCACTCGATCGCGCTCTGATCCGACATCGGAAACATCTTCGCGGCCGGCGATCGAAGTCCGCTTTTCCCTCGGGCAGCCAAGGGTCCGCCGTGCTGGCGTATCCGCCTATCGCTCGGCCTCGATCGCGGCGACCAGCTCACCCGGAGAGCGACAGATGCGGGCGCCGGCCGGGACGCGGGACTCAGCACGCCGCAGGTCGTGGGTGGTCGCCGCCTCGGCCAGTACGAAGTCGGCATAGCCGGCAGCGCAGGAGAGAAAGTGCATATCGCTGAGATCGTTGGCCCGCCAGGGGTACTGCGGATTGCTGAGGCGCTGGGCGGTGATCTCTTGGATGCGGCCCATCGCGGGCATGGCGGCGATGCTGTCCTCGGAGCTCTCTAGCCAGCCCTCCCATGCCTGGGAGTCGAGCCTTGCAGCCGCCGCCGCTTCCGCTAGGTCGTTGGCGAAGTCCTCCAGGATCGCTGCCCGCGCAGCGGCCCGTTTCTCCTGGCGCGAAGCGTTCGACTCCCCGAGCCCGACGCCGATCGCGGCATACATCTTCGCCCACCGCTCCCCTTTGGCCCGAGCTTCCTCATCGTCTTCGCGCTCGTCTTCGATCAACGTCTCGGCGATGGCCGAAGCCCAGGTCAGGCGAGCCTGGAGGTCCCGCGCCGGCGACGACTCCCCCAAATAGTCGGAGCTGCTGAACAGCGCATCAGGGTCAAGCGTGAAGACCGGGCGAGGCCGGAGCGGGGCGTCGGTGCGGAGTCCGGCAACGGCGCAGACGAGCTCTTCCCGCCGTACCTTGAGCGGGCTCCGCATCTGCCAGCCACGGGAGAGCTGGAGCATCGTGGTCGCCAACTCCCGGCGCTGGCGACCGTCTTTGCGGGCGGTCTCAAAGGCATGAGCCGACGAGAGCGGCAGAGTGATCGCCCGTTCGCGAGCAAGCTCCGTCAGGCGTTCGTAGCCCTCGCGATGCGCCTTCACCTTTTGGGGCGACCACTGCTGGCAAGCGAGCATTACCCAGTGGTTCTGGTCGAGATAGACGATCGGGGCGTCTGGACCCTCGGCAGGACCAAGCTCGAAATATCGCCGTCTCGCCCCAGCGGAAAGTGACCGTCAACTCCCCCCGCTCCGGGTCGTAGTCGGTGCGACCGATCTCGCCCTCATGCTCCCCGGCTCGGCCGGTGAGCGGACTCGCCACCACAAGGCCGCTGGCGAGCTCCACTTCGGCTCGCTTGTGTCGCCAATCGACGGCTAGACGGGTCGGGGTGCGGTCGCGGCTCATCGCCGTCCACCATAGGTCGGAGCCGAGACGCCCACTAAAGTCGCCCGACGATGGCCGATATGAGCTTTGACGACGCGGTTGAGTGGCTGTCGAGCCAGGAGGGCAAGTCGGTCGCCGTCGAGATCGGCACGAAGGACCCGACGACCGACATAGACGCCATGACGATCCCCCTGGTCATGCACGTCACCCTGGGCGGGATCGAGTCGGCCAGCGAGGTTGACAAGGATCGGCTGATGGTCTTGATCCAGCTGCCCGATATGCAGCGAAGCCGCTTCTACCTCGATCCTGCCACCGTCACCAAAGTCGAGGGTGTGCCGGGGACCTTCCGGCTGTGGTTTCACGAGGCCTTCTACGTCGGCTTCTCGGGCTAATCGTCCCGTCCCTCAGTCAAGTGCTCGAGGACGGCGCGCTGGCCGCGACGCGACCCTGACCTCTGCCTGCTCGTCCGTGAGCTTGTAGCCGTGGTTGTGGCAGTTGACGATGAAGCCAGCGGCACCGGCGTCGCGGAGCTTGCAGCGAGTCCGGCTCGCGTGGGACTCGAAGCGAGCGGAGCTTGCTGGTGCCCCTGCTCCCCCAAAGCTCGCGTAGCAGCTCCTGCTTCGTGAAGACGCGGCCGGGCTCGGTCGCCAGCAGCGCGATCAGTTCGTATTCGTGTGCAGTCAGCCGCAGTTCGACGCCCCGGACCTCGACCCGGCGACCGGCGGGGTCGACCAGCAGCGGGCCGACCCTGACCGGAGACAGATCAGCGGGCCTGGCGGCGTCGAAGATGCTGCCGTCGATATGCCCCCGGCAGAGGGGGCGCCAGTCGTTCCCCTCGCCCAGCTTCGCCTTGATCTGCCAATGGCCGCCGTCGGTCAGGCGGACCTCCAGCTCACCGCCCTCAGGGGTCTTGATCGAGGCGGTGGTGAAGCGACCGGGAACCAGCACCGTCACCGACCCCTCGCCGAATCGAGCATCCGCAGCGACTCCGCGGCCAGGTCGCCGCCGCCGCAGTCGGCGACGAGATAGGGGTCTTCGGCTTCCTCGCCATCGGCGCCGCCGACGTAGACGCAGGCCAGGAAGCGCTGCTCGTCTTCTTCGCCCTTCGTGATCCAGAGATAGGGGCTGTCGGGGGCGGTGCCGGTGTAGATCGAGGCGCAGAAGATGCCACCGCCAAGATGCTCGGAGCCGACCCAGGCGAAGACGTCTCGATCGAAATCGGGGTGAGCAGCCAGCAGGTCGAGCGCCCGATCATCGACTCGCCCCTCGACGGTCGGCACGGCCGCGATCGCCTCGCCGTCCAAATAGAGGCGCGGGTGCCGAGCGGGCCGGCTCGGGCAAGAGGCAAGCCCGCAAGTCTGCCCTCGCTCCAGTTGCGCAGCCGTGCAATTGCAAATGCGGATTCGCTTGCCCATCAGCAGACCCCCTCCATGCCGAACTCTCGGCGGCACGCGGCGCGCTCCTCGTCGGAGATATTCAGGTTGGGGCAGTTCGCCTGTCCGCAGGTGTCACCGCGCTCCAGCGCCGTGTTGGTGCATCCGCAGATTTCGATCTCGGTGACGATCACGGCGGCGTCGGTCCCGTCGCCATTCTCTTTCGGGTTGTTCTTGCCGTTGCTCATCGTTGGTTCCTTCCGTGTCGGATTAGCTTGCGAGGACTTGGTCGAATGCCGCCGCGCCCTCGGGCGCGGCGGCGGGCAGAAGCGGGTCGAGGTCGAGGGCCGGAGCCTCGTCGCCGGGCAGCAGGTGCGTGTAGCGGCTGAGGGTGAACGCGGCCGAGTGATGGCCTAGCGCGCGGCTGAGCTGGAGGAGGTTGGTCCCTCGGCTCAGGTGGAGCGAGGCGAAGGTGTGGCGGAACGTGTGAAAGCCCGCCCAGGGAGCGTTGACCTCCTCCACGATCGGCTTGAGGTGCCGGCGAAGCAGGTTGCCGTACTCCAAGCCGTTGCCGTCCCTGTTCGTGAAGACGAGCGCGGTCGAGTCCTGGTCCTCCTGCTCAGCCAGGTGTCCGCGCAGCCGGTGGACGAGCGAAACGGGCAGCGCCACCTCGCGCCTGCCGTATTTCGTCTTCGGCGGCTCGACCCGACCGCGGACGATCGCGCGCCGGACGCAGACCTCAGGAGTCGAGCCGTCGATCTGAAAGTGAAGGCGCTGGAGCGCCATGCCCTCGCTGATCCGCAGGCCGGTCGTCGCCAGCACCTCGAACAGCAGCTTGTAGCTCTCCGGCGCCATCGCCAGGACCGCCGCAAGCTGCTCGCGGCTGAACACCTTTATTTCTTCTTCGTCCTCCTCGATCTCCTCGCGGTGAGGCAGCGCCAGCCCCTGAGAGGGGTTGTGCCGGATCAGGCCCTCGCGGTTCGCGGTCGTCAGCGCCGCCCGCAGCGGAATGACGATGTTGGCGATGGTCGAGTCGCTGAGGCGCTTGCCCTGCTCGTCCTCGTCGGCCAGCCAGTCCACGAAGCGGGCAAGCTGGAAAGTGGTCACGTCGACCAACTTCAACTTGGCCGAGAAGTAGGGGCGGGCGTAGTTGGCGATCAGCCGCCGGTATTCGTCGCGGGTGTTCTCGCGGAAGCCGCGACGGCCCTGGCCGCGATAGCGCTCGACCCACTCATCGAGGAAAGGCCGGAACTTGATCGCGGTCGGCGCCTGGAGCTCGCCGCGATCGCGGTCGGTCTCGCTCTCGCGCTTGATTCGGCGCGCGGCGTCATAGGTGCTCGCGTTTCGCTTGCGCTGCTTGCCGGCAACGCGAATGACAGCGACGTAGCCGACCGTGGCGCCGTGGCCGTCGATTCGCTTGAAGACGCCGGGCGTCTTGGTCTTGACGAGTCGCCGCTTGTCGCCGCACCCGTCACCGTCCGATTGAACGTCCCTATCCTGGGAATTGCTCATGGGGCTAACTCCTCATGGGCCGGGGGCGGGCCGTTCGAGCGGCGCCGCCCCGTTTTGCTTTTCTCGGACAAAACGTTAACAGGATGATGCGCCCTGTATTCAGGTCGTAGAGGCCCGCAATCCCTGCTCTCATGGGACATCCGGCCGGTTGGGATCACGGCTCGCCCCCCGCCGCCGTCACGTACTCGTCCAGCGTCTGTCGGCGGTAGAGCGGCGTGCGCCCGTCGTATCCGTCAGGCGTCAGCAGGCCGGCGCTGGTCAGTTCGTGGATGCGCCTGCGCGGGACGCAGATGTAGCGGCCGGCGGCCTCGGGGTTCAGGTAGCCCCCGCCCTCGGCGGCGGTCGCCGTGAAGGCGGTCGGCGACCTGCTCGGCGACGGTGGCGGCCAGCGCCTCCACGAAGCGATCGTCGGCCCGCAGCATCGGCATCCCGGCAGGGCGGCGGCGCTCGCTGGCAGGCGGGCCCCGGCCATCAGCCGACCCCCTCCCCCAGCCAGTCCACCGCTTTGCCGGGGTCGGCGAAGGTCCGGCAGATCGGCGCGAAGGGCCCGCGATCGGCGAGGTCGCCCAGCAGGCAGATCGAGACCTCGACCTCGGGCGATTCGCCGAGGTCGGGGTCCTGGCCGCACAGCGCGAGCACAGTCCGACGGCGATCCTCGAGCCGATCGCTGGGCCGGCCGGCGAGGACGACCAGCACGGTCGGGAAGACCGGGTACAGCCGCGACCACAGCGCCGCCGACCCGCCGGCCGCGCCCTCGACGGGGACGGTGCGGCGGTAGAGGCGGGCGTAACGGCCGAGCCGGTGCGCGAGGTCGGCGGCCGAGCGGGTCGCGCGGTCGAGCTCGATGAACCGGTAGCGCGATGCTGGTCTGCCCGCCGGCCTCGGCGAGCTGGTAGGTCAGCACCGCGTCGGAGATCAACTGTTCGGGCGTGCGCCTCCCCGGCGGCGGCCCCAGCGAATGCGCGACCTCATGCAGCCAGTCGAACGGGCCGCACTCGTCATCGCGCTCGCGAGCCGCCCGAACGAAAGCAAGGCCGACATCGTTGACGGCGATCGTGTGCTGCTGCAGCGGGCCGGCGGCCTGCTCGGGCGAGATCACCTTGCGCCGCGTCTCCGCGCGGCTCGGGATCGTCTCGGCCGCATCGACTCCGCGCTCGGTCAGATGCCAGAGCAAGCGCCGCCCCGGCAGCGAGGCCCGATTCCGCGAGTCCGACCTCGCGCAGCAGGGCGAGCTGTTCCTGAGCCCAGCGTCGGGAGGCCCGAGGCGCGTGCAGCTCGTGGACCTGCGCGGTCGAGAGCAGCCGGTGCTGGTTGAGGCTTTCCAGCACCGCGATGGCGGTCTCGCCGAGCCGTCGCAGCGGGTGCTCGGCGGCGGTCAACTCGCCGCCCCGGTGTCGAGGGTCTGACGACCGCCGCTCGCGCGCCCCGCGCTGCCGCCGCGGGCCGGCGAGGTGCTTGACGATCTCCTGCTGGGTGGCGGTCGAGCCGATCCAGGGTCTCGGCGACCGGGACGCGGCCGAGGCCGTGGTCGATCGCCGCGTCGAGCGCCGGCAGTCCCTCGGGATGGCATTCGCCGGGGAACAGCTCCTCGACCGGCACGCCGCCGAGCCGGAACGGCCGGCTGATCTCGCCCGTCGAGGGTGACGGAGGCAAGGCTGTGGAAGCGGGGCAGCTGCCCGATCGTCTCGGCGCTCACCTCGCCGCCGAGCTCGCGGGCGAGCAGGCCGGAGCCTTTCGCGTTCAGCGCCGTCGTCACCAGGTGGGAGCGGTTGGTGGTGACCGCGTCGCGGGTCGCCGCCGTCAGCCGCTCGGGGTTCTGGTTCAGCAGCAGCGCCCGCACCCCGAACTTCGCGACCTGCTCCAGCAGCGCCGCCAGCGTGCCCGAGGATGCCCCGTCGTATATCTGGACCTCGTCCAGCCACACGTAGAACTCGCGGCGGCGCTCGGGCGGAACGTCGGCCCTTGACTTCGCGCCATGCAGGGCGTCGTAGACGACGAAGTTGGCGATCAGCCGGTCGCGGCCCGAGCCCGAGCCGGGGCAGACGAGGACGATCTGCCCCCGGTCCATCGCCGCGCGAATGTCGTAGGTCGCGAAGCGGGCTGCCGAGCAGGGCGGCCGGGGACGGCGCTGCCCGCAGGCGGTCGATCAGGTTCGTGACCGGCGTGATCGCCTCGGGCGCGAGGCGCGGGAAGCGTTCCGCGAAGAACTGGCGGACTGGCGGGCGAGACGTACGGCAGCACCGCCTCCCGCCAGTCGTCGTCGCTCAGCAGGACGGGGATCTCGAAGATCGTCGGCGCCAGCTCGGCCGGGAGCTGGCGGGCGAGGTCGACCAGCGCCTGCGCCGCCTGGGTGGTGAGGTTGAGCGCGCGGGCGTTGACCTCGTCCCAGCGCAGGGCCGAGGCGAAGGCATCGACCACGGCATCGACCTGGCCGGCGGCCCGCCTCGGCGAGCGGCCGGCGACGGCGAACAGGTTCCAGGCCGGCTGGCGGTCGGGGTCGGCGAGGTTGACTTCCACGACCCGCTCGCGCAGCCCTTCCTCGGTCAGGTAGCCCTTGATCCGGTTGAGCGCGTCGAGGTGCGGGATCGAGGAACAGGCAGCCGTGGCCCGAGCGGGCGACGTGCAGGAACTGGCCGATCGCGGTCTCCGTCTTCCCGAACCGGCTGCGGCCGGCCATGTAGAAGAAGAAGGTGTCGCGCAGGGGGACGCCGACCATCCGCTCGCCCGCCTCGGTCTCGACCCTGCCCGAGCGGCAGCAGGCTCGCCTGGCCGTGGAAGGTCGGCAGCTCTCGCGGCGGCGGCGGCACCGCGCCGCCGGAGCGCAGGACGTTCGGCGCCGAGCATCGCTTGCTCGGCGGCTTCATCAGCCCGGCGATCTCGCTCGCCGTGACGACCCGACGCCGCGCCGGGCGGAACAGGCCGGTGGCGAGGCGCCGGTCGAACTGGCGGCGGCGCCCCGGCAGGTCCGAGCCGAGGAAGGCGACGCCGGGGATGCGGAGGCCCGAGACGCGCAGGTGGTTCTCCCCGGCGAAGGCGTCGAAGGCGGCCAGCAGCCCGGCGAGCTGCGCCTTCGCCCGGCCGGGCACCGGGGAGGCGATCCGGATCAGGACCTGCATCTCGAAAAGCGGCTCGGCGGTCCCGAGCTTTCGGTCGAGCGCCTGGCGCCCGACCCGCTGCTCGACGAGCTCGGCCGGAGGCGCGCCGCCCCGGCGGCGATCGCCGCCGCCGAGGAGATCGGCGAGCTCGATCTCCCGGCGAGAGGGAGGGCTGGCGCCGGTGGCGAGCACGGCGAAGCAGCCGCCGCCGCAGGCGCCGGCGCTTTCCCGGCGTGACCGGCAGCAGGTCGACGCAGATCGTCGCGGCGTCGCCGCCGGCCGGGTCGAGGGCGTCGATCGCGCGGGCGAGACCCGAGAGCGGATCGGGGTCGAGACCGGCCGCCCGCAGCGGCTCGCTGCTCGCCCTGGCAAGGACCAGCTCGGCGCGGACGACCTCCGTCGCCTCGGGCTCGGCCGGCGCGTCTGGTGCGGCGACGAAGCTCGACGCCCTCGTAGGCGGCCATCGCCGCGCGCAGGGCTCCCCGCGCCCGCTCGGGCACCTCGACCGCGTAGCGGAGCTTCCCGGCGGGGTCGGCGTCGAGCCTCAGCCGGACCGCGCTCGCCGGGGCGTCCAGCAGGCCGCGAAGCGCTCGCCGAGATCGGCTGAGGCCGGAGGCAAAGCGGACGACGGACTCGGGTGAGGGATCGAAGGAGTCGGCGGGGATCGCGAGCATCGCCACGCGGTGATCGAGAGCCCGGCGAGTGACAACGAGCCGCGCGACGAGCACCGCACAGGCGAAGATCAGCAGAGCCCCGGCGAGGCTGACGGCGGCGGGGTGTCCCGCAAGCTCGCGGAGCGATTGACCAGCCATCGAGGAGCGGAGGCGGCGACGAAGGCAGAGCCGCGATAGCTGCCGCGAGGAGAGCGAGCGGGACTGCGTCCCGCCGGTCCGACTCACTCACGGATTCGACCCCCTACGGGGGAATACAAGTCAGCGAACCGCGTCCGCCGCGATGGCAGGCAGGAGGCGGCCTGGCGCGGACCCGACAGCCGGTCGCGCCAAGTCGAACCCCAGCGCGAAACCCCGATGGAAACGCCGTGCGGAAACCGCCGTGCGAAGGGCAGCGCGAGCCCCGACCGCGCGTCATCGCTTCGACTCCTTCGCTCGACGCTGTGGCGGGCAGATCGCCGCGACGACGAGCCGGGCGACCGGCGGGCAGACGGCGTTGCCGATCTGAAGGAAGCAGCGGGTCCGCGAGCCCTGCCACGGGTAGTCGGGCGGGAAGCCCTGCAGGGCCGCCGCCTCCTCGGCGCTGACGCGAACCGCGTTCTTGAACTGCGAGGGCCACTTGTCGCCGGGCCGCCAGCTCGGGTCCCGGTCCTGCGCCGAGGGCGCGGAGATTCGCGGCGTCGAGCAGCACGGTCGTCGCCGGCCGCCGTCGTCGTCCACTCCGGTCGGGCGGTCAGCCATCGCTCTCGCCCCTTTCGGCCGAGCGCTCGACCGTCCACGATCCCGAGGCCGAGTCGATCGTCCGGGCCGGGCAGGTCGCCGGGCGGCTCAGACCCTGCGGGCGACTGGCCGCTGTCGGTCTGGTTGTTGGTGTAGGTGACGGCGTCCCGCGCCCAGTCGAGGGCGTCGGCCATGCTGACCCAGGGCAGCAGGTCGCTCCTCCCCCTCGCGGACCTCGTCGGGGCGGCGCGGGTTGTAGGAGCGATGGGTCGGGACGGGCAGCTGCGCCGGCCCGTCGAGCGAGGCGACCAGGTAGGCCCGCTTGCGGGTCTGCGGCACGCCGTACTGCTCAGCGCTCAGCACCCCGGCGGTGGCGTCGTAGCCGTGGCCGGCGAGCAGGCCGGCGAACAGCGACCAAAGCTCGAGGACGCCGGGCACCTGCTCCAGCGCGACCCAACGGGGTCGCAGCGCCACCGCCCAGCGCAGCGGCTCGACAGTGAGCAGCGAGCGAGGATCACGGCAGGCGGCAAGGTGCTCGGCGCGGGTGTCGTGCCCGGCGGCGAGCTCGTGGGCGCAGGCGATCACCCGCTCCTTGTCGAAGCGGCCGAGCCCCTTGCCGGCGGTCGAGTACGCCTGGCAGGGCGGCGAGCCGATCAGCCCCCAGGCCGGCGCGAACTCCTGCGGGGTCGAGCGCGGCGATGTCGGCTTCGATCCGCTCGTGCCCGGCGGCGCGCGCCGTGGCGCAGGCCCAGCGATCGATCTCGATGCCGATCGCGGTCGTAGCCGAGCTCGCGCAGGCCCTCGTCCCAGCCGCCGGCGCCAGCGAAGAGATCGACTATCCGGCCGGGCTGCATCAGCTCACCGCTCCCTGTCGCGTCTTCGCGCTCGTAGGCGAGGATGCGGCGCCCGATCCACTCCGCGATCTGCGGGACGAGGGCGTTGCCGAGGCCGGCAAGGCGGTCCACCCGATGGGGAACCCCATCAGCCACTCGACCCACGGCGGGTTCAGCGGCCCACCAATCCGCGTGAAGCGTCCTCGGCGGCCGACCTCTCCCGATCGCTCGTGCTCGCGGCTTCGCGTTCTGGCGATCGGCGTCGGCAACACGGTCCCGACTCCACGGCCGTCCGCAGGTTGTCGCCGACCCTGCCGACCCGATCGCCCCGGCCCGCCCTGTAGCCTTGTCGGGCATCGTCGCGTCGGCGTCGGCGAGTCTCTCGCGCTCGGCCCTCGAGGACCGCCCGCCCGAGCTCGTTGCCGCTCGGACCCGGGTTCCGTCGCTGCCCCGGCTTCGGCATCCCGTGCGGGGTAGGCCACGATCCAGACCCGCTTTCGGAGGTGAGGTGCCCCGAACTCTCTAGCCGATAGGCACGCCCATTCCGCGTCATACCGTGCTTCGGCCAGGTCTCCGAGAACTCGTCCGATCGGGCCTCGGTCCCAGCGCTTCCCCTTGCCGGTGAGGAGGGCGGGAACGTTCTCCACGACGACGTATCGGGGTCGAAGCTCGCGAACGATCCGGGCGAACTCGGACCAAAGACCCGAGCGGGCGCCGTCGATTCCGGCGCCTCGGCCGGCACTGCTGAGGTCCTGGCAGGGGAAGCCGCCGCAGACGAGATCGACGGGGTCGAGCTCGCGGGCTCCGACCCGTCGCACGTCCTCGAACCGGGCGGCGTCGGGGAAGTGCTGGGCGAGGACGGCTCGGCAGTAGGGATCGAGCTCGACCTGCCAGGCGACGCGCATCCCTGCCCGCTCGAAGCCGAGGTCGAATCCGCCGATGCCCGAGAAGAGGCTGCCGACATTCACGCCCCGCCCCTCGGCCTTTTGCCCACGGTCGCCGCGAAGACCGGGACGTAGGCCCGCCCGGAGTCGCGGTAGCGCCGTAGAAACTGATGCCACCCTCGCCGCGCCTCCGGCACGGTGGCGGCGCTGACGCGCAGGACGGCGCGACTCCCCCGCGCCCCGGCCAGGGCGACCGTCACCCCTCCGTCGCGATAGGGGACGTGCTGGATCGCCCGATGCGATCGCAGAGCGCGAGCGGCCCGTCGGGCGGCGGCGCTGCCCTTGCGTCCTGGGGGTCCTGTCGGTGAGTCGGCAGACGATGCTCGGCGGCTTCCTCGACCGCTCGACCGGGGCGACCGGGCGCGGACGGGGAAGCGGCCGCCGGCCGGACCTCCTGCGAGGTCGGCCGCTCGGCCTCGCTGGCGGCGAGGGCGAACAGCGCCGCGAGCCCGAGCAGGATCGCGCTGGCGAAGGCCAGGATCGCCCGCGCCGCGCTCGGGTCGAGCGGGCGGTCGAGCAGGGCGCGAAGGCGGTCAGCCATCGGCGCCGTCCTCGGTGCTGGGCGGGTGGGCGAAGCCGTAGATCGGCCCCGGCATCCCGTAGTGCCACGGCCTGCGAGGGAAGGAACGGACCCGAGCGCGCGACCCGGTCGCCGAAGTTGCCGTCGATCGTCGTGATCTGCCCGCCGGGGAAGACGCGCTCGACGATGCCGACGTGGTCGCTTTCGCCGTATTCCGGCCCGCTGCCGTAGAGGACGGCGTCGCCGGGCGTGGGCGTCGCCGTCGGCGGCAGGGCGCGGGCGCCGTTCGCTTCGGCGGTGGAGAAGGGCGGCTCGCCTGGAGCCCGGCGCCGGCGAAGGCCGCCGCCTTCGTGGGCCTCGGCCCATTCGTAGATCGAGCCCGAGTAGGCGTAGGTCGCGGTGCTGCCCTCCAGCGGGACGCCGGCCCGCTTCCAGACCCAGGCGACGAACAGCGAGCACCATTCGACGCACGGCCCGTAGGGGTTGCAGTTCGTCCCCGGCGGGCTCTCGGGGGTGCCGAGCTGGCTCTGCGCGATGCGGACGATCTCGTTCCCGCTCGCCCCGGCCGCGCGAGCTCGACCCGCAGGACGAGCCGCCGCCGCTCGCGGCGGGCTCGGTCGCCGCCGGGCTGCTCGGCGGCGGCGACCCTTTGCCACGGAAGCCGTACTCGACGGCCCGCGACATCACCTCGTCGGCGTAGTTGGCGACGCCGTCCCCGCAGGCGCCGTAGTAGTTGCAGGCGACCTCCCGATAGGCGGCGTAGGAGTCGCCCGCGAGCCCGAAGACCGGGCGCAGCATCCGGGCGGCGGTGAAGATCGCGTCGGCGGGATCGAAAGGATCGGCGCCGCCGCCGTCCGCGTCGAACTGGTAGCGCTCCCAGATCGTCGGACCCGAGCCGGGGCTACAGGCGCTTTCGCGCACCATCCCGATCTGCATCGGGCCGCCACAGCCCGAGGGGTTGACCTCGGCACAGGCGCCGTGGCCGCACTCCTGGTAGCCGATCGAGGCGAGGAAGGCCCAATCGACATCGAAGCGCTGCCCGGCCTGCTGGTAGATGCGCAGGCGCTTGGGCGGAATCTCGCGCACCGCCGCTTTGGTCGCCGGGGCGGCGACCGCCGATCCGCCTCCGCCCGATGCAGGCGATCTCGCCGCCGAGGATCGCCATCACCGTGCCGGTGATCGCGACGACCAGGGCCGCGAGGACGCTGACGGCGATCAGGACCAGAAGCCGATCCGCCGCGACGCTCGCGCGCTCATCGCGCGCCGCCTTTCCGCCGCCTGCGCCTGCGCCTGGGCGGCGGTGGAGCATCGCGGCCGGGGTCGGGCCGCTTCTCGTCGCCGGCGGCTTCCTGCGCCTCACGGCTGCGCTCGCGCTCGGCGCGGAGCTCGGCGCCGAGGCTGTCTTCGCCTTGGGTCGGGGACGCGGCCTTGCGAGTCGGCGGCTGCCCTGCTGGCGGGCTGCTTGGCCTCCCGCCGGGCAGGACGCCCCGGCTGCCCCTTCTCGGAGCGCGGCGCGGGCGGCGGCGTCGTCGGTCGCGGCCTGCGTCGCCGGTGGGACGCTTGCGCCTGCCGGCGCCCTTCTGGGCGGCGCCGCCGGCTGCGGCCGGGCTTGGCTGCCGAGGCCGGCGGCCGGGAGTCCGGGGCGGCCCTTGCCGGTCTTGCCGGCCGAAGGCCGTCGCCGGGCGCGAGCGCTCGGCCGGGCCCGGCGCGTCGAGGGCAGGCGCGTCGCCGCCGACCGGCCTGCTGTGAGCTGGTGCCGAACAGAGGCGCCCGGTGCCGATCGGAGTCGCCGCCCCCGCCCCGGCGACGCCGCCGACCACGCGACCGGCCCGACCGCTCGCCGAGCGGGCGCCGCGTCGCAGGGGTTGCGCGAAGCGCCCCGCGATGCGACCGCCCGCGTAGACCGAGAGCAGCTTCAGCGAGGCGTCGCGCCCCGGCGCCTTCGGCCCGGTCGCGATCCCGATCAGGCTGTCGGCGAGGGTCTTCCGCTGGAGGAAGACGGCCCAGAAGAAAAGCGACTGGAGGCCGAAGGACATCAGCCAGCCGAGCTGGTCGGTCGCGCTCGACAGCGCGCCGGTGACGGCGAGCAGGACCGCCAGGATCAGCGAGTAGGCGGCCTTGCGCAGCAGGTAGCCGGCCAGCTTCTCCAGCCAGCCCTTGAAGAAGTCGTGACCGCGGCCGGGGATCACCGCCGCGATCAGCGCGACCGGGCTGAAAGCGAGCAGGAGCAGCAGCAGGACCTGGGCGAGGATCACCCCGATCGAGAGCGACCCCAGCAGCAGGAAGGCGCCGAGCTCGCCGACGAACAGGACGATCGCCAGCAGCAGCCGCTGGTACTGGCCGCCCTCCTCCATCGCGTCGGTCGCCGGCTTGTCGGCGACGCCGAGGCGATAGCCCGAGCGATCCGGCGTCGGGGAGGTCGGAGGCGTCGCCGTCGTTTAGGGCGTCGTACTCCTTGTCGCGTTCGTCGTGCTCGTCGGCGCCGAGGCTGTAGCGGAGGAAGCGCGGCGCGTACTTGTTCGCGTTGTTGACGCAGACCTTGCCGTCGGCGGTGATCTCGGTCCCGGCCTGGAGCCGGCGGGCGAGCGCGGCGTCGCGGTCGGGATTGGAGGACAGCGGCCGCACCGCGACCGACTCGGGATCGGAGTCCTTCGAGCCGGTGCCGGCGCGCGACGCAGTGTTCGAGGCCGCCGAAGTTGAGGACGACCCAGGGCTTGAAGACGAGCAGGTCGAACAGCTCGTTTGCCGTGTCCTCCTTCGCCTGCCGGGCGCTCGTCGCGTCGCCGTGGGAGGAGATCGACAGGAACGCCCCCGACATCTCATCCGTCCACTTGGAGACGCTGCCGATGGTCGCGCCGGGCTGGGCGACGAAGAACAGCGCGCGCGACGACGTAGATCAGCGACAGCCCGAGCGCCCCCGCCGTCTCGGAGTAGCGGCGCTGCACCAGCGCCTTCCACATCGCCCAGATGCCGGCGATGGCGACGGCGAGCACAAGCCAGGGCTCACCGAGGACGCCGGCATAGATCGAGTGGATCGCGCGGGAGACGGGCGCGAGCGCCCCGGCCCCGCCGGTGGCCTGCGAGCCGTTGACGAGGTCGAGGCCGAAGGCGAAGCTGAAAAGGGTGATGAGCAGGTTCGCCAGGAAGCTCGTCCCGAGCCAGAGGATCGAGGCGAGGAAGTAGGCGATCATCGGCGGGACGCCGGAGACGTCCACCCCGCCGGTCAGCGATGCCTGGACCGCGTCGAAGTGCTGGTCGAGCGAGTAGTTGGTGAGCGGGTAGCGGCCGGCGATCCCTTCGCCGCCGACCTGGGGCGAGGGCCCGACGTTGCCCCAGACATCGCTGGCCGCCCCCGCGAGGGGATGGGCGAGGAGCACGATCAGGACCGCCAGGCTGAGCACCGCGACAACGCGCCGGCCCCAGCTGCCCGCAGCGCGCCGCCTCATGCGGCCACCGCCCGAGGGGTGTTGTCGAGCGCGGCCAGCAGCTCGCCGAAGACGAGGTCGAAGCGCAGCTCGCCGACCCGCCCGTCGAGGTCGCGCATCAGGCAGAGGCCCTGGCGGTATTCGCGCAGGCGGGCGCGGGCGGCGCCGTCGTCAGGGTCGAGGCCGATCTGCGCGATCCCGGCCCGCGCCTCGGCGTCGGTCTCCTGGCCGAACAGGAAGTAGACGCCGAACAGCTCGGACAGCTCGCCGAGGTCGGCGAGGCGCTGGGTCGCCACCAGCACGGTCGCGTTCAGCGCCCGGCCGAGCCGGATGATCCGGTTGAGCAGCGAGCGGCCCTGCGTCGAGGCGAGCAGGAACCACGCCTCGTCCAGGACGACCACCTTGTGGCGGCTGCGGTCGCCCGCGATCAGCCGCAGCGCCAGGGCGGCGACCAGGGAGAGCGTCGCCACCGAGACGCGCTCGGCGCGGGTGTAGGTCTCGCGCGATGCGCCGGGGTCGGGGAGGCTGAGCCCCGGCGTGCGGATCGTGATTACCGACCGCTCGACCTCGATCGGCTCGACCTCGCCGCTGCCGAACCCCAGCCGCGCGAGGCCGAAGTCAGAGAGCACGTCCAGCGCCTCGGCGGCCTCGCGGCCCGCCTCGGCCTCGGCCGAGCGCAGCCGCTCGATCACGCCGCGCAGGCTTCGCTCCCCCGCCCGCACCGCGTCGCGCACGGCGCGGTCGATCGCGACCTCCCAGGAGGGCGGCGGATCGCGCAGCAGCTCCAGCAGGTAGCTGGAGGCAAGCTCCTCGCGCAGCTCGGGCAGCCCGATCGCGAGCGGGTCGAGCTTGCCCCGGTGCTCGGGCGCGCCCGAGAGCTCGAGGACTTCGACCTCGCCCTCCAGCTCGGCGACGCGGTCGAGGCCGTGGTCGGGCTTGGGGTCGAAGTCAACGACCAGCGAGCCCCGGCGCTGGGCGGCGAAGGCGATCGACTGCGCGGCGATCGTCTTGCCCGAGCCCAGCGTCCCGGCCAGGAGCACCGCCGAGGCGCGCGCCTCGCGCGGCGCCTCGGTCGGGTCATAGAAGACGGGGCGGGCGCCGCCGGCCGGGGAGAAGCCGATGTAGATGCCCTCCGTCGAGCCGACCTGCGCGGTCGCGATCGGCACCGCCGCGCCGAACTGCTCGACCGTCATCTGCTGGACGTAGTCGGGCACCGAGCCGCCGCCCGGCTGGGGCAGGTGGTCGGCAAAGAGCGCGTGCTGGAGGCCGCGCGGGCGGTGCAGCGACACGTCGCCGAAGCGCTCGCGCAGCGCCGCGACCCGGCGCTCCAGCTCCTCGCGATCGGGGGCGCCTACCGCGAGGGAGATCGAGGCCCGCAGCATCGGCGGGTGCGCCGAGGACTGCAAGATCGCCTCGTACTCGCGGGCGAGCTCGCGGTCCTCCTCGGCGAGGACGCCCGGGCCGCTCGCGCCCTCCATCTGCTCGCGGTAGGCGTGCTCGACATCGAGGATGCGCTTGCGCACCTGGCCGAGCGCTTCGCGGTTGCCGACCCATCGGCGTGCAGGACCGCGTCGACCGGGAAGCCGGCGTCTTCGGCCGGGGCGAAAAGGACCTCGGCGGCGCCGGGGAACTCGGCCTCCTCGGCGAGCGACCCGGCGCAGAGGAACGCCTGGTAGGCGGTGCCCTCCTCGGCCTCGACCACCAGCGACGGCGGCTCGCCGGGATGCTCGGTCGCGGGCGCGTTCGCGCAGCGCCAAAGCTCGTGTTCCAGCGGCTCGTAGGCGACCGACCCGCCGGGCGCGACGACGACCAGGGCGTCGGGCTGCCAGTGGCGGTCAAGCGACCGGCTCGGCGACGCCGCGACAGGCGGCGCGGCGAAGCAGCCAGTGCAGCTCCTCGGTCGATGCCCGCTCCAGGGCGAGCGCCCCGCTGAGCCGGTCGAAGGTGCGCTGCTCGACGGCCGCCAGCGCCTCCAGCTCGGAGCCCGAGATCGGCTGCGGCGCCCCGACGCCGGCCAGCTCCTCGACCCGGCGCCGGACGCGGCCGAAGGAGCGCAGGGCGCTCGGGCCGGCCCCGCCCTCGGCCAGCGAGACGGCGATGTAGACCTCGGGGACGTGGGAGCGGAGTTCGCGCAGCCGCGCCTCGTGGCCCTCCAGGTAGCGCCGCCAGCCCTCGGCGTCGGCGTGGCGCTCGTCGGCGAGGTCGGCGAGGTCGGGCGCGTAGCGCTCGGCCGGGTAGGCGCGCTGGACCCTCCAGATCGAGAAGTCGGCGCCGGCCAGGTGGGCGAAGCGCTCAAGCCGACGCAGCAGCCCCCACTTCTCCGCAGGGCGGCAGGAAGGGATAGGCGATCGTGTCGGCGCGGTAGAGCGCCGCCGCCTCGCCGCCCGGCCCGATCAGGACGTTCCGCCTCGCGTAGCGCAGCGGGAACCCGGTCACGGACGCACCTCCAGCACCTCGCCCTCGCCGAGCGCCAGCCGCCGCGCGCTCACGTCCCCCCGGCGCTGCCGGCTGACCGGGCGCCTGCGCCACCCGCCGGCGGCCTCGCCAACCCGAGCCGCGCAGCGCAGACCGGCGCTGCGAGAAGAAGACGATGGCCGGGCCGCGGACCCGACCCCGGCGCAGTCGCGGCGAGCGCTCGTCGGGCGCGACCCACAGCTCGCCGCCGAGCAGGTGCGCTCGCCCGAGCGCGGGCAGCGAGCGGCCGAGCGAGCGCCGCAGCGGCGCGAGGTGGACCGCGAGCCAGGAGAGCGCGAAGCGATCCGCGCGCCGCCCGTCGGGCGTCGCCTGGGTGGCGAGCGTCGCGACGGCCACCGGGATCACGACCAGCCGCAGCGGCCAGTCGAGCAGCCCGAGCGCCCAGGCCGCCGATCCACGTCGCCGCCAGCGCGCCGAGCGCGGCGACCGCCCCGCCGACCCGACCCCCGGCGCTCGCGCCCGCGAGCCCGGCGATCGCGGCGATCGCCAGAGCCACCGCCGCCGAGCCCGAGCTGAGGGCGACGACGGCGAGAAGCGCAGCAGTCGCGTAGGCGAGCCAGCGCAGCGGCACCCCGCCCGGCACCGGCAGCGGCCGGCCCTCGATCGAGTAGATGCGGCGCTCGGGGCGGAAAATCCGCTGGTAGGAGCGGATCGGCTCGTAGCCGTCGCTCACGGCAGAATCCGATTGCCGATCGCCCGCGCCGCGTCGGCGACCTGGTCAGGCGAGAAGACGAGCCAGCCGACCAGGATCGCGGCCAGCAGGAAGACCGCGAGGTCGGTGAACTTCCTGTTGAGGAGGAAGACCAGCCCGACGATCGCGAGCAGGCCGCCGTAGATCGAACCCGCCCAGCGGCGCAGCTCCGCGCCGATGTTGCGGCCCACGTCGTTGCCGCCAGCGGCAAGCGCCTCCGGCGCCAGCCACAGCGCCGCCGCGAGGACGACGACCAGGGCCAGGGCGACTGCCAGCCGCCGGCTCACGAGAGCGCCCCTTCGACCCGCTCGACGTACCAGCGGTCCCGCCGGACGAGCCG
Organism: uncultured Solirubrobacterales bacterium; assembly: GCA_963771265.1. Lineage (GTDB taxonomy): Bacteria > Actinomycetota > Thermoleophilia > Solirubrobacterales > 70-9 > VRUE01. The sequence goes on from CAVYSQ010000012.1 coordinate 203,933, forward strand.
CGAGCCGGTAGGCGAGCGGGACGACCGCCCCGCTCGCCGCGTCGCGGACCCGTGCGGTGGCGATCACCGTGCGCCGGGCCCCTTCCCCGCTCCCGACCTGCTTCACGCTCGCGACGGCGACGAGCTCAAAGCCGCCGCCCGGCGGCGTCACCGCGGCGCCGGGCGCGAGGAGGTAGGAGAGATCGCCGGGGCTCGCCGCCGACAGGTAGGCCGGCAGGAAGCGCCGGACGAGCTCGGCGATCGCGCCGGCGTCAGGGCCGGCGACGGGCCGGGGCGGCTCGACGCTCGCCCCGACCCCTGCCGGTCCGGCGACGACCGCCGGCACTCCCAGGGCCGCCACCTCGGCCGCGTCTTCGCGGACGATCGGGACGGCGAGGTAGAGAGTGCGGGCGTCGTCGAGCTCGCAGGCGACCGTGACGATCGCCTGGCGGTCGCCGAGGTCGCGAACTGCGGCGACCTCGGCCTGCTCGACCTGGGCGACGGCGCCGGTCCCGGCCAGGAGCCGGCGCCGAGGCGCCCGGTGCGAGATATGGAGCCAGCGCCTGCGGCGAGGCGTCCGTGAGGTAGGCCCGCGCGAACCGACCGCGAAGGCGGCGGTCGCGGGGTCGGCGGCGCTGCTTCGATCGGCGGCGGTCGAGCCGTCCTGGCGGGGCTCGGACGAGCACGCCGGAGACGCCCCGCAGGAGCAGGAGCCCGACCAGCGCCCACAGCGCCACCCGGCCCACAGCCCGGAGCGCCGAGCCGACCGAGCGGCCATCACCTTCGCGCCGCCTGGGCTGAGTACCAATTCCTACTGACACTTCTAGACCACCTCCGTTGTCGTGCTTGGTGCCAGCCGATTTGCTGGCTCACGACAACGGGGAGCCGAGGTGCCAAATTGGTCATAACCGCATAGGCATGCTAGTTATGTGGGTGTTTCACTTCCACACAGTGAAACGGGCGGCGTCTGAGACGCCGCCCGCTCTGACGGGAGCTTTCCGAGGAGCTCAGCCCTAGGAGCTGGCGGGGCTCGTGGCGAGCCCGGAGGCGAGCTGCTGGATGAGCCACAAGCCGGTGAAGTCGACCAGCTCGTAGCGAACCCACATGCCCTGCGGCCGCCGGCTGACGATGCCGGCGTTGTGCAGCACCGAAAGGTGCCTTGAGACGCTGGGCTGGCTCACTGGGACGCAGGCGGTGAGCGCTGCGACCGTGGCGCCGCCTCGATCATTGAGGACTTCGATCAGGCAAATGCGGATCGGATCGCTCAGGACCCTCAGCATCGCCGCCACCATCTCGACCGTCTCCGCGGACAGCGGCTCGTTTCCTACCGTTGCGTTCGACTGCTGTTTTGGATTGGTGACCATTTCACTACAACAGGGCGCCGAAGATGAAAATTGGCCCCCTGCACAGTGTGTATTTGTGTTGAAAGCTCTGGAAAACAGCGCAAAAAAAACTCCGGCCCGAGTGGGCCGGAGTCAGGAAATGAATGCGCGCCAGAAGCTCAGCGCAGGCGCAACGTGGTCCCGGCGTAGATCAGGCTCGGGTCGTCGGTGCCGATGGCGGCTTCGTTGAGGCTCCACAGGCGCGCGACCTCGCCAGCGATCTGCGCGTCGCTGGCATCGCCGGGAAGCAGGGCGGCGGCGATGTGCCAGAGGCAGTCGCCGGACTGCACGACGTAGGAGTCCTTGCCGGCGAGGTGCCGACCGTGATCGGCCGGAGGCGTCGCGGCAGGCTGCGGTGCCGGAGCCGACGGCGCTTCTTCCTCGGACGGTTCGCTCGCCGGGGCGGCTTGCCCAGCGGTCGCGGCCGAGGACGCCGCCTGCTCCCCAGCGGGTCTCTGCTTCGGCGCGACGATCGACTGATTGGCGACCGGCTCGGAGGTCTTCGCCTCCGGCGCCTGCTGCTGCACGGGCTCGGGTTCGAGTGCCGGGGCCGCGGGCTCCGGGGAGGTGATCGGTGCCGGTGACGCCGTTTCGTCGGGCGGCGCTTCGGTGGCGGCGCCGGTGACTTCACCGGCCGGCGGCGCTTCCAGGTCCACTTCGGCTTCGATTTCGACCGCGCCGGTTTCTTCGTCGCCGCTCGCCGCCGGGGCTTCTTCGAGCGCTTCTTCTTCGCCGCCGGGATCGAAGCCTGGATCGACCGGCACTTCCACCGGCGGCGCCGTCCCCTCGCCTTCGCTGTCGCTCTCCCCCGCCAGGGCGAAGCCGGGGAAGACGCTGCCGAAGACGAGCATCACGACCAGCGTCAGGGCGAGAAGTCGTCGGCCAGGAGGAGCACCCGATCGCGGGTAGAGGGAGATGGACGTCAGGTGCTGGGTGATGTTTGCCATCGGGCTCCTCCTCGTTGTCGAGGCCGTTGCTTTCAGTTCATGGGATCGGCGACGCAGCGGTAGCTCTTGTCGCCTCCTACGTCTTCGGTGATGCCGACGTTGCCGTTTTCTTCGGTGACGTAGAGGACGTCGACCGCGCCGGGTTTGCTGCTGGATGGGTAGACCTCGCCGGTCAGCTCGCCGCCGGGCGCGAGCTGGATCGGTGGCTGTGCCAGCGCCGCCATCAGCTCCTGATGGGTCGGCAGGCGCCGCCCGGCCCGTTCCCGGTTGTCGGTCAAGGCGCACGAGAACACGGCGCCTCGGTAGGACTCAGCGGGGCGGGCCTGGGTCTCAACGCACACGTCCCCGACCGGGATCGTTGGGGCGAACGCCTGCGGGCAGCTATCGAGGAAGCGGGAGGCGGGCTGGCCACCAAGGCGGGCGGCGTTCTGCGCGCGGGGGACCGGGCGCAGGCTCGACTCTCGGATCACCTTGCCCCCAAGCGAGTTCGCTTTGAACTCCTTGCCGGTCAGGCTGCGGTTCCGAATGTCGGAGCCGTCGATCTTCGAGACGGCGTAGGCGCCGCCGGTTCCCACGGCGATGAACAGCGCCAGGGTGGCGACGACGTTGGCGTAGGTGAGGCGGTCAAGCAGCGCTCTCATTGGTCTCCTCGACTCGGATTTTTGACCTGTTCCCACCTAGCATGGCCGCCCTTTCACTCGGACAGTCAACGTCCGGCTGTTGCCGTCCTCCAGCGGCCAGCCAGCCTCACCGGCAAGGTGAGCCCGGAAGTCGAACTCCTGCTCGCCGCAGTTGCGATCGAAGAGGTAGGGAATCTGCCAAGTACCGTCCGTCGCCGTGTGGATCGTGCGGAACGTCTGCCATCCCGAGGTGAACCGGACCTGCAGCTCCAGCAGCTTCCCCGCCTCGGGAAGCGGGCGGCCCTTGACGCGGCCGCTGAAGGTGACGGAATCGCCGTTCTGCACCCGCTTCGGCTTCACCGTGAAGGTCGAGGTCGCCTTGACCAAGAGGGTCGCGGTGTCCTCGACCGGCAAGATCGTCGCCGTGCCGGTGTAGACGAAGCGGAAGCTCTGCGAGGCGCGTGCCTCGACCGCGTAGGTGAAGCCGCCGTTGGCATCGGTCGCCACGGTCCCGGCGAGCTGCTCGGTCCCTTCCTTCGGGCGCGAGTAGACAAGGACCTTCGCGTCGGTCAGCGGGTGCCCGGCTCGGTTGACGAGGCGACCGCCGAGATTCACCTTGCTCCCGAACGACACCGTGGTGCGCGGCTCGAGGACGGTCCGGCGCACCTTGCCCTTCTTCCCCTTGCGAGTGACGCTGCGCTTCTCGACCACGCCGCCTTTCATCGCGGTCGCTACCCGTAGCGGCAGCGTCAGCCGCATCGGCTGTCCGTCGAGGTGGCGATCGGTGCCCGCCAGGTTGTTCGCCTGGTCGTGCGCCGTGGCCCGCAAGTCGTAGTCGCCTGGCGGCAGGGAGGCGTCATCGATGCGGGTTACGAGACGATCGCCCTCCTGGGTGGTCGGCAGCACCTGCCAGCTGCCCGACCCCGCGCGGCTGATCTCGATCCCGCCTCCGGCGAGCCCGGAGATGCGGTCGGTGACGAGGACCGACACCCGCGTTGGGTCCTCGACAGTCGGATTCTCGAAGCCGAGCTGCGGCGGCTCAGGGTCGAAGCGAAGGCGAACCGGCTGGGAGGCGTTATCCGCCTGCTGGTTGCCGGCGGCGTCCTCCCGCCAGAGCCGCAGCTCCCACTCGCCGGGCGATGGAACGGCGAGGTTGTCGATCGTCGCGATCCCGGTACCGGCGCGGTCGCCGTTTACGCACTCGTTGCCGCCCGCGCGACAGAGGCGGAAATGAGCGGCGGTGATCGGAGCCCGATCGCCTTCGCTGGGATTGGCCCAGGCGACATCGAAGTCGTTGGCGTTGCGCCATGTCTCTCCACCGCCGACCCCAACTGGCACTGCGCCCGGCGCGGCGTTGTCGATCCGTACCGTGACGGCAGCCGATTCAGCGCGGTTGCCAGCCGCGTCTTCGGCGACGACGGTGAGCGGCTGTGAGCCTTCGGGCGCTTCCGCGGTATCGAGCCCGATCACTCCGCGCCCACTCGGGCAGGGAACCCGCTGCGAGTAGTCGCATGACTGCGAATCGCCACCACGCGAGCCACCACTGATGAGTGCTGACGCGCTCTTGATGCCAACGTTGTCAGAGGCTTCGTAGTCGATGTTCTGTTTTCCCCTGCACCCACTGTCCTTGAGTGAGCGCCGAGTCTTGGACAACCCCGACTGCGGGGGCGCTGCTGTCAGCCACCGTTGCTTCTGCGGAGAAGGTGCGGATGAAGTTCTGACCTCGCGCTGAACAGAATTGCGTTTTTCGGAGCTTCCCATGCAGACGACGCGCTGGACGATGCGCGTGGCGCCGCCGAGGTCATAAGCGCGTGGAAAGGGTGCCCCGGAAGACTGCGCCAGGCCAGGACGTGGGCAGCCCTGGTTGGCGCGCACGTTTTTCATCGAGATCGGCGTAGTGCCGGGGCGCTCGGCGAAGAGCTGGAGGGCGTAACGGCAGTCGCGGCGCTGCGCCTGGCCGGACCAACGGAAGCGCGAGAACGTCGTCCCGGGCGGGGCATTGAGGATGAACCCGGACTGCGCCCCTTGCTCCACGCGACCGGTCGCGAGGGACGTTCGCCGTGACGAGCCCTCGGAGCCCCTTCCGCGTGGATCGCAGGCCCGCCGCCACTTCATCCCGCGCGTAGCGAAGTTTTCGAAGGCCGAGCTGACGTAGCCGGCCTCGTCAGCCTGGCAGGCGTAGATCGTGTATTCGCCAGCGCTCGCCGCGCGGGGTGCCGCGAGTCCGACAGCGAGGACGATCGCGGCGACGATGGCGACAAGCGCGGAAACGCGGGCTGAGCGGAGATCGAGGTGTAGAGCAGGTTGCATCATGGGCCTCCAAACTGCGGACCGGGCTGGGCGGGTGCCGGTGCCGACTGGGTGCTTTCGACTGGCGCCGCTTCCGACGCTTCATAGGTTTCTTCCGTTCGGCCTTCGCTCGACGCATACGCCGGCGAGCCGGGCTCGAAGCTGTCCTCGGGCGGCGGTGGCTCGGGTTCGGGCTTCGGTTCCGGCTCGGGCTGCCTGTTCACCGTCGGGCGTCGGTTCCGGGGCGGGCGCTTCTTCGGTTTCCGTCGGTTCGGCCGGCGTGTAGGTCGGTCCCGTCGATTCCGGTTCGGTCGGCGCCGTGGTCGGCTCGGGCTCCTCAGGCGCAGCGGCGATCAGGCCCTTCGCGGCGCCTAGAGGATCGACGCCCTGCTCGACGCAGTACGTCGCCGCCCCGCCGCCGATCGCGATGCAGCTCGCGATCACGGCGGCGGCGGTGCCGGGCCGGGCGGCGGCCAGCGGCGTCGGATCGACGGCGCGGTAGTAGGTGGTGGTCGCGTGCTGTTTGAGCTGGGCCCCGCCGTCGAGGACGTGCTGCTTGAGCGCGGCCAGCCGCTCCGTGGAGGACTCTGCGCGAGCCGCCCCAGTATTCCGGGGCTCGCGCCTTCGGCGACGGGGGCCGGAAGCATCGCGCCCGCCTTCTCGCGCCAGGCGATCAGCCGCTCGCTGAACAGCTCGCAGCGCCCGCAATGGGAAAGATGCTCGCGCGCCTGTGCCGACTCCACTGGGTCTGAGATGCCGCAGAGAAGGCGCATCACCAGCGGCTCGCCGCGCTCGCAGCCGCCGCCGGCAAGGCGAGCAAGGGTCGCCCGCGCCTCGTCCATGATCGCCTCGATGTCGCGCTTGACAACCCGCTCGGGCAGGCCGAGACGTTCGGCGATCTGCGAGCGCTTGCAGCCGGCGCCATGGAGGGCGAGAACGTCGCGCCTGCGCTCTGAGAGCGAGGAGGAGACCTCGCTGACCAAGAGCTCCAGGTCCGCGTCGTCTTCGATCTCGATCAGCTCCTCGACCGGGCCGGCGACCTCAGCGCCGACCCGCTCAAGACCGTCCCCGCCGGGGTCGACCACGACCTCGCGATGGTGCCTGTCGGCTTCGCGGCCGAGGCTGCGATGCGCTGCCGTGCGAATCCAGGCGTAGACCTGGCCCGGGGCGCCGATGCCCTCGGCTTCGTCCAGGAAGCTCTTGCAGGCGTACTGGATCGCTTCCTCGATTTCGTCAGCCGAGCAGTCGGGATAGCGAGCTGCGAGCTGCGTCCGCAGCGCCTCTCCGCGTCCAGGCCCTTCGCGGACGAGGCTCTGGAACAGCTCGTCGGGGGCGGTTTCGGCGTCGGTCGAGGCGGGGGAATCGAAGCCCATCACTACAACAGGGCGAGAAGGGGAGAAATTGGCCCCCTCACTCATTGCCGCCGCTGCCGAAAATCGCTCACGCCGCCTCCGACATTTCCGCGAGTCGCTACGTCAGCGACTCCGTGCAACCGACTTTATTACCCACTTTAAGGACCGATAATCAGAGGGTTTCCAATCAGCGCTGACCACGTTCTCGGAGAGCTGACGCGCATTGAATCGCGCCGCGACTGGGGCTACCGAACTAGACAGAGGGCAACGACCACGAAGTCCTCGCTCGCCGCTCCCCCCATGTCAGAAGCCCACCTCACCCGCCAGGCCTGTTCGACTGGCACCGGCCCTTCATCCACAACCCGCATGTACGGAGTGCCGGCTTCGCCGTTCTGCTCCGAGCCGCCGGTGATAAGCCGCTCGCCCCTCTTGCATTTCGCGCGCCCGCCAGCGCCGGTGTAGATGCCGTCATGGGCAGTGGGGTCCGGGTCGAGGATGGGGCCCGACCTCCGAAGCTGGAGGTGGCCGAGGTCAGACGCCTTCACAGCTCGCGGCGCGATGTCGCGGGAGTGGACCGAGTTCCGGCCTAGCCCGTAAGCGACGACGTTGCCGCCGAGCGCGAGAAAGAGAGCCAGCAGCGCAACGGCCATCGCTGGCGAAGGACGCCGTAGCTTGATCTTCATCACTTCCTCCTTGTGATCTTCGGCGGGCAGCCTCGACCGCCCGTTTAACTCAAGCCGCTTCTACATCTTCGACGAAGGCAGCAGGAACTCCATCACTCCGGGCTCTCTTCATGCGCCCTGGCGACGTTCCGCATCGGGCGCGAAGGCGAAGCGCTGGACAACGGCTAGACCCTCACGCGGGCCGGGCCAGTGCTCGTCAACCAGCTCTCGGCCGCTGCCGTGCAGGACGAACCGGAGGGTCAGGGCGACCAGGATCGCATCGTCAAGCTGGCCCGCAACCGGGATGAAGTCGGGGATCAAGTCGATCGGCAGCGCCAGATAGCCGAGCATCAAGACGAGCGCGAGCTTGCGGACTCTTGGCACGCGATCGTCGGCGAGGAGTCGCCGGACGAGCACGAGGCAATCGGGAATGAAGCGCGCCACCGCTCGCGCCTCGCCTCGACGACCCAGGACGAACAGGACCTGGACGACGCTCGCGTAGAGAGCGAGGAAGACAGCAAGACAGACGATGGCTAGCTCTACGGCAGACACCCCTACAACGTAGCCCCAGGAGCGCGGCCGCCTACGCGGCAGATCGTGATCCGTTCGCCGTCACGAACCGCCTGTCCTCCGGGCCGGGCCTCAGGATCAGAACCTCGGCCGGCGCTTTCTCCAAGAGCCAAACGAGGTCGTCGCCGGAGAACCCCGCGCCCACCTCGGCGGTGGCAGGGACAACGACGCGATCGAAGGTCTCGCGATCGAGGAGACGTGCGAGGGCATGGCGGTAGGAGCGACCGCGCTCGATGCGCGAGTCGACCGCGACGCCCTGGGTGGTCGCCCGCTGTTCGATCGCCTCCAGCATCGGCATCGCCTTCGCCGCCTCGGCCGGGATCGAGCAGTCCAGCGGTAGCTGCTTCGGCACCGCCGCCAGGTAGGCCGGCATCAACGTCGCCTCCTCCGCCCGCGCAAGCCGCAGCGCCGCATCGACCGCACGGCGGGAAATCTCGGTGCCGGTGAACGGCAGGAGGATCTGGCGAATGGCCTGCGGTCGCTCCGAGCGACGCCCGCTCCAGCGCGATCGGGCGATCAAGTAGCCGCCGATCAGGCCGGCGAGGAGCGCAACGACGATCAGGAGGTGCTCGACCGTCACCGTCACCGCTCCTTGCCCTCGCGGCGGGCGACGATCCGCACATCGACCCCGGCGGGGGTGGCGCGCATAAGCCGCTGCGGCAGCGGCTCGCGCAGCCGCGCCAGGCCGCGCGGCGGCTCGGACTCCCCGACCATGATGTAGGTGATGCCGCGCTCGCGGACGACCTGCGCGGCGCCGTCCACAAGGCTGTCGCTCTCCTCGATCAGGAAGGTGGCGCCGAGGACCGAGGCGAGGTGGCGGAGCGCCGTCACCTGGCGCTCGATCTCCCCCTCGATCGGCTGGTTCGGCGGCTTCACCCAGAGCAGGTCGAGCCCGGTGCCGAGCCGCTGCGCGGAGCGCCAGGCGCGGCGCACCAGCCGCTGCGAGGACGGCTGCGGCCGGACCAGGGCCAGCAGCCGCTCGCCGACCGCTTTCGTGACCTCGGTGGCGAATCGCTCCTCGCGGGTGCCAAGCGGCGCCTCGACCACCAGCCGCTTCGCCTCGACCTCCTGGGCGACCTGGCGCAGCGCGACCTCGCGCAGCGCCAGCAGGTTCTCCACGGTGAAGAAGTTGCGCAGCGCCGGCTCGATGCTCTCGCCGGGGTAGACCTTGCCCGCCCGCAGGCGCTCGATCAGCGCCTCGGGGGTGAGGTCGATCAGCACCACCTCGTCGGCCTCGCCGAGCACGGCGTCTGGGATCGTCTCCCGCACTCGCGTCCCGGTCAGCTCGGCCACCTGGTCGTTCAGCGACTCCAGGTGCTGGACGTTGACGGTGGAGAAAACGTCGATGCCGGCGGCCAGCACGTCGCGCACATCTTCGTAGCGCTTGGGGTGCTCAGCGCCGGGCGCGTTGGTGTGGGCCAGCTCGTCGACCAGCGCCAGCTCTGGCGCTCTGGTCAGGAGCGTCGGCAGGTCCATCTCCTCCAGGTCGGTGCCGCGATAGGTGACGCGCCGCCGGGGGACAGTCTCCATGCCCTCGGCCAACGCCGAGGTCTCTGGCCGCCGATGCGGCTCCATGTAGCCGATCGCCACGTCGCGGCCGGACTCCTGCTCGGCCTGTCCCTCTTGGAGCATCCGATAGGTCTTGCCGACCCCGGCGGCCATGCCGATGAAGACCTTGAGGCGGCCGGCCATCGGCTCATGCTCCAAGCAGGTTGTGAATCACCAGGTCTATGAGCTTGATCCCGATGAAGGGGACGATCAAGCCGCCCAGGCCGAAGATCAGCATGTTGCGGCGCAGCAGCGCCGTGGCCCCGATCGGCCGGTAGCGGACCCCGCGCAGCGCCAGCGGCACCAGCAACGGGATCACCAGGGCGTTGAAGACGATCGCCGAGAGAATCGCCGAGGCAGGAGTGCCCAGCTCCATGATGTTGAGCGCGTCGAGCGGGCCGCGCTCGCCGGGGCTGGCGGCGTAGGTGAAGGCGAAGATCGCCGGCAGGATCGCGAAGTACTTGGCTACGTCGTTGGCGATCGAGAAGGTGGTCAGCGCCCCGCGGGTGATGAGGAGCTGCTTGCCGATCTCCACGACCTCGATCAGCTTCGTGGGGTTGGAGTCGAGGTCGACCATGTTGCCCGCCTCGCGGGCGGCCTGGGTGCCGGTGTTCATCGCCACCCCCACGTCGGACTGCGCCAGCGCCGGGGCGTCGTTGGTCCCGTCGCCGGCCATCGCCACCATCCGGCCTTCGGCCTGGTGCCCGCGGATCAGCTCCAGCTTCTGCTCGGGCGTCGCTTCGGGAAGGAAGTCATCGACCCCGGCCTCCTCTGCGATCTTCGCGGCGGTGAGCCGGTTGTCGCCGGTGACCATGACGGTGCTGATCCCCATCCGCCGCAATTCATCGAAGCGGGCGCGCATCCCCTCCTTGACGATGTCCTTGAGGTAGACGACGCCGAGGATGTGGTTGTCGCGGCACACGGCCAGCGGCGTGCCTCCCTCGCGGCCGATCAGGTCCAGCTGCTCCTGCAGCTCGGCGGGCGGGCGGCCGCCCTGCTGTTCGACGTAGCGAATGATCGCGTCGCCAGCCCCCTTGCGGAACTGGTTGCCGTTGACGTCCACCCCGCTCATCCGCGTCTCGGCCGAGAAGGGGACGAAGGTGGCGGCGTGGGTGTCCAGCTCGCGCTCGCGGATGCCGTACTCACTCTTGGCGAGGACGACGATCGAGCGCCCCTCCGGCGTCTCGTCGGCCAGCGAGGAGAGCTGCGCCGCCTCGGCCAGCTCGGACTCCTCGATCCCCGGCATGGGGATGAACTGAGTCGCCTCGCGATTGCCGAGCGTGATCGTGCCGGTCTTGTCGAGCAACAGCACGTCCACGTCGCCGGACGCCTCGACCGCGCGGCCGGATAGGGCGAGCACGTTATGACGGACGAGGCGGTCCATGCCGGCGATCCCGATCGCCGAGAGCAGAGCGCCGATCGTGGTCGGGATCAGCGCCACCAGCAGCGCGATCAGGGTGACCACCGAGGCGTCGGTGCCGGAGAACTCGGCGAACGGCCGCAGCGCGACGACCACGGCGACGAAGACGAGAGTGAGCCCGGCGAGCAGGATGTTGAGGGCGATCTCGTTCGGCGTCTTCCGTCGCTCCGCGCCCTCGACCAGGGCGATCATCCGGTCGAGGAAGCTCTGCCCCGGCTCCTGGGTGATCTCGACCACGATCCGGTCGGAGAGGACGCGGGTGCCGCCGGTGACCGCGGAGCGATCGCCGCCCGACTCGCGGACGACCGGCGCCGACTCGCCGGTGATCGCTGACTCATCGACGGAGGCGATGCCCTCGATCACGGTGCCGTCACCGGGGATCGCCTCCCCGGCCTCGACCACGACCACGTCGCCGCGATGGAGCTCCGAGGCCGGCTTCTCGCCGCCGTCGCGCAGCCGTGCCACGGTTTCGCTGCGCATCGAGCGCAGCGCGTCGGCCTGCGCCTTCCCCCGCCCCTCGGCGATCGCCTCGGCGAAGTTGGCGAAGACGACGGTGAGCCAGAGCCACACGCCGATCGAGAAAGCAAACCAGGCGGGCTCGTCACCCCCGCCGAGCGGCGTACCTCCGAAGACCTGGATCAGCCAGCCGGCGGTGACGATCACGGCGCCGATCTCGACCACGAACATCACCGGATTGTGGAACTGGTGGCGCGGGTCGAGCTTTCGCAGCGAATCGAGCGCGGCGCGCAGGAGGATCGGCCGGTCGAGCAGCGAGCGCGGTTCGTTGCGAAGCGTCTCGTCGGTCATTCCGCGGCTCCCTGGTCGAGGGCGAGGTTGAGCTCGAGGACGTTCACACCGGGCTCGCCGAACAGCCCGAGGAAGCGGCCGTCAGTGTGCTTGTCCACGAGACCGAGAACGGCCGGGGGCGCCAGATCGCGCACCGCCGCGACCCTGCGCGCCTGGATGCGAGCGTTGGCGAGCGAGATGTGGGGATCGACGCCCGAAGCGGAGGTAGTGACCGCGTCGACCGGCACCTCGTCGGCGCGTAGGCCGGGGTCATAGGGCCGCTCGCGCTTCAGATAGGCGGCGAGCTGTTCGGCGAAGAAGTCGGAGAGTTCGCGGCTGTTGGGTCCGAGGTTGTTGAAGAAGGTGACGCTGCCGCTGTATTCAGTCGCCGAAGGGCGGCTCTGGAAGTAGCGCGGCAAGCCCTTGAAGTCCTGGCCGATCAGCTTCGAGCCGACGACCTTGCCGTCCTTCTTGATCTTGCTGCCGTTGGAGGCGCCGGGGAAGACCAACTGCGCGAGTCCGGTCGTCACCAGCGGATAGGCGACGCCGAGCACGAGCGTCAGGAAGACGATCGCGACGGCGGCGGTGGTCAGGTCTTTTCGCAGGCCGTTCATCTCAGAAGAGCTGGTCGGTCAGTCCCTGCACGACGGGTCCAAGCAGGAAGGCGGGGAAGAAGGTCAGCGCGGCGACGATCACAACCACGCCGATCAGCAGCACGACGAAGGTGGGCGAGTCGGCGCGGAAGGTGCCGGCGCCGACCGGGGCGACCCGCTTGCCGGCCAGCGAGCCCGCCACCGCGAGCGCCGCGATCATCGGCAGGAAGCGGGCGAAGATCATCGCCAGGCCGCCGAGCAGGTTGGCGAAGCTGAACGCTTCAGCGCCCACGTTGCCCGGCGCGTCCGGCTGGAGAAATCCGGTGTAGCCGGCGAAGGCGGAGCCGTTGTTGTTCGCCTGCGACATATAGGCGTAGAGCGACTCCGAAAAGCCCTGCGGTCCGTGGTTGTAGATCGACTGCGTCCCGTCCGGGCTCGCGACCGCCAGGGCGGTCGCGAACAGCACCAGCAGCGGCGTGACCAGCACGCCGACCAGGACCAGCTTCACCTCCCTCGACTCGATCTTCTTGCCGAGGAACTCCGGCGTGCGGCCGACCATCAGCCCAGCGATGAAGACGGTCAGCAGGACGAACAGCAGCATGTAATAGAGGCCCGAGCCGACCCCGCCGAAGACCACCTCGCCGGTCCCCATGCTCGCCAGCGGCACCAGGCCGCCGATCCCGGTCAGCGAGTCGAGCGAGGCGTTGACCGCACCGCAGGAGGTCACCGTCGTCACCGCCGTCCACAGCGAGGACTCGGCGATCCCGAATCGCTGCTCCTTGCCCTCCAGGTTGCCGCCGGTCGAGCCTTCGATCGAGGCGGTCAGGACCCCGGCGTGGTGCTGGGCCGGGCTGCCGTGCTGCTCGGCCGCGAAGACGATCGCGACAGCGACGATGAACATCGCCATCATCGCCCCGTAGAGCGCCCAGCCCTGGCGGCGGTTGCCGACCATGCGCCCGAAGGTGTAGGTGAGGCTGGCCGGGATCAGGAGGATCAACAGCAGCTCGACCATGTTGGTGAACGCGCTCGCGTTCTCGAACGGGTAGGCGCTGTTGACGTTGAAGAATCCACCCCCGTTGGTCCCCAGCTCCTTGATCGCCTCCTGCGAGGCGACCGGCCCGAGCGCCAGCGTCTGCGTTCCTCCGGCGAGCGTGTGGAAGGTCTGGGAGCCGTCGAAGGTCTGGATCACCCCCTGGGAGACGAGCACCAGCGCGGCCACGAGCGAGATCGGCAGCAGCAGGTAGAGGTTGATCCGAATCAGGTCGGACCAGAAGTTGCCGAGCGCCGCTCCCGAGCGGGCGGCGAAGCCGCGGATCACGGCGGCGAGAACCGCGATCCCGACGGCGGCCGAGACGAAGTTCTGAACCGTCAGGCCGACCATCTGGACGAAGTAACTCAGCGTCGTCTCGCCGCCGTAGTACTGCCAATTGGTGTTGGTGACGAACGAGGAGGCGGTGTTGAAGCTGAGGTTCCAAGGACCCGACCCGAAGCCCTCGGGATTGAGCGGCTGAATGCTCTGAGTCCGCAGCAGCAGGTAGACCGCGAGCCAGGAGAGCAGGCTGAAGACGATGATTGAGCGCGCGTAGCACTTCCAGTCCTGCCCCTCCTCCGGCCGCACCCGCAGCAGGCGATAGGCGAAGCGCTCGACCGGGCCGAGGACCGGCGAGAGGAAGACCCGCTCGCCGCGGAAGACCTTGGCGATGTAGGAGCCGACCAGCGGCACCAAGGCCGTGAGAACGACCAGGAAGACGACGATCTGAACCCAGCCCTGGGCCACTACAACCGCTCTCCTCGAAACAGCGCGTAGCCCAGATACGCGAAGACCGCGGCCGCGACGATCAGGCCGAATAGCTCAGCGGCGCTCATACGCGGTCGATCGCCTCGATCAGCGCATAGATCGCGCCGAAGGCGGCGAGTGCCAAGACGAGGGAGACGAGATCCATGCGGTGATCGTGCGCCTCACCCCGTCAAGGCCGCATGAAGAAACACGGCCTCCGTATACAGATTTCGTAAAGGTGCTTTAGCCCGCGAACCGGTAGCCGACGCCCGGATCGGTGCGGATATAGCGCGGGCCGTCCGGCGGCTCGATCTTGCTCCGCAGGTTGGCGACGTGGGCACGCAGCACCTGCACGTCGTCTTCGTACTCGACTCCCCACACCTCAACCAGCAGGGCGCGATGCGTCATCAGCCGGCCGCGATTTTGGGCGAGCGTGCGCAGCAGCTCGAACTCGGTCGGCGTCAGGTGAACCGCCTCACCGTCTCGACGCACCGCCCGAGCCACAAGGTCGAGCTCCAGACCGTCCGCTTCGATCACAGGCTCGGAGGCTTCGGGCCTTGCCCGCCTCAGCACTGCTTCCAAGCGGGCCACTAGCTCCGCCGGCCCGAAGGGCTTGGTCACGTAGTCGTCGGCGCCGGCGGCGAGCGCCCGCACCTTCGCTTCCTCCTCGCCGACCGCCGAGAGGACGATGATCGGCATCTCGCTCCACTCGCGCAGCCGCTTCGTCACCTCGACTCCGTCGATGTCGGGCAACATCAGGTCGAGGATCGCGGCGGCCGGGGGTTTCACCGCAGCGCGGTCCAAGGCCTCCTCGCCAGTGGAGGCGGTGACCGCCTCATAGCCGGCGTCTCTCAGGATTACCCGCAGGGCACGAAGGATCTGCTCCTCGTCGTCACAGACCAAGACCCTCGTCGGATCGCTCACGCCGCTTCTCCGTCATGGGGCGGCAAGGTGACCACGAAGCTCGACCCCTGCCCGGGCAGCGACTCGACCGCGATCTCGCCTCCGCTGGCCTCGATGAATCCCTTTGCGATAGCCAGGCCCAGCCCTGAACCGGCACTGGCGGCGTCGCCATGCTGGAAGGGCTCGAAAATCCGCACCCAATCGCTCTCGGGTATCCCCGGACCCTGATCCACCACGCGCACGACGATATTGCCGCCAACCAGCCGCGAGCGAACTAGGACGGGGCGGCCATCTCCGTAGCGCAGCGCGTTCTCGAGCAGGTTCGCGAAGGCGCGCTCTAGCTGCGCGGCATCGGCCTCGACCATCGGCAGCTGCCCGTCAACCGCCAGCCGGATCGACTCCGATCCGCCCTGCCCCTGGCGGGCTGCCTCCAATACCTCGGCAAGGTCGACCGGGCCGCGATGGGGCTCAGCCTTCCCCGCCTCCAGCCGGGAGAGATCAAGCAGGTTCTCCACCAATCGAGACAACCGCCTCCCCTCGCCGACGATCCCCTCGCTGAGCTCGGCGCGCTCATCGGGGGTCAGGGTCTGCGACCCCAGCGCCGTCCCCCCGGCGATGATCGAGGTCAAGGGCGTGCGGAGGTCATGGGAGATGGAACGCAGCAGCACGGTCTTGAGCTCGTCGCTGCGTCGCACCGCCTCGGCTTCCACCGCCTCGGCCTGCATTCGGTCTCGCTCGCGAGTCAGCGCCTCCAGCTCGGCCAGCGCGCGGTCGGCTTCTTCCCGCCGCCGCTCGGCCTCGACGGCACGGGCTCGCGCGAGCCCGGCGACGGTGCTGCTGACGACCGCCGCGATCACGAACGCGGCGAGCGCGACCCAGTTCTCCTCCTCGGCGATCGTGAAGCGATGCAACGGGGGAATCTGGAAGAAGTTGAAGGCGGCGGCGCTGGCGACCGAAGCGAGCAGCCCCATGCGAAGGCCCCACACCGTCGAGATCAGCAGGATCGCTGGCAGGTAGACGACTCCGAGGGAAACGACCGGCGCCACGGACTTGAGCGGGTACACGACGAGCGTGCCGATCGCGACCGAGGCGAGCGTCGCGAGGACCCCAAGCCAGGCAGACGGAGGCTCGATGCCCAGGCTCATGGTTGGGGTCGGACGACTCACCGGCGGTCAGCGTAAGCGCTGGCCTCGGTCCCTCGCCGAAATCAGCAGGCCGACGATTCGGTCAAGCCACATGCCTCGCCCAGCCGCCACCTCTAACGATTCGTAGACAGCCCGAGAGCGACCCGCCCCCACGGCACCTCGTCAACGAGGCGCGTTGCTTTGTAGAAGTGCTCGACCGAGCCGCGACGCGGTTTGGTCGAGACGAGCTTCACCGCCTTGTTATCCGCGAGGACGCGGACGTGGTAGCTGACCTTCGACAAGTGCTCGCCGGTGAGATCGGCGAGTTCTCTGGGGCTCCGCTTCTCTTTCGCTTCGACGTAGAGCACCAGCAGCCGCTTCCGCAGTGGGTGCTGGAGACACGTCAGAAGCGCTTGGTCTCGGCTGTTCTTCTTCCTCTTGCGCGGCATGACCCACCCCCCTCTCAGGCCGGGAACTGGACGACGAAGCCGACAGGCGGCGGCGCCGGTGGCGCCGGCAGCCATTCGATCCCTGACAGCAGCACTTCGGCCTCGACTTCCAGAGCGCCCGCGATCCGGATCATCGTGTCCACGCGGGGAATCCGTCGTCCGTTCTCGATGTTGCCGATCTCGGTCCGGTGCAACAGGCAACGGGTCGCCAGCGTCTCCTGGGAGAAGCCAGCACGGCGGCGGGCTTTGACCAGGTTCCTGCCGAACGCGAGGGCTCCCTTCGTCCCTTCCCCTGCCGTCCATCATTGCCTCCCAGTGTTGAGCGTTGCGAAGGTCGCCCCCGGCAGATCGGCCTTGCCCAGCAGCTCATAGCGCGCTCCGATCCCTCGCATTTCAGACCGGTAGAGACCGACGCTTTGCCCCTCGAAGGATTCCCGCAGGCTCGCCGGTAGCCGCGGGTCGGGCATGTTCTGAATGAGCTCCGGCCGGCGAGACTCGCCCTTCTCGGTCCGCACTCTGGCAACGGTCACGTGCGGCCAGAAGGCCCGTTGCTCCGGTTCGTGGAAGACCAGCCCCCGATTGGCGAAATAGGAGCGCAGGCCGATATGGAGAACTTCTGCCTCCGGTGATTTGGCCGGCAGCGCAAACAGGCGGGGGCGTCCACCGTGAGGCCCTTTAGGCACGGCATCGCCCAACTGGATCAACGGCGCGGGGGCAGCTGCACAAAGCCCCCGGATCGTTTCCAGGTAATAGGGAACGTCCCGAGCGGGGCGATGCCCGAGGAACAAGAGGACTATTCGCAATCCGGCGTTGTGACGCAGAGCCGAATCAGTCAGCACCTCCCGCCGCCATGCCTCGACCTCATCCCGCACCGAGTCGGGCAGGTCGAGCGCGACGAACAGCCGCAACTTGCCGCGACCTGGATTGGCCCCTCCGTTGCGGCCCGTCATTTTCCGCAGGGAGGGTCGAGGTTGCCGGAGACCTTCTCGCAGGTCTGATGGCCGACCTGGAAGCGCCGGTCGGTCTCGGCATCCCTTCGCCTCGACTCAGCCTCCTCGCCATGCTCGATGAGGACCTGGGCCGCTTCGTCCCGCAGGCGCCAGAGGAGCTTTCGCAACTCGGGCGCCGGCATGGTCAACGCGTAGGTCTCGCGCGCGTCGTACTCGCTCCAGCCGATGTCCAGCAAGAGCCGGAAGTCTTCGGCGAACTCCTTGCCCATTCGCTCGGCGGCGGCGAAGTTCTTGGTCCGCTCCAGCGCCACCCAGAAGTCCTCGATGCTGCCGAGGTGGTTGCGGACCAGCTCGTACAGGCCGTCGCGCTCCTCGCGGTCGATGGCAATCCCGCCCTCGCCGGCCATCAGGCCGCGACCTCCTCGGCATCGGTGTAGACGAGGACGGCTTCGCAGGCCCGCATCGTCGCTACAAGGCTCTCAACGGGGGCGACCGAGTCGCGTTCCCTGATCGCGTCGTGGAACCCGCCCTCGGTTTCCTCGCGAATGCGCTTCATCAGCGCCGAAAGCTCGGGGTGCGGCATCGTCAACTCGACCTGGCCGCTGCTCCCGTCCTCATGCCAGCCGATGTCCTCCAACAGCCGGAAATCATCGGCAAACTCTCTCGCCAGCTTTTCGGCGCCAGGAACGTCGTCTTGACGCTCCAACAAGGTGAAGACATCGCTCAGACCAACCAGGTGAGTGCGAACCGCCTGGTAGATCGCCTCCCGCTGGTCGCGGGTGAGCTTGATTGCTGATCGGGCCATGTGCCCCCCTTTCGGTGAGGGCACCTAGAACCGCCGCACGCGGCGTCAATCGAAGCTGAGACGGGTACCGTCTCTCCCGCATCGAAGGTTGGTTCTTCGGTGCCGGGCCCCGGGGCGTTACAGCGCCGCCGGGGCCGTTTATTCGCGTTTCTCGCGGGCGAACGTAGGTGGACCAGAAGCCCTGCGCAAGGGCTGGAATCGACCTCTCTCAGACCTCGTGTTGCCCCAGGCGTTGCCCCAGGGCGTTTTTTGGCCGATTTTGAGGTCTCCCAAAAACGCGAAAACCCGCTTGATAAGCGGGTTTCCGTCCTATAGCGGGGGCAGGATTCGAACCTGCGACCTTCGGGTTATGAGCCCGACGAGCTACCTGGCTGCTCCACCCCGCGGCGGTTTGTCAATCCTACCAATGGCAGGTTGCCTGGCCATGCCCGCCCATCGCCAGACAGGAGCGCTTGCGCTCACTCCACCCGGTAGCGCTCCGGCACATAGGTCTGGGTGTCGGCGGGCGGGCGGGCGTAGGCGCGCTCCTGGCGCGGCGGAAACTCGATCTTCTCGTGGTCGACGCGCTCGTAGGGAATCTGTTCGAGCAGGTGGGAGATCAGGTTGAGGCGGGCCGTTCGCTTGTCGTCGGCCTCAACCACGAACCAGGGCGAGTCCTTGGTGTCGGTGTAGGCGAACATCTGGTCCTTCGCTTCGGCGTAGTCGACCCAGCGGGCGCGAGCCTCTATATCGACCGGGCTCAGCTTCCAGCGCTTCGCCGGGTTCTTCTGCCGGGCCTTGAAGCGCCGCTCCTGCTCCTCGTCGCTGACCGAGAGCCAGTACTTCAGCAGCACGATGCCTGAGCCCTGGATGATCCGCTCGAACTGCGGGCAGGTGCGCATGAACTCCTCGTACTCGACGTCGGTACAGAAGCCCATCACCCGCTCGACGCCGGCGCGGTTGTACCAGCTGCGGTCGAAGAGGACCATCTCCCCGGCGGCCGGCAGGTGGGTCACGTAGCGCTGGAAGTACCACTGCGTGCGCTCGCGGTCGCTGGGCTTGGCGAGCGCGACCGTGCGTACGACGCGTGGGTTGGTCCGTTCGCCGATACGGCGGATGACGCCGCCCTTGCCGGCGGTATCGCGCCCCTCGAAGAGGACGACGACTTTGAGGCCCTCGTGGACGATCCACTCCTGAAGGCGGACCAGCTCGACCTGAAGGCGACCCAGCTCCTTATTGGCTTCGGGCTTGCTGAGCACCTTGGTGTCCACCAGGCGACCTTAGCGTGGGCACGCTCGCCCGACAGGAGCACACCCCGGCACGAGATAGGCCCTTAGAGTGCCGCTGCCCATGGCAGGCCCCTCGCACAGAGTCGCCGTGATCGACGTCGGCAGCAACTCGACGCGGTTGCTGATCGCCGACGTCGACGGCGGCGTCGCCGTGGTCGAGCGGCAGAGCAGGGTGACCCGGTTGGGCCGGGGGGTCGACCTCTCCGGGCAGCTAGCCGACGAGGCGATCGAGGCCGCTTGCGCGGCCATTGCCGACTACGTCGAGATCTGCCGGGACTCCGGCGCCGAGCGGACCACCGCGATCGCCACCAGCGCGGTCCGCGACGCCTCCAACGGCGAGGCCTTCGTCGCCGAGCTGCGTGAGCGCTTTGCCCTCTCCGCTCGTGTCCTCGACGGCGAGGAGGAGGCGTGCGCGACCTACCGCGGCGCCACCGCCGAACAGCCGCCGGCGGTCCCCACCCTGGTGATTGACATAGGCGGCGGCTCGACCGAGATGATCGTAGGCACCGGCACAGCGATCGCCTACCACGACTCGCTCCAAGCCGGCGTCGTTCGCCATACCGAGC
Source organism: uncultured Solirubrobacterales bacterium (assembly GCA_963771265.1). GTDB lineage: Bacteria > Actinomycetota > Thermoleophilia > Solirubrobacterales > 70-9 > VRUE01. The sequence continues at coordinate 223,923 of CAVYSQ010000012.1, forward strand.
GCCACATCTCCGGCGATCCGCCCACCGCAGTCGAGCTCGAGGCCCTCGCCGATGACATCAGGGCGCTGATCGCCGACGCCGTCGCCGGCCACGAGGACACCCGTGCCTCGGCCGGCATCGCCGTCGCCGGCACGCCGACCTCGCTCGCCGCGGTCGAGCTCGGCCTCGTGCCCTACGACCCCGCCCGGGTTCATGGCCACGTCCTCTCCCTGGAGACGATCCAGCGCCTGCTCTCCCAGTTCGCCTCGGCGCCGCTCGCCGAGCGCCAGGCCACCCCCGGCCTGCACCCCGACCGCGCAGCCAACATCATCGCCGGCTGCGTAATCCTGGTTGAGGCGATGCGCGCCTTCTCGCTCGACCAGATCCAGGTCTCCGAGCACGACATCCTCTACGGGATGGCGCTCGAGACCGCGTCGCAAAGCGCGTAGACCCCGTGAAAACAGACGCGGTGCCTGGGCCGTGGGACCCGGTGTCCAGGCGAGTTTTCCGCACCCGTCCAGTTGGGTAAACGTGTCACCCGAAGCCCAAAAACTAGGTAAAGTGCGTCTACCGAGTTATCAGTAGCGACATATGCAGCTCCTAGACATAACGGATAGGCGAGCGCATACTCGCAACATCGGGGAAAGAGGTGAGGACGAGAGTCTCCATCGCCAACTCCGGTACATAGGGTTCGGACGATTGCCGCATCATGGCGCCTCCCGCCGTCTGGGCCCATCGAATAAGAACTGGTCCCTGAAGACGTACCCCTGCCCGTCCTGAGGGGCCAACTTGAATCGACCGCCAGCAATGGCGGTCGATTCTCGCTTGGAGCCCCAATGCGCTTGGAGCCCCAATGCTCCAATCTGGCTCGCCAGCCAAATTTCGCTCTCTCAAGCCAGATTCGACTTGCGCGGGTAGACGACCTCGGGGTCGGTGAGGACGTTGACGAGGGTCGGCCGGCCCGACTCGAAGGCGCGCTCAAGCGCCGGCTGCAGCTGCTCCGGCTCGCTAACCACAACGCCATTGCAGCCGAGCGCCTCGACCACTTTCTCGTAAGGCGTTTCCGGCCGCAGCTCGGCCGCGACCGAGTAGCCGTAGAGGAATTTCATCGGGTGATGCTCGAGCGCCCAGATGCCGTTATTGCCCATCACACCCACCACAGGCAGATCGTGACGCGCCAAAGTGTCGAACTCCATGCCCGCGAAGCCGAACGCTCCATCGCCGAGCAAGAGGCAGACCTGTCGGTCCGGGTGAGCGAGCTTTGCGCCGATCGCCTGGCCCGGCCCGGCGCCAAGACAGCCGAACGGACCTGGGTCCATCCAACAGCCCGGTTCGTAGGTCTCGATGAAGCGCCCGGCATAAGAGACGAAGTCGCCGCCGTCGCCGATCACGATCGCGTTGCGATCGAGCACCTCCCCCAGCTCCTTATAGACGCGAACGGGGTGCAGCGGCGAGCGTGAATCGTTCAGTTCCGCCTGCTCGGTGGCCCGCTTCTCGGCCTCGACCTCGCGCAGTTGATCGAGCCAGGCATCGGTGCGTCCTCGTCCACCGCCAACCGACTCACCGATCGCCGTCAGCGTCGCGGCGACGTCGCCGACCAGGTCGACCTCGGGCGCCCGGTTCGCGGTCAGGGCGTTCGGCGCAACATCCAGACGGATCAGCTTCGTCTCCTCGCCGAAGCTGCCGCCAAAGCCGAGGCGGAAGTCGATTGGCACGCCCACGACAAGGGCCACGTCGGCTCCCTTCAGTCCAGCCCCACGCGCCCGACTGAAAGCGAGCTCGTGGTCGGCGGCGAGACAACCGCGACCCAGGCCATTGAGGAAGACCGGAATGCCAAGGGCCTCGGCCAGCGCCCTCAGCTGCTCCTCGCCGTGGCCCCAGTAGAGGCCGCTGCCGGCCATGATCGCGGGGCGCTCGGCTGCGGCCAGGAGCGCCGCCGCCTCCTCCACCCCTGCTGCCGGCTCGGAGCCGGAGCTCGACAGCGCCGGAACGACGGCCTCCGCCTCGCTGAAGACGATGTCGAGGGGGTAGTCGACGAAGGTCGGCCCGAATGGGGCCGAGAGGGACAGATCCAGCGCCGCCGCCGTCTGCGCCGGGATCCCCCCCGTCTCCTTCACCGTCTCCGCCGACTTGACCAGCGGCGCAACGAAGGGGAGGTGGTCTATCTCCTGCAGCGAGCCCGAGCCCCAGCGCATCTCCGGCGCTCTTCCCCCCAGCACGCAAACGGGTGAACAGTTCGCCTGCGCACCGGCGATCGCGCTGATCCCGTTGGTCACCCCCGGACCGGCGGTGAGCGCCGCCACGCCGATCCGCCTGGTCGCCTTGGCGAAGCCCTCGGCGGCAAAGACCGCCGACTGCTCGTGCCGCACGTCGACGATCTCGATTCCCTCCGCTTTGCAGCCGTCATAGATCGAGAACAGATGCCCGCCGGAGAGCGTGAAGAGGTGGCTGACCCCCCTCGATTTCAAGGCTTTTGCCACAAGCCGCCCGCCGTGCTCAGACATACGAGGCGAGCCTATCGGCGCAGATACCATCGTTGATGCCCGGGTGGCGAAACTGGCAAAAGCGGCGCACTTAAAATGCGCTGCCCCTCACGGGGCTTGCGGGTTCGAGTCCCGCCCCGGGCACTTCCTCCTTGGTTTGGGCACATTCCTACCTGGCAGACGCTCGGTTCGGGCGTCTAAATGTCGGGTAAATGTTTGTACAGACCGCAACTAACTCGTTGCTACGGTGTCCCTACTGACGAAGACGACGCGATTCGTCAACGCCTTCCCTGGAGAGTGAAGCTTGGAGGCATCAGCTCTAACCCACGCCAGTCAGCGCGGACTTCTCGCCCGCCGTTCACCCCTGCTGAAACTTCAGGGGGACGCGAAGCTGATCGCGATGGCGCGCGGCGGCAACGCTGGCGCCTTCGAGATCATCGTTGACCGCTACCAGTCCCGCCTGCTTGGCTTCTGCCGCCAGATGCTGGGCTCCACCGAGGACGCCGAAGACGTGCTGCAGGAGGTCTTCGTCAACGCTTACCGGGCGATGCTCGCCGACGAGCGCGAGATCAACCTGCGCCCGTGGCTGTATCGGATCGCCCGCAACCGCTGCCTCAACCACCTGCGTAAACCGACCGCTGACGCCCAGGAATCGATGGACATGGTTCCCGTCGTCGAGGCGGCGACGACCGCGGAGAAGGTCAACAATCGCGAGGAGTTCCGCCAACTGCTCTCAGACGTCAGCAAGCTACCCGAGACGCAGCGCTCAGCGCTGCTGCTGCGCGAGATGGACGCGATGTCTTACGAGGAAATCGCCGCCGCGATGGAGACCAGCGTGCCCTCGGTCAAGTCGTTGCTGGTGCGGGCGCGGATCTCCCTCGCAGAGGCAAGCCAGGCCCGCCAGCTGACCTGCGGCGAGGTGCGGCTGGAGCTGGCAGAGGCTGCCGAGGGGCTGCGCAAGGTTTCCGGCCCGGTCCGCCGTCATGTTCGCGACTGCGAGGAATGCGCCGACTTCCGCTCCCAGGTCCGCTCCAACGACAAGGTGATGGCGGCTCTGGCACCTGCGGGGGCGCTGGTCGCACTCAAGGGCCTCATCCTCTCTAAGCTTGGCTTCGGCGGCGCAAGTGGCAGTGCCTCGGCAGGCGCGACCGGCGGTGCGGCCGGCGCCGGCGCGACCGCCAGCGCTGGTGCCGGCGCGACCGCAGCGGCAACCGCGACCGGAGCTGGGGCGGTCGGCGGCGTCGGTGCCGCGATCGGCGGCGGCGGTGCGGCCGGTGGAATCGTCGGTGGTGCGATCGGCACCAAGGCCGTCGCTGTCGTCACCGCTGCCGTGATTACGGCTGGCGCGGTCGAGGTCAACCAGAAGGTCGACTGGAACCCGGCGCCAAAGAGCAATCCCGTGGCTCAGTCTTCTTCCTCGAACTCCGGCCCACTCTCCCTCGCGGAACGCCACGCCGTGGCCGTTGAGCCAACGCCTCAAGCCGTAGAGCCGATTGTTGCTCCCGTGCCCGAGCCGCCCGCTCCCGCGCCCGTCGCTACCGAGTCGGCTCCAGAAGCTGTCGTCGCCCCCGCTCCCGCTGAAACGACTGCTCCGGTTGAGATCGACACCGAAACGGCACCGGCAAAAGCTACGGTGCCGAAACTGACCGGGGCTAAGTCGCCAACCGCGACCGCGGGCGCCCCCACCAGCGGCAGCGAAACCGTTGTGGTCACGGTGGGCGGATCGGCTCCTCCGGCCGAAAGCGCCCCGCCGCCGGCCGAAAGCGCCCCGCCGAGCGAACCGGCACCCCCGAGCGAACCGCCGCCGGCCGAACCACCCGCTGAATCTCCTCCGCCCCCGGCCCCGGTTGAAGTCGGACTCAGCGGCGAAGCCGGCTAGCGCCGCCTAGCCCAGCCCGATCACTTTGAGCCGGCGCATCAGGCATTTCGCCGCGAACGCACGCGTATCCGCGATCGAGAAGCCGAACAGCTCGTAGTCCTCGTCCTCTGGCGCCCAGGGCGGCGAGAGGACGCCCTCGGCGGCCGGTACCGATTCCTCCAGCGTGCGTTGGATTGCTTGCTTGTAGCGGTCGTCCTCATGCGCCTTCTCGCGCAGGAAGACCGAGCCGAAGGCGACGTGGCGGTGCTCGTCGCGGGCGACGTTTCCGAAGCCCTCGACGAAGCCCGGCAGCGTCCCTTCGCGTTCGTTGAAGTCCATGATGAAGTGCTGGCCGGTGAGCGCCAGCATGCCCTCGATCACCATGTGGTAGAGGGTCACCGCCTCGACCAGGACCTCGGTGTCCTCGGGCTCGGCCGAGAGGCGGTCAGTGCGCTGCTTCAGCATCTCGTCGAAGAGGCGACCGAAGTTGTCGTTGAGGTGCTCGGAGGTCTCCTCGAGCATCTGCGAGAGCTCTTCGGACTCGAGCACGCCGACCTCGCGGTAGAAGCGCTCGAAGAAGCGCACGTGCCGGGCCTCGTCGGCGATCTGCGTGCAGAGGAAGATTTTCTGGTCCTCGGTCGGCGCGGCACGCATGATCGGCCCCAACTCCTCGGCCACTTTCTGCTCGCCGATGAAGAAGGACGAGAGTCCGTACATGCGCTGGAAGCGCTCTTCGGGGTCGATCCGCTCCTGCCAGTCCTCGCGGTCGCGGCTGAAGTCGAGCTCCTGGGTCTGCCACTGCTGGCGCTCCCAGAGCCCGTAGAGCTCCTCGTAAGTGAGCAGCTTGATGTCAGCGGTGCGGTCGGCGGCCTCGTTCAGCGCCGGGTCGGCAGTCGCCTGGAAGTCGGCCCGCTCGGTCCGTGACTGCGTCCCGGTTGCCTCTTTGGTGCCCATCTGCACTCTCCTCGGCTCGGTGCGTGGAGCGTTCGAGCCTAGCACCGGACTGGCTGCCCGGCCAGCTTAAACCGAGTGCGTCTCCCCTGGTTTGAGCAGCACAACCTGCGAGGAGGTCTTCTCCTCAACCTCGGCCTTGAAGGCGTCGCTGTCGGTCTCGATCGGTGGGAAGGTGTCGTAGTGCATCGGGATCACCGTGGCTGCGCCGATCAGGTCGGCGGCGACCACGGCGTCGCGACGATCCATCGTGTAGTGGCCGCCGATCGGCAGCAGGGCCACGTCGACGTCGCTGCGCTGCGCGATCAGCTTCATGTCCCCGAAGAGACAGGTGTCGCCGGCGTGGTAGACGGTCGTCTCGCCGATCTTGATCACGAGGCCGGCGGCGGGGCCGATTGCAACGCCGTGCTCAGCGCTGTAGGGGGACTCTGCGGAGCCGGGGAGCGTGTTGGTGTGCCAGGCGGGGACGAGCGAGATGTAGCCCCAGTCGAACTCGACCGTGCCACCGAAGTTCGGGTCGCTGACGCCCTCAACACCCTGCCCTTCCAGCCACTTGGCGAGCTCGACGATCGCCACGCAGTGGGCGCCGGTCCGCTTCGCCACCGGCACCGCGTCGGCCATGTGGTCGACGTGACCGTGGCTAATCGCGATGTGGGTCGGCTCGACTTCCTCCGCGGTCGCCACCGCGGCGGGGTTGTTCGGTGCCAAGAATGGGTCGACCAGCACCGTCGTTTCCCCCTCGCTCAGCTCGAAGCACGACTGGCCGTGGAACTTGATCTCCATCTTCAGCTCTCTCCTTCCGGGGCTTCGCCCTCGCTCATCTCCTCTTTCAGTGCCCAGCCGACGGCAACTCCAACCATCATTCCCATCCGCGCCTCCTCCGCCAGCAGGGTCCGCACCGCCGCGATTCGCTCCTCTGGGTCGGGGACGGTCGCCGCCTTCAGCGACTCGCTCTCATGCGACTCGCCGAACCAGCCGCCCTCGGCAAGCGCCCCCGCAAGCACGCGCTGTAGTTGCGGCGCCGCGCGGGCGACGATCACCTCCGCCTCAGCGAAGCGGTCCGCCTCAGCGAGGCGCTCAATCGCGGCTTCAAGCCGTTGCTCGTCGTTGAGGGCCATCGGTTGTCCAGCCTAGACGTGCCGGTGGAGAGAGGTCCATATGGGCACCGGAGCACCGGCGCGTCCGACGGCCATGGCGTCAGTTGCGCAGGGCAGTGGCAGCAAGGCCCGCGAGGCCGCCGACAATGGCGCCTGCCAAACCGGCGAAGACATCCGCGGTCGACTCGAAGATCGGCAGCGCCAGCAAAACAGCAGCCGCCACGGCTACCCCGATCGGGTCGTAGTCCTGATCGATCGCGCCACGCGCCTCAACCCGGCGGATCGCAAACCAGGCAGCGAGGGCGCCCAGCGCCATGCCGTTACCACCGGCGATCACGACGAAGTCATTCTGGGCACTGGCGACGCCCGCTGCAGCCAGCATCCCCAGCCCACCGCAAGCCAGCAACAGCACTGCCGTCGGGGCGCTGCCCAGGCGGCGCTCGACACCAATCCCGAAGATCGCCAGAGCAACCGCGACGACGAAGAGGTAACCGACGTCGACGTAGGCGAAGGGGGCGGTCAAATAGCGCCACCACTCGCCGTCTAGCGGCACCGCCAGACCGCCAACCTCGACCAACGAGGCGCCGGCTGCCTGCTCGACCAGGAGCAGGGCGGCGGATCCAAGAATCGCCGCCAACGTGGCGTAGGGCCGGTTGGCACCAGCGCCTCCCGACGGCAACTTGATCCGCAGCAGCCGTTTGGCCGGTCCGCGCGGCTTCGGCTCGAGCCCGTCGCCGCGCCGCTCCAGCTTCGGCGCCCGCTTACGCAGCCTCGCACCGCAGTAGGGGCACTCGGTTACATAGGGACTGACCTCGGAACCGCAGTTCTTGCAGATGACGCTGAGCTCAGTCTCACTCATGGTCAATCGAGGATAACTGCCCGCGAGCGGGCGCTCGACACGCGCCGCCAGTGACAAAGCTCAGTGACATACTTCTGGAGAACCCATCTTCGAGGAGGAATACAGCGTGGAGTTGAAGAGTCTGACCGAGCAGAAATCGCTTCTGGCCGAGCTGGCGCCTGGCAAACGGACCCGCCTGCGGCGGCTGCTTTTCGAGTTCGGACCGGGCAACGGCACCCTGATGCTGCTGCCGATTGACCAGGGCATCGAGCACGGCCCGCGAGACTTCTTCCCCAACCCCGCCTCCAAGGATCCCGATTACCAGTTCCGGCTCGCCGCCGAGGCCGGCTACTCGGCGCTTGCCTGCCAAATCGGCATGGCGAGCAAGTACTACCCCGACTACGCGGGCCAGGTGCCGCTGATCCTCAAGGTCAACGGCAAGACCGACATCCCCTCCTCCGCCAAGGCGTTCTCGAGCTGCAACGCCAGCGTCGAGGACGCGGTGCGGCTCGGCGCCGATGCGGTCGGCTACACGCTCTACGTTGGCTCGCCCCGCCAGGACGAGGATCTCGCTCAGCTCCGCACCGTGCGTGAAGACTGCGACCGCTACGGGATGCCGCTGATCGTCTGGTCCTACCCGCGCGGCGAAGCTGTCGAAGGCAAGGGCGGACCGAGCTCCTTCTACGCGATCGACTACGCGGCACGGCTGGCGATGGAGATGGGCGCCGACGTGGTCAAGCTCAACATGCCGAAGATCGACCCCGCGAAGGACAAGGACGCGCAGGCCCCCTATAACGAGATGGAGATCGACCAGGCCGGAGCGATCCAGCACTGCGTCGAGTCGGCCGGGCGCGCCCTGGTCGTCCTCTCCGGCGGCTCCAAAGTCGACGACGAGACGGTGCTCGGCCACACCCGCGAGATCATGCAGGCAGGCGGCAGCGGCGTCATCTTCGGCCGCAACGTCTGGCAGCGCGAGTGGAATGAAGCGCTGGAGATAGTCGCCCAGATCAAAGAGACGCTGATCTCGAACGTCCGGCGGATTCCGTAGGGGCCTATCGGGTGGGGGTTCCACTTAACTTTTTTTGAAGACAGTCGGTGGCCATCCGAGAATGCCGCCGCAAAAAAAGTACAAGACGTTCCACCCCTACCCCGATAGGCCTTACCGAACCCGGACAGGGTCTCGCCCGTGAGAAGAGATGTCGTTGGGAGCTTGGTGCTGCTTGCGATCGTTGCGTTGCTTGTGCTGCGGCCTTGGGAGGGGGATCCGGATGCTGGGCCGGCGTCCGCGATCGCCTTGGTGACGCGGGTGGTCGATGGGGACACGATCGAGGCACGGATTGGCGGTGAGGTCGAGGACGTGCGGCTGATCGGGGTCGACACGCCCGAGACCGTGAAGCCGGGGGAGCCCGTGCAGTGCTTTGGGCCGCGGGCTTCCGATTTCACCCACAGCCAACTCGAAGGCCAGCGAGTGCGGCTGGTCTTCGGCGTCGAGCGGCGCGATGTCTACGGCCGCCTGCTCGCCTACGCGTACCTCGGCGATCGCCTCTTCAACTCGGCCCTGCTGCGCCGCGGCCTCGCCCGCTCACTGACGATCCCGCCCAACGATCGCTTTGCGGGGCTTTTCGAACGTCTCGAGCTGGTGGCCGCTCGTGCCGGGCGTGGCCTTTGGGGCGCCTGCGGGCCGTGACCGTCGTCACATCTGCCGCCTGAGCACTGGACTTGAGGCCTGCAAGCGTTCGTGCGGCTTTGCTACGGTCCCCGCCGCGGCCCCTTGGGCCCACCTCTATGAGAATGCGGCAAAGCATCAACCAGTTCGAGGTTGCCTTCGAGCAGGAGACGACCTTGGAGCGTCGTCGGCGCGAGCAGCTGCGCCGGCGCGCCGCCAACCGCTCGCGGGAGCGCCGCATAACCCGCAATGAGCAGCACGGCAAAGTGCGCTTCAGCGTGCTGGCCGTCTGCTTGACTGCGACCGTCGTCGTCGTGGTGGTCTCGATGTTCGAGGCCCTCTCATTTCTGATGGCCTGAGCACGAGTCGCCAGCCGTGACTCCGCGATCCCCCGCCCAGGTTGAATAGACTCGCGCGCCGATGGCAAGACGCTCGCTGAAGCCACAGCTGAACCAGATCCGCGCCTGGGTGCGGCAAGGACGCACCGATGCCTGGATCGCCCACCAGCTCGAGGTCTCCGCCTCGGAGCTGCGCGAGTTCCGCAAGCAGCACGACCTCACCCCCGATGGGGAGGAGAGCGGCGGCGGCGAAGTCGACCTCCGCGACGAGATCGAGGCCGAGGTCGAGACAGCGACTGCGGAAGAGGCCGAGGAGGATGAGGTCGAGGAGGATGAGGTCGAGGTCGAAGAGACCGAGGAGGGCGAGGAGCGGCCGGCCCGCAAAGAGCGGGGCTCAGAGGATGGCGACGGTCCGGGCGACGCGCGCCCACGGCGACGACGACGTCGCGGCAGACGCGGCGGGCGTGGACGGCGCAAAGAGCTTGAGGCGACCTTCGACCACGGCGAGCGGGACGGCTACGGCCTCTGGCTCGACGCGGCAGTGAAAGACAACCCCGTGTACGCCGAGCATTGGGCCGGCAAGCGCGAGGTCACGGTCCGCATCGACGCGGACCAGATCGTCATCCGGCGTGCCGGCGAGAGCGCCCCCGGCGCCGCGGGCGACGATGACTCAGACGAGTAGCTGACGGCCGCCGGCGAAGTCGGTGGCCCCACGCAGGTAAAGCCAGAAGGCTGCGTCGGCGAGCGAACGAGAATCGGCGAGCCCGGAGGCGGTATCCATCGCCACCTGCAGGCACCAGTCGGTCCCGCGCCCGTACAGCTCGGCAAGTTCCGCAGCCGAGAAGGTCGGGCCGATGCGCCGCCTCAGCTCGTCCTGGATCGCGCTGACGACACGGTCCGCCTGGCGGCGCTCGCGAGGATCCTCGATCGCCCTCAGCGCTCGCAGGCCCTCCTCCCACTGGAAGAGCGCATTCTCTAGTGGATAGGTCACTTGGACGAGGGTAGCGGCGGCCGACGCTCGGTCACCGGAGCGCTTTCGAGGAACGCCAAGGCGTCGGCGGCGGCCTGACTGCGCGACCAGCGGAGTATCGCCCGCGACATGGCTGCGTAACCGGCTGGGTTCGGATGGAGAAGCTCGCGTATGCCCTGTCGCAGGATCCATGGCCCGGCGCCGTTGAAGCTCGTCGGTCTGCGCACGTAGGAGACTGGGTCGCAGATGCTGTGGTCGGGACGGAAGGCGGTCGCGGTGTCGCCGACGTAGAAGATCGGAATCTGGCGCTCTGCCCTGGCCGCCGCGACGGTGTCGGCGATCGTGCCGTTGAGCCGTTGCGAGAGGTCGTTGAGGAAGCCGATCTCCTCAGGCGTGATCAACCGGTGCATGCGCCCGCACTCCGCCGGCGTTGCAGGCGTCGCAGCGGGGTACCCGAGCACGAGAATCGGCACCGAGCCGCCGGCCGGCCGCGCGCCAGGGCCGTTAACCGCCCGGTCGATCGCCACGTAAGCCGGCAGCAACAGAGAGGGCAGAGCGCGAAGCCGCTCGTCGACAAACGCATCGCTCGGCTGGGCCCGGGAGTGGAAAAACGGGCCGGTGTGGATGAAGCGGGCGCAGCTCCCGCGACCGGGGACCAGGCACGAGGCGCCGATGTCGGCGAAACCCGCGTCGTTGCCGCCCAAAGTGAGGACGACAGCGTCGACGCCTTCGCGACGGCGAATGCCTTTGAGCTGGACGATCTGGGCAGCCGCGGTACGCGCCGGCTGGGCGGAAAGGATGTCACCGGCTACGGCACCCGAGCAGGCGACGATGCGCGAGGCGGGGATGTCGAACGCCTGCGCCAGGTAGGTGTTGAGGCTGCGGTGACATGGATTGTCTTCGGTATCGGTCCCCGGAAGGTAGAAGTCCGCCCCCTCACCCGCCGAGTAAGAGTCGCCGAGGATCGCAATCACGTTTCGGTCCAGGATCGGCCCAGCATCTTCAGTGGTTGGCTCCGCACCTGGCTGCTGGGGAATGACGCGTAACGGCCGGTTGAGGGGACCGCAACCACGGGGGTCGAGGCGGCCCTGAACGCGCCAGACAGTGACCGTGCCGTCCCGTTCGATCGGCACCGCCGCGGGCTCACCGCGCAGCCAGCCGGCCTCCGGCGATGGAACCGGCTCCCCAGGCTCGATGAAGTTGAGGAAGGGCGCCGTGATCAGGTAGTCGAGATCAGCGGCGTTGACGGCGGCGCGGAAGCCGGCGCAGGTCTGGATCGCGTTGAAGGCGCCGTGCGGGCCCTCGATGCCTAGGTAACGCACCCGGTTGGAGAGATCTGTGCCATAGAAGCCGTACTGGAGGAAACCCGCCGTGGTGCCGGCGAGGCCGATACGAGCGTTGCTGACATCCCGAGCCCAACGATAGGCGGAGTCGAGGTGCATGCCGGGGATGCTCGTATCGGGATTCGCGTTGGCGAAGCGGTCACCCAGGTAGTCGCGCTGCACGGGGTAGCCGATCGCGGCGACGAGCAGGGCCAGGGCCGCGAAGCCACCCGCCACCGCCCCCCGTGACGCCCCCCGGGTGCGGGCGAAGAGCAGTGCGGCTGGGATCAGGACAAAGAGCAGCGCGATTGCCAAGGCGAAGACTCGGTCCGGGTCGCGGACGACTGCGTCCGCGCGGTTGGTGATGACGAGCACCAAGAGGAGCACCCCGAGTAGCAACCACCAGGCGGGGGGCGGCGCCGGGGGTGCTCCGGTCGCGCGCTGGCCAGGGGCAGCAGCGTGATTCCCGCAAGAAGAGCGGGGATGGCGTAGCGGATGTTGATTCCGAAGCCCTCGGGGGCGCCCTCGGGTCCGGCGGCGCTTAGCGGGGTGAAGAGGTAGGCGAGCATGCCGAATAGGGCCACGCCGCCGATCCAGCGCAGGACGCGGGTCCGGCCCCAGAAAAGGGCCGTGATGCCACCGGCGATCGCGGCGAGGATCACCAGCGGCCAGAGCGCGCCGAACGCTTCGTGCAGCTCAGGCGCGAAGTAGTCGCTCCAGACCGTCGTGTCGGTCGCGTAGTGGGCGATGGAGAAGTCGGGGCGGCCTTCCTGTAATCGCTCCGGATGAGGAAGCGAGAGCGGCCCCAGATGCTCGAGCTGGGGCAACGGATTGCCCGAGATCACGAGATTGCGCAAATACCAGTAGCCCCCACCCGCCAATCCCGCCGCGAACCACCAGCCCGCCGCTGCCCAACGCCGCCCCGCGGGTGCCAGGAAGACGACCGCGACGGTGAGAGCCGCCGCCATCGCCAGCGCCGTGGACTTGGTTCCCACGGCCAGGCCCGTGGCCAGTCCTGCGACAGCCAAGGGGGCGGCGCCGGGGGTTGCCCGGTCGGCTGCTGGGTTTTTCGCAGGGAGGCGCTCCTGTCTCGCTGACTCGCCAGGGCGAAAAACAGGACGCCGCAACCGACCGGGCAACCCCCACCCCCGCCTCGTGGGACCTCCCCAATCTGCGTTGACGAGGATTGCGATTGCGGCAAGCAACAGCGCAGCAGCCATCACGTCGTTCTTGGCCGCCCCAGGCTCGCGCACGACCAGCGTGTGGCACTCGAGGAGCACGCCAGCAGCTACCACGGTCAATGGGCCGCGCCCGTACGGTCTGCCGATGCACCAAGCAGCAAGGAAAGCAATAGCCAACCAGCCGAGGTTCAAGAACAAGCTGAGCGTGTCGCGATCGGCGAGCAGAATCCCCACCGCGTGCAGAAGCTCGGAATTCTGCGGGTAGAACCAATTCGTGAAAACGGTCTCGGTGTAATGCAGCCCGGTCACGGAATGGCTCTGAGCCATCTCCACCGCGAAGGGCATGTGGTACCAGAGGGAATCGAAATTGAAAATGCCTCTGCTCAATGCGTCTGCCGTCGTCAGCCCCCAGTGCGCGAACACCAGCGCCACGACGCCAACGGCGACCACAGTCATGGCCCCTCCCGCGGGTGGCGGGGAGAGGGGGTGTCGGGGCACAGCGGCGTCCTCTTTTTCGCCCCGATTGCCACCTCGGACGGCAGGAGGCGCCCCTGGCGAAAAACCCAGCGAAGCCCCGGCACCCCCTCTCCCCGACAGGACCCGCGGGCCAACGGTCACAGCTGCCGCCACTAGGACAGCTGCGGCGACGAGCGTCCCGGCGTAGAGCAGCCCGACGAGCCCAAGCAGCTCGGCGATCCAGATCAGCAGCGCGACGCTGACAATCGCCTCGACGAGGTGGGCGGGGGCACCCTCCCACTCCGGCATGAACCTCTGCCGTAGGCGTACGGCGGAGAACCCCAGCGAGAGGACGAGGACGGCCAGCAGGGCGACGCTGAGGATGTAGGAGCCGGCGCTAACCACCGGTACCTCCGAGGAGCCCGGCCGTCAGCCGCCGAGGCCCTGGACGACGATCGGCGTCTCGCCTTCGGCGACCATCCCCTGGGCCCTCGCCCGGCGGGCGATCACGATCGGGTCGTCGGCGGTCTGGATGCGCTTGTGGAGGCGCTTGTTTTCGTGCAGCTTCTCGTGGAATTCGGCCTTGGCGGCCGTCGTCCCGGTGTAGGTCTTGACGAAGTCGATCACCGGGTTCAAGTAGGAGTAGAGGACGGTGGCAAGCACGAGGGTCAGCGCGATTCGCCCCACACGGTCCCAGCGGACACGGCTGCCGCCTCGCCGCGCGGCGGGTTTGCGGCGTGCGGCTGGCTTGCGGCGTGCAGTCGAGGTCGAGCGTCGTTTCGGCTGTGACCTCGTCCTGTTTGCCGGCCGGGAGCGGGTCGCCATACCCGCTGCTACGCGGCCAAGCGCCGCATTCCTGCATTTAGGCGATGCGCTGGGCGAACGCCTGCAAGCCGGGGAACTCGGCGGAGGAGCCCAGCTCCTCCTCGATCCGCAAAAGCCGGTTGTACTTGGCCACCCGGTCTGAGCGCGACGGAGCGCCGGTCTTGATCTGCCCGGCACCGGTCGCAACGGCGAGGTCGGCGATCGTCGTGTCCTCGGTCTCGCCAGAGCGGTGGGAGATCACCGCCGTGTAGCCCCCCTCGCGGGCGATTCGAATCGCCTCAAGGGTCTCGCTCAGGGTGCCTATCTGGTTGACCTTAACCAGGATCGAGTTGCCGACGCCGAGCTCGATCCCCCGGCGCAACCGCTCGGGATTGGTGACGAAGAGGTCATCGCCCACCAGCTGCACGCGGGCGCCGAGACGCTCGGTCAGCAGCTTCCAGCCGTCCCAGTCCTCCTCGTCCATACCGTCCTCGATCGAGAGGATCGGGTAGCGCGAGCAGGCGTCCTCCCAATAGGCAGCCATCTCCTCCGAGGAAAGCGTACGACCCTCGTGCTCGAGCACGTAGGCGCCGCCCTCGTAAACCTCGCTGGTCGCCGGATCGAGCGCGATGAAGACGTCCGAGCCAGGCTCGAAGCCGGCCGCAGCGACCCCCTCGAGCACCGCCTGCAGTGCCGCCTCGTTGGAATCGAGATTGGGAGCAAACCCCCCCTCATCTCCAACCGCGGTCGAGAGCCCCTTCGAGGCGAGGCTCTTCTTCAAGGCGTGAAAGACTTCCGTTCCCATCCGCAGGCACTCGGCGAGGCTGGAGGCGCCCGCCGGCACCACCATGAACTCCTGGAAGTCGACCGAGTTGTCGGCGTGGGCACCGCCGTTGAGCACATTCATCATCGGCACCGGCAGCAGGGTCGGCTCTCCGCCTCCGTAGAGCTCGGCCAGATAGCGGTAGAGCGGCTGGCCAGCATCGAGTGCGGCCGCCTTGGCCGCCCCAAGGGAGACGCCGAGGATGGCGTTGGCGCCGAGCCGGCCCTTGTTGGGCGTGCCGTCGAGCTCGATCATCGTCTCGTCGAGGGCGCGCTGCTCGGAAGCACGCGCTCCCCTCAGTGCCGAGGCGATCTCTCCGTTGACATTGTCGACCGCGTGCGAGACGCCCTTGCCAAGCCAGGCCTCACCTCCGTCACGCAGCTCGACCGCCTCGAACTCGCCGGTAGAGGCACCGGAGGGAACCGCGGCACGACCGTTCGCGCCCGAATCGAGAGTCACTTCGACCTCTACCGTGGGGTTGCCGCGCGAGTCGAGAATCTGGCGCGCGTGGATGGAGGCAATGGCGCTCACCGGACGCGCCAGTCTAGTGATCCGGACGGTGGACTGATCCTTATTCGGATTCGGCCGGCGGCGCTTCTTCGGCGGGGGGCGCTTCTTCAGCCGAAGGCGGGACGGCTCCTTCTGGCAGGCCTTCGGGGGCTTCGGCTCCCGCGCCCGGTTCTTCCATTGGCCGCGGGCGCTGCGCCAGTGGTTTGCCCCTTGGTTCCAGTGGCGTGATGGTGCCGGGCAAAGCCGGGATCAGCTGGGAAACGGGCGCCGGGCAGGCTTCGGGCCTGCCGCCTTTCGGATCTGCTTCGTAACAGCCTTCGGGTGCCGACGCCGGCCTCCCGCTGGCCTCGAAGTTGGCGCAGCGTTCGATTACGTAGCCAGAGGCGCAGAAGGTGCGCTGCGTCCATTCGCTGCTGAAGGTGGAAACGAAGTTGGCGAAGTATTCCTGCTCGAGCTGCTGCGCCAGCGTGCTCTGGATCTGAGCTTCGGCCGTTTTCAGCTCCTGCACGCTTTCGGGGGTCGAGCTGACGACTTCGAACACAATGTATCCCCGCGGGGCTTTGATCGGCCCTTCGATCACGCCTTCGGATGCGTCGAAGACTGCGGCGTCCAGCGGTTCTTCGAGAACGCCTTCGGCTACGCCTTTCTGTAGACCACCGCTTGCTTTCGTCGTTGGGTCTTCAGAGAATTTCTTGGCGACTTTTTTCCAGTTCGCTTCCGAGTTATCGCCGCTCACCGCGTCGAGAGCTTCCTCCGCTTTTTTGCGATCTTTGTTGACGATGATCCGCACGTCCCGGCTCGGTTTCTGCGTGAACTGGGCGTCCTTCGCCGCCTCGTAGTAATCCTCGATTTCGTCCTGGCTCGGCGTTGGCGCTTCTTCTTTCAGTTGTTCCTGTAACTGGGTGCTGAGGATCTGGATCCTTATGCGCGTATCGATATCAGCCGGCGTGTATCCCGATTCTTTGATGAATTTCTGGAATTCCGCCTCGGATTTGAAGCTTTCTTTCTTCGTTTTTTTCAGTTCTTTGGCAACTTCAGCGTCGGTCACCTCGATGCCCCGTTCCTCCGCCACGCCTTGGATCCAGATCCCTTCAAGGACTGATTCCATCCCGGTTTTCTTCAATTCCTCGTATTTGGGATCACCGGGTTTGGGGGCTTTTTCTTCCCCCGCCTGCCCCGCCGCGAGCACGATCGCATGCGTGACCTCGGCCTCGCTGACTTCGCCAAGGTCCCCCGGCGCGTCCTCAACCAGGGCGGCGTCGCCAGATGGCAGGCTCGGATCGCCGATGCCCTCGGCGATGGCGATGATGGCGAATAGAGCAATGAAGCCAATGCCGAAGACCAGCAAGCCCAAGCGGCGCGCAGCCGCAGGCCCGCGGCCGCTCTGGGCCCCGCCCTTGCCAGACGTCCCTCTCCTGCCCTGGTCCGGACTCACGAAGCAGGGAGCATATCTTTTTCGACCATTTGCGAGCGCCCAGCCTCGCGCAAGCCCCCCGCCATTGCCAGCACCGCCGCCAAGCGTGCCTCGGGCTCGTCGGGAACTCGGACCGAGGCGGTTTTCTCGCGCCACTCATACAGCGCCCCCTCGACCCGCTCAGTCAGGTCGCTCGACCCCTCGGAGTCGAGCTCCACGCCGACCACGCTGAGCCGGCCACCGCGCAACTCGACGCTCCGCGCCCCCGCCAGTTGCAGTTCGATCCGGCCACGCTGCAAGGCCAACAGGTTCTCCGCCTCGGTCGGCAACGGCCCGAAGCGGTCGCTCAGCTCGTCGCGGATCGCGCGCAGGTCGCCTGGCGCCCGTGCGGCGACGATGCGCCGGTGGACGTCGATCTTCGCTGCCTCGAACGGGATGAACGCCGCCGGCAGGTAGGCGTCGACCGGGACGTCGAAGCGCAGCGGCTCAGGCGCCGCCTCCCCATCCCCGGCGGCGCCCGCCTCGGCTACGGCCTCGTCGATCATCTGGCAGTAGAGCTCGAAGCCGACTGCGGCGACGTGCCCGGACTGCTCGGCGCCGAGCAGGTCGCCGGCACCGCGAATGTCGAGGTCCCGCATCGCGATCTTGAAGCCCGAGCCAAGCTCGGTGTGGTCGGCAAGGGTGGAGAGGCGGGCAGCGGCGTCCTCGGTCAGCACCTCGGCCGAGGGGTAGAGCAGGTAGGCGAAGGCGCGCTCGCGGGAGCGCCCAACCCGGCCGCGGATCTGGTAGGCCTGGGCGAGCCCGAGCCGGTCGGCGCGCTCGACGATCAGCGTGTTGGCCGTCGGGATGTCGAGTCCCGACTCGATGATCGTCGTCGTCACCAGGCAGTCGGCCTCACCGCGGAGGAAGCGCATCATCGTCTCCTCCAGCTCACCCTCGTCCATCTGGCCGTGGGCCTCGACCACGCGTGCCCCTGGGACGAGCCCGCGTATCTGCTCCGCGGCCTCGGGCAGGCTCTCGATCCGGTTGTGGAGGAAGAAGGCCTGGCCGCCGCGCTCGAGCTCACGCTCGATCGCCCGCTGCACCAGGTCCTCGTCATACGGGCCGACGTAGGTGCGCACCGGCCGGCGCCCCTCGGGCGGGGTCTCGATCACCGAGATGTCGCGCAATCCGGCCAGGCTCATCTGCAGGGTGCGCGGGATCGGCGTCGCCGAGAGGGAGAGGACGTCGACCTTCAGCTTCAGCTGCCGCAGCAGCTCCTTCTGCTTCACACCGAAACGCTGCTCCTCGTCGATGATCAGAAGCCCGAGCTCCTTGGCGCGGACATCGCGGGAGAGCAACCGGTGCGTGCCGACCAGCACGTCGATCTCCCCCGCTTCGAACCGCCTCAAGACCTCCTTCACCTCGGCCGGCTTGCGCAGCCTCGAGACCCAGTCGAGGGTGAAGGGGAGGTCGGCGAGGCGCTCGCGGAAGGTGCCGAAGTGCTGCTGGGCGAGGATCGTCGTCGGCGCCAGCATCATCACCTGCTTGCCGTCGGACGCCGCCTTGACCGCGGCCCGCAGCGCCACCTCGGTCTTGCCGAAGCCGACGTCGCCGCAGACCAGCCTGTCCATCGGCTGCTCCGATTCCATGTCCCCCTTGACCGCCTCGATCGCCTCCAGCTGGTCGGCGGTCTCGCGGTAGGGGAATGCCGTCTCCATCGCGATCTGCCACTCGCCGTCGGGCGGGAAGGGGTGGCCCTTTCGGGTCCGGCGCTCCGCGAACAGGTTGAGCAGCTCGCCGGCCAGGGCGCCCGCGGCTTTGCGGGCGCGGGCCTTCATGTTCTGCCAGCGTTTGCCGCCAAGCGCCGAGAGCGCCGGCTCAGCGCCGGCGCCGGCGTAACGGCTCAGCTTCGCCAGCTGATCGGTGGGAACGTAGACCCGGTCTTCGCCCTTGTATTCGAGGTAGAGGTAGTCGCGGCTGACGCCGCCGACCTCACGCGTCTCGAAGCCGGCGAAGCGAGCAACGCCGTGGTCCTCGTGGACGACGTAGTCGCCGACCCTCAGGTCGCTGAAGGCGAGGCGGCCGCGGCCGGCGCCGGGAGCCCGGTCCTCGGCACGTCGGCGCCGGTGGACCAAGCGGCGGAAGGGATAGACAGCGAGCCGCAGCTCGGGATTGACGAAGCCCTCGCGCAGGCGAGCCTCGGCAAAGGCGAGGCCCGGCTCCGGCGAGAGGCGGCCGCCGTCGAGCAGGACAGCATCGAGGCGTTCGAGGCCGTAGCGCGAACGCTCCGCCTCGCCGCGGCTATCGAAGGCGACGACGGTGCGATAGCCGGAGCGGACCAGCTTCTCCAGCTCACCCTCCGCCTCTTTAATGCTGCGCGCCGGCGACTCGGCGCGCGATGCGCGGAAGGCGTTTTCATCGCCCTCACCGGGCGAACCGACCGCGAGCACCGCACGAGCCGCGAGGGGGGCGGCCACGTCGACATAGAGATGGCGGGCGTCCTCGGCGTGCATCGCCGCGGTCGCGTCCTCCCAGTGATCGCGCAAGGCGGGCTCGATCTCCTCAGCGGCGGTGAGGATCACAGCGGTCTCGGCAGGAACGAGATCGAGCGGCGGGCCGAAATGCTCCAGCGGCAGGGCCTCAGCGGGGCTCGGCGCCTCCTTTCCCGCCTCGGCCGCCTCCATCGCCGCCAGCTCGGCGAGTTCGCGGTGCTCGGCGTCGAGCTCCGCCGCGGGCGCCAGCTCGACCCGTTCGGCGTCGCCCAGCGAACGCTGGGTGAAGGTCGAGAACCAGCGCATCGACTCGACCTCGTCGCCGAAGAGCTCGATCCGGACCGCCCGCTCCTCGGTCGCCGGGAAGACGTCGAGGATGCCGCCGCGGACGGCGAACTGGCCGCGTTCCTCCACCTGCTCGACCCGCGCATAGCCGGCGCCGGCCAGATCGCGGGCAGCGGCGTCGAGCTCGACTTCGCCGCCCTGCTCGAGGACGAAGCCGGCGGGCCGCAGCGATGCGTCCGGCACGGCCTCGGCAAGGGCGGTCGCGCTGGCGACGACGACCGCGTCGTCCCCGCTTTGCAGCGAGTCGAGGGCGTCGATCCGCAGGCCGACGAGATGCGGGGGCGGATTGATGTGTGAGGCGTAGCCGGTGCCGCGTGAGGGATACAAACGGACCCGGCGTGAGCCGAGGTAGGCGGCCAGCTCGGCGGCGAGATCGCGGGCCGAGCGATCGTCGGCGCTGACCAGGAGCGCCGGGCGGCCGGCCAGGCCGCGGTTGTCCTCGAGCAGGGTGGCCAGTAGCAGCGGCCGCAGCGTCGTCGAAGCGCCGACGGCCAGGGGCTCGCCCCCCGTTGCTGCGCGCACCTCGCCGGCGAGCGCGTGTAGGCGCTCGTTCTCAGCGGCGATATCAAGTAGCGGTCTGAGGCTCATGGCAGGCAAATCGCCCGAATCGAACGATTCGGGCGCGGCGACCGATTCTACGACCAGGGTCTACGCTGCCCCGAGATGCGATTGCGACGCCCATTCGCCGCCGGCTCGACCCTCGGGCTCTTCGCCCACAACGCCTTCGAGACCCGCGCCGGCGTCGGCTTGGTCTTCGAGCCCCAGCTCGGCCGCCGCGGTTCCTACGCCCTTTGGGGCGCCCTGATCCCGCTCGGGCTCGCGGCGGCGGCAGGTGGCGGTAAGTGGGCCGAGCGCCTGTCTGCATACAACGCCGGGATTGGCGTCGCCGGCGTCGCCGTCCACTTCAAGGCGTGGCCTTGGTCGCTGCACGGTGGAGTGCCGATGCTCGACAAAGCGGAGGGACTGCGCGAGGACCAGCTGCCTGCATACAACTCGGTCCTCTGGGCCTGGGGGATCAGCAGCGTCCTCAGCCTGCTTACCGAGACCCGGCGTGGCTCAGGCGCGTTTGCCGTCGCCGGCCTGCTCAACTTCCCGATCCTGCTCGCCTCGGCGCAGCACCACTTCCGCTGGGCGCGCGAGCAGGCGAAGCGCGAACCGCGGCGCTGGAGCCCAGCGCTGCTCGAGGACTGAGTCAGGTGGCTGAGTGGCCGGGTGGCGCCCGCGGCGCGCTCTGCCTCAGCTTCGACAACCTCGGGGAGGCAGCAGAACTCGAGCTCGGCGCCCTCGGCCCCGACGCCCCGCTTGGCGATCACTTCACCGCGACCCGGGTTCTGCCGAGCCTGCTGGACCTCCTACGAGAGCGCAATCTCGCTGCCACTTTTTTTGTCGAGGGGCTCAACGCGGAGATCTACCCCGATGCGCTGAAGGCGATCGCGGCAGGCGGGCACGAGGTCGCCTACCACGCCTGGCGCCATGAGCAGTGGGGCGAGCTCTCGGCGGCTGAGCAGGCGGAGAATCTGGCGCGGGGCACCGCCGCCTTCGAGACGATTGGGCTGGAGATCGCCGGCATTCGCCCGCCTGGCGGTCAGCTCGGCCCCAGCGG
This sequence comes from uncultured Solirubrobacterales bacterium, assembly GCA_963771265.1. GTDB lineage: Bacteria > Actinomycetota > Thermoleophilia > Solirubrobacterales > 70-9 > VRUE01. The sequence goes on from CAVYSQ010000012.1 coordinate 245,035, forward strand.
CCTCGAGATCCTGAGCGAGGTCGGCCTGCGTTACTGCTCGCCAGCAGGCGAGGGAGCCGGTGTCCAGGATGGCGTCGCCGTGCTTCCCTTCCAGTGGCGCCACGTTGATGCCACCTGCGTGCTGCCGTCCTTGGGGCCAGTGCGCGAACAGATGAACCGCTCCACCGATCCACTGGGGCCCGGCGACTTTCTCCGCTACCTGGAAGCGGAGATCGAACAGCTGGCAATCGACGGTGGCTTCGCCACGTTCGTCCTCCACCTGCCGATGTTGGACTGGTGGGGAGAGGGCCGACTCGGCGCCCTGCTGGATCGCCTCGCGAAGCGGGCGGCAACGGGGTGGCTCTGGCTAGCTCCCTGCGCAGACGTCGCCGAGCACGTCCTTTCAGACCCCGGGAGCTTCGCTTGGGGCTCGACGCTCGACCCCACCAGCTGGTCAACCTAACGCTCGATTCGAGGGAGCGTTAATCGCGTTGCGGCAGGCCAGGCCCGGTCCGAGCCCACTCGACCTGGCCCTCGCCCTCGACCCGGGAGCGACCCTCGACGTCGTCCCACTCGTGCAGCATCCGCTTCAGGCGGGCGACCGCCTCGGGCGGGTGGGCGGCGACCGCGGTGGCGAGCTCGAGAGCCGCCTGCTCGGTGCTTGCCGCTGGGGCGACTCGATTGACCAGTCCCAGCCGCAGCGCCTCGTCGGCGCCGACCGTGCGCGAGGTGAAGAGCAGGTACTTGGCAGCGGCAAGGCCACAGAGGGTCACTAGGCGTGCGGGCCCGACCGGGACGCCCAGCGCCGCCCCCGGGAAGCGCATACGTAGGTTGGCGCCGCCGACTCGCATGTCGCAGGCAACGGCGATCTCGGCGCCGCCGCCGACCACGTCGCCGTGACAGGCGGCCACGGTTGGCTTGGGGAAGCCGCCGATCGCGTCGTAGAGGTCGGCGAAGAGCTGCATGCGGCGGACCTTGCCCTCGTCGTCGAGCTGCTCCTTGACGTCGGCGCCGGCGGAGAGGCCCATCTGGTCGGAGGAGCTGAGGACAAGCACCCGCACCCCCTCGTCAGTGCGCGCCACGGCCAGGTGCTCGAGCATCTCGACCAGCATCTGCGTGTCGATCGCGTTGCGGGCCTCGGCTCGCTCGAGGCGCAGCACGGCGACGCCCTGCTGGTCGACCTCGTAGCTGGTTCGTTCAGCGCTCATCGTCGGCAGAATCTATTTGCTCGACCAGCCGCTCGGTCTCGTCGGCCGCTCGGCCAACCAGCTCTTCAACCTCGCCGCGCGACTCGCGGAAGCGACCGAGCACATAGGCGGAGACGATCTCGGGGTCGGTCGAATCGGGGCGGCCGACGCCGGCCCGCACGCGCCAGAACTCGGGGCTGCCCAAGCCCTGTTTGAGGCTCTTTAGCCCGTTGTGGCCGGCGAGGCCGCCACCAAGACGGCTCTGGACCTCGCCGAACGGCAGATCGATCTCGTCGTGGAGGACGACGACGCGGTCAAGCGGCGCCTTCAGCGAGCCGCGCGCCGGTCCGACTGCGTCGCCAGAGGCGTTCATGTAGGTCTGCGGCCGCAGGATCGCCACCCGCGGCCCACCGGGGCGGATGCGGCCTTCGGCGATCAGCCCGCCGAACTTCTTCTTCGCCCGCGGCAGGTCCCAGCGGCGCGAAAGCTCAGCCCCGATCTCGGAGCCGAGGTTGTGGCGGCTGCCGGCGTACTCGCTGCCGGGGTTGCCGAGACCGACGATAAGGATGCGGTCGCCGTCGCCCCCCCCAGTCCCGCCCCCACCGCGGGAAGCGCGGCGGCGGAAAATCGACATGACGGGCGGCTACTCCCCGCCGGAGTCGCCCGAATCGCCCTCGGCCGCCTCGCCGCCGTCCTCGGCAGCGGGAGCCTCGCCCTCCTCGCCGACCAACTCGGTCTCCTCCTCGACGTCGGGCTCGGGCTCTTCCTCGACGCGGGGCGGTGAGAGGGTGGCAATCGTGATCTCGTCCGGATCGTCGGCGACGAAGGTCACGCCCTCGGGTGGGGTGAGCGTGGAGAGCTGAACGGTGTCGTTGATCTGCATCTCGGAAACGTCGGCGACCAGCCGCTCGGGAATCTCGGTGGGCAGCGCTTCGACCGTGATCTCGCGGGTGACGTGCTCGAGCACGCCGCCCTCTTTGACCCCGGGCGCGGTCTCGGCGCCCTCGAGCTCGATCGCGACCTCTGCCTGTATCGCCTCGTCGAGCTTCACTTCCTGCAAGTCAATGTGCTGGAGGTTGCCCCGCACCGGGTGCAGCTGCTGCTCCTTGACCACGACCGGAACCGCTTTCGACCCCTCCAGCTCGAGATCGAAGAGAGCCTGGCCGCCAGCGAGCACGGCGCGGATCTCCCGTTCGCCCGCCTGGAAGGCGCGCGCCTCCGAGCCACCGGCGTAGACGACGCCGGGAACCAGACCGCCGCCGCGCAGGCGGCGGGAGCTGCGCGAGCCGAACTCCTCGCGCGGAGCGGCCACCAGCTTTTCGCGAGTGCGAGCCATCGGACGGGAGAGGATAGAGAAAGGGACGAAATCCGGCGCCCGCGGCTGGGAGCCGTGGCCCAAAGCCAGTACAACTCATGGTCATGGCTGACGACTCGAAGATCCCGAAGGGGCGGATCCGCCGCTCGGCGAAGCTGGGTTCGATCGTCGGCGTGCAGGGCGCCCGCTACGCCGGCACCAAGGCGACGAACGTCGCCCGATCCGAGGAGGGCAGCAAGGAGAAGCTCGAGCAGCGCCACCTCGAAACGGCGATGAAGATGGTCGGCGCGCTCGGCCAGATGAAAGGTGCGGCGATGAAGCTGGGGCAGTTTGCCTCCTTCATCGACACCGAGTTCATCCCCGACGAGTACCGCGAGATCTACCAGGAGCAGCTGAGCAAGCTGCGCACCTCTGCTCCACCGATGCCCTGGGAGAAAGTCGAGAAGGTGCTGCTGGAGGAGTACGACGGGGAGCCGGTCTCCGAGCTCTTCGCCGAGTTCGAGCAGGAGGCCTTCGCCGCTGCCTCGATCGGCCAGGTGCACCGTGCCGAGCTGATCGACGGGCGCCAGGTCGCGGTAAAGATCCAGTACCCGGGCATCGCCGAGGCGCTCGACGCCGACCTGCGCAACGCCGGCACGATCGTCCGCCTCGCCCGCGCCCTGGCGCCCGGGCTCGACGCGAAAGCGATCGCGCACGAGATCCGCGAGCGGGTGATGGAGGAGCTTGACTACGAGTACGAGGCGCAGAACCAGCGCTCCTTCGCGCGTGCGTACCGCGACCACCCCTTCGTCTACGTGCCGGAAGTGATCACGCGCCTCTCCCGCCGGCGCGTGCTCGTCACCGAGTTCGTCGAGGGGGTCGACTTCGAGCGGGTCAAGGAACTGCCGCACGAGGAGCGCAGCCGCTTCGGCGAGATCGTCTTCCGCGGCAATCTCGGCTCGATGTTCAACCTGCAGCACTTCAACGCCGACCCCCACCCCGGCAACTACCTGCTGATGGCGGACGGCCGGGTCGCCTTCCTCGACTTCGGCATGACCAAGAAGCTCGACCGCGAGCAGATCGTGCTCGAGCAGCGCGTCTTCGACGCTGCCTCGCGCGATGACCCGGAGGGCTTTCGCCAAGCCCTGCACGACCTCGGCTTCATCAAGAACCCCTCGAAGCTGGACGCTGAGCGGCTGATGGAGCACATGGGCGCGGTCGGGGGCTGGTACATCGAGGACCGTGAGATCGAAATCACGCCGCGGCGGGTGATGAAGATCATCGAGTCGACCAACGATCCCCGCTCGGAGTACTACGACCTGATGCGACGCGAGTCGATCCCGGCCGACGAGCTGATGGGCCGGCGGATGGAAATCGGCGTCGTCGCCGTGCTCGGCCAGCTCGGCGCCAAGCGCAACTGGCACCGGATCATGCGCGAGTGGGTCTACGCAGATCCGCCTGCAACCGAGCTTGGCGAGCAGGAGTGGGAGTACTTCGAGGGAAGAGGCGTAAAGCGGCTACCCGGTTTGGCCGAAACTCACTGAACCAGGCGATCGAACCGGTCAAGGAGGAACGATGAAGAAGATCAAACGCGGATGGGCCCTGAGCAAGAAAAGCTGGGGCCTGCTGAACGAGCACCGGGCACTGATTCGCTTCCCGCTCTACGGCGCCGTGGCGACGATCCCGCTTGCCTTCGTCTTCCTCGGCCCGGGCCTCTACTTCCTCGACGACGGTGCGCTCGCCGGCGCGATCCCGCTGCTGGTGATCGGCCTCTACGTCCTCAGCGTCGTCGGCACCTTCTTCGCCGTCGGCCTCGCGGCCGCCGCCGACATGATCTTCCGCGGCGAAGAGGCGACCGTCAGCGACGGGCTCGCGGTCGCGCGCAGCCGCTTCAGCCAGATCTGCGGCTGGGCCGCGCTCTCGACCGCGATCGGCGTGTTCATGGGCGTGCTGGAAAACCAGGGCGGCATCGCGGGGACGATCGCCGCGCGCTTCGTCGGCATGGCCTGGTCGCTCGTCACCTTCATCGCCGTGCCCGTGATCGCGATCGAGGGGACTGGCGCGTTCGCGACGCTGAAGCGCTCGGGCGGGCTCTTCCGCGAGCGCTGGGGGCAGCAGATCACCGGCAACCTCGCGATCGGCGGCGCCGTCTTCCTGCTCGGCATGCTGCCGAGCGCGATCCTGGTCGCGATCGGCATCGCCATCTGGGTCTCGGCCAGCTTCGTCGGCGCCCTGCTCGTCGTCCTCGGCGTGATCGGCTTCGTGGTCTCGATGCTGATCAGCAATGCGCTCAGCGGCATCTTCGGCGTCGCGCTCTACCGCTACGCGCTCGACGGCGAGGCGAAGGGCGGCTTCACCGCCGAGGAGCTGGAGTCCGCGGTCCGCGCCAAAGGCGGCGGCCGCAACGCACCGCCGACGGCGACGCCGGGCACCGTCTGAGTCTTTGCCCGAGCTCGAAGTCCGCAACCTCACCAAGCGCTTCGGGACACGTCAGAGGGAGGCGAAGAGACGTGGATCGTTAGAGCAGATGCCGTTGACGCCGGCGGCGACGAGCTTGTTCATGCGCGGAAGGTCGTCGACCGTCCAGGCGATCAACTCGACCCGGGCGAGCTTGGTGATGCGGGCAAGGCGTGGGCTGACGAGAGGGTGGTAGACCCACATCGCCTCCACCCCAAGCCGCGGCAGTTCGCGGGCTGCGAGGCCAGGGAGGCGCTGGCGCAGCCAGACGAGCGCGGTCCGCATCGGTGCCTTCGCCCAGCGCTTCGAAGCCCAGTCCTTCGTCACTTTGGGATAGGTCCAGCCGCGTCGCAGCTCGGGCTCCAGCTCATGGACCCGAGCCAGAGTCGAAAGCTCCATGGTCGAGATCATCGCCCGCTCGAGCAGGCCGCTGTCGCGAACCGTGTCGACGATCTCCTCCTCGCGGCCCGGCAGCTTGATGTCGAGATCGATCTCGACCCGGTCGAGCGGTGGCTGGGTGAATGCGTCGAGCGCCTGTTTAAGGGTCAACGGCTGGCGCCTCTCGGCGTCGTGCCAGTCGTGGGCGACGATGAGCGGCGTGCGCTCGGCGGCGGCGATGCGCGGGTGTCCGTCGAGGGTCCAGAGCACGTCGATCTCGATCGTGTCGACGCCGGCCTCTACCGCGGCGGCGAAGCTCTCCAGCGTGTTGCCGGGGGCGATCAGGTCAGCCCCCTTGTGGCCGACCAGGCGCAGCCCGCTTGAACCCCTGGAGGCCAGGACGCTAGAAGAGCTGGTTCTCGCCGGCGAAGATCTCGGAAACCGAGTCGTCGGTGAAGATGCGGCGGATCGAGTCGGCGAAGGTACCGGCGGTCGAGAGCACCGTGATGTTGTCGGGGGCGCCCGGCCGCAATGGGATCGTGTCGGTGACGACGATGCGCTCGATCTGCGAGGCGGCAAGCCGCTCGTATGCGGGGCCGGAAAAGACTCCGTGGGTAGCGCAGGCGATCACCCGCGCGGCGCCCTCGTCGAGCACGGTCTGGGCGGCGGCGCAGAGCGTGCCGGCAGTGTCGATCATGTCGTCGACCAGAACCGCGGTCTTGCCTTTGACGTCACCGACCACGTAACCGATCTCGGCCACCTGCTGGGCGGGGCGCTCCTTCTCCATCACCGCCCAGTGGGTGCCAATGCGGCGGGCGAAGTTGCGCGCGGTCTTGACCCGGCCGGCATCCGGGGAGACGATCACCAGCTCATCGTTCAGTTCCTGGTCAGCGAACCACTGCGTCAACATCGGCATTGCCGTCATATGGTCGACCGGGACGTGGAAGAAGCCCTGCACCTGGCCGGCGTGCAGGTCCATGGTGAGGACCCGATCGACGCCTACGCCCTCTAAGCACTTGGCCATGATGCGCGCTGAGATTGGCTCGCGCGGGGAGGACTTCTTGTCCTGACGGGCATAGCCGTACCAGGGCAGGACGCCGATGATGCGGTGGGCTGAGGCTCCCTGCGCCGCGTCGATCATCGTCAGCAGCTCGACCAGCGCGTCGTTGGGGGTCATCTCCGTCTGCTCGTTGGCGCAGGTCGACTGGACGAGGAAGACGTCGGCACCGCGGATCGACTCCTCGTAGCGGCAGTAGACCTCGCCGTTGGCGAAGGTCTTCAGCGTCACCTGGCCGAGGTCGAGCCCGAGCTTGCCGGCGACCTTGGCGGCCAGCTCCATCGAGCTGCGGCCGCCGAAGACCATCATCCGCTTCGAGTAGTCGTGCGGGATGGCGGTGGGCGCCGGGGTTGCCGCCGCCTCGGGACGCTGCTCGATCGTGCTCACGAATCCTCCTCACGGGCTCGCGCGGCCTTGCCCGCCGCATAGCCCTCGATGTTCCTCTGATCGTTCTCGCTCACCGCAAGCGCCCCCTCGGGGACGTCCTTCTTGATCACCGCTCCAGCGCCAGTGTAGGCGGCGTCCCCGACTTCTACCGGGGCGATCAGCATCGTGTCAACGCCGATCCGCACGTCCTTGCCGATCGTCGTGCGGTGCTTGCGGAAACCGTCGTAGTTGGCGGTGATCGTGCCGGCGCCGAGATTGCTGCCTGCGCCTACGTCGGCGTCACCGACATAGGCGAGGTGGGGGACCTTGGCGCCGGCGCCAATCCGCGAGTTCTTGATCTCGACAAAGGTGCCCGCCTTGGCGCCTTCGGCTAGGTGGGCACCGGGGCGCAGGTAGGCGAAGGGGCCAACGTTGCAGCCGTCGAGTACGTCGCACTCGACCAGGTAGGAGTGCGGCACGGCGACGTTCTCGCCGAGCCTGGTGTCGATCAGCGTGGTGAGAGGGCCGACGACCGAGTCGGCGCCGACAGCCGTGGCGCCACGCAAGCTGGTGCCGGGCTCGATGCGAGCGTCGGCGGCGATCTCGACGTCGGCGTCGACCCAGGTGCTGCCGGGATCGACGACGGTGACGCCGGCGAGCATGTGTGCCTCGAGAATGCGACGACGTCCCTCGGCCTCCGCGGCAGCCAGCTCCACCCTGTCGTTGACGCCCATCGTTACCGCGAAATCGTCGGCGAGGTGGCCGGCGACGGAATGACCGGCGGCGTGCAGGGCCTCGAAGACGTCGGTCAAGTAGTACTCGCCCTGTGCGTTGTCGTTGGACAGCCCGGCCAGGGCCATGGCTAGCGGGCCAGCATCAAAAGCGTAGGTCCCGGCGTTGATCTCGCGGATCGCCAACTCCTCCGCGCTGGCATCGCCATCGGCTTTCGCCTCGACCACCCGCTCGACCTCCCCGTCGGCGTCGCGCACGACCCGGCCGTAGGCCCCGGGGTCGTCGAGCTCGATCGTCATCATCGTCGCCGCGGCGCCTGAGGAGGCGTGGGCGCCGAGGAAGCCAGAGACGATCTCGGCGGAGATCAGTGGGTGGTCGCCAGAGAGGACAAGCACGGTCTCGGCCCCCTCGATCAACGGCAGCGCGGCGCGCACCGCGCCGCCGGTTCCATCCGGCTGCGGCTGCACCACCGTCTCAACACCCTTAGGTAAGCCGGCCGAGATGTCGATCCCGGGCGAGACGATCGCCGCGACCTGGCCAGCGCCGGCCTGGCGGGCAGCGAGGATCGGCCAGGCGACCAGCGGGCGGCCGCAGACGGAGTGGAGCATCTTCGGCAAGCTCGAGCGCATGCGGGTGCCTGCGCCGGCCGCCATGACGAGCACTAGGGGGGAGCTCACCCCTGGATCGTAGTCGTGGAGGGGGAGGATGGGGTGTCCCTTCCGTTTGCTGGGTTTTCGCCACCAGCACGGGTCTTTCTCCCGGACCGTTGGGGCGAAAAGAGGACGCCGCGCACTTCCAGGGACACCCCATCCTCCCCGCCCCAACGCAGCAGAGTGGGCAAGCTCACCCAGGCAAGCAGGAGGCTCCGGCCGCCGCCATCAGCTCGAGCGAATCTCGGCAAGCGCAGGAGAGTGCGGGGCACCCTGGAGTGCGCGGCGTCCGTTTTTCGCACCGCTAGCTTGGCGAGAGTTGGTGGCCGCCGGCGAAAAACCCAGCAAGCGGAAGGGTGCCCCGTGCTCTCCTGCTTCAGGTCGAGCGAGCTAGCTCTTTGCCGACCAAGGCAACAGACACCAAGGTCCAGCCGGCGAAGATCAGGTCTATGCCTACCAGTAGGCCGATCGCCCAGTCGGCGCTACTGGGGAACTCGACCAGGACGAGGATGCCGATCAGCAGGCCGGCGATGCCGCTGAGGCCGACCAGGCCGGCGCCCTGCTGGCCGCGGGCGGCGAAGGCAACGGCGACGCGGGTGATGCCCATGAAGAGGAAGTAGATGCCAAGCACCAAAGTCAGAGTCAGCGTCCCGTTGTGCGGCTCGACGATCAGCCAAAGACCGACGATCACCGTGAGGAAGGCCCAGAGCAGCCGCAGCACGACCGAGCCGACCGTCTGGGCAGCAAACGCGCCGGCAACGAGGAACGCCCCGGCGATGACGAGGATCCAGCCGATGAAGATCGCCGTCCCAACGGAGGCGACGGCCGGTACGAGGATCGCAATGCAGCCGATGACGATCGCCACCACGCCGATGGCCATCAGGGTCTTCCAGGTGCGACGGAGCCCCTCGCGCACGTCAGGGTCCAGCGGAACTCCACTCATCTCCATGGCATGACCCTAAGCTCGCGCCCGGACATAATCAATCCCAACCCCGGGCGCTAGGCTCGGGGTGGCGATCCGGGGTGGTGTAGTCGGCTAGCACGTCTGGTTTTGGTCCAGGAAGCGAGGGTTCGAGTCCTTCCCCCGGAACTCCACTCCTTCCGGTGTTCGCTGTCCGTCATATATGCGGAAAGGGAACACCGGAACCGCCTAGGCCTTGAGCATGCGCTCGATCCGAGCAACAAGCGCGCTCGGTTCGTCTTCCAGCTGGCGCCAAGTTACGCGGGCGGTGCGATAGCCGCTCGCACACAGAACCTGATCGCGCCGGCGATCCTGGTGGAAGGCAACCCGGGTCCCATGCGTCTCCTCGCCATCGGTTTCGATCACCAGCCGCTGCACACCCCAGAGAAGGTCGACCTCAAAGCACTCGCCGTCGATTCGCAACTTCACATTGCATTGCGGCCGCGGCAGGCCGGCCTCCACCAAGGCGGGGAACAATCGCGCCTCCAGGAGACTCCGCAAACGGGGCAACCTTTCTTCGCCCCGCCATGCGACCAGGATGTCGCGCAGTTGAGGCGCGCCGCGACGGCGACCGCGGGCGAGAACGCGGTCCACATCCGGAATGTCCAGCAGCCTGAGTACGGCGGCCTGCTCGACCAGGCGCCGCAGCGATGTTCGGCCAAGGCTTCCAGCCATGTCGACCAGCGTGCGGGCCACACTCGTACACGGGATCCCCTCTCGCAAGGTCGTTTCCTCTGAGCCAGGAAGAGACACGCGATGCCAGCGCACGCCGTCGATCTTGCGTCCCGCCTGACTCGGCCCCGTGACGTTGACGAGTACCGGCCTCTTGTCCCACAGACCCAAGAGCTCCGCCGCACTGCCGTGCGAGACAACCATGCCTTCTCCGCAAGCCAGTACGGCCGCCAGCATGTGGCCCCTGCGCCCGACCCTGCGATGACCCACCGCGAACACCCCGCGGAACGTTCGATGGAGGCGCCCGGACCTGGCGCGACCATCGATCATGTCGTCGGTCAAGCCGAGTTCGCGGAGCTGCTGACGCGAAACCACACCATGCTGGCGCTCCGCCAGGGCGGCAATCGCATAATCGCCGCTCCCGATGTTCGCCAACCGCCCCATATCCGGATAAGGCACACCGGAAGCGAACTCTTCCCCCTGCGGGGCTGCGCCGCTTAGCCGACCGGCTCGCGCTCGGGCGGGAGCTTGCCGCCGCGCTCGGTGCCGGCGATCAGTTCGTCGGGGGACTTCTGCTCGGGGATGAAGCCCGACTTCATGCCGAAGTAGACGGCCTGGGGGTGGTGGGCGACGATCGCCACCGTTGATTGCTCGGGCGTCACCGCGAAGCCGTCGGAGAGGGTCATGCCGATCTGCTCGAGGTCGAGCAAGCGCCAGACCTTCTCGTGCTCGGACTGGTCCGGGCAAGCGGGGTAGCCCCAGGAGTAGCGGCGACCCTGGTCGGGGTCGATGCCGAGCTCGCGCCGCACCCGGGCGTGCAGCCACTCGGCCAGACCCTCGGCTG
>CAVYSQ010000013.1:0-52809 GCA_963771265.1 uncultured Solirubrobacterales bacterium
ACGAGCAATCTCGTCGACTGAGGTTTCTGGGCCGGCGGGTCCTGTCACAGTAGGGGACCCACCACCCCCTGCGGTCGCTAAAGCGTCCTCGGGGGCGGTTCCCCCTACTGTGCCACCCCCCGGCACATCGGCATTACTGGACGTATTTCCCGCGGGGCGCGAGTTGCCAGCTTGCTCAGTCGCGGGGAGCTCTCGCTCGGGCTCGTCCGCATGTAGCTCATTCAAACGCTTGGCGAGACGCTCGGAAGCGCGGCGGTTGTTGACGAAGATGATGGTTGACGTGTGTTCGCGTACTAGCTTGAGTAGCTCCGGGTAAATCGCGGGCCAGATGGAGCGCACATGAGCGAGCGGCTCTCCGTCCGTTGGATTCCCGTCCTCGTTCGGGAAAGCTGGAGCTCCCGGTTCCGCCATGTCCTCCACCGGCACGACGATCTCCAGATCGAGCTCCTTGGCAACACCGGCATCGACGATCTCGCAATCCCTCTTAGGCCCCACGAGAAATCGAGCTATCCGCTCCAACGGCCGCTGAGTCGCGGAGAGACCGATCCGCTGAAGGCCAGACGCATCTCCCGCGGGTGGCGTGGGAGGTGGGGGGTCGAGGACAGCCCGTGGACTGCCCGCAGGCCCCCCTCCTCCCGCGACAGGACCCGCGGTCGGGGCCTCCCGTCCCTTCACCAGATGCTCCAGCCGCTCCAGGCTCAACGCCAGATGAGACCCCCGCTTCGATTGCGCGACAGCATGAATCTCGTCGACGATCACCGCCTCGACCCTGGTGAGGATCTCCCGCGCCCCCGAGGAGAGCATCAGGTAGAGCGACTCGGGGGTGGTGATCAGGATGTCGGGCGGCGTTTTGCGCATCGCCCGGCGCTCTTTCTGCGGCGTATCGCCGGTGCGCAGGCCGACGGAGATATCGGCGCCGATGCCGCGCAGCGGCGCCCGCAGGTTGCGCTCGATGTCGTAGGAGAGCGCCTTCAGCGGCGAGACGTAGACGAGCCGCACACCCTGGCCGAGCTCGGGTCTCGCGGGAGAGGCGGTCGATCCCCCAGAGGAAGCTGGCCAGCGTCTTGCCGGAGCCGGTGGGGGCGCAGATCAGCGTGCTGGCGCCGCTCGAGATCGCCTCCCAGCCCCCAGCCTGGGCAGGGGTGGGACCCTCGAAGGAGGCCTCGAACCAGCGCCTTACCGGGGCGCTGAAGGGCGCTAGGGGATCGGATTCTTTGCTCGGTTTCGCGTCGGTGGGCAACCCACCGATCTTACGCCCCGGCTCAGCCCGGGTTGCCGCCGGCAAACTTGACGTAGGCAAACCAGGACTTCTTCGGCACGAAGCCTTCGCCGAAGAGGCCGGTGCCGCCGCAGAAGTTGCAGCTGCCGGGCGCGTCGTCGACCGAGAACCAGTAGATCCGCTTCAGCTTCCATTTGGCCTGCTTCGCTTTGAAAGGTCCTGAAGGCGCCTTCGAGCTGCTTGACCTGGCCGTTGGGGCCCTTGGCGAGAAGCCGTCGTTGCCTGTACGCGGCAGGGAGCTCCAGCCGATCTCGGTGATCCAGAGCTTCTTGCCGGCGTCGTGGTTCTCGACCAGCACCTGCGCGGAACGCTTCGATATCCGGCGTCAGTTCCTGGTATTTGATCGTGTACGGGTGCAGGGCCACGCCGACGAACTTGCTCTTGATCCCCGGCGTCGACTTGTAGAGCCGGTCGAGGAAGTCGGTGGCGAAGTAGGCCTGCGGCGGTTTCACTTTGAGCTGCGCCTCGCGCGGCTGGGCGAACATTCCGCCGAGGATCAGCTTGGCGCCCGGGTCGACGCTCTTGATCGCCGCGTAGGAGACGTTGACGAGCTTGCCGTAGTCGGCAGGGTTGGGCCTGACCACGAAGTACTTGAAGTTCTGCTCGTTCCAGATCTGCCAGGTGCGGATCGGGCGTCGGCGGGACCGCCGGATTCGCCGCCCAGAAGACGCCGTCCGGGCCCGTAGCGGGCGACGACGAGCTTGACGGAAGTTGGTCCAGGCGCTGCGCTGGGCGCCGCTCTTGACCGGCAGGGTCTTCGGCGCCCGCACGCTGCGCCCTGAGCCCGGCACAGCCACGCCGGGCGACCGCCCAGGACGGCGCGTCATAGACGAAGGGCAGGATGTCGATCCCGGCGCTCGCCGCGCCGGCGACCAGACGTGTCGACGTGGCGGAAGTCGGGCGGCTCCCCTGACCGCTTCGACCGCGTCCCACGAGATCGGGATTCGCACGCTGTCGACGCCGCCGCGTACGCAGCCGCTGGAACTGTTCGAGCGAAGGCGTGTTCTGCGGCGAGACTCCCCAGAAGTCGGCCGGCAGCGCGGCGGCGCTCGGCGCGGTCACGGCAAGGCCGGAGACAGCGATCGCCAGAGCGGTCAGGCGTAGGCGCATCTGCCCTTTCGGGCGCTTGCCGAGCTTGCAGCACGGGTCAGCTCGCCTCGGTGAGGCCGGCGTGGTCGGCACCGCGCTGGCGACGCTGCCTGATCATCACAACTGCGAGCGAGATCGCGGCGAGCACGGGGATCGATGAGCAGGATCGGAACCAACGGCGAGGAACCGCCTCGTCGCTCGTCTCGGAGGACGTCTGGGCAGGCTGCTCGGCTGCGCGGCGGTCTTGCCGGCGTCTTTGGCGCTGCCGCCTGGGCTACCCTGCCCTTACCGCCATCGCTGCCGTTGACCGCGACACCGCCGCTCTTCGCAGATGAATCGCCTTCTTCAGAGACCGTCCTTCGACTTTGCCGAATCCGGAGCGCCCGTCGCCACTCGGAGCCGCGGCGCCGCCGTTCGTCGGTGCACGATTTCGCCGTCGGCGGCTTTCTCTTGGTCGGGGAGTTGTCGCCCTCCGGCTTAGGGAGGGCATCGGTGTACTGCGCGCCGCTCGAGTCTTCGGCTTGAGCAAGCACGGGAAAGCAAGCCAATGCCAGCAGAGCGATCACTGACATCAACACGAAGGCTGGGAGACCCCGGGCTCGGGGCCTGGCGATGGCGCGTCCCGACGAACATCGCGCGCAAGGTTAGACCAAACGGCGGCGTTGATTGCGCCGGTCGTCCTGATCGTTGGCGCTGGCCCTCGCCGGAGGCGGCTTCGACGTGAGCGGCCGTCACATAGCCGGGCTGGCCGTGTGGCTGGTCGTCGTTGCCCTGCTCGTGCTTGGCGCAGGCTCCGCCGCGAAGCTGGAGCGGCCGCTGTACTGGGCAGGCGGACTGATCGTCTGTCTGTCGCTTTTGTCTGCAATTTCGTCCCTTTGGTCGGGGTCGGTCGAGCTCAGCGTGATCGAGGCGGACCGCGTTCTGGTCTACCTCGGGTTCTTCCTTGCCGCGTTCCTCATCGCCCAAACCGACGAAAGGCGCCAACGTTTCGCTGAAGGCCTGGCAATTGCCATGGCTCTCGTCGCCTTGCTGGGCCTGGGCAGCCGGCTCCTGCCTCATGTGCTGAACGTCACAGAAGCGCTCGGCATCGGGCCCGCGCCTGCGCTACCCGCTCGGCTACTGGAACGCCAACGGGGCGATGTTCGGCGACCGGCGTCGCCCTGCTGCTCTGGACGAGCCGTCAGGCGGCCTGGACGGCTGCTGCGCTGGCTCTCGGTCGCGGCGATCCCGGCGCTGCTGCTCGCTCTCTACTTCACCTACTCGCGCGGCGGTCTGCTGGCGCTGGTCGTCGCCTGCGGCTGCCTGATCGCCCTCTCGCGCGACCGCCTCTGGCTGCTGGCGACGCTGGCGATCGGGATGATCGGGGCGCTGCCGGCGGTGCTCGCCGTGCAGGAACGCGACAGCCTCGCCGACAACATCGCCAACCAGGCCGCGGTCGACCAGGGCGTCACCGTGCTGCTGATCCTGCTCGCCGGGATCGCGCTGACCGCTGATCCTCTTCGCGGGACTGCGGCGGCTGGAGGCCGGCGCGGGCGCGCTGCACCGGACGGGCGCTCGAGATCTCCCGCAACCCGAGCCGTGCTCAAAGGCGTGGCGCTGGCGGTCGGCCGTGCTGGCGATCGCCGCCGCGATCGCCGTCGGCGGGCGCGCCTGGGACCAGTTCTCCAGCTCCGACATCCAGTTCCCCGACGATCCCAAGCAGCATTTCGCCGATCTCGGCGGCGCCGGCCGGCACGACTTCTGGCGGGTGGCGATCGACGCCTTCGGCGAAAAGCCGCTGCTCGGCCACGGCGCCGGCACCTACGAGTTCTCCTGGGAGAAGCTGCGCTCGATCGAACTGCCCGTCCACGACGCCCACTCGCTCTACCTCGAGGCGTTCGCCGAGCTGGGCATCGTCGGCGGGCTGCTCGTGCTCGGCCTGGTCGGGTCTCTGCTCTGGTGCGGCTTCGCCGCCTGGCGCGACGCCGCCGGCCCGCAGCGCGAGCGCTACGCGGTGCTGTTGGCAGCGATGCTCGCCTTCGCGGTCGGCGCCGCCTTCGACTGGTTCTGGGAGATCGCCGGGCTGGGAGCGCTCTTCTTCCTCGCCGCCGGCGTCGTGGTCGCCGGCGCGCTGCAGCCAGATCGCTGCCGACCCGCGCCGCGAGACCGCACAGGCCAAGAGCCGTGGCTACGGGCTCGCGGTGGCCGGGGTGGTTCTGGCCTGGATCGCCGCCATCGCCCTGGTCGGTCCGCTGCTGGTCGAGCGCGAGATCGACGCCAGCCAGGCAGCCGCCGCAAAGGACGACTTCGGCGCGCGCCGTCGACCATGCCGAAAACGCCCGCTCGATCGAGCCCTGGGCCGCTTCGCCCTACGTGCAGCTCGGCCTGCTGGCCGAGCGTCCAAGGCGACTACGGCGGTGCGACAGTCCACTTCACCCACGCGATCGAGCGCGAGGACCGCAACTGGCAGTGGTACTACCTGCGCTCCCGGGTCGAGCACGCGGCCGGCGACGAAGCCGCGGCGCAAGCCGACCTGGAGCAAGCCCGCCAGCTCAACCCGCAGGCGGCCTGCCTGCGAGACCCGGGGTGGAACTGCGGATGAGCCCCAAGCTGACCCGGGAGGCGCATGAGAGCGACCGCACGCCGGCCCCGGCTGAGACCCGGAACCGACCCCCGCGGAGCCGACCGAGGTGGCCAGTCGCCTTGGCCTGACCGGCCCGAGCGGCTCGCGTCGCCGCGGCGCCCTGCTGCGCCGTCTGCTCGCCGACCGGCGACTGGGTGGCGATCTTCGCGGCGCTCTGCGTTGCCACCGCGGTGACCTCGACCACCGACGTCGCCAAGCTCTTCTGGGCGGTGCTCTTCACCCCGGCCTGGATCTTGGTGCTCAAGCTGCACGGGCTCTACGACAACGACCATCGGCGCATCCGCCACAGCACCCTCGACGAGCTGCCCTCGCTGGTCTCGGCCAGCGCCCTGGGCACGATCGTCCTCGACGGCCTGCTCGCGCTCAGCCCGGTCGGCCCGCTCTCGGCGAAGAGCGCGATCATGGTCGGGATCGGCGCTCTGCTCGCCTGCTTCGTGGCTCGCGCGGTGCTGCGCTTCGCCTGGCACCACCTGACCGACGTCGCCACCGGCCTCGTGATCGGGCCGGCGCCGATGGCCGACGTGGTGGCGCGCCGCATCGCCACCCATCCCGAGGCCCGGCTGCGCCTGGTCGGCTACCTCTCGGCGCCGCGCGACAAGGACCGCCGTGCGTCGTTGCCGCGGCTCGGCTCGATCGAGGAGATCTCACGCGTGGCTCGCGCCCACGATGTCGAGCGGGTGGTCGTCGCCGAGCAGGAGATGAGCGAGGCCGACGCCGAGCACCTGATCGAGGAGTGCAAGCGCGGCTGGCCTCGGTCTCACTTTCCTGCCCAAGCACTACGGCCTGCTCGGTCCCGGCATCGAGCTCAACCGGCTCGCCGAGCTGCCGGTGCTCGACTTCCGCTTCTCCGACCCGCCGCGCTCGACCCTGGCGATGAAGCGGGCGCTCGACATCGCCGTCTCGGGAGTGATGCTGACCCTGCTCGCGCCGCTGCTGGTGGCGATCGCGGTGCTCATCGCGGTCGACTCGGGCGACGCCGGTCTTCTTCCGTCAGAAACGCGCCGGCAAGGACGGCATGCCCTTCACGATGCTCAAGTTCCGCACGATGGTCGCCGACGCCGAGGAGCGGCTGGGGGAGCTGGTCGACCTCGAGAAGCTGGACGAGCCCGCCTTCAAGATCCCCGACGACCCGCGCATCACCCGCGCCGGCAAGCTGCTGCGGCGAACCAGCCTCGACGAGCTGCCGCAGCTGATCAACGTGCTCCGGGGGGATATGTCGCTGGTCGGGCCGCGACCCGAGGAGGAGGCGGTGGTCGCCCTCTACGACGAGCGCCAGCGCGCCCGCCTGGCGATCAAGCCGGGGCTGACCGGGCCGATGCAGGTCTACGGCCGCGGCGACCTCACCTTCGAGGAGCGCCTGGCGATGGAGCGCGACTACCTCGACAACCTCTCCGTCACCGGCGACCTGGCGATCCTCTTGCGTACCCCGCGGGCGATCGTCCGTGGCGAAGGCGCCTACTAGAGCTGCAGACATGCCCGGCTCACTCGACCTCGAGGTGGTCATCGTCAGTCATGGCGCCGAAGAGCTGCTGCGGCGCTGCCTGCGCTCGCTCGAGGAGCAGCCGGCGAGCGGCTCGATGCGGGTGACGGTGGTCGACAGCGGCAGCCCGGACTCGACTCCCGACATGGTCGAGCGCGAGTTTCCAACGGTGCGGCTGATCCGCCGCGAGAACATCGGCTTCTCCGCCGCCAACAACGTCGTCCTGCGCGAGGACGAGGCCGAGGCGGTGCTGCTGCTCAACCCCGACACCGAGGTCTACGCCGGCACGCTCGACGCCTCACTGGCGCGGCTGCGCTCCGACCAGCGGATCGGCATGGTCGGCTGCAAGCTGGTGACCGAATCTGGCGAGCTCGACCACGCCTGCAAGCGCTCCTTCCCGACCCCGCTCAGCGCCCTCGCCCACTTCACCGGCATCGGCCGCGGTAAAGAGGGCGGCGAAACGCTGAGCCAGTACCGGGCGACTCACCTCGGCGAGGACGAGGCCGGCGAGGTCGACGCCGTAAACGGCGCCTTCATGCTCTGCCGCGCCGAGGCGGTGCGCGAGGTCGGCCTGCTCGACGAGGGCTATTGGCTCTACATGGAGGACCTCGACTGGTGCCGCCGCTTCTGGCAGGCGGGCTGGAAGGTCTTCTACGAGCCCGCCGGAGTGGCCCTGCACGTCAAGGGCGGCTCCAGCGGCAAGCGCCGTGCCGCCAAGCAGGAGATCGCCTTCCACCGCGGCATGGGTCGCTTCTACCGGCGCTTCGACGCAGCCGAGCACAACCCGCTCGTCAACGCGGCCGTCTACGCCGGCATCGGCGCCAAGCTCGACCACCAGCCTGGCGATCACCGCGGTTCGCGGGCGCTAACCCGCGGTAAGCACAGCTACTCCCGTGGCATCGCCGACAGCCCTGGTGAGGCGGCGGTCGAGCGTGACCAAAGGCATATCCAAAACCTCGGCGAGAGCGACGTAGAGACCGTCGTAAAAGCTGAGGTTGTGACGCAGCTCCCAGGCCCGGTGGAGCAGGCCGACGTGGTCGATGCGACGAAGCGGCAGCCGCGCGAGATCCCGCAGCGCCGCGTCCGCTCGGTCCTCACCCATCCGGCCAGCCGCAACTCGGCGGCGCAACGCCTGTCCAACCTCCGCATCGATCAGGTGGGGAACCCAGAGAGATCGGTTGGCGCCACCGGCCGAGAGCTGAGTCTCGGCCCAGGGAGCATGCTCGGCATCGGCCAGGACGGTGACAACAACCGAGGCGTCGATTACGGGCATGGTCGGCTACTCGCCGCGGGACGCCCGGATATCGGCAACGATCTCCTCGGTGGTGATGCCGGAGCTTCCGCGGGCGCGGGCGCTCACGAAGACCTCCTCGATCGTCGCCTGCTTGGCGAGGTCTTCGAGGTCGCGCTTGATGTAGTCGGAGAGCGAGAGGCCCTCCGCCGCAGCACGGACCTTGAGGGTGCGGTGCACGTCGTCGGGGACGTTGCGGATCTGGATCATTTTGGACATGTGCCTCACATTAGGCCATGTGGCGGACATGTCGATGAGGGCTGGCTGGCTCATGGGTGGATCGTTGCGAGCGTCGACCGACCTGTGGTGCGCAGTATCGGGCCTGGGTCAGGCTGAAGCGTCACGAAAGACGCGATCCCTCAGAAGGGAAGCGTCTCGGCGACTTCGGCGAGCGTCGGAGCGCTGGTGTCGCGCGCGAGAGAGCAAGCGGGTCGTCGACCGGCCACTCGACCCCTACGTCGGGGTCGTTCCAGGCAATGCCGGACTCAGTTGCCGGGTCGTAGGTGCTCGAGCAGAGGTAGGCGACGTCGGCGACGTCGCTGAGCACAGCGAAGCCGTGGCCGAAGCCGACCGGGACGAAGAGCTGGCGGTGGGTCTCGTCGTCGAGCACATGCCCCTCCCACTCCCCATAGGTGGGCGAGCCGCGGCGCAGGTCGACGGCGACGTCGAAGATCTGCCCACGCGTACAGCGGACCAGCTTCGCCTGGCCCGGCTCAGTCTGGAAGTGCAGGCCGCGCAGCGTGCCCTGCGAGGAGCGCGAGTGGTTGTGCTGGACGAACTCGACCTCGACGCCGTGCTCTGCCCAGAGGTCGCGACGGTAGCTCTCGACCATGAAGCCGCGCTCGTCGCCGTGCACCGTCGGCTCCAACAGGACGACGCCGTCGAGCTTGGTCGGCAGGCGCTGCAGCATCAGCTCAGTGACTTGCCGTACTGCTTTTCGTAGTACTCGCGGTACTCGCCGGAGCGGATCGGCCCCCACCACTCCTCGTTGTCGCGGTACCAGGCGACAGTCTTCTCCAGCCCCTCGGCGAAGTGAACCTGGGCCTCCCAGCCCAACTGCTCCTTCAGCTTGGCGGAAGAGAGCGAGTAGCGACGATCGTGCCCAGGCCGGTCGGTGACGTATTCGATCAGCGACTCGTCTTTGCCGGCCAGCCCGATCACCCGCTTGACCACCTCGATGTTCTCGCACTCGTCGGGGCCGCCGACGTTGTAGGCCTCGCCGGCCTGGCCCTTGGTGAGCACCGTGTGGATGCCGCGACAGAAGTCCTCGACGTAGAGCCAGTTGCGCACCTGCTTGCCATCGCCGTAGACCGGAAGCGAGTCGCCGTGCAGAGCATTGAGCGTTATCAGCGGGATCAGCTTCTCGGGGTACTGGCGGGGACCGTAGTTGTTCGAGCCGCGCACGATCGAGGCATCGATGCCGTAGGTGTGGACGTGGGCGGTAACCAAGAGGTCTCCGGCGGCCTTGGTCGCCGAGTAGGGCGAGGAGGGATCAAGCGGCGATTCCTCGGTGAAGGAGCCCGACTCGATCGAGCCGTAGACCTCGTCGGTGGAGACCTGCAGGTAGCGGCTTACGCCCAGCTCGCGGGCGGCGTCGAGCAGCGTGCCGGTGCCGATCACGTGCGTGCGGGCGAAGGCGTCCTGGTCGTCGATCGAGCGGTCGACGTGGGACTCGGCAGCGAAGTTGACGACCGCGTCGCAGCCCTCCATCGCCTCGCGCACGACCGTGGGGTCCTCGATCGCGCCAACCACCAAATCGGTGCCCTCGGGCAGGTTCTCGCGCCGACCGGCGTAGGTGAGCTTGTCGAGCACCCGCACCTCGTGCTCGTCGGAGACGAGCCGCACGTAGGTCGAGCCGATGAAGCCGGCGGCGCCGGTGACCAGGAGTTTCATGCGACTGCCTCCTCTGTGGCGCGCTGGGACAGGTACGCGGCGAGACCGTCGCGCCAAGGTGGCAGCTCGATCGCGTGTTCGCGCTGGCTGGTCAGCGCGGAGTAGGCCGGACGCGGGGCCGGCCGGCCGAGCATCTCGGTGGTGCCCGACAGGACCCTGCACTCGACATGCGCCTGCTCGAATATCTCCCGGGCGAAGTCGTACCAAGAGCAGGAGTCGGCGGCAGCCATGTGGTGAATGCCGAACTCAACTCCCTCGATCAGACGGATGATGCCGTAGGCGAGATGCCAGGTGTAGGTGGGCGAGCCGACCTGATCGCGCACGACCAGAACCTCGTTCTGCGTCGAGGCGAGGCGCAGCATCGTCTCGACGAAGTTGGAGCCGCCGATGCCGAAGAGCCAGGAGGAGCGGACGACGAAGTGGCGTTTGTTGACGGCCGCTGTGGCCTCCTCGCCAGCGAGCTTCGTGCGCCCGTAGGCCGAGAGCGGCGACGGCTGGTCCGTCTCGACGTAAGCAGCTCCCTTGGTGCCGTCGAAGACATAGTCGCTGGAGACGTAGACGACGCTGGCCCCTACCTCGGCCGCCGCGGCGGCGACCTGGCCGGCGGCGGTGCCGTTGACCACCATCGCGGCCTCCTCTGCCTCCTCGGCGCCGTCGACGTCGGTCCAGGCGGCACAGTTGATCACCACGTCGGGACGCTCCAGCTCGAACTTCGAGGCAAGCGCCTGCGGATCGGTGACGTCGAGCTCGATGCGACCGAAGCCGACCACATCGTGGCCCGCGTTGCCGGCGGCGAGGAGGACGTCGCCGCCGAGCATCCCCGCTGCACCTGTGACGAGAACCTTCATGAAGCCGGACAGGCTATTACGGCCGAGCGGAGGAGAAGGCCAGCTTGACGAATCCGGCCAGGCTGGCTATGGCGGCAACCGCCGCAAACCCGGAATAGGAGTTGTTGGGGAACCGGTGCCACCACCGGGACGTACAGAATCAGGACGGTTACGGCGTTGGCGCCGACGAACCAGCCGACCAGGCGCGGGTAGGTGGCGCGCAGGCCGGCAACTATCCCGGCGATCCCCAGCAGCGGAAGCGCCAGGGAGACGGTGATCACGATCGCCCTACCTGCCTCGTTGCCGAACATCAACAAGCCCCAGGCGAGCGTTCCGACTCCGCACACCATCAGGCAGAAGCGCGCGAACCGCCAGTCGGCACC
This sequence comes from uncultured Solirubrobacterales bacterium, assembly GCA_963771265.1. Lineage (GTDB taxonomy): Bacteria > Actinomycetota > Thermoleophilia > Solirubrobacterales > 70-9 > VRUE01. Next base: position 10,866 of record CAVYSQ010000013.1, read on the forward strand.
CTCGCGCCACTGACCTCGCAACCGGCCGGCGACGATCAGCGGCAGCGCCAGGATCAGGATGCCGAGGGTCCAGAGCAGATGCCAGTACCTAATCTCACGCGCTTTCGAGACCGCGAGAGCAAACCTGCCCTCTGCGGTCGCGCTGACCATGTCACCGAGCTCGGTCACGACGTTTCCGAAGGGCTCCCCCTCCTGCGCGGGCCGGTCGAAGGGGCTGCCGCCGACCATCGTCAGGAAGTTCTGCAACTTGTTCTCGAGAGCCCCCCCGACACCCACTCTCCGGTACTCGTCGACGATGGTCTCGACCGCGCCCCGTTCGTCTATCTCCACCACTCCTGCCAGCGACCACTTGAGCAGCCGGTCTCCGGGTGGGTTCTCGAAGTGCTGGAAGGCCATCCAGGGAAGGACGAGGACGAGCATGGCCATCGCCGCCGCACAGAGCCAGCGCCAATTGGGCAAGCCCCTCCAGAGCGCAACCGCGGCAACGGGGATCAGCCCGAAGACGCCGGTCCCGTGCGAGAGGAAGGTGAGACCGGCAAGCGCCCCCAGGAGCACGATCGTCAGCGGTTGGCGGCGGAGCGGCGACTCGCCCGGGGCGACGAGGAGCGCCAACGCGGCGAGGACGAACGAGGCGGCCAGCAGCTTCGGCCAGACGAAGAAGCCGTTGACGAGGGCCACGTCGCTGACGAGGGTGGCGACGATCGCCAGCGAACGGGTCCGGCTGGATACGCGGGCGGCGGTCAGCAGCGCCCACATGCCGACGATCCAGAACTGCTGGAGCCCCACCCCCAGTGCCATGTAGTGCGTCCCGGTAGCGTCCCAACCGAAGATGCGCTGCGTGAGCACGTAGCCGGTCTGCAGCGGTGGCCGGTCGCTGAACAGCCACCCAAAGAAGTCGGGCGGCGAACCGGCGCTCCCGGCGAACATCCAGTCCGAGAAGTACAGCGGGATGAAGTGATCGCCGGTGAAAAGGCTGGGCTGCATCGCGAACCGGAACGAAGGGGGCACGAGCGCGTACTCGGTGCCGCCGTGCAGGTAACCGAAGAAGATGATGAAGAGCGAGGCGAGCGCCCACAGGCCGAGGGGAAGGGAGAGCCGTCGCAACAGGTCCCGGTGCCGCGAGACGCTCCGCCGCGTCCAGACCATGACGGCAATCGAGCCGAAGAGCACCGCGTAGGCGCAGAGGCCCCCCGCACGCGGGACGAGGTAATAGACCCAGAAGGTCAGCATCGCCGCCACTCCGCTGCCCGCGAGCCCGATGCCGAGAAGCACCGGAACGTTGCGGACACCGGACCTCACGGCGAGCAGGGTGGCCGCGACGCCCGGAGCAGCCGTCAGGAACAGCTGCACCGCGGCGATGACGAGTAGGCCCCCGCCGCTCACCTAGACGAGTTTGATCTCGGACTTGTCTCCGACGAGCATCTGCAGCGTCTTCGGCATGCCGTCGCTGCGAGTCAGCTTTACTTCGCGGCCGAGCAGGCTAGCCTCCATGCGGGTGCCGAGGTCCTCGACGACTGAGCCGGCGAGGATGATCGAGTGCTCGACTTCGGAACGGCGCACGTGCACGTCGGCGCCGATCGAGGAGTACGGGCCGACATAAGCGTCCTCGATGTGGGCGCCGGCGCCGATCACCGCCGGGCCGCGTACGACGGAGCGCTCCAGCTTCGCGCCCGCCTCCACGACGACCCTGCCCTCCACGCGCGAGTCCTCGTCGACCTCCCCCTCGACCCGCGGCTCGATCTCCTCTAGCACGAGCCGGTTAGCCTCGAGCATGTCGGCCAGCTGACCGGTGTCCTTCCACCAGCCGCTGACCACCTCGGACTGAACCTTATGGCCGTCCTCGATCAGGCCCTGGATCGCCTCGGTGATCTCCAGCTCGCCGCGCCAGGACGGCTCGAGCGCCCGCGCGGCGTCGAAGATCGAGGTGCCGAAGAGGTAGACGCCGACCAGGGCCAGGTTCGACGGCGGGTCTTTCGGCTTCTCGACGAGGCGGACGATGCGCTCGCCATCGAGCTCCGCGACGCCGTAGGACTGCGGATCGGAGACCGGCGTGAGCAGAATCAGCGCGTCGGGCTCCGCCTCGCGAAAGGCCGCAACCAGGCCGCGCAGCCCGTCCGCCAGCAGGTTGTCCCCTAGGTACATCACGAACGGCGAGCCGCCGATGAAGTCCTCCGCGGTCAGCACCGCGTGAGCGAGGCCGGCGGGCTTGTCCTGGACGATGTAAGTGATCTCGGCGCCGAATTGAGAGCCGTCGCCGGCCGCCTTGCGGATCTCGTCGCCGGTCTCCGGGGCGATGATGATGCCGATCTGGGTGATGCCGGCATCGACCAGCGCCTCGATCCCGTAGAAGAGCACGGGTTTGTTGGCGACCGGCACCAGCTGCTTCGCCGAGGTGTGGGTGATCGGGCGCAGCCGCGTCCCGGCCCCACCGGAGAGGATCAGGCCTTTGAGGTCTTGCACCGGGCGGAAGGCTATCTGTCTAGCGAGAGAGACGGGCTCGGGCAACCCGCGCCCCGCGGCGCAGCAGCCCCGGCCGGGGCTCGCCATAGCGAAGGTTGGGATTGGAATACGGGTCCCGGCCGATCGCCGACTGCCAGCGCTCGAGCAGCATCGACTTCTCCCAGTCGTTGACCTTGGTGTCCCGACTCGATGACTCGAAGTGATAGAGCACCGTGTCGGCGTCGTAGACGGTGCGCAGGCCATGCTCCGTCAGCTTCAGGCAGTAGTCGATGTCGTTGTAGTTGACCGGCAGCTCAACCGAGAACCCACCGACCTGCTCGAAGATGCTGCGGGGCGTCATCAGGCAGGCGCCCGTAACCGCGAGGTAGTTCTGCGTGACGAGCACGTTCCCGGCGTATCCATCCAGATCGCCGCCGGCCCCCCGGTAGACGTGGCCCGGCAGACCTTTCTCCAAGACGACGCCCGCGTGCTGGACTCGCTCGTCCTCCCAGCGCAGCTGCGCCCCGACCGCCCCGATCCTCGCATGGCCGGAGTACATGACCAGTCGCTCGATCCAGTCGGGGGTCAGGACCTCCATGTCGTCGTTCAGCAGCAGCAGGTGCTCACCGTCGCTGTGTCCGACCCCCAGGTTGATCTTGGCGGAGAAGTTGAAGGGCTCCTCGTAGGGGACGACGCGCAGCCGCTCCCCAGCGAGCGCCTGCAGCTCGTCAAGCGTCGCTGCGTCGGTCGAAGCGTCCGCGACGCAGACGATCTCATAGTCGCCATAGGTCGAGCTCGAGAGGATGCTGCGTACGCAATGCAGCACCAGAACCGTGGTTTTGCCGCGGATCGCACGGCTCTGGCCGCGGGTCGGGATGACGATGCTCACCTTCGGCGCCTCGATCAGCGCCGGGCGCAACCGGCACCCACCGGGGTGCATCGCCTCGACGCGGGCCGGCAACCCGATTCGCTCGCAGTGAGCCTGCACCGCCCGCACGCTTGCCTGGCTGGACGCTCGGCCGGGATCCATGGCCTCGTCTGGATCGATCGCCCGCCGGTGGTAGAGGACCCGGGGGATATGCACGATGGCGCGCGCGCGCTCCGTCGCCCGGAGCACGAGGTCCCACTCCGCAGCGCTGTCGAGCGCTGGATCGAAACCGCCTACCTGCTCCACCAGGGACCGGCGCAGGAAGCCGAGCCGCCCGGTGTACATCTGGACTCGAAGCCGCTCCGGCGACCAGTCGGGCTTGAAGAGGGCGGCGGAACGGCGTCCCCCGGCGTCGATCGCGTCCTCGTCCGTGTAGACGAAGTCGGCCTCCGGGGTCGACTGAATCGCATCGTCGACAGACGTCAGCGCATTGCGATGAAGCCGATCGCGGTCGCCGAGCAGGGCCAAGAAGCTGCCTTGCGCCATCGCCATCGCCTCGGCCGCTGTGGCGGCGAGCCCACCTCCCTCGCAGCGGCGAACCCGGACGCGCGAGTCGCGAGTCGCGGCTCGCTCCAGCGCCTCGCGAACCTGCGAGCCGCATCCGCTGTCGATGCACAGGCAAACCTCCCAGTCCGCGAAGTCCTGCCGCTGCACCGAGGAGAGCATTTCTTCGAGCATCGAGAGCGGCGGATCGGAGACCGGCGCGACGATCGAGAGCCTGGGCTCGGGCACGGGCTACCTGAAGGTCGAAGAAGCCTGCACGGGACGGGGAAGGCTATCGTCGCACTCGCATGAGCCCGAAAACCGCAAGACCCGCGATCGACGTCGTCATCGTCAACTGGAACACGGCGGAGGCGGCGATCGACGCTGCCGACGCCTACCTGCGGTCCGATGCCGTCGATGCGCGGGTGACGGTGGCCGACAACGCATCGCAACCGGAGCAACGGAGGCTGCTGGAGGAAGGTTGCCCGGAGGAGGCGCGACTCGTGCTGCACGAGGAGAACCTCGGGTACGGGAGGGCAGCCAACCTCGCGCTACGCGATGGAACCGCCGAGCTGGTCTGCGTGAGCAATGCGGACGTCCTCCCGGAGCGGGGGCACTTGCGACGCTCGCGGCGGTCGTTCTTACGGAGCAGCGAGCAGGGATGGTCGGCCCTGCTTTCGGCGGCAAGACCGACCGCTACCACTCGCGGTTGCCCACCGGGACCACGATGCTGGGGCGGATCTTCGCCGGCACTTTCTCCCGCGGCCCCGTCCCGCCCCCCGAGCCCGGGGAGGTGAAGGCCGTAGGCCAGCCGTCGGGGGCATGCTTCCTGATGCGCCGCGACACCTGGGAGCTAATGCAGGGCTTCGATGACGGGTTCTTCCTCTGGTACGAGGACGTGGACCTCGCCAAACGACTGCACGACGATGGCTATCGCAACCTCGTGGCGGGATCGGCACGAGTCGGGCATTCCGGTGCAAGCTCCTTCGTCCAGATCGAGCGCCCGCGCCTGCGAGCGATACGGCTGGTCTCGGTGGAGCGCTACATCGACAAGCACCATCCGAGGCTCTCGACCTTCACCCCGTTTCTGCTGGGTCTCTCGAAGCGCCTCAGGGCGACGGCTCCGATGACCCCGGAGTCCCGCCCCGGGGCGCAAGGGGGCTGACGTGAACCGGCTCAGAGCCGCGTTCCGAGGGCGCAAGGGGGCCGTGCTCTCGGTTTCGCTGATCGTCTGGGCGCTGGCGCTGTTCGACTTGACCCTATTGCCGAGGGTGGCCACGCAATTCCTGGGGACACTGCCGGAGAAGCGGCTGGCCGACGTGACCGTTGCGCCCGAGTCGATTCTGGTGACCAGCACCGATCCGGCTGCACCAGCCGACCTCTGGATCCTCAGCAGCCGCGACGGTGCCACGCGTGTCGTCGGAGTGCCGCTTCCTCTCGCGCACAGCCGCCGGGGTGCGAGGGACAGGACTCTCTCGGCTCGCGTGCGCACGACGGTGCGAGACCTCAGGGGGACACCGATCGACGTCGAAGTTTGGCCAGGCGCGGGGCCCGTCCTCTTCGTCGTTTCCTCGCCACGCCGGTCGCCGTCGCTGCGCGTCCTCTCGCTGCGAACTGGGCGCCCCCTGCTCGAATCCAGGGCCCCGCTCCCGCCCCAGGCAAGCGACCGCAGAGACTTCTTCGTCGCCCGCTGGTCAGGGTCTCGCCCCGACCTCTTCGTGATCGACCGCAACGTGAACCGGCGCAGGCCGCCGAGCCCTCGTCCCTGGTCGATAAGGATCTACACGGGCGAGTCGGGCTTCAAGACGCTCGCCTTCGAGACCTCGATCCGCAAGTCACTCTCGAAGCAGCTCTCCCAGCGGGACTGGTGGCTGGATGTCGGGACCCGGCGCAAGCCGGAGCCGAGCCTCGTCCTGGTCAGCAAGGGGGAGCGAACCGGCACCGACCAGACCGAGGTGCACGTCCTCTCGGGTCACTCCAGGTTCCGTCGTTTCACGCTCCACACCGGCACGGAACTTCCCGAGCGAGCCGGCTTGACCCGGCGCTTCGTCTTCCAATCGGAACGGCGAGGCGGCTCTGTGCTCATGTCCCAGGTCCGGAACGACCGCCTGAGCCTGGTGCCGGTGCCGCTTCCCTGATCAACCGGGCGAAGCCGGGCGGGCCCGAGCGACCAACGACAGGCCGATCGCAATGCAGAGCATGCCGAAGCTCGACATCAGGTAGGGATTCGTGGCGCTGGCGACCAAGATGCCGAGGATCGCCATGGCGCCCGCCAGGGGCGGGGCTCGCATCGCACCCGTTGCGGCCTCCCGCAATCCCCGCCGAACAGCGGCCAACGGCAGGGCGAGAACCGCAAGCAGGCCCAACACCCCCATCTGGAAGAGCAGCTGGAGGTAGGTCAGCTCGTAAGACCATGGGGCTCCTGGGTCCCGCACGAAGCGCGGGCGCACCACCGCCCCTAGGCCATCGCCGAGCAGCGGGTTGTGCCCGAAGGCATTCCACAGTTTGGGCGCCTGCTGTTCCCGCAGGCCAGCAGAGGTATCGCCGAGAAAGGATGGACGAGGTACAGCGCCGAAGAGCATCCCGACGCCAATCGCGATCCCGAGCAGAGCAACGCCCGAAACAACATGGATCATCAAGCGTCGCCTGTAGGCATCGACTTGCCTCCAGAGGAGAAGAAGCAGCACGCCGGCACAGACGATCGACATGCCGAGCCAGATGCCGCGTGTGTGCGACAGGTAGGTGCTGCCGATCAAGAGAGCCAGGCCGCCGGTCCTCATGCGCGATGGCCCAAGCGAGGCCAGCTCGGCCAAGAGCAGCGCGGTGGCGGCGATGAAGAGGACCTGGTTGCCGATGAACACCCGGAAGCCACCTGTGTTGCTCTGAAAGACGCCCTTGAAGAAGAGGAAGCCGGTCTGGTCGCCGGGAGTCTCGGTCAGGTAGTGGGAGAGGAAGAGGATGACCGTGACCACGCACAGAGCCAGCACTGGAAGAAGCCATAGGTCGATGCCACGCCTGCCGTAGAGCCGGCGCACATCCAGCAGCGGGAAATAGAGCAGCAGGTAGACGAAGCGACTGGCCTCCTGCATCGTCCAGGTCAAGTTGTGGAGGCCGACCGTGTCCCCCCCGATCGCCTGCAGCGCACCCACAAGCGCCCAGAGGACCGGGATCCCGATCGCGAAGAGCAGCACCGGCACCCCGAACTGGTAGTCGCGAAGCGCCCGACCTCGCCCGACCTGAACCCACCAGGCCACGATCGCCCCCGCCACGAGGAACAGCTTGAGCGGCACGGGCCCGAGATAGGTGTCGCCGGTGACGAGCGTGATGTAGGCAATCACCACGACCAGCGAGACGATCCAGACGCGCAGGCCAGGGGGGTGCAGAGCGGGGGGAGCCGCCGAGGTCCTCTCCTGTTCGATCGTCCCTTGCTTCAATGCGTTGCCCAAAGCCGTCGCAGCCAGACGCTATCGCCTGGAGGCAAGGCCAGACCTAGCCATGATTCGCGATCCAAGCGTGCAAACCCTGTGAGCGACGACGAGCGGCTGCCCCCTGGGCGCCGCGACGTGGGCGAGGACCTCGGGTACGGCTTCGAGGCCGCCGAGCCCCCCGAGCCTGCCGCCCTTGGGGTCTCGGCGGCACGCGGGGTCGGCGTGCTGGTCGGTCGAACGCTCGGCCTGCAGCTGCTGACGGTCGGCGTCACCGTAGTGCTGGCCAGGCTCTTGACCCCCGCGGACTACGGGATGTTCGCGCTGGCGCTGTCCATCCAGCTGGCCGGACAGCGACTGGCGGAGCTGGGCCTGCCGGCCGCGCTCATCGGGCAGGAGACCGACCCCTCCGCAGAGCAACAGGCGGCCGTAGGCGGCGCGATGCTTTCCATCTCGCTGCTCTTGTCGGGAACGCTCGCCGGATTTGCGTTCTTCCTGGCGCCGACGCTCGGCATCCACAGCGAAGCCCTGCAGGTTGTCGGAGTTTCGGGCCTGGCGATGCCGTTCTATGCCGGACGGGCCGTACCGACGGCGTTGATGGAGCGCCACCTTCACTTCGGGCGCGTCGCGCTGGTCGAGACGGCCGACACGCTCACCTTCAACGCGTTTGCGCTCGTCGCGGCTTTTGGTGGCCTGGGAGCGTTCAGCCTCGCCGGAGCGGTTCCCGCCGGCGCCCTTGCGAGCTTGATCACCGCTTGGAGCCTGCAGACGTTCGCACGCAGGCCAATCCTGCGCTGGGACCCGCTGCGTCCCATGCTCAGGTTCGGGGTACAGATCACGCTTGTCCAGGGAATCAACATCACGCGGGAAGTCGGCTTCGTGACGGCGCTCACCGCGGTTGGTGGCTCGGCGACAGCCGGCTTCTACGCGATGGCCAAGCGCCTGTTCTCGTTCCCCATCGCACTTACGGGGGCGGTCTCACGCGTCTCTTTTCCGGCACTCTCGCGCAGCCAGGGCCTGCGCGCGGAGCGCGCCGCAGGCGCCGCCCTCTACACGGCCATCGTCGCCGGCCTGCCGCTGGCGCTGGTCGCCGGCGCGGTGCAACCGCTGATCCAAGTCGTGCTTGGAGACACGTGGATGCCGGCCTCGGACATCGTCCTCGCAGGCTCTCTCGGGATGATGGTCGCTGCCAGCGCCAGCGCCACGATGGTTGGCTACGCGCTCGCCGAGGAAGCAGTGGGTTCCATCGTCGCGGCAGCGGCCTTCGAAACGCTGCTCGCCTGCACCCTCGCGGTCACGCTTGCCGTTTCCTTGGGAGAGACCGGGATCGGCCTCGCCCTCACCCTCTCCAGCCTGGGTGGGATGGCTGTCCTGGCGATCCGGACGCATCCCACGATCAGGCGCTCTCTCTTCGCCATCGTGAAGCTGTCGCTGATCTCGGGGATCGCGGTGCTTGCCGCCCAGTTGGCCGGCGTCGACGACGACCTGGGCGGACTAGTGGTCGCGCTCGCCATAGTCATGGCGGTCTGGCTCCCACTTCAGCTCATTTTCTTTCGCAGCCAGATGCGCTCGCTTTTCCAGCTCGTCCGACCCCTGCTGCCGAGAGGCGCCACGGCCTAGGGAAGCGTGGAGACGACCGTCTACATACCGACCCTGCGCGCCGGCGAGCGGCTCGCACAGACGCTCGAGGCACTCGAGCGACAGGACCCGAGACCCCGGGTCGTGGTTGTCGACAACAGCACCGAGGGGCTCGGCGCCGAGCTGGTTCGCGCGCGCTTCCGCTGGGCGCACTCGGTCGCCTTCGGGGTCAACCTGGGCTTCGGCGCCGCCCTCAACCGGGCGGTGCGCGAAGAGCCGGGTGACCCGATCGTCTTCCTCAACGACGACGTCACGGTGGAGCCCGGCTTCGTCGCCGGGCTGACCGATGCGTTGACACCCGACGTCGGCATGGTCGCCGGCGTCTTGCTCCGCGAAGACGACCCCGGGCGAATCGACTCGGCCGGCGTCGTCGCAGACCGCACGCTGCTTGGCTTCGACTATCTCAACGGCGAACCGGTCGAGGTGCTCGAGTCAGCCACCGACCCCCTGGGACCGACCGGGGGAGCGGCGCTCTACCGGCGCAGCGCCTTCGAGCAGGTCGGCGGCTTCGACGAGGGGATCTTCCTCTACTACGAGGACCTGGACCTCGCGCTGCGGATGCGCCGGGCCGGCACCGGCTGCCGGCTGGCGCCAAGCGCCAGGGGGATCCACGCCTACTCGGAGACGCTCGGCGCCAACACTGCCCGCAAGTTCGCAATGACCGGCTGGAGCCGCGGCTACCTGCTGCGGGCCTACGGCTTTGGCAAGCGGCCGCTTCTGCTTGCCAGGGCAATCGCGGTCGAGGGCGCGATCTGCGCGGGGCAGGTCCTCCTTCAACGGACTGCCCAGGGCGCCCGGGCGAGGCTGCGCGGCTGGCGAGCGGGACGCCACACGACGCCGCGCTCCGTTCCGAAGGACGGACTGCTCGATATCTCGGCGCGCGAAGCGCTCGCCCTGCGCCGACAACGACATCGCACCTGAGCACAGGTGGCGGGGTCGGGACTGGAGCTACGGGCAGAGCTCCAGCCTGGAGGCCGTGACGAGCTCCGCCTCCCAGGGGTGCTCCGAGCGATCGGTCGGTATCGCCACCCGAGCCGGGCCCAGTGGAAGATCTGGCGTCACCGCGAACCCGTCCGCGAAACGCCTCAACTTCAGCTCCGGTGGCTTCGTGCCGGCCACCTTGTAGCTGAGGCCGCCACTCGGCACGCCGACCGCAACCCGAGTTGCCGAACCTGCCGCCGGAACGATCTGCAGGCAGCCGCCGGCGCGCCGCCGGTAGCCGCTGCCTTCGACCACGGCGATCGGGGCGCCCCTGACGGGACGAAAGCCGGCCCGCGCTGAGATCGGCAGGGCACGCGCCAGCAGCAGGTCGGCCGCCTCACGGGCCTGCTCGGGAGCGCCTTCGATCTCGCCTTCTGCATCGGCGGGCGACCCGTACGACTCCGCCACGTCGAAATAGGTGCCGGCATCGAACAGCATGTCGGGATTCGACATCGTGGTCTGCTCGCCAGACTCGACGAGGAAATCCCCAGGCACCCTCTCTCGCGCTATCTCCAGCGCGCCGAGCTGGGCTCGGTTTGTCGCCGACTCGAGCCTGACCACCCTGCCACCCGCCCCCATCAGCGCACCGTTGGCGAGCAGGGAAAAGAAGAGCGCGATCGTCAGCCCCATCGCCCATGCCCGGTTCAGCCTCATCCCCCTGACCGCTTCGATGAGCACGAGCAGGGTCAAGATCGACCCCATGTAGACGTAGCGGCTGACGTTCGGCACGCGGTTCTCGCCCAGGGCCAGCGCGACCGTGGCGAGATAGACGAGAAGCACCGTCAGGGCGACAAAGAACGAGGGCGAGGGTCGCCGCCGCCGGAGCGCGACTCCGACTCCGACCAGCGCCAGGACCACAAGCGTGGGCCCCCAGTCGGGCCTGTCTCCGATCGGGGTCGACAGATCCGTGGCGCCCGGCGCCGCCGCCAAGCCGGTGATTCCCGAGAACACCGCGGCCAGCTGGTCGAACATCCCCGAGAGCAGCGCGCCGACGTTGTGGGCCGTCACTTCGGACTGGTGAAAGCGAATCGCCCAGATGAACCAGGCGGCGTAGAGGACCACCGGAATCAGCAGGACCCAGGCCCGGCGAATCGCGGCGGGCCAGCCTCGCAACAGCAGCGCCACCGCGATGCCCGCCGCGAAGGCGATGCCCACCGAAACCGAGGCGAGCGAGACGAGCAGCGCGAGGCAAGCCAGGACGTCGCCCCGCAGGTCTTCCCTGCGGACGAACAAGAGGGCCAGGAGCCCTGCCGCCATCGAGAACAGGTTCGGCAGCTGGTAACCGGTCACGAACGCGTCCCAGCCGGCGCCGTAGAAGAGCATGAGAATCGCCGGAAGGAGCGCGGCCAACGGGCCCAGGCTCCGCCGGGCGAATACGTACAGGAGCGCCGCGATCAGGACGTTGAGCAGCACCGCGAGCAGCTGATACGACAGATGAGACGAGATCCCAAAGGTCCCGTACATGAGCTTCAGCACCAGGGTCGGGAAGACGATCAGGTGACCGTTGTGCGGTTCGAGCAGCGCGGTCGGCGTCCACTCGTGAGCGTGCACCAGGTAGGACCACTCGTCGAGGATCAGCGTCTCGCCGCGCCCCAGCCAAAGGACGTAGGCGACGGATGCCAGAGCCGTGGCCGCAAAGGCGATCATCCCCAGCCGGCGCTGATCCGCTCGCACAAGGGAGAGATACGTGCGGCGCACGGGCGCGATTCTATGTGCCTGACCGTCGAGAGCTGCCTGTCGGCCCAGCTCAATAGCCTGTTGGCCCGATGGACTACGAGCGCCTCTACGCATACCGCTTTCGCGACATCGATCAGGCCGCGCGGCTGCGGGTCTGGGAGGAGATCGCCCCGCACGTCCATGGCCTGATGGGCTCGCCGCAGACGGTGCTCGACCCGGCCGCCGGCCGCGGCGAGTTCATCTGCTCGATCCCCGCAGCGGAGCGCTGGGCGGTCGACGAGGTCGCCTACCCGGAGGCCGAGCGAGCCGACGGCGTGAAGGTCGTCACCTCGAGGATCATGGACGCCGAGCTGCCCAGCGAGCACTTCGACGGGGTCTTCGCCTCCAACTTCCTCGAGCATCTGCGCGACCAGGAGGCGATCGCCGAGTTCCTCGAACGGATGCACGGGGCGATGAAGGCGGGTGGGCGGATCGCGATCATGGGCCCGAACTACCGCTACTGCGCCAAGGAGTACTGGGACTGCGCCGATCACTACGTCGCCCTCACCCACGTGGCGATCGCCGAGCACCTCTACGCGGCCGGCTTCGAGCCCGAGCGCATCATCCCGCGCTACCTGCCCTACTCCTTCCGCGGCATCTTGCCGCCCTCGCCACGCCTTACCAGCCTCTACCTGCGCGCGCCCCTGGCCTGGAAGCTGCTCGGCAAGCAGTTCCTGGTGATCGGCCGCCGCTAGCACGCGGATCCCCTTGTCGGCGCCGGCTTCGTCGCGGAGCCCCCGCACACGAAGGTCGGACTAGGGACGCTGCTTCGGTAGCTGGAATTCGAATTCGCCCACGGTCTCGAGCGTTTCGAAGTCGTTGAAGATGTAATCGACCAGGGGATCGCTTTCCCCTGGCGGGGTGCCGTGCAGCCAGCTGGTGTCGGCAAGGCCATCGTTGCGAATCGCGCAGGGGCGGGGCGAGGCCTTCATCTGATCGACGACACGCTGTTGCTGGTCCAGGGGCAGGACGATTGGCCAGGCCCCAGGTGCGTTGGGCTTCGGGGGTTCGATTCCGGAGAAGAGGTAGAGGCTGTTGACGTTGGGAAAACCGATGAAGGTGGTACAACGGTGCTCGCGCAGGAGGTCGACCAGCGCAACGTATTCTTCGCCTTGAGGCGGAGCTAGGTGAAGGAGGCTGGCGCCCGGGAAGGGCAGTGCCGGCCGTTCCCGGTACGCAACCAAGTTCCCCGCCGCGGAGGAGATAACGCCATGAAAGGCGAGCACCGCGACCACTGCGGTGGCGGCGGCGGAGCTCACGTCCTGCAAGCGCGCCGCCTTCCAACCGCTGTCGGCACTCCAAGCGCGCAGCTGACGCAGCCCGTCGGCCAGGCAGATCGCGCCGACAGCGACAAAGGCGACCGAGGAGATGCGGACCTGGCTGCCCGCGACCGGATAAACCTGCAGCGTCTGACTGACCGCGAAGAGCGGCAGGAAGACGCGCGCGTAGCGGGCGAACGGGGTGTCTTTGATGCCCACCGGGGCGAATGCGGCGGTCCAAGCAAGAGCCATCGGCAGGGCAATGAAGTTCCCCGCGGGATTCAGCGAGAGTGGCGCCGAGCCGGCGACGGTGAACCAGATAGCCAGCCCTGCAGCGACCCGGAGTGCCCCGGGCCAGATTGACATTGACATACCCCCACGGCGATCACGCAGCCAGAGGCCGAGGAAGGCGGCCACCACCGCAAAGATTCCCCAATCGACCGCCGACGCAGGCGGTGTAAGGGGAACCATAAAAGCTTCGCGCAGCTTCAACCCCTGGGTCACGATCCCATCGAAGGCCTCGGAGGGCGTCGTCCCGGTGAGCAATAGGAACACGAGAACGGCCGCGCTGGCGGCAACTGCGCCGGCGCTCGCGGCAAGCAACCAGCGGCGCAGCGGCTCGTCGGACCCGTCGGGCCGCATCTGCCCGCCATGCGCGGCGATCGTCACGGCGGCAAGCGAGAGCAGCTCCAACAGTGCGAGTTCCCGCACCCATTCCTCGCGCAGATCGGGGTACATGACCAGGAAGGGCAGGAGCAGGAGCACGGCGATTGCGGGCAGACGAACCCAGAGGCGACGCCGCAGCGGCTCCCAAACGAGGGTGGCGGCGCAGACTGCGGCGAGCACCGCGTAGCCGCCGACGTTGATCTTGGTCAGGACCAGGCACGCCAGCAGCGCGCCGACTGCGGCGCCTGACAAGGCCACGCGCCGCCCCGGTCCGCTCGCGACCAACAGCGTGATCGTGGCCAGGAGCGGCGCGATCACGACATGCGGGTGAATCGGCTCGAAAAGGAGCGTGCTGAGAGCCGAGAAGGCGACGATCGAGCCGGCGATCCCAAGCGCGAGACGCCCGGTGAGGCGCTGAGCCACCAAGCCGAAGACTACGCTCGATCCGACCCAGACAAGCCCGGTGAGCAGGCGGCTGGCATCGTTGGTCACGGTCCAGCCCGTGAGCGCGAAGAAACCGCCAAAGACCTCGAAGAAGAAGGGGCCGTAGGCGGCGTAGATATCGCGGTAGAGCACCTGCCCGTTGGCGAATGCCTTCAGGGCAATGAGCAGAGTCCCCTCGTCGTCGAAGACAGCGAACTGGTTGAAGAGCGCGTAGAACGCCGCCACGCCCGCCCCGATCGCGACCAGCCCGTAGGCGATCGCGGCTGCGCCGGCCGGATGCTCTCGAACCCAGCTCCGAACCCCGTCGAGAAGAGGCCTCATCGTTCGTGCTGCGCACCCGCTCGGTACATGAATGGCAAGATATAGGTAACGCTGGGTCCGCTATATCGTTGCCGTCGTGCATCTCGACTGCATGCTCGCGTGCGGATACTGATCACCGGCGGCGCCGGCTTCGTCGGGGGCAACCTCGTCGTGGCGCTGGCCGAGCGCCATCCCGATTGGGAGATCGTCGCGCTCGACAACCTGATGCGTCGCGGCTCAGAGCTGAATCTGTCGCGGCTGCGCGAGGCCGGGGTCGAGTTCATTCACGGCGACGTGCGCGAGCCCGCCGACCTCAGCGGCCGCCGGCGCGTTCGACGCCATGGTCGAGTGCTCTGCCGAGCCCTCAGTCCTGGCCAGCTTCGGCGATCCCGCCTACTCGGTCCAGACCAACCTGCTCGGCGCCTTCAACTGCCTGGAGCGAGCGCGGGCCGAGGAGGCATTCCTCGTCTTCCTCTCGACCAGCCGCGTCTACCCGGTGGCGCCCCAGCTCGAGCTGCGGTTGGAGGAGACCGAGACGCGCTTCGAGCTGGCCACGGAGCAGCCGGTCGGCGGCGCCGGGCCCGCCGGCATCGCGGAGGGCTTCTCGATGGCCGGCGCCCGCACCCTCTACGGGGCGACCAAGCTCTCGGCCGAGCACCTGATCGAGGAGTACGCCGACGCCTTCGGCCTGCGCGCGGTGACCAACCGCTGCGGCGTGATCGCCGGCCCCTGGCAGATGGGCAAGGTCGACCAGGGAGTCTTCTCCTTCTGGCTGCTCAGCCACCTCTTCGAGCGGCCTCTCTCCTACATCGGCTACGGCGGCTCCGGCAAGCAGGTGCGCGACCTGCTCCACGTCGACGACCTGATCGACCTGATCGACGAGCAGCTCTGCGACCCGGAGCGCTGGAGCGGCGTCACCGCCAACGTCGGCGGCGGGCGCGAGTGCAGCCTCTCGCTGCTCGAGACGACCGAGCTCTGCCGCGAGCTGACCGGCGAGCAGACTCCGATCGGCGCAGTGCCCGAGAACCGACCCGGCGACGTCCCGGTCTACCTGAGCGACTGCGCGCACCTGCATTCTCTAACCTCGTGGCGCCCGAGCCGCAGCCCACGCAACGTCCTCGCCGACCTGCTCGCCTGGTCGGCAGAGCACGAGGACGAGCTGCGCGCGGCGCTGGGTTTCGAGCGATAGCCAAAGGGGGCAAGAGAGAGCGATGCCAAAGGCGATAGTCACAGGATCGGGCGGCCTGATCGGCTCCGAGTCGGCGACCCGGCTGGTCGAGGCCGGCTACGACGTGATCGGCATCGAGAACGACACCCGGGCGGTGCTCTTCGGCCCCGAGGCATCGACGGCGCAGGTCACGGAGCGCCTGGGCCGAGAGCTGGAGGCCTTCCGCACCGCTGACCTCGACATCCGCGACGCCGAGGGCATCGACCGCGTCTTTGCCGAGGGCGGCAAGGGGATCGAGCTGGTCGTCCACACCGCCGCGCAGCCGTCCCACGACTGGGCGGCGAGCGATCCCCAGGCCGACTTCGGCATCAACGCCAACGGCACTCTCAACCTGCTCGAGGCGACCCGCCAGCACTGCCCCGAGGCGACCTTCGTCTTCACCTCGACCAACAAGGTCTACGGCGACACGCCCAACCACCTGCCGCTCGAAGAGCTGGAGACGCGGCTCGAGCTGCCCGCCGACCACCAGTGGTTCGGCGGCATCGACACGACGATGTCGATCGACTCGACCCTGCACTCGCTCTTCGGCGCCTCCAAGGCGGCGGCCGACCTGCTGGTCCAGGAGTACGGCCGCTACTTCGAGATGCCGACGGTCTGCTTCCGCGGCGGCTGCCTTACCGGGCCCAACCACGCCGGCGCCCAGCTGCACGGCTTCCTCGCCTACCTGATGAAGTGCACGGTCACCGGCGACCCCTACACGGTCTTCGGCTACAAGGGCAAGCAGGTGCGCGACAACGTGCACAGCGCCGACCTGGTCGACGCCTTCCTGCTCTTCCACGAGAAGCCCCGTGCCGCCGCGATCTACAACATCGGCGGCGGCCGCGAGAATGCCTGCTCGATGCTCGAGGCGATCGCCCTCTGCGAGCGGGTCGCCGGCCGCGAGCTGAACTGGGAGATGAGCGACCAGGCGCGGATCGGCGACCACCGCTGGTGGATCAGCGACCTCGACCAGTTCGGCTCCGACTACGGCGGCTGGCGCCCGCAGCGTGACCTGGAGACGATCCTGCGCGAAATCTACGAAGCCAACGCCGAGCGCTGGGCCTCAGCGCCTGCATGAAGCTCTCCGTCGTCATCCCGGCTCACAACGAGGAGGAGACGGTCGCCGAGACCGTCGAAGGCCTCGTCGCGACCCTCGACCGGGAGCGGATCGAGCACGAGGTGATCGTCGTCGACGACTCGAGCACCGACGGCACCGCGGCCGTGGTCGAGCGAATCGGCATCGAGCACCCCCAGGTGCGCTGCCTGCCCTCGCCCTACCGCAACGGCTTCGGCTTCGCCGTGCGTGCGGGCCTGGAGGCCTTCGAGGGCGACGCAGTGGCGATCGTCATGGCCGACGGCTCCGACAGCCCCGCGGACCTGGTCTCCTACCAGCGGCTGCTCGAAGAGGGCTACGAGTGCGCCTTCGGCTCGCGCTTCGTGAATGGCTCGAAGGTGGTCGACTACCCGCGTTCGAAGCTGATCATGAACCGGATCGTCAACTTCGGCATCCGCGTCCTCTTCCGCCACGGCTACAACGACACCACTAACGCCTTCAAGGCCTACAGGCGCGAGGTGATCGAGAACGTCCAGCCGTTCCTCTCCCATCACTTCAACCTCACGGTCGAGCTGCCGCTGAAGGCGGTGGTGCGCGGTTACAGCTACGGCATCGTGCCGATCTCCTGGACCAACCGCAAGGCGGGCGTCTCCAAGCTCTCGCTCAACGAGATGGGCAGCCGCTACCTCTTCATCGTCCTCTACGTCTTCCTCGAGCATCACCTCAGCCGCGGCGACTACCGGCGCCAGGCCACGCCGCAGAAGACCCGTACGCCCCGCTGAGGCTAACCCCGCAGACGCAGCATCGGCACCCGCCAGATCGCCTCCGTGATGATCGAGAGATCGATCTTTGAGCTGCCCTCGAGGCGGTCGCGAAAGACGATCGGCACCTCGGCCACCTTGAACCCCCGCTGGATGGTGCGATAGGTGATCTCGACCTGGAAGGCGTAACCCTTCGACTCGATCGAGTCGAGGTCGCATCCTCGACCGCCGCCAACATCGCCGGCAGGTGGGCGGGATCGTGGGAGAAATCCGAGTCCATCTCCAGGACAAGCGCTGCGCCGGCTGCCATAGCGTGGCGGAAGCCGGCGATGCAGGCAGGGCCGAGGCCTTCCTTGTGCGGCCGGTGCATGACGCTGACATTTCGACGCCTTGGCGGCCAGGCTGTCGGCGATCTCCCCGGTCCCATCCGGAGAGTTGTCGTCAACGATCAGGATGTGAGCGGAAGCGGGGACAACCGCCTGCACCGCCCCGACGAACGCCTCGACGTTCTCGGCCTCGTTGTAGGTGGGCAGGACGAGCCACGCGGGCTCTCGGGTCGCAGCGGCGGACATTGCGCGCGATGCTATTCCCACGCGCTTCGCGATTGCCCTGCTGCCTGGGCCTACGGTCGCGCGCGGCCGCCGGTGAGGGCGACGAAGGCGTGCCAGGCGGGCTTCGGCTTGAAGCGGGGCCGGTGCGGAAGAGGCCGACCGAGTCGCAGAAGCTGCAGGCGGTGTATTCCGGGATGTCCTTCCAGGAGAACCAGTAGGTGCCCTTGAGGTTGAGGCGGCCGCGGTTGGCGATCAGGTAGCGGTAGGAGCCGCGCAGTTCGCGCGCCTGGCCCTGGATGCCCTGCTCGAAGGCGACGACTGTTGGAGTTGTTCTGCGAGCCCCAGCCCATCTCGGTGATGTAGAGGGCAGCGCCGGGGTCGCGGTTGTCGAGGATCGACTTCGCGCATTTCCTCGGTCAGCTCTTCGAGGTCGTCGACGTGGAAGGCGTAGGGGTGCAGGGCGACGGCGTCGAAGTAGCGCTCGATCCCCGGCACGCGGTAGAGGCCGTCGAGGAAGTCGGCGGCGTCCATGCCGCGCTTGCCGCCCTCGTCGGGATCGCCGAAGAGGCCGGAGAGGATGACTTTGGCGCTGGGGTCGGCGCCCTTGATCGCGCGGCTGGGTGAGCTTCAGCAGCCGCGCGTAGCGGCCCGGCGAGACCGGGAAAGGCGAAGTAGAAGAAGTTGGCCTCGTTCCAGACCTGCCAGGTGCGGATCGGCGATCGGCCGCGGCATCGCCGGCACGTTGTTCTGCGCGGCGACCGCCGGTGCGTGCTCGGCCCAGAAGCTCGCCGCCGGGCCCGTAGCGCTCGACCGCCGCCCTGACGAAGGCGACCCAGGCCTTGCGCGCCTTGCCGCTGTCGATCGGCATCGTCGTCGGCTTGCGCGGCGATCCAGCGCGGCGTCCCGTAGAGGAAGGGCAGGACCGTCAGCCCGCGCCGTGCGGCCGCCGCGACCGCGGGGTCGAAGCTGCTCCAGTCGTAGCCGCCGTTGGCGGTCGGCTGCACGGTGCCCAGTTGACCGGCCAGCGCACGCTGCCGATCCTGCCGGCCTTCATGTAGGCGGTGTCGGTGTCGGTCAGCGCCGTCTGCGGGGCGATGCCGAAGAAGCTCGGCCGGCAGCGCCTGGGCCGCTGGCCGGTGCGACGAGGGCAGGCGGCGAAGGCCGAGCGAGGACGATGCGTCTTGGTGTGTTTCATCGGTGGCGCATGCGGGCTCCGGCGTCGTGCGGTCACTTCCTAACACGGCTGACGCGGCGTCGGTAGCGCCAGCAAGTTAACGGCTCAGTAGGACCCGCCCAGCTTGCGGTGGTCCCAGGTGGCGACGCGCAGCCGGCTTGAAGTGGATCGCGACCCGCTTCGGGGCCTGCGCTTCGAGCGCCGCCTTGGCGTCGCCCTCGACCGAGGAGATGCCCTCGGCGTAGCGCAGGGTCAGCTCCTCGGCGAAGCCGAGCACGGTCTCGAAGTCGCGATGGATCTCCGCCTCGGCCTCGATCATCGCCCCGCGCAGCTCGCCGTACTCGTGCCCGGTCTCGACCAGCACCGTCGCCCGCGGGTCGCGTTCGAGGTTGCGCACCTTCTGCGATTTGGCGTAGGTCCAGATCCAGACCTCGCCCTCGCGCGGCACGAACCACATCGGCATCGAGTGCGGCCAGCCGCGCGGCCCGAGGCTGGAGACGACCGCGATCCGCTCCCCCTCGAGCAGCTCCAGCAGCTCTGCCTCGCTCAGCTTGATCTGGTCCCGGCGGCTCATCTCAGACGCGTGCACGCATGACGTGGCGTCGCAGGTCGATGCGCGCTGGCGTCGCCGGCATGACTAGCAGCTCAGCCCCAGCCCTCTCGCGATGTATCGTACGTAGTCGATCAGTCTACATTGGCGTCACCACGCTCGAACTGCGGCCAACATCTACCGGCTGCTGGACGAGGTCCTGGAGACCGGTCAGCCGCTGGAGATCGAGCGCAACGGCAAGTCCTGGTGATCGCGCCAAGGAGGAGCTGTCGATCTGGGACCGCCTGCCGCGTCGCGAGGGATTCATCGTCGGCGATCCCGACGAGCTGATCCACATCGACTGGTCATCGGAGTGGAACCCTGATCCTTCTTGACACTCATGTCGTCGGCTGGCTCTACGAGGGCGCCGACAGGCGCATCCCGGAGGCCGTGCGCGAGTTGCTCGCGTCCGATGAGCCGTTCGTCTCGCCGGTCGTCGAGCTGGAGCTGACCTACCTCTACGAGGTCGGACGGGTCACGGAACCGGCCGCTGACGCCACTCGGCGCTCTGCGCAGGAGCATCGGCCTGCAGCTCGCCGACGTGTCGCTCGCAAACGATCACACAGGCCGCTGTGGAGCCTCACCTGGACCCAGCGATCCCTTCGACCGCTGATCGCCGCCCAGGCGATCGTCGCCGACGCCCGCTGCTCACGGCCGATCGCACCATCTTCGAGCACCTGTCATTGGCGACCTGGGCCTGACCCCAGGTTCGCTCGTCGACAGCACTTGAGGCCAAGCCGTACGATCACCCCAGTGCAGGTCGCGATCCTGATCTTCGAGAAGCTGACCGCGCTCGACGCGATCGGGCCCTACGAGGTGCTGCGCTCGGTGCCCGGCTGGGAGGTCAAGTTCGTCGGACCGCGAGAAGGGCCCGGTGCGCACCGACAGCGGCGCGCTCGGGCTGAGCGCCGACTATCGCCTCGACGAGGTGAGCCGAGGCCGGACATCGTGCTCGTCCCCGGCGGCGAGGGCAACCGGCCGCTGCTCGAGGACGAGGCGGTGCTCTCCTGGCTGCGGGCGATCGACGAGGGGACCAAGTGGACGACCTCGGTCTGCACCGGCTCGCTGGTGCTCGGCGCCGCCGGCCTGCTCGAGGGCAAGCGGGCGACCAGCCACTGGGTCTTCCTCGAGCAGCTGCGCGAGTTCGGCGCCGACCCGGTCGGCGGCCGCTTCGTCGAGGACGGCAAGGTCGTCACCGCCGCCGGCGTCTCGGCCGGGATCGACATGGCCCTGCACCTGGTCGGCCGGAGGTCGGCCCCGAGGTCGCCCAGGCCGTGCAGCTCGGCATCGAGTACGACCCGCAGCCGCCCTTCGACGCCGGCTCGCCGGCCAAGGCGCCGGACGCAGATCGTCGAGCTGGTCACCGCCGTCACCGGACCCGGCGACGAGTGGCGACGTCGCCGCTAGCGAGCCGCGCCTGAGCTCGACCGCGCGGGTCGCGCGGGCGCCGGGGATCGCGACCAGCAGCTGCGTCTTGAGGAAGCCGCGGCGGGCAGCAGCGGGCGGCCGCGGGCGTTGAGCGCGACGCGGAAGGTGTGCGAGCTTGCCGCCGGCGAGGCGGAAGGTGCGGTGGCTGACGCCGACCCGCACGACCCTGGTCGGCACGCCGCGACGGGCGCGCAGCGGCAGCCTGGCGTGGGTGCGCAGGATGATCTGGCCGGGGCAGCTTTCGCCTTCGGCCCAGCCGCAGCGGACCCAGACGCGCACGCGTCGCCGCCCTCCGGCCGCACGTGCTTGACCGTCAGCGGCGGCAGCGCCGGAGCCGCCGAGCGCGCCGCCCACCGTGGCCGCCTTCGACGTAGTTGTTGTCGATGTTGATCGTCATCCCGCCCCAGGTCTCGTCGTGGCCGCCGCGGTACTGGTGGATGCGCTGGTGCGCGGCCCAGGCGTCGGCCGGGAGGTAGGGGTCGAGGGTGTTCTCGCTGCCGTTCCAGTTGGCGATCCAGAGGTGGTCGGGCAGCGTGTAGGTGCTCGCCGATCGCGTCGCGCGAGGTCGGCGATGCCGGAGGCGCTGGAGCTGTAGACGCCGGAGGCGTAGCCGAGCGCGTGCAGCTGCTCGGTCCAGGCGCGCGAGGAAGGTGAGCGTCGCGCTGCGTCGCGCTCGAGGTGCGCGTGTAGGCCTCCATGTCGAAGTAGATCGGGCTGCCGGGGCCCATGCCGATCGCCTGCGCGTCGGCGACCGCGTCGCGGGCGGCTCCGACGCCCTGCGAGTCGCGGCCAGGCTCGAGCTCAGCTTGGCGCAGCTCGCTGCAGGCGCTGGTCGGCGCCTGCAGGCCGACGTAGGTCGGGATCAGGTGCCAGCCCTCGGCCACCTGTTCGCTCGACCCAGGTCGCGGTCAGGTTGGGCTGCGAGCAGGCGCGGTTGAGGCCGCCGATGTAGACGCCGATCGCCCGGTAGGGCGAGGCTGCCCAGGCCGCCATCGTCCGCGACGAGGGCGCCGCGCAGGCGTCGAAGCCGAGGCCGGTGAAGTCGTCGGAGCCGGCACCGCGTCGGCGCCGGCGGCGCGATCGCGCTGGCGCCTGGCCGCGCTCGTCGCGGCGCCGGGGTCGACCAGGATCGCCCGCTGGCGGCCGATCGCGTGCGACGGGGCAGCGCTGGCTGGCGCCCGGCCGTCCCCAGGTAGACGGCGCGGCGGTCGAGCCGCACGCACATGCCGCGGGTGCTCGGCCAGCCGGAAGACCGGCCAGCCCGCGGGCACGCGCACGGCTCTGGCCCTCGAAGTGGATCGTCCTGGCCGCGGCCGGCGTGGCGGCGATGCGCAAGCAGCACGAGCGCCCGCCAGAGCTGGACGAAGCAAGCGCATTACCGCCCCAACAATTGCAGCCGGCGATCGATTCGGCCCGCAGCCAAGCCGAACTGCATCAAATTTTCCGCCTGGCAGACCGAGAAGTTGATGCAGTTCGGCCGGGCGCTCAGGCGGCGGGACCAGGTCCAGCTCGCGCCAGGGCCCCTCGCCGGCCATCGGCTGGGTGCGGCCCTCGAGCCAGTCGGCCTGCAGGTCGTCGTAGTGGGGGCTGGCGGGGTGGCCGGACTGGCCGGTGAACATCTGCCAGCGCGAGCGCTCGGGCGCGGTCGGGTCGGCGACCATGCGCCAGCTCGGCGCCCAGACCGCTTTGTAGGGGTCGTTGGGGTCGTAGGCGATCTGGCTCACCGTCTCCTGGGCGCCGCCCGCCTTGAGGCTGCGGTTGAGCAGCCTGCGCAGCAGCGGGTTGGCCTCGCCGAGCGGGTGGGGGAACTCCATCTCGTGGACGTGGCCCCAGCGCCAGCCCTCGGGGTCGGGGCCGAAGCGGTCGCGTGAGGTCGTCGAGGGCGCCGCTCAGCGCCTCCAGCACGAGACTCGTCCCAGGGCCGGCCGATCAGCTCCTCGTCGCCCTCCTCCCAGAGCTTCATCAGGTGCGAGTGCCAGCGCCAGGGCGAGGTGACGTGGGGGGTGAAGCCGTTGTCGGCGCGGTCGAGCCAGCGCTCGCAGAGGTCGCGGTCGCCGATCGCGGCGCGGGCCACCTCGCGCGCCAGCCGCAGCAGGAAGGCCTGGTAGATCGTGCCGGCGATCGAGTCGGGGTCGAGCCGGCCGTCCCAGCTGCGCAGCCGCTCGAGCGCGCTGCGCTCGCGCTGGCCCTGCGGCGTCAGCCGCCCCAGCCGCCGCGCCGCCTCGATGCCCGGCAGCGAGAGGTTGTCGGACTGCATCGCCTCGAAGCCCTCGATGTCGTGCTCGTCGCTGGCCCGCAGCAGCTGCTCGATCCGCTCGGCGCGGAAGCCGTCGAGCCACTCGCTGGTGATGTGGTGCGGGTACTCGTCGCCGACGATGCGGTTGTTGGCGGTGACCAGGAAGCCGCTCTCGGGGTCGACCGTCTCGGGCAGCTCCTCGTAGGGGATCGTCCCCTCCCACTCGAACTCGCCGGTCCAGCCCGGCTTCGGCAGGTCGGGGCAGCCGCCCTTGCGCAGCGGCAGGCGGCCGATCAGCTTGTAGCCGATCGAGCCGTGGCGGTCGGCCCAGATCAGGTTCGAGGCGGGCGAGCTGTGGCCCTCGAGCTTGGCGACCAGCTCCGGCCCGGAGCCGATCCCGTGCAGCTCGAACATGCCCCGTGAAGGCGGTCGGCTGGTCGAGCGTCTGCCAGCGCAGCGCCAGCGGCTCGGCCTCGTCGGCGCCGAGCGCCTCGTTGACGATCGGGCCGTGGTGGGTGATGCGCACGTCGAGCACCTCGGGCGCGTCGCGGCCCTTGACCGGGATCTCCTCGCGCACGACCTCGAGCGGCCGCCACTCGTCCTCGAACAGGTAGCGGTCGCCCTCGACCCGCTCGACGAAGAGGTCCTGGACGTCGGCCATCACGTTGGTGAAGGTCCAGCAGACGTCGTTGTTCTGGCCCATGTAGACGCCCGGCATGCCCGGCAGCGAGGCGCCGCGGACGAAGCGGTCGCCGAGCGTGAGGCCGACCTGGTACCAGATGCCCGGCATGCTCGGGGGCAGGTGCGGGTCGCCGGCGATCAGCGGCTTGCCGCTGGCGCTGAGCGCGCCCGAGACCGCCCAGTTGTTGGAGCCGCTGGCCTCGGCGGCGAGGCCGATCGAGCGGCGCACCGCGTCGATCTGCTCGACGATCGCCAGGCCGTCGCCCGACCAGGCTTCCTGGGTGACGACCGGGTTGTCGGCCGGGTAGGCCGGAGTCGAGCTTGGCGGCCAGCTCGGGGCCGAGCGCCCGCGCCATGTCGGCGCGCAGCAGCTCCCGCTCCCAGTTGGTCGAGAGGCCGAAGGCGAGCAGCTTGCCGAGGCTGAGGATGTCGACCGGGCGCCAGGGCTTCCAGGTCGAGGCGCAGCAGCTGCATCTCGAAGGGCAGCGCCTTGGCGTCGGCGGCGGCCGCGTTGACCCCCTCGCAGAAGCGCTCGAGCAGGGCGAGCAGCTCGGGGTCGAGCGTCGCCGCCTCGCGCTCGGCGGTGCGGCGGATGCCCAGCGTCCGCATCAGGCGGTCGATCGGCAGCCCCTCCTCGCCGGCCATCTCGGAGACGCCGGCCGGAGACGACGCGGCGGTAGAAGTCCATCTGCCAGAGCCGGTCCTGGCCGTGGCAGAAGCCCTCGGCGAACCAGAGGTCG
Organism: uncultured Solirubrobacterales bacterium; assembly: GCA_963771265.1. Lineage (GTDB taxonomy): Bacteria > Actinomycetota > Thermoleophilia > Solirubrobacterales > 70-9 > VRUE01. Next base: position 35,566 of record CAVYSQ010000013.1, read on the forward strand.
GCGGCGCTGCTCGGCCTCGACGTGCGGCACGCCCCAGCGGTCGCGGCGCACCCGCACCGGGCCCTCGAGCCCGTCGAGCGCGATCGTCCCCTTCTGCTTGGGCAGCGGCCGGCGCGCCAGCCAGTGCCAGGCGGCCGCGGTCGTCGCGGCGGCCAGGCCCGTGCCCGGCAGCTCCCGCCATCAGTCCCGTCCGCAGCACGCGCCCGCCACTCATCGTCGAAGCGTACTGGCTAGCTGGCCAGGATGCTGGCCGTCGCCTTCAGTCGCCTATGCACTCAGGGGCACTAAAGCGACTGGAGGCTCAGGGGAGAGCTCGAGGCGCCGTCCCTCGGCCTCGAGCTTGTCGAGGTGGGCCTGCATGACCATCGCCGCGGCGGGGCGCAGCTCGGTGGGAACGTCGCCCCAGGCCTCGGCGAGCAGCGCCTCGCGGGAGCGCTCGCCGCGCTCCAGGGCGGCGAGCAGGCGACGCTCGCGCATCTCGCGGTGCTCGACGTACTCGGCCAGCTTCGCCGCCGGGTCGGTCGATCCAGGGGCCGTGGCCGGGGCAGATCAGCTCGATCGGCTCGGCCTGCATGCGCCGCAGCGAGTCCATGTAGGCGCTGAGCGAGCCGCCGTCGGGCGGGACGAAGGTCGAGCCCTCGCCGAGCACGAGGTCGCCGCTGAAGCAGACCCCGTCGGCGGTCAGCAGGCAGACGTGGTCGGGGGCGTGGCCGGGCGTGGCGACAGCGCGCAGACCGCCGTGCTCCTCGCCGTCGCCGGGCAGGACCACCTCCGACCCCGAGCCGCTCCGCCCCGTCGGCGTGGTCGCCATGGCCGTGGGTGAGCAGGACGAGGCCGATCCCGCCCCGCTCCTCGGCCGCGGCACGGACCGCGTCGAGGTGGCTCGGCGTCATCCGGCCCCGGATCGATCACCACGCAGGGACCGGCCCCGTAGAGATAGGTGTTCGTCCCCTCCAGCGTCATCGGCCCCGGATTGGGCGCGACGATCCGCGCGACCTCCGCGTGTCCCAGGCGCCTGCTCGGTCACGTCAGAGCCCATCCAGGGCGAACGTCTTGTACTTTTACGCCGCGCCTCACTGCCCGAGTCGAACTGCAAACTCGTACCAGGTGCCGCGACCTCTTTGGCGATCGCCTCGCGGGCGTCGTCGGGCTCGAGCACGACGAGGTCGCCGGCGCCGCGCAGGATCTCCCGCACCAGCCAGGAGGTGCCCGCGTAGGGCAGCTCGACGACGACCGCGCCGTCGGCCAGCTCCTCGACCACGGTGCGCTCCTCGCGCAGCCAGCGCGCCCGCTCGGGCGAGACCCAGACGCGGGCGACGTGGGCGGTCGGCACCTCGCCGTGGGTCATCCAGCCCTCGACGCCGGCCAGCTCCTCGACCTCGGGCCGCGGCTCGAAGGTCTGCTCGGAGAGCGTCGCCTCCTTGACCCGGTCGAGCTTGAAGTGGCGGACGCCCTCTTTGGTCAGGTCGTAGCACTCGACGTACCAGCCCTCTCGCCCGTTCTCCAGCCGGTAGGGCTCGACCGCGCGTTTGGTGAACTGGTCCTCGTTCTCCTTGTAGTACTGGAGCTCGAGGATGCGGCTGGCGCCGATCGCCTCGTTGACCAGACGCGCCACCTCGGCGTCGCCGCCGCTGCCGGAGGCGATCTCCAGCCCCTCCTCGGAGGGGTCGTGGCCGAGCGCCTCGACGATCTTGGCGCGGGCGCTCTGCAGGCCGCCCTGCGGCAGGTGGTCGCCGAAGAGGTCGATCGCCGCGACCAGCGCCTTCGCCTCCAGCGGCAGCAGCCGCGCCGGGCGGGCGAAGTTGTCGCCGTAGGGCTCGGAGTCGACCTCGATCTCGTCGCCCTGGATTTCCGCGTAGAGGACGTAGGTGCCGCCGCCGAAGTTGACGACGTTGAGCAGGTCGATGTCCTCCTGCAGCTCCTCGTCGGTCAGTTCGAGCCGCTGGCGCAGGTCGGCGACGCCGAGCCGCTCCTCGCCCTTGGCCGATTCGATCAGCAGGCCGGCGAGGGTGACCAGGCGGGCGAAGCGCTCGGGGCGGATCGCCGCCTCGCCGCGGCCGTTGGAGCGGCTGCGCGGCGGCGCCTCGCGCAGCGGCCGCTCGACGATCTCGGCCGGCTCGAAGCCGTTGCTCGTGGCGCTCGTGGAGCAGGCCGAGGCGGCTCTCGGCCTCCTCGCGCAGCTCGTCGGGGCCGAGCACCTGGGCGTTCTGGCGCCAGCGCAGCACCCAGGCGATCAGCTCGCGCGGCGAGGCGTAGTCGGTCTCGAAGACCGAGCCCTTGCCCGGGGCGCCATCGGACTTCTTCGCCGGGCGCAGCTCGCCGTAGGCGCCGAAGTCGCGCTCGATCAGCCAGGCGATGCGGTCGCGGACGAAGATCTTCGCCGTGCCCCGGATCTCGCCCAGCTGCCAGTCGGCGCGCTGGCCGTAGTCGCGGCGGTCGAAGTTCTCGGGCGGCGAGAAGTCGTGCTCGGCCTTGGAGGCGTAGCCGACCTTGCCCTGGATGCGCGAGAGGCGGAAGACGCGCACCGCATCGCGCTCGTGCGCGTGGCCGATCAAGTAGAACTGGCCGCCGCGGAAGACGAGGTGGAAGGGGTCGACCTTGCGCTTCGCGGTCTCGTCGCGCTCCATCGTGTAGTAGGTGAACTCGATCGTCTTGCGGCGCGAGATCGCCGTCTCGATCTTGGAGAGGCGCTGGGAGAGGTCGCGGCCGCCGGCCGAGGCGGTCATCGCCATCTCGACCGGGGCGCGCTCGCCCTCCTTGAGCGGGTTCGGGTGACCCCAGGCGACCTGCTGCAGGGCGAGGCGCAGCGGCTCGGCGTAGGCGAATTCGCCTTCGGAGAGCAGCAGCAGCGCCGTGCTCAGCGCCGCCAGCTCGTCGTCGGAGAACTTGATCGCGTCGAGGTAGAAGTTCTCCGGCGGCAGCGAGTAGAGCTCGGCCTCGAAGAAGCCCTCGCCCGGCTTCTCGACCCCGAGCTGGATGCCGAGGCTCTCGAGCTCGGCGCGGTCCGCGTAGAAGCGGCGCGCGAAGGCGTCGTCGTTCATGTCGCTATAGCCCTCCACCTCGCGCTTGATCTCGAGGGCCGAAACCGGCCTCCCCTGGGCCATCAGGAACGAGATCAGCGAGAGCTGGCGGATCAGCTTCTCGGTGTCCTTCGCCACGAGTCGCAGGATAGTCTGCGGCCGGCTCCATGGACATCCTGCGCAACCTCTTCGGCAACCTGACTTCGGGCATTATCCGGCTTGCGGTCGCGGCTGGCGTGCTCTTCTGCTGCTACCTCTTCATCGTCAAGCCGGTCCTCGACACGACCAACGAGGTCATCAAATCGACCGGCCTCGACCAGATCGGCAAGTCGCTCGAGGGGATGAGCAAGCAGGTCAAGCGCGAGGTCCACCACTCCTTCGAGGTGACCAAGCGCAAGGGCGCCAACCCGCAGAAGCTGGTCCACTGCATGCAGCGCGCCGACGGCGACGTCAACAGATTCAGCGCTGCACGCGCAGGTTCTGACGCGCCGCCGCCTGACGTTGTCGGCAAGGACGCAGGGAGCGTGGCGTGCTCTGCACGCGAGCGACCGAGGGCGCCGCATGACGGCGTCAGGCGGCGGCGCGCTGGCCGAAGTAAGCCGAGCCGGAGAGCGCTCGGTCGAAGCCGGACCAGGACTCGCCGGCGGGGAGCTGGCGCTCGAGGCGGTCGAAGCTGCCGAGGCGGCCGCCGAGGTTGTCGATCATGTGGACGAGGACGGCCTCGCGGGTGGCGGGGACGACCGGTGAGCCGTGCTCGAGCGAGCCGTGGTGGCTGAGGATGATGTGCAGGACCGCCTGGGCGAGGGCGGGGTCGAAGCCGGGGATCTCCTCGATCTGGCGGCGCACCTGGTAGTAGCCGAGCGGGATCTCGCCCTGCAGCCGGCCGGCGTCGGTGAGGTCGATCGCCAGCGGATCGTCGTTGTAGGCCTCGGTCTTGCCGATGTCGTGCAGCAGGGCGCCGGTGACGGCGACGTCGCGGTCGATGCCGGGGAAGAAGTCGGCGGCGGCGCTGACCGCCTGGGCGACGGAGAGCGTGTGCTCGAGCAGGCCGTGGCGGTAGGCCTGGTGGTAGACCTTCGCCGCCGGCGCGTCGCGGAAGCGCGCCCAGATCTCCGAGCCCTCGCCGAAGAAGAGCTCGAGCAGGTAGCGCAGCTGGCGGTCCTGGACCGTCGCCAGCAGCTCGCGCAGGTCGCTCTCGAGGCGCTCGAAGGAGACCTCCGACTCGGGCGCGAGGTCCTCCGCGCGGTACTCGTCGGCGCCGCCTCGCGCAGGCCGGTCAGCTTGATCTTCGAGCCCCAGCGCTCGCTGACCTCGAAGACGCCGGTGACGTGGACGGCGGTGCCGGGCGCGGCAAGCGCGTAGAGCGCCTCGGCATCCTCCCAGGCAGACCGCCTCGCCGCTGCCGCTGGCATCGCCGAGCGAGAGCCGCAGCCAGGGCTCGCCGTTGCGCTTGCGGCGCAGCTCGCGCTCGCGCACGGCGTAGACGCCGCCCACCCGCTGGCCGTCCTCGAGCTCGCCCAGCGGCACTCGCGCCGCAACGAGGGTCTCGGTGAGAGCCTGCTGCGCCATCTGCAATCCAAGGTAGAGGCGCGTGCGGACGCCTTGCCGGCGGCTCGCTTTCTGCACGTTTTGCGGGGATTTCTCGTTCGACCGCAAGCCGGGCACGAGCTGGGCTAGGGTTCGCAACCGTGAAGCCGATGCGCTACGTCGCGCTTGCCGAGGCGACCAGCTTCCTGCTGTTGCTTGCCGCCTCGGTGGTCAAACGCACCGGAGGGAGCGAGCTCGGTGTGCACATCCTCGGGCCAATCCACGGTGGCCTTTTCATCGCCTACGTGATCATCGCCCTCAATCTGCGGGCCGAGCTCAACTGGCCCGGCAAGACAACTTTTGGGTGTTGGTCGGCGCCGTGGTGCCCTTCGGCGGCTATGTCGTCGACTGGTGGCTTGTGCGCAGAGATGCGACGCCAGGAGAGCGTCCCGGCTCAATGAGGCTCTGCCGTTTTGCGGCTGACAAGGATGTAGCGGCGCTCGGTCTCGTCGAGGGAGACGAGGTCATCGACCTCTCCGCCTCCGGCCTACCGGCCGAACCGGCCGCGGTGCTGGGTGAGGTGGGACGCGGGCGGCTCGAGGAGCTCGCCGGCCGCTCCCCGCGCCTGCCGCTCGCCGAGGTGCGACTGCTGGCGCCGGCCATGCCGCGCAAGTACCTGGGTATCGCGCTCAACTACGCCGAGCACATCGCCGAGATGGGCATGGAGGCGCCGGAAGTGCCGGTCTTCTTCAACAAGCAGGCGACCTGCGTGGTCGGGCCCGGCGCCGAGGTGCACATGCCCAAGGTCTCGACCCTGCTCGACTACGAGGCCGAGCTGGCCCTGGTGATCGGCAAGCGCTGCCGCCACGTCCCGGTCGAGCGCGCCCACGAGGTGATCGCCGGCTACACCTGCGCCAACGACCTCAGCGTGCGCGACTGGCAGGGCCGGGCGCAGACGATGACGATCGGCAAGTCCTTCGACACGCACGGGCCACTGGGTCCCTGGCTGGTGACGCCAGAGGAGGTCGGCGACCCGCAGGACCTGCGCATCCGCTGCTTCGTCGACGACGAGCTGCGCCAGGACGCCAGCACCGGCGAGATGGTCTTCGACTGCTTCCAGCAGGTCTCCCACCTCTCCGAAGCCTGCACCCTGGAGCCGGGCGACGTGATCGCCACCGGCACGCCGTCGGGCGTCGGCATCGGCCGCAAGCCGATCCGCGAGAACGTGCTGCACGTCGGCGAGACGGTGCGGGTCGAGATCGAGCGGATCGGCGAGCTGGTCAACACCGTGGTCGAGGAGCCCGACGGCTACCTGGCTCCCACCGCCGGCGGCAGCTGAGCCGGCGGCTACTCGCCGGCGCGGTGCACGTCGGTCGCCGTCGCCTGGTCGCGCGGACGGACGACGATCTCGTCGACGTTGACGTGCGCGGGCTGGGCCAGCGCCCAGCGGATGCACTCGGCGACGTCCTCGGCGCTGAGCGGCTGCATGCCCTCGTAGATGCGGGCGGCCGCCTCCTCGTCGCCGCCGAAGCGGACCAGCGAGAACTCGGTCTCGACCATGCCTGGCGCGATCTCGGTGACGCGCACCGGCTGGCCCAGCGACTCCAGGCGCAGGGTGCGCAGCACCGCCCGCTGGGCGTGCTTGGCGGCGGTGTAGCCGGCGCCGCCGCGGTAGGTCTCGAAGGCGGCGATGCTGGTCACGCTGACCACGTGGCCGTCGCCGGAGGCGGCGAGCTGCGGCAGCAGCGCCGGGTCATGCGCATCGTGCCCATCACGTTCGACTCATACATCTGCAGCCACTGCTCTTCGTCGGCCTCGGCGACCGGGTCGAGCCCGAGGGCGCCGCCGGCGTTGTTGACCAGCACGTCGCAGGCCTCGACCGGGAGGCGAAGGCGGCGACGGAGTCCGGATCGGCAACGTCAAGCTCGATCGCCTCACCGCCGATCTCCGCTGCCAGCGCCTCGAGCCGCTCGAGCCGCCGAGCGGCGAGAACCGTCCGGTAGCCCTCTCCAGCCAGAGCCCGCGCCGTGGCGGCGCCGATGCCGCTGGAGGCGCCCGTGATCACCGCGGTCCGCATCGTCCCGACCCTAGCGCCGAGCTGGGGTCGGCTGCAGCTAGTCGTCGATCGCGAGATCGACTGCGTCGATGCAGCTGCCGGGGCCGTTGTAGTCGGGGGCGGTATGCCACTCGCCATCGCGGACCTCGATCTCCGAGAGCCGATCGATTGCCAGGCAGCGCCACCCTCCCCCGGGAGCCAATCCGGCGTTGCTGCCACCCGCGAACTGGAAGAAGAGCGCCTGGCCAAGACCGCCCTTCGTGCCGATCGCGTGCGGACACATCGCCCGACGATGCCCAGCGTAGGTGGCGACAACCTGCCGCTTCCCGAGAATCGCCCTGCGGACTAGCTCATAGGCATCGGCCATTCGTACACACCAAAGGGTTCGAGCGCTTCCTGTCAGAGTTCCCGGCGAGCCTGCTTCAGGCTGTTGACGTCGATCCGGTCCTGGTCTCGATTGGCGGCGCGCTTCATCGCCAGCAGGTCCTCGTATCCGCAGAACCTTCGTGGCTTGCCGTAGAAGTCTCGGGAGACAGCGTGGCCGGCGATATCGGTGTAGTCGCCAAGCTCCTCATCGGTCCCCTCGAAGCTGAAGGTCTGCATCACGTCGAGGCGGCCATGCTTGGTCATCAGGGTCCAGTTGCCGCCTTGCTGGAGGCCCTCGTAGTCGGGTCGCAGGTCGAACTCGCCCGTGAACTCGTCGAGGTCGATCGGGGTTGCCTCGAGCTCCTCGAGGGCAGCGGCAAGTCGACGGAGGTTCGCCTGCTTGGGACTGGGGCAGATATCGACGTCCTTGGTCGCTCGGGGGTGGCCATGGGCCGCGACCGCGAACCCGCCGATGATCACGTAGTCGACCTCGTGGCGTCGATGACCTCCAGCAGCTGATCGACCTCGAGTAGGCGACGAGAAGTCGCCCCGAGCGTCGATCGCTGCCCCCGGATCCCCGCCATCAGGTCTCCGCTCCCATCGCCAGCTCGGTGGCGACCTTGCTGAGCTCGGCCGCCTGCTCCAGACGCTCGCCCGGCGTGAGCTGCTCGTAATCGGCGCGCAGCTCAGAGATCGCCACGTTCCCGGCGCCGGGGCCGCCTCGTTCAGCGGCGTCGTCGAGACGACCATCGTCTCGCCCATCGCCTCCATGATCCTGTTCAGGGTCTCGATCGAAGGGGAGACAAGATCGCGCTCTATTCGCGAGATCGCCGCCTGGCGGCGCCAAGGCGCCGAGCGAGCTCTGCCTGGTCGAGCTTGTGGCGACGACGGCTTCGCGGACCAAGAGCCCGCAGCGAGGCGATTTTCTGGCGTCCTCCATGCCGAGAGTATACGTCAAATCAGATATATGACTTTAAGAGATCAAGACGCAGCGTCAGTTGGTCCGGTCACCTAGGTCATGGTGGAGATCGGCCTCCGTTGAATTCAGCAAAGCGATCGAGGCTGCGAAGCCGCAGTTCATGGAGGCTTCGATAATCGAAGTGGCTAGCGAATGAGTCCCTCCCTCCAGACTGTCAACTAAGGCAATAGCTCGGTATCGCCAGCTGCCGCCCACCGGCCAGAGCTTCCCCGGTGAGATTGGATTCTCTCCGGTCGGAACCGCCAGAGGCTCGGCTGGGAAATCGCCATGCATTATTGAGCACGCATACTGGAGACACGAGCCCGACCGCTTGAACAAAGACAACTCCATCTCCTCGACTCTCCACGCCCCCCGCTGGGCAAGGGCAAACGCCACGGCAGGCACCAAGTCCCACACCAGCGCCCGCTCACGAACTCAATCAAATGCGGAGAAGAATGATGTATCAAACTGAGAGCTGAGCCTCTTCTCTGTGATCCTAAATGACTTTTGCGCTGGCGCCAAGAGCTGCGTGACTGGGCTGATCTGAAGGGCGTCCGAAGTCGACTTCGGAACCGGAAAGCCCAGACTTCAAAAACCGCCCTCGGAATCGGCGGTCTGAAGCCGATTCCGAGGGGCGAAAGTCGAGAACAAAAGTCCAGACTGCCCCCTGAATGAATGGGCTGCTCTGAGAATTTCCCCAACCCGCGCCCAAAGCCACTTTAAGGCCACAAGCTCTACCGCTCATTTAGGGGCTTTCCCCAGCTTGTGCAATGTGGTTCCCCAATCCGGCCAGCGCATTCGTCCGGATTTCGCATTCTGAAGGGGTTTGAAGACACAAAACTTCCCCAATAGGGACTGTGGGCCATCTCCCCAGCCTCTTGCCGGAGAACCCCAGTAAGCGCATCGAGGGCCATCTACGGTGCGCTCGATGGCGGCACCCGTCAAAGACCGAGCAGCCGAGCGCCCAGCACACCCGCTTGCGCGAGAGCTCTGGAGCTGCTGCGAAACCGGAGCGAGGCAGACAGGCGGCTTGTCTACGAGGCCCTGCAGAAACGGCTGGGGATAGGTGAGATGACCGCCAAGCGCGAGAGGCGGCCGAGGCCCTTCAGCGGTGCCTCGGCTCAACGAGAGGCGCGCAACGAGGTCGACCCTCCCAACTGGGCCTTGGGAGAGCCCTCGCGTCGGCGCATGACCAGTGCCGATCCGAATCCGAAGATCGGGCCGAGTGGCCGTCGGCCAGGTCAACAGCAACGCGTTCTCCGGATTTCGGCGCCGGCCTCGAAGCGATCGGGGAGCGACCCGTAACGATGTCCCTCCCGGCGACTCACTGCCTGTGGCAAGCGGTACACGCGGGAGGAGGTTATCGATATCCTGAGAGCCTGGGTCGAGCACGTCGGCCGCGAGCGGGGCTCGAATGCCGCACTGATCAAGGGACTACCTGCGCTGGAGGGACGACGTGTTGCGCTCGGGCACAAACGGAGCGGCCCAGTGCCCCACCGTGCCGGTCATCACCAACGTCGAAGGCGGGTGGCCAAGGTCCGGGCGCTCGGAGGTCGACATCGCTCGACGCCGGGATATACGCCCGGAAAGCCGCGGGAGTCTGAACTGGCAGCCGGCTTTGACTTCGGCTCTGCGCCTGCGCCGGTGCTACGGGCCGGCGCCACCTCGCGCCGCTCTCACTCCTCAAGGAGTCGCCAGGAAGGCCTCATCGCCTGGGTCCGCTGGGTGGGCGAGCAGCTGGGCACGGAAGGGCCGAAGCGCTTACTTAAGCCGCTCAACCGGCTCTGCGCATCGGTCGCTCGGGTGAGCCTGGTGCGGGGCATCCGATCCGTCCTCCGTCAGCCGCTCGGTTCGTCAGGTGCCCTGGCATCGGCTCCTGGCCGCAGGCGGAGTACCTGGCGGGACTGATCGAGGAAGACGTCCTCGCGAGGAGCCACGAGCCGCGTGCCATTTTCGGCGCCGAGGTGGTCGAGGCCCTGGTCGAAGCGGTCACCGAGGTCGGGCCGGGATCGGCCGAACCCGTAGGTGATCTGGCGCGATCAGAGGCTAGCCGAAGCTCGGGGAGACCAGCGCGTTCCCTCGGATGCATTGCTGCGCCAGCACCTGGCAAGGGGCAGGGGGTGGGCGGCGGTCCTCTCCAATGGCCTGAAGCGAGCGCCGAGCTCCGATACCGTTTGCGAAGGAGGGCCGGTGAGCTGCAGTAGGCCCGCCGCCGGCCCAAGGGAGGCAGCATCCGCCGGCGACAACGCCACGGAGGTCGCCGCGGCAATGTCTCATTGGCCAGAGCAACTTGGCCCTTCGAGATGGGCCAGGACCTCCGCCGCCTACCTGGGCATCGGCCTGGCGGTCGACTCCGCGGCCGAGCGGCGCCAGGCATCGCTGGGCCGGCTGATCGAACTGGTCGCCGAGGATGGCGAGTGCCTTTCCGCGACCGCCTACGAGGAAATCCGCAAGGAGCGCCTCTCCAAAGGAGAGGAGTGGCCAGCAGCGGCAACCCTATCGCGCTTGTATGGGCATCGCTTGCCGAGGTCCGCACCGCATGCCGCTTCTGGTTCGACGGCGGACCGCAGCGGGTGGCAAGCAGCCACCAGCATGCGGTCGGGCCCCAGCCCGGTACCAGCCGGCCGAGACCTCTCACTCCTGGCGGAGGCGGACCTGGAGTGCCAGACGGCCACTGGCCCACCCAATGGGATACTGGTGGGCCGAGGTCAATCGCCGCCTCACTCGAAGGTCCGGGAAGGCGCCACACATCCCAGGCCTCAAGCAGATCCGAAAGGCGTTTGGCGGCTACGACGCGCGGTCGGCGCCGCGAGCGGCCCCGACAATTGAAGGCCGCGGGCATGAATCCCCGTTTTGCGGGAACGGGGCGGGCAGGCTGTGTCCAGCGCGGTTTCTAGTCTCGGCGAGAGTATCTTCGGCGCAATCACCGAGAAAAGGGAGTGGATGAGATGGACAGCCTGGGACAGCGGCCTCTGGCGCTTCCGCAGGTCGCGACAGCGGCTGAGGTCGAGTATGCGACGCTTCATTCGTGGCTGGAGCGGGGCCTTCTAACCGCCAGCGTGCAGGTCTCCACTGGCGCCGGGAACCCAAATCTGTTCTCTCCCCGTGACGCTCTCACCGCGAGGGTGCTCGCGGACGAGGGCGCTGGCGTCGACCTCGACTCGATGGAGAAGGCCTCCAGCGAGTTGCAAAAACAGGGAGAGAACTTGACCGGTGAGGAGGTCTTGGTCGGGAAGGGCCGAGTCGAGCTTCCTGATTCCACTCAACCGCTAGCCGAGTCTTGCGGGAGCGGGAACCGGCCGTGATTAGAACTCGCCTGGGCCAGAGAAGCCCGGGGGAGTTGCAGCGGGCTAAACTCTCAATTCAAATCAACTCGACTCAATTCGGTTCAAGTTTCCGTCTGGCCCGTCTGATCTTCTCCTCGGAGAGATCCGATCGGTGGAGGCTCGCGCCATAGGCCAGAGGTAGGCGGGAGTCCCGTCCTCATCGACGGTTCCCCGCCCCGAAGGGCTGGGAGATGGTGGTTCGCCGGATCTCACCCGTCTGTGAACTGAGCCACAAGGTTCGTTTCGAAGTCCTCGACTCGGCTCCGGTCATGTTGCGCCAGGAGGTTCGGCTCCTGGCCGAGCCGCAGGCATGGCCGGCTCAGATTCGGTTGGCTTCGTTCCCGAGCCCGATGCCACCGCAATGCGCAAGAGCCTCCTGGCGGATTTCCAGATGGCGGGTCAGGTCAGCGCCTATGACCCGCGTGCAGGAAATCGCGAGCTAACCATCAAGGGAAGCGCTGCTGGGGGGTAATCGTGACCGACCAGGCGCAACTCTTTCGACTCTCCCGGTCCGCTTTGCAATGGCTGCCCTCTCGGGAGCCCTGCGGTGCGATCTGCAGCGAAAAGGCCTGCATGCTGGAGTGGGGCGCTCGCAGGCTTGAAAGCCGACAGGTTCTGTATCCGCCTTCGCAGTCGCCTACGACTACCTTGCTGCGGTTGACGGGCCGGAGTTCGACCGCTTGTAGCTCGACCGCTCGCCGTGCCCGAGCTGCCCTCTATGTCGCTCAGCTGCGGATGCGAAGAGGCCTGCGGGGAGAATGCACCAAGCCACTTACGCGATCACCGCCGGGGAGGTGGTGGGCAAGGGGAAGAGGCGATCTCGGGGGCAGAGGTTCGCCATTCCGTAGGCCTGACCGAGGATCAGCGCCTAACCCTCCTGCTGTTCGGAAGGCGCGTTCCTCGAGCACTTTGGAACAACGCCAGGACCTTCCTCCCCGAACTCGCCTCGGCAGGCTTCGACCTGATCGCGGCGCCATCGTACTCGGCCTGGGAAACCCGCCGAGGCCCGAGTACATGTATGCGGTGAAGCGCTGCGCTTGTTTTCGAGCAGTTGCAAAAGTTCGGCACCAATGCGATTCCTCGCTGACCTGGACCGTTTCCCATGACGCCAAGCGATTGGCCCGGTGGATCGAGCGCAACCCCTGCGTCACCGTTTCCCTGGACTCGACCACCTACCGCAGCTCAGCTTCTTTTGGCGAGCAACTCGAGTTCCTGAGCACTTAAAATCGGTAGACTCGGCAGCCGCATTGCCTATGTCGTCGATGGCACCAGCGACCTCGATCGCATTCTCGACCTCTATGCCACCGTCTCCGTCGATCGAGACCACATCACGAAGTCCGCCGAGGGCAGGGACAGCGCACCGGGCACCAGCTTCGCGGACGGAGCGACCGGCGCGAGGTTGTACAGGCGGCCCAGCGCGTCGCGAGAGCGGCTCACGGCCAGGTTCAGCTTGCGGTTGATCCGCTCTCGTCCGAAGCTCGAGAGAGTCGCCCACTTCAAACTCTCCAGGGCGGGCGATACGATCAGATCATGACCAAGGCTGAGCTACACGAGCAATCGATTCGATGACCGACGAGGAGGCGGAGCAGGTCAAGCTCATCTTCGCGCCGGAGTGGCCCTCCAAGGCAACTTCCATCGAGGAGATCGCCAGCGGACCGGCACCGAGCAAATGCGGCGTGAGGATTTCGACCGGCACTTCGGGTCGTTCAAGGTGAGGCAAGGGATAGGGGCCGTAAGCGCGGGCGCGGGACCCGCTTTGAAGTTCGGGTCATAGAAGAGGTGCTGAGGAGGTTCAAGATGCACGGGGGCCGCCGGGCGGCAATCAAGCCGGTTATCGATGAGTTGCGTCCGAAGGCGTTCCTTTCGAGTGGCTTTGCGCTGCGAAGAGGAAGGCACGTGGATTGCCTTGAAGGCTCCGTCAAGTTCTATGTCCCTCGACCCGCCGGCCGATGGGGCGCAGTCCTCGCTGGTGATGAAGAGTCCACGAAACCAGCTCTCATTCTGGTCGCGGTGGGGGAACGCCATCCAGAACAACGGGCGACCCAGCGTCTCGGGATCGCGCATCGCGGCTCCATGCCTAAGCGACGGCCCAGCCCTTTGCCCAAACGATGGGCCCCCGCGCCGCTTCGAGCCTGGGCTCAGAAATCGGCTTCGTTGAAACGTTGAACCCAGCCGCTTCAACCTGCGATGAATTACGCAGACTCACCGAACTGAAGAACGGCAACGTCAACGGCGTCTCACGCTGACTGGGCGTGATCACCGCAAAGCAGGTGTCGTAGTCGGCAGGGTAGGCTGGCCCTCGGGCGATAGGGCTCCGAGACCTCCATCGACGTCAATCGCGAGGTGCGGGCCTCGTCACGAAATGCAGCGTCCTCGAAGAGCCATTCGGGCGAATTAAGGCCTTGATTAAAGAGGTGGGTAAGGGTCGAGGAGGAATCGCGCCTTGACATGAATCAGCTGACGCTTGGGCCCCAGCAGGTCACAGATCTCCACGTCTGGGAATGCCTCAGCGTCGAACTGGCCATCGAGGCAAAGGCAGCACTAGACGCCGCAGCTCGCTAGTTGTACTCATCCTCGCGAAGACCAGATTCGCAATCGGGAAGCTCAAGCTCAAGTGTTGGGAGCTTATCCACGTATTCGCTCACTTCGTCGGCATAGGTATGATTCACCCCGAACCAATCTCCGGCACTCAGGACATAGAGCCTGTCCTCTCGCTTGGTCTCAAAGACAATGCAGCGATGGACAGACCATTGTCCGATCGGCTGCTCGGTCTCGGCACCGACCGCAATGAGCTTGTCTTTTCAGCAGTGCCAGCGAAAGCTCTTTCCCTCCCGCGAGCGCGAGTCGGCGCTCACTCGTCGTCCTATGCAGGTCTGTGCCTTTGCGTTCACTTGCGAAGCGAACTCCTTCAGCGGCGAGCCAATCAATCGGATTCGGAATCGCCATCTGTCGGTCAACCAGTGCCCAGCTCTCAAGGCCTCGATCAGTCGCGCGTCGAGCCTGCCTTCTCCGCCTTGTCCGTGACACGGCAGAAGTTGTCAATGAACTCGAAGTGACTCTTAGCACTCCAGCCATAGCCATCGAGCAGCAATTCGCAGAGACTTGGCAATTCGGGCAGCTGGACCTTGGTGTTAAGTGCAACGGCGTCGGCACCACAGGCGTTTCGCAAACTCTCGTCGCTGGCGACCCAGAAATTGAGCGCACTACGTGCTTGCTCCTGTCGATGTCGAAGGCGCTGAGCGAAGACTCGCGGCTGACATCTCGTAGCGTATCAGCGTTAGCTCCTCGTAGCCCCTGGCATCAACGCTCTTCAAATTGTATGGATCGATCCTTTTAACCGCCAACTTCAGTCTGAAATCGGGAACCGGACTCTGGATGGAACATCGAGCATCCATAGCCAAGGCTGGCGATGAAAAGCGGCTGAGGCTTCAAAGAGCGATGCGCCGCAGTCGACGCGTTCCGCAGCTTCTTCAGGCCGTCGCCTTCTCCTGATCATCCAGTCGGCACCAACTCGGTGCATAGTCTTGTTATGCCTCATCGAGAGCGTCCCATCAATGCGCCGGCCTGCACTTGGTTCTGCTCCGAAACGGAGTCCTCGTCCGAAACCTGGGCCGGCTCTATACCTTCCTTAACTAGGAATACGGTGATTGGCTACTGGCGCTTATTTAACACCAATACGAGGCTCAACCGGCTAACCCGGCGGCGGATATGAGATCGTTTCCGTAGCTGTTGCCTTCCGCGATCGTGCCATCGAGATTGTCGATGACGTGCTCGGTCCGCGTGCACGCGCCGTTTCCCGCCCGGCAGCCACGCTCATCCTTCGTGCGATGCATCGATAGCGCCCCTTCGCCCTCGATCTCGTTCATCCAAGAGCCTTCTCTGTGCACCGTATGGACCCATCCTCTTGCCATCTCGATCCTCCGCTCTACTGGCTAACTCAATGCCAGCCGCGCTCGGCTTAGTTCTGCTCGAAACGCGCCGCACTCTATCGGAAGGTCATGGTCCTTTAACGTACTGTCATGTTACGGTTGAAACAGAAGGCCAAGGTTCTGTTTCGATGAACTCCTTACTTCAGCAATGGACCGTCGTACCGAATCCGCAATGAGATACCTAGATTCGGATGGTCTGGGCCTCGGCCGATGAATGCCATGCAGATCGGTGTTTCTCCGGCTGCGATCATCTTCAAACCTTGGTCCAAACCGCCGGGCGTGGTGCCGAGATAGATAGCCAACGCACTCTCCATCGACCTGAACCATCACGGCATTCGGATCGTGAGGATTGTCGGGCTCAAGCACCAAGAGGGCAGAGCAGTCGTGGCGGTATTCACCGCTCGTCGGCGCCCCGCTAACTCGCATGAGCGCCTCCTGATAGTTGGACTCGCCGACAACTGAAAGCTTTCGCGTTCCGTCGTACTTTGCCCAGTAGTCCTCACCTTCGACCGGAGCCGGACTGTCGTCAAGCCCAAGAGCTCGCCTGAGTAGTCCCATAGAGCGTGAGCCTAGCTCAGCAAAAGAAAGCAGCCTGACTCAAGGCTTCGCCCCGTAGGCCGTGCAATGGCCAGCGGCTCCGCTAAGTCTCGTCCTCGTCCAGCCGCCGGAGCAGGTTAGCGAGAAGAATCACCGAGTCGGCGGCGATTCCCGCTTCTTTTCGGCTGCCCGTGTCGCGGTGCTTGACCTCCTGGGCATATTCGATGCTTGACCTCACCAACTTGCGCAGGACCGCTGCATCTGAACCAGGTGCCGCATCCTCAACAAACCTCTCGATGCGTTGCTTGGTCTTCCCGACCGGGGGTTCGTCCTCTCCATCGCGCAGGTGCTTGTCTGGGTCATAGACCTGACGGCTGAGTGCCTCGAGAACGGTCCTGATCATTGCCGACGTTTCGGTAATCCTGCGGCGTCCTGGCACTTGTGAAGTGCCGACGCATCTCGGCGACCTCCTCGTCAACTCGTGCCCATCCTGTGCGCCCTTGGGGACTTATCGGGTCAGCCAAATTCGATTTGAGCGACTGAGTCTCCCGATCCGTAAGTTCGTCATGTAGCGATTCAAAAATTCCATCAAGAATGTCTCGCCGTGCCTGCCAGGACCAGAAGCACCTTCCTGAAGCCAATGGCTCCTGAATGTCTTGAAGTCCCTCAAAGGGATGTCGAGATTCACAATGCCCAGGCGATCGGTGACAGCTCGAAGAGCGAGGATCGCTTCCCGCATTGCGCCGTCCTTCAACTCCTCACCGCCACCAGTACCGAACGCTTCGAGCTCGTCGTGGACAAGCCGGGCGAGGGCGACAGCAACCTCTACATCGTCGGCGTCGGAGATAGGCCCAGAGCGAATTTCCCGGACAAGGTCAATGTTGAAGCAACTGGGTCAAGATCTCCAAGTGGACCGGGATCGGGATGGATAAAGAAATCGTCGGGCCTCATCCAGCGGCATTATCTCCATGGCGATTGCCGAATAGCAGGCAACAGCGCGCAATCCATTTGATCGGCGCAGCAGTGTCAGCGATCGAAGTCCGGTCGCGGGTCTACGTTCGCCAGGACATAGGGCCACGTGCGCCGTGCTCGGCTCCCGCTGCCACCAGTCCTGAGCTTGTTGGGCTGGTCGCTGCGGGTGGGCGATTCGGCGCATCGGCCTGACTAAGCGGCCCTCGGCCGGCGGTGGAACGCCAACCGAGGGCCTGCCAAAAGGAGAGTCGCTCCTCATGGCTGATTCCAACCCTACGGGCGGCGGCGATGCCGTTGCCCTGACGATCTCATCGAAGGACCTGAGGTTCCTGCGCTTCATCTTCGAGGTGGCGCAGGGAGGCATTCGGGAGGAGCTGGCGGAGCACCCGCACCAGCTCAAAGACGCCAGCCGTCTCG
This sequence comes from uncultured Solirubrobacterales bacterium, assembly GCA_963771265.1. Classification (GTDB taxonomy): domain Bacteria; phylum Actinomycetota; class Thermoleophilia; order Solirubrobacterales; family 70-9; genus VRUE01. Next base: position 52,674 of record CAVYSQ010000013.1, read on the forward strand.
ACCGAGAGCTCGCCGCCTACGCGAAGCTGCTGGAGGCGCTCGACAGCAGCTCGCTGGTTCCCGATCGCGACGTGATCGACATCCTCCGCGACTTGGCGGAGGCCAACGATCGCGAGAACGAATATGCCAGCGCCGT
>CAVYSQ010000014.1:0-253862 GCA_963771265.1 uncultured Solirubrobacterales bacterium
TTCGGAATGTATTGGCTGAATTTGTGCCTGAGAATGACTGCTCGCAGAAATGACGGTTCTGCGAATGAACTTTTTGATTTCTGTGACGACTACGCTCCTCTGCGATGTACGACAAGGCGAAAATTTGGGTTGAGGGCGGAGCTGGCGGTAGTGGCTGCGTGAGCTTTCGGCGGGAGGCTCATGTGCCTCGGGGTGGGCCGGATGGTGGAGACGGGGGTCACGGCGGGGATGTGGTGCTGGTTTGCGATCCGTCGCGGCGAGATTTGGGGGCGTTGCGGGGCAGCAAGCACTTTCGTGCTGCGCGAGGCAGGAACGGGGAGGGGTCCAACCGGCATGGCGCTCGTGGGGAGGAGCTGGAGATTCTGGTGCCCGCTGGGACGCAGGCCGAGAGCGTTGATGGGAGCCGGGTCGATCTGGTTGAGGCTGGGCAGCGGGCCGTGATTGCTCATGGCGGGCGTGGGGGGCATGGAAACAAACGGTTCACCACGTCCACCCGACAGGCGCCCCGGTTTGCTGAGCAGGGCACGGCCGGTGAGGAGGGCTGGATCGAGATTCGGCTCAAGCTCCTGGCTGACGTTGGGCTGGTCGGGTTGCCCAACGCCGGCAAGTCCTCACTGCTGGGGCGGTTGACTCGTGCGGAGCCAAAGGTGGGGGACTACCCGTTCACGACGCTCTCGCCGGTGCTGGGGACGATCGAAGGAGAGGATCGGCAGGCGGTTGTCGCCGACATCCCCGGTCTGATCGAAGGGGCCGCCGACGGAGCGGGCCTCGGACACGAGTTCCTCGCCCATGTCGAGCGCTGCTCGATGTTGGTCCACTTGGTCGATGTGGCACCGGTGGAAGGTGATCCTGAGGCGAACTACGCGGCAGTGCTCGGTGAGTTGGCGGCTTACGGCGCTGGCCTCGGGGAGTTGCCCCAGATCGTTGTGCTCTCGAAGCGGGATTTGCTCCCAACTGAGCAGGTGGTCGAGGCGGTTGGCAGCTGGCAGCAACGGCTTGGAGATGACGCGCGGGCTGTGCTCGCTGCGTCGGCGGCGACCGGGGAGGGGCTGGACGTGCTGCGCCAGAGGATCCTTGCCGAGCTGCCGAAGGAAGCTACCTCGACCCTGACTGGAGGCCGATTGTCGGCAGCAGGCGGGGGAGATGCGAGCAGCGCAGAGTTCGAGGCTGAGCACCGTGTCTATCGCCCGGTCGGCGAGGGGGGCTACTGGGTCGAGCGCGAGGACGACGGCGGATACCGCGTCCTCGGTCGGGGCGTCGAGCTGCTCTTCGAGCGCCACGACCTGCGCAACGAAGAGGCGCTCGCCTACCTCGAGCAGCGGCTGAAGGAGATCGGCGTCGTCGCCGCCCTCCGCGCCGCCGGTTTCGAGCCCGGCGACGACGTCCGCGTCGGCGAGCACGAGTTCGAGCTGCACCCCTGAGTGCCTAGCCGCGAGATATCAGGGTGGTTCCCTGATGCGAAGGAGGCGCTGAGCGACGACGATCGCTCGCATGAGGAAGCTGGGTGGAAGACGGTCGAGGGGGTCTCGCAGTCGCCGCGCAGGCGAGCAGGTCGCACAGGCCTTTGCGGTCGCTTCGCAGATGGCGCTTCTCTATCCACCCGGAGTCGACGAATGGATGCGCCGTGAGCTCGGAGCCGACAGGGCGGCCGATCTTGGCCCGAAAAACGGCGTACGCCGGACCAACGGCTCGGGTTGAGCGTCGAGGCCACTATCCGGGAGGAGCTGGCTGCCCTCACCGGTGGGGGGATCGAGCCGTTCGACGCTCACTCGCACACCGGCACCGACATCGACGCCAGCGCACGCACGGCAGAGGAGCACGCTTTCGATCTCGAGCAGCTCGGCGGCCGTTCTGTGACCTTTCCCTTCGGCGTGAGTAGCGGCTATGAGGCTGAGAACCGCCGCGTGATCGAGGAGTGCCGACGCCACCCGGGCAGGCTCGTCCCTTTCGCCCGCCTCGATCCTCGGGTGAGCTCCGCGCCGGACGCCATCGCAGTTCTCTCAGCCGGGGCGCAGGGCTTCAAGCTGCACCCGCGCTCGGAGGCGTTTGCGCTCGATCACCCCAACGTCGATGCGATCCTGGCCGTCGCCGCGGAGGCGGGCGTACCGGTCTTGATCCACGCGGGGGTGGGGGTCGGCTCCTTCGGCGACACGATCGTCGAGCTTGCCGAGCGCCACCGTGGTTGCCCGCTGATCCTCGCCCACGCCGGCATCTCCGACCTCGCCTGGCTATGGCGAGTCCTGCCGGAGCATCCGAACATCTTCTTCGACACCGCATGGTGGAACCCGGCAGACCTACTCGCCTTCTTCGCCCTCGTCCCACCGGGCCGGATCCTCTTCGGCAGCGATGCGCCCTATATGGGTGTCGCGCTGGGACTGGCGATAACCCTGCGCTGCGCCCGCTACGCCGGGCTCTCCGATGAGGCGATCGCGCTGATCGCCGGAGGCCAGCTCGAGGCGCTGCTCGCCGGGGAGGCTCCGCGCGACCTGGGCCCCCCGCCGGGCCCACCGCAGCCGGCGCTCTCGCCTTTCGAGAGCAGGCTGGTATCGCTGCTCACTGCTGCCGGTGGTTGTGTGATCGGAGGCGGCGATCCAAGCGGGGCGCTCGAACTGGCGGCGCTTGCGTTAAACGATCGCGACGCCGCCGGGGGCGGTCTCCATCCTCAGCTTCCCGAGCTGATCGTGGCGGCGCGATCAGCTTCGCCCGAAGCGGTCCCCGTCCTCGACCGCTGAGCGGTCGTCTCCGCTGGTCTTTGGCAGCAACACGTCCTCGCGGCTGTAGTGGCCGACCGAGTCGAACCAGCGCTTGGCGCGCATGCCCGCGCGCAGGTCGCACTCGGCGGTGACGATTCCCTCCTCGCCGTAGAGCGGCCCGGCGATCACCTCGCCCCAGGTCGGCTCGATGATCGCCGCTCCGCCGCGGCCGAAAATCTCGCGGTCCGGCAGCTCGACCGGGAAGTTGTCCGGGAACGCCTCGCGGGGGATGAACTGTGGGGCCGAGACGACAAAGGCACCGGACTCGATCGCGACGTGGCGCATGCTGGCGAGCCAGCCGTCGGAGTCATCGGCGGTCGGCGCGACCCAGATCTGCGGGCCCGATTTGTACATCGTGTAGCGGGCTAGCGGCATCCGGTTCTCCCAGCAGATCAGCCCGCCAACCTTGCCCAGGGGGGTTTGCGCCGCCACGAGGTCGTCGCCGGCGCCGATCCCGTGAAAGAGCCGCTCATGGTGGGTGGGCATCAGCTTGCGGTGCTTCCAGACGAGCCCATCCGGCCCGACCAGGACGAGCGTGTTGTAGAGCGTGCCCGGTCGCTCCGACTCGCGCTCGTTGACCCCGATCGCGCAGTGGGCGCCGCTGCGGTGGCAAGCGGCGATCAGCTCGTCGATCAGGGGTCCGGGCACGTCGACTGAGTTCTCCCAAAGGCGTTGCCAGAGCTCGTCGAAGCCGTCGAACCCGGCCGCGGGGGCCGCCCACGACTGCGAGGGATAGAGGGGAACGAAGGTCTCGGGGAGGACGATCAGCTCGGCGCCGTCCGCGGCGGCTCGCTCTATTAGCTCAACCGCCTTCGCGATCGATGCCTCCGCATCGAGTATTGCTGGCGTCGCCTGGGCAGCCGCAACCCGCACCGTTCTCAGCTCTGGCATGCACTCAGATTAGTAGCGTGCGTCACAGCGAACCGGGAGATCGACATGTCATCGAGCCAGCAAGAGAAAGCCGCCAGCTTCCAGGCCCTGCACGAGGGCGAGGCGTTCGTCATCCCCAACCCCTGGGATGCGGGCTCGGCACGGGTGATGGAGGCGCTCGGGTTCAAGGCCCTGGCGACGACCAGCTCCGGGTTTGCCTTCACCCTGGGGCGCCAGGACGGCGATGTCACGCTCGACGAGCTGGCCGAGCATGTGGCCGCCCTCGCTCGCGCGACTGACCTGCCGGTTTCGGTCGATATCGAGAACGGCTACGGCCCCGATCCGGACGACGCGGCAACGGCGGTCACGCGGGTCGCTGAAGCGGGGGCGGTCGGTGGCTCGATCGAGGACTTCGACCCCGAGAACGGGATCTACGCCTTCGATCACGCGGTCGAGAGAGTGGCGGCGGCGGTCGAGGCGGCCCGGCGCCTGGACTTCCCCTTCACCCTCACGGCGCGCGCCGAGAACTACGTCCGCGGCAATCCCGATCTCGACGACACGATTGCGCGTCTGCAGGCGTATGAGAAGGCGGGCGCCGATGTCCTCTACGCGCCCCGCTTGGGTCGTACGGACGAGATTCGGGCGATATGCGATGCCACGACCAAGCCGGTCAACGTGCTCGCCCAGCCGCACCTCTCGGTGAGCGAGATCGCTGCCGCCGGCGGTCGCCGGATCAGCGTCGGCGGTCTTCTGACCTGGGTCGCGGTCGAGGCGATGGCCGTCGTGGCCGAGCGCATCCGCGACGAGGGCGACCTGTCGGGGCTGAAGCTTTCCGGCCGCGTCGGAGAGTGGCTTGCTCCATGACCCTCATCGTCAAGCTCGGTTCCTCGATCGTCGCCGCCGATGACGGTGAGCTGCGCGCCGACGTGCTCGACTCGGTCTGCGCCCAGGTGGCGGAGCTCGAGCAGGGCGGCGAGCGGGTGGCAATGGTCACCTCCGGCGCGATCGCGCGCGGGATGCGGCTGATGGATCTGCCGGCGCGCCCGCGGGCAATGGACGAGCTGCAGGCAGCCTCGGCAGTTGGCCAAGGCGACCTCTTCCGGGCGTACCAGTCGCGGCTCGGCGAACGGGGCACGCGTTCCGCCCAGGTGCTGTTGACCGCCGCCGACATCGCCGCGCGCACCAACTACCTGAACGCGCGGCAGACCTTGCGGCGGCTGATCGAGTGGGGCGTGGTCCCGGTCGTCAACGAGAACGACACGACCGCCACTGACGAGATCAGCTTCGGCGACAACGACTTCCTCGCCGCCCAGGTCGCGATCCTGCTCGACGCCCGGCTGCTGGTACTGCTCTCCGACGTCGACGGTCTCTACCCCAGCGATCCCAGCACGGATCCGGGCGCCGAGCTGATCGATGCGGTCGAGGACTTCGACACGCTGGCCGAGATGGAGATCGGCGACCGCACCTCGGCCTTCGGCTCGGGCGGGATGCGCAGCAAGGTGGCTGCGGCCGAGATGGCGGCCGAGTCCGGCATTCCGGCGACGATCTGCAACGGCACGAAGTCGGGAACCCTGTTGGCTGCTGCCGGCGGCGAGAAAGCAACCGGCACGCGCTTCGCGGCGCAGGCGGGCAAGGAATCGAGCTTCAAGCTCTGGCTCAAATACGCCAAGCCGGCCAAGGGCCGGCTGCTCGTCGACGAGGGCGCCGCCCGGGTCCTGCGCGAGAGCGGATCGAGTTTGCTGCCGGTCGGGATCGTCGCGGTCGAGGGCGGCTTCGAGGTGGGGGACGCCGTCGAGGTGGCGGCTGACGGCGCCGTCATCGGCAAGGGCATCGTCGACTACTCGGCCACGGAGCTCGTGCGGGTGACCGGCCTCAAGAGCGCACAGGTGCGCGAGCTGCTGCCGCACGCGGCCGACGAGGTCATCCACCGCGACCGCTTCGTACTGATCTAAGAACAGATAACGGTGGGGGTTTGCCCGCCAACAACACGATTCATGCGCGAACATGCAGCGCATGGGTGGCGTCGCAATCGTGGTGTTCTGCGACCTGGTCGACTCGACCACGCTGTTGGCGAGGCTCGGCGACGACCGGATGGAGGGCCTTCGTCGCACCCACATGGAGGACGTGGCCAACGCCGTTGACGTTGCCGGCGGTCGGGTCGTCAAGACCTTGGGGGACGGGGCGATGGCCAGTTTTGAGAGCGCGCTTGGCGCCTTGCGTGGCGCAGCCGGTATCCAGCTTGAGGTGGAGCACCTCGACCATGCGTACGGAGGTATTGGCATCGCTGCCCGAGTCGGCATCGCCGCGGGTGAGCCGATCGCCGACGGGGATGATCTGCACGGAATGCCCGTGGTGATTGCCAGCCGACTCTCTTCGGCGGCCGGCCCCGGCGAGGTGCTCGTCCAGGAGCTCGTGCGGGACCTCGTGGCTTCGCGCGATGGGGTGCGAATGGACGGGGCTCGTGAGTACGAGCTCAAGGGCGTGCCCGGCCCGGTGCGAGCCTCCGCCCTACTGTGGCGTGAGCTCGCGCCACCGGATGAGGCGCCGGAGAGGCCCGAGGCGACCTCATCCACGGCTGACGTCCGGCTGCCGCCGTTACTGGCTTCCTTTGCCGAGGAGCCGCTGATCGGCCGCGATCGGGAGATCATGGCCCTTCGGGAGGCGACCGTACCACGCAAGGGTAGGCGAGCTGTGGTGGTGCTGGGCGAACCCGGGATCGGCAAGACCCGGCATGCCGCGGCGGCCGCGGCCGAGGCGCATGCGCAAGGGGCGATGGTGGTCCTGGCGCGCTGCCCGCCGGAGGCGGTCGTTCCCTTCGAGCCCTGGGTGCGGGCGATCGGCGAGCTGGCGCGGGCCGGAGAGGAAGGATGGCGCCGGACCCTCGCCAAGCAGGCGGGGCCCGAGCTGGCGTCGCTGGTGCCGGAGCTGGGCCCGCACGCCGACCTTGCCGGGCAAGGCGCTGCCGACCGGATAGCCGCCGCCGAGGGCGCCCGCTACCGCTTGCTGTGCGGCATCGCGGCGGTGCTCGGCTGCGCCGCCGATGGCGCGCCGCTACACGTTGTGCTCGACGATGCCCATTGGTGCGATCCAGCCTCGGCGCAGGCGCTAGCGCACCTGCTCGACAGCGCTCAGTTACCACTGGTTTTGGTGGTGACGGCGCGCGACCGGGAGATGGGGCGCCGTCACCCGGTCTCGCGCGTGCTCGCTGATCTGCGACGCACCGACGATCTCGAGGAGCTCCGACTTGCCGGCCTAGACGCATCCGGCATGGCGGCCCTGGTCGACGCCAAGGTGGGACGCTCGATCACCCCGGGTCTGGCGGATCGGTTGCTGGCCCGAACCGCGGGCAACCCGTTTTTCGCCGGCGAGCTGGCGCGTGACCTCGACGGACGGGGGGCGCTGGCAGACGGACACGAGCTCGACAGCGCGCCGGTTCCAGACGCTGTCGCCGACCTGGTGGAGGAGCGCCTGGCCCGACTCGACCCCGACACCGAGCGATTCCTCGCCGCCGTGGCGGCGATCGGGCCCACGGCGCCGGTCGCGCTCGCCGCCAAGGCGATCGGGTTTGACGACGAGAAAGCCACTGACGCGGTGGGGGAGGCGCTATCCGAGCGCCTGGTCGACGACGTGCCCGCTACACAACCCACGATCACCTTCCCGCACGCGCTGGTTCGCGAGGCGCTGATTGCCGGGACCGGCGAGGCCGACCGTGCCCGCCTGCACCTGGCGATCGCCGAAGCGCTGGAGGGCGATCCTGAGGCGGAGCCGGCCGAGCTGGCGCGCCACTTCGGCCTCGCCGTCGAGCTGACGGGTCCTCAGGCGGCGATCGCCGCCTACCGCGCCGCCGCTGCTGCGGCGGCCGAGGGTCATGATCACGAGCAAGCGGCCGCGCATATGCAGAGCGTGCTCGCCCTGCAGCTCGAGGACGGGTCGGCAGCGCGGGCAACGTCGCTGCTCGAGCTTGGCGAGCAGGAGCTGCTCAGCGCCGACCTGGTCCGGGCGCGCGGATCGTTTCGAGGCGCCATTGAGGCGGCACGGGCGACAGGCGACGCGGTCACCTTCGCCCGGGCTGCGCTCGGGTTTGCCGGCGGGGACATCGGCTTTGGCTTCGAGGTGGGCACCGACGACCCGGTCACCGTGGATCAACTGCGCGAGGGCTTGGAGATGCTTGGCGAGGGCGAGCCGCGCCTCGCCCTGAGGATGATCTTTCGCCTCGCTTACCTGCTGATTTATACGGACGGTGAGGGGTTTGCCGCTCTCGAGGGGCGGGCCGGCGAGCTGGCCGAGCGTCTCGGCGACCCCGAGGCCAAGCTCCTCGGTCGCTACACCGCCGTCATCCTCCGGTTTGCCCGTGGGCCCGAGCTGCCACCCGACGCTGCCTGGTTCCATCGAGAAGTCGACACCCTGCTCGATCTGGCGGAGGAATGCGATCGCGAAGACCTGCTTTTCCGCGTCGTCCAGCTGTCGGCAGCCACCCACTACAGGATGGGGCGCATCCGGGAGTGCGAGGAAGCGGTCGAGCGGGGCGGGGAGATCGCGCAGCGCCTAGCTGCCCCCCGCTTCACCTGGGAGGTGGATCTGTATCGCAGCATGCGCCTGACGGATCGGGGCGAACGCGAAGCAGCTGACGTGCTGCGCCGCCGGGCCGGGGCGGTGATCCGCCGGCTGCGCCCAGACATGCACGTCGGGATGGAGCTGTTCGTGACGATGCTCGAAGAGTGGTACTTCGACGGCGAGTTTGCGGCGAGCCGGGAAGTCTATGAAGCGATGGACGAGGTGACGCCGCGGGGATTCCTCTCCGCCGCCGTCTCGATCGCGGCTGCGGCCGGCGGCGACGCCGAGACGGCGCGACGACGGATGTGGACCCTGCTCGGAGATGGCGAGGACCTGGAGGCGCTGCGCCGCCCCGACGGGCATATGCCCCTCGCCATCTGCATGCTCGCCTTTACCGCGAGCATGGTCGGGGACCGAGAGGCGGGGGAGCGTCTAAGGCCTCTCTTCGAGCCGCTGCGCTCGACTCTTATCACGGCCACGCCGTCGCTCTGCTTTGGCATGCAGGCCGAGTGGCATATCGGCCGCCTCGAGCTTCTCGCCGAGCGGCCCGACGCAGCGGTCGCGGAGTTGCGGCCCGCGGTCGAGCGGGCGGACGAGCTGGGGGCTGTGTGGGCAAGGGCCTGGATGCGGGTCGACCTCGCCATCGCGCTGCACCGTCGCGGATGGGCGGAAGACGCGGCCGAGGCGGCGTCGGTGCTCGCCGAGGGCGAAGAGCTGGCGGAGCGCTACGGCGTTCGCTGGGCCGGTGCCCGCGCGGCTGAGGCGTGGGCCGAGATCGAGGGCCGCGCCCCACTCATCCCTATGCCTGACGAGAAGCGGTCTCGACCCCTGCGCGCCCTTGCCTCCCGGGGTGGGCGACGAGCCCTGAGCGCGATGGTGCGTGGTTTCGACGACGCCGAGATCGAGCGCCGCTTCGCCGAGCCGCGGCGCCAGCGGGCGCTCGTGCGGGCGACGGCGCGAGGCTTCCAGCCGGCCAAGGCAGCCGGCTTCTCGGGGACGATCGCCTACGAGCTGGAACCGTTGGCGATCGAGCCGCCCCGCGGCGCGCCCTGGCGCTGGGCAATCGAGGTCGACTCGGATCGGGGCCGCGCACGACTGCTCGAGCCGGCACCGCTCGAGGCAGCGGTCACGCTCCACTTCGGCCTTGCCGACTGGGTGCGGATCGTTGCCGGCACCCAGGATCCTCTCACCGCCATGGTGGCCGGCCGCTGCAGCGTCGAGGGGGACGTGCGGCTTGCGATGCGCCTGGAAGGGATGTTCGGAGCGTCCTGAGTGCAGTGGGAGGATCGGGGCGTCCCTCCGGCTTGTTGGGTTTTTCGCCAGTAGCGCTTGAAGCTGTCCGTCGGCGCGGCGGGGCGAAAAAGATGACGCCGCTGCGCCGGAGGGACACCCCGATCCTCCCAGGTACCCTTACGCTCATGGCTGTTGCTGCGAAAACGGTTGCTGAAACTTGCTATGCGGCGCGGCGTGCGGCGCGGGTGCTGGGGGCTGCTTCTCCTGAGACCAAGGACGCGGTGCTGGAGGCGATCGCCCGGTTGCTTGGAGAGCGAGCCGGGGACGTGCTCGACGCCAATGCGGCCGATCTGGCTGACGAGCGCGCAGAGGGTTTGACCCCGGCGCTGCGCGACCGGCTGGCGTTGAGCGAAGAGCGGATTGCGGTGATGGCTGACGGAGTGCGAGCGGTTGGCGCGCTCGAGGACCCGGTGGGCGAGGAGCTCGAACGGAAAAAGCTGGACAGCGGCCTCGACCTGCGGAAGGTTCGCGTGCCGCTCGGGGTCGTCGCCGTCGTCTATGAGGCGCGGCCGAACGTGACGATCGATTGCGCGGCGCTGACGATCAAGAGCGGTAACGCAATTGTCTTGCGCGGTTCCCACTACGCCGAACGAACCAACGGGGCGCTGGCGGCGATCGCGCGCGAGGCGCTGGCCGAGGTGCGCCTGCCCGAGGATGCGGCACTGCTGCTGACCGGAGGTGGTCACGAGGACCTGGCCGAGCTCGCCACTCAGGAGGAGTCAGTCGATCTGCTGATCCCGCGTGGCGGCGAAGGGCTGAAGAAAGCTTTGAAGGATGTCGCCACGGTGCCGGTCATCTACGCCGCGGCGGGAAACTGCCACGTCTACGTGCACGCTGACGCCGACCTTGAGATGGCGCGGCGGATCGCGGTCAACGCGAAGACGCAGCGGCCCGGTGTCTGCAATGCCGCCGAGACGTTGCTGGTCAATGCGGCGGTCGCGGATGAGTTCCTGCCCGAGGCGCTTGCCGCGCTGCACGACGCTGGCGTTGATCTCGTCGGCGACGAGCGCGCCCGCAGCGCGGCCGGGGGGATCGAGGTGGGGGTTGCAAGCGAGGATGATTGGGACAGCGAGTACCTCGACCTGAAGCTCGCTGTTGCCGTCGTCGACTCGCTTGAACAGGCGGTCGACCACGTCAACCGCCATGGCACCCGTCACTCGGAGGCGATCGTCACCCGTTCCGAGGATGCCGCTGAGCGTTTCACCGCCGGGGTCGACGCCGCCGTCGTCTACACCAACGCCTCGACCCGCTTCACCGACGGCTTCGAGTTCGGCATGGGGGCCGAGATCGGCAACTCGACCCAGAAGCTGCACGCCCGTGGGCCGATCGGGCTGCGCGAGCTGACCACCTACAAGTACGTCGTCCGCGGCGACGGCCAGGTGCGTGAGTAGCGCGCCGGCGGCGGACAGCTCCCGAGCGGCGATCGGCGTCCTCGGCTCGGCGTTCAACCCGCCCCACCTCGGCCACCTCGCGCTCGCTCAGGAGGCGCTCTGGCAGCTCGGCCTCGACGAAGTCGTGCTGATGCCGACGGGGGAGGCGCCGCACAAGCGGATACACGACGACCCCGGCCGCGAGCTGCGCCTGGCGATGACTCGCCTTGCTGCCGCCGACGACCCGCGCTTCACCGTCTCCACGCTCGAGGTCGAGCGCGAGGGGCCGTCCTATACGTATGAGACCTTGGAGCTGCTTGCACGCGAGAAAGGAGAACCTGAGCTGGTGTTCGTGATGGGGGCGGACGCCGCTGTCGGGTTCGAGAGCTGGCGCGAGCCGCGGCGGGTGGTCGAGCTGGCGCGGCTGGCAGTGGCGCGGCGGGCGGGGATCTCCGAGGCGGACGTCGGCGCCGTCATGCGCAGCCTCGGAGCCGAGGGACGGGCGACGATGCTGGAGATGCCCCAGTTCGGTGTCTCCTCCTCCGCCGTTCGCGAGCGCGCGGCCGCGGGCCGGCCGTTGCGCTACCTGGTGCCGGAGGCAGTTGCCCGCTTCATCGAGGAGAAGGGGATCTACTCGTGAGCAAGCTGGAGTCCGAGGCACTGGCGCGGCGCCTGGCCGAGATCGCCGACTCGAAAGGCGCGACAGAGATCGTCCTGCTCGACATGCGCGAGCTCGCCGCCTACACCGACTTCCTGGCGATCTGCACGGCGCGCAACGAGCGCCAAGCGCGGGCGATCGTCGACGAGGTGAAGCTGCGGCTGAAGCAGGAGCACGGGCTGCTGCCGGGGGGCGTGGAGGGGGAGGGCACCGCGGGCTGGATCGTGCTCGATTATCTCGATGCCGTCCTGCACGTCTTCACGGCCGAGGAAAGGGAGCGTTACCAACTCGAGGACCTCTGGCGCGAGGCGCCGCGACCCGAGTTGCAGCTGCCGCAGGATGGCGTCCGAGGGCACCTCTACGGTGCCGCGCATGGGTAGCTTCAAGCGGGCTCTATTCGGCTATCGCCGCGACGAAGTGGATGCCGCGATGGCGGCGCGCGATGCGGCGATATCCGCCGTCGAGCACATGCCTACACGGCGGACGCCGAACTCACATCACTCTCGGGGATGGTGATCGAGCGCGAGCGCGAGATCCGCAATCTGGGCGAACGGCTGCGCGAGGCTGACGAGCGTCACGAGCGCAGCATCGTCTCGTTTGCACTCGGTCTCGGAGAGGCTGGACGAGATCGAGGCGCAGGCGCGCGGGCAGGCGACGCGGATCCGGATGAAGGCCCTGCGCGAGGCGGTCGAGGTGAGCCGGCGAACGCAGGAGCTCAGCGACGTTCACGAGAGCCGCTCGAACGGCGCCGCTCCGTCCGCACCGGCCGGCGCCGAGGCTGCCCTGGGACGAGCTCTTCGAGGGACTGATCAAGCTCGAGATCGGCCCGCTCGGCGACTTCTCGCAGCTGGTCGGCTTCGAAAACGCCGTCGGCCGGCTCGGCGCCTCTGAGATCTCGGTCGAGCGCTTCTCCGAGGGCCGCGCGACGCTCTCGATGCGGCTCGACGAGCCGGTCGAGCTGCTGCGAGAGCTGGAAGAGAACGCTCCCTTCGACTTCAACATCCGCCGCACCTCAGGCGACAACCTGGTCCTCGACGTCGACGAGGACCAGGACCCGAGCAGCGCGCCGCGTAGTCCAGCCGAGCGGATCCTCGCCGCACCACTCAACGTTTGACGTATTGACTGGCGGTGTTTTGTCTGCGAACATGTGTTCGTGACCGAGCACAACCCAAACCACAAGGGCAACGTGGCGGAGCTGGCGATCGCGAAGGAGGCTGCGAGTCTCGGTCTTTCGGTCTTTGTCCCTTGACAGAGCACGAGCGCTACGACCTCGTGATTGGGGTCGCTGGAAGGTTGTTGCGGTCCAATGCAAGTGGGGTGCTCACAAGGGAGACGTCATTTGCGTTCGAGTCGGTTCGTGCTCTCACTCGCCGACCCAGGGGTATCTGAGGTCCACTTACGATCGATCCGAGATCGATGTGGTGGCGGTGTATTGCGGTGACTTAAACCGCTGCTATCTCCTGCCGGTTGACCTGATTGCTGGCCAGGGCGTCGTGCATCTCCGTCTCGCCCCGGCAAGGAACAACCAGCGCGCAGCGTTAAACTTGGCGGTGAACTACGAGTTGCGGGGCTATAGCTCAGCTGGAAGAGCGTCTGACTGGCAGTCAGGAGGCGTGGGTTCGAGCCCCACTAGCTCCATTCCCCCGCTGGCCGATCAAATTGCGGCCGGCTATTGCCCCCAAGGACCAGTTCGCAGATCTGAAAAAGACAGTCGGCATGGACTGAGTTCTACGCCAAGCTCGCGCAATATGTGCGTTTGGCAGAGGCAGGTGAGGAAATCCAAGTGACTCGTCTGGGCAAGCCCGTCGCGAGGCTGACGGCGCCTCCAGCTGCGCCGTCTGTTCCATGGTCAGCTCACTGATCGAGGCGAGGAAAGCCCCCAGCCGCCGTTCGTAGAGCCGCGGAGTCGACGTTCCAAGCCTCGACGTGGCCGGCCTCGGGGCGCGGTGTAGTAGGTCACCCAGCGGGGCAGCTCGGCGGCGAAGTCCTCGCTGGTCGAGATCGGCACGACCTTGTCGTCGTCGCCGTGGAAGAGCAGGATCGGCAGCTGGAAGTCCTCGGGGTGTCCGAGGGCGTTGAGGTCGTCCCAGTCGACGTCGATGCGGGCGCCGATCGCCCACTCGACCGGAAGCGCCATGAAGCCGGGCAGGCCCATCTCGGTGGCGTTGAATTCGAGGACTCGCTGCCAGTCGAGCGCGGGCGCGTCGAGCACGAGGCCGCTGACCCGCGGGGCGAGTGGCGAGTGCTGCATGAACTGGGTGACGATTGCGCCGCCCATCGAGTAGCCGACGAGAACGAGGCGGCGTGCGCCGTGGTCGAGCGCGTAGCGGGCGGCAGCCTGAAGGTCGCGCCACTCGGTCAGGCCCATGTGATGAAAGCCGTCGGGGCTGGGCGGGGCACCGAGATCCTCGCGGTAGGTGATCAGCAGCGTCGGCAGCTCCGCCCGGTGTAGACCGGCACCACCCGCAAGCCAACCTGGGGCGTGCTGTTGATGCCGTGCACGACGATCGCCCAGGTATTGCCCTTCCCCGGGATCGACCAGGCCGGCATCGGACCAAGCTCACTCTGGACGTCGACGTCGGCGAAGGGGATGCCGAACGCCTGCCCGGGATCGCCCGAAAAGACGTTGGCTTCGACCCCGACCTCCATTTCCGGGACCAGGTATCCGTGCACCCCGCGCAGCCTGCGGGTGACCGTCTCGGCGTCTTCGTCGACGATGGCGCCGACGATCGCGTGCCCGCCCTCCCAGTCGAGGCCGTACACGCCTGGCCTCTCCGTTTCTTCGCTGCGGGCGAGGACGATTCGCCCGGGCGGCATTCCTTCGACCTTCACCTCCTTCAGCCAGCTCGAGTGGTCCGGCACCAGCACCTGGTCGGAGAAGTGCCAACTGAGTGCGACCCCGATCGCCACGCCGGCGGCGAGCGCGACCGCCGCAGCCATCAACCACCGCCAGCGGCGTCGAACCCACGTCGTTCCTGTGGATCCCCCGGAATCGTGCCCGTTCACGCCCGGCAGCGTACTCAGGGAGTCCCGAGAAGCTGCCGATGATCTCCCGATGAGCACCGCGAACGAGCACGTGTTCTCGCACGGGATGCAGGACACGCGAGAGGCGATCGAGGCCTGGAACGATCGCCCGGGACCGGTCCTGGGCAGTTGGCTGGCCCTCAGCCTGGCGATCGCGCTTGCCTTGTTGGGGACTGTCTGGGTGGTCGCCGGCCTGCTCACCCCCGACGTCACCCCGATCCACATGCCGGGTCTGACCGAGTCGACGAGCCCGGCCGACCTGCTGCCGATTCTCTGGCGCAACTCGCTGGTGCTGGCGCTGCACGCAACCGCCTGCGTCGCCGGCTTCATCGCCGGCGCCTCGATGCCGATCGCCGCCGCGCAGCGCACCGGCTTCTCGCGCTGGATCCACGTCAAGGCGGGGGAGTTCGCGATCCTCTTCGTCGCCGCGGTAACCCTCTTCTCGCTGCTGACCCAGGCCCTCTACCTCGGCTTCCAGGGGGCGACGATCTCCTACCAGCTCGACATCTCCCACGCCCTCCTCATCCTCAGCGTGCTGCCGCACGCGATCCCCGAGTTGACCGCCCTCTTCCTTCCCCTCGCCGCCTGGCTGATCGCGAGCCGCCGCGGCGAGTGGAACCAGCTTCTGGCCGCCACCTTCATCACCGTCGCCCTCGCGATCCCCGTGCTGGTCGTCGCAGCGACGGTCGAGGTGTACGTCTGGCCACGGATCCTCGAGGCGGTAGCGCCCGTCTTCTGAGTGACCCCTGGCAGTACGCTCGGCGGGCGTGGACCAGCTCGTACAGATCGTCGGCGCCCTCTTGATCCTCGTCGCCTTCGCCGCGGCGCAGTTTGGGGCGATGGACCCGCATTCGCGCGTCTACCTCGTGCTCAACTTCGTCGGCTCGCTGATCCTCGCTGTGCTTGCCTGGGAGGAGCGGCAATGGGGCTTCCTGCTGCTCGAGACGGTTTGGGCAGCCGTATCCATCTGGGGTCTGCGACCAAGGCCTCGCAGCGCCTGATCGATGAGCGCCGGGTACTCGGGAAAGCCGCTGGTTGAGAAGCTCGGCGTCAAGCCGGACTCGAAGCTGGTCCTGGTCGGTGCGCCGGATGGAGCCGAGCGCTTACTCGCGCCGCTGCCGTCGGGGGTGACGCTCCGCCACGGTAACCGCGGCCGGCGCGAGATGACGATCTGGTTCGTCACCTCCCGCCGTGAGCTGGAGCGCCGCTTCGACCCCGTCTCCAAGGCGGTTGCCGAGGGCACTCTCTGGATGGCTTGGCCGAAGCGCTCCTCGCGGGTCGAAACGGACCTGACCGAGGACGTCATCCGCGATGTCGCCCTGGCCGCCGGAATGGTCGATACCAAGGTCTGCGCGATCGACGAGACCTGGTCCGGCCTGCGCCTCACCCAGCGCCGCTCGTAAGATCGCGCCCCATGGCCGGATACGAACCAAAGGCGATCGAGGCAAAGTGGCAGCAGCTCTGGGCTGATGAGAAGACCTGGGAGGTCGCCAACCTCGGCCAGCCGGGCCATGCCGCTGAGAAGCCGAAGTCCTACGTGCTGGAGATGCTGCCCTACCCCTCGGGTGAGCCCCACGTCGGCCACCTCAAGTGCTACGCGGTAGGCGACGCGATCGCCCACTTCCGCCGCCGCCATGGCTTCGAGGTGATCCACCCGATGGGCTACGACTCCTTCGGACTGCCGGCGGAGAACAACGCGATCAAAACCGGCGAGCCGCCGCGCGTCGCGACCGAGCGCTCGATCGAGTCCTTCCGCCGCCAGTTCCGCGAGTGGGGGATCTCGATCGACTGGTCGCGTGAGCTCGCCACCCACACCCCCGAGTACTACCGCTGGACCCAGTGGATCTTCTTGCGCCTCTTCGAGCGCGGCCTCGCCTACCGTGACGAGGCGCCGGTGCAGTGGTGCCCGAAGGACGCCACGGTGCTCGCCAACGAGCAGGTCGTCGACGGTCGCTGCGAGCGCTGCGGAACGCCGGTCGAACAACGCCGGCTCGAGCAGTGGTTCTTCAAGATCACCGAGTACGCCGAGCGGCTGCTCGCCGACTTCGACCTGCTCGAGTCCTGGCCCGAGCACGTGGTCACGATGCAGCGCAACTGGATCGGCCGCTCCGAGGGGGCCGAGGTGACCTTCCGCTGCGAGGAGCTCGACCTCGACTTCCCCGTCTTCACCACCCGTCCCGACACGCTCTTCGGCGCGACCTTCTTCGTCCTCGCCCCCGAGCATCCCGAGCTCGAGCGACTGATCGCCGGCACGCCGGTGGAGGAGGAGGTGCGCGAGTACGTCAACAGCGTCGCCCGCGAGTCGGTCGAGGATCGCGGCGACGAGGACCGCCCGAAGACCGGCGTGCCGCTCGGTCGCACGGTCGTCAACCCGGTCAACGGCGAGGAGATACCGATGTTCGTCGCCGACTACGTGCTGATGGAGTACGGCACCGGCGCGATCATGGCGGTGCCCGCCCACGACACGCGCGACTACGAGTTCGCCCGCGCTTTCGACCTCCCGGTCAAGCGGGTGATCGAGGGCGCCGATCCGGAGGCTGCCCGCGACGAGGAGGGGTTGCCATACCCCGGCGACGGCCCGATGACCGCCTCTGGACGCTTCGATGGCAAACACAACCGCGAGGCCTATGAGGAGATCGTCGCCTGGCTGAAGCACGAAGGGCGGGGCGACTCCGCTGTCAACTACCGCCTGCGCGACTGGCTCGTCTCGCGCCAGCGTTACTGGGGGGCGCCGATCCCAGTCATCTATTGCGAGAAGTGCGGCATCGTCCCCGTCCCCGACGAGCAGCTCCCGGTCGAGCTGCCCGAGGTCGACGACTACGCGCCGCAGGGCCGCAGCCCCCTGGCTGCCGCGGAGGATTGGGTGGCGACGGAGTGCCCGCGCTGCGGCGCCGCAGCGCGGCGCGAGACCGACACGATGGACACCTTCGTCGACTCCTCCTGGTACTTCATCCGCTACCTCGATCCGCGCAACTCCGAGGCCGCCTGGGACCGGGCCGCCGCCGACCACTGGCTGCCGGTCGACCAGTACATCGGCGGGGTCGAGCACGCGATCCTGCACCTGATGTACGCGCGCTTCTTCACCAAGGCGCTCGCCGACCTTGATCATCTCTCGGTGCAGGAGCCCTTCGCCAACCTGTTCACCCAGGGAATGATCACCCGCGACGGCGCCAAGATGTCGAAGTCGAAGGACAACACGGTCAGCCCGGGCGAGTACGTCGAGCGCTACGGCGCCGATACCGCCCGCACCTACATCTGCTTCATGGGCCCGCCCGAGCGTGGTGGTGACTGGTCCGACGAGGGTGTGGAGGGCGTACAGCGCTTCCTCTCACGGCTCTGGCGGCTCTGCGAGGAGGTCACGGCGAAGGGAGACGCCGCAGCGGACACGGGCAGCACCGTAGAGGGCGAGGTCCGCGAGCTGCTCGCCAAGGCCCACTGGGCGATCGACAAGGTGAGTCGCGACTTCGAGCGCGGCTTCCAGTTCAACACCGCGATCGCCGCGGTGATGGAGCTGGTCAACGAGGCCTACCGAGTTAAGGACAGCATCTACGGGGAGCCGGCCGGCCTCGCTGCCGTTCGCTTTGCCACGGCCACCGCTGCCTCGCTGATCTTCCCCTTCGCTCCCCACCTCGGTGCCGAGGTCTGGGAGAGGCTCCAGAGCAGCCGCGTGTGGGAGGTACCGTGGCCGGTGGCCGACCCGGCGCTGCTTGCCAGCGACACTGTCACCCTCGTGGTCCAGGTCAACGGCAAGCTGCGCGACCGGATCGAGGCTCCCAGCGAGGCGCCGGAAGCAGAGCTCCTGGCCCTCGCCCGCGAGAGTGAGAAGGTGCGCCGTCACCTCGACGGCAAAGAGATCGTCAAGGAGATAGTGGTCCCGGGGAAGCTCGTAAACCTGGTAGTTCGCTGAGTTCTCACGGCTCAGGTCTCCCTTTCTGGTACAAAGCGCGCGCATGTTGGTTAGACGACTTTCAGATGCGCCCGCCGAGGAGTGGCACCGGGTCCGGTACCACGCCCTGATGGATGCCGGTCAGCTCGGCGCCCGCAACATGTCGGTGACCTGGTTGGAGATTCCCGCCGGCGCCGAGCAGACCCTGCGCTCTGACGAGGAGGCCGAGCAGGTCTATGTGGTGGTGCGAGGAGCCGGAACGATGTCCGTCGTCGGTGACACCCAGGACGTGGGGGAGGGTGATCTGATTCTCGTCCCACCCGCTACCGATCACTCGATTGCCAATAACGGTGAGGCAGCGCTGACCTGCGTCTCCGTTCAGTCACCTCCGGTTGCTGCGGCTGAGCTGTATTCCGATCAGCTGGCCGAGGTTGCCGGTTACGACGACGACGAAAACTTGTAGCTGAGTCGTTCGCTTGCGCGCACCACTCGTGCGCTCTGACCGGCAAGGCTTGTGGCTATGCCCGAGCTTTCGCGGTCTCAGCTGGTTGTCTACGGCGCGGTTGCCGTTGCGCTGCTGCTGGTCGGCGCCCGTGCGATTCGGGCGGAGGGCGGCGATAGCGTCGCGCCCTTCACCCCCTCGCCAGGTACGAGTGGCGAGATCAGCCTGAAGAGCGGCGGGGGCGGCGACATCGTGATCGACGTCGCTGGCGCCGTGCGGCGGCCTGGGGTCTACCGGCTGCCGGCCGGCGCGCGGGTCGTCGATGCGATCGATCGGGCCGGCGGGCCGGCAGGCGGAGCGATGCTGGAAGGCATCAACCGAGCAGCCCGTCTGACCGATGGCCAGCAGGTGATGGTGCCCGAGCAGGGCCGGCGGGCGGCACGATTGCAGACGGCGCGGGCGGAGGACGGACCCGATCAGCCTCGGCAGCGCCACCGTCGAGCAGCTCGAAACGATCGACGGCATCGGCCCGGTGACCGCCGGCAAGATCGTCGAATACCGCGACCAGCACGGTGGCCTCGCCTCGGTCGATCAGCTCGACCAGGTGAGTGGAATCGGCCCGGCGACGATGGAGTCGCTGCGGGCGCGGCTGCAGCCCTGAGCGCCGTGCCCCGGGCGCCTGCTCATCGCCGTCGCTCCTGATCGCGGCGGCGGTCGCGCCTCGCGCTCTTCACAGCGGCTGAGATCCGGGCCGGGCGGAGGCGGCGCTCGGCAAGGGATGCCCGCACGCGAGGCGGCGCTGGCGCGCGGCTTCGTCCTCGGCGAGGACGAGCAAGTCGACGAGCACGACGGCGGAGGATTTCCGGCGCTCCGGGCTTGGGCCATCTGCTCGCGGTGTCGGGCCAGAACGTGGCGCTGCTGGCCCTGCTGGCGATGCCGGTGCTGGCGGCGCTTGGGATGCCGCTGCGCACCCGCCTCCTCTGGCTGCTCGGCCTGATCGCCGTCTACGTGCCGCTGGCCGGAGCTGGGCCGTCGATCCAGCGGGCGGGGATTATGGGTGGCGCTGAGCGTGCTCGCGACGCTTGGCCGGTCGCCGCAGCCTCACGCTTCTACGGGCTGGTGATTGCCGCCCTCGTGATGCTCGCCGATCGATCCTGGGATCGTCGCCGACGTCGGTTGGCAGCTCAGCTTCGCCGCGGTGCTGGGGATCCTGTCTCGCGGCACCACTGCGGGCCGCGCTTGCGGGTCGGTTCGGCACGCGGGGTTGGCGGCGTCCACTGGTCGACGGTGCGGCGATGACGATCGCCGCAACGGTCGCGACCGCGCCGCTGATCGCCTTCCACTTCGAAGCGGTCTCGACCCGACGCTGCTGGCCAACCTGCTGGCGTTGCCGGCGGTGGCGCCGGCGATGTGGCTGGGGATGCTGGCCGCGGCGGCCGGTCAGGTGCCCGGTTTCCCGGTCGAGCTGTTCAACGCCGTCAATTCGCTGCTGCTCGCCTACATCGCCCAGGTGGCGGCCTGGTGTGGTCGGCCGAGCTGGGCATATCGACCTGCGGCTCGGTCTCAGCGGGTTGGTTGCCTCTATGCCGCGATCGCGGTCGACGGCGATCGTGCTCGTCTCCGCTTTCGCCGCCTGCGCTGGCCGGCGCGACCGCGCGGAGCCGCATGCGTCGCCCGGCGTCTCTGGCCCTCGGCCTCGTGTTGCTTGCCCTGGCTTGGCCCGCGGGCGGTGGAGCTGGTCGAGCGCCAGATCCGCCGGCTGGTCTGCGCGTCTCGGTGCTCGACGTCGGCCAGGGCGACGCGATCCTGCTGCAGCCCGCGTCCGCGCCGGCTGTGCTCGTCGATGGCGGGCCGCCTGGCGAAGAGCTGAGGCGAAGTTGCGCTCGGCCGGGGTCGAGGGGCTCGGTGCCGCGATCGTCACCCACGAGGAGTCGGACCACGCGGGCGGGATCCGCGAGCTGCTCGGGGAGATGCCGGTCGGGCGGTCCTGCTCTTCGCGGTGCCCGGCGACGCTTGACCGCGGCGGCGGCCGCCGAAGTCGGATCCGGACGCGCCGGTTGGCGGGAGGCGCAGAGCTGCGCTCAGGCGGTCTGCGGCTCGAGGTCCTCTGGCCGCCCGCCGAGCTGCTCGCTGGATCGCCCCGCCGGCGAAGACCCAAACCGACTTGCGCTCGTCCTGCTGGCCCGCTGGAGTCGATTCTCGATGCTGCTCACGCCGATGCCGAGGCCGAGGCAATTCCGCATCGAGCCGGGGCCGATCGATGTACTCAAGGTCGCCCACCACGGCAGCGAGGACGCCGGCCTCGCCGACCTCCTCGAACGTACCCGGCCGCGGCTGGCGGTGATCTCGGTCGGTGAGGGCAATCCCTTCGGGCACCCGACCCCGCGCGACCTCGCACACTTCGCGGCGCACGGTGTCCGCAGTCTTCGCACCGATCGCGACGGGACGGTCGTGATCGAGGTCGGTCGGCAAGTCGATCGAGGTCGAAAGCAAGGGCTGAGGTGGCAGGAGCCACCGCGGACTAGACAAATCGACGAATCAATATTGGGGTTCTCTCCCCTTTGGCCTTGCCGGTTGTCAGGCGCCGGCCGATGGAAGTACCGGTGCTCTCCAAGCGTGGACAGAGGCTGGCGCAAGCGTCGCCGAGGCTGAGCGTTCTCGGCGACGGCCTCCTGGAGCGCGCTCGCAGCACAACCCTGGCGTTGCTGGGGGTGACTGGCCGCGGTCGGACTCGCGATGGTGGCCTTCGCCCTCAACCAGGGCTGGCCGCTGTTGCCGGAGGCCCGATGGCCGGGGCCGACCCGGCATGGTGTCGATCGCGCGGGGCGACAGCGCTTGCGGTACTCGGCCGATCGCAAGATCGTTCCGAGTTCGCCGATCGTCTTGCGTTCGAGAGAGCCGCAGGAGCGCGACTCGGCACCCGGCTAACGCGCGGGGGCGACGCCAGCGGCGGACGGCGCACCGGGGCGGCGACGAGCGCCCCTCTCCGCCGAGCCGGCGCTCCTCGCCCGCCGGTCCCCGTCGAGGCGCATCGAGCCGACCAGCCGGTGCCGACGACAGGCCGCCACCCGTCGACGCTCGCCCGGGAGCCGGACGACCCCCGGCCGGCGCCGGCCGACGCGGCGCTCCGGTCTCGGAGCAACGCGCGCGGCAAGGATGCCAGAGCGGATCGAACGCCCCGGCCCGGCCGAAGCCCCAGCCGGAGGCGACCTCCGCGGCGCGCACCGGGCGCCACCTCCGGCGCCTGCGAGAAACTGCAACGCCGACGCCTATGGGCGAGAAGCGGACGAGACACGGTCGCGGCAAGGACCGCGGTGGCGGACGCGGCAAGCACGACCCCGGCGCCGGCATCTAGACTCGGCGGTCGATGGCCGACGAGCTCCGCTCGCTCTACCTGATCGCCGGCACCGACGGGGCAAAGATCGACGCGACCCGGGCGCGTCTGCGGGCGCGGGCCGAAGCGCGACGGCGGCGCCGCCGCGCTGGAGGTCTTCGAGGCCGAGGAGGGGCGCGGCGCGCCCGACCACGAGGCGCTGCTCGCCGCGATCCCGGCGATGTCGCTGACCGAGTCCCGTCGGTATCTGCTCGCCGACGGCGTCGAGCGCTGGCGCGACCGGCAGCAGCAGGAGGTCGCGGCGGCGCTGACCGCTTGCCCCCGGATCTCACCGTCGTCCTGATCGCCCGGGCCAAGGCGCCTGCCAAGCTGGCCGATGCGGTTAGCGCGGCGAAGGGCGAGATCCACGAGTTCGAGGCGCCGAAGGCGAGGGACATGCCGCGTGTGCTGGTCGGGGACGCGCGGCGCCTCGGGTTCCGCCTCGAGCCCGCCGCGGCGCGCATGCTGGTCGATCGCATGGGGCCAATCCCCAGCGCCTCGCGAACGAGCTCGAGCGACTGGCGCTCTGGGCGGGCGAGGGCGGGGAGGTGACGCCGCCGACCTGGACGCGATGGTCGCCGACACCTCCGAGGCCGCGGTCTGGGCGCTCTCCGACGCGCTGCTGGAGCGCGATGCCGCGGAGGCGCTGCGCATCGCCGAGCGACTGGTCTCGCAGGGGGAGAACGTGACCGGCTTGATCTACGGCCTCGCCTCGCGGCTGCGCAAGGCCTGCCCGGCGGCGGCGCATGCTGGAGGAGGGCGTCGCCGCCGAAGCAGGTCGAGTCGAGCCTGGGCATGCATCCCTACGCGGCGAAGCAGCTGGTCGCCAGGCTGGGCAGGACCGAGCTCGGCGAGCTGCAGGCGGCGACGATCGCGCTCGCCGACCTCGAGGTCTGGTGCCGCGGCGGCGCCGACTACGGCGACGAGCTGGCGCTTGACGCTGGCCTGCGACGCGCTCGGCGGCGTGCCGGCCTAGCTACTTCGCGCGGCGCCGGCGCGATGCGGGCGGCGCGGGACTTCTTGCGCGCGGCGGTGTTCTTGTGCAGGGCGCCCTTCTGCACGGCCTTGTCGATCCGCGAGACGAGGGCGCGGTGCTCGGCCTCGATCGCGTCGGCGTCGCCGCCCTCGACGGCGCTCTCGAGCCGGCGGAAATAGGTCTTGACCGTGCTCGTCAGGAGCCGGTTCTCGGTCCGCTCGCGTTCGCTGCGTAGGATCCGCTTCTTCTGTGAGGCTATGTTCGCCATGAGCGCGGCGCCGGACTATACCGAGCAGATCGAGCTCAGAGCTTCGGATGCTCGAGCGCCGCCCCGGGCGGATCGCCCGTTCGACCGCGTTTTTCTCGGTCGCCACCGCCGCCTCCCGGGTCGCCGGCCTGGGCCGCGAGATCGTCGCCGCCGGCTACTACGGCGTCAGCGGGCCGATGTCGGCCTTCACGATCGCCTTCCAGCTGCCCAACCTGGTCCGCGCCCTGTTCGCCGACGCGGCGCTGCAGCCCGCCTTCGTCCCGATCTTCACCGAGCAGCTGGAGAAGAAGAACTACCGCGAGGCGTTCCGGCTCGCCTCGACCATGCTGCTTCTGGTCACCCTGGTGCTGGGCGCGATCACGGCGCTCTTCGTGCTCGCGGCGCCGCTGGTCATGCCGCTCTTCGCGCCCGGCTTCGAGGGCGAGATCCTCGACCTCACCGTCACCCTCTCCCAGGTCCTCTTCCCGATCCTGATCCTGCTCGGGATGAGCGGCGTCGTCGTCGGGGTCCTCAACAGCTACGACCGCTTCGGCGCCTTCGCGATCGCGCCGCTGTTCTGGAACCTGACGATCATCGCCTGCCTGGTCGTCGATCGTGCCCTCGCTGGAGGGCCAGGACCGGATCTACGCCTACGCGATCGGCGTCCTCGCCGGCACCCTGGTGCAGCTGCTGATCGTCGGCCTTCGACCTGCGCAACACGCCGTTCAAGTTCGACTGGAGCTTCGACTGGCGCAACCGCGACGTGCGCCGCGTCCTGCTGCTGATGCTGCCGGTGACGATCAGCCTCGGCCTGATCAACTTCAACCTGCTGATCAACAGCCTCTTCGGCAGCCTCGTCAGCGACCAGGCGCCGGCGGCGATCGACAAGGCGTTCCGCATCTACCAGCTGCCGCAGGGGATCTTCTCGGTGGCGATCGCCACCGTCCTCTTCCCGACCCTGGCCCGCTTCGCCTCGCGCGGTGAGCACGACAACCTGCGGGCGACGATGGCCAACGGGATGCGCCAGATCCTCTTCGTGCTGCGTGCCCGCCGCGGCGGCGGTCCTGGTCCTCTCCGAGCCGATGATCCGGCTCGTCTACCAGCGCGGCGAGTTCACGCCCGAGCAGACGACCCTGGTCGCCACGGCGCTCTTCTGGTTCGCCTTCTCGCTGCCGACCAACGGCCTCTTCCTGCTGCTCACCCGCACCTTCTTCAGCCTGCAGCGGCCCTGGGTGCCGACCGCGATCGCCGCCGCCAACCTCGCCATCACCGCGCTCGGCGCGCTCGGCTCTCTACCACCTCGGCGTCGGCGGGATCGTCGCCTCGACGGCGATCGCGACCGCCGCCAGCGTCGTCGCCCAGGGCGTCATCCTGCGCCGCCTCCTCGGCGGCCTCGAGCTGGGCCGCCTGCTCGACGCCGGCGATCCGCATCTCGATCGCCGCCGCGGCCCTCGCCGCGGTCAGCTTCGGCGTCTGGGACGTGCTCGACAACGCCCTCGGGCCGCGGGCTGGTCGGCCAGATCGTCTCGCTCGGCTCGGCGCTCGGCGCTCGGCGGGCTGCGTCTACGTCGGCGCCGCCAAGCTGCTGCGGATCGCCGAGCTCGACCAGGTCACTGCGCCTCGTCCGCCGCCGCTAGATGCTCGACCTGCCGCGCTATCTGCTGGGCGTCGCCGAGATCGCCCTGCTCGCCGGCTTCGCGACGCTCGGGCGGGTCGCGTCTGCGCGCGCGGCTGCTGCCCGGACGTTCACCGGGCGCCCCAGCCCATCTCGCGACCGCCGTGCTCGCACTGGCGCTGTTGCTCTGGGTCGCCGAGCTGCTGGGCAGCGTCGGTCTGTTCGAGCCGGTGCCGTATCTCGTCGGCATCGGGGTGGTCGGCTTGGGACTACGGCTGGGCGTTGGGGGAGGGCGGGGGCGTCCCTCCGGCTTGCTGGGTTTTTCGCCGGGCGGCGGGTCGCTCTCGCGCGAGCGGTCAGGGCGAAAAACAGGACGCCGCTGCGCCGGAGGGATACCCCCGCCCTCCCTCTCGAAAGCCGAGCGTCGCGACCCTGATCGCGCTGGCGGTAGCGGCGGTGGCGGTCGTCAAGTTCGCGGCAGACGTCAGGCCGAAGCTGTCAACGGGGATGACCGGGTTCGATTCGACCTGGTACCACGGGCCGTTCGCGGCGGGGTTCTTTCAGAGCGGGGAGCACCTGGGACCTGCACTTCATCGCGCCGCAGTTCTTGGCCTGGTTCTACCCGGCGAACTCCGAGATCTTCCACGGCGGTCGGGATGCTGGCGTTCGACCGGGATCTGCTCTCGCCGCTGCTGAACCTCGGCTGGTTCGTCGGCTGCCTCGTCGGCTTGCTGGTGCATCGGGCGGCCGTACAGGGTTGCGCCGTGGTCGCTGGCGCTGGGAGCGATTGCGCTGAGCTTGCCGGTGCTCTCGGATCAAGCCGGGGAGGCGCGGAACGACATCGTCGGGATCTTCTTCCTGCTTGCTGCTGTTGCGATTGCGCTGAACGCCTGGGGGAGCCCGCTTAACGGGCTGGGTAGGGGGGAGGGGTCCAGGCGTCTGCGGCCGCTCCGGCGTTGAGCTTGGTCCGCTTGTCGTCGTCGGTCTGGCCGCGGGGCTCGCTGCGGGGACCAAGCTCAACTTCCTCCTGCCCGCTGCTGTTCTCGTCCTTGGGCTTGGCGGTCATCGCGCCAGCCGGGAGGCGCTGGCGGGCTCTTGTGGTCGCGGCGGCTTGCCGCATTCGCCGGGGGTGGCTACTGGTACCTGCGCAACCTCGTCCACAGCGGCAACCCGTTGCCCTGGTTCGACTCGATCGGGCCGATCTCGCTGCCGGCGCCGGACCAGGCGCTCGGCGGGCGCGAAGGCCACAGCGTGCTCGGCTACCTGACCGACGGCGCGGTCTGGTCGGACTGGCTCCTGCCCGGCCTCCACGACGGCCTGACCTTGCTCTGGCCTCTGCTTGCAGCCGCGGCCCTGGCCGGGCTGCTGCTCTGCCTCTCGGGCCCGGCGCGCGGTCGAGGTTTGAGTCGGATAGCGAACCAAACCTCGACCGCGTCGGATGTTGTCGCTCGTGGGTCTCACCGGGATCGCGGCATCGTCGCCTGGCTGATCGCCCCGACCTCAGCCTCCGGTCCGGAGGGCTTGCCGCGCGGCTTCGAGTCCGGCCTCCGCTACCTCGCCCCAGCCCTGGTCCTCGGCCTCGCGATCCTCCCGCCGGCGATCCTCCCGCGGGTGGCGCGGTGGCGGGGGTCCCCCATAGCGGACGGGCGCGCGAAGCGCGTCCGAGCACATGGGCGGAGGGCCGCCGCGACAGGACCCGCGGGCCGCTGGCGGCAGCGGCACTAGCCGTCATGGCACTGGCCGTGATCGCCATCGGCTACCCGGTCCAGCGCCACTACCTGGAGAACCGCTACGCGAACCCCAGCTTCGCCACCCCCGGCCTCAACGCCGCCTTCAAATGGGCGGATCCGATCTCCGGCGCCCGCATCGCCACCACCAGCACGCGCCAGTACCCCCTCTTCGGCACCGACCTCTCCAACCACGTCCAGTACATCGGCGAAGAGCAGCCCCACGGCGGCTTCACCGCCCCCACCAACTGCCGACAGTGGCGTCACGTCCTCAACGCCGGCCACTACGACTACGCAGTCACCACCCGCGACCGCATAGAACCGGGAAAGCCCCCCTACCCAGCCTCGACCCGCTGGACCGAAGGCCTGGGGGTCGAAGAGGTCCTACGCGAGCCCCCCACCGTGGTCTTCAAGCTAAAAGGCCCCCTGGATCCAGCTGCGTGTAGGGGTGGCGAGGGCTTTCATCCCCAGCCCCAGCTGAGGAGGCACCGGGTGTCCATCGGTATGTAGGTACTGCGTTCCTCCGGCGGGTGGCGCGGTGGCGGGGGTCCCCCATAGGCGGAGGGCTCGCGAAGCGAGTCCGAGCACATGGGGGAGGGCCGCCGCGACAGGACCCGCCGGCTGCCAACGCCCGCCATACTCCCCCGCCGATGGACCACATCCGCAACTTCTCGATCATCGCCCACATCGACCACGGCAAGTCGACCCTGGCCGACCGCATCCTCGAGATCACCGGCGCCGTCGACCCGAAGAAAATGCAGGCCCAGATGCTCGACTCGATGGACCTCGAGCGCGAGCGCGGGATCACGATCAAGGCCCAGGCGGTGCGGGTCGAGTACACCGCCTCCGACGGCCAGATCTACCACCTGCACCTGATCGACACCCCCGGCCACGTCGACTTCTCCTACGAGGTCTCGCGCAGCCTCGCCGCCTGCGAGGGCGCCCTGCTGGTCGTCGACGCCGCCCAGGGGGTCGAGGCGCAGACCGTCGCCAACACCTACCTGGCGATCGAGAACGGGCTGGAGCTGATCCCGGTGATCAACAAGGTCGACCTGCCCGGCGCCGAGCCCGACCGGGTGGCGGGGGAGATCGCCGACCTGATCGGCGGCGACCCCGAGGAAGCGCTGCGGATCTCGGCCAAGACGGGCGAGGGCGTGGTCGAGGTGCTGGAGGCGATCGTCGCCCGGGTGCCGGCGCCGAAGGGCGAGCCCGAGGCCCCGACCAGAGCGCTGATCTTCGACTCCGAGTTCGACCAGTACCGCGGCGTGATCGCTTACGTGCGGATGGTCGACGGCGCCTTCCGCAAGCACGAGCAGATCCTGGCGATGCAGAACGGCACCGAGGCCGACATCGACGACATCGGCTTCTTCCGGCCGGCGATGACCGGCGTGCAGGGGATGGATGCGGGCGACGTCGGCTACCTGATCACCGGCATCAAGGACGTCGCCAAGCTGCGCGTCGGCGACACGTTGACGGCGCTCGACGCGGCCCGCCGCCGAGCCGCTCGAGGGCTACCGCGAGGTCCGGCCGATGGTCTTCTGCGGGCTCTTCCCGATCGACACCGACCGCTTCGAAGACCTGCGCGACGCGCTCGAGAAGCTGGCCCTCAACGACGCCGCGCTGTCCTGGGAGCCGGAGACCTCGGAGGCGCTCGGGTTCGGCTTCCGCTGCGGCTTCCTCGGTCTGCTCCACATGGAGATCGTGCGCGAGCGGCTGGAGCGCGAGTACGGCCTCGACCTGCTGTCGACGACGCCGAACGTGCGCTACGAGGTCCACCTGACCAGCGGCGAGTCGAAGGAGGTGCGCAGCCCCACCGATCTGCCCGACCCGGGCACGATCGAGGCGATCGAAGAGCCCTACATCCGCGCCACGATCATCTGCTCCCTCCGAGCAGGTCGGCGCCGTGATGGAGCTCTGCCAGGCGCGCCGCGGCACCCACGTCGACATGCACTACCTGAGCCCGCAGCGGGTGCAGATCCGCTACGACATGCCGCTGGCCGAGATCGTCCTCGACTTCTTCGACCTGCTCAAGTCCTCGACCCGCGGCTACGCCTCGCTCGACTACGAGCCGATCGGCAACCGGGCCTCCGACCTGGTCAAGGTCGACATCCTGCTCGCCGGCGACAAGGTCGACGCGCTCTCGATCATCGTCCACCGCGAATTCTCCTACGAGCAGGGCAAGCGCCTGGTCGAGCGGCTGCGCAAGACGATCCCGCGCCAGCTCTTCGACGTGCCGGTGCAGGCCGCGATCGGCTCCAACATCCTCGCCCGCGAGACCGTCAAGGCGCTGCGCAAGGACGTCACCGCGAAGCTCTACGGCGGCGACGTCACCCGCAAGAACAAGCTGCTGAAGAAGCAGAAAGCGGGCAAGAAGCGGATGAAGCAGGTCGGGCGGGTCGAGGTTCCCCAGGAGGCGTTCCTGGCGGTGCTCCAGATCGACGAGTAGCGCCGGCGGGGGAGGGCGCAGGGGCGTCCCTCCGCTTGCTGGGTTTTCGCCAGTAGCCACGGGGGACGTCCGAGATCGTGGGTGGGGCGAAAAGAGGACGCCGCTGCGCGGAGGGACACCCCTGCGCCCTCTCACGGAGAGCTGGCTGAAGGTGCGACTGGCGATCGGCTTTCGTAAAGCGTGAGGTCCGTTGTTCGTAAGCGTGAATAGACTGGCGCGCCATGGCTATCAAGACCGAGGCAATAGGCAAGGAATGGCCCGCCACCACCTATGAGGTGGGCAAGGAGAAGATCGGCGAGTACGCGCGGGTGATCGGGCTCGAGAACCCGGTTCACTTCGACCGCGAGGCCGCCAAGGCGGCCGGCTACCGCGACGTGGTCGCGCCGCCGATGTTCTGCGTCGTCTACAGCGCGCCGGCGCTGGGGCCGGCGATGTTCGACCCCGAGGTGGGGATGAACTTCGCCGCGATGGTGCACGGCGGGCAGGAGTTCGAGTGGGGCGAGCCGGCCTGCTCGGGCGACGAGATCACCACCACCGCCAAGTGCCTGGAGATCTTCGAGAAGGACGGCAAGGGCTTCTACGTCTTCGAGACCAACTCGGTCAACCAGGATGGCGAGCAGGTCGTGCGCGGAACCTGGACCAACATCGTCAGGGGGGTTTGAGATGGCAGAGCTGAACGCGGGAGACCAGATCGCCGAGCTGCGGGTGACGCCCGACAAGTACCTGCCGCACCGCTACGCCGGTGCCTCGGGCGACTTCAACCCGATCCACATCGATCCCGAGTTCGCCAAGGCCGTCGGCCTGCCGAACACGATCCTGCACGGCCTCTACATGATGGGTCTCGTCGCCCGCGCCAGCACCGAGGCCGCTGGCGGCGATCCGCGCTCGCTGAAGCGGCTGTCGGTTCAGTTCCGCGGCATGGGGGCGCCGGAGACCGAGATCGCGGTCACCGGCACCGTCAAGTCGGCTGAGGACGGCAAGGCGACTGATCGACGTCGTCGCTGCGCAGGGCGAGAACCAGACGATTCGGAATGCCGAGGCGGAAGTAGCGCTGTAGCGCCATAGCGCCGCCGGGCGACCCTCCCCGCTCAAATTTTTGGCTGGGTCGCTCTGAAGTCTCCCGTCTTCCTCGCCACCAAAAATTACAAGCCGCGCGGGAGGGTCACCCGGCGTCGCTTCTAGACTTCGAACGTGCTTTCCGAGCGGCAAGAGCTGATTCTGAAGCTGGTTGTCGACGCGTACCTGGCGTCCGGCAAGCCCGTGGCTTCGAAGGCGATCGCGGAGAGTCGCGAGATTGAGTGGGGTCCTTCTACCGTTCGGGCTGAGCTGGCAGGGCTGGAGGCTGCTGGATACCTGACCCATCCGCATACCTCTGCGGGGCGGGTTCCTACCGAGGTTGGCTACCGCTACTACGTCGATCGGCTGATCGAGTCCGGCGCCCCTTCGATCCCCGCCGGCGTCGAACTGGAGCTGTCGCGGTTGCGGCGCGAGATCGATGAGGCGATGCGGGAGACGACCGCTGCCCTCGCCCAGGTCACCGACCTTATGGCGCTTGCCACCGCGCCCGCGCCGGCGACGGCGACGATCCACCGGGTCGAGGTCCTGCGCCTGCAGCCGACCAAGGTGATGGCGATCGCGATCGCCTCGACCGGCGCCGTCGCCAAGCGCGTCTTCGATTTCGAGGGCCCGGTCGACCCCGGCCTGGTCGAGTGGGCGTCGAGCTACCTCAACGAGTCGCTGGCCGGGATGAGCGTCGGCGCTCGCATGATCGCCAATCGGCTTGCCGACCCCGAGCTGGGGTCGGTCGAGTCGAGGTTCGTCGCCACCCTCGGTCCGGCCTTTACCGAGCTGGAGGAGGAGACCGGCGAGAGCTTGTACATGGAGGGGGCCTCGCGGCTGCTCTCCGATGACCACCGCGGCGACCTACCGCGCGCCGACCGGTTGATGACCGCGCTGGAGCGGCGGGCCGGCGTCCTGGGCATGCTGCGCTCGACCTTGGACGAGCGTTCGGTCTTCCTCTGGATCGGCGGCGAGAACCCGCAGCCCGAGCTGCGCTCGGTCAGTGTCGTCGGCGCCAACTACGGCCTGGCGCACCGTAACCTCGGCTCGGTCGGCGTGGTCGGACCGCTGCGCATGGACTACGCGACCGCAATCGCGTCGGTACGCGGAGCGGCACGGGAGCTGTCGCGCTACTGCGAGTCGGTCTACGGCTGATGCCCGGCGACTACTACGAGATCCTCGGCGTTGCCCGCGACGCCAACAAGGGCGAGGTGAAGACGGCCTTTCGTCGCCTCGCGCGCGAGCTGCACCCCGATGTCAACAACCACGACCCTGAGGCGGAGGAGAAGTTCAAGGAGGCTGCGGAAGCCTATGAGGTGCTCTCCGACCCGGAGCGCCGCCGTGCCTATGACGCTTACGGCCACGAGGGCCTGCGCGGCGCCGGCGCTGCGCAGGGCGGCTTTGGCTCGGTCGAGGACATCTTCCAGGCCTTCTTTAGTGGCAGCTTCGGCTTTGAGACGCGGCGCGGGCCGATGCGGGGCCAGGACCTAATCCACACGGTGGAGATCTCGGCGGTCGAGGCGATGCTGGGCGCCAAGATCAGGATCCCCAGTCACGAGGGCGAGCGGGAGGTGGAGCTGCCCGCCGGCATCCAGCCCGGTAGCCAGTTCGCCCTGCGCGGACACGGCATGCCGGGGGCAAACGGCGGCCCGCCCGGCGATCTCGTTGTCGCGATCCAGGTGATCGTGCCGGAGGAGCTCTCCGAGGAGCAGCGCGAGCTGGCCGAGAAGCTCGGCGAGACGCTGGAGCCGCGCAACCTGCGCTCGCGCCAGGACGGTGGCGACAGCTTCTTCAGCCGGATGCGCCGAGCCTTCGGTTGATCCGCCTCGCGGTCCGCTGTGTACCCGAGCTCGCTGAGCAGGTGCTGGCTGAGTTGACGGTGCTGGCGCCGAACGGCGTCGAGGAGGAGCGTGGGCGTGGTTACGTCGAGTACGCGATCTACGGCGGCGAGGGAGAGCTGCCCGAGCTGGGGGAGATCGAGGCGGCGGCCGGGGGTGGCCTGGTCGAGCTGGTAGCGACCCAGGTGCCCGACGACTGGGCCGACCGCTGGCAGGATTTCCATAAACCGCTCCTGGTCGGCGAGCGACTTTGGCTGCGCCCCTCTTGGGAGCCACCCCGCGAGAACACCATCGACCTGGTTGTCGACCCCGGCCGAGCCTTCGGCACCGGCGCCCACCCAACCACGAGGCTCTGCCTGGAGCTCCTGCTCGAGCTCGCCGAGGCCGGCGAGGCGAGCGGCCCGCTCACCGACCTGGGAACCGGCTCCGGTGTGCTCGCTATCGCCGCAGCAAAACTCGGCTGGGACCCGGTGCACGGCTTCGACCATGAGGCCGCGGCGATCGAAGCCGCGACTACGAACGCGGCCGCAAACGGCGTTGTGGCGCAGTTCGAACGAACCAACCTTCGCGAAGGCCTCCCGGACCTCGCGCCAACCGTCGTGGCAAATCTGACTGCGCCCGTGCTCAAGGCCGTTGCCTCGCAGCTAGCGAGCGATTCAGGGGGTCGGGGGGAGGTCCCCCGGAGCCTCCCCGCTGTTGCTCCGGGGGACCTCCCCCCGACCCCTGACACCGATCCGGCTCCGGCGACCCTTCCCCCGACTCCCCACACCGTCGTCTGCTCCGGGCTGCTCCCGAGTGAGCTGGACGAGATAGCGACTGCGTTCGGGACGACCGGGCTCATCGAGGCAGAACGTCGTCAAGACGGTGATTGGGCTGCGTTGCTGCTTCGTCGGTAGCAGCGGGTATGTTTTCTGCCGATGCTGGCGACGATCGTGGACCCCGGGTACAAGATTGCGCTGTTCCTCCACATTCTTGCCGTAGTCCTCGCGTTCGGACCGACCTTTGGTTACGCCTTCTTCTTCTCTGTCTCATCGAGCTATCCACGCGCGACGCCGGCGATTCTCGCTGGAGTGCAGAAGGTCGACAAGTACCTGGTCAATCCCGGCATGATCGTGCTGCTGCTGGCGGGCATCTACCTGCTGACCGACGGCCCCTGGGAGGCCGGGGATGCCTTCATCAGCGCCGGCTTTCTCGCGATCATCATCCTTTTTGGCCTCCAGCACGCCTTCTTCCAGCCCAAGGTCCGTGAGGCGAAAGCGCTGGCTGAGCGGGACCTGAAGGCCGGCGACATGCTCAGTGACGAGTTCGTGGCGCTCGGCGACCGGATCGGCAAAGTTGGCGGATTGGCCGGGCTGATCGTCATCGTCGCGATCTTCTTCATGACGTACAGGCCATTTCTGTAGACGCCTCGCGGCCGATCGCGATGTTCGATTCCGGCGTTGGCGGCCTCACGGTGCTGCACGAGTGCCTGGTCTCATTACCGGAGGAGGACTTCGTCTACCTCGGCGACACGGCGATGTTCCCCTACGGGACGCGCGATCCCGAGTGGCTGCGGGAGCGGATCCGGGCGATCGCGACCCTGTTGCTGGAAGACGGCGCGAAGCTGTTGGTCATCGCCTGCAACACGGCGACTTCGATCGGCACCGATGTCGTGCGCGAGCTCGCCGCCGAGCGCGGCGTCGAGGTCGTCCCCGTGGTCGAGCCGCAGGCGGAGATCGCCGCCGCGATCACCGACAACGCAAAGGTCGGCGTACTTGCCACGCCGAACACGGTCGAGAGTGGCGCCTACCGTCGTGCCCTGGAAGGGCAGGGGAGGGCGCTCGAGGTGACCGAAGTGGAGGCGCCCGATCTGGCTCCGTTCATCCAGGACGGCTCACACTTCGACCAGGGCGTGGTCGAGATGACCCGCGCCTACTGCGCGCCGCTGAAGCGGGCCGGGGTCGACACCCTGATCCTCGGCTGCACCCACTACCCGCTCGTGGCCCCGATGCTGCAGCGCATCCTCGGTCGCGACGTGCGCCTGGTCAGCGGTGGACATGCGGTCGCCGCGGCCGTCCAGCGAACGCTCGTCTCCGCCGATCTGGCGCAGGCGGTCGACGGCGAAGGCGAGTACCGCTTCCTCTGCAGCGGCGACGTCGACTCCTTCCGCGAGCTGGGCACGCGCTTCCTGCAGATGCCGCTGGGAGAGATCGAGCGGATCGACGTGGGCGCAGCCGACTACCCTTAGAGGGGATGAGCGTCCTCGAGCAGGTGCAGGCCGACGTGCGTACCGCGATGAAAGCGGGCGAGCGCGAGCGTGCCGCAGCGCTGCGGATGATCGTCGACTCGCTGCAGCAGGATGCGAAGCTCGGAGATGGCGACGAGGTCGCGGTCCTGCAGCGGGAGCGCAAGAAGCGGCTCGAGGCAGCGGAGGCCTACAGCGACGCCGATCGAACCGAGCAGGCGCAGGCGGAGAACTTCGAGGCCGGGCTGATCGAGGCGTACCTGCCGGCGCAGCTTTCCGACAAGGAGCTGAGCGAGCTGGTCGAAGCCGCGGTCGCCGAGACCGGCGCATCCGAACAGAAGCAGATGGGTCAGGTGATGTCGGCGCTGATGCCCAAGGTCGGGGGGCGTGCCGACGGCAAGCGGGTCAGCGCGGCGGTGCGAGAGAAACTTGGCTCGTAGACAGCTGACCCTCGACAACAGCGTGGCCGCCGAGCTGGCCGGCTCTGAGGATGCGGTTCTGCGAGCGCTGCGCGGGCGCCTCGACTGCGACTTCCACCTGCGCGGCAACGTCCTCACCCTGGACGGCGACTCGAACGATGTGCAGACCGCCGCCACCGTCGTCGACGAGTTGGTCGATCTGATCGAGCAGGGCCACGAGGTTGCGCCGGGGACGATCGAAGCCGTGACCGGGGCGCTCGACGCGCACGAGAGCCCCGCCGAGATCCTCGAGGACGTCGTCTGGCGACACCGCAACACCAAGGTGGCGCCGAAGACGCTCAACCAGAAACGCTACGTCGACTCGATCCGCAACCAGACGATCACCTTCGGCGTCGGCCCGGCCGGCACCGGCAAGACCTTCCTTGCGGTGGCGATGGCGGCGCACGCCCTGGCCGAGCGCGAGGTGCAACGGATCATCCTCACCCGCCCGGCAGTCGAGGCCGGCGAGCGGCTCGGCTTCCTGCCTGGCGACATCCAGGCCAAGGTCGATCCCTACCTGCGGCCGCTCTTCGACGCGCTTTACGACATGCTTGATCCCGACCGGGTCAACGGCTACTTCGAGCGCGGGGTGATCGAGGTGGCGCCGCTGGCGTTCATGCGGGGAAGGACGCTCAACGACTCCTTCGTGATCCTCGACGAGGCGCAGAACACCAGCCCCGAGCAGATGAAGATGTTCCTCACCCGGCTTGGCTTCAACTCGCGCATGGTGGTCACCGGTGACGTCACCCAGATCGACCTGCCCACCGACCAGCGCTCGGGCCTGGTCGTAGTCCGCGACATCCTCAGCGAGGTGCAGGACATCTCCTTCGTCCGCTTTGGTGGCGAGGACGTCGTCCGCCACAAGCTCGTGCAGAAAATCGTCGCGGCCTACGGCGAGCACGCTGAGCGTCAGCAGAGCGAGCAGCCGCCGGCAGCGGATGTCAGTTGACCTCTCCGACGTGCCGGAGGAGCTGCGCGATGCCGTGGCGGCGACGCTGGGCGCGGTGGGTGTCGCCGATGGGCACCTGGCGGTGGAGTTGGTCGCCCCGGAACGGATCCGCGAGCTCAACCGCGATCACCGCGGCAACGACGCCCCGACCGACGTACTCGCCTTCCCGCTCGACGGGCCGGGGCCTATCGCCGGGCCGCGCGAGCTGGGTGACGTGACGATCTGCCCCGAGCACTGCTCCGACGTGGTTGAGGCGGCCGTGCACGGCACGCTGCACCTCTGCGGCATGGACCACGAGGTCGATGAGGGGGAGATGCTCGCCCTGCAGGAGCGCCTGATGGCGGGGCTGCGATGACGCGCTCTGGCTTTGTCGGTCTCGCCGGCCGGCCCAACGTCGGCAAGTCGACGCTGGTCAACGCGATCGTCGGCAGCCACGTGGCGATCGTCTCGATGCGCCCGCAGACGACCCGGCGGGCGATCCGCGGCATCGCCACGGACACCGAGGCCGGTCGCCAGCTCGTCCTCGTCGACCTGCCCGGCGTGCAGAGGCCACGCGACGTGCTGACCGAGCGCATGCAGAGCCGTGTAGAGCGCGAGCTAGCCGACTCCGACCTGGCCTTGCTGGTCGTCAACGGCGAGCAGGGAATCGGACCGGGCGACCGCTTCATCGCCCGCGCCCTGGTCGAGGCGAACAGCGCACTGCCAACGATATGCGCGGTCAACAAGATCGACACGGGCGGGCCCAACCAGCTGGTGCCGGTGCTGTCCGAGGCCGCTGAGCTGGAGGGGGTCGACGAGGTCTTTCCGATCAGTGCGCGCAGCGGCGAGGGGCTGGCGGAGCTAGTCGACCGGCTCGGCGAACTCGTCCCCGAGGGCCCGTATCTCTACCCGCCGGAGGAGCACAGCGACCAGTCGGGAGAGACGATGCTCGCCGAGCTGATCCGCGAGCAGGTGCTCAACCGGACCCGTGACGAGATCCCGCATTCGGTCGAGGTGAACGTGAAGGAGGTCGACAAGCCCGATGACGGCCTTGTCACGGTCCGCGCTGAGGTCTGGGCGGAGACCGAGTCCCAGAAGGGCATCCTGATCGGCAAGGGTGGGAAAAAGGTGGGCGAGATCGGAACCGCTGCCCGTAGCTCGCTGGAAGCGGAGCTCGGCACCAAGGTCCACCTCGAGCTGAAGGTGCGCGTTCGCAGCCACTGGCGCCGCGACGAGGGACTTCTCGATCGCCTGGGCATTGAGTGAGGGGATGGGGATGCCCTCGCCCGGACAAGTGACGAGCTAATTAGCTCGTCACTTTGAGTATCCGCCCGTTCGAGGGCATCCCCATCCCCTCGTGCCCATACGATTGTTCGATGTTCGAGCGGGTTCGATTTGACGAGCGGGGCTTGGTTCCCTGCGTGGCGCAGGACTTCGCCAGCGGCGAGGTGCTGACGCTTGCTCACGCAAACGAGGAGGCTCTGCGCCTCACGGTCGAGACGGGGGAAATGCATTTCTTTAGTCGCTCCCGAGATCGAATCTGGAGAAAAGGCGAAGAGTCCGGCAACGTGCTGAAGTTGAGGCAGCTGCGTCTCGACTGCGACGGCGACGCGATTGTCGCCCTGGTTGAGCCAACCGGGCCCGCCTGCCATACGGGTGAGCGGTCGTGCTTCTACCGGCAACTGGAGGACGGCGAGCCGGTGCCCGTCCCACACGAGGCGCTGGCGGCCCTGCAGCGCACCCTGCGCAGCCGAGCCGCTGAGCGGCCCGAGGGCAGCTACACGGTGCAGCTGCTCGATGACCCCAAGCTGATCGGCGAGAAGGTCGAGGAGGAGGCCGAGGAGGTTGTCCGTGCCGCCCGCGAAGAGACCGACGAGCGCGTCGCCGAAGAGGCCGCCGACCTGCTCTACCACCTCAGCGTCCTGCTGGCCTCCCGCGAGGTCTCGCAGGCTGCCGTGATGGAGGTCCTCAATGGCCGTCGCAGCTGACACTGCCGAGCTTCGAATCGAGCCCGGTCTCGATGAGGCGCGTGAGCTTGCCGTAAAGGGCAATGTCGTCCCGGTCCGCACACGCTTCGTCGACGACTGCGAGACGCCCGTCTCCGCCTTCCTCAAGCTGCGTGCCGGCGAGCCCGAGGGAGCGCCCTGCTTCCTGCTCGAGTCCGCCGAGCAGGGTCAGGTCGGCCGCTACTCCTTCGTCGGCATCCGCCCCCGCTCGGTCTT
The DNA here is from genome assembly GCA_963771265.1 of uncultured Solirubrobacterales bacterium. GTDB lineage: Bacteria > Actinomycetota > Thermoleophilia > Solirubrobacterales > 70-9 > VRUE01. Next base: position 37,964 of record CAVYSQ010000014.1, read on the forward strand.
GCGCTGGGATGGGGGAGTACTGAGCGAGGCGGGCGGGGAGGAGCGCGAGGCCGCCGATCCGTACGCCGCGGTCGCGGAGAGCCTCGCCCGCTTCCAGCTCGCCCCGGTCGAGGGCCTGCCCCCGTTCGCCGGCGGTGCGGTCGGCTTCTTCGGCTACGACCTGGTGCGCACGGTCGAGCCGCTCGGTGAGCCCAATCCGGACCCGCTCGGGTTGCCGGACATGGCGCTGATGATCACCGACGTGCTGCTCATCTTTGACCACCTGCGCCACGAGCTGACGATTATGTCCTGCGCCTTCGCCGACGACGAGGGCGGGATCGACGCCGCCTACGAGCGCGCGGTGGCGACGATCGGCGAGGTGCGCAACCGGCTGCGCGGCGCCGTTCCGGTGCCGGAGTCGCCGACGATAGCCGAGCCGCCGCGCTTCGTCTCCGGTATGGAGCGGGAGGAGTTCGAAGCGGCGGTCGAGCGGATCGTCAAGTACGTTCACGCCGGCGACGCCTTCCAGGTCGTGCCCTCGCAGCGCTTCTCGGCCCCGGCCCCGGTCGAGGCCTTCTCCGTCTACCGCGGCCTGCGGGCGGTCAATCCCTCCCCTTACATGTACTTCCTCGAGTTCGGCGACTTCCAGATCGCCGGCGCCTCGCCCGAGCCGCTGGTCAAGGTGCAGGGTCGGCAGGTCGAGACGCGGCCGATCGCCGGCACCTACCCGCGCGGCAGCGACGAGGAGGAGGACCGCCGCCTCGCCGAGCGCCTGGTCAACGACCCCAAGGAGCGCTCTGAGCACGTGATGCTGGTCGATCTCGGCCGCAACGACCTCGGTCGCGTCTGCGAGTACGGCTCGGTCAGCGTCGACGAGCTGATGGTCGTCGAGACCTACTCGCACGTCCTCCACATCGTCAGCCAGGTCTCTGGGACCCTGCGAGAGGGAGTGGGGGCGATGGACGTGTTGCGCTCGGCGCTACCCGCAGGCACCCTCTCCGGCGCGCCGAAGGTGCGGGCGATGCAGATCATCGACGAGCTCGAGCCGGTCAAGCGCTGCTCCTACGGCGGCGCGATCGGCTACCTCTCCTGGAACGGCGATCTCGACACGGCGATCCACATCCGCACGGTCGTCGTCAAGGACGGCGAGATCCACGTCCAGGCGGGCGGGGGAACCGTCGCGGACGCCAAGCCGGCCTATGAGTACAACGAGTCGGTCAACAAGGCCAAGGCGGTCTTTCGCGCCGTCGAGCTGGCCTGCGAGCAGCCGGATTGGCCATGATGCGCGTGCTCGTCGTCGACAACTATGACTCCTTCACCTACAACCTCGTCCAGTACCTGGGCGAGCTGGGGGCGGAGGTCGAAGTCGTCCGCAACGACCGGGCCGAGGTCGGCGAGCTGCGCGAGCGCGGTGCCGACCGCCTCGTCGTCTCGCCTGGACCTTGTACGCCGGCCGAGGCTGGCATCTCGGTCGAGGCGATCCGGAGCTTTGCCGAGGCGGGCACACCGGTGTTGGGGGTTTGCCTCGGGCACCAGTCGCTGGTCGAGGCCTTTGGCGGTCGCACCGTGCAGGGCGAGCCGATCCACGGCAAGGACGCCGAGATCGTTCATGACGGCAGGACGATTTACGACGGCATCCCCAGCCCGCTGGTCGCCGGCCGCTACCACTCGCTGGTCGCCGACCCGGATCTTCCCGATGAGCTCGAGCTCAGCGCCAGTCTCGGCGACGTCGTGATGGGCGCGCGGCACCGCGAGCTGCCAGCCGAGGGCGTCCAGTTTCACCCCGAGTCCGTGCTCACTCCGCAGGGCAAGCACCTGCTGAAGAACTTCCTCAGTGAGGATTGACGAATGCCGAACGACGTAGTCACCCGGGCGATCGACGCCGTCTGCAAGGGCGATCATCTGACCGCCGACCACGCCGCGGCGGTACTCGCCGAGATCATGGAGGGCCGCGCCGACGAGGTGCAGACGGCCGCCTTCCTGATCGCGCTGCGGGCGAAGGGCGAGACGGTGCCGGAGCTGGTCGGCCTGGCGCGGACGATGCGCTCGCTCGCCGCCGCGGTCGAGACCTCTCGTGAGGACCTGGTCGATACGGCGGGAACGGGCGGTGGCCCCTCGACCTTCAACATCTCCACCACCGCGGCGCTGGTCGCAGCCGGTGCCGGCTGCGCCGTCGCCAAGCACGGCAACCGTTCCAACACCAGCCGCTGTGGCTCCGCCGACTTGTTGGAGGCGCTCGGGGTCAACATCGAGCTCGAGCCGGCGCGGGTTGGCCAGTGCATCGACGAGGTCGGTTTCGGTTTCATGTTCGCTCCCCGCCACCACGCTGCGATGGCGCACGTCGTGCCGGTCCGTAAAGCGCTCGGCGTGCGCACGATCTTCAACTTCCTTGGACCCCTGACGAACCCGGCTGGAGCCGAGCGTCAGCTGCTCGGTGTCTCCGATCGCCACTACCAGGAGACGATCGCCGAGGCGCTGGTCGGCCTGGGCAGTGTGCGGGCGATGGTCGTTGCCGGCGAGGACGGCGTCGACGAGCTCTCGATCTCCGCCCGCACTCGTGTGATCGAGGTCGTCGAGGGCCGCACGGAGGAGTGGTTCGTCGAGCCGGGCGAGTTCGGCCTCGCCGCCGGCGAACTGGAAGACGTCGCCGGCGGCAGCCCGGAGGAGAACGCCGCTGCCTCCCTCGCGGTCTTGGCCGGCGAGGGCGGCCCCCGCCGCGACCTCGTCCTGCTCAATGCTGGAGCCGCGATTTACGTCGGCGGTCTCGCCGGCAGTCTCGGTGATGGTGTGGAGCGGGCAGCGACCGCCGTGGATAGCGGTGCGGCCCGCGAGCTACTCGACCGGCTGATTGCAGCCACCGCCCGGCTGGCCGGCTAGGTCGACCGACTCGACTAGGCTTTCTTTCTCTCGTGGGAATGCTCGAGCAGCTGATCACCGCGGCGCGCGCAGGGGTGGAGGACCGCCGCGCCCAGACGCCCTTGGCGGATCTGGAATCGAGGCTGCAGAGCCGCGGTCACGACCGCCCCTTCAACGAGGCCCTGGTCCGGCCGGGACTCTCGATCATCGCCGAGTTCAAGCGACGCTCGCCAAGCGCCGGCGACATCTCAGTTGATGCGACGGTCGCCAATCAGGTCGGCGCCTATGAGCGGGGTGGCGCAGCTGCGCTCTCGGTTCTGACCGATGAGCGGCACTTCGGCGGCTCGCTGGAGGATCTGCGCGCCGCCCGCGCGGCCTGCAGCCTGCCGATTCTGCGCAAGGACTTCATCGTCGACCCCTACCAACTGGTCGAGGCTGCGGTCAACGGCGCCGACGCGGTGCTGCTGATCGTCAGGGCCTTGGAGGACGCTGAGCTGCTGGAGATGTACGAGGGAGCCCGAAGCCTCGATCTCGACTGCCTGGTAGAGGTGCACGACGGCGAGGAGTTGGAGCGGGCTCTGCGGCTCGACGCTGACGTGATCGGCATCAACAACCGCAACCTCGACGAGGGCGCGGTCGACGTTGCCACCACCTATGAGCTGATGCCGGATGTGCCGGCGGGTAAGACCGTTGTCGCCGAGAGCGGCATCTCCTCCCGGGCGGAGCTGGAAGAGCTCGAGCGAGTGGGTGTCGACGCCGTGCTGATCGGTTCTGCGCTGATGAGCAGCGTTGATCCCGAGGCTTTGACGCGGGAGCTGACCGGGGCCGACGAGGGCACTCGCGAGCACCACCTTCCCTGATCGATGGAACGCCGCCCGCGGGGCGCGGAGACTTTTTAGAAGAACTTTGAAGAGGCGCTCCATCATCACTCGGTAATGAAGCGAATTTCCAAGACCTCATTCGGCTCTGCACTGCTCGGCGGCGCCGTTGTCGCGGCATTCGGTTGGGTCGCGATCGCGGCTGGCTGGATCCAGGCGGACGACAGCGGCTCGACTATCACCGTTTCTCAGCCATTGGCCGCTCCAGTTAGCGCCAGCGATGAAAGCGGGGATCGCAACCTCGTCAATCAGATCTACCGGCGCGACGGCCAGGGGGTCGCCTTCATCAGCGCCAAACAGGAGGAAGGCGAATCGCCGGGCCTCGGCCCATTCGGCGAACCCGAAGGCGAAGGTGGCACGGCGACCGGCTCGGGTTTCTTGATCGACACCGAGGGGCACGTGATTACCAACAGCCACGTGGTCGAGGGTGCCGACCGGGTCGAGGTCAAACTCGGCTCTTCGGAGACCAGCTACGACGCCGAAGTCGTCGGCACCGATCCGGCAACCGACGTGGCCCTGCTCAAGGTCGATGCCCCGGTTAACAGCTTGCACCCACTCTCGCTCGGTGACTCTTCGAGGATCGAAGTAGGCGATCCGGTCGTCGCGATCGGCAACCCGTTCGGTCTCGATCGCACCGTGACCAGCGGCATCGTCTCCGCCCTGCAGCGCCAGATACAGGCGCCGAACGGCTTCTCGATCTCGCATGTGATCCAGACCGATGCCGCGATCAACCCCGGCAACTCCGGCGGGCCGCTGATCGACTCCAGCGGCAGCGTGATTGGGATCAACTCGCAGATCCAGACCGGTGGCACCAGCAGGGGCAACGTCGGAATCGGCTTCGCCGTGCCGATCAACACCGCGCGCGAAGTCGTGCGGGAGATCGAAGAGAACGGTGAAGTGAAACACGCCTACCTCGGAATCAATGGCGGCAGCGTCACGCCCGACCTGGCCAAAGCGCTGAAGTTGCCGGTCAGCTCGGGTGTGTTGGTCAACGAAGTCGTCAAGGGCGGCCCGGCCGATGAGGCGGGCATCAAGGGCGGCGACACCTCGGCGACGATCGAAGGGGCAAACCTGAGACTGGGCGGGGACGTGATCACAGAAGTTGATGGCAAGCAGGTCGACGGGATGGAAGAGGTGGTCAACGCTGTTAATGCGGCTTCGCCTGGGGATGAGATGGAGCTGACCGTCGACCGCGACGGCGACGTCAAGACGATCACCGTGACTCTCGGCGTTCGGCCTGACTCTGCCGAAGAAGTGCCCTCGCGGTAGCGCCGGGCATCCCCCGCCGCAACCCGCGTCGAGTCGCATTTGGAGGGCTCTTGCCTCGCCGGCTCACAAGTTGCCGCAGGGGATGCCCGGCGCTACCGCGTACGCTTGCTTTATGCGAGTGAAGATCTGCGGAGTCACGAATCTGGACGATGCCGCCGAGGCGGTGCGGCTTGGAGCTTGGGCGATCGGGCTCATTCACTACAGCGAGAGTCCCAGGGTGGTTGAGCTGACCGAGGCGGTGCGGATTTCGGCTGCCTTTCGGCGGAAGTGTGAGGTTGTTGGGGTCTTTGTTAATCCCGAACTCGACGAAGTCGCCAAGGCTGTGGAGGACGAGGGGCTGACTATGGTCCAGCTGAACGGGGAAGAGGGGCCTTCGTTTTGCGCTGAGGTGGCGCGTAAAACCGGGTTGAAGGTGATCAAGGCCGTTCATGTGTCGAGTGCGGCTGACATCCATGGGGCCGAGGCTCTCCGAACTGACTTCCACCTCTTCGACAAGGGCGGGAAGGGGCTCTGGGGCGGGACCGGTGAGAGCTTCGATTGGGGACTGTTGGGTGAGCGGCGCTCTGCGGTTCCGGCGATCCTCGCCGGTGGGCTGCGGCCCGACAACGTCGCCGAGGCGATCGCAATCGCTCATCCCTACGCGGTCGATGTCGCCAGTGGGGTCGAGGCGGAGCCGGGACGCAAGGACCACGCCGCGATGACCGCCTTCTTCGAGGCGGCGCAGGCAGCTAGCGTTACTTCCCGATGACTCAGGTCGAGGAGCGCTTTGGCCCCTACGGAGGCCGCTACGTCCCCGAGACGCTGATCCCGGCGCTGGACGAGCTGAGCGCCGCCTGGGCGGCGGCGAGCGGCGACGAGGACTTCCGCGTGCGCCTCGCCTCGTTGCGCCGCGACTTCATCGGCCGGCCGACGCCGCTCTATCTCGCCGAGCGCCTCTCCGAGCGCGCCAACCGGCGGGTCTACCTCAAGCGTGAGGACCTCGCTCACACCGGGTCCCACAAGATCAACAACGCGATCGGGCAGGTCCTGCTCGCGCAGCGGATGGGTAAGCCGCGGATCATCGCCGAGACCGGGGCCGGCCAGCACGGAGTCGCCACCGCGACCGCCTGCGCCCTGCTCGGCCTCGAATGCATCGTCTACATGGGCACCGAGGACATCCGCCGCCAAGCGCCGAACGTCGAGCGGATGAAGCTGCTCGGAGCGGAGGTCGCTCCGGTCGATGCCGGTGCGCGCACGCTCAAGGAGGCGGTCAGCGCCGCGATCCGCGACTGGGTGGCGAACGTCGAGACAACGCACTACGTGATCGGCTCGGCAGTCGGGCCGGCGCCATTCCCGGCTCTCGTGCGGGACTTGCAGCGGGTTATCGGCGAGGAGGCGCGTGAGCAGGCCCTCGCTGCCGAGGGCGCCCTGCCGGGCCGCGTGATTGCCTGCGTCGGCGGCGGCTCCAACTCGATCGGAATATTCACGCCGTTCGTCGCCGATTCTGAGGTGGAGCTGATCGGCGTCGAGGCGGCGGGCGAGGGCCTCGACAGCGGTCGCCATGGCGCTTCGTTGGGCGCCGGCGGCACCGGAGTCCTGCATGGCTCGCTCTCCGCCGTGATCGCCGACGAGGAGGGCCAGATCCTCGAGGCCCACTCGGTCTCCGCCGGTCTCGACTATCCCGGAGTTGGCCCCGAGCACGCTCACCTGCGCGACACTGGCCGTGCGACCTACACCTCAGTCACCGACACGGCGGCGCTCGGCGCCTTTGCCGAGGTCGCCCGGCTGGAGGGGATCATTCCGGCGCTCGAGTCCTCGCACGCGATTGCGTGGTTGCTGGAGAACGGTGGGGGCGATGGCTACGACGTTGTCTGTCTTTCCGGGCGGGGCGACAAGGACCTCGCTGAGGTTGTCGCCCTGGCTGGTGGGGAGGACGGGGGATGACTCGGCGGAGCAACAGCGTGGAGGCTCCGGCGAGTCATCCCCCGTCCTCCCAGTCCAACGTGTCAACTGACGAGGGGCTGGGCGGGACGGCGAGAGGCGAGGAGCGGATCGCTCATGCTTTTCAGCTTGCGAGGGATGAAGGTCGGGCGGCGCTTATGCCGTACATGATGGCTGGCTTCCCTGATCGTGAGTCCTCATTTGCGATAGCTGGCGCTTATGCCGACTCCGGTGCTGACCTGATCGAGCTTGGGGTGCCTTTTTCGGATCCGCTGGCCGATGGGCCGACCATTCATGCGGCCGCCACGGAGGCGCTCGAGGCGGGAACGACGCTGGAGGTTGCGCTGGAGGTTTGTGAGTCGGTCTCCGGGCGCGTTCCGGTGGTGCTGATGGCCTACTCGAACATGATCCTCGCCCACGGCGGTCCTGCCGAGTTCGCCCGCCGTGCCGCTGCCGCAGGTGCCGCGGGGGCGATCGTCCCGGATCTGCCGCTCGACGAGGCCGATGGGGTTCGCGAGGCGCTTGCGGGAAGTGGCCTCGCCCTGGTCCCGTTGCTTGCCCCGACCACGACGGCTGAGCGCCGCGGGCGCATCTGCGCTGCCGCTCGCGGCTTCGTCTACGTCGTCTCCAGTGTCGGCACGACGGGGGAGCGCCAGCAGCTCCCGCCGGGCCTCGCCGAGCTGGTTTCCGCGACCAAGGCCGACGCTGAGGTGCCGGTTGCGGTTGGTTTCGGCATCGGCACTCCCGAGCAGGCGGGCGAAGTCGGTCGGATCGCCGATGGCGTGATCGTCGGCAGCCGGCTGGTTCGTGCCGCCGGTGAGGCCGGCTCGGCGGATGCCGCGGCCGGGGCGGTCTGCGATTTCCTGCGCGAGGCTCGCGCCGCGCTCGCCGCATAGACCGGTTCTTGGTCTAGGATTCGCGCCGCATGGGACTTGTCGTGACCCTCTTCTTGGCGATTGCCGCCACCACCGTCGGCTACGCCTGGCTCGGCCAGGGCGGCGGCGTCGCCGGGATGATCTTCCTCACGATCCTGTTGATCGGCGCGTCAATCAGGGTCTTCAAGCCCAGCGCCTGAGGGCCTTTTAGCGCTTCAGGCCCGAGTTGCCACGATCTGTAGGTACTCCGGTTGCAGCACCAGGGCGCGGTCTCCGGCCACGTTGTTCTGCTCGAGGTAATTCCGGAGGTCCGCGGTCAGCGCCTCCTCACCCTCGGATCCGACCCGCTCATAGGCGACCTTGGTCGGGCCGAAGTAGGTGCGGAAAAAATCGAGGAAGTGATCGGCCGAGCTGAACGCTTGACGTGCCTTGCGGCGTTCGACACGCAACTCCGAGACACCGTCGCCAAGCAGCTCGCGCAGTCCATCCTCGGTTCCCCAGCGCAGCGGCGACTGGACTCCGGACGGCGGCGGCGCATGTTTGGCGATCGTCATGAACATCTGGCCGACGCCACCGTCGGGCACCCAGTTGGCCATGCCGATCCGCCCGCCGGGTTTGCAGGCCCGCAGCAGCTCGGCGGCGGCCTTCTCCTGGTCGGCGGCGAACATAGCGCCGAAGGTCGACATCACGACGTCGAACTCCGCGTCCTCAACCGGGAGGGCGGTGGCGTCGCCCTCGATGAACTCGATCTCAAGCCTTTCGGCCTCGGCGCGCTCGCGGCCGCGCTCGAGCAACGCCGGCACGAAATCGACCCCGACGACGTTGCCCCAGGTTCGCCGGGCCGCGGCGATTGCACTGTTGCCGCTGCCGCAGGCGACATCGAGCACCCGCTCATCCGGAATAAGGTCGAGCGCTTCGGCGAGCTCCTCGGCAACCATCATCACCATGCCGGCGACCATCGCGAAGTCACCTTCCGACCAGGTCTTCTGCTGCATCTGTCCCACTGCCTGCAGATCAACCGCGTCACTCATCTTCGGCTCCTTTCGCTGCTGCTGGTATGACCAAGCTAGCGTGTCCCGCCGGGGCTGGCGGGTCTAATCTGCGTCCATGCGAATCGGCGTCCTCACCGGTGGAGGCGACTGTCCGGGTTTGAATGCGGTGATCCGGGCGATCGTGCGCAAGGGCGTCGAACACTTTGATCACGAGTTCATCGGCTACCGCGATGGCTGGCACGGGCCGCTGTATAGCGAGAGCAGCGAGCTCGGGGTGCCGGAGGTGCGCGGGATTCTGCCCCGTGGTGGCACGATTCTCGGCTCCTCGCGGACCAATCCATTCAGGGAGGAGGACGGCGCTGAGCGGATCCTCGAGAACATGGCAAGCGAAGGCGTCGATGGCTTGATTGCAATCGGCGGCGAGGACACGCTCGGGGTAGCGGCGCGGCTCCACGCCGAGCACGGTGTGCGGGTGGTCGGGGTGCCGAAGACCATCGACAACGACCTTGGGGCTACCGATTACACCTTTGGCTTCGACACCGCGGTCAACATCGCGATGGAGGCGATCGACCGGCTTCATACGACCGCGGACAGCCACCACCGCGTGCTGATCGTCGAGGTGATGGGGCGGCACGCGGGCTGGATCGCCTTTCACGCCGGCCTCGCCGGTGGCGCCAACGTCATCCTCATTCCCGAGCAGCCGTTTGATCTGGAGAAGGTCTGCGAGCTGGTCGGGCGCCGGCTCGAGGCGCGCTTCGCGCCGATCGTCGTCGTCTCCGAGGGCGCCCAGCCGCAGGGTGGCAGGCCCGAGACCCAGGACAAAGGGCTCGACGCCTTGGCCACGTTCGCCTCGGCGGCATCGCCCACTGGCTAGAGGGGGAGATCGAGCAGCGGACCGGTAAGGAGACGCGAGCGACGGTGCTCGGCCACGTGCAGCGAGGCGGCACGCCGACCGGCTTCGACCGCGTCCTCGCGACCCGCTTCGGCCTGCACGCGATCGACGCTGCCGACAGCGGCAGCTGGGGCATGATGACGGCACTGCGTGGGACTGACATCAAGTTGGTGGACCTCAAAGACGCCGTCGACGAGCTGAAGACGGTTCCGAAGGAGCTGTTCGAAGAGGCCGAGGTCTTCTTTGGCTGATCCCGGAAGGGTCGGGGGTTCCCCGTCCGCGAGCCCGCATAGGGGCGGCCTTAAGGGTTCTTGCCGGGGAGGGCTCCAATGCTCCCGGACGGGAAACCCCCGACCCTTCCGGCGCTGGCCAAAGGTTCCGTTCATAGCTGGCTGCGCGCTGCTGCTGGTGGTGGGCTGCGGTGAGAGCGCTGGGGTCAGCGAGGGCGCCAGGGTGAGCGTCTACGTTGCGGCACCCTTCTGCGCTGAAGCTGAGCGGGAGCTCGAGCAAGGTAGTGGCGAAGCCGGGGATGTCCGTATTCGTTCGGTCTGCCTGCCAAGTGCCGAAAGCTCCGGGAAGCTCGACCTCTCTCGCATCGGCGCCAACGCACGCCGGGCAATTGAGGACGCAACCACGATCGGCTACATCGGCGAGCCAACCCGCTTCGCATCCCGCTTCTCAGAACCGATCCTGGAAGCCGCCGGAATCACCCAGCTGACGGAAACCTCGGGGATTGCCGCGATGAAGAAGCTCCTCCGCGCCGTGGACGAAGCTGGCGATGCGGGCAGCTTGCGCGCGTCGGTCAACGACGCCCTGGAATAGCTGCCTGCTCCAAGCTGCACCGAGCTTCAGAAGCTGCTGAGGGGAAAGGGCCGGGTGACCCCCTCCGGGAGCATTGGAGCCCTCCCCTGGCAAGAGCCCTTGAGGCCGTTTCTATGCGGGCTCGCGGAGGGGGTCACCCGGCCCTTCCTACAACAAATTTCTTAGCGCGCCGTCGATCTCCGGATACCGAAACTGGTACCCGAGATCGAGTGCCCGTCGCGGCATCACCCGCTGACCCCCTCGCAAAACGTGCCCGAACTCGCTGCCAAATTTCAGGTCGAGCACGAACCCGGGCACCGGCATCGAAGCCGGCCGGCCCAGCGCCCGCCCGATCGCCTGCGAGAACTCGCGGTTGGTGACCGGGTTGGGCGCGGTCGAGTTGACCGTGCCGCTGACCTTGTCGTTGTCGAGCGCCCAGAGCAGGATCCCGATCTCGTCGTCGATGTGGATCCACGACGTGTACTGGCGCCCACCGGCGATCGGCCCGCCTACGCCCAGCTTGAAGGGCGTCAAGAGTTCGCCCAGCAAGCCGCCGCTCGGGTCGAGGACGTGGCCGGTGCGGACGATGACCAGGCGGATGCCGACGCCCTCCGCCTCTCGTGCGGTGGCCTCCCACTCGCGCACGACCTCGGCGTCGTAGCCCTCGCCGGGCTCCGCCGACTCGTCGACCATCGCCTCGCCGCGGTCGCCGTAGAAGCCGATCGCCGACTGGTTGACCAGAACCCTTGGCTTTTGCTCGAGGCCGGCGATCGCGGCGATCAGGTTGCGGGTGCCCTTGCGGCGGCTCTCCATGATCCGCTGCTTGGCGTCGTCGGTCCAGCGCTGGTTGATCTTCTCGCCCTCGAGGTTGATCACGCCGCCGACGTTCTCGAAGGCCGCTGCCGGGGGGCGTTCCAGGGTCGGCTCCCAGGCGTGCCAGATGACGCTCGGGTTTGTGCTGCGCGCCCGCTGCGGGTCGCGCGAGAGCCCGACGACGGTGTCACCGCGGGCGAGCAGCGCGTCGCAAAGCGCCGAGCCGATGAAGCCGCTCGCTCCGGTGACGAGGACCCTCACCGGGTCAGCCGACCTCCACGGTGGAGAAGGTGCCGGTCTCCTCGCTGAAGCGGGCCAGGCCCTCGCGCTTGGCCTCCTCGACCACGGCCTTCGCCACCTTCGGCGCGACGTCGCGATTGAAGACGCTGGGGATGATGTAGTCCTCGGAGAGGTCGTCCTCGTCGACGACTTCGGCGATGCCCCTGGGCCGCTGCCAGCTTCATCTCCTCGGTGATGTTCGGCGCGCCGGCGTCGAGGGCGCCGCGGAAGATGCCGGGGAAGCAGAGCACGTTGTTGATCTGGTTCGGGTAGTCGGAGCGGCCGGTGGCCATGATCCGCACGTAGGGAGCCGCGTCCTCGGGCATCACCTCGGGCGTCGGGTTGGCCATCGCGAAGACGATCGCATCGTCGTTCATCCTCGCCAGCGCATCGGCCGAGATGATCCCGGGCCTGAGAGGCCGATGAGCAGGTCCATGCCCTCGATCACGTCGGCCGGCTGACCGGCGAGCTTCTCGGGGTTCGAGTTCTCCGCGTACCAGCGCTTGATCCCGCTCATCTCGCCGGACTGGTAGTCCTCGCGCTCTGTCGAGAGCGCGCCCTGGCGATCGCAGCCGACAACGTGGGTTACTCCGGAGGCGAGCATCATCTTGGTCACCGCTACCCCCGCCGCGCCGAGGCCAACCACCAGCACCCGCAGCTGCTCGATCGGCTTGCCGACGATCTTCAGCGCGTTGAACAGTGCCGCCATCGTCACCACGGCGGTGCCGTGCTGGTCGTCGTGGAAGACGGGGATATCGAGCGTTTCCTTGAGCCGGTCCTCGATCTCAAAGCAGCGTGGGGCGGAGATGTCCTCGAGGTTGATGCCGCCGAAGGTCGGCGCGATCAGTTCGACCGCCTTGATGATCTCCTCGGCGTCCTGGGTGTCGAGGCAGATCGGAAAGGCGTCGACCTGGGCGAACTCCTTGAACAGCATCGCCTTGCCCTCCATCACCGGCATCGCCGCCTCCGGGCCGATGTTGCCGAGCCCGAGCACGGCGCTGCCATCGGAGACGACCGCGACGGTGTTCTTCTTGATCGTGTACTCGAAGGCCTTGGCCCGATCGGCGTGGATGTCCTGGCAGACGCGGGCGACGCCTGGCGTGTAGGCCATCGAGAGGTCGTCGCGGGTCTTCAGCGGGTACTTGTTCTCGACCGAGATCTTGCCGCCGCGGTGCATCTGCATGGTGCGGTCGACATAGTCGAGCACTTTGGCGCCGCGGGTGGAGCCGATCGCCCGCAGGATCCGCTCCCAGTGCGGCCGGTCCTGGGCGTCGATCGTGAACTCGCGTACGCGTTTGCCCTCGCCGCCCGCGCCCGGCACCAGGTCGACGCCCTGCAGCTGCCCACCCGCCTCGGCGATCGAGGCGGTCAATTTGCCCAGGGGCTCCTGCCGTGCATCGAGCTCGACCCGGATCGTGACGCTGTATTGGGCGCTTACTGCCATGGGCGGCTATCGAATCAGATTCGGCCCGCCGCCCTGTGCGCGACCTATGATCCGCCGCAGATGGCCGCATTGGCGCTTGTTCTCTTCGGGTTCTCCCTGGTCCTCACCTTCGGTGTGCGGATCGCCGTACAGCTGCGCCGCACCGGCTCGACCGGCGTGCATGGGTTCGCCGCTGACGCGACGCCGCTCGAGCGCTTCGCCGGCATCCTCTTCGTTGCTGGCCTCGTGATGGGCGCGGCGGCACCGCTGCTGGCGCTGCTCGGCGTGCTCGAGCCGATCGCGGCGCTCGACGGCAGCGCCGGCCACGCAGTTGGCATTGTCCTCGGCGTCGCCGGCATCCTGCTCACCTTCGGCGCCCAGCTCGCGATGGGCAACGCCTGGCGGGTCGGCGTCGATCCGGAGGAGCGCACCGAGCTCGTCACCGGCGGTCCCTTCAAGCTGGTTCGCAACCCGATCTACAGCGCGATGATCCCGACCGTGCTCGGTCTGGCCCTGATGGTTCCCAACGTCCTGGCCATCGCCGCATTGCTCACCCTCGTAACCGCGTTGGAGCTACAGGTGAGGCTGGTCGAGGAGCCCTACCTGCTGCAGGTTCACGGAGACGTCTACGCCGAGTACGCCGCGCGCGTCGGCCGCTTCGTTCCCGGGCTCGGCCTGCTGCAGGATGTTCGATGAGAGGCCGGTGTCGTCACCGGGGGCGTCGCAATGGGATCGCGGTCGTCGCGGCCCTGGCGCTGTCCCTGCTCACCCCCTTCGACGCGGTAGCGCTCGACTCCGACCTCAAGGGCTCGGCGGTCTTCAGGCTCGAGGCAAGCCATGGCTACACGATTCTCGGCTTCGCCTCGTCGGAACGAATCGACGGGCGCGGTGACATCGGGCTGATCGTCTACCGCAAGGGCGCCGCGGTCTTTTACGCCGCACCGGCCACCGTCACGCCGACCAGGCTCGAGGCGGACCTGGGGGCGCTAGGGAGGTTCTCGACTGAGATCGCTCCGAGCGGGAAGAAAAAGCCGGTGCGCTCGCGCTGTAACGGCGACGTTCGAAAGGTCGAACCCGACCTCTACCGCGGCACGTTCGAGTTTCACGGCGAGGGGGGCTACACCCACGCCGTCGCTACCAACGTGCCCGAATATCCCCAGTTCTTCCTCGACCTCATTTGCCCTGTTGCCTCGGGGGGTGAATCCTGGGGCAGGGGTCTACCGGGCGCGAGGCTGCGGGCCTTTTCCCGGCACCATGATCGCCATCTATCGCTCCAGCTCAACAAGAACCGACCCGGCAAGGCCACGATCTTCGAAGCGACGCTGGCGGAGGTGTGGAACGGGGTCGAGATCGAGCGCACGGTCTCGGGTCGCCAGCCGGCCACCGCGTTCGAGTACGACCCGCTGCTGCGGACGGCGACGGTCGAGCCCGCGGCCCCGTTCTCCGGCATCGCCCGCTACCGCCGCGACGCCACTCCGGCCAATCGCTGGACCGGCGCCCTCTCGGTCGACTTCCCGGGCAGGCCGAGTGTCCCTTTGGTCGACGCCGGCTTCTCCGTTCACATGGTGCACGCTCGGAAATCCGGCTGACACTCGACCCTCGGGGGGAGAATCAAGGGCACCTGGCTCCTTATTGCCGGTATGCGCGAGCAAAGGGCCAGGCCGGACCGAGAGATTGCCGAGATCGCTCGACGGCAGCATGGGGTGGTCGCCGATTGGCAGATGAGGGCAGCCGGCTTGACCGCGAGTGGAATCTCGCGCCAGAAAACGGCTGGCCGGCTGCATCGCGTCCATCGTGGTGTCTATGCCGTCGGCCACCTGGGGCTCTCGCCTCAAGGCGAATGGATGGCCGCGGTTCTCGCTTGCGGGCGACGAGCGAGTGTGAATCGTCAGAGTTCATTCGACGCACGCCGGACGACCGCCACTGTCCTCGGATATTGGGGGGCCGCGCTCAGTCATCGCAGCGCGGCTGAGAGTTGGGGGATGCTTGCTGTTCGTGAAGACGCAATCGACGTTTCGGTATCCGGCGACGGCGGCAAGAAGAAGCGCCGCGGAATCCGTGTGCATCGGTCACTCACCCTCCTGCCCTCAGATGTGACGCTGCGAAGCCGAATTCCCGTGACGAACCCGGCTCGGACCGTCATCGATCTGCGGCGAGTCGTGTCGAGTCCAGGCGGTCACGGCCTTCTTTCACCGTATGAATTGCGACGTGCCATTCGGCAAGCCGAGGTGATTGGCCTGTCGCTTGGCGATGACAAGGGCCGTGATCGCACCCGCAGCGACCTGGAGCGCGACTTCCTGGGACTCTGCCGCCGTCATCGCCTGCCGGCGCCGGAGGTCAATGTCCGCGTCGGACCGCACCTGGTCGACTTCCTCTGGCGTGCCCGGCGGTTGATTGTTGAGACTGACGGTTACGGCTACCACAGCGGTCGCATCGCATTCCAAGACGATCGTGCCCGCGATCTGAACCTGCGGGCCCGTGGCTTCCAGGTCATTCGCCTCTCCGAAAAGCAGGTCGACGAGGAAGCTGGCTGGACGGCGGAGGTCGTCCGTCGTGCCCTTAGAGTTGGCGCCGATGCCACCGGACCTCCCTGACGCGGCCGACCAGCCTGAGCTCTTCCTGATCGACGGCAACTCGCTTGCCTACCGGGCGTTCTTCGCGCTGCCGGAGTCGATTGGAACCAGCGACGGGCGGCCAACCAACGCGATCTATGGGTTGGCTTCGATGCTGGTCAAAGTCATCGACGAGCATCACCCCGCCGGCGTGGTCGTGGCCTGGGATGCCGGCATGTCTGGGCGTGAGGTCACCTACGACCTCTACAAGGCCCAGCGCAAACCACGTCCCGACCTGTTGCGTGAGCAGTGGCCGAACCTGATGCCTCTGGTCGAGGCCTTCGGCTATACCAACGTCAAGGTCGAAGGCTACGAGGCAGACGACGTGATCGCCTCGCTGACCAGGCAGGCGCGTGAGGAGGGGCTGACGGTGATGGTCGTAACCGGCGACCGCGACGCCTACCAGCTGGTCGGCCCCGGCGTGCGTGTGATGAGCACCTCGCGCGGCATCACCGAGACGAAGATCTACGACACGGATGCGGTGGTCGAGCGCTATGGCGTGGCGCCGGACCTGATCACCGATCTGATGGGCCTGCGCGGGGATACCTCAGACAACATCCCTGGCGTCCCCGGAATCGGCGAGAAAACCGCGACGCAGCTGCTGCAGAAGTTTGGCTCGCTGGAAAAGGTGCTGGAAAGCGTCGAGGAGATCTCTGGCGCCAAACGCAAGCAGAACCTGCTCGAGCACGCCGACGACGCCCGCATGTCGAAGGATCTGGCGACCCTGCAATACGACATCGACACCGGCGTCGACCTGGCCGTGGTGATGAGCTCCGAGCCCGATCGCGGCGCCCTGCGCGACTTCATGCGCGAGTTCGAGCTGCGCGCTGTGATGGAGCGGCTCGAGGAAGCCCTCCCCGACGGAGAGGCAGTCCCCGGTCGCAGCGTCGAGAAGGAGCTGGAGATCGAGGTGGAGGAGGGGAGACCCGCCGACCTCGGCGAGGGCCTGGCAGCCGTTGCGATCGACGGGGAGCGCTGGGCGGTGGCCCAGGGAGAGCGGATCGTCGCCGGCTCCTCAACGCTGGACGAGTTTGCCGTCGAGCTCGCCGGCAGGCCGCTCGCGGCTCACGATGCCAAGTCGCTCGGTGGCGGTCGCCACGGACTGCTCGCCGCCGCTGCCCGCGAGGGGGTCGGGCTGGCGCTTGACCATGACACTCTGCTCGCCGCCTACCTGCTGGAGCCGCAGCGCCGCACCTACGAGCTGACCGAGCTGGCTGCGGACGCGGGGATTGGCCTCGCCGAGGGCGCCTCGGCCGAGCCAGACGAGGACGACGCCCAGCTTGCACTCGGTGAGGAGGTCGAGGCCGGCCTCGACCCAGGCGAGGAGGCGCGCCTTGTGGCGGCGCTGACCGAGGCGCAGCGACCACGGCTCGAGCAGTTCGAGTTGGAGCCGCTGTTGCGCGACGTCGAGTTGCCGCTCGTCCACGTCCTCGCTGCGATGGAGCGGGAGGGCCTGAAGCTAGACGGCGAGCGGCTGGCTGAAGTCGGCGCCGGTTTCGGCGAGCGGATCGCGACCCTGGAGAAGGAGATATTCGAGCTGGCGGAGGAAGAGTTCACGATCGGCTCGCCGCAGCAGGTCGGCCGCGTCCTCTTCGAGAAGCTGGAACTGACCCGCAAGCGGCGGGGGAAAACCGGCTTTTCGACCGACGCCCGCGTCCTCGCCCAGATCCGTGAGGAGCACCCGATAGTCGCCAAGATCGAGTCTTGGCGCGAGCTGACCAAGCTCAAGAACACCTACCTCGACTCGCTGCCGGATCTGATCGACCCGAAGACCGGCCGCGTCCACACCACCTTCAATCAGGCGTCGACGACGACCGGCCGCCTCTCCAGCACCAACCCGAACCTGCAGAACATCCCGATCCGCACCGAGATTGGCCGCCCAGTCCGCGCCTGCTTCGTCGCGGAGAGCGGCGCCCGCCTGCTCTCCGCCGACTACAGCCAGGTCGAGCTGCGCGTCCTCGCCCACGTCGCCGAGGAGGAGGTGCTGAAGGAGATCTTCCGGGCAGGCGAAGACGTCCATGCCGCCACCGCCGCCGAGGTTTTCGACATCTCGCGTGACGACGTCGACGTCGGCCAGCGCTCGAAGGCGAAGATGGTCAACTTCGGCATCGTCTATGGGCTGACCGGATTTGGCCTCGCCGATCGACTCAACATCCCCCGCAAAGAGGGAGAGGAATTCGTCGCCCGCTACCTCGAGCGCTTCCCCGCCGTGCGCGCCTTCCGCGAGGCCGTAGTCGAGCGGGCGCAGGAGGAGGGCTACGTGCGCACGCTGATGGGCCGACGCCGCTCGATTCCCGAGCTGCGCTCGGGCAACCCGAACACGAGACGGTTGGGGGAGCGCCTTGCCGTCAACACGGTGATCCAGGGAACCGCCGCCGACATCATCAAGGTCGCGATGGTGCGCTGTCAGAACACCCTGCGCGAGTCGGGGGCGAAGACCCGCTTGGTGCTGCAGATTCACGACGAGCTGCTCTTCGAGGGCCCGCCGGAGGAGATGGAGGAAGCGACCAAGCTGGTGCGGCGCGAGATGTGCGCTGCTTACGAGCTCGATCCTCCGCTCGAGGTCGACATCGGCATCGGCAAGGACTGGCTCGACGCTAAGTAGATCGGCTCAATCGCTGGACCCGCTGCCCGAGCCGCTGGAGCCCTCGTCCTCATCGCCCGAGCGTGGCCCTCGCTCGATCCATCATCGCTGCCGCTGCTTGGGCTAGCGGCGCTGCGGCTTCATCCTCGTGCCCGAGTCCCTCGAGCTCTCGCATCACGATCGCCGCCCGCCGTGGCTCGGGCAGGCCTGCAGGCGCTTCATTAGGTCGGCCAGCTCGATCTCGGCGTCGTCGCGGCGCAGCGCCAGCAGTGCCTTGGAGAAGGCGTCCTGGGCGACGTCTTCTGAGCGGCCGCCGACGATCGACGCGGCGTGCGTCAGTGGCCGGCCGTAGCGGCGGACGATCTCCTCGAACGCGACCTCGTAGCCATCGCGGATCAGGCTCACCAGCCGCCGGTCGGGCTGCGTGCGCAAGGCAGGGCCGAGGAAGTGGCGGGAGGCGAATCCTTCGGCTGGTGGTGGCATCTGCAAATGCTGCAACACGGCGGGTCCCGGATGATCACATTGCCTGAGAGGATGCGCGGATGGATAAGGGTCTCGCGGTCCTGCTGACGGCTGTCGCCGGCGGCCTAATTGCCCTGCAAGCGCCGATCAACGCCGGGCTCGGCAAGGCGACCGGCAGCCTCCCCGCGGCGCTGATCTCGTTCACGGTGGGCACGATCGCGCTTGCCGCAATCGTCGTCCTCAGCGGTAAGGCGGGCGGGCTCAGCTCGACCTTCGACGTCAGCTGGTACTACCTCCTTGGCGGCCTGCTCGGTGCGGTCTACGTCACCAACGCGCTGATCGCGGTGGCCGCGGTAGGGGCGGGTGGGGTCGCTGCGGCGACGATCGCCGGTCAGCTCACCGCCTCGGTGGTGATCGATCGGCTAGGTCTGTTTGGCCTCGACCAGGTCCCGCTCAGCCCCGAGCGGGTAATCGGCGTCGCCCTGCTGATGGCCGGCACCGTTCTGGTCGTCCGCTGAGCGCGCCGGCGGCGGCGCGATCTGCAGGTAGTGGTCGAAGGACCACTTGACGAAGCGCTTGGAGCCCAACAGCCGGATCATCGGCCCCAGCACTCGCGGCGGGATTCGCGGCACGAGCTTCTGCACGCGCAACATCCAGCGGAACTTCCACTCGTGGGAGTCGTGGAACTCGGCGTAGCGGCTCGCTGCCCGCTCGCGGTCCTGGCGACCCTCGTGGACGTCACGTAGCTCCCGGCCCAGGGCGACGCCGAAGTAGAGCGCGGTCCTGATCCCCTCCGCGGTCAAGGGCAGGCAGTGGCCGGCGGAGTCGCCGACGAAGAAGACGCCACCCTCGGTGGCTCCGCGCAGCTTGTGCGGAATCCAGTTGCCCTGGTAGCGGACGCGGTCGCTGCCGAGATCTTCGGCTAGCAGCTCGGTCGTGTCGCGGACGTGGAAGCGCGGGTCGAAGGAGCCGACGCCGATACGCAGCTCCTCGCGGGCCGGGAACGACCAGCCGTAGCCGGCGGGGACATAGCGCCGATCGATCCACACCTCAAGATCCTTGCTCTCGCCACCCGGGTGCACCTCGAGGCCACGCGAGAGCGGCGCGTCGGGAGGCTGGTAGCCGTCGCCGGAGGCGAGCATCCGCCGCCAGCCGAGAGCATCGACGACGAGCGGCGCCGAGAGCACGCCGCGGTCGGTCTCGATCGCGACCTGGCCGTCGCCGTTGGCCGGCCTGGCACGGCCGTTCACCTTGGCGGTCTCGAAGCGGGCGTCGCACTGGCGCCAGAGCAGCTCGCAGAGCTCGCGGTAGTCGAAGGTTGAGAAGGTCCAGGGGAGTTCGTAGCGCCTGTGGCCGTGGGGCGTGTGGATCAAAAGCGAGCTGAAGCGTTGCCGCTCGGCCTCCATCAGCCCGGTTGCCCGTAGCCACTCGGTTGGGATGCCGCAGGCCGAGGTCTGCCGCTCGCCGATCTCGTAGCGATCGACGATGAGCACGTCGGCGCCCGAGCCGGCCATCTCGCGAGCGACCGCGAGCCCGGCGAAGCTGGCGCCGCAGATCAATACGTCATACTCCCCGGTCAAAGGGGTTCGCTCATCGCCGCGCTTGGTAGCTCGAACCGGCACGACGTGGAGCGTATCCACTCTGCAATTATCCCTCGCTGTGTCCGTGACCGATACGACCTTGACCCCTGCTTCGACTGGCTCCCCCGTGGAGGGATCCAACGGCCTGCTGGTCGAAATCGACGGCAAAATCGTGCCGAACTACGCGGCGACGATGGTCTCCTTCGACGAGGGCGATGTCGTCAAAGGCAAGGTCGTGCGGATCGACAAGGACGAGGTCCTGGTCGACATCGGCTACAAGTCGGAGGGGGTCATTCCCTCGAACGAGCTCTCGATCCGCAAGTCGGTCGATCCGGGCGACGAGGTCGAGCTGGACGAGGAGATCGATGCCCTCGTTCTGACCAAAGAAGACGCCGAGGGGCGTCTGGTCCTCTCCAAGAAGCGCGCCCGCTTCGAGAAGGCGTGGCGCCGCATCGAGGCAGCGGCGGAGTCCGGCGAACCGGTTGAAGGCAGCGTGATCGAGGTGGTCAAGGGCGGTCTCATCCTCGACCTCGGCGTGCGCGGCTTCCTGCCCGCATCTCTGGTCGATATCCGCCGCGTCCATAACTTGGACGAGTTCCTCGGTCAGACGCTCGAGTGCAAAGTGATCGAGCTCAATCGCAGCCGCAACAACGTGGTGCTCTCACGGCGCGCCGTGCTCGAGGAAGAGCGCAAGGAGGTCCGCGAGCAGATCCTCGGCCGGCTCGAGCCGGGCCAGGTGGTCGAGGGCAAGATCTCCAATATCGTCGACTTCGGCGCCTTCGTCGACCTCGACGGGATCGACGGCCTGATCCACATCTCCGAGCTTTCCTGGAGTCACGTCAACCACCCCTCCGAGGTCGTCTCGATCGGCGACACGGTGCGGATCAAAGTGCTCGACATCGACCGCGACCGCCAGCGCATCTCCCTCGGTCTCAAGCAGACCCAGGAGGACCCCTGGCAGCGCGTGATCAGTACCCACCGCTCCGGCGATGTGCTGGAGGGAACGGTGACCAAGGTCGTCGCCTTTGGCGCCTTTGTCGAGATCCTGCCCGGGGTTGAGGGCCTGGTTCACATCTCCGAGCTTGCCGACCACCATGTCGAGAGCCCCAGCGAGGTAGTGGAGCCGAACTCGACGCTCAACGTGAAGATCCTCGAGATCGACGAGGAGCGGCGGCGGTTGTCGCTCAGCATCAAGCGGGTTGAGGGGCAGAACATGCCGATGGGGGATCTCGGCGAGCAACTTGAAGCGGCGGGTTCGGAGGCTGATGGATCAGAGCCTCAGGCCGCGGGTCCTGTCGCGGCGGAGGACTCCTCGTCCTCGCAGGCTGCGGGCGAGGAGCCCCCCGCCACGCCACCCACGGCAGAGGAGCCTGAGGAACCAGCCGCCGAGGCCCCCGCTGAGCAAGCTGAGGAGCCGGCGGCAGAGACGTCTGAGGAGGAGTCATCTGAGTTCGGGGGCGATGTGGCTGAGAGCCTGCTGCCGAGGTCGCCTCTGAGCAGCCAGCTGAGGAGCCTGAGACGCCTGAGGCTGAGCCGGAGGAAGCTGAGGAGCAGGAGGGGGAATCGGTTGCTGACCGTCCGGACTCTCCCGACGACGTCGATGAGGCTGCGGGCGATTCCGAGTCCGAGCAGGACGGCGACGCAGAGCAGGACTGAGCTGGGCTGTGGCCCGGCCGCTGACGATCGGGCTCACCGGCGGCATCGCGGCCGGCAAGTCCGAGGCCCTCGCTGCTTTTGGGCGGCTTGGTGCGGTGACGATCTCCAGCGACGCTGTGGTGCACGAGTTGCTCGAGACTGAGCCTCTGCTGCCGCGCTTGGTCGAGCGCTGGGGCGGGGACGTCGCGCCCCGGGGGCGGGTAGACCGCAACCGGATCGGCTCGATCGTCTTTGCCGACCCGGATGAGCTGAAGTGGCTCGAGGCCCAGATCCACCCGCTGGTCGGGGAACGCATCGGTGCTTGGCTGACCTCGCTTCCCGATGACGCCACCGTCGCGGTGGTCGAGGTCCCGCTGCTGTTCGAGTCGGGCATGGAGAAGGTCTTCGACACGACCCTGGCCGTGATTGCTTCTGATGAGGTGCGGCATGCACGGGCCGCAGACCGTGGCCACGCCCTCGTCGACGAGCGCGAGGCGCGCCAGCTCGCGCAGGCTGAAAAGGCAACCCGGGCTGAGCACGTGGTCAAGAACGATGGCAGCATCGAGGATTTGGAAGAGGAGCTGTCCGCCCTTGTCGAGAAGCTGGGTCGATGAGGAAAAAGGCGCGCCGACGCCGGCGACTGCTCGCCGGAGGCGCCGCCGTTGCGGCCGGTCTCACGGCTGGGCTGGCGCTCGGCGTGTTCGGCAGCTTCGACGACGTGATCCAGGAGCTGACGCTGCCCCTGCGCCACGAGGACATCATCCGCCAGCAAGCCAAGGAAAAGGACGTCGACGCCGCTTTGATCGCCGCCGTGATCTACGCCGAGTCGAAGTTCGACGATCGCACCTCGAGTGCCGGCGCCCGAGGGCTGATGCAGATCACGCCGCAGGCGGCTGCAGATATCGAGCGGCACAGTGGCGGCACGACCTTCGAGCTCGGCGACCTCTCCGATCCGGAAATCAACATCCGCTATGGCACCTTCCTCCTGCGTGAACTCCTCGACCGCTACGACGGCGACGTGATCGCCGTTCTCGCCGCCTACAACGCGGGCCCTACGAACGCTGAAAGGTGGGGGGGTAGTGAGCTGAGCATCGAGGGCATCCCCTTCCCGGAAACTCGCGCCTACGTCGAAGACGTGCTCGACAAGCAGCGGGCCTACCGCGAGAAATACGCGACGGAGCTGGGCTATTGAGCGCGCCACGCCCTCGCGTCGCAGCGCTCGCGATCGCCGTCGCCCTGGTTCTGGCCGACTCCTCGATCGTCGTCCTTGCCCTGCCCGAGATCTACCGCGAGCTCGACACCAGCGTCGCCGGGGTTACCTGGGTGCTCGTCTCCTTCAACCTGGTGATGGCCCTGGCGGCGGTTCCGGCCGCCCACCTCGCCCGCCGCATCGGCCCCGGCCGCGCCGCCGCGATCGGCCTTGCCGTCTTCGCCGGTGCCGGGCTCGCCTGTGGCTTGGCCGCCGAGTTGAGCACCCTGATCGCAGCCCGCTGCGTGCAGGCGCTCGGCGGCGCGATCGCGATCACCGCGGTGCTGGAGCTGCTGCCGGCGACGATCGGCAGCGAGCGCCGTGCAGTTGCCGTCTGGGCAGCCGCCGGCGCCACCGGGGCGGCCCTGGGGCCGGCGGTCGGCGGGGTGCTCACCGAGCTCGTCTCCTGGCAATCGATCTTCCTGGTCCAGGCACCGATTGCGATCGCTGTCGGGGTGCCGGTGCTCGCCGTCGCCCGGCACGAGGCGGCAACCGGGATCATCGCCGCTGAGCTGCGTCAAACCGGTCGCCCGCACCTGCTCGCCAACCTGGCGCTGGCAATGGTTTCGGCGGCTATCGCGGCGGCACTGTTCCTGCTCGTGCTGCTCTTAATCGAGGGCTGGCGCCTGAGCCCGATCGGGGCGGCGATCGTCGTCTCGGTAATGCCGTTGGCGGCGCTGCTCGGTTCCCGGCTTGGTCCGGCGGCGGGAAGCGAGCGCGCCCGTGCGGCTGCCGGGGCGATCCTGGTCGCGGGCGGCCTCGGTGGTCTTGCCCTCCTGCCCGACGCGGAGGTAGTTCTCACCGTGCCGCCGCAGCTGCTGGTCGGCGTAGGCCTTGCCCTGGTCCTCTCGGCCCTGACCGAGACGGCGCTGGCGGGACGGGCGCCGCAGGCGATCCACGGCGGTTGGACGATTTCCGCTCGCCACGCCGGGGTCGCGATTGGCTTGATTGCGCTGACGCCGCTGTTCACGGCCGACATCGCGGAACAGCGCCGCGACGGGATCGACGCCGGCACCGCCGTTGTTCTCGACTCGCGGGTGGAACCACTGCTGAAGCTCGAGCTCGCGCAGCGGATCGAGGACCGGCTCGAAGGCGAGCGGGGCAAAGTGCCGACGATCGGTTCGGTCTTCGAGCCGTTGCCCGAGGATCCCGCCGACCGTGCTGATGTGATCGCCCTGCGCGAAGAACTGCAGGACCAGCTCGACCGCGGCGCCACCCATGCCTTCAGCCCATCGTTCGGCCTCGGCGCCCTGATCGGCCTGCTGGCGCTGATTCCAATCGGCCTCGCGCGGAGGGTGGAGCTGTGAGCGCGGAGCGACCAAGCGTGCATATCTGGTTCTTCGCGCCGGGAGCGGAGCGCGAGCAATGGCGATGAATTCCGCGGCGCGGGGAAACATGCTCGTCGGCGTCGCCATCGTCGCCTCGCTGGCCCTGGTCCTCTCCTACCTGGCGGCGGGAGGATCCTCCTACGCACCAGCCAAGGTCCAGGATCCCTGCCAGGACCGGCCCTGGCGCGACCCCGAAGGCCTGCAGCGGATTGCCGAGCAGTTCTCGCTCTCGGCCCTCGACGGGGCAGCCTGCGAGCTTGGCGTCAGCCGTGAGACCCTCGCCCGAGCCCTCGCCACGCCGGCCTCGCGCGAGCGCTTCACCGAGCGCTACGACATTAGTGACGCGGAGCTGGCGCGAGCGATCCGCGCCGGACTGCTGCGGGCGATCGACGACGCCGAACGCGCCGGCGCAATCCCCCCGTTTCTCGGCGCCCCGCTACGGGCAACCGTGCGCCAGATCCCGATCGACCAAGCGATCGAACTGATCCAAGACGCTAGCTCCCTACTGGACAACCTGGAAAATTTCCTCGGCCCAGCCCAGGGCCTGCTCGAACAGTTCTTGCCCTAGCCGCCCCCGGACGCGAAGCGGAGGAGGCGGCGCCTGATCACTTCTTGAACTGGAAATTCTGGCTTTTGACGTTCCAGGAAATCCCGGTGCAGAGTTCTTCTGGCGTCACGCCCAGGGCGCTGGAGAGCTTGATGATCGTGCCGAGTCGCGGCTCGCGGCCGCCGCGCTCCAGCAGCGAGATCTCAGTGCGGTGCAGGTCGCAGCGGAAACCCAGCTCCTCTTGGGAAAGTTCGGCTTTCTGCCGGGCTTTGCGCAGGCTGACTGCGAATCGGTCGCGTGGTTTCATGGACAGGATTCTCTGTGCTTGCTGACAGAAGTACTACAGACAGCAGGCTTCTAACAGGAACTAGCGCGTTTATCCTACTCGGGCGTCAGCTGCGGGTGGCCCGCCAGACCCAGAGCATCGCCAGCGGCTGCAGCGGCAGGCGTGCCCACAGCGCCCAGCGCGGGACCCGGTTCAGGTCGAGACCACGCACATGCTAGTTTAAGCCAAAAAAGCCGGCGAGCGCCTTCTGCGAGCGGGTCACGGTTCGCCAGGCTACCGCCCTGGCGACCTAGCCCCCTATATAGGGCGGAAAGTCGCCACGCTAAGGTCCTCCGATGTCCGAGTTCAGGCTCAACCCTGCCTACACGCCAACTGCCGACCAGCCGAAAGCGATCGCCGGGCTGGCCGAGGGGCTGGAGGGCGGCGAGCGCTTCCAGACGCTGCTCGGTGCGACCGGCACCGGCAAGACCTTCACCATGGCCGCCACGATCGCGGCGGTGCAGCGACCCAGCCTGGTGATCGCCCACAACAAGACGCTCGCCGCGCAGCTCTGCAACGAGTTCCGCGAGTTCTTCCCCGAGAACGTGGTCGAGTACTTCGTCTCCTACTACGACTACTACCAGCCGGAGGCCTACGTCCCCGCCCAGGACCTCTACATCGAGAAGGACTCCTCGATCAACGACGAGATCGACCGCCTTCGCCACGCTGCCACCGCCGCCCTCTTTGCGCGCCGGGACGTGATCATCGTCGCTTCGGTCTCCTGCATCTACGGAATCGGCTCACCCCAGGTCTACAACGAAAAAATGCAGCTCTTCAAGGTCGGCGACCAGATCGACCGCGACGAGGTGCTGCGCAAGCTGGTCAAAATGCAATACCAGCGCAACGACGCCGTGCTCGGCCGCGGCGCCTTCCGGGTGCGCGGCGAGGTGCTCGAGATCATGCCGTCCTATGCCGAGTCGGCCTACCGGATCTCGCTCTTCGGCGAGGAGATTGAGGGGATCCAGCACTTCGATCCCCTGACCGGCGAGATCCTCGACACGATCGACCACGTCTCGGTCTGGCCGGCATCGCACTATGTGACCCGCGACGAGACCCTGGACCGTGCGGTCGAGGAGATCCGCCACGAATTGAATTCGCGCACGGCGGAGCTCGAGGACGAAGGCAAGCAGCTGGAGGCACACCGCTTGCGGCAGCGGACTGCCTATGACCTGGAGATGTTGAAAGAGCTCGGCTTCACCTCGGGGATCGAGAACTACTCGCGGATCCTCGACGGTCGCCCGCCGGGCAGCCCGCCGCACACCCTGATCGACTACTTCCCCGACGACTTCGTCGTCTTCGTCGACGAGTCCCACCAGACGATCCCCCAGATCGGCGGCATGTACGAGGGGGACAGATCGCGCAAGACGACCCTGATCGACTACGGCTTCCGGCTGCCCTCGGCAATCGACAACCGGCCGCTCAAGTTCGACGAGTTCCTCGACCGGGTCGACCAGCTGGTGATGGTCTCGGCGACGCCGGGACCGTTCGAGCGGGCCGAAGCCACCCGCACTGTCGAGCAGATCGTCCGCCCGACGGGAATCATCGACCCCGAGATCGAGGTGCGGGAGACGAAGAACCAGATCGACGACCTGATGAACGAGATCAAAGCCCGCGCCGACGCCAGCGAGCGGGTGCTGGTCACGACGCTGACCAAGAAGATGGCCGAGGACCTGACCAACTACCTGCTCGAGTACGGGATCAAGGTCCGCTACCTGCACTCCGAGATCGACACCCTGGAACGGATCCAGATCATCCGCGAGCTGCGCCTCGGCGAGTACGACGTCCTGGTCGGGGTCAACCTCTTGCGCGAGGGTCTCGATCTGCCCGAGGTTTCCCTGGTCGCGATCCTCGACGCCGACAAGGAGGGCTTTCTACGCGGCGAGACCAGCCTCGTGCAGACGATTGGCCGCGCCGCCCGCAACGTCAACGGGCGGGTGCTGATGTACGCCGACAAGGAGACCGACGCGATGCGCGCGGCGATGAGCGAGACCGACCGGCGCCGCGTGATCCAGCTCGCTTACAACAAGGATCACGGGATCACGCCCGAGACCGTGCGCAAGGGCATCTCCGAGATGGCCGAGTTCCTGGCGATGGAGGACAGGGCGCCGAAACGCCGTCGGCGCAAAGCGGGCGGCGACTTCGCCACGCCGGAGGAGCTGGAGCGGACGATCGTCTCGCTCGAGGAGGAAATGCTGGCGGCGGCCGATGACCTGCGCTTCGAGGAGGCTGGTCGCATCCGCGACGAGCTGAAGGAGCTGCGCCGCGACCTCGATGGGATGACGGCGGGGGCCTGAGGCCCGTGCTCGAAGCCCCCGCCTGGGGGAGAGGGTTACGCCAGGACCTTTGCCGCCTTGGCACTGTCGGCATAGAACTCGCCGCGGACGATCTTGCCGTCCTCGAACTTCATCAGGTTCGCGAACGGCGCCTCGAAGCTGCCGGCGTCGTTGCCCGCCCGTTGGGTCCCCCGGACGACCACCCACTCGCCAGCGTCGACGAACTCCTCTGGCTCGACGCTGAACGATGACCAGTAGTCGGGGATCTGGGCGAAGTTGCCGAGGATCGCGTCACGGCCTTGCGTTTCGCCCCCGAGCGGCAGCTCGTCCGAGGTGAGCCAGGTCCCATCCTCAGCCAGCATCTCGCTTAGCGTCTCCATGTCGCCGCGGCTGAAGGCCTCATAGGCGGACCGGGCTGCGTCAACGTTCGACATATTTCCTCCTTCGCTGGAAGTCCCCGCCCACACAGACCGTACGCCGATCGGCACTTCTCTTCAAGCCAGAATCGTGGCCGTCTAATCTGCCTGGCATGGCCGCCGTCGACGTGACCGAGGAGACCTTTGAGCGCGAGGTGATCAAACGCTCGCGGCAGGTTCCGGTCGTGGTCGATTTCTGGGCCGAGTGGTGCGGGCCGTGCCGGACGTTGACGCCGGCGCTGGAGGCAGCGGAGAAAGCCCGGGACGGCAAGGTTGTGCTCGCCAAGGTCGACGTCGACTCCAACCAGGCGCTCGCGGCCCGCTACGGCGTGCAGGGGATACCAGCGGTGAAGGCGTTTCGCGACGGGCAGGTGGCGAGCGAGTTCGTCGGCGCCGTGCCGAAAGCCAAAGTCGAGGAGCTGTTCGAGTCGCTGGTCCCCTCCCGCGCCGATGAGTTACTGGCGCAGGGCGATGAGCTCTCTCTGCGCGAGGCGGCAGAGCTCGAGCCGCGCCGCCCCGATATCGCCGCCGCCCTCGCCAGGGCACGGCTGGAGCGCGGAGCGGAAGAGGAGGCGCTGGAAGCGGTTGAAGGACATGAGGGTCACTTCGGCGCCGAAGGCATCGCAGCCAGAGTTGGCCTGGCGAAGAAAGGGGTCGGCACCGAGGCCTTCGCCACGCTCGACCGCGGCCACCGGGAGGCGGCGCTCGATCTCCTCTTGGAGGAGATCGAGAAGGCTGATGAGGAGAATCGCGAGGAGTTGCGGCGCGCCATCGTCGGCATCCTCAGCGAAGCGGACCCGGCCGATCCGGTCGGCCGCGAGTACCGCAAGCGGCTTGCAACCGCGCTTTACTAACGCGTATCTACAGGAGGCCGCCGCGGCGGTCGCGAATATGGAGCGATGAGCGCTCCGCCGCCCCGCAAGCCCCGTCCGCCGCTGCCCGCGGGGCCGTTCCTGGTTGTTGGGCTTGCCCGCTCGGGGATCGCCGTCGCGCGGATGCTCGCCGCGCGGGGTGAGGTCGTGCGGGGGGTCGATTCTGGGCACCCCGAGGCTGCGGCAGGGCTTGGCGCCGATGGCGTCGAAGTTGTCCTGGATACGGATGGACTGGCGCAGCTGAATGGAATACGGACCCTCGTCAAGAGCCCGGGCGTACCCCGTGAGGCGCCGGTGATCGCTGCCGCGCTGGAGCGGGGCGTCGACGTGATCGGCGAGCTCGAGCTTGCCTGGCGGGCAGTTCCCAATC
The DNA here is from genome assembly GCA_963771265.1 of uncultured Solirubrobacterales bacterium. Taxonomy (GTDB): domain Bacteria; phylum Actinomycetota; class Thermoleophilia; order Solirubrobacterales; family 70-9; genus VRUE01. The sequence continues at coordinate 67,194 of CAVYSQ010000014.1, forward strand.
GGACCCTCGCCGTCACCGGGACCAACGGCAAGACGACGACCGTCGAGCTGCTCGGCCACGTTTACCGCACCGCCGGCGAGCCAGTCGCCGTTGCCGGCAACGTCGGCACGCCGTTCTCCTCGCTTGCCGGCACGATCGACGCCGACGCGACTGTCATCTGTGAGGCCTCCAGCTTCCAGCTCGAGGACACGACGGCATTTGCCCCGGAGTGTGCGGTCTTCCTCAACCTCGCGCCCGACCATCTCGATCGTCACGCCGACCTCAACGCCTACCTGGCGGCCAAGCTGCGCATCTTTGCCAACCAGGGCAACGACGACGTCGCCGTCTACAACGCCGACGATCCGGTCTTGGCCGGCACCGACCTCGGTGGCTGCGCGCGCCGCGTCGCCTTCTGCCGCGGAGCCGGCCCGGACTGCGAAGTGGCGCTGGCCGAGGGAACGATCTTCTACGACGGCGAGCCGCTGCTCGCGGTGAGCGAGCTCGGCCTCTTCGGTGAGCACAACGTCGCCAACGCGCTCGCCGCGGCGAGCGCAGCGCTGGCGATGGGGCTCGACAGGGACGCCGTGAGCGAGGGCCTGCGCAGCTTTGCCGGCGTCCCGCACCGCCTTGAGGAGGTCGCCGAGCTCGACGGCGTGCGCTTCGTCAACGACTCGAAGGCAACCAACGTGGCCTCGGCCGTCGTCGGCATTGGCGCATTCGAGGGAGGCGTCCATGCAATCCTCGGTGGCAGCGAGAAGGGTGAGGACTTCGCGCCGCTGCTCGACCCGGTGCGCGAGCACTGCCTCGCCTGTTACGTGATTGGCGCCACCGTCGACCGCCTCGCGACCGCGCTTGCCCCGGTCCTTACCGACCGGGTCGAGCTGCACCGCTGCGAGGACCTCGAGGACGCCGTACGGTGCGCCGTCGCCGTAGCCAAGCCGGGAGAGGTCGTGCTGCTCTCGCCCGCCTGTGCCAGCTTTGATGCTTTTGAGAATTTCGAACGCCGCGGCGAGCGCTTTCGCGAGATCGTCGAGGGGCTGGCGTGAGCTCGCGGGCGCTCTCCCTTCCCTGGCTGGGATCGAAGGGAAAAAAAGGCAAGAAGACCAAAAAGCGACGCGCCGCCAGCCTGCCGGCCGAGTACAACCTGCTGCTCACTGCGACGCTCTGCCTGCTCGCCTTCGGCGCGGTGATGGTCTTCTCGGCCAGCTCGACGACGCGCGTGCTCAGCGATGGCGGCCTCTCCGACAGCGCCTTCTACCTGAAGCGGACGCTGCTCTTCGGCACGGTCGGCTTGCTGGTCATGCACCTGACCGCGCGCCACGGGCTGCAGCTGTTCCGCCGCCTCACCCCGGTGATCCTCGCCGTTTCCTTCTTCCTGCTGCTCGTCGTGCTGGTCGCCGGCACCAACGTCAACGGCTCCAGCCGCTGGATCGGGTCCGGATTCCTGCAGATCCAGCCCTCGGAGCTGGCCAAGGTGGCGCTGGTCCTCTACGCCGCCGACATCCTGGCGCGCAAACCGAAACGGGTGCGCTCGCTCGAGGGCTTGATGCCGTTCCTGCTCGTCGTCGTCGCCGCCGCCTTGCTGATCGTCGCCGAGCCCGATCTGGGCACGACGATGGTGATCACCTTCGCCGTCGCCGCGACCTTGGTCGCGGCCGGCGCGCGCGTGCGCGACCTAGCCCTGATCGGCGCCGTGCTCGCCTGTTTCGCCCTCTTGATGACGGTGATCGAGCCCTACCGGATGGCTCGCCTGACCGGCTTCCTCAATCCCGGCGCCGACGCTGGCGGCGCCGGCTTCCAGGCGGCGCAGGCAAAGATTGCGCTGGGCTCGGGTGGGCTCTTCGGGGTCGGGATCGGCAACGGCGTGCAGAAGGCCTTCTATCTACCCGAGGCGCACACCGACATGATCTCGGCGGTGATCGGCGAGGAGCTGGGTCTGGTCGGAATCCTCGGCGTCGTCGGGCTCTTCTCCCTCTTCGGCTATGCCGGCCTGCAGGTGGCGAAGAAAGCCAAGGATAACTACGGCAAGCTGCTCGTCGCCGGCCTCACCTCGCTGGTCCTCGTGCAGGCGACGATCAACCTCTTTGCCGTGATGGGCCTGGCGCCACTGACCGGTGTGCCGCTGCCGTTCGTCTCCTACGGGAACAGCAGCCTGATGACGACCCTCTTCGCCGTGGGCCTGATCCTCAACGTCGCTCGCGGGGGGACCGCCCGCGCTGGCAAACTGCGGGTCGTCGAAGGCGGGCGCCAGCCCGCGCGTGGAAGGAGCCGATCGAGCAGTGCCAGGAGTCGCAAGAGTGGTGGTGGCAGCCGGGGGAACGGCCGGTCACGTCGTACCGGCCATGGCGGTCGCCGACGAGCTTCGGGCTAGCGGCGCCACGGTCTCCTTCCTCGGCACGCGCGAGCGGGTCGAGGCTGACCTGGTGCCCGCGGCAGGCTACGAGATCGACTTCCTCAAGGTGCGCGGTATCGACCGCGGCAGCCGCCTGCGCGGGGCGCTTGCCGGAGTCGAGGCGATCGGTGCTGTCGGTACGGCGCTGGCTGTCCTCCGTCGCCGTCGGCCCGACGTGGTGATGGGCGGCGGAGGCTTCGTTGCCGGGCCCGCCGGCCTGGCCGGGGTACTCAGCCGCACCCCGCTGGTCCTCACCGAGGCTGACAGCCACCTTGGCCTGGCCAATCGCTTACTGGCCGGCCGGGCGCGGCGGGTCTGCCTCGCCTTCCCGATCCCCGGCCGCGAGGGAGAGCGCTACGCGGTCACCGGACGGCCCGTGCCGGCGGCGGTGCTGGGGGGAGACCGCGCCGCCGCCCGCGCCCGGTTCGGGATAGATCCGGATTCCCGCTGCCTGCTGGTGATGGGTGGCAGCCAGGGCGCGCGCTCGATCAACGAGTGCGCGATCGCGGCCTTCGCCGAACGAGCCGGCCGCAGCTTCGACATCCTCCATATCGCCGGCCGGCGTGACTTCCCGGCACTGCAGCAGCGCCTCACGGCCGCTTCGCACAAGCAGCGCTACACGCTGCTCGCCTACGAGCCCGACCTCGGCGACTCCCTCGCCTCCTGCGACCTCGTGCTCGGCCGCTCGGGCGGCTCGATCTTCGAGTTGACCGCGACCGGGCGGCCCGCGGTCCTGGTTCCCTACCCGCACGCCGCCGCTGGCCATCAGGAGAGCAACGCCGCCTGGATGGCCGAGGCCGGTGCCGCGACGGTGATCGGCGACGCCCGGCTTGATCCGGAGGCCCTTGCGACCGCGGTCAGCGGCTTGCTCGAGGACGAGGTGCGGCTGGCCGCGATGGCCGCGGCATCGGCGGCGCTGGCCAAGCCCGATGCAGCGCGCCGGATCGCCGACGAGGTTCTCGCGGCGGTGCGCCAGTGAGCTCTTGGGGCGAGCGCCGGCTTCACTTCATCGGCATCGGCGGTGCCGGGATGAGCGGGCTGGCGCTGGTCTGCAAGGAGCTGGGGGCAGTCGTGAGCGGCAGCGACCGGGCCGACTCCTCCTATATGGAGCGGCTGCGTGATGCCGGCCTCGATCCCGTGGTGGGCCATGACGCCGCCAACCTGCCCGAGAGCGTCGAGGTAATCGTCTCGACCGCGATCGACGAGGCCAACCCGGAGCTCTCGCTGGCCCGCCAGAGGGAGCTCAGGGTGCTCCACCGTGGTCAATTGCTTGCCGAGCTCTGCGCAGAGAAGCGCCTGATTGCGGTCGCCGGCACGCACGGCAAGACGACGACGACCGCGATGCTGGCCTGGGCGCTCCGGCAGGTCGGCGCCGACCCCGCCTTCTTCGTCGGCGGCGAGGTGCCGGGGCTGGGCCCCGGCGAAGCCGCGGCCAACGCCGGTTGGGGCGAGGGAGAGTGGGTCGTCGCGGAGGCAGATGAGAGCGATGCGAGCTTCCTCGAGCTCGAGCCCGAGATCGCCGTGATCACCAACATCGAGATGGATCACCACTCGCGCTGGGGCTCGATCGCCGAGCTACGCGGTGCGTTCGCCCGGTTCGCGGCGGGGGCCCGAGCCGCGGCCCTGCCGGGGGACGAGCGTCACATTGACCACCTATCGAGTGGCAAAGGTGGCGCTCGTGCGTTCGACGGGAGTGTCCCAGGACCCACCGAGCTCTCGCTGGCGACGCCTGGCTCACACAACGTCCTCAATGCCCGCGCCGCGCTCGCGGCCGCTGAGCTAGCCGGCTTCGACGTCGACGCGTTCGCCGCGGCGCTCGTCGACTTTCCCGGTGTACATCGCCGCCTGGAGTTGAAGGGGGAGAGCGGCGGCGCCAGGATCTACGACGACTACGCCCACCACCCGACCGAGGTGCGGGCTGCACTCACGGCACTGCGCGAGCTTCAGCCAGCACGGCTGGTAGCTGTCTTCCAGCCGCACCTCTACTCGCGTACCAAAGCGTTCGCCGAGCAGTTCGGCGCCGCGCTTGCCCTGGCCGACGAGGCCGTCGTGCTCGACGTCTACCCAGCCCGCGAGGAGCCTGTCGGCGACCTGGCCGGGGTCAGCGGCCTCGATGTCGCCCGCGCCGCTGCGGACAGGATGGGCGGGAGGCCAGTTCTCTGGGCGCCGACGTTGGCGCAGGCCGAGGCGGCGCTCGAGCCCCGGCTCGAGCCGGGGGTGGTCCTGGTCACGGTTGGCGCCGGCGACGTGTTCAAGGTCGGCGAGGCGCTGCTTGGGGACGGGGTGGCCCGGTGAGCGGCGCACCGCCTGGAGTCGAGCGTGGCTTTCCTCTGGCGCGACTGACGACGGTGCGCACCGGCGGTGCGGCCGACTGGTTCGCGCGGCCTACTGGGATCGACCAGCTGGGCGAGCTGCTCGCCTGGGCTGGGGGGGAGGGAATCGAGATTGGAGTCATCGGCTCCGGATCGAACCTGCTGATCGCCGACGAGGGCTTCCACGGGCTGGCGCTGAAGCTCGACGGCGACCTGACGACCGTCTCCCACGAGGACGAGCAACTGCTCTGTGGCGGCGGTGCGCGCCTTCCCTCCGCTGCCGCGAAGGCCGCCGGCTGGGGCCTGTCGGGGATCGAGTTTGGCGTCAACATCCCCGGCACGGTCGGCGGCGCGGTGAAGATGAACGCCAACGCATATGGCGGCCAGCTGGCCAAGGTGCTGACCTGGGTCGACGTCTGCACGCCGGGAGGCAGCGAGCGCCGCACCCCTGAGCAGTTGGGCTTCGACTACCGCAACTCGAGCCTGCGTTCCGACGAGGTGGTCGCTGTGGCCTCATTCAGACTCGAGCCGGCCGAACCGGAGGCGGTCAAGGCGGCGATGGCGACGATGCGGGAACGGCGCCACGAGGCGCAGCCGTCGGGAATCAAGACCTTCGGTTCGACTTTCAAGAACCCTGAGGACGAGAAGGCCGGCGGGCGCACGGCCGGGCAGCTGCTCGAGGCCGCGGAGTGTCGTGGCCTCCGCGTCGGCGGTGCTCGCTTCTCCGAGAAGCACGCGAACTTCGTCGAGAACCTCGGCGAGGGGACGACGGCCGACGTGCTCGAGCTGATGGCTGCGGGGCGCCGCCGCGTCCACGATCGCTTTGGGGTCGTGCTCGAGCCGGAGGTGCAGCTGCTGGGCGAGGTGCGCTGGCCGGACGGTTGGCAGCTATGAGGAGATGGCTTATTGCGGCGGCCGTGCTCGTCGTCGCCCTGGGTGCCTTCTACTGGCTTGCGATTCGCGATTCGACCGTCGCCGCCAAGCTGGAGGTGCCGCGGGCGACGGCGACGATCGGAACGGGCTCCGATGCGGTCGCCGTTGGCCCGGACGGACAGGTTCTCGCCTGGATTCCTCTTTCTGAGGATGCGCTGCTGCCCTACCTGTCGCTGAGCTCGGTGCCGAAGGGGGGGCGCTTGGCCGGTCCTGTCCTCGAACAGGCGCGGGTGCTCGGGGCTGCGCCTGCTGCACTGCGTCCCTATATAGAGAGCAGCTACTACGGCGAAAGCGGGGTGGACGTGAAGCTGCGCTCGGGGATCGAACTGCGCTTCGGCGATGCCTCCCGGGTCGCGGCGAAGTGGAAGGCTGCAGCCGCCGTTCTCGCCGACCCCTCGATCACGGCGCTCGATTATGTAGACCTGCATGCTCCGCGCAGGCCCGCCGTAGGTGGCTCTGGGCATACTCTTCCACCCATTGGATGAACCCTCGACCGTAGGGTTAGACTAGACCAACTCTCAAGTAACCCTTGAGGGTTGGTGCTTGCAGGATGTGTCCCGAGGGTTTGACAGAGGCCCGGAAATACCCTACGTTGAGCGCAATTTCCGTGCTTCAGGAGTAAGCTTGAACTCTCAAGCCTTGCTGAAGTGTCGGACGGAATGAAGGCTCAACTCAAACGCCAGCCCTCAATGGGCGGCGAGCTGGAGAAATCGGGAGATGGAATCCACTTACCTGGCCGTAATCAAGGTCGTCGGAGCTGGCGGCGGTGGCACCAATGCTGTCAGTCGTATGGTCGACGCGGGAATCCGTGGCGTCGAGTTCGTTGCCGTCAATACCGACGCGCAGGCGCTGCAGGCATGTGACGCCGACATCAAGCTTTCGATCGGCCAGGAGCTGACCCGCGGCCTCGGCGCTGGTGGCAACCCTGAGGTCGGGGCGGGCGCCGCGGCGGAGAGCCGCGACGAGATCAAGGAGGCGCTGAAGGGCGCCGACATGGTCTTCGTCACCGCGGGCGAGGGTGGCGGAACCGGTACCGGCTCGGCTCCGGTGATCGCCGAGATCGCCAAGGAAGAGATCGGCGCGCTAACCGTCGGTGCTGTCACCAAGCCGTTCGAGTTCGAGGGCAAACGGCGGATGCAGCAGGCGCTCGAGGGGATCGAGAAACTGCGCAACAACGTCGACACCCTGATCATCGTTCCCAACGAGAAGCTTCTGCAGGCGGTCGAGCGGCGCACCAGCGTGCTCGAGGCCTTCCGCCAGGCCGACGACATCCTGCGCCAGGGCGTGCAGGGCATCACCGACCTGATCACGATCCCCGGCCTGATCAACCTCGACTTCGCCGACGTGCGCACGATCATGCGCGACGCTGGCTCGGCGCTGATGGGCGTCGGCTCGGCCTCGGGCGAGTCGCGCGCCATCGATGCCGCCAAGGCCGCCGTCACTTCACCGCTGATCGAGGAGTCGATCAAGGGCGCGACCGGAATGCTGCTCAACATCACCGGCCCTGAGGACCTCGGCCTGTTCGAGGTCAACGAGGCGGCCCAGCTCGTCCAGGCCGAAGCAGATGACAACGCCAACATCATCTTCGGCTCGGTGGTCGACCAGTCGATGCGCGACGAGGTTCGCGTCACCGTGATCGCCACCGGCTTCGAGGGCTTCGAGCTGTTGGCCCGCTCGCCGCAGCGGGTGCGGCGTCGCTACGAGAGTCGCCCCCGCATCTCGGCGGAGGACACTGACATTCGCAAATTGCGCGTGTCGGACGACGACATCGATGTGCCGGGATTTCTCAAGGAATAGACCGGGGGCACGAAGGTTCGATCGGAGTCGGGTGCCCTCTCCATGAGGCCGTTGCGCAGCTGGGTCGCCGCCGCGCTTCGGGACGCTCGTCCTTGAGCCTCCTGGAGAGGGCACCCGACTCCGATTCCCACGCGAGCTCGACGCAATAGCCTTGCGCGCCGTGAGCCTTCTGCGGACGCCCCTTTATGAGAAGCACGTCGAGCTTGGTGGGAAGCTGGTGGACTTCGCTGGTTGGGAGATGCCTGTTACCTACGAGGGGGTGCGGGAGGAGCATTCGGCTGTGCGGACGCATGCTGGGATGTTCGACGTCTCGCATATGGGCGAGGTTGAGGTTGAGGGGCCGGGGGCGCTCGCATTCCTCCAGCGCGTGCTCTCCAACGATGTTGCCGCGATCGCGCTCGGCGATGCTCAGTACTCGTGTCTCTGCAACGAGGAGGGGGGCGTTCTCGACGACCTCTTCGCCTACCGCCTCGGCGGCGACCGCTACCTGCTCGTCACCAACTCCGCCAACCACGCTTCCGACCTCGACTGGCTTGGGCGCTGGAGTCGTGGGCTCGACGTCTCGGTGCGTGATGTTGCCGATCGCTACGCGATGCTCGCCGTGCAGGGTCCGCACGCTCGGTCGATCGTCAGCGCGGCCCTGGTGATCGAGCTGCCGCCGCGGATGCGCGTTGCCACTGCCCGCATCGGCAAGCGGCCGGCCCTGGTCTGCGGCACCGGCTACACCGGCGAGGACGGGGTCGAGCTGCTGATCGATCCGGAGATCGCCCCGGCGATCTGGGCCGAGTTGCTCGATGCGGGCGTCGTCCCCTGCGGGCTGGGCGCCCGCGACACGCTGCGTCTCGAGGCTTGCTTCCACCTGCACGGAAACGACATCAGCCCTGAGCGCAACCCGATCGAAGCTGGGCTCGGCTGGTGCTGCGTGGAGGCGACCGGCTTCATCGGCAGCGAGGCCGTGGCCCGGGCTCGCGCCGGTGGCATTGCCGAGCGCCTGGCCCCGTTCAAGATCGAGGGCGCCGGCATTCCCCGCCAGGGCAACCCGGTCCTCGCCGGCGACGAGGAGGTCGGCGTCGTCACCAGCGGCAGCTTCTCGCCTTCGCTTGAGATCGGCATTGGACTGGCCTATTTGCACAGCGACCTTGCCGAGCTTGGGACCGAGGTCGAGATCGACGTGCGGGGCAAACGTCGCGCCGCGCGCATAGCCTCCAAGCCCCTCTACGAGAGTCCCTCATCCCGAAAGGAAAATTGACTTGGCGGACGCCAACTACCCCGATGATCTGCTGTACCACGACCAGCACGACTGGGCTCGCCTGGAGGGAGACGAGCACGCCGTCCTGGGGATCACCTGGTACGCGCAGGACAGCCTCGGCGAGGTCGTCTTCTACGACCCGCCTGAGGTCGGCGCGGCGATTGACAAAGACTCCTCCTACGCGGAGGTCGAGTCGGTCAAGGCTGTCTCAGACGTGATCGCGCCGCTCTCCGGTGAGATCGTCGAGGTCAATGACGCGCTTGCCGACGCACCCGAGAAGATCAACGACGATCCCTACGGCGAGGGCTGGCTGGTCAAGGTGAAGCTGACCGCCCCAGGAGAGGCGGAGGCCCTGCTCGACGCCGGCGAATACCGCAAGTTGCTGGAAAAGGGCTAGCGAAGCCCGCCCTTCCCTTCCGTAGCCTGGAGCCTGCCGGTATGACCCAGCCGCACGCCTGGCGGCGGCGGACACTTCGCGGTGCGGCGTCCTCAGACGGCCAGATAGCGCTGCTATTCGGCCTCCCTGCGTCCTTGCCCCGCTCGGTCCGGCGCACGCCAGCCGTACACCCGGTCCATACGGCAGACTCTCCGGGGTGAGCCGCTACACCTCCGCCACGCCCGAGGACCGGGCCGAGATGCTCGCCGCGATCGGCGTCGAGTCGACCGCCGAGCTCTTCAAGCAGATCCCCGAGCCACTGCGCCTCGACCGGCCGCTGGCGCTCCCGGCCGGCATGAGCGAGGCCGAGGTCTACGGGCGGCTGGCGGCGCTGGCGGCGCGCAATGCCGACTGCGAGGATCAGGTCTGCTTCATCGGCGCCGGGATGTACGACCACTACGTGCCGGCGATCGTCGACGCGATTACCCAGCGCAGCGAGTTCCTCACCCCCTACACGCCCTACCAGCCGGAGATCTCCCAGGGCGGCCTGCAGGCAATGTTCGAGTTCCAGACGGCGATGTCGGAGCTGACCGCGCTGCCGGTGTCGAACGCCGGCCTATACGAGGGTCCATCCTCGGTCGCATCGGCCGCCTACCTGGCAATCGGGGCGAACAAGGGCCGGCGCCGCTTTGTCGTCTCGCGCGGGGTCCACCCACACAGCCGCGAGACCCTCGCCACCTATTCTGAGGGGTTCGGCGCCACGATCGAGGAAGTCGGGCTCGAGGACGGCCTCACCAACGCCGCCGCTTTGGCCGAGGCGGTCGATGGCGAGACCGCTGCCGTATTTCTGCAGAGCCCCAACTTCCTCGGCGCGGTCGAGGATGTCGAGGCGCTGGGGGCCGCCGCCAAGGAGCACGGCGCGCTGCTGGTCGTCGCGGTCGATCCGATGACGCTTGGGGTGCTCAAGCCGCCCGGCGAGTGCGGCGCCGACATCGCCCTTGGCGAGGGTCAGCCGCTGGGCAACCGGCTCGACTTCGGCGGCCCCTCGTTCGGCTTCTTCTGCGGCAGCGAGGAGCTGATACGCCGCATGCCCGGGCGGATCGCCGGCGAGACCGACGACGTCGATGGGCGCCGCGGTTTTGTCCTCGCCCTGCAGACGCGCGAGCAGCACATCCGTCGCGAGAAGGCGACCCACAACATCTGCACCGCGCAGGCGCTGAACGCTCTGGCGGCGACCGTCCACCTCGCCTGGCTAGGCCGCGAGGGCTTCCGCGAGTTGGGCGAGCTGTTGGTCCGGCGCACGGCTTATGCGCGCGAGCGCCTCCTATCGGTGCCGGGAGTCGAGCTGCTGCACGAGGCGCCGGTCGCGCGTGAGCTCGCCCTCCGCCTCGACGCGCCCGTCGATCGGGTCCTCGAGCGCTGCGCCGAGCGCGGTATCGCCGCCGGCTACCCGCTTGGCCGCGAGTACCCCGAGTACGAGGACGGCCTGCTGGTGGCGATCACCGAGCGGCGCAGCCGCGAGCAGATCGATGCCCTCGCCGAGGCACTGGGCGCCGCGATCGCGGCCGAGGCGGTGACGGTGTGAACCAGCAGGACGAAGCGGTGCTGACGATCTTCGAGAAGTCGAGGCCGGGGCGCCGCGCCGCCGTCCTGCCCGAGACCGAAGTTCCCGAGCCGCCGCTCGAGGAGCTGATCCCGGCGAAGCTGCTGCGCGACGAGCCGCCGCGCCTGCCCGAGATCGCCGAGCCGGAGATCGTCCGCCACTACAACCGCCTCTCGCGCCGCAACTTCGACCTCGACAGCGGCTTCTACCCGCTCGGCTCCTGCACGATGAAGCACAACCCGCGGCTCAACGAGCGGGTGGCAGCGTTGCCTGGCCACGCCCGTCTGCACCCGGCGCAGAGCCCGAAGCGGGCCCAGGGGGCACTGGAGCTGATGTGGCTGCTGCAGGAGTCGCTGGCGGAGATCTGCGGCCTGCCGCACGTCAGCCTGCAGCCCTCGGCCGGCTCGCACGGCGAGCTTGCCGGCCTGCTTCTTACCCGCGCCTTCCACGCGGACCGCGGCGAAGCGCGAACCAAGGTGCTCGCGCCCGATACCTCGCATGGCACCAACCCTGCCTCGGTGACGATGGCCGGCTACGAGATCGTCAAAGTGGCCACCGACGAATGCGGCGGGGTCGATATGGACGATCTGCGGGCCAAGGTCGATAGCGAGGTTGCCTGCCTGATGCTGACCAACCCCAACACGCTCGGCCTCTTCGACGAAAACATCGCTGAGATCGCCGGTCTGATCCACGAGGTGGGGGGGACGCTGTACTACGACGGCGCCAACCTGAACGCGGTGATGGGCCAGTCACGCCCAGGCGATATGGGCTTCGACATCGTCCACGTCAACCTGCACAAGTCGTTCAGTCAGCCGCACGGCGGCGGTGGGCCGGGTGCCGGGCCGATCGCAGTCTCGGAGAGGATCGAGCCGTTCCTGCCGCGGCCACAGGTCGTGCGCCGCGAGAGTGGCAACGGCAGCGGGCCCACATATGACCTCGACCACGACCGGCCCAGGTCAATTGGCCGCCTGCGCGGCTTCCAGGGCAACTTCGGCGTCTTCGTCCGTTCCTATGCCTACATCCTCAGCCTCGGCGCCGACGGTCTCGCCGAGGCATCGGAGATCGCGGTCCTGAACGCCAACTACTTGAAGGCGCGCCTGGCCGAGGGCCGCGCCGGCAAGCATCTCCCCGTTGCCTTCGATCGCCACTGCATGCACGAGTTCGTCCTCTCCGGCAAACCGATGAAGAAGAAGCTGGGCCTCGCCACCCTCGACCTCGCCAAGCGCCTGCTCGATTTCGGCTTCCACCCACCGACCGTCTACTTCCCGCTGCTGGTCGAGGAGGCGCTGATGATCGAGCCGACCGAGACCGAGACCAGGGAGAGCCTCGATGCCTTCGCCGAGGCGATCGAGCAGATCCTGGCCGAGGCCGAAGAGGGTCCGGAGAAGGCGAGGAGCGCCCCCTACACGACCCCGGTCCGTCGCCTCGATGAGGTCAAGGCGACCCGCAAGCCGGTCGTGCGCCAACCGCTCTAAGTCGGGCTCCCTAAAGCTTCGGCAGCTTCTGCTTCAGCTCGAGCACGGGGGCGAAGAGGTCGCCGTGTTTGTCGACCCGCTCCAGCACGTCGCCGGCCTCGAAGACGAGGGCGTCCGCGTCATCCTTCTTCAGGGCGCTTTCGATCTCATCCCAGGTGAGGGGAGTCGAAGCCGTCGGGCGTTCGCGGGCGCGCAGTGAGTAGACGGCGATCGTCGTTTTGCGTTCGTTGTTCTGGTACCAGTCGATGAAGACCTTGCCGCTGCGGTCGGTCTTTTTGCCCATTTTCGCCAGCACCTCGTCGGGGGTCTGCTTGGCGACCAGCTGGGCGATCGCCTGGGCGAAGGGGCGGGTCTCCTCATAGGACGTCTTCGTGTTGAGCGGCACGTAGAGCTGCATTCCCTTCGAGCCCGAGGTCTTGGCGAAGCACTCCAACTCCAGCTGGCGGAGCACCTCGCGCAGGCGCAGCGCCACTCGCGAGCAGTCGAGGATCCCGGCCGGCGGTCCTGGGTCGAGGTCGAAGGCAAGCACCGTCGGCTGCTCGTGCTTTTTGCCCAGCGAGAGCGAGGGGTGCAGCTCAATCGCCGCCAGCTGCGCCATCCAGACCAGCGTCGGCAGGCCGTCGCAGACGCAGAAGTCGATGTAGCCGGCGTTTGGGCCCGCCTTCACGCGGGTCGTCTTTACCCACTCCGGGCGGTGCTTGGGGCAGCGCTTCTCGAAGAAGGCGGAATCGAGGTCGTCCACCCCATCCGGGAAGCGGCGCAACGTCACCGCGCGCCCGCTCAGGTGCGGGACCATGACCGGCGCCACCTTGGCGTAGTAGTCGACCACCTCGCCCTTGGTGAACCCCGCCTTGGGGTAGAGGACCTTGTCGAGGTTGGTGAGCTTCAGCTCACGGCCGTCGACCTCGACCTGGCGGCTCGTGGCCACGGCTTACTTCGAGGCTTTGGCTTTGCCCCGCGAGGAGGAGCTTTTTTTCGCCGCAGCTTTGCGCTTTTTCGTCGCCCCGGGCTTGGCTTTCGCCTTGGCCTTTGCTTTGGCTTTGCCCTTGTCGCCACCTTTGACGGCGGCGATGCTTTCCTCCAGTGCCGCCATCAGGTCGGGTGCGCTGGTCGGCTGTGGCTCCTCGGTCTCGGGCGCGGTGAGGACGTCTTTGCCCTCGGCCTTGCGTTCGATCAGCGCCAGCAGCTGCTCGCGGTACTCGTCGCGATAGGCGCTTGGGTCGAACTCGGTGGTCAGCGAGTCGATTAGCTGCTCGGCCATCTCAACCTCGCGCTTGGCGACTTTCTGCTTGCCCTCGGGCAAAACGTCCTCCAGATCGGAGGGCGGGACGACCTCGTCGGCGAAGCGCATCGTGGTCAGGGTGAGGACACCATCGCTGGCCCGTAGCGCCGCCAGGTGCTCCTTGTTGCGGAAGACGAAGCGGGCGATTGCCACCTTGCCCGATTCCTCCATCGCTTTGGCGAGCAGTGAATACGCTTTCTCCGCTCCCTCGGCGGGGGCCAGGTAGTAGGGGCTGTCGAAGTAGATCGGGTCGATCTGATCGAGATCGACAAAGTCCTGGACCTCGATCGCCCGCGTCTTCTCCGGAGCGAACGCGGCCATCTCCTCTTTGCTCAGCGGCACGTAGCGATCGGGCGTGATCTCGAAGGCCTTGATGATCTCGCCATAGGGGACCTCCTCGTCGGTGCCCTCGGCGACCCGCCGATGTTTGATCCGGGCGCCGTCGGACTCGCGGATCTCGCGCAGGGAGATCCCTCTGCGCGCCACCGCGCTGTAGAGCTTGACGGGCACGTTAAGTAGCCCGAAGCTGATCGTCCCGCTCCAGATTGCTCTTGCCATCAGCGAATCACCTACCCGGATTCTGGCAGCCATGCACCGAGCGCCGCCACAGCCGGCGCCTCGCGGGAGGCTTCTTGCGAATCGTGCGGGATCATCCGCCGGTGCTGTTCGAACTCGTCGACGTCAGCCTCTCCCGTGGCGACCGCCTCGTCCTTGGCTCGATCAGCGCCGAGATCCACGAGGGCGCGACGGCAATCGTCGGCCCCTCGGGCAGCGGCAAGTCGACCCTGATGCGGCTGCTCAATCGCCTTGCCGACCCTGACACCGGAAGGATCTCCTACCGGGGCGGGGCGCTGACGGATTACAACCCGCTGGAGTTGAGGCGGGAGGTCTCGCTGGTACCACAGCTGCCGTCGCTGCTGGAGGGAACGGTTGCATCGAATCTGACTTACGCCGCCGGGCTGGCGGGCAGGGAGCTCGACACGACCCGATGCCTTGGCCTCGCTGGCCTCGATCAGGGGTTTGCGGGGCGTGACGTGAACAAGCTCTCGGTCGGTGAGCAGCAACGGGCGATGCTTGCCCGGGCGCTGGCCCAGGAGCCGCGGGTCCTGCTGCTCGATGAGCCGACCTCGGCGCTCGACCACGATGCTCGCGACGCGATCGAGGCGACTCTCATCGGACTGCGAAGCGAGCTTGAGATATCGCTGATCGTCGTCAGCCACGACCCCGAACAGGCACGGCGGCTCGCGGATCGGGCGTTGCGCTTGAAGCAGGGTCGCGTCGCCGCCTGCGGCCCACTCGAGGAGGCACTGGCGTGACCACCTCGATCGACGTCTCGCCAAGCCAGGTCATCGCTTCTCTGGCGCTCGTCGCCCTCGCCCTGGCAATCTCGTTCTGGCGCCGCACCGATCTCGAGGGCGACATCGCCGTCGCAGCCGCACGCTCCTTCGTCCAGTTGACGGCGATCGGCTACGCGATCAAGCTGATCTTCGAAGCGGATACGTTCTGGCTGGTCTTGGCGCTGCTCTCGGTCATGGTCCTATTCGGAGCTTTCACCGCTCGCAGTCGAGCGAAGAGAGTTCCAGGCGCCTTCTGGCCGCTGCTGATCGGGCTGGCCATCGCGGCCGCCTCGACGCTGGGACTCGTCGTCGCCCTGGATATCTTCGAACCGACGCCGCGCTACCTCGTCCCGGTCGGCGGCATGGTGATCGGCAACGCGATGACCGCCTCCGCAGTAGCGCTCAACCGCCTCGGCGACGAGGTCGCCGATTCGCGCGCGCGAATCGAGGCCACCTTGGCTCTCGGTGCGACCGCGCGGGAGGCGGTTGCACCCTTCGTCCGGCGCGCGCTGCGCTCTGGCACGATCGCCCTGATCGACTCGACCAAGACCACGGGCCTGATCTTCTTCCCCGGCACGATGGTGGGGATGCTTCTCGCCGGCGCTGATCCGACCGACGCAGTCCGCCTGCAGCTGATCCTCCTCTACGCCCTGCTGGGCAGCACCGCGATCGCCGCATTGGTCGCCACCGGCCTCGCCTACCGCAACTTCTTCACCCCGGCCCAGCAGCTGCGCGAGCTCGACGACCTACACTGATCTCGTGTCACGCCGGCAGTTGCTGACGCTGGTTGCGACGATCCTCGGCTCGACGGTCGTCTTCCTCGACTCGACCGTGGTCAACGTGGCGCTGCCTGCGATCGCCGACGATCTCGACGCCGGTCTCGCCGGCCAGCAGTGGGTGGTCGAGGCCTACATGCTCACCCTCGTCTCCCTGCTGCTCGTCGGCGGCTCGCTCGGCGACCAGTTCGGACGGCGCCGGGTCTTCGTCGTGGGCCTGATCGCCTTCGGCGCCACCTCGATCCTCTGCGCGGTTGCGCCCACGGTCGAGCTGCTGATCGCCGCCCGCGCCCTGCAGGGGATCGCCGGCGCGCTGTTGGTGCCCGGTTCGCTCGCCCTCGTCGCCGCGACCTTTGAGGGCCCGGCGCGCGGCAAGGCGGTCGGTACCTGGACGGCGTGGACCGGAATCGCGACCGTGCTCGGCCCCGCCGGCGGCGGTGCACTGGTCGAGGGGCTCTCTTGGCGGGCGATCTTCTGGGTAAACATCCCACTGATCGCCGTCACCGTGGCGCTCACCCTGCACGCGGTACGCGAGAGCCGTGACCCGGAGGCCTTCCGCGGTATCGACTGGCTCGGGATCGGGCTCTCAGCCGCCGGCCTGGCCGGCCCCGTCTACGCCCTGATCGAACAGCCCAGCCACGGCTGGGGTGACCCGCTGGTCTGGGTGCCGATGGTCGCCGGTGTCGCCTGCTTCGTCCTCTTCGTCGTGCACGAGGCGCGCGCCCGCCACCCGATGCTCGACCTCGCCCTGTTCCGAATCCGCAACTTCTGGGTCGCCAACCTGACCACGCTCACCGCTTACGCGGGGCTGATCGGCGGGCTCTTCTTCGTCACCCTCTTCCTGCAGCAGGTCAGCGGCTACTCGGCGATCGAGGCTGGGCTGGCGACCACCCCGGTCTCCTTGCTGCTCTTCCTCCTCTCGCCACGCTGGGGCAAGCTCGCGTCGGGAACCGGTCCACGATTGCCGATGTGCGCCGGCCCGATCGTCGGCGGGATCGGCTTGATCCTCCTGCTCAGGGTTGGATCCGACGCGGATTACGCGACCGAGGTGCTGCCGGCGATCCTCGTCTTCGGCCTCGGTCTATCGGCGACGGTGGCGCCGCTGACCGCGACTGTGCTCGACTCGGTCGAGGAACGCCACGTCGGCATCGCCTCCGGCGTCAACAACGGCATCGCCCGGGTGGCCGGCCTGCTGGCGATCGCCGTGCTCGGCGCGGTGATCTCGGCCAGCTTCGGCTCGACCCTCGACCAGAATCTGGCCGGCCGGCCGCTGGGGCCGCCGGCAGAGCAGGCGATCTCCGAGGCAAAGAAGCAACCGCTGGCGGTTCCCGCTGCCAGACGCTTGCCGCCGCCAGCCGCGGCCACCGTCCGGTCCGCCTCCGCCGATGCCTCGACCTCAGCCTTCCACCTCGGCGTGCTGATCGCCGGCCTGCTGATGATCGCCGGCGGCATCGTCTCCGGCCTCGGGATCGAAAACCCGCGGCGCCGGATCGAAGCGGTGGCAAGCCGCGGCTCGGCCGCAGCAGGCGAGTGCGGTCACGGCACCGACGCCGACTGCGCCCAGCCGGAAAAAGCGCCCGCGGCTGAGCCTGCATAGGCTCCTGCCCGTGAGCGCCCCCGTCATCTTCAGCGGCATCCAGCCGACCGGCCGCAAGCACCTCGGCAACTACATCGGCGCGATCCGCCAGTACGTCGAGGGCCAGGAGCGGGGCGAGCCGGCCATCTTCTGCATCGTCGACCTGCACGCGCTCTCGGTCGCCTTCGACCCAGCCGAGCTGCGCGAACGGCTCTACGACACGACCGCGATCTTGCTCGCCGCCGGGCTCGACCCCGAGCGCTGCATCCTCTTCCGCCAGTCCGACGTCCGCGAGCACACGGAGCTGACCTGGCTGCTCTCGGTGGTTACCGCCCACGGCGACCTCAACCGGATGACTCAGTTCAAGGACAAGTCGGCGAAACAGCGTGAGCTCGTCTCCGCTGCCCTCTTCTTTTACCCGGTCCTGCAGGCCGCCGACGTGCTCGCTTACAAGGCAACCGAGGTACCGGTCGGCGAGGACCAGGTCCAGCACATCGAGCTGACGCGCGAGATCGCCCGCCGCTTCAACGAGCGCTTCGGCGAGACGCTGGTTGAGCCCGAGCACCGCGTTCCCGGCGTTGGGGCGCGGATCATGGACCTGCAGGAGCCGGAGCGGAAGATGTCGACGACGGCCGGGACCGAGGCAGGCAGGGTCTACGTGCTCGAGGAGCCCGACGCGATCCGCAAGAAGTTCGGCAGCGCCGTCACTGATTCCGGTCGGGAGATCGTTCGGCGTGAGGACAAGCCCGGGGTCACCAACCTGATTGATGTCCTCGCCGTCGCCCGCGGCATCGATCCGGCCGAGGTCGAGCGCGAGTTCGAGGGTGTTGGCTACGGCGATCTCAAGCAGGCCGTCGCGGACGCGGTGGTCGAGTTTCTCGCGCCGGTGCGCGAGCGCTACGCCGAGCTGCGTCCCGATCAAGCGGCACTGGAGGAGGTGCTCGCCGCCGGGGCTGAGAAGGCGCGGGCGATCGCCGCGCCAACCGTCGCCGAGGTGCGTGAGCGGATGGGCATCGGCGCGCCGCGTTAACTTGGGTTGATGGCCGTCGCCGACCTCGACCTGGAGCTCGACGTCTTCGCCGGGCCGTTCGACCTCCTGGTCGCGGTTCTGCTGCGCGAGGAGGTCGATCTGCTCGAGGTCGAGCTGGGCGAGGTCGTGGTTGCCTACATCGAGCACCTCGAGCACGAGGGTGAACTGGAGCTCGAGGTCGCGACTGAGTTCCTGGTCCTGATCGCTTCGCTGCTGGAGCTGAAGTCGCGCCTGTTGCTGCCTGGAGCCGATCCCGAGCTGGAGGAAATGGGCCCCGAGGAGGCGGTCGAGGAGCTGCTGGCGCGGCTGCTGGAGTACCGCCGCTACCGCGCCGCAGCCGCAGTACTGGCCGAGCGCTTCGAGGCGGCACGCGGTTACCTCTACCGCGCGGCGCCGCTGCCGCCCAGCCTCAGGCGGGTTGCCGTCGATGCGGCGACTGCCGCCTATGACCCCGACCGGCTTGGCGCCGCGCTCGGCGACCTGCTCGTCGTGCCGCCGCCGGTCGACATCAGCCACATTCGCCCGACCGTCTCGCTCGAGCGGCGGCTGCGCGCCCTGCGCGATGCGCTCTCCGGCAGGGCCAGCATCGATTTCGACGAACAGTTCGGCGGTGAGGATCGCCTGACGCAGGCGGTGACCCTGTTCGCGCTGCTCGAGCTCTACCGCAAAGGCGAGGTGACCTGGAAGCAGAGCGAACCGCTCGGCCCGATCGAGATCCGTCGCCAACAGGCTGGTTCGGCGTGAGCGATCTCAGCCGCACGATCGAGGCGCTGCTCTTCCTCTCGCCCCAGCCGGTGACGCTGGTGGACTTGGTCGAGGCGACGGAAGCGACCGAGGGCCAGGTCGCCGAGGCGATCGACCTGCTGCGCGAGGACCTCGCCGAGGGCCGCCGCGGGGTCGTCCTGCGCGAGGTCTCCGGCGGCTTCGCCCTGGCCGGCGATCCGGCCAGCGAGGACGCTGCGCGACGCCTGCTGGCCAAGCCACGCACGCCGCCACTGACCCAGGCCCAGGCAGAGACGCTGGCGATCGTCGCCTACCTGCAGCCGGTCTCGCGTCCGGAGGTGGCACGGATCCGCGGCGTCTCCTCGGAGTCGGCGGTGCAGACCCTGGCCGAGCGCGGCTTGATCGAGGAGTCGGGTCGCTCCCAGTTCGGCGCCGCTCTGTTCAAGACGACCGAGCTGTTCGAACGCCTCTTCGGTCTCTCCGGGCTCGACCAGCTGCCCGATCCCTCGCAGTTCGACCCGACTCCGGAGGATGAGCGCGAGCTGCGCGAACGACTCCTTAAGGCTGGCGAACAGCGAAGCGAGCCTTGACGTTGGGGAGGCCTCGGGGGAGGCCCCGCCGCAGCAAAAGCGGGGAGGCTGCGTCGGGACTTCCCCCGAGCCCTTGCACATGAGGCTCGCGAAGTTCCTTGCCCATGGTGGCGTCGCCTCGCGGCGGAAAGCTGAGGTGATCATTGCCTCAGGCAGGGTCAGCGTTGGAGGCGAGGTCGTGCGTGATCCGGCTCGTGACGTGGGGGAGGGTGATGACGTTCGGGTTGACGGCAGTCTGGTTGGAACCGAGGCGCGTGAGGTTTGGGCTGTGAACAAGCCGGCCGGCGTCGTCTCAACCGCGCGCGAGCCGGGAAGCCGGCCGGCTGTGGTCTCGCTGGTCGACTCGAAGGCGCGGCTCTACCCGGTCGGCCGTCTCGACGCCGAGTCGACGGGGTTGTTGCTGCTGACCAACGATGGTGAGCTGGCAAACCACCTCACCCATCCGCGCTACGAAGTGCCCAAGGCCTACCGGGTACAGCTGGGTCATCCGCCCAGCGAGAACGATCTCCGCCGTCTCGCGCGCGGGGTCGAGCTCGAGGACGGGCTCACCGCGCCGGCTGAGGTACGGCGTCGGGGAAAATGCGAGATCGAGATCGTCCTGCGTGAGGGCCGCAACCGCCAGGTGCGCCGCATGGCCGAAGCGGTTGGCAACGAAGTGGTTGCACTGCGACGCGTCCGCTTCGGCCCGATCGCGCTGGGGAGCATCCCCAACGGCAAGGCCCGCCGTCTCACCGCCGAGGAGATAGCCAGCTTGCGGGAGGCCGACCTCAGTGGGTGATCTGGACCACCACGGTTCGCTCTCGCGGGCGATCGTCGAAGTCGATCAGGACCAGCTGCTGCCAGGTGCCGATGGCGAGCCGGCCGTCGAGGACCGGGATCGCCTCCGAAGGCCCCACCAGCGTCGCCCGCTGATGTGCGTGTGAGTTGGAGTCGTGGTTGAGCCGATTGTGCTCGTACCACCCCGGGTCGGATCAGCCGCTTGAGCATCGTGCGCAAGCAAGCGCGAATCGCGACGACCGTCAGCCCGCGGGTCCTGTCACGGCGGCCCTCCCCCATGTGCTCAGACGCGCTCCGCGCGCCCTCCGCCATGGGGGACCCCCGCCGCCGCGCCACCCGCGGGAGGAATGTTTGCGCTGCTCGCGGTGGGTGGCGCCGATCTTGGGGACCACCCCGAGGAAGCTTCAGCTACCGCAGGGGTGGTGGCACCAGATCGGTGACAGGACCCGCCGCGCCGTTGGCTGTCGTCCCTGTTGTTTTTGGGAAGATGCTGGCTGTGAGTGCCAACGGGGACCAGCGACTCTTTGCCGTGCGGGGGGCCGCGCAGGCGGAGGCGAACGATTCCGAGTCGATCGTGCACGCCACGACGGAGCTGATGCGGGAGCTGCTCGACCGCAACGAGCTGGAGCCCGAGGCGATCGTCAGTTGCATCTTCACGACCACGGATGACCTCAACGCCGAGTTCCCCGCGGTCGCCGCCCGCGACCTCGGGCTCGAGGCGGTGCCGCTGCTGTGCAGCCGCGAGATTCCTGTACCGGGCTCGATGCCGCGGGTGATCCGGGCGATGGTCCACTACTACGCGCCGGTCGGGCACGCGACAGCTCACGTCTATCTCGGCGCCACCCAGGAACTGCGCTCGGACCTGCACGCAGCGCAGTAGCCACCCCGCATCCAAAACGACAGCCGCGTAGGCGACAATGAGCGCATGAGCGTTACCTTCGCCGAGAAGCTTGCCCGTATTCCTGGCTACCAGGCCGGGGTGCCGACTGGGCAGGCGCCAGAGGCGATCGCCTCTGGCGGCATCGCCCAGCTTGCCTCGAATGAGTCGCCCTTCGGCCCGCACCCTAAGGTGGTCGAGGCGATCCGCGCCGCCGCCGCCGCGATGAACCGCTACCCGGACCCTGACGCGACCCAATTGCGCCGCCGCATCGCCGATCGCTACGAGACCGAGCCGGGCCGGGTTGCAGTTGGCAATGGCTCCTGCGAGATTCTGCTCGCGGCCGCCGAGGCTCTCTGCGAGCCGGGCGCTGAGATCCTCCATGCCTGGCCCTCGTTCTCGATGTACCCACACCTGGCGGCGCTGACCGGGGCGCGTGAGATCCGCGTGCCGCTTGCCGAAGGCGATGTCCACGACCTCGACGCGATGGCGGCTGAGGTGACGGCGGCAACCCAGCTGGCGATCGTCTGCAACCCCAATAACCCCACTGGCACCCACCTGCCGGCGCCCGCGATTGCCGCCTTCTGCGAGGACATTCCCGACCACGTTACGATCGTTCTCGACGAGGCCTACGTCGAGTTCCAGATCGACGACGACCCCGACACGACCGTCGACCTGCTCGCCGACTTCCCGAATCTGGTGGTATTGCGCACCTTCAGCAAGGTCTACGGCCTCGCCGGTCTGCGCGTCGGTTTCGCCCTCGGCTCGGCCAAGTTCCGCGCTGCGGTGGACGCTGTGCGCCAGCCATTCAGCGTCAATGCCCTCGCCCAGGCCGCTGCGGCGGAGGCTGTCCTGCACCAGGACGACGTCGAGCAGCGGGTCGAGCGCACGCTGGTTGAGCGGGTGCGGGTCGAGGAGGGGCTGCGCGAGCTGGGCCTGGCGACGGCGGAGACTCAGGCCAACTTCTCCTGGATTGACCTCGGCGATGCCGATGAGAAGGACGTCGTCGCCGGACTCGCCGAGCAAGCGATTGCCGTTCGCCCCGGCACGCCGCTCGGCGGCCCCGGCCACATCCGCGTCAGCTACGGCACGCCGGTGGAGAATGATCGCTTCCTTGCCGCGATGGCGGAGCTCCTCGACTAATCCTGCCCCGCCTGCTACAAAGTCAGAAGAAGTGAAGCGAACAGGTGACACCGCCAGCAGTATGTGCGCAAGGCGCGCTGCGGTTGCCCCTGCCCGCTATTCCTATTTCTGGCGATTTAGCTAGGCGTCCGGCCTGGCGGCGTCGCGCCGTTTCCATGGAGCGTTTGGCCGGGCGCCGCCAATGAATTGGTTCGCGTGTTTCGCGATGCCCGCGCTCGCATGGCGAAGCCCGCACGGAAAGTAGAGTCTCAGACATGGGGAAGGATGACAGCAAGATGATCATCGGAATGCGAGGCGAGGCGCGGGACCGGGTTCGCGACCAGCGGATCGAGCGCGTGGTGGAGCTGGTGCCGCCGGAAGCATTGATCAGCGACCTGCCGCTCGGCGAGGAGCGCGAGCAGGTGGTCGTCGAGGGACGGCGTGACGTCGAGAACGTGCTCGAAAGGGTCGACGACCGGCTGCTGATCGTGGTCGGGCCCTGCAGCGTGCACGATGTCGAGGCGGCGCTCGAGTACGGCGGTCGCCTCGCCGCCTTGGCCGGCGAGCTCGGCGACGACTTGCTGATCGCGATGCGGGTCTACTTCGAGAAGCCGCGGACGACCACCGGTTGGAAGGGTTTGATCAACGATCCCTACCTCGACGGCTCCTGCGACGTCAACGCTGGCCTGCGTATGGCCCGCACCCTGCTGCTGCAGGTCCTCGACCTCGGCCTGCCGATCGGTTGCGAGTTCCTTGACCCGATCACCCCGCAGTACATCTCCGACACGGTCGCCTGGGGCGCGATCGGCGCCCGCACCACCGAGAGCCAGATCCACCGCCAGCTCGGCTCGGGTCTCTCGATGCCGATCGGCTTTAAGAACCGCACCGACGGCAACGTCCAGGTCGCGGTCGATGCAGTGCGCGCCGCGGCGACGCCGCACGCGTTCGCCGGCATCGACGATTCCGGCCGCCCGGCAATCCTCCACACGGCCGGTAATCCCGACGGACACGTGATCCTGCGCGGTGGGCGGAAGGCCCCTAACTGCGACCCCGAGGGTGTCGCCAGCACCCTGGAGATGCTCGCCGGTGCTGGCCTCGCCGAGCGCCTGGTGATCGACGCCTCCCACGACAACAGCGCCAAGAACCCGGAGAAGCAGGTGCTGGCCGCCGCTGAGATCGGCGGTCAGGTGGCGGCGGGCAACGCGGCGATCTGCGGCGTCATGCTCGAGTCCTTCCTGGTCGAGGGTCGTCAGGACCTCGGTGGCGGCGACTCGCTCACCTACGGTCAGTCGATCACTGACCCCTGTATCGACTGGGAGCACACCGTGACGGCGCTGGAGGGACTCGCGGCAGCGGTCAGGACACGGCGCGGCCTATGAGCGCGGAGCGACCAAGCGTGCATCTCTGGTTCTTCGCGCCGGGAGCGAAGCGGGAATCTTTGTGATGAAGGTCGCCGTGCTCGGGCTGGGCCTGATCGGAGGCTCGATCGGGCTCGCCGCGAGGGAGCGGCTTGATAGTGAGGTTGTGGGCTGGGGGCCGAACCGCCCGACCGTGGACCGTGCGCTTGAGCTCGGTGCAATCGACCGGGCGACCGCCTCGGTCGAGGAGGCCTGCGCCGGAGTCGACGTGGTCTTCTGTGCGTCGCCGGTTTCCACCCTGCCGGAGCTCGTGCGGACGGCGCTCGGCGCCAGCGGACCCGAGACCGTGATCACCGACGCCGGCTCGACCAAGCGGGAGCTGGTCGGCGTGTTTGGCGGGGACGAGCGCTTTATTGGCGGCCATCCCCTCGCCGGGGCGGAGACCGCCGGTGTCGCCAATGCCCGTGCCGATCTGTTCGAGGGCGCCCGCTGGTACCTGACCCCGACCGAGACCTCCAGTGGCATCCTCTACGACCGCCTGCAGCGGGCGGTCTCTGGCCTCGGCGCCCGGCCCCAGGCGATTGACGCCGAGGCCCACGATCGCCTGATGGCGACGGTCAGCCACCTTCCCCACGTACTTGCCAACGTCATCGCCGGCCAGGCAGCTGCTGAGCTGACGCGGGATTCTGAGCGGCTGCCGGAGGTGGGACCCAGCTTCCGTGACGCGACTCGGGTGGCGGGCTCGAACCCCTCGATTTGGGGCGACATCTTCGCCGCCAACCGCGAGGCGGTAACCGCGGCGCTCGACGAGACCATTGCCCGTCTGGGCGAGGCGCGGGAGCTGATCCGCTCGGGCGAGCCGAAAGCGGTTGCCGCCTGGCACGCTGCGGCGGGGACGGATCGCCAACAGCTGCTGGAGACCGACCTCGCGGGTGGCCAGCTGCACGAGCTGCGCGTTGTCGTCGTCAACCGGCCGGGCACCGTCGCCGAGCTGGCCCTCGCATTGGGTGAGGCCGGAGTCAACATCGAGGACATGGCCCTGCATCCGGCTGCGGACATGAAATCGGGTGCGATCTCGCTCTGGGTGGCCGGCGCGGAGCAGGCCGAGCGCGCGGCGACATTGGTCCGCGAGCTGGGCCACAGCGCGACTGTGCTGAGCGGGGCGTAGGCGCCTTGAGCACCCGCTTCGACCCCTCCGGCCCGTTGCGCGGATCCCTCGTACCGCCCGCGGACAAGTCGGTCTCCCACCGGGCGGCCCTGATTGCCGCGATGAGCGAGGGGGAGACGACGATCGAGAACTACCTCGATGCCGCTGACACCCGCTCGACCTTGGCGGCTGTGAGCGCTCTGGGCGCCGGCATCGAGGGGGTGAGCGCCGAGGCGATTGAGGCCCGGCTGAGAGTGCGCGGCGTCGGCTTACGTGGCGCTGCGCCGGCAAAGATCGACGTCGGCAATGCCGGCACCCTGCTGCGCCTCTTGCCGGGTTGGCTAGCGGGGCAGGAGACGGGGACGTGGACCGTCGATGGCGACGACTCGATCCGCCGCCGTCCGGTCGACCGGATTGCCATACCGCTGCGGCTGATGGGGGCGCGGCTCGATTGCCGCGAGGACGGCCTGCCCCCGCTGGGGATCGAGGCTGCGCCGTTGCACGGCGTTGAGTACGAGCTCCCTGTCGCCAGCGCCCAGGTCAAGTCCTGTCTTCTTTTCGCAGGCCTGCTGGCCGACGGTGAGACCCGGATCGGCGAGCCGCTGCCGAGTCGCGACCACAGCGAGCGGATGCTCGCCGCCGCCGGCGCCGAGATCGAGCGCGGCGATGGAGCCGTCTCCGTGCGGCCGGCGGCACGGCTCGAGCCGGGCGAGATCGTTGTCCCCGCTGACTTCTCCTCCGCTGCCTTCTTTGTCGTCGCGGCGTTACTCACTCCTGGCAGCGAGGTCACCGTCTCCGGTGTCGGCCTCAACCCAACCCGCACCGGACTGCTCTCGATCCTTGATCGGATGGGGGCTGAGATCGAGGTCGAGCCAGAGGGTGAGCGGGGCGGCGAGCCTGCCGGGCGGCTGCACGTCCGCTTCTCACAGCTGCGCGGGACCGAGGTCGGCGGCACCGACATACCGTTGGCAATCGACGAGCTGCCCTTGGTGGCGCTCGCCGCCTGCTTCGCTGAGGGCGAGACGACGGTCCGCGACGCGGCGGAGCTGCGGCGCAAGGAGAGCGATCGCATCGCCACGGTCAGCGCGGCGCTGACAGCGCTTGGAGCCAAGGTCGAGGAAAGCGAGGAGGGGATGCGGATCGACGGAGGGGGTGGGCTGCGCGGCGGCTCGGTTGACTCGCATGGCGATCACCGCATCGCGATGCTGGGTGCGATCGCTGGGCTCGCCTCGCGCGAGGGGGTCGCGGTGGCGGGGATGGGCGCCGCCGCCGTCAGCTACCCCACCTTCGAGTCTGACCTCGCCTCGCTCCGCGGTAGCTGAGCTGCGCGCATACCCTGCCGCCCATGGTCATCGCGATAGATGGGCCCGCCGGGGCCGGCAAGTCGAGCGTCGCCCGCGCTGTTGCGACCGCGCTTGGGTTCACCTACCTCGACTCCGGGGCGATGTACCGCTGCGTGGCCTTGGCCGGAATCCAACGAGGCGCCGACCCCGATGACGGCAATGCCATGACGGAGATCGCTGGGGCTCTGCAGGTTGGGCTCGATGGCGACCGGGTCGATATCGATGGACGCGACGTCAGCGCCGAGATTCGCGCGCCGCAGGTCACCGAGGACGCCTCCAGGGTTTCCGTCCACGCCGGCGTCCGCGAAGCGATGGTCGCGCAGCAGCGCCGCCTGATCGCCGCCGGAAGCTATGTCGCCGAGGGGCGAGACATTGGCACCGTGGTCAGTCCCGACGCGCCGCTCAAGGTCTTCCTCACTGCATCGGCTGAGGAGCGCGCCCGCCGCCGGGCCGCTCAGACCGGCGGGGATGAGGCCTCGGTGCTGGCGGCGCAACGTGAGCGCGACGAGCGCGACGAGACTCGCGAGCACAGTGCCCTGCGCGCGGCGCCCGACGCGGTAGAGCTCAACAGCACGGGCCTCAGCCTCGACGAGGTCGTGGCTCGAGTGGTCGAGCTGGCCCGTGAGCGGGGGCTGGTGTGAGCCGGCTGCCGACCGTCGCCGTCGTCGGCTTTCCCAACGTCGGCAAGAGCACCCTGGTCAACCGACTCGCGGGGGGTCGTCAGGCGGTCACCCACGCCGAGCCGGGTGTGACGCGCGACCGCAAGCGAGTCCCGTGCGAGTGGAACGGCGTTCCCTTCGAGCTGCTCGACACCGGTGGCATTGACCTCGCCGACGAGACCGAGCTGGCTGAGGATGTGCAGCGCCAAGCCCGCATCGGCATTGCCGAGGCCGACGTGATTCTGCTCGTGGTCGACGGTCGGGCCGGTGTGCGGGGTGGCGATGTCGAGCTGGCGAAAACTCTGCGAGGCAGCGACGTGCCTGTGCTCGTCGTCGTCAACAAAGCCGACCGCCCCGGTGATGAGTACCTTGGAGCGGAGTTTCACCAGCTCGGTCTCGGTGAGCCACTCACGGTCTCGGCCACGCACGGTCTCGGCAGCGGCGACCTGCTCGATCGCGTCGTCGAGCTGCTCGGCGAGTTGCCGCCGGCGGAGCCCGGGGAGGAACCCGTCCACGTCGCCGTCGTCGGGCGCCCCAACGCCGGCAAGTCCTCGCTGGTCAACGCCTTCCTCGGCAGCGAGCGGGTGATCGTCTCCGAGCGCGCCGGCACCACTCGCGACGCGATAGATACCGCGCTCGAGGTGGACGGGCGCCCGGTCCTGCTGGTCGACACCGCGGGCCTGCGCCGCCGCTCGAAGGTCGCCGGTACGGTCGACTACTACGCGCAGCTGCGCTCCGAGCTGGCGGTCGAGCGGGCCGATGTCGCGATCATCGTCTGCGACGCCTCCGACGGCGTGACCGCCGAGGATCTGCGCATCGCCGAGCTGGCGATGCGAGCCGGCTGCGCGACCCTGCTGGTCCTCAACAAGTGGGACATCGGCATGACGGACGTGGATGACGCACGTGCGCGGGTCGAGCGCAAGCTGCGCCTGCGGCCGGAGGTCGTCACCTGCTCGGCCCTGTACGGGCGCAACGTCGCCAAGGTGCTGCCAAAGGCGCTGCAGCTCGCCGACCGGGCGGCCGAGCGCATTCCGACCCCCGAGCTGAACCGGTTCGTCGGCGACGTCGTCGCCACGACGCCGCCGCCGTCGCGGCGCGGCCGCCGCCTGCGGCTCTACTACACGGCGCAGATCGGCGAGCGGCCGCCGCGGTTCGCGATCCAGGTCAACGATCGCAAGCTGATCGTGCGCGACTGGGCCTACCACTTGGAGAACCGGATGCGCGAGACCTACGGCCTGGAGGGGATCCCCCTGGTCATCGATTTCGTCCCCCACACGGGCCGCCGTCGCTGACCGCGCACCGATACATTTCTCTTATGCCAAACATCGAGCCGCTCGCCGAGGGCGAGTACCTGTTCACGTCCGAGTCGGTCACCGAGGGTCATCCCGACAAGATCTGCGACCAGATCTCCGACGCCATCCTCGACGCGGTGATGGCAGGCGATCCCGAGGGCCGGGTCGCCTGCGAGACCCTCGTCAACACCGGCATGGCGGTCGTCTCCGGCGAGATCTCGACCAACGTGCACCTCGATGTGCCCGATCTGGTCCGCGAGACGATTCGCAAGATCGGCTACGACCACGGCGACTACGGCTACAACTGCGACCACATCTCGGTCTTGGTCTCGCTCGACAAACAGTCGCCCGACATCGCCCAGGGCGTCGACGCATCGCACGAGACGCGCACCGGCTCGGACTCCGACGACGAGCTTCTTTTGGCCGGCGCCGGCGACCAGGGAATGATGTTCGGCTACGCGACCGACGAGACCGAGGCGTTGATGCCGATGCCGGTCCACCTCGCCCATCGCCTCGCCGAGCGGCTGGCGGCGGTGCGCAAGGACGGCACCCTCGACTACCTCGGTCCCGACGGCAAGACCCAGGTCACGGTCCGCTACGCCGCCGGCCGACCGGTCCGGGTAGAGAAACTGCTGATCTCCACCCAGCATGCGGACGGGGTCGAGACCGAGGCGACGATCAAGCCGGATCTTTGGCAGCACGTCGTGCTTCCCGTTCTCAACGCTGAGGCTGCCGGGATGTTCGACGAGAGTGCGTTGCGTGAGGACTTCCTCGTCAACCCGACCGGCAAGTTCGTGATCGGTGGCCCGGTCGGCGACGCCGGCCTCACCGGCCGCAAGATCATCGTCGACACCTACGGCGGCATGGCCCGCCACGGTGGCGGCGCTTTCTCCGGCAAGGACCCGTCCAAGGTCGACCGCTCCGCCGCTTACGCCGCCCGCCACGTCGCCAAGAACGTCGTCGCGGCCGGCCTTGCCCAGCGCTGCGAGGTGCAGGTGGCTTACGCGATCGGCGTCGCCCACCCGGTCTCGCTGATGGTCGAGACCTTCGGCACCGGCACGCTCCCTGACATGGAGATCTCACTCCTGGTCGAGGCCGAGTTCGACCTGCGTCCCGGTGCCTTCCGTCGCTACCTCGACCTGCACCGGCCGATCTACCAGAAGACCGCCGCCTACGGCCACTTCGGCCGTGATGACGACGATTTCACCTGGGAGCGGACGGATCGCGCGGATGCACTACGCGAGGCTGCTGGCTCGTCGACCGCTACGCCTGCTTAGAGCCGATCCGGCAGGGCTTCCACTGAACTTTTTCCGAAGACAGCTTGTGCCTGTCCGCCGGCCTCGCCGCGGAAAAAGTACAAGACGTTCCAGCCCTACCGGATCGGCTCTTGGCCGGGTGGCTGTGGCTCGCCCAGGCCATGCGTGCCTGGCGCGCTGGTGCCGGTAGCTTGATCTACGTTGTGCACGACGTCGCCCGGATCGGCGACCCCGGCGAAGACGAAGTTGTAGTCGTCGGTTGCGGCGGTGTCGAAGTCGACGTCGCCAATTTGCATCAATCGCTGGTAGACCGACTGGCGGTAGTTGACGTTCTGGACCCGCTCCAGCCGCGTCTCCTGAATCTCACGCGAGATGATTCCGCGCTTGATGTTGAGTCGGCGGCTGGTGATCGTGTAGGTCGTGGCGACTCGTTTGATGAAGCCGGCGAGGACGGTGACGCCGATCACGACCAGCACGATCAGGAAGACCGTTGCGCTGCTGGCGCCGGCCAGCTTCGCGATCACGCCGATGATCGCCGCGACCAGGATCCCTTTCAAATAGAAGCCGAGGATGGCACGCCACGAGGGGTGTCCCTGGAAGATCACCTGCTCGTCGGGGCTGAGGTTGAGGCTCATGGCAGCGGAGGATATCCCGGCCGTCCGTCCCCCTCCATAACTTCAGCCTGATGGCCATCGCCCAAGTCGAGCCGCTGACCACCGCCCGGGCGCTGCGCGGGCCCTTCGACTACCGCCTGCCGCCGGCGATGGCGGACCTCGAGGTGGGCAGCGTGGTGCGGGTGCCGTTCGGCCGGCGCCGGGCGCTCGGGGTCGTCGTCGGGCTGGCCGAGAGCTCGGAGCTGCCGCCGGAGCGTCTCGCCGAGCCGATCGAGGCGCTCGAGGCCGGGGTGCCGGCGGAGCTGGTTCGGCTCGGCCTCTGGGTCGCCGCCGAGTACTGCTCGACCCCGTCACGCGGCCTGCAGCTGGTGCTGCCGCCGGGAACCGGCGCCGGCGGGCAGCGGGTCCGCTCGCGGACCGAGCTGCGGGCGGAGATCACCGTCGCCGGCGAGGAGGCGCTTGCCGGCGCCGGCCGCCTGGGCTCCAAGCAGCGGGCCGCCCTGGAGGCGTTGGGTGGGGGGGAGATGTCGGCCAAGGATTTGGCGGCGGCAGTCAGCTCCGACCGCCAGGTTCTGCGGCGGCTTGAGGAGCGGGGATTGATCAGCACCCGCAGCTCGCGTCTGCGCCGGCGGCCGGGCGGGGCCGAGCTGGTTGCGGCAGCGAAGAGGCCGCAGTTGCTCGACGAGCAGGAGCACGCGGTTGCCGAGATCGTCGCCGCCCTCGACGGGGAGGCGGAGACGCACCGGAAGCTGCTGCTGCACGGCGTCACCGGCTCGGGCAAGACCGAGGTCTACTTGGCTGCCGTCGAGGCGGCACTGGCCCACGGTCGCGGGGCGATCGTTCTCGTTCCCGAGATCGGCCTCGCTCCGCAGGCGGTGGCTCGCTTCCGAGCGCGGCTCGGCGATCGCTTCGCCGTCCTGCACTCCGCCCTCTCGCCCGGTGAGCGCTACGACGAGTGGCGGCGGCTGCGCAGCGGCGAGGCGAGCGTTTGTGTCGGGCCGCGTTCAGCTGTCTTCGCGCCGGTTCGCGACCTCGGCCTGATCGTGATCGACGAGGAGCACGATTCCTCTTACAAGCAGGAGGGTGACCCCTGCTACGACGCGCGCACGGTCGCCCGGCGCCGCGCCGAAGAATGCGGCGCCACGCTGGTAGCCGGCACCGCGACGCCACGGCCCGAGGCCTGGCTGGAGCTGCCGCGTGTGGAGCTGCCGAACAGGGTGGACGGCCGCCCGATGCCGCCGGTCGAGGTGCTGGACATGCGCGAGGCGGACCCGCGGTCGGGCCCCCTGCACCCAGCCACCTGGGAGGCGTTGGGAAAGGTGCGGGATGCTGGTGCGAAGGCGATCGTGATGGTCAACAGGCGCGGCTTTGCGCCCTGGTTGACCTGCCGTTCTTGCGGGCAGCACTGGGGTTGCCCCAACTGCGACGTCTCGCTGATCGTCCATCGCAACGCGGCGCGGATCGTTTGCCATCACTGCGCCCACTCCGAGCCGTTGCCACGGGCCTGCTCTGAGTGCGGATCGACGACGCTCTCACAAGCCGGCGCCGGGACCGAGCAGATGGAGGGCCTGCTGGCCGAGCAGCTCGACCCGATGCCGGTCTTCCGGCTCGATTCCGACACCGCCGGCGGCCGCGGTTCCCACGCTCGCATCCTCGCCGGCTTCGGCGAGGCCGATAGCGCCGTGCTGATCGGCACCCAGATGGTCGCCAAGGGCCACGACTTCCCCGAGGTGACCCTGAGCGCGATCGTCGACGCCGACGCAACCCTGCGCTTCCCCGACTTTCGTGCCGGCGAGCGTACTTTCGCCATGGTTGCCCAGCTGGCTGGGCGCAGCGGTCGCGGCGAAGCGGGGGGAGAGGTGATCGTGCAGACGCTGGCTCCGGAAGCGCCGAGCATCGCCCACGCCGCCCGCCACGACTCAGCCGGCTTCCTCGCCGAGGAGATCGAGCGCCGTCGTCTCCTGCGTTATCCGCCGTTCTCCCACCTGGTCCGGGTGGTGCTCAAGTCGGAGTCTGAGGTGCGGCTGGAGCGGACGGCTTCCAAGTTGGCGGCGATGCTCGCCGAAACCCTGCCGGAGGACACCGACCTGCTCGGCCCGGCTCCGATGTTCCGGGTCCGCAACAAGTTCCGCCGCCGCCTACTCACCAAGGCCCAGGACCGCGACGCAACCGTCGCCGCGATCCGTACAGCGGTCGAGCGCCTCGCCACCGACCGTAGCCTCAAGGACGTCGCGATCGGGGTCGACGTCGATCCGCAGTAGGGAGCGCGGGGCGATCCATACAATCGCTCTCGTGAGCGATGAAGGCGCGTTGAGAGACGAGACCAAGCGCGAGCAGCTTGAAGCGGAGCTGATCGAGCGGCGCGAAGCAGCGCTGGCCAAGGTGGTCAAGTTCGGCGATCCCGTGCTGAAGAGCAAGGCCTCGCCGGTGTCCGATTTTGGCCCCGAGCTGCGGGCCGAGGCCGACCGGATGATCACGATCATGCGCGACGGGATGGGGGTCGGTCTTGCCGCGACCCAGGTTGGCGTGCTGCGGCGCCTGCTCGTCTTCCAATCCGGGTCCGACAGCGAGCCGACGTGCACTGGTCAACCCGACGATCGAGTGGCTATCGGATGAGGTCATCCTCGCCGAAGAGGGCTGTCTCAGCCTGCCCCGGGTGGCGATGGACGTCGAGCGCCCCCTGCACGCACGGGTCTCCGGCTTCGACGTCGAGGGGCTACCGGCAACGGTCGAGGCCTCTGGCCTCGAGGCTCGTGTCCTCCAGCACGAGATCGACCACCTCGACGGTGTGCTGATTCTCGACCGGGCACCGCGCGCTCAGCGCAAGGCGGCCCTGCGGGCCCTTCGCGAGGGCGGCAGTTACGCGCCCGAAGCCGAGGAGCAGGAAACGCGGGACGGCGACGAGCACCGCGAGCCCCGCACCGACGCGTGAGGACCGTCTTCCTCGGCACCTCGGAGTTCGCTGCCACGGTTCTGCGCCGTCTCGTCGACTCGCGCCATCGCCCGCTGCTGGTGGTCACGCCACCCGACCGCCCGAAGGGTCGTGGGCGCAAGAGCGGGCAACCGCCGGTCGCCGAGGCCGCCATTGAACTGGGCCTCGAGCTTCTCCAGGCCGAGGACGTCAACCAGGAGGGCACGCTTGCGCGAATCCGAGCTGTCAACCCCGAGGCGGTCGTGGTCTGCGCCTTCGGCCAGATCATCCGCGAGCCGCTGCTCTCGGAGTGGCCCATGCTCAACATTCACCCCTCGTTGCTCCCCCGCTGGCGCGGTGCGGCCCCGATCGAGCGGGCGATCATGGCCGGCGATGTGCGTACCGGGGTCAGCCTGATGCAGGTCACCGCGGGGTTGGATTCGGGTCCCGTCGCCCTGCAGGAGGAGATCGCGATCGGCAACGAGGACGACTTCGAAAGCCTCTCGGCGAAGCTCTCGACCCTGGGTGGGGGGATGTTGGTCGAGGCACTCGACCTGCAGGCCGACGGCCGGCTGACGTTCACCGAGCAGGAGGACGAGGAGGCGACTTACGCCGAGAAGATCGAGGCTGATGATCGTCGCCTCGATCCCTGCCGTCCGGCCAGGGATCTGACCCTCACAGTTCGAGCCCTCACTCCTCACATCGGCGCCTACCTCGAGCTGCGCGGCGAGGGCAGGCTCGGCGTGCGGCGGGCCCGGGCGGTCGACGTAAGCGTCAAGCAGGGCGAGCTAAAGGCCGAGTGGGGGGCGCTGCTGCTCGGTTGTGGCCGTGGCGCGCTGCGATTGGAGGTGGTGCAACCGCAGGGGGGCAAGCCGATGGCGGCCGACGCCTATCTCCGCGGCCACTCGGTGCCGGCACTGTGAGCGCGGAGCGACCAAGCGTGCATATCTGGTTCTTCGCACCGGGAGCGAAGCGGGAACCTTCGTGAGTGTCACGCCGGCCCGGTCGCTGGCATTCGAGACGGTTCGGGCGACCTTCGAGCAGGATGTCCACAGCGAGCGCTTCTTCCGCGAAGCGGCCGATCGGTTGGAGCTGCCCGGTCGCGAACGCGCCCAGGCCCAGCGCCTCGCGTTCGGCGCGGTGCAACGCCGCGGCACCACGGACACCGCGATCCAGAGGCTTGCCGAACGCTCGCCTCGACTTCTCGACCCGCCAGTGATCGCCGCGCTGCGCCTCGGTCTCTACGAGCTCCTCTTTGCCGATGGAACCCCCGACCACGCCGCCGTCGACCAGGCGGTCGAGCTGGTCAAGGGGGCGGGCGCCGCTCACGCTGCCGGCCTGGTCAACGCCGTTTTGCGCCGGGCTGGCCGTGAAAAGGAGGCGCTGACCGCGTCGCTGCTGGGGGACGACTCGACTCCCGAGCAAGCCGCGGTCGCCCACTCGATGCCCCTCTGGCTGGCGCAGATGTGGTGGGAGGAACTTGGTGGCGATACGGCTCGGACCCTGCTCGCCGCCTGCAACGAGCCGGCGGAGCTGGCGCTCCGCGTCAACACGCTGCGCGGCGACCGTGAGTCCGCACTGGCGGCGTTGCGCGAGGCCGGCCTCGACGCAGAGCCGGCGCAGGGCTCCTGGCCTCTGGCTCCAGCGGAGCAGATCGTGGTCGCGGGCCGCACCGGCGCCACTGTGCCCGAGGCGGTCGCGGCGGGGAACCTGGTCCCACAGAGCCGCGGTTCAGCCGCTGTCGTCGAGGTGCTCGATCCACAGCCCGGCGAGAAC
Organism: uncultured Solirubrobacterales bacterium; assembly: GCA_963771265.1. Taxonomy (GTDB): domain Bacteria; phylum Actinomycetota; class Thermoleophilia; order Solirubrobacterales; family 70-9; genus VRUE01. The sequence goes on from CAVYSQ010000014.1 coordinate 101,756, forward strand.
GTGCTGGATCTCTGCTCCGGCCCCGGGATCAAGGCCGGCCAGATCGGCGCCCGTATGGGGGATCGCGGCGAGGTCATCGCGATCGAGCAGGACCCGACCCGGGCCGCCGAAGTGGCGGAGCAGGCGCACCGGCTCGGCCTGCGCAGCATCACCGTGGTCGAGGCGGACGCAGCCACGCCCGCGATGGGCCCGGGCTTCGACCGGGTTCTGGTCGACCCGCCTTGCTCGGATCTCGGCGCGCTCGCTTCGCGGCCCGATGCCCGCTGGCACAAATCGCCCCGCTTGATCGAGCGCGTCATAGAGCTCCAGGGCGCGATTTTGCGACGCGGGGTGGAGGCGCTGCGGCCCGGCGGAACGCTTGTCTACTCGACCTGCACGATTTCCCATCGCGAGGGGGAGGAACGGATCGCGGCCCTGCTTGACGACGCCGCCTCTGGAGCGCTGCCGCCACTCGCGGTCGACGACCTCGGTGCGCTGGCGCCCGAGCTTGCCTCGTCCCACGATCCACGCTGCCTACAGTTGCGGCCGGACCGGGACCGCACCACCGGCTTCTTTGTCAGCCGCTTGAAAAGGGATGATTGACCCAGATGGTCCACAGGAATCAGGATTAGGCGATGTTGAAACGCGCCAAGTGCCCCAGCTGCAGCGAGCCCTGGTTGCGCCCGACGCAGCTGCCGGGGCGCTTCCGCTGCGTGTACTGTCTGCACCGCTTTGAGCTGGTCTCCCAGTGTCCAAACTGCGGCGAGCACCAGACGATTGCGCGGATGAGCACGACCGAGGACATGACCTGCCAAACGTGTGGAGACTCGATGTTGAGGCCCGTGTGACTGGGGGTCCGCTCCATGTCTGAGCAAATGGCGGAGCTATTGGAGGAGCGGCGGGTTGCCCCCTCGATCCTCTCGGCCGATTTCGCCAAGTTGGGCGCGCAGGTCGACGAGGTGATGGCTGCCGGCGCGCGGGTGATCCACGTTGACGTGATGGACGGGCATTTCGTGCCGCCGATCACGATCGGCCCTTTGGTTGCGGCCTCAATAGCCGATCGAGTTCACGCGGCGGGGGGGGCGATCGACGTCCACCTGATGATCGAGGCGCCCGAGCGCCACATCGAGGCCTTTGCCGCTGCGGGTGCCGACTCGATCACCTTCCACGAGGAGGCGACCCCGCACGCGAATCGGACTCTGGCGGCGATCCGCGATCTGGGCTGTCTGGCCGGGATCGCGATCAACCCCGGCACGCCGGCGGAGACGCTCGCCGAGCTGCGCGGCTGCGCCGATATTGCGCTCTGCATGACGGTGAATCCCGGCTGGGGTGGCCAAACCTTCATCGAGGGCTCGATCGACAAGGTCTCCCGCCTCGCCGCCATCGTCGGCCCGGCGAAGATCGAGGTCGACGGCGGCATCGACAAGACCACGGCGAAGCCGACCGCGGAAGCCGGCGCATCGCTCTTCGTAGCGGGATCGGCGATCTTTGCTGCAGACGATCCCGCTGCCGCTTACGCAGAAATTGCAGCTGCTTCAAATTCAGTTTGAAGTAAGCACGAGGGTCTGAGACCAAGCAGGTCAAGGACGCAGGGAGCGTGGCGTGCTTTAGCACGCGAGCGACCGAGGACGCAGAGATGCGCCGGTCTCAGCCCCTCGCGATCAAGGCACCTATGACCTCCTGCCACCAGGCCCGCTCCGCGGGGTCGTCGCCGGCTCTTTCGGCGCGGCGCTCGCACCAGCGGGCCAGCGCCTGGCGGCTTCCCAAAGCGAGCACCGTCTCCGTCGTGACCGCGTAGCGGCCGTCGGCGAGAGCGGCCAGGGCGCTACCCCGGTCGCGGCGGCTGCGCAGGATCGAGACCACCGCAATCCCGTCTATCTCGCGCGGTGCCGATGGATCCTCGATCTCGTCCCCGGGCCGCACGGTGAAGACGAGCGAGGCGCCGCGCGGCGGCAGCTGCGGCGGTGGCTGGATACCAATCGGCCCCTGGTGCCACTGGCGCGTCAGCTCCTCGACCTCCTCACGCAGCTCGCCCCGGACAAGGACGTGCAGCTCATCGCCCTCGCGCAGCTCGGTCGACCCTCGCGGCGGGATCGCCCTGCCGTCGCGGACGATCACGTTGACCAGTGCGTCCCGCGGCAGCCCCAGCTCGCGCACCACGTGCCCAGCAGCGGCGGCTCCCTCGCGGAGTCGATAGGAGACGACGTCGCCGCCCATGCGGCGGATGCGGCCGGACTCGAGCAGGCGACGGGGCAGGGCGGGCTCGTCGGTGGTCAGGCCGAGCCGGGTCGCCAGGGGCTCGAAGCTCGCCCCCTGGATCAGGGTCGAGGTGACGACGACGAAGAAGACGATCGAGAAGAGCTCCTGGCCGGCGCCGACGCCGGCGACCACCGGGAAGGTGGCGAGCCAGATCGGCGCGGCGCCACGCAGTCCCGCCCAGCCGAGCATCGCTCGCTCGCGCAGATTGAGCGGCGAGAGCAGCGTGGAGGCGAATGCAGCGAGTGGCCGCGCGACCAGGATCAGGGCGGCGGAAAGCGCCAGGCCCTCGACCGCCACGTCGCCCAGGGTGCTTGGGAAGACCAGCAGGCCGAGCATGACGAAGAGGCCGATCTGGGCGACCCAGCCGACGCCCTCGTGGAAGGCGACCACGGTGCGTCGGGCCGGGATGTTGCTGCCGCCGAGGGCGAGGGCGGTCAGGTAGACCGCCAGGAAGCCGGAGCCGTGCGCCACCTCGGCGAGGCCGAACGACAGCGCGGCGATCGCGATCGTGGCCACGGGATAGATCCCGTCGGTGGGCAGTCGCACCCGGCGCAGCCCCTCCACCGAGAGGCGTCCGATGGCGACGCCGATCGCCGCCCCGATCGCCAGTTTGAGCACGAGCAGCACAGCCATGTCGGCGAGGCCGTAGCCGGGCTCCTGGATCCAGTCGATGAAGCCGATCACCAGCAGCAGCGCAACAGGGTCGTTCATCCCCGACTCGCCCTCGAGCGATCGGGCGAGCCGCTTCTTCAGGGTCGAGCGGCGCAGTACGGCGAAGATCGCCGCCGAGTCGGTGGCGGCGACCGCCGCGCCAACGAGCATCCCTTCCAGCAGGCTGAGGTCGAAGATCCACTTGGCGGCGAAGCCGGCGATCGCGGCAGTGACGACCGTGCCGACGGTGGCCAGCGATGCCGCCGTGCCGAGGACAGGGCGGATCTCCGACCAGCCGGCGGTCAGCCCACCCTCGAAGAGAATCAGGACAAGGGCGATCGTCCCCAGCGTCCGCGCCAGCTCCGTGTCGGTGAACTCGATCCCGCCGATTCCCTCAGAGCCGGCCAGCATCCCCAGGCCAAGGAAGAGGAGTAGCCCCGGGATTCGAACCCGATCGGCAAGGAGCGCACCGACGATCCCCGCCGCGAGCAGGCCTCCGGCAACGAGGATCAGCTCGGCGTCGTGTCCCTCCATCGCTGCTAGGTGCCCTCGTCGGCGGCGGCGAGCTGGGTCTCGAGCTCCTCGCTGGAGCCGGCGGCCGGGATGTCCTCTTGGCGCTCATGCGGGCGCCGGTAGACCAGGTAGAGCAAGCCGAGCAGCAGTAGCGCGGTGACGGCGAAGCCGACCTCGACCCGGCGGAACTCTTCGGCGATCGGGGCAATGAAGCACCAGGCGACGAAAAAGGCGGCGCATAGCGCCCAGCGACCAGAGGCGCGTCGCACCTGCCCCTGCGCCAGGCATGCCTGGTTGACGGTCACCGAGGAGAGGTACAGGCCCATGCCGAGCGTAACCAGCAGCAGCCCGGTGCGGTCGTAGCTGAACTTGTCGCTGAAGGCGAGTTGCATCAGTTGCGGCCCGGCGATCAGCACGGCGACGGCGACCACCGTGGTGAAGGCTGCGACCGCCGCCAGCACCATCCGCACCGAGCGGTGGAACTCCTCCTCGCTGCCCTCCTCCTCGCTCGCGTGGAGGCTGGTCAGGTGGGGGAGGATGCTGGTCGAGACCGCCTGGAAGAGCTGCAATGGCGCCCGCGCGATCATCAGCACGTTGAAGATGAAGCCCGCGGCGGCGGCGCCCTCGAGGCCCCGCACGATCAGCGGCCCGGCGTTGAAGAGGATCTGCTCACCGAGCATGATCACCAGCACGGCGGCGACGAAGCCGGTGCCGTGGCCGAGCGAGAACTCCGACTGCTTTTGGCGCGCGGGTCCTGTCGGCGCAGGGGACCCACCGCCCCTTCCGGTAGCTAAAGCTTCCTCAGGGGCGGTACCCCCTACGCCGCCACCCGCGCGAGGGGCGCGGTCGTTTCTCGCGCGGAGGGCGAAGGCTGCTGGGACTACCAGGAGGCTGAGGGAGGGCGCCGCTACGATGCCGATCGCGACCGCCGACTGGCCGCTCAGCAGGCCGACCGCGACCAGCACGGCGAAGCTGGTGCGGAAGACCGACTCGGAGAGGATCATCGTGGCGAAGAGGCCGAAGCGGCGGTGGCCGGCGAGGTAGCCGCGGGCGAAGTAGCTGGCCGCGTAGAAGAGCACCGCGAGCAGGAAGACCCAGTAGAGCGTTTCGTTGCCGCCGAGCAGGCCGTCTTCGATCGGGCCGCGCAGGATCAGGGCGACTGCGGCGAAGCCGACGGCGAGACAGAGCTGGATCTTGGTCGCCACCAGGGTCGGCTCGCGCGGCGATTCGCCCTTCGCGAGGTTTTCGGAGATGTGACGGGAGAGCAGCTGGTCGACCGGGCGGTAGAGGGTCGAGACGGTGATGAAGACCGCCGACCAGACGACGGTGATCTCGCCGTAGTCGGGCTTGGAGAGCACGTGCGAGGCGATGAAGAAGTAGACGTAGGTGATGACGCCGGTGAGGCCGACGCCGATCGCGAGGAAGCTGGCGGTCTTGCCGTATTCGGTCGAGCTGACGCCGCCGCCATCTGCGGCGCTGCCTTTGGCTTCGGCGGCCATCAGCGCCGCGCGCCGCGCTCGTAGTGCGACGGCTCGACCCCGAGCGAGAGCTCGACCCGCCGCACCCGCTCGAAGACCCGCTGGGTCATCACCCGCTGGCCGGCGAGCAGGTCGCCGATCACGCCCAGCGCCAGTAGCTGCAGGGCGGCGATGAAGAGCACGGCGCCGAGGATCAGCGACTGGATGTGGCCGCTCGAGTCGCCGTTGAAGATCCAGTCGATCAGGAACGGCAGCCAAGCGGCGAAGGCGAGGACGCCGACGACCGCGCTGGCGCTCGCGAACACACGCAGCGGCTCGTAGCGGGCGTAGATGCGCAGGATCGAGAGTGCGTTGCGGCGCACATAGGCGCCGGTCGAGTCGAAGAGGCGGGACTCGCGCGTCTGCGGGTTGGTGGCGATCTCGACCCCCTCGACGGCGACCAGCATCTTGCCGGCCTGGATCAGGCTCTCCAGCGTGTAGGTGAAGTTGTCGGTTACGACCAGGCTCAGCGCGGCCTCGCGGTTGTAGGCGCGGAAGCCCGAGGTCGTGTCGGCGATCGCGGTGTCCGAGAGCCTGCGCACGACCCAGCTGCCGACCCGCTGCAGCGCCTTCTTGGCGCCGGAGAAGTGCTCGATCGTGGCTACCCGGCGGTCGCCGACGACCATGTCGGCCTCGCCGGCGAGGATCGGCGCCACCAGCTTCGGTACGTCGGCGCCGCTGTACTGGTTGTCGGCGTCGGTGTTGACGATCACGATCGGCGCCGAGCTTGAGGCAGGCGTCGAGCCCGGCCTGGAAGGCCGCCGCGAGCCCCCTGTTGTTGGTCAGGCGGACGATGTGCTCGACCCCGCACTCGCGCGCGACCTCGACCGTGCGGTCGGTCGAGCCGTCGTCGATCACCAGCAGCTCGACCTCGTCGACGCCATCGATCTGGCGCGGCAGGGCGGCGATCGTCTCCGGCAGCGTCGCCTCCTCGTTGAGGCAGGGGATTTGGATGATCAGCTTCATGGAGCGCGCCCAGGGTATCCCCGTGCCCGGCCCGACCGCACTGGGGAGTAGTACCATTGACTGACTCGTCAATCAATATGACGTCTTCGCTCTACAACTGCCGACCGCGCACATCTGAGACGAGCTCTTGAGCTTGCGGAGCGCGGGCGCGGGCGGGTCAGCCCGAATCCGCTCGTCGGCGCGGTGATCGTGCGTGATGGCGAGGTCATCGGCGAGGGATTTCACGCCGAACTGGGGAATCTCCACGCCGAGCGGGCAGCGCTCGCGGATTGCCAGGGACGGGGAGAGGATCCTGCGGGGGCGACTATGTACGTGACGCTTGAGCCTTGTGCGCACCAAGGGCGGCAGCCGCCGTGTACCGAGGCGATTCTCGAGGCTGGAATTGGACGTGTCGTGATCGCCTCCGACGATCCGAGCGAGAAGGCCTCTGGGCGGGGGCCCGGAATGCTTCGCGATGGCGGAGTAAACGTCGAGTTCGCAGCCGGTGAGGAGGCGACCGCCGCGCGGCTGCTGAACCAGCCGTTCCGCAAGCACGCCCGTACCGGCTTACCGCTGGTGACTCTGAAGCTGGCGATGTCGCTTGACGGTCAGACCGAGACTCCGCCGGGCGAGTCGCCTTGGATCTCGAGCAGCAAAAGCCAGGAGCTCGTCCACCACTGGCGCGCTGAATCCGATGCGATCGCGGTCGGCATCGGCACCGTGCTGGCCGACGATCCGCTCCTAACTGCCCGCCTCCCCGATGCCCGCCAGCCCGTTCGCGTCGTCTTCGACCGGCAAGCTCGCCTGCCGCTGGATTCTCAGCTCCTGGGGACGCTCGAGCAGTCGCCGGTACTGGTCATTGCGGGGCAGGACGCGGAGTCCTCGCGGACCGCGGCGCTGCGCGAGGCGGGAGCCGAGGTGCTGATCGCGGACCGGGTCGACTCAGCGCTCTCGGAGCTGGGACGGCGCGACTTCACCAGTCTCTTCCTCGAGGGAGGCCGAATGCTCGCCGCCGCCTTCGCCAAGGCCGGCCAGATCGACGAGTCGCGCGTCTTCGTCGCGCCGATCCTGCTCGGTGGCGGTCAGCGCCTGTCGGCGTTGGATCCGAATGCGGAGGACACCCTGATCGCGACCCGGTTCAGGGAGTGGTGATTTGTTCACCGGACTGATTCAGGACGTCGGTGAGGTCCAGTCCCTCGGCAGCGACACCGAGGGCTCCCGCCTCAAGATCGCAACCGCGCTCGGCTCTGAGATCGGGCCTGGCGATTCGGTTGCGGTCAACGGAGTCTGCCTCACCGCTACGGCGGCTGACGACGGCGGCTTCGAGACCGAGGCGATGAACCAGACCCTGGAGGTGACGGCGCTCGGCAGCGTCGAGGCCGGCGATCGGGTCAACCTCGAGCTGGCGATGAAGGCGTCGGACCGCCTCGGCGGGCACATCGTGCAGGGCCACGTCGACGGGGTGGGGGAGGTCGCCTCGCTCGTCGACGATGGCTTCGCCAAGCGCCTGCGCGTCGCTCTCGGCAGCGACCTGCTGCGCTACGCGATCGACAAGGGCTCGATCGCCCTCGACGGCGTCAGCCTCACCATCGCCGGGCTGGGCGACGATTGGCTCGAGGTCTCGCTGATCCCGGAGACGCTCGAGCGAACCAACCTCGGCGCCGCCGAGGCCGGGCGCAAGATCAACGTCGAGTGTGACGTGATCGCGAAGCACGTCGAGCGGTTAGTGGCACCATTGGCCCGAAAGGAGCAGGGGTGAACGTAAGAGCAACTCCCAAAATGGAATGACCGAGACGCAGAAGACAGGCAGGCAGCGGGCAGGTAGCGGGCGACAGCCCGTTCTCGACGATCGAGGAAGCGATCGAGGAGATCCGCCGCGGCCGCATGGTCGTCGTCTGTGACGGCGAGGACCGCGAGAACGAGGGCGACCTGGTGATGGCGGCCCAGTTCGCCACCCCCGAGGCGGTCAACTTCATGGCCAAGGAGGCGCGTGGCCTGATCTGTCTGGCGCTGACGGCGGAACGCTGCGAAAGGCTCGGCCTCAACCTGATGGCTGCCAAGAACGAGGCGCCGCTGCAGACCGCCTTCACGGTCACGATCGAGGCAGCGGGCGGGGTGAGCACCGGCATCTCCGCCCACGACCGCGCCCACACGATCCAGGTCGCGATCGATCCCAACTCCGGCCCGCGCGACATCGTCGTTCCCGGCCACATGTTCCCCCTGCGGGCGAAAGACGGCGGCGTGCTCGAGCGCACCGGCCACACCGAGGCCAGCGTCGACCTCGCCCGCCTCGCCGGCCTGACTCCCGCCGGGGTGATCTGCGAGGTGATGAACGACGACGGCACGATGGCGCGGGTGCCCGACCTCATCCCCTACTGCGAGAAGCACGAGCCTGAAGATGATCACCGTCGCCGAGCTGATCTCCTACCGGCGCCGCACCGAGAAGCTGGTCGAGCGGGTGGTCGATACCGGCCTGCCAACCGCCTTCGGCGACTTCACCGCGGTCGGCTACCGCTCGCTGGTCGACGACAAACACCACGTGGCGATGGTCAAGGGCGAGGTCGCGGGGGCCGAGGACGTGCTCGTCCGCGTCCACAGCGAGTGCCTCACCGGCGACGTCTTCCACAGCATGCGCTGCGACTGCGGCGAACAGCTGGCCTCGGCGCTGGCGATGATCGAGCAGGAGGGGCAGGGCGTCCTGCTCTACCTCTCCCAGGAGGGTCGCGGGATCGGCCTGCTCAACAAGCTGCGCGCCTACAAACTGCAGGAGGAGGGGGCCGACACGGTCGAGGCCAACCTCAAGCTCGGCCTGCCGGCCGATCTGCGCGACTACGGGATCGGCGCCCAGATCCTCGGCGACCTCGGCCTGACCAGCATCCGCATCCTCACCAACAACCCGAAAAAGATCGTCGGCCTCGAGGGCTACGGCCTCTCGGTCAGCGAGCAGGTGCCGATCGAATCGGCCCCCAACACGCACAACGAGGACTACCTGCGGGCGAAGCGCGACAAGATGGGCCACACCCTCCACCACCAGGGTTTGGCACTCGACGAGGAGATGATCCACGACGAGGAGGAACGCGATGCCGCCGGGGAGAGCGGTCCAGCGCATGGCTGAGCCCGGCGCCTTTCTGGAGGCCTTCGACGAGGGCGAGCGCTCGATCCTCTCGTCGCTCAGCTTCGCCGTCTGCGTCGGCCGCTTCTACGAGGACCTGGCCCAGCGACTGCTGAACGGCGCCAGCGAGGGCTTCGAGCTGGCCGGGGTGCCGGCGAGCTCCGTTCGCCATGCCTCGGTCCCCGGCGCCTACGAGCTTCCCTACGCCGCCAAGCTGCACGCCGAGAGTGGCAACTTCGCCGGCGTCGCCTGCCTCGGCGTCGTCATCCGCGGTGAGACCGACCACTACGACTTCGTCTGCGCCGAGGCCGCCCGCGGCATCCAGGACGTGCAGCTGGTGACCGGCGTGCCCTGCGCCTTCGGCGTGATCACTTGCGACACGATGGAGCAGGCCCTGGAGCGAGCCGGCGGTGGCAAGCGCGATCAGGGCCGAAACGCAGCCCTCACGGTCGCCCGCATGGCACTGTTGCAGCGCTCGCTGGCTTAGATCGCGGGCAGGAGTGACACGGGGTAGCGCCGTATCTCACGGTCCGAGGTGACCAGGGTCAGGCCCTCGACCTGCGCCTGGGCGATGAGCATGCGGTCGAAGGGGTCCTTATGGTGGTGGGCCATAGACCTGATCAGCTCGACGTGGGGCAGAGCCACGGGGAGCAGCTCGAACCGGTTGCGCTCTAGATGGGCTTCGAGGTCGCCGGGGGTGCTGAGTCTGGCGCGTGCCTCGGCTATCGCCAGCTCCCAGGGACTGATGACGCTGACGAAAACCCGGGAGTCTTCCGCTGCGATCGCCGCCGCCGCGCGCGCCGCGAGGCGCTCCGGTTCCTTCAGCGTCCAGAGCAGCGTGTGGGTATCGAGCAGCAGTCTCAATCTCCCCTCCAGAGCTCGTCCTCGCGGGGGATAAGCTCGCTTTCCTCGAAGTCTTTAGCGAGTTCTTCCTTGAGCTCCCGCCACCCCTCGTCCGTAGGCACCTCGATGCCCTCCCAGCCACCGAGCTTGCGCTTGCCCAGCTTTTTCGGTTGAGCTACGGGCACCAACTTCGCCGCCGGCTTGCCGGCCCGGCTGATCACGATCTCCTCGCCTCCTTCGACGCGCTCGACGAGGCGCGAGAGATGGGTCTTGGCCTCGTGCATGTTCACGCTCCCCAAGTCCTCGGTGCTCATTTCTCTCCCCCTCTGCAGTTGGGCGATGAAACGGAATTCGGGTCGACCCAGCTTAGTCGAGTTAGCTAACTAATGATCACGGTAGCATGCCCCACCCGATGGCCAAGGTATGCCATAGCTGCGGCAAGGGACCGGCGTTCGGCCAGTCCCGAAGCCACTCGATGGTCGCGACCAAGCGGCGCTTTGACCCAAACCTGCAGAAGGTGCGGATCGAAGAGAAGGGCCGCAAGCTGCGCACCTACGTTTGCACGCGGTGCCTAAAGGCCAACAAGGTCACCAAGGCCGCGTAGCTCGCGGCGTTGAGGTCGAGGCCTCAGATGCTTGTCGCGACACGAAAGCTTCCGTCTCACCAGCGCCGGTGGCGACAGTCGGAAGCTTCCTCACTGGGAGGGGTGGGCGGTTTCAGCTGGTGCGGAGGAGATGGATTGCGCATGGGTAAGGGATGGCTGTCACCTCATCGGGAATTGATGTCGCACGCGCTTCGCGCTTAGCGACTGAGGAGGAGCGCGGCTTCGCCGCGCAGGAAACAGATTGCATATCGCCGCTTCGCGACATTCACGAGGAGGTGACAGCCATCCCTTACCGTCAGGTGCTTTCGACGACGGGGTGCTCCCCCGTCGGCGACGGGTCGCCCTCAGCCGGCTCTACGTGGAGCCTGGGAAGGATCCGGTCCAGCCAGCCGGGCAACCACCAGGCTCGCTCGCCGAAGAGCTGCATCAGGGCCGGAACCAGGACCGAGCGGATGATCACGGCGTCGATGAAGACCGCGGCTGCCAGGCCGAGACCGAAGAGTTTGATGATGCGGTCTTCGCCGATCATGAAGGAGGCGAAGACCGTGACCATGATCGCCGCTGCGGCCGTGATGACGCGGCCGGTTAAGGCTAGGCCGCGGGTGACGGCTTCGGTCGCGTCGTGGCTGTTCTCCCACTCCTCGTGGATCCGCGACATCAGGAAGACCTCGTAGTCCATCGAGAGGCCAAAGATGATCGCGAAAAGGAAGATCGGGAAGAAGGAGATGATCGGGCCGGTGCTGTCGACGCCGATCAGGCTCGCGCCCCAGCCCCACTGGAAGACGGCGACGATCAGGCCGAAGGCGGCGCCGATGCTGAGCAGGTTCATCAGGATCGCCTTCAGCGGAACCAGGATCGAGCGGAAGACGGCCATCAGCAGCAGCGCCGAGAGCAGCACGACGACGCCGATGAAGAGCGGCAGCTTGTCGGCGATCGCGGTGCCGAAGTCCTCGAAGATCGCGGTGATGCCGCCGACGTGTACCTGGGCGCCGGTCTGCTGCTCGACCGGCGGGATCACCTTGTCGCGGATGTGATCGAGGAGTTCGGTCGTCTTCTCGCTCTGCGGCGAGGTGGTCGGGTAGACCTGGAAGACGCCGGTGTTCTCGGCCGGGTTGAGCATGACCGGCGTCGTGTCGGCGACGCCTTCTTCGCCTCGCAGCGCCGCGTCTTGCCTTGCCGGCAGCGCCGCGACGATCGAGAAGGGCCGTTGAAGCCGGGCCGAAGCCCTCGGCGAGCAGGTCGTAGGCTTCGCGCGTCGTCGTCCCGGCGGGTCGGTGCCGGCGTCGTTGGAGCCGAGGCGCAGCGAGAGGGTGGGATGCAGAGGATCAGCAGGCCGCCGGAGAGCAGCGCCGAGCACCGGCCGCGCTGGATCTCGCGGCTCCAGCGGAACCAGCGGGTGTCTCGGCGGTCGAGGGCGGCTGAGGCCGGGATGCGCAGCTTGTCGACCCGGCGACCGGCGATCGTCAGCAGCGCCGGCAGCAGGGTGAGCGCCGCGATCATCGTCATCAGCACCGCGAGGCCGCCGCCATCGCCACGCCGTAGAGGAAGCTGAGGCCGAGCAGCATCATTCCCCATCAGGCGATGATCACCGTCACCCCGGCAAAGAGCACTGCGCGGCCGGCGGTGTCGACTGCCGCGATTGCCGCCTCGCGGGACTCCATTCCCTCGTCGAGGCCGTTGCGGAAGCGGGTCAGGATGAAGAGGGCGTAGTCGATGCCGACGCCGAGCCCGATCATCGCCGCCAGCTGCGGCGCGAACTCGGCCGTGTCGAAGACGTGGGTGCCGAGGGTGACGACGCTGAGGCCGACCCCGAGAGCAAACAGCGCGGTGACGATCGGTAGGCCCATCGCAACGAGCGAGCCGAAGGTCAGCAGCAGCACGACTACCGCCGCCAGCAGCCCGATCGCGAAGGTGGAGTCACCGCCTTCCTGCTCGGCGCGCACTTCCTCAATCGGCTGGCCGCCGCATCGTCGCCAACCCTCGCTCTCGAGTCCGTCGCCGGCCGCCCTCTGTGCGGCGTACCATCTCGCGTTTGACGCCCGGCGTCGCCTCGTAGGGCTGGCGACTTCGCTGACGTGGGCACTCGGCGCCTGGCGAAGAGCCTCCATCTCCTTGACCCTCGACTCCGCCCTGTGCCTTGCAGACGATCGTCGCGGTGTCGCCAGACTGTGCCGGGACTTGGTTTCGAGCAGGTCGAAGGCTTCCTGGGAGTCCGACGCCGGCAGCTTGAAGTCTTCGGAGAAGTCGGCCCCGACCGAGCCGGAGAGCATCCCGACCCCGATCAAGGCAACGATCCAGGCGAGGATCACGGTCTTGCGGTGCCCGGTGCACCAGGTGGCAAAGCGACGGATCGCGGCGCCACGCTAGCAATGGCGCCGGCTCGGCTCTTCGTCGCCGTCGTTGCGGGTGGCTAGATTCCACTGCCGATGCCCGATCCGTCCATCGCGCGCTTCCGGCGCGTCGTCACGTCCGCCTACGCTCACCTCGACGAGCGCCGCCAAGAGGTCAACGACCTCAACGTCTTCCCCGTCGCCGACGGCGACACCGGTGACAACATGGCGATGACGATGCGGGCGGTGATGGAGGAGCTCGACCGCCTCGACGGGCTCGAGGTCGACGAGGTCGGCCGCACCCAGCTGGTCCAGGCGCTTGCCCGAGCGGCGCTGATGGGCGCTCGCGGCAACTCTGGCGTCATCCTCAGCCAGATTGTCCGCGGCGCCGCCGAGGAGCTGGCGAGCCGTCCGGGCGAGCTGGTCGATCCCGTCCTTGTTGCTTCCGCCTTTGCCAGCGCCGCCGATGCGGCCTACGCCTCGGTCCGGGTTCCGGCCGAGGGGACGATGCTGACCGTCTTTCGCGAGATGGCGCACTCGATCGCCCGCCAGCTCGCCCATCTGGAGGCCGAGAAGCAGCGCCTCGACCAGGGGGTGAGCGACGAGCAGCAGGACGCGGTCCTGGCGGAGGTGCTGGAGCAGGCGATCGCCGACGGCCAGCGGGCGGTCGAGCGTACGCCCGAGCAGCTCGAGGTCCTGCGCGAGTCGGGTGTCGTCGATGCCGGTGGCTACGGCCTGGTCCTGATCCTCGCCGGCGTCGTTGCGGGCTTGCGCGGCGACGATGCCGCGCTGCCCGAGGTCACCCACCACGACGCGCCACCCCTCAGTCGGCCTCATCACGAGGACAGCCGCTATCGCTACTGCACCAACTTCATCGTCTCCGGCAGTGGCCTTTCCGCCCGCGATTTCCTGCCCCGCCTCGAGGGCCTCGGCGACTCGGTTCTCGTGGTCGGCGACGAGGTCACGCTCAAGGTTCACGTGCACACCGACGAGCCCGAAGCGGCGGTAGCCCTCTTTGAGGGGGACGGCGAGGTCACCAACCTCGACGTCGCCGACATGCGTGAGCAGATCGCCGAGCGGCAGGCGCGGCTGGGGGGCGGGCGCACCGGCGCCCTCGCGGTCGCAGCTGGAGACGGGCTTGAGCGGCTGTTCGCCGAGCTCGGCGCCCACGTCGTTCCCGGAGGCGAAACGCTCAATCCATCGACGTACGAGCTGCTTGCCGGGATTCATGAGGTGCCGGCGGAGGAGGTGCTGGTCCTGCCCAGCTCGTCAAACGTGATCATGGCCGCCGAGCGAGCCTGCGAGCTGTCCGAGAAGCCAGCCCAGGTGGTCGCTGCGACATCGCAGCAGGCGAGCCTCCTCGCCCTGATTGAGCTGGATGCAGACGCCTCGGTAAAGGAGAACGCCGGGAAGCTCACGGAGGCTCTGAGCGAGATCGTCTCGGGCGGCGTGGCGCCGGCAGCCCGCGACGACGCCCAGGGGCGCTTCCGCAAGGGCGATGCGGTCGGCTTCGTCGATGAGGAGATCGTCGCCTGGGGGGGAGCGGGATCGACCCTGGCTACAACCATCGAACGCCTTGCCAGGGACGCCGAGATCGTCACGGTCCTGGCCGGTCATGACGCCCCAATACCGCTGGGGGAGATCGACGCGCACGTCCCCGACCGGGTCGAGATCGAGACCCACGAGGGGGGTCAGCCAAGCTGGTGGTGGCTGCTAGCGGCCCAGTAGCTCGCTCGTTCGCCGGCACTGCGGAGCTGACCAGGCCGCAGTTGCTCGACGCGCCCGTCCACTGGCCCCGGCCCAGCGCCCTCGATGTCTCCCTGGAGGCGCTGGAGGGGGTCGGGCCCAAGCTCGCCGAAGCCGCCGCAGAAGCTGGGATCGGGACCGTCGGCGATCTACTGTTTCGCTTCCCTCACAGCCATCGCGATCGCACGATCGTGCCCGCGGGCTCGCTGGAGCAGGGCAAGCAGGCGACGATCATCGCTGACGTGCTCGGCGACCGTGCGAATACCTTTCGCCGGCAGAAGCTTTCGATCACCTCGGTCAAGGTGGGCGACTCGAGCGGCTCTGTTCGTGCGACGTGGTTCAACCAGCCCTGGGTTGCGCAGAAGCTGACGCGGGGCACCCGGCTCCTCCTAACCGGTTCGCGGGATAAACGTGGCTTCCGAGTCTCGGAATACGAGGTGCTCCCGTCCGCGGGTGGCGGCGTAGGGGGTACCACCCCCGAGGAAGCTTTAGCTACCGCAGGAGGTGGTGGGTCCCCCGCGCCGACAGGCCCCGCGGCTGAGAGGCTCATCCCTGTTCACCCGGCAACTGAGGCATTGAAGGCGCAGCGAATCCGCCAGTGGATGGAGCAGGCGGTGCAATGGGTGGGGAATGTGCTGGAGCCGTTGCCGGTCGAGCTGCGAATGCAACGAAGGCTGGCCGGCGCTGCAGACGCGGTCAAAGCTGTGCACTTCCCCGAGGAAGAGGACGATGTCGAGAAGGCGCGGGAGCGGCTGGCGTTCGAGGAGCTGTTCCTCTATCAGGCGCTTCTGACCACCCGGAAGCAGTCCCACCGAACGGCGCGGCCGGCGCCGAAGTTGGGGAAGCCTGGCGATCTGGTGGGCAGGTGGATCGAGTCGCTGCCGTTTGAGCCGACGCGGGATCAGTTGAGGGCGTTTGACGAGATCGATGCGGATCTCGATTCCGGGCAGCCGATGCAGCGGTTGCTGATGGGAGAGGTCGGGTCGGGGAAGACCGTGGTCGCCTTGTACTCGATGCTGCGGGCGCTGGAAGCAGGGTTCCAGGCTGTGCTGATGGCTCCCACGGAGACCCTGGCCGAGCAGCATGCGGTGACGCTGGGAAGGCTGCTTGCCGAAGACGCGACGCCGTTTGCGCTGCTTACCGGAGCGACCCCGGCGGCTCGGAGGAGGGAGGCGCTGGAGCGATTGGCGACCGGTGAGCTGGGGCTCGCCGTCGGCACCCACGCGTTGATCGACCCCAAAGTCCGCTTCGCCCGCCTCGGCGTCTGTGTCGTCGATGAGCAGCACCGCTTCGGTGTCGAGCAGCGGCGTGCGCTGGACGAGAAGCGGGTGGAGGGGATGGTCCCCCACGTTCTCCACATGACGGCGACGCCGATCCCCCGCACGCTTTCGCTGACCGCCTATGGCGACCTCGACACCACCGCGCTGCACGAGCTGCCGGCCGGCAGGAAGCCGGTAGAGACCCGCTTGGTCGAGGAGGATGACCGAGCCGCTGCCTTCGAGTTCATCCGCAGCCAGTTGCGCGAAGGGCGGCAGGTCTACGTTGTCTGCCCGCTGGTCGAAGAGTCGGAGAAGATCCAGGGGCGTGCGGCTGAGGTCGAGGCCGAGCGGCTGGCAGGGGAGGAGTTGCAGGGCTTCTCGATCGGCGTAATCCATGGCCAGATGCCCTCGGCGAGCAAGGGCGAGGCGATGGACGCTTTCACCGCCGGCGCCACCGACGTGTTGGTCGCCACGACCGTGATCGAGGTGGGGATCGACGTGCCCAACGCCACGGTGATGGTGATCGAGGGTGCTGAGCGTTACGGGGTCTCTCAATTGCACCAGCTGCGTGGGCGGGTCGGGCGCGGCGCGCACAGCTCGCATTGCTTCCTCTTTCCCGAAGAGGCCGGCGGGATGGCTCGGCGTCGCCTGAAAGCAGTCGAGCGCGAGCGCGACGGCTTCAAGCTGGCCGAGGTTGACCTCACCCTGCGGGGTGAGGGCGAGGTGCTGGGGACCCGCCAGCACGGCCTGCCGCGCTTCGCGGTCGCCGAGTTGCCGGAGGAAACGCCGACCTTGGTCGCCGCGCGCGATGAGGTGCTGACCCTGCTGCGGCTTCACGGCTCGCTCGACGTTCCCGAGCTCGGCCCCCTGCTCGACGCCGCCCACCGCCGCTTCGGTGCCGGCGCCTCCGATCCGATCCCGCTTTGACCAGTTGCGCCTGAGGTTAGGGTCGCAATGCAATCCCAAACTCAGGCGCAAATGACAGAGTGGCGTGGTGCGCGTTATCGCCGGAGAGCTGAAGGGGCAACGCCTGGTCGCGCCGCGCGGCTGGAAGGTGCGACCGACCTCCGATCGCGTCCGCGAGGCGATCTTCTCGGCGCTCGGCGACGTCGGCGGCGTCCGCGTCCTCGATCTCTACTGCGGCACCGGCGCGCTCGCGATCGAGGCGCTCTCGCGCGGCGCCGCTACGGCGCTGCTCGTCGACCAGGACACCCGACCAGCGCTGGGCAACGTCGAGCGCCTCGGCCTCGGCGAGCGGGCAGAGCTGGTGCGCTCCGAGGTCGGGCACTGGCTGGCCGCCGCTGGCAAGAGCCCCGAGCCGCCCCGCTTCGACCTCGTCTTCGTCGATGCCCCCTATAGACTCGCCGATCGCGTGGGGCAGGAACTGAATACACATCTTCCGCGTCTTCTCGGTACGGGAGGACGGGCAATCGTCGAGAGCGGGGCTCGCCGGCCGCTGCGTCTCGATTCCCTCGAGCCGCTGCGCCAGCGCCGCTATGGGTCCGCCGACGTTTCTTTCTACGGGATGCACGATGGCTGAGCGCGACGGGACCGTCGTTTGCCCGGGTAGTTATGACCCGGTTACCAACGGCCACCTCGACATCATCAAGCGCACGTCGCAGGTTTTCGAGCGGGTGGTGGTCGGCGTCGTCAACAACCCGATCCGGAAGGAGAAGACGCTGTTCACCGCCGAGGAGCGTCAGGCCCTGATCGGCGAGGCGACCGCCGACCTTGCCAACGTCGAGGTCCAGATCTTCTCCAACCTGCTGGTCGAGTTCGCCCGCGCAACGGGGGCGAGGGCGATCGTCAAGGGATTGCGGGCGATCTCCGACTTCGAGTACGAGTTCGAGATGGCCCAGCTCAACCGCAAGCTCGACCCCGGAATCGAGAGCATCTACATGATCTCCTCGCCGCATTACAGCTTCCTTTCCTCGACCGGCGTGAAGGAAATGGCGACCTTTGGAGGCGACGTTTCCGACCTTGTTCCGGCACCGGTGGCGGCCGCGATGGCGGGCCGCCTGGGCGAGAGGTAGGCTCTTGCCAACCGTTGCCCCCGTGGGCGAGAGTTTGCAAAAAGCCGAGGAATTCACGGCTTCTTCACCGAAAATGCCTCTGACACGTAGGCTTACGCCCTGCTAATGGACGTTCTCGTTCTAATAGACAAGCTGGACGATGTCGTCCACAACGCCCGACCCGTGCCTCTCACGGATCAGGTTCGGGTGGACCGCGAGGAGATCTACGACCTCCTCGACCAGATGCGCGCGACGATTCCCGAGGAGATCAAGCAGGCGCGGTGGATCGTCAAGGAGCGCCAGGAGATGCTCGCCGAGGCCAAACGCGAGGCGGAGCGGATCGTGCGCGAGGCACGCGAGCAGCAGGCTCGCCTGATCTCCGACGAGGAGGTCACCAAGCAGGCCGAGCGGGCGGCGGACGAGATCGTCGAGGATGCCCGCACCCGTGAGCGCGAGATCCGCCTCGGCGCCGAGGACTACGCCGACGAGATCCTCAACACGCTCGAGGTCAATCTTCAGAAGTTCCTCGCGGCCGTGCAGCGTGGCCGCGACCGGCTCGCCGGCCGCGACGAAGAGCAGCAGCCGGTTCCTGAGCTGGACGAGCAGCCTTAGCGCGCGATCTTCCGCACGCCGGAGAGGGTCGGGGAGTCCCCCGCCTGAACCCGCGTCGGTCGTCTACTGAGGGTTCTGATCTCGCTGGCTCACAAGTTCCGTCGGGGGACTCCCCGACCCTCCGGCAGCACAGGTGGCGTTTTCGTCAGTAGGTCGCGCGTACTACTGCGAGATTGTCGGCTTGCCAGGTGATTTCGCCGTTGCACCACTCGACCAGGTTCTCTAGCTGGTCGTCCTCGAAGGCGTCGCCTATGACCAGGGAGCGGGAGTGGTCTTTTACTCGGCGGAAGAGGGATTGCTTTTTGTCGTCGGTCAGGTCGTTAACCGAGAGGACTGAGATGACTAGGTCCCAGGGGCCGTCGGGGAGGGGGTCCTCCATGCGGGCCAGCTGGACGTCATCGTAGGTCTGGCGGGCGCGGAAGACCATGTCCGGGCTGGCGTCGAGGCCGACGACCCACGCTTCAGGGTGGGCCTCGATCAGGCGCCGCGTCGTCTCGCCGGTACCCATTCCGAGCTCCAAGACCCGCTCGGGCAAAAACGGGATCGCGGCGATGGCCTGCTCTTGCAGTTCGTCGTAGCGTGGCAGCTTGGAGCGGATTCGCTCCAAGTACTCATCTGGCGTCCAGTCGAATTGACCCATTTCGTAACCTCGTTAGGAAGAGTGCCATCGTAAGCGGCAGGGCGGAGGAGCTCACAGTGGCCAGAACGGAAAGCACGATCATCGACCTTGCTCGCCTCTCGCTCGCTCATGGCGAGGGGGCGCGTTTCGACGTTCCGGTTCGCCTTGAACCGTTGGAGCTGGGCGGGCAGACCTATGTCCCTTCCGGGGATGTTGTCGAGGCGAGGCTCGATCTTTCCCGTCCAAGCAACGGCTACGCCTTCAGGTTGCGCTTCCCTCTTCGAGTGGACGGTCCGTGCGTTGGCTGCCTCGAAGACGCCGCGGTGGAGACCGAGGTCTACGCACGCGAGGTCGATCAGTCCGACACCGACGATGAGGAGCTGCGCAGCCCCTACGTGGTCGAAGAAAAGCTCGATCTCGGCCGCTGGGCCCATGACGCCGCGATCCTGGCCCTCCCAGCACGCATCCTCTGCCGCCCCGATTGCGCCGGCCTCTGTCCCGTCTGCGGCGAATCGCTCAATGACGCGAACCCCGAGGACCACAAGCATTCGACCGGCGGAGACCCTCGATGGGCCAAGCTCGACGAGCTGAAACCGGGGTGAGGAGCCGGGGGTCCCCCGCCGGCAACTTGTGAGCCGGCGAGGCAAGCGCCCCGCAATGCGATTCGACGCGGGTTGCAGGTGGGGGACCCCCGGCTCCTCACTCGAGCGCCTTGCACTACCATTCCGCGACCGATGGCTGTCCCGAAGAAGAGAACGTCCCGCACGCGCAGGGATAAGCGCCGGGCGAATCACAAAGCTGGCAAGGCGCGGTTGAACGAGTGTCCGCGCTGTCATAGCCCGCGCTTGCCGCACCGGGTCTGCCCGACCTGTGGCACCTACAAGGGTCGTGAGGTGATCGAGCACAAAATCGCCGATCCGACCGCGCCCGCGCCCGACACGGAGTAGCGGTGCCCGACGGCGTGACCGTCGCCCTCGATGGCTTCGGTGCCGAGCAGGGTTTCGACGTGCTGGCGGAGGGCGCTCGGATGGCAGCAGCCGATGGCATCCAGCTCCGTGTCTTCGGACCGGGGCCGCGAGCTGGGCCTCGACGGAGTCGACGGGATTGAGGTGATTCCGACTGCTGAGTGGATCGGCAACGAGGAGGATCCGGTGCCGGCTGTGCGGGCGAAGAAGGAGGCCTCCGTCGTACGCGCCGCCCGTGACGTCGCCGAGGGTGGCTCAGCGGCGATGGTCAGCCCTGGCTCGACTGGGGCGACGATGGCGGCGGCGACCTTCGGTCTACGCCGCCTGCGCGGCGTACAGCGTCCGGCGCTTGCCGTGCAGCTGCCGGTTCCCGGGAAGCCGGTGCTCTTCCTCGACGTCGGCGCCAACGTCGAGGTGCGCGCCCAGCACCTGGCTCAGTTCGCCTTCCTCGGCGCCGCCTTCAGCCAGGCTGTGCTCGGTGTGGAGAGCCCCCGCGTCGGTTTGCTTTCGGTCGGCGAGGAGGGCGGTAAGGGGAGGGAGGAGGTGGTCGCTGCGCACGCTTTGCTCACCAAGGCGGCGGGAATCGATTTCGCCGGCAACGTCGAGGGCGGCGATCTGCCAGGCGGCAAGGCCGATGTCGTCGTCACTGATGGCTTCACCGGCAACGTCTCCTTGAAGCTGATGGAGGGCACGGCGCGGACGGTGACCGCTGCGATCCGTGGCGTCGCGCGCTCCAATCCGCTGGCCGCGCTGGGCGGGCTGATGATGCGGCCGGCCCTGGGCGGCCTGCGCCGTGACCTGCACCCGGACGCGACCGGCGGCGCGATCCTGCTCGGTCTGCGCAGCATCACGGTTGTCGGCCACGGCAGTGCCGGTGCCGAGGGCATCGCCAACGCGGTGCGCCTCGCGGCGCGCAGCGTCGAGGTCGAGGCGGTTGGTCGCACCGCCGCTCTGCTCGCCGAGGGCGGCGCCACTCGGGGGGCGCTGGCCGCCGAGGAGAGTGCGTGATAGGAAGTCGGGTATGAACCGCGATGAGGTTTTCAACCTGGTCCGCGATCACCTCGCCGAGGAGCTCGAGGTCGATCCATCCAAGATCGCCGAGGAGACCCGCTTCAAGCAGGACCTCGATGCCGACTCGCTGGATCTCTACGA
The DNA here is from genome assembly GCA_963771265.1 of uncultured Solirubrobacterales bacterium. Classification (GTDB taxonomy): domain Bacteria; phylum Actinomycetota; class Thermoleophilia; order Solirubrobacterales; family 70-9; genus VRUE01. The sequence continues at coordinate 122,874 of CAVYSQ010000014.1, forward strand.
GCTGGTGATGGAGCTCGAGGATCGCTACGGCATCTCTGTCTCCGAGGAGCAGGCGGCGCGGATCGAGACCGTCGGCGACGCGGTCAGCTTCGTCGTGGAGCACGCTCCGGCGTGAGCGCTGAGGCGCTGGCGGAGCTTGTCGCGGAGCTTCCCGACGACCTGCGGCGTACTGGCCCTCACACACTCCTCATGGACCGAGCAGCCGGCGCAGTCCTACGAGCGCCTCGCCTACCTCGGCGACAGCGTCCTCGCGCTCGCCGTCGCCGCCGGGATCTACGAGCGCTTCCCCGAGGTCGACTGCGGGCGGGCTGACCAAGATCCACAACCACGCGGTCAGCGGCGTCTCCTGCGCCGAGGTCGGCCGCGAGCTGGGCGTGCCGGCGATGCTGGCGAGGCGGAGCCCGAGGCCGAGGAGGCGATTCCGGCAAAGGTGCTGCTGGCAGGCTCGCGGCCGCTGCCAGAGGTGACCGAGGCGCTGATCGGCGCCTGCTTCCTCGCCTTCGGCTTCGAGCGCAGGTTGCGATCGCGGTCGCAGCCGCCTTCGAGGCGCAGATCGAGTTCGCCCTGGAAGCTCCGGTAGATGCGAAGTCGGCGCTGCAGGAGCTGCTCGCGCAGCGGCGGGCGCGCGTAACCTACGACGTGATTGGCGAATCGGGCCCCGCGCACCGTCGGACCTTCGAGGTGGAGGCGACCGTCGACGGCGAGCGAGTCGGCACGCGGCGCCGGTCGAAGCAAGAAGGCGGCGGAGCAGATCGCGGCCGAGCAGGCGCTGAAGCACCTGGACGCTTTAGGGAACTGAGCGGAGGTCGCGTCCGACGCAGACGCGAGCCTTCCGAGCGAGGACGAGATGTATCTGAGATCGATCGAGATGAAGGGGTTCAAGTCGTTCCCCGAGCGCACCAAGCTGGAGTTCTCTCCAGGCGTCAGCGTGATCGTCGGCCCCAACGGCTCGGGCAAGTCGAACATCACCGACGCCGTGCTCTGGGCGCTTGGCGAGCAGAGCCCCGGCGCGATCCGCGGCGCCTCGATGCAGGACGTGATCTCGGCCGGCGGCAAGGGCGTCGGCCAGCGCCGCGCCGCCGAGGTCGAGGTCGTGATCGACAACTCCGAGGGCCGGGCCGCTACGGAGCTCTCGGAGATCGCGATCCAGCGCACGCCTCGACCGCTCCGGCGACGGCGTCTACCGGCTCAACGGCGCCCGCTGCCGCCTCGTCGACGTCGTCGAGGTCCTCTCCGACACCAACCTCGGCCGCGAGATGCACTCGGTGATCAGCCAGGGCCGGGTCGAGACGATCATCCACTCCAAGCCGCGCGAGCGGCGTCTGCTGATCGAGGAGGCGGCGGGGCTCGGCAAGCACCGCAAGCGCCGCCGCCGGGCCGAGCTGAAGCTGCGCGCCGCGCGCGACAACCTCGACCGCGCGCTCGACCTCGAGCGCGAGGCGCGGGCGCGCCTGCGGCCGCTGAAGCGCCAGGCGCAGGCGGCCGAGCTCGGGGCGCGGATCGAGCGCGAGGAGCTGGAGCTTGCGCGGCCGCCTGGTCGCCGAGGAGCTGCGCTTCGGCGCGGATCGGGCAAAAGCCGCAGAGGCGGCTGCCGAGAAGGCGCGCGCCGAGCGGGCGGCGGTCGAGAAGCGCCTCGCCGAGGTCAGCGAGCGCCGCCGCGCCGCCGAGGAGCGCTTCGCCAGCCCGCGACCGCGAGCGCACCCAGGCCTGGGGCGTGCTGACCAAGCTGCGCGGCGAGCAGCAGCGGATCGCCGTGCGGGCCGCCGTCGCTCGCCGATCGCGAGCCCGGAGCTGGAGCGAGCCCTGGAGGGGCTGCGGGCCGAGTTCGGCCCGCTGACGCTCGACGTCGGCCGGCCGACGGCGCTCCGGCGGAGCGCGCCCGCAAGCTGGAGGAGGAGCTGGGCGAGATCGACGCCGGGCTCGCCGGCGCCGCGGAGGGCCTGGCAGCGCGCTCGCTCCGCCGGTGCGGCCGAGTCCGAGCGCGAGGCGGCGCTGGGCGAGATTCAGGCGGCGCCGAGCGGGCCGCGCGCCACGCGCGCCGCGCCGAGGGCCTGCTCGGCGAGCGCCACCGCGAGGCGCTGCGCGAGCGCGTCGCCGCCGGCGAGGAGCTGCTCGACGACGTTCGCGCCGCCGCCGCGGCGGCTGCCGCGGCGGAGGCTGCGATCCGCGCCCGGGTCGAGCGGATCGAAGCGAAGGTGGTCGGCGAGCGAGGGCGACGGCGACGCGATCGCCGAGGAGATGCGCGCCTGCTCGCGGCAGGAGTCCGAGCTGCAGGTGGAGATGAAGGCCGCCTCCGACGAGCTGACCGAGGCCGAGGTCGAGGCAGCGCACCTCGGCGACCGCCGCGCCGAGGCGGCGAAGGAGCTGGCGTCGATCGCCGAGCGGCTCGGCGAGGAGGTCGAGCCGGCCGAGCAGGCGCTGAGCGACGAGGAGCGGGCGGACATCGACCGCCGGCTGCAGCGGCTGGAGCGCCGCCGCGCCCAGATCGGGCCGGTCAACCCGCTCGCCGAGCAGGAGTACGAGGAGGCGCGCGAGCACGTCGAGTCGCTGCAGGCCCAGCGCGAGGACACCGAGCGGGGGATGCGCGAGCTGGAGGCGCTGATCCGCGACATCGACCGCGAGATCGAGCGCGCCTTCGAGCAGACCTTCGAGGCGACCGCGAAGAACTTCGAGGAGATGGTCGAGCACCTCTTCCCGGGCGGGCGCGGACGGCTGCGGCGGGTCAGCCTGCGCCCGGTGCGCGACGCCGAGGAGGCCGAGCGCCGCCGAGAGCGAGGCCGACGACGAGGAGGTCGAGGAGGAAGAGGAGCGCGAGGAGCTCGGGGTCGAGATCGAGGTCACTCCGGCCGGCAAGTCGACCCGCAAGCTCTCACTGCTCTCCGGCGGCGAGAAGTCGCTGGTCGCGCTGGCCTTCGTCTTCGCCGTCTTCCTCGCCCGGCCCTGCCCCTTCTACATCCTCGACGAGGTCGAGGCGGCCCTCGACGACGCCAACATCGACCGCTTCCTGCAGCTGATCCGCCGCTTCTCCGACCGCGCCCAGTTCGTCATCGTCACCCACCAGAAACGGACGATGGACGCCGCCGACGTCCTCTACGGGGTCACCATGGGCGGCGACGGCGTGACCAAGGTCGTCTCCCGCCGCCTGCCGCGCGAAGCCGAGGCAGGGAGCGGCGCGCTGGAGAGCGCCGCCGCCCTTCGCCGGGGTCGGCGCCGAGCGAAGCGAGGCCGGGCGCCGGCGGCTGCTCGGCGAGAAGCCACCCGGCGAGCCCGCCGCCCGCGACGACTCCGCCGCTGCGGCCTAGCTCGCCGATGGCCACCTCCTGGCAGGAGATCTTCGACCTCGGCGCGCGCGATGCGGTTCGCCGCGGACGCCGAGCCCGAGAGCGAGGAGCGGCGCCGCGGCGTCTTCCGTCGCCTGCGCGAGAGCCTCTCGAAAAGCCGCCAGGCGCTGGTCGAGGAGATCTCGGCCAGCCTCTTCGACCGCATCGACGAGGAGACCTGGGAGCGGCTCGAGGAGGCGCTGATCCTCGCCGACGCCGGCGCCCCGACCACCGCCGAGGTGGTCGAGCGGCTCGAGCAGGAGGTCGAGAGCGGCGCCGTGCCGGCCGACGGCGAGGCGGTCCGCGAGCGCCTGATCGAGATCCTCGCCGAGGTCGCCTCCAACGGGCGCGCGCGCCGATCGACCTCAGCGGCGAGCCGGCGGTGCTGCTGATGGTCGGCGTCAACGGCACCGGCAAGACGACGACGATCGGCAAGATCGCCTGGCACCTCTCGCAAGGAATTCGGCCTCTCGGTGGTGCTCGCCGCCGGCGACACCTACCGCGCCGCCGCCGCCGAGCAGCTGGCCGAGTGGGCCGAGCGGGCCGGCGCCGAACTGATCCGCTCGGAGCCGGGCGGCGACCCCGGCGCCGTCGCCTTCGACGCGATCGCCGCCGCCCGCGCCCGCGGCGCCGACGTCGTGATCGTCGACACCGCCGGCCGCCTCCACACCCAGGGCAACCTGATGGACGAGCTGGCCAAGGTGCGCCGGGTGATCGCCAAGCAGATGCCCGACGCGCCGCACGAGACGCTGATCTCGATCGACGCGACCACCGGCCAGAACGGCTGCGCCAGGCGAAGGTCTTCTCCGAGGCGGTCGAGGTCGACGGCGTCGTCCTGACCAAGCTCGACGGCACCGCCAAGGGCGGCATCGTGCTGGCGATCGCCAACGAGCTCGAGATCCCGGTGAAGCTGATCGGCACCGGCGAGTCGCTGGAGGACCTGCGCCCCTTCGACCCCGCCGACTTCGCCCGCGCCCTGCTCGCCGAGTAGCAATGCCGCCTCTAAGCTGCCGTCGAGCCAGTGTTCGACCAGCTCTCAGACCGCCTCCAGGCGACCCTCTCCGACGTCCGCTCGCGCGGCAAGCTGAGCGAGGCCGACGTCGACGCGGCGATGCGCGAGATCCGCCTCGCCCTGCTCGAGGCCGACGTCAACTTCAAGGTCGTCAAAAGCTTCACCAAGACGCTGAAGGAGCGCTGCCTCGGCGCCGACGTGCTGGAGAGCCTCGATCCCGGCCAGCAGGTGGTGAAGATCGTCAACGAGGAGCTGACCGGCGCTGATGGGCGGCGCCGGTCGCGACCTCGCCTTCGCCTCCAGCGGTCCGACCGTGATCCTGATGGCCGGCCTGCAGGGCTCGGGCAAGACGACCGCCTGCGCCAAGCTCGCCCGCCACCTCGGCGAGTCGGGCAAGGACGTCGCCCTCGCTGCCTGCGACGTCTACCGGCCGGCGGCGGTCGACCAGCTGGTCACGGTCGGCGAGCGCGCCGGCGCCCACGTCTACGAGCAGGGGACCGACGCCGATCCGGTCGAGATCGCCGCCTGGGCGCTCGACCGCGCCCGCGAAGAGGACCGCGACGTGCTGATCGTCGACACCGCCGGCCGCCTCCACATCGACGAGGACCTGATGGCCGAGCTGGCCAAGATCCGCAAGCGGACCAAGCCGCACGACGTGCTGCTCGTCGTCGACGCGATGACCGGCCAGGATGCGGTCGGCGTCGCCGAATCGTTCGCCGAGGCGGCCGAGTTCGACGGCGTGGTGATGACCAAGCTCGACGGCGACGCCCGCGGCGGCGCCGCGCTCTCGGTCAAGGCGGTGACCGGCAAGCCGATCCTCTTCGCCTCGACCGGCGAGAAGCTGGAGGCCTTCGAGCGCTTCCACCCCGACCGGATGGCCTCGCGCATCCTCGGCATGGGCGACATGCTCAGCCTGATCGAGAAAGCCGAGCAGCAGGTCGACGAGCGCCAGGCCGAGGACCTGCAGAAGAAACTCGAAGGCGACCGCTTCACGCTCGAGGACTTCCTGCAGCAGATGAAACAGGTGCGCAAGATGGGTCCGCTCAGCGGCCTGATCGGGATGCTGCCGGGGATGGGGGCGATGAAACAGCTGAAGAACGCCGACGTCGACGAGGGCGAGCTCGACCGGGTCGAGGCGATCATCCTCTCGATGACGCCGCTGGAGCGCGCCAACCCGGCGATCATCAAGGGCTCGCGGCGCAAACGGATCGCCGACGGCTCGGGGACCAAGGTCCAGCAGGTCAACCAGCTGGTCAAGCAGTTCGACCAGATGCGCAAGATGATGCGCCAGATGATGTCCGGCAAGGCACCCGATCCGCAGCAGCTGGCCCAGATGGCGGGCGCCGCTCCGCGCCCGAAGTTCCGCAGGCGCTAGCCGTCAACCGGCACGTCCTCCGCTTCGCGTCCGGGCGTGCCGGGCTAGTCCTGTAACCTCTCGCGGCCGATGGCTGTGCGAATAAGACTTAGAAGGGTGGGTTCGAAGAAGAACCCGATCTGGCGGATCGTCGTCGCCGACAAACGCTCGCCGCGCGACGGGCGGACGATCGAGACGATCGGCCAGTACAACCCGCAGACCGAGCCCTCGACGATCGAGCTCGACGAGGAGCGCGCGCGCCACTGGCTCGAGCACGGGGCCCAGCCCTCGGAGACGGTCGCCACGCTGCTGCGCACCAAGGGCATCGCCGCCTCCGGCAGCTAGAGGTCCCGGTGACCGAGCTACTGGAGTTCCTCGTCAGGGCACTGGTCGAGGACCCCGACGCGGTCGAAGTCGAGGAGCTGGAAGAGGACGGGGATCTGGTCTACGAGATCAGCGTCGCCGAGGACGACCTCGGCCGGGTGATCGGCAAAGGCGGCCGGGTCGCCAACGCGATCCGCACCGTCGCCAAGGCGGCCGCCGTGCGGCTCGACCGCCGCGTCATCGTCGACATCCTCGACTGACGGCTTCGCGTGAAGCTCGACGTCTTCACCCTCTTCCCGGAGGCCTTCGACTGGTTCCAGTCGCAGCGCTCGGTGCAGAACGCGCTCGGCAAGGGCAACGAGCTGCGCTTCTTCAACTATCGCGAGACGACGCCGCTGGGGGCAGGGCAGGTCGACGACGCGCCCTACGGCGGCGGGGCCGGGATGGTGCTGCGGGTCGACGTCGTCGACGCGGCGCTTGCAGGCCGCCTACGCAAGCGGGGAGAGCCCGCGGGTCGTGCTGCTCTCGCCGACCGGGCGGCTGCTCGACGACGAGCTTGCCGACGAGCTGACGCCAGGAGCCGCACGTGGCGCTGCTCTGCGGTCGCTACGAGGGCTTCGACGAGCGGGTCCACGAGCACCTCGCCGACGACGAGGTCTCGATCGGGCGCTACGTGCTCGCCGGTGGCGAGCTGCCGGCGATGGTCGCTGGCCGACGTCCTGATGCGCAAGCTGCCGGGGGCGCTCGGGCACGAGCAGAGCGCCGTCGAGGAGTCGTTCAGCCGCGTCCTGGAGGGCGCGCCGGAGTACCCGCACTACACCCGCCCGCCGTCGTACCGGGGCTGGGGAGTGCCCGACGTTCTCGTCTCCGGCGACCACGAGCGAGTGCGCAATGGCGGGCGGAGCAGAGCCGGGCGCGAGCCGAGCAGCTCGAAAAAGATTCCGAGTAGGTACGATTCCGCCACCGCGCGGCGCCGAATCCGGCTCCGGCGGTTTTTTCTCGCCAAATGAGCTCCGTAATCGACAGCATCGAGCGTGGTCAGCTGAGGAAGGGCATTCCGCCCTTCGCTCCTGGCGATCGCGTGCGCGTCCACTTCCAGGTGGTCGAGGGCAGCCGCCGCCGCACCCAGGTCTTCGAGGGAATCGTCCTCAAGCGCCAGGGCTCCGGCGTGCGCGAGACCTTCACCGTGCGCAAGCAGTCGTTCGGCGTCGGTGTCGAGCGAACCTTCCCGCTGCACTCGCCGAAGATCGAGAAACTCGAGATCGCGGCGCGCGGCGACGTGCGGCGAGCGAAGCTCTACTACCTGCGCGGCCGCATCGGCAAGGCGGCGCGCGTGGCGGAGCGGCGCTGGGGGATCGACGAGGAGATGATCTCGACGCCGACTGCTGCTGCGGTCGATGCGGAGGGCGTCGCTCAGGCTGAGGACGAGGCCCCTCAGGGCGCGGGTCCTGTCGGCGCAGGGGACCCACCTCCCCCTGCGGTAGCTGAAGCTTCCTCGGGGAAGGTCCCCCCTACGCCGCCACCCGCGTCAGAGGCGCTTGGGGAGGATCAGCCTGAGGACGCTGCGCCCGCAGAGGAGCAGCCGTCGGTAGACGCTGAAGCTGAGGAGGCACCTGCCGACGAGGCGTCTGAGGAGGAAGCTGAGGGGCCGGAGGCCGAGCAGGCACCGGAGGCAGAGGCAGAGGCAGGCACGGACGCTGAGGCGCCCGGGGCAGGGGAGACCGAGGACACCGCCGCGGCGCAGGATGCCGAGGATGAGTCGCCGCAAGAGAATTCCGGCGACTCCGGCGAGGACTCGGCCTGACCCCCAGTATTCCCAAGCCGCAGAGCCGCGCCGGCGGGTTGGTCGAGCTGGTCGTGATCGTCGCCCTGGCGCTGGGTCTGGCGCTGGCGATCCAGGCCTGGCTGGTCAAGCCCTACCAGATTCCCTCGCAGTCGATGGAGCCGACCCTCGACGTCGGTCAGCGCGTCCTGGTCAACCGCTTCCTCTACCACTTCACCGATCCCGACATCGGCGACATCGTCGTCTTCCACCCGCCCAAAGGTGCTGACCTCGGGACCGAGTGCGGTAGGCAGCACGGTCCCGAAGAAGCCTGCCCGGCGCCGACCCCCGAGGAGTCGAGTCAGAACTTCATCAAGCGGATCGTCGCCGGCCCCGGCGACACGCTGGCCGTTCGCAACGGCCACCCCGTCGTCAACGGCGTGGCGAAGACCGACGAGCCCTACGCGCTGGCCTGCGGCAACAGCGGAGCCTGCAATTTGCCCAAACCGATCACCATTCCACCCGACTACTACTTCATGATGGGCGACAACCGTGGGGCAAGCGACGACAGCCGTTTCTGGGGACCCGTCCCCCGTGAGTGGATCATCGGCAAGGCCTTCGCCACCTACTGGCCACCCGACCGCGTCGGGATCTTCTAAGGCGCACAAGCGCCGCCTGGCGCGCTCGCGCCGCCTCTTCGCCTTCGACCGCGGTCTCGGCAGCCGCATGGTGGCCGGCGCAGACGAGGCGGGGCGGGGCTGCCTGGCCGGGCCGTTGGTCGCCGCCGCGGTCCTGCTCGACTACGAGACGCTCTCGCGCTCGGATCGGCGCGCGCTCGCCGGCCTGCACGACTCCAAGCAGATGAAAGCCGAGCGGCGCGAGGAGCTTTACCCGGCGGTGCTGCGCGCCGCGAGCAGGGTCAGCGTGGTCGTCCGCTGCGCGCGGGGGATCGACGAGCGTGGCCTGCACGTGACGAACATCGAAGCGCTCTCCTGCGCGCTGGAGCGGTTGGCTCCTGGCGAGGACGCGACTTGCCTGGTCGACGGCTTCTCGCTGCGCGACTGCACGGTCCGGCACCGCGCCGTGATCGAAGGGGACGGGACCAGCGCCGCGATCGCCGCCGCGTCGGTGATCGCCAAGGTCAGCCGCGACCGCTACATGCACGGCGCTGCCGATGAGCACCCGGGCTGGGGCTTCGAGGAGCACGTCGGCTACTCGACCCCCGAGCATCGCGCCGCGATCGAGCGCCTCGGTATCTCGCCGCTGCACCGCCGCTCGTTCCAGTCAGTTGCTTACTCGCCAGCTGGAGCTAGCCGGTTAGAACGCTCCTTCGAGGTGCTCGTAGTCGGTGACGCGGCCGGCACGGTCGTAGGTGATCCCGACCGCGTCGAAGCGGATCTCGTCATAGCGCAGCCCGGAACGGCGCCCGCCCATCCAGGCGGTGGAGAGGCGGCGGATGCGCTGCTGCTTGCGGAAGTCGATCGAAAGGATCGGGCGCTCCGGTCCGTAGGTTGAACCCGCACGGCCGGCCTTGACCTCGACGAAGACCAGCGTGCGACCGTCGAGGGCGACGAGGTCGAGCTCGCCGCGGCGGCTGCGCGCGTTGCGCTCCAGCACCTTCCAGCCCGCGGCGGCAAGGCGGGTGGCGACGAGGTCCTCTGCCGCCTTTCCGAGTCGTTGTCGGGTATCGGTCACGCGGTCGAAGCTAGGGCAGCTGGCGACCGCATGCCTTTGGTCACGTAGTCGGTTCTGAAGATTTTTCTTCTGCGCGCCATGCGCGCGTCGGGACGCGCCAGCGTGGCTGCGATGCTCGCCACGACGCGGACATTCACCCTCGACGGCATTGCGGCCAGGCCCGTGCGGGTCGAGGTCGACGTGCACCGCGGCCTGCCCGCCTTCTCGGTCGTCGGGCTCCCGGATACGGCGGTCCGCGAGGCCCGTGAGCGGGTGCGGGCAGCCCTTGCCAACTGTGGCTTCGACTTCCCCTTGCGGCGTATCGTCGCCAACCTCGCACCGGCCAGCCTGCGCAAGGCCGGTCCGGGCTTGGACCTGCCGATTGCGGTGGCTCTGCTGGTCGCTTCGGGGCAGCTCGAGTGGGAGCGCTTGCCGCGATTGGCGATGGCCGGCGAGCTGGCCCTGGATGGCTCCGTGCGATCGATCCCGGGAGTGCTCGCGATCGCCGAGGCGGCCCGCGAACAAGGCGCTGACGCCATGATGGTGCCTGCCGAGAACGGACCCGAGGCGGCCCTAGTCGCCGGCCTGGAGGTGCTGCCCCTGGAAGGCCTCGATCAGCTAACGGCACTGGCGACCGGGTCGTGGCAGCCGGACCGCCCCGAGCCCCTGTCCCTGCCCTTGACGGCTCAGTCAGGAGCAGCTGACCTCGCCGATCTGCGCGGCCAGCCTCACCTTCGCTACGCGCTCGAAGTCGCGGCGGCCGGCGGCCACAGCCTGCTCATGGTCGGGCCGCCAGGCGCCGGCAAGTCGCTTGCAGCGAGCAGGCTGCCGTCGATCCTGCCTCCGCTCGCCCAGGATGAGGGTCTCGAGGTGGCGCGGATCGCCAGCGCCTGCGGTCGCCTCGGCCCAGCTTTCGGCGGGGGCAGGCCGTTTCGGGCTCCTCATCACACGGTCAGTCCAGCTGGGGTCGTCGGCGGCGGTAACCCGCCCGGTCCGGGTGAGGCAACCCTCGCTCACCGCGGCGTCCTCTTTCTCGACGAGCTTTGCGAGTTCCGCCGCGACACGCTTGAGGCGCTAAGGGGGCCGCTTGAGAGTGGCTGGGTCACGATCTCCCGCGCCGGCAGCAACCGGCGTTTGCCCTGTCGCTTCATGCTGGTCGCCGCGTCAAACCCCTGTCCGTGTGGACGCGGTGAGGCCGATCCGGAGTGCAGCTGCCCACCGCTCGACGTGCGTCGCTACCAGGGGCGCCTCAGTGGCGCGCTTGCCGATCGCCTCGACATCCTCGTCGCGATCCGCCAGCCGAGCGCAGCGGAGATCGGCGGACCGCCGGGCGAGACCTCTGCCCCCGTACGCGAGCGTGTTGCCGCTGCCCGTCGGCGAGGCGAAGCCCGGCTCGGCACCGGGCGATGCAACGCCGAGATGACCCCCGGAGAGGCACGGGAGTGCGTGCTCGAGGAAGACGCCGCGGCGCTCCTGGCCGAGACCTACTCGCGCCGCCGGCTCAGCGCCCGAGCTCACGACCGGGTGCTCCGCCTGGCGCGGACGATTGCCGACCTGGCCGGCTCCGACTCGGTCGGGCGCGAGCAGGTTGCCCAGGCACTGCAACTGAGGAGGAGGGACCGTGATTAGCCAGCTCAATCCGGAGGCCTGCCCAGAATGCCTGCGACGCTCGCGGCTGCTCGCGCACCTTGCCCCCTACATCGAGAAGATCGCCACGGGCGCTGTCGGAAGGCGCTCGCCCGAACTGCTCCGCCTCAGTAACGAGGACCTGGCCACTGCGGCGGCGCCGCATGTTGCAGATCAGATCCTGGCTCAGATCGCCGCGCCACCGGCTGAGCGCCTGCACGCCGAGCTCGCCGCAGCGCAGTGCTGGGCATCTTGCCGGCACGACCCGCTCTTTCCGCCAGGGCTGGGTGACGCGCCCGACGCGCCTTGGGCGTTGATCGGTCGCGGCGATCCGGCCCTGTTGCGGCAGTTGAGCCCGGAGAACGCGGTGACCCTCGTCGGCGCAAGGCGTGCCAGCACCTACGGCCGCGAGGTCGCGCGGGAGCTCGGACGGGAGCTGGCGGCGACGGGAATGGTCGTGGTCAGCGGCCTTGCCTTCGGCATCGACGCCTGCGCACACCGCGGCGCGCTCGACGCGGGGTTGACGGTTGCCGTCCTGGGCTGCGGTGCCGATGTTGCCTACCCAGCCGCCCATCGCTCGCTCTGGCGGCGGATCGGGGAGAGCGGGCTCGTTCTCTCCGAGCTGCCGCCCGGATGCGGTGCCTGGCGTTGGACCTTCCCTGCCCGCAACCGGATCATGGCGGCGCTGTCCGGGATGACGGTCGTGGTCGAGGCGGCTGAGCGCTCCGGCTCGTTGATCACGGCAGATCTTGCTGCGGACCTTGGCCGGGATCTTGGAGCGGTCCCGGGTCCGGTCGGGTCGCGTCTCTCCGCCGCCCCCAACGGCCTGCTGGCCGGCGGCGCCTGCCTGGTCCGCGACGCGCAGGACGTGCTCGACGCGATGCTCGGGCCCGGCGCGCGCCGGATCGATCGAGCCAGCCCTCGACTGGACGCGGCGCAACTGGCGGTCCTGGAGGCATTGGAGCGGGGCGCCGGAACCTGCGACGCCGTCGCCGCCGACCTCCAGCTCGAGGGCGGCGAAGCAGCCGCCACCTTGGCCGACCTGGAGTCGCTCGGTTACGTCAACTGCTCCCTGGTGGGCGTCTACACGCGCACCACTCTGCAACCACCATCCGACATCTAGGCTGGGAGGACCGATGAACCAGAAACGTGTCCCAACCGCCCTTTCGATCGCCGGCTCGGACTCCGGCGGCGGTGCGGGCATCCAGGCGGACCTGAAGGCCTTCGCGAGATGCGGTGTGCACGGGATGACCGCGATCACCGCGATAACGGCGCAGAACACGCGTGCGGTCGAGTGGGTCGAGGCGGTTTCGCCGCAAGCAGTCTTCAACCAGATCCTGGCGATCGCCGAGGACATGGGGGCCGACTCGGTGAAGATCGGCATGCTCGGCTCGACGGCGACGATCGACGCGGTTGCTGTCGGGCTGACCTACGTCGGAGTCGCGCTCGCACCCGTCGTTATCGACCCAGTGATGGTGGCTGAGAGTGGAGCGGCACTGATAGACGACGAGACCAGAGCGGCACTTGTCGACGTGTTGTTGCCGCGCTGCTCGGTCGCCACCCCAAATATCCCCGAGGCTCGCGAGCTGACCGGTTTGGGGAGTGGAGCCACGCAGGAGGAGCTGGCGCGTGGCGTCGTAGAGCTTGGCCCGAAGGCAGTGGTCGTCACGGGCGGCCACAGCGAGGAGCTGATCGACGTCTTCTTCGACGGAGAGCGCGTCGTCGAGATCCCCGGCGATCGCCATCCCGACGGCGCCGCCCATGGCTCCGGCTGCACTCACTCCGCGGCCCTGGCGGCGTTTCTCGCTCATGGGGCCGCGCCATTGGAGGCGGCCAGGCGGGCGCGCAAAGTTGCCTCTGAGGCAGTCGCCAATGGCCTGCGTGAACTCGGCTCCGGCTCGGGTCCGGTCGACGTCTTTGGCCTCGCTTCGGAGCCGCCGCAGTAGATTTCTGGTGATGAGCGACAACGGCTCCACCTCCACCAAGCTTCCCCGCCCGCGCTCCAGTGTCGTCTTCGACGGCCCCGAGCGCGCCCACGCGCGCGCCTACATGAAGGGCATCGGCTTCGACGACGATGCTCTCAGCCGACCGACGATAGGCATCGCCAACACCTGGACCGAGGCGATGCCATGCAACTTCCACCTGCGGGGGCTGGCTGAGCACGTCAAAGAAGGCGTGCGTGCCGCCGGTGGCACGCCGATGGAGTTCAACACCGTCGCCGTCTCTGACGGGATCACGATGGGCACGCAGGGAATGAAGGCCTCGCTGATCAGCCGCGAGGTAATTGCTGACTCGATCGAGCTGATGGCCCGCGGGTATCAGTTCGACGCGATTGTCGCCGTCTGTGCCTGCGACAAGACGATTCCCGGCTGTGCCATGGCCCTGGCCAGGCTGGACGTGCCCTCGGTCCTGCTCTATGGCGGCTCGATCGCTCCGGGGCGCTGGCATGGCCGCGATGTGACGATCCTCGACATCTTCGAGGCGGTCGGGGCCCATGCTGCCGGCGAGATGACCGACGAGGAACTGAACGAGCTGGAGGGCGTGGCAAGCCCCGGCGCCGGGGCTTGCGGCGGACAGTTCACGGCAAACACGATGGCCTGCGCCTTTGAGGCGCTGGGAATCAGTCCCGGCGGCTCGGCGATGGTGCCCGCCGAAGACGACGAGAAGGGGACCGTCGCAGAGAAGATCGGTGAGCTGGTGATGCGGGTCCTCTCGGAGGACCTCAAGCCGAGTCGGGTCATCACTCGCGACTCGCTGGAGAACGCGATCGCGTGTGCCTGCGCGTCGGGTGGCTCGACCAATGTCGTCCTGCACCTGATCGCCCTCGCCCACGAGGCCGGGATCGAGCTGGACATGGATGACTTTGAGCGAATCTCACGCACGACCCCACTGCTGGCCGATCTGAAGCCGGGTGGTCGCTTCGTCGCCACCGACCTCTATCGCGCCGGTGGGGTGCCGTTGATCCTCAAGCGCCTCGCCGAGGCAGACATTCTGCACGGCGATGCGATCACGGTCAGTGGCCGGACGATCGGCGAAGAGGCGGAAGCCGCAAGCGAGGCCGAAGGCCAGGAGGTTGTGCGGCCGCTCTCCGATCCGCTCAAGGCCGAAGGGGGTCTTGCGATCCTGCGTGGCAACCTCGCCCCCGAGGGCGCGGTGGTCAAGCTCGCCGGCACCGAGCGCAGGAAACAGGTCGGCCCGGCCCGTGTCTTCGAGTCCGAGGAGGAGTGCTTCCGTGCCGTCAAGGAACGGGGGATTCGCTCCGGCGACATCGTCGTGATCCGGAACGAGGGCCCGTCCGGCGGCCCCGGCATGCGCGAGATGCTTCAGGTGACGGCGGCGATCGTCGGTGAGGGCCTCGGCGAGGAGGTGGCTCTGCTTACTGACGGGCGCTTCTCCGGCGCAACTCGCGGCCTGATGGTGGGCCACGTCGCTCCCGAGGCGGCAAAGGGTGGCCCGATCGCGGCGATTCGCGAGGGCGATGAGATCAGCCTCGACATCGACGCACGCCGTCTCGACCTGGCGCTCTCGGACGAGGAGATCGCCAAGCGCGTAGCGGAGTACGAGTCGCCGCCCCCGCTCTTTGACCGCGGCGTAATGGCGAAGTATGCGGCCACGGTGTCTTCGGCCGCCCTCGGTGCAGTCACCTCCTGACGGACTGGAGCGGCGCATATCGGCGTCCTCGGTCGCTCGCGCGCAGAGCACGCCACGCTCCCTGCGTCCTTGATCTGCTTGCTCTAGTCCGTCAGGAACTCATCAAGCAGCGCGTTGAAGCGTTCCGGTCGCTCCATCTGCGGCACGTGCCCGGTGCGCTCGAACAGCTCCAGCCGCGAGTCCGGGACGAGGCGGTGGTAGCCGATCGCCGCCTCGACCGGGACGACGCGGTCGTTGAGGCCCCAGACGACCAGGGTCGGGATCTCGATCTCGGTAAGGCGGTGACGGCTGTCGTAGCCGCCGATCCCGCGGATTGCGTCGCCGAAGCCGGGACTCTGCAGCCCGGGCTCGATCTGCTCGCGCAGCAACTCCGGGCGGATACGGTTGGGGTAGTGGAAGACGCGCCCGAAGGCGAATTGGCGCCCGCCGGGGCGGTTCAGCCAGGCACGCCGTGGGCCCGCCAGGAAGGGGAAGCTTGCTTCGAAGAGGCTCACTCCGGCTTGGAGACGGCGCCCCTGCGCCTCCGCGAAGCTGATTCCGGCTGCTGAGACAAGCACAAGCTTGTCGAAGCGAGAAGGCTGGTCGATCACCGCCTCGGTGGAGACGAAGCCGCCCATCGAGTTGCCGACCAGCGCCGCTACCCGGTCGATGCCTAGCTTCTCGCAGAAGTCGTGGATCAGCTGGCCGTAGGCGGGCATGTCGATCGGCCAGGACGGCATCGGGCTCTCGCCAAAGCCGGGAAGGTCGAGCGCGATCGCACGGTGGGTTCGGCCGAAGTGGGGGAGGTTCTCGAGCCAATTCTGCCAGCAGCCGGCGAGGCCGTGGACGAAGAGGATCGGCTCACCCTCGCCGATCTCGGCGTAGTTGACTTCGGCTCCTGGCAGCTGAACACGGTGCAGATGCTCGCGCCAATCGATCTTCAGCCACTCGGGGTCGGGATTGCCGTAGTCGGTGGCCGGGAAGTTGACTGACCCGCTCAGCACTGACTGGGAGTCCATTTAGGCGTAGCCCATCCTTTCCAGAATCGGTATCTCGCGGATCTGGGGGGGCTGCAGGTGATCCCAGAGGATGCCCCGGGGGCGGTCGTCGGTGCGCTCGACCTCGATCACGGCGCGTGGCGTCGCGATCAGGTCGACGGGAAGGTCGTGCGAGACGACGGGCAGGTGACGCCGCATGATCTGAATCGGGTGCACGGTGGTGGCGATCGTCGTGTGGTCGTCGATCTTGCCGGCGTCGATCAGGATCCCGTACTCGAGATCGTTGTAGCCGCCCCCCTTGCCGATCCGGGCACCGCTCAGGTTGACCGCGACCGAGCCGGTGAGGACGAAGTCGATCTCGGGCAGGTCGTCGAGGGCGACGACGCGGCCGTGCTTGAGCGCTCCCTTGATCGTCGCCGCCTCTTTCATCGCAGCCTTCGAGAGCCGCTTCGGGTCGAGCACGCGGAACGGATGTGGATCGCGAAGCCGCGGCACCGCCATGATCAGCGTCTTTCCCTCTTCCAGCGCCATGCGGCGGGCCTGCGTCTGGGGCGAATCGGGATTTGCCTTGATCGCCCGTGCCCGCCTCCAGAGTCGGTGCCCGGCGAGCTTCTCGGCGGCTAGCCTCGCCCCGGCGAAGTTCGGGATCCGACCCTCCGCGCCTGGAAAGCGAGAAACCCCCTCGCGGTCCATCGCCTGCCAAATCTCCTTGCGAACCTCATCCTTGGAGCGCACAGTGTCGAAAGATATCCGTCGGAACGACCGGACCGTCTGCCTAAACTTTCCCAAATGGGGCGTAAGACCAAAATTGCGATCGCTACCTGCGTCTGCTTGCTTGCACTTGGCGCGGTAGCTGCTTACGCCTACGACAGCTCCCAAGGCGACAAGATTGCCGACGGCGTGACGATCGCCGGCGTCGATGTCGGCGGCATGAACGCGAACGAAGCGGAGCGCGCGGTGCGGCGGCAATTGCTGGCACCCTTGCGTCACTCGCTCAGGGTTGGTTACGACGGTGAGAGCTGGACCCTCTCAGGCAAGGCGCTGAAGGTCCACGCCGAAATCGACGGTGCGGTCGAAGAGGCACTTGACGCGAGTCGCGACGGCGGGTTGCCGACGCGGATAGTTCGCTATGTCAGCGGCGGCGAGGTCGATGAGAGCGTCTCCGCCGACGTCACCTACTCGCAGCGCGCGATCAATCGCTTCGTCCGTGAGGTTGCCGGCGCGGTCAACCGCGAACCGCAGGACGCCTCGGTCGAGGCCGACGGCGCCGAACTGGTCGTGGTCTCGGCCGAGTACGGGCGCAAGCTGCGCGACAACCTGCTCACCCGCCAACTCAATGCCGCGGTCCTCAACGCCAGTGCCGATCACACGATTGCCGCCCGCACCCACTCGGTTGCCCCCGAGGTCACCGGGGAAGAGGTCGCCTCCGAGTACCCGACGTACCTCACCCTCGACCGCTCCAGCTACACCCTGCGGTTCTGGAGGGATCTGAAGCTGGCGAAGACCTACACCGTCGCAGTCGGCCAGGAAGGCCTGGAAACGCCGGAAGGGCTCTACCACATCCAGGACAAGCAGGTGGAACCCACCTGGCACGTGCCGGAATCGGATTGGGCCGGCTCTCTTGCCGGGCAGTCGATCCCGCCGGGGCCGTCGAATCCGCTCAAGGCACGCTGGATGGGGATCTACGAAGGGGCCGGTATCCACGGCACCGAAGAGACCTATTCGCTGGGCACCGCCGCCTCGCACGGTTGCGTGCGGATGGCGGTCCCCGATGTCGAAGAGCTGTACGACCTGGTCGAAGTCGGTACTCCGATTTACATCGGCTGAGCGCAGGCTCCAGTCGCCGCGTGGCGAACTCCTCTGCATGACCTGGGATGAGGCGCTGACCGCCTATGACCGTGACCTGCGGGCGCGGAGCATGGCCGAGCGGACCCGCAAGGCCTACGCGGTCGACCTCGGACAGTTCGTCGAGTGGGCGGCCGCGCGGGGCTCGGAGCCCGACGACGTCCGCCACCGCGACGTGCGGCGATACGGCGCCGGGCTCTCGTCCGCCGGAGCGGCACCGACGACGGTGGCGCGTAAGCTGGCGGCGATCCGCGGCCTCTTCGACTACCTCGTGCGGACTGAGCGGATCGGCCAGAACCCGGCTGACCTCGTCTCCAGCCCCAAGCGCGAAGAAAAGCTGCCGCGGGTCTTGAGCGGCGAGCAGGTCCGGTCCCTGCTCGAGCGGATCCCGGCCCGCACGCCGCTGGAGCTGCGCGACAGGGCGATGTTCGAGCTGGCCTACTCCTGTGGCCTGCGCTGTGAGGAGATCGTCAACCTCGACGTCGGCTCGTTCGACTTCGAGAGCGAGCAGCTTCGCGTGCTCGGCAAGGGCTCGAAGGAGCGGCTGCTGCCGGTCGGCGAGCCGGCGCAGCGGGCCCTGCGCCGCTATCTGGAGCGCGGCCGGCACGCGCTCGCAGCCGAGCCGCGAGAGGGGGCGTTGTTCCTCTCCAAGAGCGGTAAGCGGCTCTCCGGATCCGACGTGACCCGGCGACTGGGTCTCTGGGTTCGCGAAGCGGCGCTTGCCACCGGCATCTCACCGCACTCGTTGCGCCATAGCTTCGCCACCCACCTTTTGGAAGGGGGCGCGGACCTCCGAACCATCCAGGAGCTGCTCGGTCACGCCTCGATTTCGACGACTCAGGTCTACACTCGTGTCGACGCGGCTCGCCTGCGGGAGGCCTACGCGGCGACCCATCCGCGCGCCTGAAGCCCAAAAGATGCCCCAGCGACCATAGAATCGAGCCGAATTCCATGGAAACCGGCGTAAAAGAGGTGGAGCTGCGCGACTTGTGGCGCCGCTACAAGGACGATGGCGACAAAACCGCGCGCGAGCGATTGGTCGTCGCCTACTCGCCGCTGGTCAAATTCGTCGCTGGCCGGCTCGGCGCCGGATTGCCCTCGCACGTGGAGGACGCCGACCTGATCTCTTACGGCCTGATGGGCTTGATCGGCGCGATCGAGCGCTTCGAGCCAGAGCGCGGGATCAAGTTCGAGACCTTCGCGATGACGCGGATCCGCGGCTCGATCATCGACGAGCTGCGCTCGCTCGATTGGGTGCCCCGCTCGGTCCGCTCCCGCGCCCGCGAAATCGAGGCGGCGCAGTCGAAACTGGAGCATGAGCTGCAGCGGGCGCCGACCGAGGCTGAGCTCGCCGCCAAAGTCGGCCTTACCGAAGAGGAACTGCAGACCTCGCTGCTGGAGATCGCCAACTCCTCGATCTACGCGCTGGATGAGCTGTGGACGATCTCCGACTCCTCCGGCGACTCGGTTTCGCTGCTCGACACGATCTCCGATCCGCGCGCCGAAGACCCACAGGAATCGCTTGCCAGCAGTGAGATCAAGGACCGGCTCACCGAGTCGATCGCCGGCCTGCCCGAGCGCGAGCAGCTCGTCGTCGCGCTCTACTACTACGAGAACCTCACCCTGCGCGAGATCGGCGAGGTGCTTGGCGTTACCGAGTCGCGCGTTTCCCAGCTGCACACCAAGGCAGTGATGCGGTTGAAGTCCTCGTTGCAAGAGGTCTAGCTGCGTTCTAACCTCGTTGCGTGCCGCACAAGGCAGACCGGATTCGCAATGTCGCTCTGATCGGGCACCGGGGCTGCGGTAAGACGAGCCTGCACGAGGCGATGCTGTTCGAGGCGGGGGCGACGCGGCGGTTGGGCAGCGTCGAGGAGGGCAGCACCGTTTCCGACTCAGAGCCCGATGAGCGGACGCGGGGGATGTCGATCGGCGCCGCCGTCGCCGGCTTCGAGCACGACGGCCGCGAGATCAACCTGATCGACACCCCGGGTGAGCCGAGCTTCGTCGCCGATGCGGCCGCTGCCCTGCGGGTTGCCGACGCCGCGGTGGTCGTCGTCAGCGCCGTCGCCGGCGTCGAGGTGCAGACCGAGCGGCTCTGGCGGCGGGCCGACGGCGAGGGTCTGGCGCGTCTCGTCTTCGTCAATATGCTCGATCGCGAGCGGGCAGATTTCTTCGCCGTGCTCGACTCGCTCAGGAACGCCTTCGGCCCGCACGTCGTCGCCACCGAGATCCCAATCGGCAGCGAGTACGAGGTCCGCGGCGTGGTCGATCTGATCGACCTCGAGGCATTCGTCTACGAGGGCACGGGGCAGGGAAACGCGACGAAGGGCGAGATTCCCGATGAGCTTCGCGCGCAGGCAGAGGAGTACCGGGAGAAGCTGATGGACGAGGTGGCAGAGAACTCCGACGAGTTGATGGAGCGCTACCTCGACGGCGAGCGGATTGACCATGGGGAGATCGTCGGCGTCCTCAAGCAGGGAGTTACTGCGGGTCGGATCTTCCCGGTCACCTGCGGCGTCGCCACCCGCAACCTGGGCACCAACCGCCTGCTCGGCGCGCTGGTCGAGGATCTGCCGTCGCCGGCGATGCGGGGTACGGTGAGGGCGCTGGGTGAGGGCGGCGAGGCGATCGACGTCTCTCCCGACGCGGACGGCCCGCTCGTCGCCTACGTCTTCAAGACGCTCGCCGATCCCTACGCGGGGCGGATCAACCTGCTGCGTGTCTACCGCGGCACCCTGCGTTCGGACTCGCAGGTTGTCAACGCGACCAGGCGCGAGAAGGAGCGGATTGGCCAGCTCGGCCGCCCACTCGGCAGCGAGTTGAGCCCGGTCGCCGAGCTGGGGGCGGGGGAGATCGGAGCCGTGGCCAAGCTGAAGCAGACCCAGGCGGGGGACGTGCTCTGCGAGCATCAGGAAGGGATCGCCTTCCCGTCGCTCAATCTGCCGGCGCCGGTGATGGCGTTTGCCTATGAGCCGAAGTCGAAGGGCGACGAGGAGAAAGCGGCGACGGCGGTACGGCGGCTAGGTGAGGAGGACCCGACTCTCGACGTCCACCGCGATCCGCAGACCGGCGAGCAGATCGTCGCCGGGCTGACCCAGATCCACGTCGAGGTGATCGTCGAGCGGATGAAGCGCCGCTTCGGTGCCGAGGTCGAGCTGCACCCGCCGCGGGTGCCCTACCAGGAGACGATCCGCCAGCCCGCCGAGGCGCATGCCCGCTACAAGAAGCAATCCGGCGGGCGCGGTCAGTTCGCCGACTGCCGGATCGAGATCGAGCCGGCAGAGGAAGGGTCCGGGCTCGAGTTCGTCAACCGGATCAAGGGAGCGGCGATTCCGGGCTCCTTCATCCCTGCGGTCGAGAAGGGAGTGGTTGAGGCGATGCGCCATGGCACCGTTGCCGGCTACCCGGTGAAGGGCGTGCGGGTGCGGCTTGTCGACGGCAAGCACCACGACGTCGATTCGTCCGAGATGGCCTTCAAGGTCGCCGGCTCGATGGCCTTCCGCGAGGCGATGGAAGCCGCCGACCCCGTCCTGCTGGAGCCGATCGTGCGTCTCACCGTCAGCTGCCCCGACGATGTCGTTGGCGAGGTGATCGGCGACCTCAATTCGCGTCGCGGCCATCCGCTCGGAATGGAGCCGAAAGGCTCGGCGACGGAGGTCAGGGCCGAGGTGCCGATGGCCGAGGTGCTCGACTACGCGCCCGACCTGCGCTCGATCAGCCACGGCCGCGCCGAGTTCACGGTCGAGTTCGAGCGCTACGACCCAGTTCCCGCGCAGCTCGCCGACAGGATCGTTGCAACGGCGCGGCAGGGAAGCGCGGCGGCGGCGTAGTGCCGCGAGCCGTTGCTAATTTGATCCGGTGAGCTCTGACGACACCTGCGCGGTCTGCCACCGCACCATCCTTGCCGGGGAGCGCACCCGCAGCTACATGAGCCCAAGGGATGGCGCGCGCCTGGTCTGCGATCTCTGTCGCGGCCGCGCCGAGAAGCTCGGCTGGGTCGATCCCGCTGCTCCCGGCGCCAATGTCGGTCGCCGCCCTACGCCGGAGGTCTCCGAGTCGCCGCGGGGGCGCCTCGAGCGCGCCGCCGCTCGTTTCAACAGCAGCGATGCCTCCCGCACTATGGCTGGGCTCACACGGACCCTCGGCAACCCACGGGTATCGATTGGCTCGGCCGCCGGCTCGCCCAGCGAAGTGCGGATCACCGTCGCCTGGGAGCTGGGTTGGTATCAGTGGGGAGTCGATCTTGGCGACGAGCTGCGCCCCGTCTTCCAGCTCGGCAAGGGCGATGAGCTCGACCAGCTGGATGGATCGGCGCGGGAGTGGAACGCGCGAGCCGAGGAAGGCGGCCGAATCGCAATCGGCGCGCCGCGACAGCCGCAAAGCCGCGATGGCGAGCCGGTCGGCTAGATGCCCCTGAGGCTGGTTGTCAACGTCGACGGCGGCGCCCGCGGAAATCCCGGGCCGGCCGCGATCGGGGCCGTGGTGCAGAACGCAGACGGTGAGGTCTTGGAGGAGCGAGGCGAGCGGATCGGCACCGCGACCAACAACGTCGCCGAGTACCGGGCGCTGCTGCTGGGGATCGCGCGTGCGGCCGAGCTGGGCGCGGCCGAGCTCGAACTGGTCGGCGATTCGGAGCTGATCGTGCGCCAGGTCAAGGGCGAGTACAAGGTCAAGGACGCGACCATGCGCGAGCTGCACGGGGAGGTAAAGCGAGCGCTGCGGCCCTTCGACAACTGGTCGATCCGGCACGTGCGGCGCGAGTTGAACACAGAGGCCGATCGCCTCGTCAACGCGGTGCTCGACGGCGATGGCTGAGCCGATCGATTCCCAGGTTGACATCGGCCATGTCCACCTCAAAGTGGCCGACCTCGATCGCGCGCTCGACTTCTACTGCGGTGTCCTCGGCTTCGAGCTGCAGCAGCGCATGGGGGATGACGCGGCCTTCGTCTCGGCTGGTGGTTACCACCACCACATCGGTCTCAACACCTGGCATTCAAAGGGCGCTCCGGCGCCGCCCGCCCACAGCACCGGCCTCTTCCACTTTGCGATCCGCTATCCGGATCGCCGCTCCCTGGCCGATGCGCTGCGGCGACTCTCAGGGGCGGGCATCCCCCTGGAGGGGAACTCCGATCACGGCGTCAGCGAGGCGCTCTACCTCAGCGACCCCGACGGCAACGGGATCGAGCTCTACTGGGACCGGCCGCGCGAGGAGTGGCCGCGCTCGCCCGGCGGCGAGGAAGTCACGATGGTCACCGAACCGCTTGACCTACGCGACCTCCTCGCCGAACTGGATCCGGACGCTTAGGGGCCGAGGATCGCTCCGACCAGGTTTGCTTTGAAGGGCTCGGTGCCGGGTACGAGCTGCATCGCGCCAAAGCCCGTGGCGCGCAGGTGGGCAAGCTCTTTGCCCAGGTCACCAACCCCGTTGGTGCCGGTGAGTGGCGCAATCTGCAGGGTGCTGAGTACGCCGAACGCCTCGCCGGAGGCGTTGAAGAAGCCACTGCCCGAATCGCCAGGGACGCCCGGCGTCAGGGTGATGGCGATGTGGCTCCAGCCGCCGCCTTCGTTCTGAACGACGATGCCCTGCTTGGGGCTGAGCTTGGTGATGCCGGCGCGCAGGGAGGAGTTGCCGTAGGAGTAGACGGTCGAGCCGAGCTCGCCGATTCCGCCGACACCGGTCGGGCCGCCGAAGCCGGGAACCGACGGGTTGACGCTGCCGACATCGGCCGGGTCGAGTCTGATCAGGGCGAAGTCGTTGTAGGCGCAGATATCAGGGTCGGTCTCCCCGTTCGCCTGCATCGTCAGCCAGGAGCTGTAGGCGAGGGTGCCGGGTTTGCTCGCGCCGGTGACTTCGACCGGGGTGCCGAGTGGTGGCGAGCCGCTGCTGCAACCATCGGTTTCGGTCTGCCCGCCGGTGCCCGAGCAATGGGCGGCCTGGCCGAGGTAGACGCTGGAGCCTTCCTGGAAGACGAAGTTCGCGGTGCACTGGGCACCTTCGGTGAAGACCTGCACGCCGGGGTGGATCGTCGCCGTTTTCGCCGGCGCCCTGGCAGAGGAGCTGGTGGGAACGATCAGGGTGACCGAGAGGGCCAGAACAGCAACGAGCGTGGCGATCTTGCTTCGCTTCACGGGAGCCTCCTTGGAATCGCACGGCGCTGAGGCGCGCCCACTTGAGAGCCGACAGGCGGTTACCCATTAGTTAGTAGAGCAAACCGTACCGCTGAAATTTCTGCCCCCAACGACGGTTGGCGGTGAGGCGAAGGGGACTGGCAGGCCTATAATCCGCGACTGATGCGGCTGTAGCTCAGCTGGCTAGAGCGTCTGCTTGCCATGCAGAAGGTCGTGGGTTCGAATCCCATCAGCCGCTTGTTGTTCTATCGTCAGGGTAGGTGGGGTGGATGAGTCTGCTGCTTGGCGTCGCCGCCTTCGATGCTTTGAAGGACGCGGTCGGCGGCTCGCTCTGGGCCTATCCGGCCATGATCGGTGCTGTCTCCCTCGACTCAGTGTTGCCGGTTGCGCCTGGAGAGGCAGCCGTGGTGACGGGGGGTGTGCTGGCAGCCGACGGGGAGCTGAGCATCTTCGGCGTCTTCGCAGCATCGATGCTTGGCGGAATCCTCGGCGACAACATCTCCTACGGCCTGGGGGTCCTTCTCGGTCGCCCGGCCGAGCGCCGCCTCTTCAGCTCCGATCGCTCGCGCGGGCGGCTGGCATGGGCGCGTCGCCAACTACGCGAGAGGGGTGGTGTGATCATCGTCGCTGCGCGCTTCGTCCCCGGCGGTCGCACCGCGACGACCTTCTCGGCCGGGACTCTGGAAATGCCGTGGCGCCGCTTCTTCGCCATCGACGCAGCCGCCGCCGCCCTCTGGGCCGCCTACGCGAGCCTTCTCGGCTACTTCGGCGGCAACGCCTTTACCGAGAGCCTTTGGAAGCCCTTGGTTGCGGCAACCATCGTCGGTCTCACCGTCGCGACCCTCGCCGAGCTCGCCCGCCGAATGAGCACCGCCTAGCTACGCTTCATCTCCCGGCGCCTTGGCGGAGTGGCTACGCAGCGGCCCTGCAAAGCCTCCCTGTTTTCCGCCTATTTTTGCTTCTATAGAGCCAAAAAGCGGCGGATTCGATGCTTTCGACCGGGGTCAGATCACGCACTATTTCGGCAGGTTTTGGCAGTGACGCCATTGATTTTCGGTGTCCTTCGCTCTCGAGCCGATTGGCAGTACGACACATGGCACAATGGGTGGCATGCGTAAGACGACCGTCTATCTGCCTGATCAGCTGAAGGACCGCCTCGCGCGGCTGGCGGTGGACTCCGGGCGCTCGGAAGCTGATCTGATCCGCGAGGGGATCGAGCTGGTCAGCGGCCGGGTTGGCGGGGCGAAGCCCCGGCTGCCTTTGTTCGAAAGCGGCGAGCCCGAACTCGCCGAGCGGGCCGAAGAGCATCTCGCCGGCTTCGGCGAGCGGTGATCCTGCTCGACACGAGCGGTCTCCTGGCCGCGATCGATTCGAGCCAGCGAGACCATCGGCGGGCGGCCGGCGCCCTGCGGGAGACGACGGAGCCACTGCTCCTCTCTCCGTTCGTCCTCGCGGAGCTCGACCATCTCCTCGCGACCAGGGTCGGGCTGCAGGCCGAGCTCGCGCTCCTCGCCGAGGTCGGCCGCGGCGCCTACCGACTCGAGCCGTTCGAGGTCGCCGACGTCGCCGTCGCCGAGGAGGTGATCGAGACCTACGCCGACCTCGAGGTCGGTCTCGCCGATGCCTCGATCGTCGTCCTCTCGCGGCGCCACGAGGTGCTCGACCTGCTCACCCTCGACGAGCGCCATTTCCGCACCCTCCGCGGCTCGGGCGGCCGGCCCTTCCGACTCCTACCCGCGGACGGCGATGCGGGGGTCGGTCCTTGACCCCCGCATCGACGGGATGCACCGTCTCGTCGTGAGTCGGGTCTGCCGGGCTCCCTGATCGCCGTCGGCCAGTAGTCGTGGCGGTCGCTCCATGGAACGGCAACTAGAATTCGAACCGGCCGACCTCCTGGGTGCGATCCACGTCGGCCGTTCTCGTGGAAGGCGTAAAAAGCGGCTGATTACCAGCATGTTTGCGGGACTAGATGCGACCCTCGCCATACGTGGATGCGCGGCGATTAGCGGGGAGTCAGCCACTTCTGGCGAGAAGTGGCTGAAACGAGAGGGGCCGGTTGGAGTCGACGGCGGGCGCGCACTATCCGCGCCTCCAGCTCGGCCGGCGTGAAGGGCGTGATCAGCACCTCCTCGGAGACCGGCACGCTGCCGTCGAGGTCCTCATCCATAGCATCGCCCTCTCTCAGGCGCGATGAAATGAAGCTAGCCGGGACGACTTTCGAACCCCGAGTTCATCCGGCGCTGGGGCGCTTAGACGTTCATTCGAGAGCGGTCCCGGTCGTCCATCCCTTGTGGAACGCTGACGGCATGTCGCAAGCCGTGTCCCCCGAACGGACCACGAGCCGCCACAAGGCGCGCGCTTGGTCGCACGAGGGAGCCTCCACGAGGCTGAGGTTCGCGGTGGCGTTCGGGTTGACCGCTGCCTACGTGGCATTCGCCGTCTGGGCGTCATCTCCGTGGCGGGCAGAGCTGCGCGATGCGATCGGTCCGGTGATGTCCTGGGTGATCCCGATCTTCCTCGCCTACGTCCCGGCCGTGCTAGTCGGCTTCATGGTCTTCACGCTGATCACGTTGCGCTACCGCGTCCCATCGCTGGATCCACCCCGTGGCCATTGGCCGGAGGGTGCGTGGCCCCCGGTGACCGTCGTGATCGCCGCCCGGGACGAGGAGTCGGCCATCGGGCCAACCCTGGAGCGGATCGCGGACCTCTCCTACGACGGGCCACTCACCGCGATCCTCGCCGATAACAACTCGACCGACCGCACCGTTGAGGTCGCCGAGGAGACGGCGCGGCGACGTGGTCTGGAGCTGTCACGCATCTTTGAGCCCGAGTCGGGAAAGTGGCGGGCGCTCAACAGAGCATTGGAGAGCGTCGAGACTCCGATCGTGGTCACCGTCGACGCCGACACCCTTCTCCACCCAGAGGCTCTGAAGTATCTGGTCAGCAGGTTGATGCGTGAACCCGAAGGGCAGCATGTCAGCGCCTGCGCGGGCGCCTTGGTAGTGGAGAGCCCCATGCACAATCTGCTGACGAGGATGCAGAGCTGGGACTACCGGCTCGGGATCAACGGGATCAAGCGAATGCAGGCGGCCTACGACAGCACCCTGGTCGCCCAGGGTGCCTTCTCCGCGTACTGGACGGACGACGTTCGCGCGGTAGGGGGCTGGCCGGACGCGATCGGTGAGGACATCGTCCTCACCTGGTCGATGATGCGGTCCCGCGGGCTGGTCACGTACGAGCCATGCGCACTCGGCGCCACCGCCGCGCCAGAGCGGGTCTCCCAGCTCATGCGCCAACGATCGCGCTGGGCGCAGGGGATGCTGGAGGGCCTTCAGCGCAACCCGCCGGCCGAGCAGCCGAGAGTCTTGGCCAGATTCGTCTCCGGGCTCGACTACCTCGTTCCGCTCCTCGACTTCGGCTATGTCTTCTTTTGGATCCCGGGCATCGTCCTCTTCATCGCGGGCTATCCGCTGTTGTTTTCGTGGTGGTCGATGCTGGTGTTGCCGATCACCCTCGTCATCTATGGGCTGCTGCGTAGGTGGCAGGAGCGGCACGTCTTTCGTCGCCTCGGATTCCATCCCCGGCACGACGTCCTGGGTTTCCTCGGCTACCTGTTTGGCTATCGGGCACTGGTCTCGCCAGCTGCCCTGCGCGGCTACACGGAATATCTGGCCGGGGCGCCACGACGTTGGAAATAGCGGATCGGCGCCAGCAGCCAAGAGCGGCTGCGGGGCAAGGTTAAGCAACGAAGCGAATGGAGCTAGCCGGATTCAGATCCGGCTGTGGCCGAGGGCCGACCACAGCCGGATCTGACCGCCTAGCTCGCGTCGGCGTATTCCTTCTCAGCCTTCTCGAGTTCCCGCTTGAATTCGTCGCGGTCGACCTCGATTTCCTTCTCGATCGCCTTCTCGGCACGGGTGAGCGCCTTTTCGAGCTGCTCTTCGAGGCGGGACTCCCCGATCACGAGCAGCGTCGCCTGGCCTGCGTCGATCAGGTCGCCGAGCTCCTTGGCGTCGCCTCTCGCGATGCCTTTCCTGAAGTGCCCGCCGAGGCCGCCGATCACACCGCCGACCAATGCCGCGGGGACGACAGCCGGTGCCGCCAGGACGCCGATCGCAGCGCCAACGGCGATGCCGCCCCAGGCGCCGTGCTGCGTCGGCTTCTCATGCTTCCTGAGGTGAACCTTGCCCTCATCGTCCTTGGTGACCAACGCAACGTCGTAGGTACCCACCAGCTTGGCCGCGTGCAGTTCGAGAAGTCCCTCGTAGTCCGCCTCGGCATCCGCGGGATTGGAATAGGTGGCTGCGTAGATAAATACAGGCTTGTCGCTCATGTCGATTCGACTTTCTGTTCGGGGGTTTCTTGCTCGGACTTGTCCGGGCTCGTGTCTCTCTGGGGTCAGTTGCCCGGGCTTACCAGGTCAGCTCGATCTCCAGCTCGCGCTCGTCGGTCTCCACCTCGAGCTCGATCTTCAGCTCGACCTCGTCGGGCACGTTTACGGTGAAGTGCGTGCCGCCGCGGTCGAACTCGATCTCGTTGTGGCGCGCGAGCATGTCGGCGAGTTTGTGAAGGCGCGCGGCGACCTCCTCACGACTGAGGCGCTCCTTCTGCTCTAGGGAGAAGATGTCCATCGCTGCTCCTTCGTTGTGGTTTCCGTAGTGGAATTTGGTGCCGCTCGGCTCTCGGTGCGCAATGGATCGCGACCGATCGCCATTCGTGCCAGGGCGCGAGCGCTTTGCGCGAGCCCATCTGGCAGTGTGGCCGAGGGCGACGCGCCGGGGTGTTGGCGTGCGACACGCACGCGAAGAACGCCGGGGCGGACGTGGAATCGCAGGGGTGGCTGGAGCCGCACTGCCTCGCCATCGACGCCGGCGGGGACGGGGTGGTCGGCGTTGACCTCGAAGGCCGGCGCCGACCAGTCCCGCCACGGTCGCTGCGTCCGCCGCCCGCTGCCGGTCGGAGCCCCCACTATCGCGATCCCGAGCAGCGCGTCGTCGATGCGCGGGCGCGTGCCGGAGCCGATTGCCTTGCCGAGTCGGTAGCGGTTGTTGGAGACGAGGATCGCGACGCCCGCGGAGTGCTCATGTCCACCAGGTCCCGTCCAGCGGAGGTCGAGTCCGGCGCCATCGGGACCGAGCGCCTCGGGGATGGTGTCGAGCAGGGTGCGCAGCTTTGCGTCGCGATAGCCACTGCGCTGGACAGCCTCGGCATATAGGCCGAGCGAGACGTTGTTGACGAATACGCGGCCGTTGACCTCGGCGAGGTCGACTCGGTGCTCACCGCCGTCGACGAAGGCGTCGAGCGCCCCGACGACGTCTTCGCGGTCGACTCCGAGATCGAGCGCGAAGTGGTTGCGAGTGCCCGCGGGTATGCACGCATAGGGGAGGTCCAGCTCCGCCGCGATCCCCGCCACCACTGCCTGGGAGCCGTCGCCACCGGCCATCGCCAGCCCATCGGCACCGCCGGCGACCGCATTGCGCACGAGCTGCTCGAGACCCTGGCCGGGCCTCAGCTCGACCGGCTCGATCCCGCGCGCTCGCGCCTCGTCTGCAAGTGAGAACTTCTCTGCCTTTCCGCCGCCGGACTTCGGGTTGAAGAACAGCACCGGCCGTCGTGGTGCGGGCCGCGACGGCAGCCGCACGCGCAGGTTGAAGGCAGCGTGTGCCAAGGCGCCGCTGAGCACCAGCGCCGCTATGACCAGGGCCTCCTGCAGCAGGCGGTCGGAGGCCAGGAGCGCAAGTGCGGCGCCGAGCCCGAGCACGCCGACCACCAGGCCCGCCGCGCGAAGTGCCCCGGTCCGCAGGAGGCCGGACCAGGCGGCGATGGCCCCGATGACCACACAGGCGAGTGCGATCAGGCCGCGCGGAAACTCCTGTACGGCCTCGATGACCGCAAGCGCGAGTCCGCCGGAGCCGAGCAGCAGCGCGCCGATCGCCGCTAGCCGGCGGCTGCTCATAGGACCACCTTGCAAGGTGCTGCCGATTCGGCCATGACGACAGCCTCGCGTATCCGAACACCGATACCAAGGGCGCGGCAGTTTTCGGATGAGAAACTCTTACTTGTCCCGAGGCGCGGTTAGAGTGATCTCGGCGAGCAGCGATAGAGCTGCTGGCTCGGAATTGGGAATGGAACCGCACCGCTTTAGGAAGGAGATTTCAATGGAGGCTGGTCAGGGTTCAAGGCGACCTGTAGGGAGCGAAAACTCCATGTGGATCGCATTCGCCGGGGTGATGATGGTGATCCTCGGCTCTCTCGATGTGATCTGGGGGCTGGCGGCAATCCTCAACGACGAAGTCGTCGTCGTCGGCGGTAGCGGCGCTCTGATCTTCGACATCACCACCTGGGGCTGGGTTCAGCTGATCATCGGCGCCATCGTCGGGCTCACGGGCCTCGGTCTGATTGTCGGCAATGAAGCGGCTCGCGTGCTGGGAATCTTTCTCTTGGCGATCAACGCCGTTCTGCAGGTCGTCTGGTTCCCGGCAGCGCCGCTGTGGGCGTTCCTGATGATCATCCTCGACGTCGTGATCATCTATCAGCTGACCGTCAACTGGGCTGAGAAGGAGGCATGACAGTGTTGCTCGCAGACGTCAGCTTCGGCGAAGGACTGCTCTTCATCTTCGAGTTCTTTCTGCTCTTCGCCTGGATCTGGATTCTTATCTCGGTCATCTCGGACCTCTTTCGCGACCACGAGCTGTCGGGGGTTGCGAAGGCCGTTTGGGTGTTCTTCTTGGTCTTCCTGCCGTTCCTCGGGGTGCTGCTCTACCTGATCGTTCGCGGCGATGGGATGCGCGACCGCACGATCAAGGCCCAGGTGGATGCCAAGAAGGAGTTCGACAGCTACGTCCGAGAGCAGGCCCACGCCGGCTCTCCCGCAGACGAGCTCCACAAGCTCGCCGAGTTGAAAGACAAAGGATCGCTTTCGGCTGAGGAGTTCGATCGGGCGAAGGCCAAGTTGCTGAGCTGAGTGCCGAAAGCGAGGACGAAGATGCTCAAGCGGATCGCAGATATGCCGGCGGGAACCGTTGGATTCGAGGCCCGCGGAGAGGTAGAGGACGACGATTGGGAGAAGGTTGTCGAGCCCGTCCTCCGCGAAGAGCTGGCGCGTGGCGACAAGCTGAGGGTTCTTTACTTGCTCGGGCCAACCACCGGCGAGGTGGAGGGGGACGCGATCGAGGCCGGCGCCGGTTTCCGAGCACGCCACGCGACGTCGTTCGATCGGGTCGCAGTGGTGAGTGACGAGGATTGGCTGGGACCCGCCCTGAAGGCGCTTTCCCTCTTGCTGCCCGGCAAGGCGAAGGCCTTTCGCGTCGCCGATCTCGCCCGCGCAAAGGCCTGGCTTAGCAAGGTAGAGACCACATAGGGCTACGTTTTAGGGTGTCTGCCAGAAGGCACTGTCCACTGTAGGCCGACCAACCTCACAGCACCGTGAGCTGCAGGGCCGCCCCGATCGCGCCACAGCCGAGCACCACGTAGAGCACGGTCAGCTTGCCGTGCCAGCGGTTGAGGGCGAGGAAGGCGCCCGCCGCGAGGATCGCGGTCGGGACGTCGACCACGCTGGTTTCGAGGATCGTCGCCGTGACGGCGGCGATCAGCCCGACCACCCCGGCGGCGACGCCGAGCAGGAACGGCCTGATCCGCGGGT
This sequence comes from uncultured Solirubrobacterales bacterium, assembly GCA_963771265.1. Lineage (GTDB taxonomy): Bacteria > Actinomycetota > Thermoleophilia > Solirubrobacterales > 70-9 > VRUE01. The sequence goes on from CAVYSQ010000014.1 coordinate 154,190, forward strand.
TCTCGGCGACCGCGACCAGGTCGCGGTGGAAGAAGATCGGGAAGACGAAGGCGGGCAGGAAGATGCCGAGCGTCATCGCGAAGGCCCCGGCGGTCCCGCCCGCGATGTAGCCGACGAAGGTGGAGAAGATGATCAGAGGCGCCGGCAGGATGCCGCTGATCGCCAGGCCGTCCACGAACTGGCTGTCGGTGAGCCAGCCCTGGCCGTCGACGGCGCTCTCCTGCAGGAAGGGGATCACCGTGAAGGCGCCGCCGAAGGTGAGCAGCCCCGCCTTCAGGCCCTCCCAGAAGATCTCCGCCGTCAGCGAGACCGTGATCGTGCCGAGAGCGAGAGCGAGGATCGCAAGCGGGCCGAAGGAGAAGGAGCTCGCTCGACCCCGCCAGCGCCCGCCGTTCGTCCACAACTCATAAGCGATGCCGGCGCCGAGCAGGACGAGCACGAAGCTGGCCGAGAGGAAGACGGTCAAGGCGAAGGCAACCACGGCGATGATCGCCAGCGGGACGTCAGTGACGAAGGTGGGGCCGAGCCGGACAAGCGCCCGCGCGACCAGGGCGCCGACCGCCGCCGTCAGCCCATAGAACAGCTCCTCGAGGTGGCCGGCCAGGTTCGCCTCGACGTAGAGGACCGAGAGGGCGAACATGAGGACGAAGCCCGGCAGCATGAACCCGAGCCCGGCGAGGAAGCCGCCGAGCTTGCCGCCGCGCATCCGGCCGAAGTAGACGCAGAGCTCGTGGGCCTCGGGGCCGGGGAGCACCTGATAGACGGCGAGCGTCTTCTTGAAGGTCTCCTCACTGGCCCAGCCTTCTTCATCGACGCACTCGTGCTTGATCATCGCGATCTGCGCCGCCGGTCCGCCCCAGGCGAGCGCGCCGAACTTGAGGAAGCGTCGGAAGATCGAAAGGGGCGAATCGCTCGCGGGAGCGATGGACGCGGATGCTGGCATTAAGAGTGGGCGTGCGTCGCAGACTCGCCGCGGCCCGCGTCCTTCCGACGACGTCTTCTCGCCCCTCTCTCGTCTCATCGACTCGACCTACGATCGCGCCGTCGCTAAACGGTCCGCTCGACGGGCGCACGCCGAAGCGTTCAACAAGCGTTCCAGAGCCCGCAAATGGGTCAACGAGCTCGACGTCGTTGTCGAGATCGGATCGCAGCCTGCACTTCAGGCGGCGGCGTAGAGGAGGCCGCACTCGGCGATCGCCGGCCGAAGGCCTGGGAGCTCGAACGCATCGGCGCAGTGGGACTGCGCCTCTCGCGCAGCGCCACCGGATCGCCTCCGATGCGCCGGGAGCTACGTGAGCGTCTGCACGAGCGGGGATTAACGAGGCGACCGAGATCGACTGACCCGCAGGGCGATGGGACCACCGAGGAGGGAACGATTCGCACGGTCTCTGGCACTCTGACGATGACCGAACCCATACCTACTCTCGATGGTCATGTGCGGGCTGGCAGATGTTTGCGTCCATGGGCGCCGACCGCCTCGGTCAGGGACAGACGCGAGCCGGGCGCCATGTACGCCTCACCGCCGAAGCGCTGCGCAAAGCCGGGGAAGCGGCCCTCGGAGCCCGCGGGCGATGATCGCAGTGCGCAGATGTTTGCGTGCTGAAGCAGGCGACCTCGGTATCGGCGAAGCCGACTTCAGGCACGAAGTGCATTCACCCAGAAGCCGCTATGGCCAAGCCGATGAAACGGCCTCCGAACCTCGAAGCCGTCTATCTTGAGGGTTCAAGCGGACCTCGTCTGGGCGTCCTGCCGACGACCGATCTGGGAGTTTTGGCAGGGAATTGGCAGTAAGTCCCAAAGAGCATTTGAGGAAACCGCCTGAATTTGGCTCTATGAGCCAGCTTGGCGCCTTGGCGGAGTGGCTACGCAGCGGCCTGCAAAGCCGTTTACACCGGTTCGATTCCGGTAGGCGCCTTCAGCCAACGCAACGTTCGGTCGGAGGACGGTTTAATGTCCGCGTGCGGTGGGGGAAATACTGTTACCGGCTGTCTGGCGGGCCTTCTTGTGCTTGTCGCCATCGCAGCGACTCCGAGCGGATCGGCCTCGGCTCGCGACGGCTACTTTCGCCCGCCATGCCGAACTGGCGCCGTGACGCTTGGCCAGCATCCGGGTCGGATCCTGTTCACCGCCCGCTGTGTTCGACGCCGTGGCCACAAGTTCGGCCTCCTCATCGGTCGAGGGGATCGACGCGGTAAGCACGTGACGATCTCTTCCTTCAGCCTCAAGCCGCCAACCCGGGGGCCTGGCGCGGTCTACAGGCGGGGCCGCTGTCAGCGGGTGCGGCAACAGGTTGCCTGCGACGCGTATGCGAGCGGTCGGGTCACTCTGCGAGGCTGGCTCTCTGTGCCTGCCCCGAGGCAGTGCGAGTCCGAGATCACGATGACGCAGGCAGTGCCAAGTCGCTGCAACCCGAACAAGGGTCGAGTCTGTGCCGCGGTACTGAGGGTCGACACCATTTTCAGCGGGGTGCCAAGAGGCTGCTGACATAGCCGTCCATCGGGGAAACCCTGCCTCGGGTCGTCGCTGGTGGGCAGTGGGCCCGGAGAACGGAAAAGGGCCCCGTATAGGGGCCCTCTGTTTCCGAAGGACGTGCCGCCAGATCGCTTGATGCTGGCTCGTCGGTCCTCAAACTTTGAAGTTCGCCGCCCCCTGCTGGCGGCTTGTATAGATAAACACGCCGTTCGGGGAAAAGTTGCACGTCTTGCATCGGCTATTGCAAGACGTGGCTTTAGGCCGGGCGTCTGTGCGTGGGGGGACTCGGCTGTCGGGTCGGTTTCTCGGCGCGCCCGCCGGTTCGTCTCGCTGCTAGATTCAGCTTTCCCCTGGGGCGCTTAGCTCAGTTGGGAGAGCGCCAGCTCGACAAGCTGGAGGTCACTGGTTCGAGCCCAGTAGCGCCCACTCCGTCATCCCCCGAAGGAGCGACGATGGCCCATCGCCTGCTGCGTGCCGAGGACGCCTTCTGGCGCGAGTCGAATCAGATGCGGGTGCTCAACACCGACCTCGCCAAGCAGCTCGAGGCCACGCGCCTGGGAGCACGGCTCTGGCGACTGCGGCCAGGTCAGGCGTCAACCTGGCACCGGCACGAGCAGGAGGAGGAGCTCTACGTGGTGCTCGAGGGTCGCGGGCGGATACGAGTCGATGACGAGGCGCTCGAGCTGGGCCCGCTGGACTCGCTCCTGGTCGAGCCCAACTCGATGCGGCAGATCTTCAACGACACCGACACCGACGCGCTCTGGCTCGTGGTGGGCGCCCCGCAGAGCCCGGCGAACACCCTCGAGATGAGCGAGGCGCAGCTGCGCCAGCTCTATCCCGAGGGGCCGCGAGTACTGCCGCCGGAGCTTGGCGGCGGTGAGTTCAGACCGCCGCCGGCAGCTGAACCTGAGTAAGGCGGAAGCTGTTGCCCGAGGGGTCGCGGAAGCCGGAGTCGATCCCGTAGGGCCGTTTTTCCGGCGCCTCGGTGAACTCGACGCCGCGCCCCTTCAGCTCTTCATATGAGGCCTGGCAGTCGTCGGTGGTGAGGAAGACGGTGCCGGCAAATCCCTTCGCCATCAGGTCGCGGACCTGGCCGCCGGTCTCCTCATCCATCACCGGCGCCCCCGGAATCGCCATCAGCACGATCGAGATGTCCTCCTGGTTGGGCGGGCCGACGGTAAGCCAGCGGAAGCCGTCCATCTCGGCCAGGGTGACGTCGGCCTGCACCTCAAAGCCGAGCTTCTCGGTGTAGAAGGCGAGGGCCTCGTTCTGGTCGTGGACCCACAACTGCGCGTTTGCGATCTTTATCATCGGGTTCTCCTTGCTCGTCGGAACAGGTCGCAGCCGATGCTAGGCAGGCACTTCGGAGTTGTCTTCTCGAAACGTGCGGTGTTGGGGACGGGTGTGGAGGCGGACGACGCAGGCCGGGACGCGGGCAAAATGTGCTGCGGGCGGATGGCTGGCGCGGTAGGCCGTGGGTGACTGTCCGTAGGTGCGGGTGAAGCTGGTGGTGAAGGAGCCGATGCTCTGCAGGCCGACGGCGAGGCAGATCTCGGCGACCGAGTTGTCGGTCGTGCGCAGCAGCGCCGCGGCGCGCTCCAGCCGTCGCGTCAGCAGGTAGGCGTGCGGCGACTCGCCGAAGGCACGGCGGAACTCGCGGCTGAAGTGAGCGCGGGAGAGACCGGCGGCGCCGGCCAGATCGTCGACGCCCAGCGGTTCGAAGTAACGGGCGTCGGCCATGTCCTTGGCGCGTTGCAGATGCCGAGCTGGCGGGACATGCGCCATGCAAGCAGCATAGGCTCGCCGCCCTGTGATCGCGACCTATGCAGCCGTGCTCGCCGTCTGCGGCGCCTCACTTGTGATCGGGCAGGCGGCGATCGGCCTTTGTGGCGCAAGGCGCTGGTCCTGGCTCTCGCCGGCGGTCGGGCTCGCCCTGGTCTGTGCGCTCGCCTGGGCGACGGTGCGGATGCCTGGGGATGGACTGGTCGCGGCGATCGCGATCCCGCTCGTGGCGGTCGTCGCCGGGCTCTACCTGCGAGGCAGGCTCGAGGGCGGGGGAGAGGTCTTGCGAAACGGCCTCCCCGTCGCGTTTGTCGCCCTACTCGCCGCTTCGCTGCCGTTCATCGTCGAAGGCCATTTCGGCATCCTCGGCACCGGCTTCAACCCCGACATGTCCCAGCACCTGCTGGGGACCGACAGGCTGGCCGACGGCACCGGATCGCAGCTGCTGAACCAGGGCTATCCGCTGGGGCCGCACGCAATCGTCGTCGCCCTCAGTAAGGGACTGGGCATCGGCCTCGTCCAGGGCTTCAGCGGCCTGACGGTCGCCGTAGCGATCCTCGCCCCGCTGACCGCGCTAGCCGCCTTCTCCGACCAGCCTCGGGTGCGCAGCATCGCCGCCGCCCTCCTGGTCGGCCTCCCATACCTGGTCGCCTCCTACTTCGCCCAAGGCGCCTTCAAGGAGACCATCCAAGCTCTCCTGGTATTGGCCTTCGTGCTTGCCTTGCGAGAGAGCACTCGCACCTGGCAAGACCTCCCACTTCGCTTTGTCCCGGCGGCGGTTCTCGCCATCGGCTCGGTCTACGTCTACAGCTTCCCGTCCCTGCTCTGGCTCGGGGCAATAGCCGCGATCTGGCTCGTCCTGGACCGATTCGCATCTCCCGCGGGTGGCGGCGTAGGGGGGACCTCCCCCGAGGAAGCTTTAGCTACCGCAGGGGGAGGTGGGTCCCCTGCGCCGACAGGACCCGCGGGCCTGCGAGCAATGTTCCTAGCCGTAGCCGTCTTCCTGGTCGGAGTACTCCCCGAGCTAGGCCGGATGATCGACTTCCAGCAGTTCGAGACCTTCGACCCAAGCGGGCCGGGTCTGGGCAACCTATTCGGCCAGGTCTCGCCCTTCACCGCGCTGGGGATCTGGTTCTCGGGGGATTTCCGGCTGGCGCCTGGAAACGGCGCCGTCCCCGCGTTCGCCTATTTCGCTGGCGCCGCCTTCGCGTCGCTGCTGCTCGTCTATGGTCTCGTCGTTAGCTGGCGCCGGCGAGAGGCGACGATCCTCGCCGGGGCTCTGGCGGTGGCGCTCCTCTACGTGGCGGCGCGGGTCGGCGGCACGCCCTACACCTCCGCTAAGGCGCTCGAGATGGCGGCGCCGCTCGCGACCCTGGCCATCGTCCTGCCGTTGCTGCGCCGGCCGGTGACCGTGCTCTACCTGACCCTCGCCGGTCTCTGCTCGCTGCTTGCCTTCGCCAACGCGCCGATCGGTCCGACCTCCTATTCACCGGCACTCACCGGACTGCGTCCGCTGCTCGCCGACGGCACAACGCTGGTGCTCGCGCCCGATTCGCTCCTCGCCGACGAACAGGGCGAGCGCTACATCGTCTGGGAGCTGCGCGGCGGTCGCGTCTGCATCGAACCGGAGAGCGCCGCCGGTGGGCGCCCGCCAGAGGGCATTCAGTACGTCGTGACCAGCGGCGCGTTCGCCCGGCCGCCGTTCAGCCAGTTGACGTTGCGCGAGCGTGCCGGCCCCTACGCCCTCTGGGAACGCCGGGGGGGCATCGGCGGGCCGAGCCCCTGCCCGCTGATCGCCGTGCGCCAGGCGCGCCAGGGCCCGTAGCATGGGCGGCATCGAGGCAACGACCAAAATCACCGCCAAGCTGCCCGACGGCACGCCGCTTGAGCTGCCCGAGGGCTCGACCGGTGCCGACGCCGCGGCGGCAATCGGACCCGGCCTGGCCAGGGCAGCGCTGGCGATCCGCGTCGAGGGTGAGCTTCGCGATCTCTCTGCGCCGCTTCCCGACGGCGCCGAGATAGAGATCCTCACCGACCGCGACGCCGAGGCACTGGAGCTGATCCGCCACGACGCGGCTCACGTCATGGCCGAGGCGGTGCTGGATCTCTATCCGGGGACCAAGGTGACGATCGGCCCGCCGATCGAGCAGGGCTTTTACTACGACTTCGAGTTCCCCGAGGGCACCAGGATCAACGAAGACGATCTGGAGCGGATCGAGGCGGCGATGCGCGAGCACGTCTCCGCCGATGAGGCCTTCGAGCGCCGCGACATCCCGGCCGCCGAGGCGGTCGAGATCTTCCGCGCCCAGGGACAGGACTACAAGGTCGAGCTGATCGAGGACCTGGTTCGCGACGAAGGCGTCGAGACGGTCTCGCTCTACCGCAACGGTCCCTTCGAGGACCTCTGCCGCGGCCCCCACGGCCCATCCACCGGTCGCATCACCGCGATCAAGCTGAGCTCGCTCGCCGGCGCCTACTGGCGGGGCGACGAGAGCCGCGCCATGCTGACCAGGATCTACGGCACGGCGTTCTTCTCGAAGAAGGACCTGGCCCTTCACCTCGAGCGGATCGAGGAGGCGAAGGCTCGTGACCACCGCCGCCTCGGGCCCCAACTCGGCCTTTTCATGCTGCGCAAGGAGGCGCCGGGCATGCCTTTCTGGCTCGCCCACGGAACGACGCTGCTGCGCCTGATTGAGGCTGAGGTGCATAAGCAGCTGCGCAAGCGCGAGTACACCGAGATCAAGACGCCACACCTGATGGACGTCGAGCTGTGGCACCGCTCGGGCCACTGGGACAACTACCAGGAGAACATGTATTTCACCGAGTCGAAGGAGCGCCAGTACGCGATCCGGCCGATGAACTGCCCCGGCGCCTGCCTTGTCTTCGATGCCGACCGCCACTCCTACCGCGAGCTGCCGTTGCGGATCGCCGAGTTCGGCCAGGTCTCGCGCGCCGAGCGCGAGGGGGTCCTGCACGGCCTGCTGCGGGTGCGCACCTTCACCCAGGACGACGCCCACATCTACTGCACGCCGGAGCAGATCGTCGACGAGGTGACCGGCATCTGTGAGGCGATCGACGAGCTCTACGCCCGCTTCGGCTTCGATGACGTCCACATCGAGCTCTCGACCCGGCCGGAGAAGTCGATCGGCAGCGAGGAGCAGTGGGCGCAGGCCGAGGAGGCGCTGCGCGGTGCGCTCGAGAGCCAGGGCCGCGAGTACACGCTCAACCCCGGCGACGGCGCCTTCTACGGCCCGAAGATCGACTTCCACATCACCGATGCCCTCGGCCGCTCCTGGCAGTGCGGCACCTGCCAGGTCGACTTCTTCATGCCCGAGCGCTTCGACCTCACCTACACCGACCAGAACGACGATCCACAGCGACCGGTGATGATCCACCGTGCCCTGCTCGGCTCGATGGAGCGCTTCGCCGGCATCCTGATCGAGCACTATGGTGGGCGCTTCCCGGTCTGGCTGGCGCCGGTGCAGGCGACAGTGCTGCCGATCTCCGACCGCCACGTCGAGTTTGGCAACAGGATCGCGACTGAACTGCGCGAGCTGGGTGTCAGGGTCGAGGTGGACCGCCGCTCGGAGTCGATCGGGAAGAAGGTCCGCGACGCCGAACTGGCCCGCAATCCATACATGTTGGTGGTCGGTGACCGCGAGGAAGAGGGCGGTCAGGTCGCCGTTCGCTCCCACGCCGACGGTGAGCTCGGCGCCATGGAGCTGGCCGCGTTCGCCGACCTCGTTCACCGCGCAGAGCAGGTCGCCTAGGCGGCGCCGAGCCTGAATTGGTTCTCTGTCCCTATACTTCTCCGCACTTGTTCGCAGGCATGCCAAACACACCGCGCCGCTGAGCGTCCCGTGGCAGCCTCCGCATCCCTCGTCCTCTTGAAGTCTCACCTCTCCTTTCACTAGTGCCTGTTCCGCGCAGGTTCGATCGTCGTCCGCCGGAGCGCGATACCACGCGTATCAACGAGCGGATCCGTGTTCCGAAAGTGCGGCTGATCGGTGCCGAGGGGGAGCAGCTCGGGATCGTCGAGATCGCCGAGGCGATGAAACGGGCCCAGGACGCCGAACTCGACCTGGTCGAGGTGGCTCCAGGCTCGAAGCCGCCGGTCACCCGGCTGCTCGACTACTCGAAGTACAAGTACGAGCAGGAGCAGAAGCAGAAGGCTGCCCGCAAGCACCAGACCCAGGTCAACGTGCGCGAGATCAAGCTGCGGCCGAAGATCGCCGACCACGACTACCAGACGAAGAAGGGCCACGTCGAGCGCTTCCTGCGCCAGCGCAACAAAGTCAAGATCACGATCATGTTCCGCGGCCGTGAGCAGGCGCATCCGGAGCGCGGCCGCGACCTGCTCAAACGCCTCTTCGAGGATCTCGACGGGCTCGCCACGATCGAGTCCGAGCCGCTGCAGGAAGGGCGAAACATGAGCATGATGCTGGCCCCCAGCAAAGAGGTCGCGGCGGCCCTGGCCAAGGAGGGGGAGAAGCCAGACGAGGACGCCGCGAGTCCCGACGAGGGCACTGCCAAGGGCGATGCGGACACCGCGAAGCCTGCTGATGACGCCCCGGAACCGCGCCGAAGACGCTGCGAAGCCGAACGAGGACGCCGAGGAGCGGCTGCCGAGGACGCCGCGGAGGCTGAGAGCGAGGACTAAGCCGGGGCGATCGCGTCGGCGATCCGCTCCGCTGCCTTGCCGTCCCAGAGGGGGGGCGGCTCGGATTGTGCTGCGGGCCGTCCATTGAGTGCTGCGGGAACCCCCGCGATCGCCGCCGGGTCGAGGCCGAGCAGGGTGTTGGTGCCGGCGCGGATCGTCACCGGTCGCTCGGTGTTGTCGCGCAGGGTGAAGCAGGGGACTCCAAGGTAGGTCGTCTCCTCCTGAATGCCGCCCGAGTCGGTGAGGACGGCGCCGGCGTCGGCGACCAGCGAGAGGAAGTCGACGTAGCCGAGCGGCTCGGAGAGGATCAGCCCTGGATGCTCGGCGGAGATCGCCTCCATTTTCTTGCGGGTCCGCGGGTGGACCGGGAAGACCACCGGCATCTCGCGACCAAGCTCGGTCAGTTGCCGCACGGTCTCCGGCAGGAGGTCGCCATCGACGAGAGCGGGGCGATGCAGGGTGACGAGCATGTACTCACCCGGCTCGACCCCGAGCTTGCTGGCGGACCCAGCGGCGCGGAAGCGCCCTTCAAGCGCCACCAGGGTGTCGATCATCGTGTTGCCGACGAAATGCATGCGCTCGTCCCCGATGCCCTCCGCCCGCAGGTTCTCGATCGCCTCGTCGCTGTGCAGGAAGAGGTACTCGGAGAACTCGTCGGCGACGATCCGGTTGACCTCCTCGGGCATCGTGCGGTCGAAGCTGCGCAGGCCAGACTCGATGTGGGCGACGGGGATGTGCATCTTCGCTGCCGTCAGCACTGCCGCCAGGGTCGAGTTGACGTCGCCGGGGACCATCACCAGGTCCGGTTGCTCATCCTCCAGGACCGGCTCGAGTCGCTCCATCGTGCGCGCCGTCTGGGTAGCGTGGCTGCCCGAGCCGACCTCCAGCATGTGGTCGGGCGCAGGCACGCCCAGCTCCTCGAAGAACACCTCCGACATCGCCCGGTCGTAGTGCTGGCCGGTGTGGACGATCGCGTGGCGACCGTCGGGTAGGCGCTCGCGCATGGCCGCGATCACGGGCGCCGTCTTGACGAAGTTCGGCCGGGTTCCGATCACGTAAACGATCCGCATGGCCGCGGCAGCGTACCGGCGCCGTCCGCTCCTGCGGCGTCACCGCTCGCTGGTCTGCTTCAATACCCGTCCCGATGCCGAAGATGAAAACCCATTCCGGCGCTAAGAAGCGCTTCCGCAAGACCGCCAAGGGCAAGCTGCGTGGGCGGCGTGCGTACTCGAGCCACATCCTCGAGAAAAAGTCGCCGAAGCGCAAGCGGCAGATGGGGCGGCCGGTCGTGATCGCCAAGGCCGATGAAAAGCGCGTCAGGACTCTGCTTGGAGGCGGAAAGTGAGCCGGGTCAAGCGTTCCGTCCACGCCCGCAAGAAGCGGCGCAAGGTGCTGAAGGAAGCGAAAGGCTACTTCGGTCGCAAGCATTCCTCCTATCGCTTCGCAAAAGAGCAGGTGCAGCGGTCTGGGATGTACGCATACAGGGACCGGCGTAACCGCAAGCGCGAGTTCCGGCGGCTCTGGATCACCAGGATCAACGCCGCCGCGCGGCTCGAGGGCATGAGCTACTCGCAGTTGATGCACGGCCTCAACGAGGCCGGGGTCGAGGTGAACCGCAAGATGCTCGCCGAGATCGCGGTCTCCGACCGCGAGGCCTTTCGCCGATTTGTCGAGCTAGCCCGGGAGGGTGTGGCCGCCTAACCGCGACCCCACACACTTCACTTTCCCGGGCGGGCCTTCTTCAAGGCCCGTTTTTGTTTGTCCGGGAGCAGTCCGGGTCACCGGGCGTTCCAGGAGAAGAAACGACGACCGAGAACCGAACAGAATGATTTCCAGCCCCCACAACGAGAAGCTGAAGCTGGTCCGCAAGCTGCGCGAGCGTAAGCATCGCGAGCGCGAGGGTCTGTTCGCGACCGAGGGCGAGGATCTGGTCGAGGCTGGGCTGGCGGCTGGGGTCGAGCCGCACTTCGTGCTCACTGCCGCGGGCAGCGGTCTCGGGGCGAGGAGGTCGAGCGCGAGCTGCTGGCCGAGGTGTCGGCGCTTGGCTCCGGTACGCGGACGATCGCCGTCTGGCCGGTCTCATGGGCAAGCGAGGCGAACGGCCCCTGCGTCTACCTCCACGGTGTCGCCGATCCCGGCAACGTCGGCGCCGTGGTTCGAACCGCGCATGCCCTGCTTCGGCGGCACGGTCGTGATCGGGCCCGGTTGCGCCGACCCGTTCGGACCGAAGGCGGTGCGGGCGAGCATGGGATCGATCTTCGGCCAGCCGCTGTTGCGGGCCGGTATCGATGCCACGCCCACAGCCGCGGGCAGCGCTAATGGCGCACGGTGGCGAGGCGCTCGAGGTGCTGGCGGGTGTCGCAACCCTCTGCCTTGGCGCCGAGCGCGAGGGGTTGCCGACCGAGCTGCTGGGCGAATGCGACGTCGAGGTCACGATCCCCTTGCGCAGCGGAGCGGCGGAGTCGCTCAATGTCGCCGCTGCCGCGGCGATCGGATGCGAGCGGTTATCGTCGCTCGCCATGCAGGAGGCGGCCGACGATGCTTGAGCGGATCGAGAAGATCGAGTCAGAGGCGACGGCAGCGATCGAGGTTGCCGCCGGCACCGCCGAGCTAGAGGAGCTGCGGGTCCGCTACCTCGGCCGCAAGGCTGAGCTGACGACGATCCTGCGTGGCATCGCCGAGCTGCCGGCAGAGGAGCGGGGCGAGGTCGGGCGGCAGTGCAAACCGGACGCGGAAGGCATTGGAGGACCTGCTCGAAAGCCGGGCCGCCGAGCTCGATTCTGCCGAGCTGGAGATGCGGCTCGCAGGGGATCGGATCGACGTCACCCTGCCGGGGGCCCCCGCGCACCCCGCTGGGCATCTGCACCTAATCACCCGCACGACACGGCAGATCGAGGACGTGATGGTCGGCCTCGGCTACCAGGTGGTGGAGGGTCCCGAGATTGAGCATGACTACTACAACTTCACCGCGCTCAACCATCCGCCGGGGCATCCAGCGCGGATGCTCCAGGACACCTTTTACGTCCAGTCCCACCCCGACGTGCTGCTGCGCACCCATACCTCACCGGTGCAGATCCGCGCGATGGAGACCCAGTCTCCGCCGATCTTCGTGATCATGCCGGGCAAGGTCTACCGGCGGGACTCCGACGCCACCCACACGCCGATGTTCCATCAGGTCGAGGGGCTGGCGATCGGCGAGGGGATCACCCTCGCCGACCTGCAGGGCACGCTGGAAAAAATGCTCAAGGCGATCTTCGGGTCGGGGCGCGAGGCGAGGATGCGGCCGCACTTCTTCCCCTTCACCGAGCCGAGCGTCGAGTTCGACGTCTCATGTTTCCAGTGCGAAGGCACGGGCCAACTGGTCGGTGGCGAGCGCTGCAATCTCTGCAAGGGGCAGGGGTGGATCGAGGTCGGTGGTGCCGGCATGGTCGATCCCAACGTGCTCGGTTTCGTTGTCGACCACGGCTATGACCCCGAACGGGTCCAGGGCTTTGCCTTCGGCATGGGGGTCGAGCGGATCGCAATGCTGCGGCACGGCGTGCCCGATCTGCGCCGCTTCTTCGACAACGACGTGCGGATGCTGGAGCAGTTCTCATGAGAGTGCCGTACTCATGGCTATGCGAGTACTGTGATCCCGGGCTTGAGCCCAGGGAGTTGGCCGAGCGACTGGCGATGACCGGAACCGAGGTCGAGCGGGTCACCAGGGTTGGCCCACCTGCCGCGGACGGATTCGTGGTCGGCAAGGTGCTCGAGCGCGAGAAGCACCCCAACGCCGACCGGCTCAGCGTCTGCAAGGTCGATACCGGCGACGGCGAGCCGCGCACGATCGTCTGCGGCGCTGCCAACGTGGCCGCCGGGCAGACCGTGCCGGTGGCGCTGCCGGGCGCGACGATGCCGGGTGGAACCAAGCTCGGCGAGGCGAAGCTGCGCGGCATCAAGTCCTCGGGAATGATCCTCTCCGCCGCCGAGCTCGAGATCTCCGAGGAGTCGGATGGGATCCTGGTTCTCGACGACGGACCGCCACCGGGGTCTCCCTTGGCCGATCTGCTGCCGGTCGCCGAGCCGGTGCTGGAGCTGGAGGTGACGCCCAACCGGGTCGACTGCTTCGGTGTCTACGGCGTCGCCCGCGAGGTGCACGCGATCGAGGGTGCGCCCCTGGCACCCGAGCCATGGGCGGAGGACGCGCCTGCGGAGGGGCTTGGCCAGGTCAGCCAGTTCGCCTCGGTCACTGTGGAAGTGCCCGAGCTCTGCCCCCGCTTCACTGCCCGCGTCTTCACCAACCTCGAGGTCGGTCCCTCGCCGGCCTGGCTGCAGGCGCGCCTAAGCGCTGCCGGCCAGCGCCCAATCAACAACGTCGTCGACATCACCAACTATGTGATGCTGCTGACCGCGCAGCCGCTGCACGCCTTCGACCTCGACCAGGTTCCCGACGGTGCTCTCACCGTCCGCACGGCCAGCGAGGGCGAGGAGATGACCACGCTCGACGGCGTCGAGCGGACCTTCGACGCCGAGACGGTGCTGGTTTGCGACAGCCGTGGACCTTCTGGCATCGCCGGGATCATGGGTGGCCAGACCTCCGAGGTCTCAGCGGGGACGACGCGGGTCCTGCTCGAGGTTGCCAACTGGAGCGGCGCCAACATCCTGCGCACCTCACGCCTGCTTGGCTTGCGTTCGGAGGCGTCCTCGCGCTTCGAGAAAGAGCTCCACCCGGAGCTCTGTATACGTGCACAGCGGATCGCCTCACGGCTGATGGTCGAGCTATGCGGGGCGAAGCTGGTGCCCGGGACGATCGACGTCGCCGCCGAGATCCCAGCCCCCTTACGACTCCGGTTGCGGGGCAAACGGGTCGAGGATCTGCTTGGCATGCGGATGGCCCAGACCGACGAGGTCATCTACCTGGAGCGGCTTGGTTTCAGCGCCTTCCCAGAAGATGGTGACGTCCTGGTGGAGGTGCCCCCCGACCGCCACTACGACGTGACCCGAGAGGTGGATTTGATCGAGGAGGTCGCACGCGTGCACGGCCTCGATGAGCACCTTCCCTCGACCCTTCCCGCAACGGCCGGCCAGGCCGGTGGCTTGAGAAGGGATCAGCGCCTGCGGCGCCGCGCCGAGGACGCGCTTCGTGATCTCGGCTTCGACGAGGTCGTCGGTTGGAGCTTCACCGACCCGAGTGAGCCCGAGCGGTTGCGATTTCCCGCCGACGACCCTCGCGCGAAAGGCGTGATGATCGCCAACCCGCTCTCCGAGGATCAATCAGTGATGCGGACGAGCTTGGTCGGCTCGCTGCTCGGCGCTGCCAAGCACAACCTCTCTCGCAATGCCGAGCGCGTCGCCCTCTTCGAGTCAGGTCGTGTCTATCTGGACGTCGGCACCGCCGGGGGCGTGCCCCTTGCCGGTGGCTTCCCCGGTGAGATTGCCCCACCGTTCGCCGAGCCCCACCGGCTCGGTTGTCTTGCAATCGGGCCGTTGGTGCCGAAATCATGGCGCGGCGGTGGTGAACAGGCCGATTTCTTCGCGCTCAAGGGCGTGCTTGAGGGGTTGGCCGACCGGCTCGGCATCGGGCTCGGCTTCGAGCCCGCCAGCGAGCCTTTCCTGCACCCCGGGCGGGCCGCGAGGATCCGGGTCGGCAAGAGCGAGGCGGGCTGGCTCGGCGAGCTGCACCCGCTCGTCTGCCGGGAGTGGGACCTGGACGCGGCAGTCGGCTTCGAAGTCAGCCTGGCCGAGCTGGTGATGGCCGCCAGTGCCGGCGAGGAGACCTTCGAGGACCTGACGACCTTCCCCGTGATCCTGCAGGACCTAGCAGTGGTGGTTCCGGTGGACGTCTCTGCGGCACAGGTGCGCGACGTGGTTCTCGCCGGTGGCGGCCAGCTCCTTTGCGCCGCCGAGGTGTTCGATCACTTCGAAGGCGAGCAGCTGGGGGAGGGGCGGAAGAGCCTTGCCCTGCGGCTGGAGTTCCGCGCAAGCGACCGCACCCTCACCGACGAGGAGGTTGCCACCAAGCGCGACTCGATTGCTTCCCGGCTTGCCGAGATAGGGGGGGCGCTTCGTGGGTGAGAAGGCAAAAGTCCTCGTCGCCGGCGCGTCCGGCTTTACCGGTGCTCTCGCCGCGCAGATCGTCTGGCGTCATCCGCGCCTGGAGCTGGTCGGCATCACCTCCCGCAGCGACGTCGGCACCCGGCTCGATCGCCTCTACCCCCGCTATCGGGTGCCGCTGGAGCTGACCGAGCTCGATCTCGACGATCTCGGCGGCATCGATGCGGCGATCGTCGCCTATCCGCATGGGGCCTCGGCGCCGACCGTTGCCGCGCTGCGGGAGCGCGGCATCGTCGTCGCCGACCTCTCGGCCGACTTTCGCCTGCGCGACCTGCCGACCTATGAGCGCTGGTACGGCGACCATGGCGCAGAGGAGCTTTTCGGTGATGCGGTCTACGGGCTCACCGAGCTCTACCGCGAGCAGCTGCGCGAAGCGAAGCTCGTCGCCGTCCCCGGTTGCTACCCGACCGCGAGCGTGCTGGCCTTGGCGCCGCTGGCCGAGCGCGGCCTGCTCGCTGACGTCGTGATCGACGCCAAGCAGGGTGTCTCCGGCGCCGGCCGCGGTGGCGGTGACGCCATGCACTACGCCTCGATGGACGAGAACGCCTTCGCCTACAAGACCGAGGGCCATCGCCACCGGCCCGAGATCGAGCAGGAGCTCGCCGCGCTCGGCAGCGAGACGGCGGTCACCTTCGTCCCGCATTTGCTGCCGCTCGACCAGGGCGAGCTGACGAGCTGCTACGTGCAGCTGAGCGAGCCGATCTCCAAAGATGAGGTACAGGCCCTCTACGCCGAGCGGTATCGGGATGAGCCGTTCGTTCACGCCGTCGACCGGCCGCCTGGTCTGCGCGACGTGCGCGACTCGAATGATTGTCATGTATACGTCACGGTCACGGATCGCGGGCGTGTCCTCGCCTTCTCGGCGCTCGACAACCTCTGGAAGGGGGCGTCGGGCCAGGCGGTGCAGTGCCTCAACCTGATGCTGGGTTTTGAGGAGACGGAAGGGTTGACGTGAGTACGCCCTTCTTCAGATCCCGCTGGGTTGATCCGCCGGCCGATGTCGAGCAGCTCGATCCGGGGCAGCTCGCGCCGGGCTTCCGCGCTGGCGCTGCCCACTGCGGCCTCAAGGGTGGCGGCAAGACCGACGTCGGCGTGCTCGTCTGCGACTCGCCGAGTGTCATTTCTTCTCTGCTGCTGACCCGCAACGCCTCGGCCGCCGCGCCGGTTCGGGTCTGCCGCCAGCGCGTCGATAGCGGGTCGGTACGCGCCGCGGTCGTCAATGCGGGCAACGCCAACGCCGAGACCGGCGAGAAGGGATTTGCCGACGCCTGGGCGATGTGCGAGAAAACGGGCGTTGAGCTGGCTCTTGATCCGGCCGCGGTTGCCGTCGCCGAGACCGGCGTTATCGGTGTGCCGTTGCCGATCGATGCCGTTCTGGACGGCATCGGAGAGGCGGCCAACTCACTTTCCGCGAACGGCGGCGGAGCTTTCTCCGACGCAATCCTCACCACCGATCGCTGGCCCAAGAGCTGCACGCTGCGAGTCGGTGACGTCACCCTCTCCGCCCAGGCAAAGGGGGCCGGAATGATGCAGCCGGACTTCGCAACGATGCTCTGCTTCGTCCAGACCGATGCCGTGGTCGACGACGCCGATGCGTTGCTGCGCGAGGCGGTCGCCGCTTCCTTCGAGCGGATCAGCGTCGATGGACAGATGAGCACCAATGACACCGTGTTGCTGCAGGCGACCGGCGAGTCCGGCGCGCCCCTGCCCGCGAGGCTGCTGGAGGCGGTCCTATTGCAGCTTGCGATCGAGATCGTTGCCGACGGCGAGGGCTCGGTACGGGTCGGCCGCGTGCGGGTGGATGGTGCTGCCTCCGCCGAGGAGGCTGAGCGGGTCGCGCGGGCGATCGCGAACTCGCCTCTGGTCAAGACCGCCCTCTTCGGACGCGACCCCAACTGGGGCCGGATCGCCCAGGCGGCCGGGATGGCACTTGCCGGCGAGGACCTGGAAGAGATCGGCGCGGACTCGATCGACGCCGCGGAGCTGGCCGAAGACATTGCCGAGGCCGAGATCGGGCTGCGGCTCGATCGAGGCGAGGGCGCGGCCCACGTCTGGTTCTCGGATTTGGGCTACGAGTACGTGCGGATCAACGCCGAGTACACCACCTAAGCCATAAATGCCGCCATGGGAAGGTTGAACGGCAAATGAACCCACCGAAGCAATCCAACGTCGACACCCTGCTGGAGGCGCTCCCCTACATCAGGGAGTTCCACGGCCGCACCGTCGTGATCAAGTACGGCGGCTCGGCGATGCGAGAGGACGCGCTGCGCGAGGCTTTCGCGACGGACGTCGTCCTGCTCAAGTACGTCGGCCTCAACCCGGTCATCGTCCACGGCGGCGGGCCCGAGATCACCGAGTACATGGAGCGGCTCGGGCTCGAGGTTCGCTTCCACGAGGGCCTGCGCGTCTCCGACGCCGAGACGGTCGAGGTCGCCCGCATGGTCCTGCTCGGCAAGCTCAACTCCGACATCGTTCAGCGCCTCAACCGGCACGGCCAGCCCGCGGTCGGCCTCTCCGGCCAGGACGGCACGCTGTTCGAGGTGGCGCCGGTGCCGAATGCCGAGCAGGTCGGCTTCGTCGGCTCGATCGAGCGGGTCGACGTCGACGTGCTCAACCACATCGCCGAGGACTACATCCCAGTGGTCGCCTCTTCGGCATCGGATCGAGACGGCCACGCCTACAACGTCAACGCCGATGAGGCGGCCGGAAAGGTCGCGGCGGCGCTTGGCGCCCATAAGGCGGTCTTCCTCACCGACGTCGAGGGCTGGCTTGCCGATCCGGACGACCCCGGGTCGTTGATCTCCCGGGCAGCGGTATCGGAGGTCGAGAGCAGGCTGGACGGCGTCTCCGGCGGGATGCGGCCAAAGCTGCAGGCCTGCCTCGACGCTGTCCAGGGTGGCGCCCAGTCGGCGCACATAATCGACGGGCGCAAGCCGCACAGCCTCCTGCTGGAGCTCTTCACCGACGCTGGCATCGGCACGATGGTGACGTCGTGAGGATCGAGGACCTGCAGGCGCTCGAGCAGCACTTTCTGATGCAGACCTACAAGCGCGCCCCGGTCGAGTTCGTGCGCGGCGAAGGCGCCGTGCTCTGGGACGCCGAAGGCAAGCAGTACCTCGACTTCCTCGCTGGGATCTCGGTCTGCTCGGTCGGGCATTGCAACCCCGCTGTGGTTGAGGCCGTGCGCGAGCAGGCCGGTGCCTTGATGCACGTCTCCAACCTCTTCTACACCGAGCCGATGGTGCGCCTCGCCGAGCGGCTTTCCAAGTCGAGCCTGGAGGGCAAGGTCTTCCTCTCCAACTCCGGCACCGAGGCCAACGAGTGCGCGATCAAGGTCGCCCGCAAGCACGCCCACCGGCGCGGGGTCGAAAGCCCCGAGATCGTCAGCTTCGAGCGCGACTTCCACGGCCGCTCCTACGGGGCGCTCTCGGCGACGCCGAAACTGGCCGAGAACCAGGCGCTTGGCCCGATGCTGCCGGGGTTCCGTTCCGTGCCCTTCGACGACGCCGGCTCCCTGCGCGACGCCGTCGGCGAGAACACCGCGGCGGTGTTGCTCGAGCCGATCCAGGGCGAGTCGGGGATTTACCCGCTCTCCGAGGAAACCTTGCTCGCCACTCGCCAGGCATGCGACGAGGTCGGGGCGCTGCTGATCTTCGATGAGATCCAGACCGGAATGGGACGCACCGGCTCGCTCTGGGCCTACGAGCAGACCCCCGTCCGGCCTGACGTATTGACCAGCGCCAAGGCGCTTGGCGGGGGCTTGCCAGTGGGCGCCTGCGTGATCACCGAGGAGCTCGGCGACGTGCTCGAGCCAGGTGACCATGGTTCAACCTTTGCCGGCGGTGCGGTTGGCTCAGCCGCGGCGCTCGCCGCCCTCGACATCGTCGACGACCCTGCCTTGCTGCGCGGTGTTCGCGAGCGGGGCGCTGCGCTGCGCGAGAGCCTGCTGGAGGTCGACGGGGTCACCGAGGTGCGCGGGCGCGGGCTGATGCTGGGCGTTGGGCTCGAGAGCGGGATCGACGCCGCGAAGGTTGGTGGCGAGCTGCTCGAGCGCGGCCTGATCGTCAACGTACCCGAGCCGGGGACGTTGCGGTTGCTGCCGCCGCTGACGGTCGATTCGGCCCAGATCGAGCGCGCCGCTGGCCTGATCGCCGAATCGCTCCTAAGCTACGCGGCAGGATGAGCAGCGAAAAGTTCCCGCGAGAGCCGGGCCCTCCCGTCTCGGCCGCCGATGCCGCACAGCGCCTAGCGCGGATAGTCGATGCCGCTGAGCGGGCAGCCGCGAGTGTGATCGACGATGCCGAGCAGCAGGCCCAGCGCCAGCTCGACGAGGCCAGCGAGCGCGCCGACCGGATGGTCGCCGAGCGCCTACGCGAGCTGGCCGACGAACTCGATCCACCCGGCCCCGAACGACGCCGTGCCCACCTGAAGTCGATCGAGACCGACGTGGTGGCTGCCGAGGAGGACGAGCCCCTGGCTCCGCGGCGCTCGGGCTCCGCCGCGGCACGCTTGCTCGCCACCCAGATGGCTGTCTCCGGCGCCGACCGCGTGGAGATCGAAACACGGTTGCGCGACGGCTTCGAGATCGAGGACACCAGCGAGATCCTCGACGCGATCCTCGGACCGGAGGCCTGAGCCGCATGCACGACGACCCGACCCGGGTGATGGGACAACCCAATCCAGGCGGCGGACGCCCCCACGGCAACATGCGCCTGCTCATCGCCGGCTTGATCGCGGTCATCGTCGGCTTGGTTGTCGCGATCGTCGTGATCGCCTCCGACGGCGGCAACGAGGAGCCGACCTCATCGGCACCGACGGTCACCACCGAGCCGACGACCGAAACGACCGAGCCGACGACGACGGAAACGACGGACACCGAAACCACCGAGCCGACGACCGAAGAAACCACCACCGAAACGACGACGGCGCCGCCGACCACTCCTGAAGAAGAAGAAACCGGCAGCGGCGGGATCCCCGCCGAATGAGCGAGATTTCCCCCGAGCAGGTCCGCACCGCGGGCTATGAGGCCGACCCTGCCGAGGTTCGGCGGGTCCTGCTGCTCTACTCCGGCGGCCTCGACACCAGCGTGATGCTGAAATGGATCCAGGACCGCTACGGCGCGGAGGTCGTCTGCCTCACCGTCAACCTCGGCCAGCCCGGCGAGGACTACGCGGTGATCGAAGACAAGGCGAAGCGGCTCGGCGCGCTCGAGTGCCATGTGGTCGACGCCCGCGAGCGCTTCGCCCGTGACTTCGTCGTTCCCGCGATCAAGGCGAACGCCCTCTACGGCGGCGGCTACCCGCTCTTCACCGCGCTTGGGCGTCCCCTGATCGCCGAGCTTGCGGTCGAGTACGCGCGCAGCGAGCGGCTGCGACACGATCGCCCACGGCTGCACCGGCAAGGGCAACGACCAGGTCAGGATCGAGGCAACGGTGGCGACGCTTGCGCCAGAGCTGAAAACGATCGCGCCGGTGCGCTCCTGGCAGATGGGCCGCGAGGAGGAGATCGCCTACGCGCGCGAGCACGGAATCCCGGTCAAGGGCGGCACCGAGGCCGCGCCCTACTCGATCGACGACAACCTCTGGGGCCGCTCCTCCGAGGGTCGCTGGATCGAGGATCTCGGCCACGCGCCCGAGGACGACGTCTTCCAGCTCGTCACCCCGCCCGAGCAGGCGCCGGACGAGGCGGAGACGGTGACGGTCGAGTTCGAGGCCGGAGTCCCCGTGGCGCTGAACGGCGAGCGGCTCGGCGTCGTCGAGCTGCTCGAAGCGGCCGCCGAGATCGGCTGCCGCCACGGGGTCGGAATCGTCGATCACATCGAGGACCGCATCGTCGGCCTCAAGGTGCGCGACATCTACGAGGTGCCGGCGGCCGCGATCCTGCTGCCCGCGCACCAGGAGCTGGAGAAGCTGGTCGGCACGATCCACCAGAACCAGTTCAAGCCGGGCTTGGACCAGAAGTGGGGCTACCTCGTCTACGCCGGCCTCTGGTGGGAGCCGCTGCGCTCCGACCTCGACGCCTACATGGACGCGGTCAACGCCCAGGTGAGCGGGACGATCGGCCTCAAGCTCTACAAGGGAAGCGTGCGGGTCGTCACCCGCTCCTCGCCCAACGCCGTCTACGACGCCGACCTGGCCTCGTTTGCCGAGTCGGGCGGGCTCTTCTCGCAGGCCGCCTCGCCCGGGTTCATCGAGCTCTGGTCGCTGCAGTCGCGGATGGCGCACCGGATCAGGCAGCGCGATGGGAGGAGAGGGATGATCTACGACAGGCTCGGCAAAGCCGCGTTGCGCTTCGCCAGTGCCTACCTGCGTCGCCGCTACCGGCGCCAGATCCGCATCGGCGCCGGCGTTGCCGCGGTTGCGATCGGCGTCGCCGTCTACCTCGCCAACCGAGACGTCCCCGAGGGCTGACGGCCGAGGTGTTCGCATGCGCTGGAAGCCTGCAGTTGCCCTCTTGCGCCGTAGCCTGCTCGCGGTCGCCCCGGCCCACGCGGCGACGTCGGCGCCCTGCGCGACAAGGTCGACGGGGCGCAGGAGCGAAGCGGCCTCGCTCGGGGCGGAGATCCGCGCGACGCAGGAACAGCTGGCGCGACCGAAGCCGAAGCGGCGGCAGCCGCGGCGCGTGAGCGGCAGCTCAGCGACCTGCTCGCCCACGGGCGCGAACGGGCGGCGCGCCTGGCGGCGAAGGTCGAGCGGTCCGAAGCGGAGCTGGAAGCGGAGCGCAGGCGCCTGCGCCGCGCCCGCAGCGCTCTGGCCCAGCGCCTGGTGGCGATCTACGAGAGTGGCTCGCCGAGCACGGCCAGCGTCGATCCTCGGCTCCGGTGACTTCGACCAGCTCGCCACCCGCACCGAATACCTGCGGCAGATCGAGGAGTCCGACGCCCAGCTGGCCGCCCGGGTCGAGCAGGTGCGCGACCAGGTGCGCCGCGAGCTGGAGCTGGTCGAGGAGCTGAAGGCGCGGGTGGTCGCCTACAACGAGCGTCTCGCCGCGGCCCGCGCTGAAATCGACGCGGTGCGCGACCGAGCCGAGGCGGCGGCCGCGCGCGTTGGATGAACTTGCCGCGAGTCGCGCCGTCCTCCCTGGCCGAGCTCAAAGCGCGGATCGGCGAGTGGGTGAGCGAGATCGAGGCGGCCGAAGCCGCGAGCCGCGAAGCGGCCGAAGAAACGGTCGGCCGCTGGCTCGGCGGCCCCTACTCGATCCCGACCTACATCGTGATGTGCGAGTCGGGCGGCAACTACAGCGCCCTCAACCCGAGCAGCGGCGCCGGCGGCGCCTACCAGATCCTGCCCTCGACCTGGGACCTCTACGGCGGCCAGGGCGCCCCCCACGAAGCTCCCAAGGCCGAACAGGACCGCATCGCGGCCGAAATCTGGGCCGACTCGGGCGGCAGCGCCTGGGTCTGCGCCTGACACGCATCTTCCGCGAGCGACAGGCGCGAAACATTTTGCATTCAGTCGCGCCACGCGACGGCGGTCCGGCTAGCGTGGCATCATGCAGACAATGCGACGCAGACTGGACCGACGACAACTGGACGATCTCGACAGAAGGTCGATGAGGGTGATCAACCGGGGAGATGCACGCCGAATTCCGATCTGTGCGGCGGTGAGATCAAGTCGATGCAGGCGACGATGATCGGCGGCTTCGTCACCCTGTTCGCGATGGTCGGCGGTTTCGTCGCGCTGCTCTCCCAAATCTAGGCAGGGGAGGCACGGCGGCCGTCGAAGCGAGTGCCGTGTTCGTGCGCAAGAAGCGAGGCTCGGCCGCGCGCCGCAAGCCCAAAGGCGAAAGCGAAGGCCAAACGGCGCCTGCCACGGCCGCATCTGCCCGAGGGGCTGCAGCAGCGCCATCTCGACCTGATCGGCCTCTTCCTGATCGCCGCCGGCGTCTACCTCTGCTTCGTCCTCTTCTTCGGCTGGGACGGTGGCAAGGTCGGCTACGGCCTCGAGACCGGGCTCGAGTACCTCTTCGGCCAGGTCGGAGCGACGGATCGCGACCGTGCTGATGCTGGCGATCGGCGCGATGCTCGTCACCGGCACCTCGATCTCGACCGTCTTCCGCGGCGTCGGCCGCGGCGTGCGGCACACCTTCGCCGGTGGCCGCGGCGTCGCCCAGACCGCGATCCAGCATCGCGAGGAGCGCCGCAATGAACGAGCTTCTGGGCCTTCGAGACCCAGGCCGGCCCGACCGACGTGATGAGCACCTATCCGGAGGACGACGACTTCGAACCGACCGTGGCGATCGCCGAGGACGGGGAGGAGGATGAGCCGGCGACGACCGAGTTCGTCGAGGTGGAGGATGCCCGGGAGCCTGCCCCGGACGTCGCCGAGGACCTTCAGCCACACGCCTACGAGGTCGAGGTCCGCACTGAGGAGGGGCTCGGCGTCGGCACCGACTCCGAGTCCAAGCAGGCGTCCTTGACCCCGATGGGGCAGAAGCGGGGCGTGACCGAATCGGAGCAGATCGACTACCGGCCGCCGCCGGCGAAAGTCGCTGGAAAAGGGGAAAGGCGACAAGGGCCCCGACCCGCGCGACCACGAAGCGATCGGCCGCAAGCTGGTCGAGACGCTGGGCCACTTCGGCGTCGAGGCGAAGATCGTCGGCATCGTCAGCGGCCCCCACGTCTCGCGCTTCGAGCTGCGCCTCGCGCCCGGCACCAAGGTGAAGAAAGTCACCGAGCTCTCCAACGACCTCGCCTACGCGCTCGCCTCGACCGACATCCGCATCCTGGCCCCGATCCCCGGCAAGCAGGCGGTCGGGGTCGAGGTGCCCAACACCCGCCGCCGCCTGGTTCGCCTCGGCGACATCTACGCCGGCCGGCCCGAGAAGACCTCGCCACTGGTCGCCTGGCTCGGCAAGGGGATCGACGGCAACGCGGTCTGGACCGACCTGGCCAAGATGCCGCACGTCCTCGTCGCCGGCACGACCGGCTCGGGCAAGTCGGGCTGCGTCAACGCGATCCTCTCCTCGATCCTGATGCACGCCTCGCCCAACGACGTGCGCCTGGTCCTGGTCGACCCCAAGCAGGTCGAGCTCAACCACTACGAGAACGTCCCGCACCTCCTGACGCCCGTCGTCACCTCGCCCCGCCTCGCTGCCAACGTGCTCGCCAACCTGATCGGCGAGATGGAGAGCCGCTACGGGATCATGGGCCAGGCCCGCTGCCGCAACCTCGCCGAGCTGAACCGCGCTCGCGCCAAGGCCGGCGAAGCCCCGCTGCCGCACATCCTCTGCGTGATCGACGAGCTCGCCGACCTGATGATGGTCTCGCCGGCCGAGGTCGAGGACTCGATCATCCGCCTGGCGCAGAAGTCGCGCGCGACGGGCATCCACCTCGTATTGGCGACGCAGCGCCCCTCGACCGACATCATCACCGGCACGATCAAGGTCAACATCCCGGCCCGGATCGCCTTTGCCGTCTCCTCGCAGACCGACTCCCGCGTGATCCTCGACCAGGGCGGGGCGGAGGCGCTGCTGGGTCAGGGCGACATGCTCTTCCGCGGCGCCGGCACCTCGAAGATGGCCCGTGTGCAGGGCGCCTTCGTCACCGAGGAGGAGATCGCCCGCATCACCAAGCACTGGGCCAAGCAGGGCGAACCCGAATTCGAGGCCGAGCTGCTCGAGGTGCGCGAGGATCCAGCGGCCGACGGAGGGGACGGCGACTTCGATCCCGACGCCGACGACCTGCTCGACGAGGCAATCCGCACCGTGGTCCAGACCGAAACCGCTTCTGTCTCGATGATCCAGCGCCGCCTGCGCGTCGGCTACACGCGAGCGGGTCGCCTGATCGACATGCTCGAGCGGCGTGGCGTGATCTCCGGCTACGAGGGGTCGAAGCCCCGGCAGGTGTTGATCACCGAGGCCGATCTCCCCCGTGTGCTCGGTGGCGGGCAGAACCTACAGCCCGTCGCGGTCGAGTCCGACGACGCGGTCTAACACCCATCTTTCGCGCCGCAGCGGCGCAACGGACACAATGTAAGCGTGGACACCGGTATCGGACCCACGCTGCGCGAGGCAAGAAATCGCCGCAAACTCGATCTTGCCGAGGTCGAAGCCGCGATCAAGATCCGCGTTCGCTATCTGCAGGCGATGGAGAACGAGGAGTGGGACGCGCTGCCAGGTGGCGCCTACACGCGTGGTTTCATCCGCACCTATGCCTCTCACCTGGGCCTCGACGGAGACCGCCTTGCCGACGACTACCGGCGGACTGCAGCGCCATCTGGAGCCGAGCGCGTGCCGAAGCGGGTCGAGCCGGTACCGACGGCCATGCGCAGGGGCGGGTCGCCGCTCCCGGGCCGGCTGCTTGGCGCTGCCGTCTGCCTCGTGCTCATCGCGATCGTTGTCGGCATCGCGCTCGTCGGCGGCGACGGTGACTCCCCCAGCGAGCCCTCGGCGGCAAAGAGCGGCCAGGCTCAGTCGACGAAAGCAAAGCGGGACATCACTGCGGCCAAGCCCGGAGTCGCGATGCGGTTGGAGGCGACGGCTGAAGTGTGGGTCTGCCTGCTGGGCGCCGACGGGGCGCCGCTGGTCGACGGGCAGATCCTCCAAGAAGGCGCTGAAGCCGGCCCATTTCGTTCCAGGGATTTCGAAATTGCCCTCGGCAACGGCTCGGTGGAGATGACGGTCGACGGCGAGCAGGCAGAGGTCGCGGAAAGCTCCAGCCCGGTGGGCTACAGGGTCAAAGCGAGCGACAAGCTGATCGCGCTCGAAGAAGGCGAAAGGCCCGACTGCGAATGACATATAACGCCGCTTCCTCTGCTCCCGCGAATGCCTGAAGAATCAGATGTGGACAGGGATTCGCTCCCGCGTCCGGGGGCGGCTGGGGTGGTTCGCGCCGGGATCGTCGTCACCGGCACCGAGGTTCTGACCGGGCGCATCGCCGACCGCAACGGGCCCTGGGTCTCCGAGCAGCTAGCGGACCTCGGGGTAGAGGTCGCCCACATCATGGTGGTGGCGGACCGTCCCCAGGACCTCGAGTCCGCTCTGCGCTTCATGGCCGCCGAGGGGATGGACCTGATCGTCACCTCCGGTGGGCTCGGCCCCACCGCCGATGACCTGACCGCCGAGATCGTCGCCCGCTTTGCCGAGCGCAAGATGGTGCTCGACGAGGAAATGGAGGAGAAGATCGCGGCGATCCTGCGCAATTTCGCTCGCCGCTTCCACTTCGACGAGGAGGCCGTGCGAGAGGCGAATCGCAAGCAGGCGATGATTCCCGAGGGCGCGCTGCCTCTCGACCCGGTTGGCACCGCACCCGGCCTGGTCGTTCCAGCGGATGGGCGCGTGGTGATCGTGCTGCCCGGGCCGCCGCGGGAGCTGCAGCCGATGTGGCCGCGGGCGATCGAGACGCGGCCCGTGCAGGCGATCCTGGCGCGGGCCACCCCTTTACTCGCCTACACCGTGCGCATGTTCGGCATCCCCGAGTCGGAGATCGCCAAGAGTCTGCGCGAGATCGAGGAGGGCGGCGTCGAGCTGGACGCGGTCGAGATCACCACCTGTCTGCGTCGCGGCGAGATCGAGATCGACGTCCGCTACCGGGCGGCGGCAGCGCCGGTGGCTGAGGCGGTGCGCGCCGGGCTCGTCGACCGCCATACGCGGCACCTCTTCAGCCTCGATGGCGAGACCGTCGATTCGCAGCTGGCCCGCCTCCTGCAGGGACGCCACCTGGCCCTTGCCGAGTCCTGCTCGGGTGGCCTCCTGGCCGCCAGGATCACCGATCTGCCGGGCGCATCCGCCTACTTCGCGGGTGGGGTCGTGGCCTACTCGAACGAGGCAAAGGCCGAGCTGCTTGGCGTCGACCCGGCGCTGATAGACGCTCATGGCGCGGTCTCGCTCGAGGTGGCGGAGGCGATGTCGCGCGGGGCGTTGGAGCGTTTCGGTGCTGACGTTGCCGTCTCGATCACCGGCATCGCCGGCCCCGACGGGGGCAGCGAGGAGAAGCCCGTCGGCTACGTCTGCTTCGACGCCCGCCTCGCCGATGGCACGAGCATCGCCCGCGACCCCGTCATTCCCGGTGGCCGCGAGGACATCCGCGAACGCTCCGCCCTTGTCGCGATGCATCTACTGCGAACGCTGCTCGGCGAGCACGAACCGCCGTTGTAGACAGGTGGCATAGGTACACCTATAGTCTTTTTCAGGTACCTATGGGTGAGTGGGGGTGTGGAGCGGCATGAGGCGAGCGGGAGGACGTGCAAGCAGGCGTTTGGTCGTAGTTGCGATGCTTGTTTTCGCAACGCTGTCGGTGGACAGCACTTTTGCCTCGAGCGGGGAAATCACCGCGGTGCAGGCGAGCGGCGATTGGACTCAGGCCAGGATCGCCGGCAGGGTCGTGTGGACGGAGGCCTGTGAGCCGTGGCCAGATTTGCCATCGGAACCGACGGCAACGCCCGAATGGACGTGCAGTGAATGGATTCCCTATGCGACGCTTGCCCCCGAATCGCTGGAAGCGGACTGCTCGTCGCCAGATCGAAACTTGCCCGGAATTGGGGATCGGATCCAGATCGTCTGGACGGGGGACGAAGGCAGCGGAGTCGGCTCCGCCGGCTTCGACCTACCGGAAGTGCCGCTGCAGAGCGGAGCCGGGCCCCTGCTGCTCTGCCTGTCGGCGACGGAGACCTTGACCGAGTACCGCTGCGGTTGGATCGGGGGGTGGGACTGCCATGGCGAGATGAGCTACCGCGTGCATCAGTTCGAGTCGGCGGTGCTCGTACCCGCCCTGCCGGTCGATGACCCTCCACGCGACGCCCCTCCGCCGGTCATTGGGCCGCCACTGCAACAATCTTTCACCGGGCCATCCGCATCGGTAGGGGAACCGGGTGCGTACAAGCGCCGGAAGACAGGATGCCGCGGGGTCAAACGTGGGCAGGGTCTTCGATTGAAGCGGGGAGCAACAGTCGGACACGTCCAGCGCAAGCGAGAGAAGCGCTGCAAGCGGGACCGCCGTAGTAAGCGCGGGCTGGCGAATTGACACTTCCCTGACATTTGGGTCTTGTTCCGCGCGCCTCGGCCTCCTAGGGTCGGCGTCGTGGCGAAGGAGAGATTGAAGAGTCCGCGGGCGCGGTTGTTCATTGCCCTCGATCTGCCGCGAAGGTACGAACGGGGATCGCCGCCTGGGGGCGGCGGGAGTTCGCTGACCCGGCGTTGCGCCCGGTCCGGGCAGAGTCGCTGCACGTCACCCTCGCCTTCCTTGGCTGGCTGCCGGAGAGGGAGATCCCCCGCTTGGGCCAGATCGTCGAAGCGAGCTCGGTAGAGGCGCCCTCGATCGAACTGAGCGGCCCGGTGCAGCGTCCCGAGCGGGGCAGGGCCCGGCTCTTTGCCCTTCCGGCGGAGTCGCCCGGCACGATCGCCCTGCAGGCGAGGCTGGCGGAGGATCTGGGCGCAGCACGGCTTTACGAGCCTGAGAAGCGCCCATTCTGGCCTCATGTCACGGTCGCCAGGGTGCGGCGCGAGGAACGTGGTTCGAAGCGCCCGGCACTAGTTTCGAAGCTTCCTGAAGCGCTACCGCAAGGGTTGCTGCAACCCACGGTTTGCCGCCGGATGACTCTCTACCGTTCTGAACTCCAGCCGCAGGGTGCGCAGTACACCCCGCTGGCGCAAGTCGAGCTGCCCGCAGACGGGCGGCAGTGAGGTGGATTAGATGGCAGACAAGAAAGCGGCTTTGAAGGACGCATCGGCCAAGGAGGCCAAAGCTAAGGACGCGGCGCTGGAAGCGGCTGTGACCCAGATCGAGCGCGACTTCGGTCAGGGCGCGCTGATGCGCCTCGGCGCCGACGCGACGATCAAGATCCCGGCGATTCCGACCGGGGCGCTCGCGCTCGACCTGGCATTGGGCATCGGTGGGGTGCCGCGCGGACGCATCGTCGAGATCTTCGGCCCCGAGTCCTCGGGCAAGACGACGCTGATCTACCACATCATCGCCGAAGCTCAGAGCCGCGGTGGCATCTGCGCCTTCATCGACACCGAGCACGCAATCGACCCGTCTTATGCGCGCAAGATCGGCGTCGACACCGACGAGCTGCTGGTCTCTCAGCCCGACTACGGCGAGCAAGCGCTGCAGATC
Source organism: uncultured Solirubrobacterales bacterium (assembly GCA_963771265.1). Lineage (GTDB taxonomy): Bacteria > Actinomycetota > Thermoleophilia > Solirubrobacterales > 70-9 > VRUE01. The sequence continues at coordinate 183,250 of CAVYSQ010000014.1, forward strand.
GCCGACCGTTTGATCGCCTCCGCCGCAATCGACGTGGTCGCGATCGACTCGGTCGCGGCGCTGACGCCGAAAGCGGAGCTCGACGGGCAGATCGGCGACACCACCGTCGGCCTGCAGGCACGCCTGATGTCGCAGGCAATGCGGAAACTGGCCGGCAACCTCAACCGGACCAACACCGTCTGCCTCTTCACCAACCAGATTCGCGAAAAGGTCGGCGTCCAGTTCGGCTCACCGGAGACCCAGCCAGGCGGTCGGGCCCTCAAGTTCTACTCCTCACAGCGCCTCGACATCCGCCGTATCGAGACCCTCAAGGAAGGGACCGAGGCGGTCGGCAACCGGGTGCGGGTCAAAGTCGTCAAGAACAAGGTCGCCTCGCCCTTCCGACAGGCCGAATTCGACATCGAGTACGGCGTTGGCATCTCGCGCGAGGGCGGCTTGCTCGACTTCGGCATCGAGCACGACCTGGTGCAGAAATCCGGCTCGTTCTTCTCCTACGGCAAAACCCGCTTGGGCCAGGGGCGCAACAACGCCAAACAGTTCCTCGCTGAGAACCCCGAGATCGCGAGTGAGCTCGAGGCCAAGATCCGCACCGCGCTTGGCATCGGCACCGAGAACGTCGTACCCGCGGCTGAGTCCCCAGCAGAGACCGAGGGGACGCCACCCGCGGTAGCTGAGGCTCAAGCGGCCTAAAGCGATTAGGCAAACGCGTCTACAGGAGTACTCTGTGGTGTAGATGAAACTCAGCTTGCCGCCGTGGAATTGGTCACGCGGCAACGGTTCGCCGCCAGATCTGGTGATGAGCCGGCTGGAGGCGCTGGATGCACAGCTCAATGAGCTGGAGCACCGTCGCGACTCGCTCGATGCTCGCGAGCACGACCTCGATCGGCGCGCGACTGTCATGGAGGAGGGGGAGTCTCGCCAGCGGGTCGAGTTGGAGCGACTGGCGGGGCTGAGTGCGGCTGAGGCCCAGCAGGCACTCCTGAGGGAAGTGGAAGAGGACGCCCGGCGGCAGGCTGGGCTCGCTCTGCGTCGCATTGACGAAGAGACCCAGCACGAGGCAGAGCGTCGAGCGCGGGGAATCCTGGCCACGGCGACTCAGCGCCTGGCCGGCCCTTATGCGGTGGACGCGACAACGCAGCTCGTGCAGCTGCCAAACGATGAGATGAAGGGCAGAATCATCGGTCGCGACGGGCGCAACATCCATGCTTTGGAGCAGCTGACGGGCGTCGACATCATCGTCGACGACACGCCTTCGGCCGTGCGCCTATCCAGCTTCGACGGCATGCGTCGCGAGGTAGCCCGACGTACGCTCGAACGCCTGATCGCTGACGGCCGCATCCACCCAGCCCGCTGCGAGGAGGCCTTCGAGCAGGCGATGCGGGAAATCGAGGATCGAATCGTCGAAGAGGGGGAGAGGGCGGCGCTTGACGCCAACGTGAACGGGCTTCACCCAGAGCTGATCGAGATGCTCGGCCGGCTGCAGTTCCGCACCAGCTATGGCCAGAATGTGCTCGCCCACCTGCTCGAATGCTCCTACCTGGCGGCGCTGATCGCGCTCGAGCTCGGCGCAGCCGCTGACATCGCTCGGCGAGCAGCTCTGCTGCACGACATCGGCAAGGCCGCCGACCAAGAGGTCGAGGGAACACATGCCCAGGTCGGTGCCGCCCTCGCTCGCCGCTACGGCGAGAGCGAGGCGGTCGCGCACGCGATCGAGGCACATCACGACGAGGTTGAGCCCAGCACTGTCGAGGCGGTCGTGGTTCAGGCTGCCGACGCCCTTTCGGGTGCCCGGCCAGGCGCGCGAGGCAGCACCGCGGAGGCGTACGTGGCGCGCCTGCACGATCTGGAGGCGCTTGCCTCGCGCCATCCTGGGGTTGAGAAGGTCTACGCGATGCAGGCTGGCCGCGAGATGCGGGTGATGGTCGATCCTGGCGAGGTCGATGACGATGGGGCGGCCCTAATCTCCCATGAGATCGCCAGCGCAATCGAGCGGGAGGTCTCCTATCCGGGCAGGATCAAGATCACCGTGATTCGTGAAAGCCGCATGACGAACTACGCCCGCTAGGCACGGGTTCTGGGGTCGCCTTTTGGCAATGGATAGGATGCCGCCGGCATGGACTACGAACTGATCTTCTACCTCTCCGGCGGGGTGCTCACCGCCTCCGCCGTGATCGTCAGCCTCCTCGGCCTGCGGCTGAAGAATTTCCCAGGGCGGCTCGGCCCGCTCGTCGCCGTTTGGTTCGTTGCTCTGATTGGGGTGACGACCACCTTCGCCGTGCTCCATTCCCAGCACGAGGAAGAGCACCACGAGGAGGAGGTCGGTCTACCGCACGCCACCGAAGAGGCCGAACAAGAGGAGAACCAGTAGGCCTCCCTGTGGTTCGGTTTTACTGCGTTCTCGCCTAGTCTTGGGCGATGCCCAGCTATCACGTCACCACGTTCGGCTGCCAGATGAACGTGCACGACTCCGAGCGGATGCAGGGGATGCTCGAGTCACTTGGCTACGAGCAGGCAGCGAGTCGTGCCGATGCCGACCTGATCCTCTTCAACACCTGTTCGATCCGCGAGTCGGCGGACAACCGCTTCGTCGCCCACTTGGGCGAGGCGAAGCGGCTCAAGTCGGAAGATCCCGAGCGCGTGGTTGGCGTCGGCGGTTGCTGGGCCCAATCAGTCAAGGAGGAGGTCTTCGAGCGCTTCCCATTCGTCGACGTCGCCTTTGGGCCGGGACAGATCCACCGGCTCGCAGAGTTCCTCAACTCCGATTCGCTGACCGCTCAGGGCTACTTCGAGTTCGAGGACTTCTCCGGGCATCTGCCAGCGCGCCGCGAGCGAGAGTTCCAGGGCTGGCTACAGATCTCCCAAGGGTGCAATTGCAGGTGCGCCTACTGCATCGTCCCCTCGACCAGGGGGCGTGAGGAGAGCCGCGATCCCGCCGAGCTGGTGGTTGAGGTTGAGGCTCTGGCCGCTGATGGTGTGCTCGAGTTGACCCTGCTGGGGCAGAACGTCAACAGCTACGGACGTGACTTACCGCGGGAGTCGCGAACGAGCTTTGCCGAATTGTTGGAGCGGATCGACGCGGTCGAGGGGATCGAGCGAGTCCGGTATACCAGCCCCCATCCAAAGGATATGAAGGAGGACGTGATCCGCGCCCACGCGGAGCTGGCGAGTCTCTGCGAGCACATCCATCTGCCGCTGCAGTCGGGCTCGAGCCAGATCCTCAAGCAAATGCGTCGTACCTACGACCGTCAGCGCTACATGGATCGCGTTTCGCTGATTCGAGAGCACGTGCCCGATTGCTCGATCACCACCGACATCATCGTCGGCTTTCCCGGCGAGACCGAGGCCGATTTCGAGCAGACGCTCGAGGTGGTCAACGAAGTCGCCTACGACAGCGCCTTCACCTTCGTCTTCTCGCCGCGGCGGGAAACCGAGGCGGCGACGATGGCTGAGCAGGTGCCGCATCCGGTCAAGACCGAGCGGATGGGGCGGCTGGTCGAGCTGGTGCAGCGGCGGGCGACCGAGCGGGCACAGCGGTTCGTCGGGCGCGACGTGGAGGTGCTGGTTGAGGGCCCCAGCCGGACCGATCCGACGCGGCTGCGGGGGCGGACTCGGCACAACAAGACGGTCAACTTCGACGGCTCCGCGGAACCTGGCCAACTCGTCGAGGTTGAGATAGACAGTGCGACTTCGACCACCTTGAGCGGGGTCTCGGTGAAACCCCTCACTCAACTTTTTCGGTGACGACCCCGCCTGATCGGATCGCCTCAGTGAACGTGATCGGGATCTTCGGCCCTACCGGCGTGGGGAAGACCGGGGTCGCGATCGCGCTTGCTGAGCTGCTGCGGGAGCGGGGCGAGGATCCGGTTGCGATCTCTTGCGATGCGCTGCAGGTGTACGAAGGGCTGGGGGCTCTCACGGGCGTCGCGACGGCCGAAGAGCAGAAGCTACTGGAGCATCGGCTGGTTGGATTTGTTCCCGTTACCCAGCCGTTTTCAGTGGGCGACTACATGCGTTTGGCTCACTCGGAGATCGATGGGGCGCTGAAGGCGGGGCGGCAGCCGATCATCGTGGGGGGGACGGGGCTTTATTTGCGGGCGGCGGTCGCCGAGCTGTCGCTCGAAAAGGTGCCCTCTGGCTCCGAGGATTCCGAGCTGTGGTCGCCCGAGACGCGATGGCCGACGACGATCCTTGGGCTCGATATGGACCGTGCGCAGCTCTACGAGCGGATCGATGTGCGGACCGAGACGATCGTGGCTGGTGGGGCGGAGGAGGAGGTGCGGCGGGCCGACGCTCTGGGACCCTCACGCACGGCGCGCAAGGCGCTCGGCTTCGACGAGCTGCTCGCCGGCGACATCGAGCAAATGAAGAAGCGCTCGCGCAACTATGCCCGCCGCCAGCTGACCTGGATGCGCAAAGTGCCGAACCTGCACACGATCGACCGCACCTGCCTCGACGATGCCGCGATCGCGGTAGACATCGCTGCCCATCTCGACGATTGAACAGTTGTACCCCCAATGGGGGCCACAACTGTCCGATATCGGAGGCCGCGACCCTTCAATAGGCTCCGGCGATGCGATTCGAGAAGTGGCAAGCGCTGGGCAACGATTATGTGATCGTGGAGGCGGAGGCGCTGCCCTGGGAGCTGACCGGTGCCCGGGTGGAGTGGATCTGCGACCCGCATTTCGGGGTGGGCTCCGACGGCGTGCTGCTGCTTGCGCACAGCGATGACCCTGAGTTCGTCGCCGAGTTGCGCATCTTCAACCCCGATGGCTCTGAGGCAGAGCTGTCCGGGAACGGGGCGCGTGAGGCGATCCTTTACCTGCGGCGGCACGGCTGGACCGATGCGGACACGTTCACGATTCGCACGGTTGCGGGGCCGATCACGCCCACGATCACCTCGGAGTTGACCTGTTCGGTGGACATGGGCAAGGCCGCCACCGGCTCGAAGGACTTCCCAACGGGTGCCGCCGATGGCCGGGGCTCGCTGAGTGTCGGTGGCCGCAAATGGGACTTCCAGTACATCTCGATCGGCAACCCGCAGTGCGCGATCGAGGTGGGCGACGAGCTCGAGGAGCTCGATCTGGCCATGATCGGCTCGGAGATCGAAGGCCACGCGCTGTTTCCCAACCGCACCAACGTCTCCTTCTTCAAGGTCGATGGCAGCCACGTGCGGGCGCGGATCTTCGAGCGTGGCGTGGGGGAGACGCTCTCCTCTGGCACGGGCGCCAGTGGCGCGGCCGTGACCGTATTCCTGCGCGGCGCCCCTAGCCCGATCGTCGTCGAGCTTGACGGTGGTGAGCTCGAGGTCGAGATCTCCAAGGACCTCGACGTGCGCCTCAGCGGCTGGGCCGAGCCGATCTGCTCCGGTGAGCTCTCGCCGGAGTTGTTGCGGGCGCTGTCCGAGCTGGACCAATAGATTTCCGCGCCCGTGGGAATCGCAGACCCGTCCAAGCGCCTGGAGGCGATGCCTCCGTACATGTTCCAGGAACTGGAGCGGCGGATCGCCGAGAAGCGCGCCGCCGGCATCGACGTGATCAGCCTTGGGATCGGCGACCCCGACGAGCCGACCTACCCGCACATCGTCAAGGCGATGCAGGAGGCTGTCGCCGACCCCAACACGCATCAGTACCCGAGCAACCGCGGCCGCGACGAGTTCCGCGAGGCTTTCGCCCGCTTCTACGACCAGCGCTTCGGGGTCGAGATCGACCCCGCCAGCGAGGTCATCCCCGCGATCGGCGCCAAGGAGTGCATCTACAACCTCTGCTTTGCCTTCCTCGATCCGCGCGGCGTCGCCCTCGCGTCCGATCCGGGCTACCCCGTCTACACCGGTGGGCCGATCCTCGCCGGTGCAACGCCCGAGCTGCTGCCTCTGGTCCCTGAGTTGGGCTTTGCACCGGACTTGGGAGCTGTTCCCGCCGATGTCGCGGCCAAGGCGAGGCTGATGTTCATCAACTACCCGAACAACCCGACCGGTGCCGTCGTGCCCGAGGGCTTCTTTGAGCTCGTCGTCTCCTTTGCCCGCGAGCACGAAATCCTTGTCGTCCACGACAACGCCTACTCGGAGACGACCTATGACGGCTACGTAGCCCCGAGCTTCCTCGCCACCCCCGGGGCCAAGGAGGTAGGCGTCGAGGTCTTCTCGCTCTCCAAGGGCTTCAACATGACCGGCTGGCGCTGTGCCGCGATCCTTGGCAACGCTGAGGCCGTGCAGACCTACTGGCGGCTGAAGACCAATATCGACTCGGGTCTCTTCGAGGCAGTACAGCTGGCAGGAGTCGCTGCTCTGGAGGGTCCGGCAGGCCCGCTGGACCGGATGAACGAGACCTACACCCGTCGTCGCGACCTGGTTGTTTCGGCGCTGGGTGAGATCGGCGTCGACGTCACCGCGCCGAAGGGCACGATCTACGTCTGGGCCCCGGTTCCAGAGGGCCACACCTCGACCTCCTTCGCTGAGCTGGTGCTCGAAGAGGCCGCTGTTGTCGTCTCACCCGGCTCGATGTACGGGCCAAGCGGCGAGGGCTTCTTCCGCATCGCGCTGACCACCCCGGATGAGCAGATCACCGAGGCAGTAGAGCGGATGCGCGAGCATCTGGCGTAGGCCGCCAGATTTGGCCTGGCCTTCTTTGCAGCGGTGGCTTGCTGCCCCACCCATGGGCGGGTAGAACCTAACGCTTGCTCCAGTAGCGGTCGAGACCGCGCCACTGGTACTCCGGGGGCACGCACTGGATCAGCTCGGCGGCCACCTCGGGGCTCTCTGCCTGCTCGGCAACCCGCTCCCTGTGCCGCTGCTCATATTCCTCTGCGGAGAGCTCGCGGGCGAGCTGGGCCTCCTCGCGCAGGCGCTCGCGGACCCTGGCGAGGTGCGGCGCGGGATCGTCAATGTCGCCGAAGTGGGTGAGGGCGAGGCGCTCGGGTGCCCAGCCTTCGACGATCCCGATCGAGTCTTCCCAGGTCTCGATATCGATGTCGGGTGGCGGCGTCGGTGGAACGATCAGGTTCGCACCGGGAATCGACACAGCGGCAACATCGCCGACGAAAGCGGTGCCACTCTCTTCATGCAGGTAACAGACGTGATGTGAGGCGTGGCCGGGGGTGTAGGCGACGCGCATGCCGAGTACCTGCTCACCACCCGCGAGGGGTTTCACGTTTGCCTCGGGCACCGGGACGATCTCGCCCCAGAGACGATCCATCTGATCGCCGTAGAGGCGCCCGGCGCTGGCGAGCAGCTTTCCTGGGTCGATCAAGTGCGGCGCGCCACGCTCGTGCACGTAGACCTCGAGGTCGGGCCAGCGGCGCACCAGTGCACCGGTCGCGGCCGCGTGGTCGAGATGGATATGCGTCAGCAGCACCGCCCGCGGACGCTCGTCGCCCAGCGCCTCGAGCAACGTCGAGACCGAGGACTCCGGTCCGGGGTCAACCAGCGCCCCATCGACCTCCCAGCAGCCGATCACATGCGGCCGCCCCAGGTGCATGACATCGATCACGCGCACCCGTTGCTCCTATGTCAAGCCGCTACCGCAAAATGCGGCGACAGCGAGCCTCTCTGAGTGTCAACGGTGGTCCCGGATCTATCAATTTCAGAATTGATCAAAAGCCTCCAGACCCGGCGGGCCAGGTGGCGCTTGAGGCAGCGTATGGCTTCGATTCTCGACTTGCCCTCGGCTTGCTTTCGGGCGAGGTAGTCGCGGGCCGGCGGGTGAACCCGGCCCTGGGTCACCGCGATGCGGTGAAGCGCGCAGTTGAGCTGGCGGTTGCCGCCGCGATCGAGCCGGTGGCGAATGCGGGCGCCCGAGGAGGCGGGAACCGGGGCGACCCCGGCCAGCCGAGCCAGCTTGGCATCGGAAGCAAAGCGCGCCGCCCCGGCGGTCTCGGCGATGAGCTTGGCAGCGCTGAGCGTGCCGCACCCCGGAAGGTCGAGCAGCTGCGGCGCCCGGGCCCGCACCAGGGCGCCGATCTCCCGCTCGAGCTCTGAGGCGCGCCGGGTGCGATCGCGGATCGCCCGAACCAGCTCACGCGAGACGCGGACGCGAGCGCTCTGCTCGGCGCGGGCGAGCTTGCGGGCGACCCGGTCCAGCCAGACGGCACGGTCCAGGCAGCCTGCCGGCAGTTCGAAATCGGGCCAGAGGTCGTGCAGGTGCCAGCGCAGCCGCTGTTGGTCCTCTGAGCGGGCCCTGATCAGGTCCTCGCGATGGTCGAGCAGGAGCTTTAGCTCCAGGGCCTCTTCGTCGAGATGGGCAGCGGGCAGGGTCTCGGGTCCCTCCTTGAGCGCCGCGCGAGCGACCGCCAAGGCATCGATTGGGTCTGACTTGCCGCGGGTGCGCTCGCCGCGGCGACCTTGGCCCATCAGCTTCGGGGGGACACGAACCACCTGCTCGCCCGAGGCGACCAAGAAGCGCTCCAAGGAGCCCGAGACGTGGCGGCAGTCCTCGATCGCCCAGATTCGCTCCTCGTCGAGACCTCGCCCCCAGCCGAGCAGCTCGCGGAAGCCCGGCTCTCTCGCTGCAGCTGTGAGCTCTCCGGCAAGTTGGCCGGTTGCCGCAAATACCGCGCCGCAAGTGTGGGTGGCCTTGTGTGTGTCCGTTCCGATCACGATCATTCGCTGCGTCCCTTCGATTGGTTGTCGCCTGTCGGGCGGACCGCCGGCGGACAGACCTCACTTGGGGCGAAGCCACGCTCCTATCAAGTCACGGCGGCGATCCTCGGGCGACGGCGAGCGACACAACGCGATGCAGGTCAGGCCTCACGGTCGACACGCAGCCTAAGAGTCAGCTCGTCGTCGTCCGAGAACCAACCGCCTCGGTCGGACACTGCCGTCGACCTTCTCGCCGACATTGACAGTGACCAGCAGCCTATGGGAGTCGGGGGAGGGCTCGGCGGAGCCTCCCCGCTGTTGCTCCGTCGAGCCCTCCCCCGACTCCCTCAGGAGACCGGAGCGGGGAAGCGATCGTCCGCTTCGAGCGTCTGCCGCAGCCCCTCAGCCATGCCGCGCGGGGCATAGCCGAACTCACGGCTTGCCTTCTCGTAGCTGGCCCAGAAGGTGACCCCGTCGGCGGAGCTGATCAGCTCGCGCAGGTTGGGCGGCTGGCCGAGCATCTTGCCGACCAGCGGCCCGATCGGCGTCATTGCCTTCATCAAAGCCACCGGCATCGCCCGTTTGGGGGCCTTGCGACCGGTCGCGGCGGCAACGGTCTCGATCGCCTCTCGCATCGTCGTCGCCGGCCCGCTGAGCACGTAGGTCTCGCCAACCGTGCCCTTGTCGATGGCAAGGAGGATGCCGCCGGCGATGTCTTCGACGTGGGCTAGGCAGATGCCGAACTCGGGGAACGGCATCAGTATCAGTTTTCCGGCGAAGAATTCCTGCAGTAGGTCGGCAACTTGGGAGGTGTCGTTGGGGCCGTAGACGCCTCCGGGCTGGACGATGATCGCGGGAAGGTCTTGACCAGCAACCATCCGCTTGACGATCCGGTGCGCCTCCAACTTCGTCTCCTCGTAGTAGGAGGTGAATTTCTTGCCCGGATGCTCGTAGGTCTCATCGACGACTTTGCCGTGGGTGTTGCCGAAGATCCCGCAGGTCGAGACGTAGACGATCTTCGGGACCTTGGCGCCCAGCGCTGCTTTCATCACGTGCTCGGTCCCGGCGACGTTTGCCTCCCACATCGCCGGCCGCTGCTTGGCTGGTATCCCGACCTCGTACATCGCGGCCGCATGGACGACGACATCGCACCCATCCATGCCGTTGCGGATTGCCTCGACGTCGCCAAGGTCGCCGCTGACGATCTCGCAGCCCAGGGCGGACACCTTGGTCGCCTTCTCAGGATTGCGCGCCAGGCAGACGACGTCGTCGCCGCGCTCGTGCAGCTGGCGGACGACCTCGCCGCCGATGAACCCAGTTCCTCCCGTGACGAAGACCTTCATCTGCCGCTAAGCCTATCCGGACTGGGTCGACGCCTACAATCGGCCTGAGTGGATAGATCGAGGAACGGCCGAAATCAGCAAACCCGATACGCCGCGACCGGTGCCGGCGTATCGAATCGGCGTGCCCGTCAGCGAGCCCTGGCCATCGGCGTCGTCGAAGGCGATACGGATGGAGAGCCGCTCGCCGAGCTGAAGGAGCTGCTGCGCACCGCCGGTGTGGCAACCGCCGGTGAGGCCGTGCAGCAGCGCAGCAAGCCCGATCCCGACCGCTATCTGGGCCGCGGCAAGCTGGAGGAGGTCAAGGCGCAAATCGCTGCCTGCGACGCCAACCTCGTGGCCTGCGATGACGAGCTGGCGCCCCGCCAGGAGCGCAACCTCGAGGCGGCCCTGGGGGTGCCGGTGATCGACCGCACCGCGGTGATTCTCGACATCTTTGCCGACCATGCCCACTCGGCGGAGGGCAAGCTGCAGGTGGAGCTCGCCCAGCTCGAATACAACATGGCCCGCATGCGGGGGCTGTGGACGCACCTCGAGCGTCTCGGTGCCGGCCGTATGGACGGTGGAATCGGCACCAGGGGCCCGGGCGAGAGCCAGATCGAGACCGACCGCCGGCTGGCCCGCAACCGGATCGCCGCGCTGCGCCGGCGGCTCGGGCGGTTGGAGGGCAATCGCGGCGTGATGCGGGCGGAGCGGGAACGTTCCTCACTGCCGCGGGTCGCTCTCGCCGGCTATACCAACGCAGGCAAGTCGACTCTGCTCAACGCCCTGACTGGCAGCGAAGAGGTCGGCGTGGGGGACAGGCTCTTCCACACCCTCGACCCGACCACGCGCAGCGTCGCCCTCTCCGGTCGCGACTTTCTCTTCACCGACACGGTCGGCTTCATCGAGAAGCTTCCACACCAGCTGGTCGAGGCGTTCAAAGCGACCCTCGAGGAGACCGTCCTCGCGGATCTGATTCTGCAGGTGGTCGATACGGCGGCGTCTGAGGAGCGCCGCCTGGCCGACCTGGCGGCCGTCGATGCGGTGCTGGAGGAGATCGGTGCCGGCGAGGGACCACGCTTGCTCGTACTCAACAAGGCGGACCTGCTGAACGACGATGAGCGCGCCGAAGCGCTGCTCAGCCATCCCGATGCGGTCCTGGTCTCCGCGCTCACCGGTGAGGGGATCGAGGAGCTGCATGCGCAGGTTGAGCGCGCCTTCCTCGACACTCTGGCCGAGATCGAGCTGTTGGTTCCTTATCGCGAGGGCGCGCGGCTGCACGAGCTGCACGAGCTTGCTGGCGAGTTAGATCGCACTGATCGTGAGGATGGCGTGCTTGTTCACGCGAGGATTCCGATAGCCGAGCTGCATCGGTTCGACGATCTGCGGACCGTCGACGCGGCTTAGCTCCGCTGTAGGGTGCTCGCGGTGGAGCTGCGGATCGCAAAGCTGAAGGACGAGGCCAAGGTGCCTACGCGGGCGCACGAGGGAGATGCTGGGCTGGATCTGTATGCCTGTGAGGCGGCGCATCTTGGGCCCGGGGAGCGGTGGAGTGTGGGGACTGGGGTCGCGGTCGAAGTTCCCGAGGGGCATGCCGGTTTGGTGCTGCCTCGCTCCGGATTGGCGCGCGACCATGGGATTTCGGTGGTCAACAGCCCGGGGTTGATCGATGCTGGCTACCGCGGTGAAGTGCGGGTGCTACTGCTTAATACGGATCCGGCGGAGGTGTTTCGGCTTGAGGCCGGTGAGCGGATCGCGCAGTTGGTGATCTCCCCGATCGCGCTTGCCGGGCCGGTCGAGGTCGAGTCGCTGAGCGAGTCGGCGCGCGGCGGCGGCGGCTTTGGCTCTAGCGGCCGCTAGCGGCGGCGGATCCGGAGCCTGAGCAGCGCCGGCGTACGATCGCGGTTACCGGCGCGATCGATTGCGAGGACGCGGAAGGCGTGGCGGCCAGACACCAGCCGGTAGGCGCGCGGCGAGCGGCAGGGCCTGAAGGGCTTGCGGTCGAGCTTGCAGCGAAAAGTCGCTCCGGGCTCATTCGCGGCGAAGGCGAAGGTGACCGCACGGCGTAACCCGGTCGCGAAGAGAACCTTCGCCGGACGCCGGAGAAGCCGGGTTTGCGGTGGCCGGCGATCTCTGGGCGGGGGTTTGACCAGCGGCGGCGACGCGATTGCCTGGGGCGGCGTCGGACCGAGTGGCGTGCTTGGCGGACGGAAGCTGTTGGGGGCCCGTTCCTCGACGTCCTCGCAGGTGACTGGTGCGGCGTCGGGACCGTTCTCGGGGAAATCGATCTGAGCGGTGTCGAAGCCATCCCCGCAATCGATCACCGGATCGGGGTCGTCATTGGGGAATCCGGAATTGGCGAGGATCGTGTCGTCGCCGGCAGCGGCGAAGTAGGAGTCCGGTCCCGGCCTGCCCAGCAGTTGGTTGGAGCCGGAGTCGCCGATCATGATGTCGCCCAGGCTCGTTCCCTCGGTGTCCTCGATTGCGGTTAAGCCGGTCAGAAGGGAAGGGTTGGGACACTGTGGTTGTCCCCCCGCACCGATCAAACCGGCTGCTTGCGCCCCCATATTGATCGCGATCGCTTGGTTGAAGCTCGCCCAGTTGGCGTTGTCGCGGTCCGGGCCGCCGTCGAGAGAGTCACCGTCGCAGACCGCATTGGAGACGAAGAGGTCCTCTCCGGTGCCCGCGTTGAGATCGTCGTCGCCGGCGTTATTGGGGACTGCGTCGCCGCCGCCCCCGGCATTGGCGATGTCGCCGCCGGGGCCATCGACCAGGGCGTCCTCGGTCTCGCCACCGGTGAGGTTGTCGCCGCCCACGCCGCCCAGCAGGATGACCGAGGTCGTCTCTGGGAAGCCGGAGGCGGTGAGCGTGTCGTTGCCCTGCAGGCCGGCGAGCAGGACTGAATCGGGCGCTTCGTTGAGGTCGAAGGAGCCGGCTGGGCTGCCATTGCGAGTAAAGGTGACCAGGTGAGTCGAGCTGGCGTAGGTCGCCGTGACGATGTCGTTTCCATTGCTGCCGGTCAGGTAGAGCGCCGGCTTGCTCTCCTGCGGCGCCATCAGGCCGGCGCTAACGGTGCCTGGGTTGCGCGGCTCGACTTCTTGGTCGCTGCCGCTGAACTCGCATTCCGAGAGCACGGTGCCCGCACCGGTTTCGCAGTAGTCGCCCTCGGCGCCGCCGAAGACGTCGTCATTTCCGCCTTCGCCGAGGATTACGTCGGCGCCGCCGCCGCCGTAGAAGGTTTGGTCCTGGTCAGTGCCGACGAGAAAGTCAGGAAAGGCGGTGCCGATCACGACATCGAAGTCGGCAGCCTCGATGTTTTCGTCGACACCACCTCCCTCGGGGGCCAGGCCGTTGTCGGCGAGGCTGCTCTGCATGTTCACGTACGCCCCGCGACCGTCTCTTCCGGCCGGCAAGCCGTCGTAATCGGAGACGCCCGGTCGATCGAAGAAACCCGGCGTGGCTCCGGTCGCGTAGCTCAGCGTGTCGACTCCGCCACCGGTGTTTTGGATGTCGTCGATCGTGGCGTCTCCGCGGACGAAGTCGTTCCCCGCTTCGCCGTCGAGTAGCGAGTCGGCGCCAAATCCTCCTGAGAGGCGGTCGTCGTCGGCGCCGCCGCGCAGCTGGTCATCGCCGATCCCACCGTAGAGCCGGTCGCTCCCGTCACCCCCGTTGAGCCTGTCGTTGCCGCGGCCGCCGAAGATGGTGTCGTTGCCCCCTTCGCCATTGACGGTAGTGACACTGCGCGGAGCTCGGATCGTGTCGTCGCAGGGCGTGCCGAGGATGGTGTTCCCGACCGTTTCCGGCGGTTCGCCACAGTTGGGCGCGGCACTTGCGGCGGCCGCACCGAAGACGCCGAGCACCGCAAGGGCGCCTGCCGCGGCGAGCAACAGCGCCGCCGTCGCGGGGGCCAGCTTGAATTTGGCCTGCACGGTCACTGCCTACCCGAAACCCCAGCGTTTTTACTCAGTTGCGCAGGGCGACCCTCCGGGCGCACTGCTCTGCCGCCCGCTCCAGCTCGTCGTCGAGCGGCTCAAGCTCTGGCGCGCTGCCGTAGCGTCGTTCGAGCGCGAGAGCGGTTAGATGATCTGCCAGCCAGGCGTTCTTGGGCAGCAGGGGCCCGTGCAGATAGGTGCCGAACATGTTGTCGCGACGGACCCCCTCGAGGCCATCCTTGCCGTTATTGCCATGGCCGTCTAGGACCCTGCCGAGGGGGGTGGCCTCACTGCCTAGATAGGTGCGACCGCCGTGGTTCTCGAATCCGGCGATCGTTCGTGGGCCATCGCCGAGGTTAGCCTCGATCGCGACGTTGCCGATCAAGCGCTCACCTTCCTCGCGCACGGTCTCGAGGTCGGCAAGACCCAGCCCTTGCAAGCGCTCCTCACCGAGCTGGTAGCTGTGACCCAGCAGCTGGTAGCCGCCGCAGACGGCGAGCATCACGGCGCCATCGTCGATTGCCGCCGCCAGCGCCTCGCGCTTGGTCGTAACCATGTCCGCGGCGACTGCGCGTTGGTCGCGATCCTGGCCGCCGCCGAGGTAGATCAGGTCATGCGAAGCGGGATCGAACCCCTTGCTGGGGCCGGCAGCGGTGTAAGAGAAATCAATTCCGCGCCAATCACAGCGCCGCTGCAGGAAGAGGATGTTGCCCCGGTCGGCGTAGATGTTCATCTGGTCGGGGTAGAGGGCGAGGACTCGGAGCTCCATCAGGCCTCCCGTCCGAAAAGGACGACGGTCGAGCCGACGTGGGCGTCGGTGGGGGGGATCGCGCGGCGGCCGGCGGGGACCAGGCCCACTTCAGCTCCCTCCCGCTCGAGCGTCGCCGCGTCGAGAGTGCTGAGAGTGACCTCGTAGAGCTCTTCGCCGAACTCACCTTGCGGCGAGACGGTCTGCCGTAGTCGTCGCACCCGAATTGCATCGCTACCGACCTGGGTGTCCACCGGCAGGCTGGAGTAGACCCAGCCGTCGACCTCACGCGTGTCGGGCAGGGGAGATGCGTCGTCAAGAGGCTCCGGCATCGCCTCCACGATGGCAAAGGCGGCAAGGCCGCCCGGCGCGAGGTGCGCGGCGACGCAGGTCAGGCAGCGCTGGTGCTCCTCGGCGCCCACAAGCAGCTGGGCCAACTGCATTGGGGCCAGCACCAGCGGGAACTCGCCGCCGACCTGGAAGTCCCGGACGTCGCCGGCGAGGGCTTCTGCCGGAAGCCCAATGGCGCGCTCCGCGAAGGCGGCAACGAGATCCGCATCAACGTCGAGGCCCGTTACGCGGTGGCCGCGCCTAGCCAGATGCAGGGCGACGCGCCCGCTGCCGCAGCCGAGATCGAGGATTGGTCCGTCGGCCTGCGCGGCCAGCTCTTCCCAAAGAGGCAGGTCCGCGTCGTAGGCGCCGCACTCGACCTCGTGCCAAACGACGTCGCTCATCGCCAGAAATCCTCGGTCAGCCCGCGTCCGGAGAGGAGCTTGTGCAGTTCGAGCAGCGAGGTGTAGGTGGGGAGGGCGAACAGCTGCCCCGGCGCGTCGCTCACCGCGTGGTCGAGCGCGGTCTCGATCTGCGGCTCGACCACGATCGACTCACGCGGCCAACCCGCGTACTTGAGCCGCAGCGCCATCTCCACCGCTCGGGTTCCGGCGCAGGTGACCCTGCGCACGGCTCCCGTCAAGAGCTCGAAGTCGGCATCCCAGATCCAGGAGACGTCGCGGCCGTCGGCGATGCGGTCGTTGAGCGCTATCCAGAGGTCAAGCGGGCGAGCGGCGGCCTCCAGCTTCAGCGTGCGTAGAACCTCGTTGGTCCCCGCTGGATTCTTGATCAGCAGGATGGAAACAGGCTTGGTGCCAACCTCGATCGTCTCGACGCGGCCGAAGGCAGCGCGCATCTCAGCCAGGGCGGGTCCGATCCGCTCCAGCGGGATTCCCAGCTCTTGTCCGGCCGCGATCGCGGCCAGTGCGTTGTAGGCGTTGTAGAGGCCGGGTAGGGGCAGCTCGACTGCCAGCTCGCCCTGCGACGTTCGCACCTTCAGCGAGGAGCCGCGCATCCCATGCAGCTCGATGCGGGTTGCGGTCACGTCCGGCTGCGGGCGCCCGGCGCCGCAGTTGGGGCAGCTGTAGTGGCCCAGGTGACCGACGAAGGCCCGCTCGTACGCGTACGGATGGCCGCAACGACGGCAGTGCTTTGCGTCAAAAGCGTGCTGCAGCTCCGGCAGTGCCTGGCTCTCGTCGTCGATTCCGAAGTAGACGATTCCCTCGCGGCGCCGGTTCTCACCGTCCCTGCCAAGGTCGGCGATCAGCGGGTCGTCGGCGTTGAGCACGAAGCGCGTGTTGCCGGCCCGCTCGCCGACGGCCTTTGCCCACTCGCTAGCCAGCGCCTCGGTCTCGCCGTAGCGATCGAGCTGATCGCGGAAGAGGTTGCCGAGCACGACCAGCGAGGGATCGAGCTCGGCCATCACGCGCGGCAGCCAGGCCTCATCTACCTCGAAGAGGCCCTCGTGGCCCTGCTGCTCGAGTAGGGCCGTGGCGATGCCCCAGGTCATGTTCGAGCCGGCCCGATTATGGACCGGGTCGCGCCCCTCGGCGCCGAGCAGGTCCGCCAGCATGCCGGCAGTCGTCGTCTTGCCGTTGGTGGCGCTGATCAGGGTTACGCCACGGTCTAACCCTGATCCAAGGCGGGTGATCGCACGAGGTTCCAGGCGCAGTAGCAACCGACCCGGCAAGGTGGTGCCGCCACCACGTCCGCTGGCGCGGCTGGCGCTGCCGACGGCGCGGGCCAGCAGGCGCTTGGCGCCGAACAGCGCCCCGCGGCGGCTCTGGCTCACTCCTCGGCCCGGGGCGGGATGATCACGCTCAGCGCCTGCGGCAGCAAGCGAAGCGTGGCGGGCAGATCGGTCAGGTGCTCGCCATCGGCGTACACCGGGAAGGGCCGGCTGGCACTCAGTTCGAGGCGCGAGGCGCGGAAAACCCGTACCTCGTCCTCCTCGACGTGGGTGCCCTTGAACACCTTCGGCAGGTTACCCAGGAAGCGGAGCTTGCCGACCTCGCCGACGGCGACGATGTCGAACTCGCCGTCGGCCAGGTCGGCATCCGGGGCAATGAACATGCCGCCGCCGAAAGCCTTGCTGTTTGCCACCGATATGGAGTAGCCGCTGAAGCGCTCACGTTCCTCACCGACCCGCACCGTAAAGCGGGCCGGCTTCCAGCCGAGCAGGGTGCGCACGCCGGCGTAGGCGTAGACGAGGTTGCCGCGCAGCCACCTGGTCTCATTGGCGAGCCGGTTAGCTTCAGAGTCGAAGCCGACGCTGACGATGCCGAGGAAGCGCTTGCCGTTGACCTCGCCGACGTCGATGCGGCGAGTGTGGCCCGCCTCCAGCATCGCGACCGCAGCCTCCGGCTCGGATGGGATGCCGAGCACCCGGGCAAGGTCGTTGCCGCGGCCGCCGGGGACAATTCCAAGCGGCGTCTCCGAGCCGGCCAGGGCGCCGCCGATGGCGCCGATCAGTCCGTCGCCGCTGATGACGACGGGGATCTCGTTCGCTTCGACCGCTTGCATGGCGCGCTCGACACCGTCGTCGAGCCCGCGCGTTTGCTCGACGCGGAAGGAAATGCGGCGGGCATCCAGCGCCTGCTCGACCTGCGGCAGCAGCTTCAGCGTGTGCCCATGCGCCGAGGCAGGATTGACCAGCAGCGTCAGCGGCATCCCTTCGACTCTCATCGCGTGCGGCAGCCTATTCGGGTGTCGGCTCGATGGTGTGGAGGCGGGCGACGTGGAACCTTTCGCCCTCAGCCTCGCCACTCCCAACAGGCTCGAAGCAGTGTTTTCTCAGCCGCCAATCGAGCCAACGCCAGGTACCGACCAGTGCGAGGTGCCCATCCGGTCGCAACACCCGCGCGATCTCGGCGGGATGCAATCGCCCCCCTGTTTGTGCGAGGAGATCGAAGAACCCATCGGGGTAGGGGAGGCGCCGGGTCTCGCCGTGCTTGAAGGCGACGCGGCCCTCGGGGTCGAGGCCAATCCTTGCCACGGCCTCTTCGATTGCCTCGGCGGAGGCGTCGACCCCGCGCACCCGGGCGGCGGGATACTCTCGCGCGAGGAAGAACACCCCGTCGCCCTGGCCGCATTCGACCTCGAGCACACGTTCCGGCCTGGCCGGAACGTGTAGCACCGCGGCGGCGAGCGCGGTAAGCGAGGGCGAGGGCACCGGTCGATGATCTAGGATCGCGGCCGTGGAGGAATCTCAGGACCGGACCAAGCTGATCGCGCTCAGCATCTTTGCCTTGATCGCGGTTGTCGTGGTGGCTGCGATCTTGATCGCGCGCAGCGGCGGCGATGACGACTCGACGGCGACGGCGAGCAGCTCCGGCTGCAGGCAGGTCGCCGCGCCGAAGCCGAAGAACGTCAGCTACGGCGCGCCAAAACAGACTGTCACTGCGGGCGACCAGCTAACCGCGGTCGTCGAGACCAGCTGCGGCACGTTCCAGATCGCACTTGACTCCAAGCGCGCGCCGAAGACGGTCAACTCCTTTGTCTTCCTCTCCGAAAAAGGCTTCTACGACGGGCTCGGTTTCCACCGGGTGGCGCCCGGCTTCGTCATCCAGGGCGGCGATCCGCTCGGCAACGGCACCGGCGGGCCCGGCTACAGCGTCGACGAGAAACCGCCCGCCAACCTCGCCTACACCAAAGGCGTGGTCGCGATGGCGAAGAGCTCGGCGGAGCCGCCCGGTCGCTCGGGGAGCCAGTTCTACGTCGTTCTGGCCCCCGACGCCGGCCTGCCCCCCGAATACGCCCTGGTGGGCAAGGTCGACGAGGGTCTCGATGTGGTCGACAAGATCGGCAAGCTCGGCACCCCGGAAGAAAAACCGAAACAAACGGTGCTGATTGACCGGATCACGGTCGAGGAGGGCTAGGCCTTAACGGTCCGTCATTAGTCTTGGCGTTTAGATTAATCGTCGCCGGCAGAATTAACTCGTTAGGCTATGGCCGCATGGGGGATAGATGTGGCCAGCGAATGTTGACCTTGCTCTCGGTCCGCGGGCTGGTTGCGATTGGACTGCTGGCGGTGGGTGCCATCGGTTGCGGTGGTGGGGGCGATGGCACGACCGCTACCGCGACTGCCTCGGGGTGCAAGCGTGTCGAACCACCCAGGGCCAGGACCGTTAGCTACCGTGCTCCCAAGCAGACGGTCAAAAGAGGGCAGACGCTGACCGCCGTGGTGAAGACGAGCTGCGGCACCTTCGAGATTGCTCTCGACACCAAGCGCTTTCTGGCGACCGCCAACTCCTTCGCGTTCCTCGCTGAAAAGGGCTTCTACGATGGGCTCGCGTTCGACGAAGCCGCAGAGGGCACGTACCTCCACGGCGGCGATCCACCCGGCGGCGCCCGCGGTCCCGGCTATAGCGTCAAGGGAGAGATACCGTCCGCTTTCATATACAGGAGGGGCGTCGTCGCGATGGCGCACGGGGAAGCACCGGGTCGTGCCGGCAGTGAGTTCTTCGTGGCGCTCGCCGCGCCCTGGATCGACCTCAGCGGCATCTATCCGCCGCTGGGTACCGTCGAGAGAGGTCTTGATGTGCTCGAGCGCATCTCGGAGTTCGGCGCGCCGGCTCTGTCGGGTTCGCGCAACACTGGAGTCATCGGCGAAATCAGGAAGCTGAGGCGGACCGTCCTGATCGAAAAGATCTCGATCGAGAAGGGCTAACCGGCGTCGAAGAATTGGCGGGCCTGCACTAACCTCGTCACATGGCGAAGGTCGATCTTGGCGATGTTGCACCGGATTTCGCACTGCCAGGCACTGGCGGCGAGGTTTACAACCTGTCCGACCTGCGCGGCAAGAACGTCGTTCTCGCCTTCTATCCGGGTGACGAAACCAGGGTCTGCACGGTGCAGTTCTGCTCCTACCGCGACAACAGCGACCGCATCGACCAGCTCGACGCCGAGGTGCTGGGCATCTCGCCGCAGTCGGTCGATTCGCACGAGCGCTGGATGCAGGAGAAGAGCCTCAACGTGCCGCTGCTCGCCGATGAGGACCTCGCAGTCAGCAAGAGCTACGGGGTAACTGGCTGGGTTGGGCCACTGGGCAAGCTGGCTGGGCTGGAGACGGCACCCGGTGGGCGCTACGTGATGCGCTCGATATTCGTGATCGACCCCGAGGGGATCGTTCGCTACAAGCACGTCTCGCGCACCGGATCGAAGTTCCAGACGGTGGACGATCTCGAGCAGGCCGTCGCAGCCCTGGCTTGATGCCAGCTGAACCGCGGCTGTTCAGCGTCGGTGAGCAGCCGACGATTCACGGCGAGGCCGTGGGGGAGGGTTCACCGGTCGTGCTCTGTCACGGCATCACGGCAACCCGGCGCCACGTGGTCCACGGCTCGCGGGCGCTGGAGCGCGCTGGGCACGGGGTCGTTACCTACGACGCCCGCGGCCACGGCGAGTCCGACCCGGCCCCGGCAGGGCAGGGTTATGGATACCCGGAGCTCGTCGGCGACCTCGAAGCCGTCATCGCCGCAACGATCGGGGGGCAGCCGCTCGTGCTCGCCGGCCACTCAATGGGTGCCCACACGGCTGTTGCTTACGCGCTGCGGCGCGTGGAGCGCCTCGCCGGGCTTGTCCTTATCGGTCCGACCTACACCGGTGAGATCTCGTCCCCGACGCTCGCTTACTGGGACGGGCTCGCGGCAGCGCTGGAGGAGGGTGGGGTCGACGGCTTCGTCGACTACATCGACCGCAATCAGGAGACTGACCCGGCCTGGCGCGACTCGGTCCTGCGCTTCACCCGCGAGCGAATCCTGCGACACCGACACCCCGAGGCGCTGGTTGAGGCATTGCGGCAGGTGCCGCGCTCGCGTCCGTTCGAGTCGATGGCGGAGCTGGAATCACTCCAGGTACCAACGCTTGTCGTCGCCAGCCATGACGAGGCCGACCCGGGGCACCCGCGCCACGTCGCTGAGGCCTACGCCGAGCGCTTGCCAAAGGCACAGCTGACCGGCGAGAAGGAGGGTGAGTCACCGCTGGCCTGGCAGGGCGGCAGGCTCTCACGTGAGATCGCCGCCTTCTGCGCCGAGCTCGCCGACACGTCAGAATGAGCCGCATGTCGGGGGACCGAGAAAGCATCGACGAGGGCCACGCGGTCCATTACTCGGCGGTTCAGCCGGGAACGCCGGTCTACGGCTCCGACGGGGTCAAGGTCGGCCGCGTGCGGTCCGTCCTCGACAACCACAAGGAGCACATCTTCGATGGGCTGACGTTCGAAGATGTGAGTGGCGAGCTGCGCTTCGCCGATGCGCCCGAGGTCGCACGGACCGCCGAGCGGGCGGTGACGCTGGTGCTCGACGCCGAGCAGGCGCTGCAGCTCGGCCCGCCCGAGCAGGGGCCGCCGAAGTTCGTTCCCAATCCGCGGGCCGGCCGTCTCGGCCGTCTTTTTGGCGGCGGTTGGCGCCGTCATTAGCGCCGCCCCGCTTACCCCACGCAAAGGCTGAACCCATAGGCTCCCGCCGCATGTCAGCACCGGCCGAGGGGACACTGCGGATGATCGCGACCTTCGTCGCCGCGTTCGGCGTCGGCGTCGCCACCTACATCGCGATCGAGGCCGCCGGTGGGGACGCGCCGGCCTGCCTCGCTGGCAGCAGCGGCTGTCAGACCGTCGCCAACAGCAGCTACTCACACCTGCTGGGCATCAACATCGCCGTCTTCGGCATCATCGGCTACGCCTTGCTGCTGGCGGCGGCGCTGCTGCGCGGGGACGTGGCCCGCATGGCCGGGTTCGGCCTAGCCTTGGCTGGCTTCGGCTACAGCGTCTTCCTCACCTACCTGGAGCTGTTCAAGATCGAGGCGATCTGCCAGTGGTGCGTGGCGAGCGCCATCCTGATGGCGCTCCTCTTTGGGCTCAACGTAATCCGCATGGTCGGCTACGTCGGGAGACCGGCATGAGCGGCAAAAACTCCAGGGAGGCACGTCGTGAAGAGCGCCTACAGGCCGAAAGCGCTGGCAGGCAAGAGGAGCGGCGCAAACGGCTGCTGCAGATCGGTAGTGCGGCTGTCTTCCTGGCCATCGTCATCGTCGCCGTCTTGATTGTCGTCAACCAGAGCGAAAGCGATGGCGGCGACACGAGCCTCGAGAGCGTTGCCACGGTCCGCAGCGAACTGAAGGGAATTCCTCAGAACGGGATGACCCTGGGTGATCCGTCGGCCAAGGTGACCTTGGCCGAGTTCGGCGATCTCCAGTGTCCGGTGTGCAAAGGGTTCGCCGAAGAAATCATCCCCGAGGTGATCGACTCGAAGGTGCGCAGCGGCGAAGCGAAGATCGAGTTCCGCAACTTCACGATCATCAGCGAGGAGTCGGTCCCGGCGGCGGCAGCGGCGATCGCAGCGGGCAAGCAGAGTCTGGGCTGGAACTTCGTCGAGCTCTTCTACCGAAACCAGGGCCCGGAGGCCTCGGGGTATGTAACCGACGAGTTTCTCACCGAAATAGCCCGGGGTGCAGGCGTGCCGAACATCGCCCAGTGGAACAAGGACCGCAAGAGCGCCCCAGTGCTCAACCAAGTGCAGAGCGAGACCGACGAAGCCGAGAGCCTGGGACTCAGCGGAACGCCTTCATTTGTCATTACCGGCCCTAATGCGCAGGGCAAAGAAGTGCTGGGCACGCCCGGGTCAGCAGAGGGCCTCGAAGAAGCCATCGAAGCCGCTCGCTAGGCATTTCTCCGGCTAAGTTGACATAACCACCATTATCGTGCGTTGAATCTGAAGAGCGGACCCCAGCTTTCCCTCATCGCACGAAGGCAGATATCGCGCGCCCCACGTCGACCGGCCAGAGGGTCAAGCGATCGGTAACCGGCCCGGCAGGGAAGTCAGTCTCAGACCCCATGGCAATGGCTGTACCGCGGCATCGCTTATGAAGCCAGCGTCGCCCGGCCCCAGGCCATCGGCCTGGTGATTGGTGGGGACTTGGGCAGCTCGCCGCGCTCCACTGACTCGAGAGTCAGCGGCGAGGCTTCGATATTCGCCACGGTGTCGCGGTTGCAGCGGCAGCCGTCGGCGAAGACCCGCCAGGGCGCCTCGAGGCGATCCTGCCAGCGGGCGACGCCCGGGTCCTGCGCGCGGACATGCTCGACGAAGAGCAGCTGGCCACCGGGCTTCAGCACCCTCGCGGCCTCCGCCAGGGCGGCGGCGGGATCGGGAACCGTGCAGAGGACCAGGGTGAAGACCGCGGTGTCGAAAGTCGAGTCCTCGAAGGGGAGCTTTTCCGCGCCCGCTTCGACCAGCTCGACGTTGGAGCCTGACTCGGCGAGCTTGCGCCGCAGTCGCTTCGTCATGTGCGGATCAGGCTCGGCCATGACGACCCGTTCGAGACCATCCGGAAATAGCTCCAGGTTGGCACCGGTTCCGGCCCCGATGTCAATCGTCGTCCCGCGCGCTGCCGCCAGAGTCTCATGGCGCCTCTCGCGCAGCCCGGCCTCTTCGGTGCCCTTGAGCAGGCTGTCGTAGAAGGCCGAGAACGCCCTCCCCCAGGTCGCGTCGTAGACGCGACCCATGTCAGGCAGCGTCGCGGTGCGCTGCTGGCTCGGTGTCCTGCTCGAGCCCGGGCTCGCTGTGCGCGGCGCGGTCCTCGTAGGCCTGGCGAGCGCCATGGTCGACTTCGGTCATCAGTTTGTCGACCTTCATGAAGCGGCCCAGCGCCTCGCGCCAGGCTCGTGGCATCAGCGCGACGACCTTGAAGAGGCTGCCGTTGGCGCGTGGCACCCAGACGTCGAAGCGCGGCACTTCGAGCGCGTCGACGATCTCGTTGGCGACGTCCTCCGCCTCGACGGCTTTGATCATTTTCTGACCGACGCCCGAGGTCAGCTCGGTGTTGACGACGGTTGGCATCACGCAGGCGATCTCAATATCGGTGTCGCGCAGCTCCGCCCGCACTGCCTCGCTGACCCCGACCACGGCGTGCTTGGTGCCGGAGTACGTGGCGATACCGGGAAAGCCGCCTTTGCCAGCCTGCGAGGCGAGGTTGACGATGTGGCCGGAGTTGCGCGGCCGCATCCGCTCGATTGCCAGCTGCATGCCGGTGATCACGCCGAAGACATTGATGTCGAGCTGGCGCCGGATTGAATCCGTCGACTCCTCGGCGAAGGGCGTCACAGGCATGATTCCGGCGTTGTTGACGACCACGTCGAGCGGCCCGAGCTGGCGCTCGGCCTCGTCAAGGAAGGCGGAGAAGGAGCCGCGGTCGGTGACGTCGAGCGCGACGGCAATCGTGCCGCCGCCCAGCTCCGCCGCCGTCTGCTCAGCAAGCGCAAGATCGAGATCGCCGATCGCGACCCGGCAGCCCCTGCGGACCAGCGCCGTCGCGGTCGCCCTGCCAATCCCCCGGGCACCGCCGGTGATCGCCACGACCTTGCCGCTGAGTGATCGTCTCTCCTTCGCCATCGTGCCCTCCTCCTCCGGCCGCGCCTAGGCCGCCGGCTTGTAGACGGTGACCACGGCGGCACCGCCGAGGCCGATGTTGTGCTGCAGGGCGGTCTTGGCGCCCTCCACCTGTCGCTTATCGGCTTCCCCGCGCAGCTGCCAGGTCAGCTCCGAGCACTGCGCCAGCCCGGTCGCGCCCAGCGGGTGGCCCTTGGAGATCAAGCCGCCGGAGGGGTTGACGACGACCTTGCCGCCATAGGTGGTTGCCTCTTCCTCGACCAGCCTGTGCCCCTCGCCCTCGGCCGCGAAGCCGAGCGCTTCGTAGGTGATGAGCTCGTTGGCGCTGAAGCAGTCGTGCAGCTCGCAGACGTCGACCTCCTCGGCGCTGATGCCGGCCTCCGCATAGGCCTTCTCGGCTGCGGTCTTCGACATGTCGGAACCGACGATTTTCATGCAATCGGTGTCCTCGGCAAAGGTCGAGCTGAGGTCGGTGATCATCGACTGGCCGACGATCTCGATCGCCTGACCGCCGAGGTCGTGCTCTTCGACGTAGCGCTCGGAGGCGACGATCGCGCAGGCCGAGCCGTCGGAGGTCGGCGAGCACTGCAGCTTGGTCAGCGGGTCGTGGATCATCCTCGCCGACTTGATCTCCTCGAGGCTGTATACGTCCTGGAACTGGGCGTAGGGGTTGTTGACCGAGTGCTTGTGGTTCTTCCAGCCGATCCAGGCGTAGTGGTCGGGGTTTGAGCCGTACTTCTCCATGTGATCGCGGCCGGCGTTGCCGAACATCTGCGGCGCCGGCGGGGACTGCTCGGGATCACGGATCTCGAACATCCTCATCGCGTGCTTGTCGAGTGCGTTGGTGCGGTCGGTGTACTTGACGCCGAGGGAGCCCGGCTCCATCTTCTCGAAGCCAACCGCCATCGCGCACTCGACCAGACCGCCCTTGACGGCCTGGCGGGCCAGGAACAGCGCCGAGGATCCGGTCGAGCAGTTGTTGTTGACGTTGACGACCGGAATGCCGGTGAGGCCGAGCTGGTAGAGCGCCCGCTGGCCGTAGGTTGAGTCGCCGTAGCAGTAGCCGGCGAAGGCCTGCTCAATGTCCTCGTAGGGAATACCGGCGTCGGCGAGTGCCTTCTCCCCCGCCTCCTTGGCCCAGTCGGGGTAGTCGCCCTCCTTGGTGCCGGGCTTCTCGAACTTGGTCATTCCGACCCCGATCACGTACGTGCGGTTGCTCAAAGCTTGCTCCTGTGGTCTGCCGCGCCCGTGCGGCGATTTGGCTGGCTGGCCAAGAAATCTACCGGGCAACGGCTTCCGGCGGGGTTACAGGTGGTCGTCCACCGGCGGCGCCGAAGCGAAGCGCACGCCGGGCATTGATCGAGCCAAGGGTGAAGCTGGCGGCGAGATCGCGTGCTTGGCGCCGACGAAGCTCCAGCGAGCAGCTCCCCCCTCCTCCGCGCGGTCCCCCGCCGCGCAGACGCAGACCGAGGACGCTTTCAGGCGCCCGAGCCTAAGTACCCTGAAGGTCGTGATCCTTGCTGAGCTGAGCACCGACCCAACCGCCGGGGTTGGCATCCTTGCCGCCCTCGCCGCGGGCGTCGTCTCCTTCCTCTCGCCCTGCGTGCTGCCACTGGTGCCGGGCTATCTCTCGGCGGTCAGCGGCGTGTCCGCGTCCGAGCTCGAGAGCGCCGGCTGGCGGCGCGTGCTGGGGCCGAGCCTGCTCTTCGTCGCCAGCTTCTCGGCGATCTTCATCGTCCTCGGCCTGACCGCGACCGGGCTCGGCTCGGCCCTGCAGGACCACAAGGAGCTGCTGAGCAAGATCTCGGCAGCGCTGATCATCGCGATGGGCGTGCTCTTCGTCGCCTCGCTCTTCGTCACGCGACTCAACCGCGAGTGGCACGTCGATGCTCTGCTCGACCGCGCCGGCAAGGGCGGCCCGGTCGTCGCCGGCGCTGCCTTCGCGATTGCCTGGACGCCGTGCATCGGGCCGACCCTCGGCGCGATCCTCTCCGCCGCCTCGCTCTCGGGCTCGGCCGGTCGCGGTGCCTTCCTCCTCGCCGTCTACTCAGCCGGCCTGGCGATCCCCTTCCTCCTCACCGCGGTCGCCTTCTCCCGCATGACCACCGCCTTTGCCGTGGTCAAGCGCCACTACCAGGCGATCGTCGCCACCGGCGGCCTGATCCTGATCGCGATGGGGGTGCTGATCTGGACCGACCAGCTGACCCAGCTCAATATCGAGGCCCAGCGCCTGTTGAGCGAATTGGGCTTTGACTTTTGGAACAGCGTTTGAGCGCATTGCCCTGCTCTTGGTATTCAGCTGGATTTGACTGAGGGGTCCGCGCGGGAGAGACTCCACGCGATGTCCAGTCGGGAGGAGAATGACGACGGGCGTATTCCATTTCGGATACGGATCGGCGTGACCGGCCACAAGGACATCCCGGGGAGTGAGGTCCGAGAGGCAGTCCGCAAGCAAGTCAGGCGGGTGAACGACCTGCACCCCTCCCCGCGGACGGACACGCGCCTAGCGGTCGTCTCTCAGCTCGCCGCCGGTGCCGACCAGCTGGTCGCCTGGCAAGTGTTGGCCGAGGGGTGTGAGCGTGGTCACAAGGCACGGCTCGAGGCTCTGCTGCCGTTCGAGCGCGAGCGCTACGCCGAGATTCAGGAATTCGATCGCGAGGCCCGTGAGGAATTCGATCGGCTCTTCGAGCTGGCCGTCGTACCCAGGGAAGAGCAGGGTGCCCGCGGCGATACGCCTGCCGAGCGCGAGGAGGCGTACGAGGCGGCCGGGCGGCAGCTGGTCGGTCGTTGTGACGTGCTGATCGCCCTTTGGAACGGAAAGAAGTCCGGGGGGCCCGGCGGCACCGCCTCCACCCTCTTCCATGCGGCCTCGAACGCCAAGCCGTGCATCTGGATCGCGACCGACGATCTGACGGTGCGCGACAACTTTGAGCACGGCCGGGCGGAGCCCTTCTACAGGGAGGTCGCCCGGCGGGCCTTCCCCGACAAAACCGCCGAGCCGAGCTTCGACCAGCGCCAGGCGGACGTGCTGGCGGCTCTGCGCGAATCGTTTACGGGGCTCGACGAGTTCAACCGGCAATCGCTCGACCCCGCGGACGGCACGGTCGCCAGTGAACTTGCCCTGGAGCCCGAGGAAGGGGAATGGGTGGCCGACCCCTACGCACGTGCGTCCGAGCTCGCCGGACGCTGGCAATGGCGGTTCAAGTGGACGGCGCGGGCGATCACCCTGCTGGCGACGCTGGCCGCGGTGATGCTCGCGATCGGGCTGGCCTTCTTTCCCGAGGAGCCGATCTGGACGGAGGTCGAGGCGGCCCTGTTCTTTATTGCCCTCGCCGGCTCCTACTTGGTTCGCAGGGTGGGATTTCATCGGCGCTGGCTCACCTATCGCGTCCTGGCGGAGCGGCTCCGCTCAGCCCGATTTCTCGCCCCGACCGGTGCCGATTTCAGGCGCCAGGCCAGGCTCGAGGCGGTCTTCGCCGGGGGCCACTCGACCGCCTGGCTGATGCGAGCGTTCGAGGAGGTGTGGGATCGCCGCCCGCCGCCTCGGAAACCCCCGGCCGAGCTGGGAGACGTGGAACTTGACACGCTCAGGCGCTTCCTGGCCGACCGCTGGATCGGCGACCAGATCAAGTACCACGAAAAGAAAAGCGCCCATCATTCGTGCTGGCATCGGCGCCTGGCGACCCTGGTGGTGCTGCTGTTCGGCGCGACGATCGCCTTCGCCATCCTCCACTCCAGGCACATCTGGGAGGAGGCCTCGGTCTTCTTTTCGATCGCCTTGCCGGCGGCCGGCGCTTCGCTCGGCGTACTGCTCACGGTGAACCAGCATCAGGCGCTCGGCGAGCGCTACGCCCGAATGAAGTCCGACCTGAAGATCGCCCAGCGCAACGTACTCGATGCGCCCCCGGACTCACTCGACAGGGCGAGCTCCGAGGCGGCGCGGGTGATCGCCCAGGAGACCGGTGCATGGTTCGGCTCGATGTGGTTCCTCGACATCGAGCACCCGTAGGGTTGCATTCTCGTTAGTACCAAGACTAAGCTAACCGTGCAGCAGAGTTTGACTGCTCAACATGCCAGCCATATTCATCTCCTATAGGAAGAAGGACGCTGGCGGTCACGTCGGCCACCTTCGCAGCGACCTCGAGCGCCTATATGGCAGGAACGCGGTATTCACCGACTTCGACTCGATCGAGGTCGGCAGCGAGTGGATGACGGCGATCGAAGAGGCACTGGAGGCGAGCGACATCGCCCTGGTGGTGATCGGCGAGGGTTGGCTGACCAGCGAGCAGGAATCAGCCGACGGCGAGATGATCCGCCGCCTCGACGACGAGAACGATCCGCTCCGCAAGGAGATCGCCGCCGCCCTGCACCATCCAAGGATGAAGGTGGTGCCGATACTGGTCGAGGAAGCGCAGCCACCGGCCGCGGCCGCTCTCCCCCCTGACATATCCAAGCTCAGCGGCATCCATGTCTGCCGTCTCCGAAATGACAGTTGGGATGCCGATTTCGCCGTCATAAGGCGTCTTGTCGAAGCCGCCGGCGACGACAGTCCGACGCGGCGGTACGTCGCCAAGGCGCGGATCGCGATCAGTCGCCATGGAGTCGCGAGCGGGACCCTTGCGCTGACCCTCGTCGCGGCCGTTGCCGCCTTTGCCTTCGCTATCGATGGAGGCCCTGACGACGAGGGTTGCGAAAACCTCGATCTACCGGCCGAAGCTCGCGGCAAGCTCTCGGTCGCGGCCGGAACGTCCGATCCCGCCGCGAAAGGCGTCTACTACGGCAGCTGCGGCTCGCGTCACTGGGCGATAGCCGAATTCCCGCAGCGTTCGAGCACCGTCTTCGTCCAGGAAGATTTCCGCTGGGAAGATCTCGGGCCGACGGCCGCCGCAAAGTGCGACGAGATTCCACCCGAACTGCTCGACGAATGGAATGTCAACGATTGTTGACGGCGGATCGCGCGCTGCAGCGCCGCGCTGACCCTCAATCCTCGACCGGGGCCGCCGGCTGTAGCTCGCGGCCGATCGCCTCGGTCTCTTCTAGACCGGCGTCGTCCAGTTCCCGCGAGCAGACGATGCGGAAGCGCCCCGTGCCGATCGCCGAGTCCGGCACCACCGGCAGCCCCCGGATCTGATCCCAGCCCAGCCGTTCGACCTCGAACGGATTCATCCGCACCTCAGCTGCCGGAAACGGACAGCTCTGGTTGTGCTGGTCGATCGCTTTGGAGATCGCCTCCAGGTTCTTCGCCTCGGGGGAAGCCACCGACCTAGTCTAGAAACCGGGACTCATCTTCGGTCGGTCGCCGCTTTGGTCCTGATGTCCGCCACGAAACACTCAAGCTTCTCCAGGTCGTCGTCGCCGGGTGGGCCCACCCGGCGAGTGAGGCGCTTGGCGAGTCGGACCAGCCCTCGGTGGCCGGGATCCCGAGGGTTGTACCCGGGGATGCGAAGGTACTCGACCACGCTCGTACCGAGGCTGAGCGCGGCGGCGTAGGCGCTGACACCGGCGGCGACCGTCGGGGCGTTGAGAAAGCCGGTGAGAAAGGCAGCTTCTGCCTCACTGCCGCACGGTACGAAATAGACCTTGTGGTCGGGGACGACAACCTTTTTCCCCAGCGCTGGATGCTCCTGCGATCCGACGTAGGCCGCGCAGAACCTCCTGCCGGGCATCTCCTTCCAGACCACCTTGAACGGCGCGAAGGTGTACTCGCCAGTGCTCCATACGCTCCAGAACGGGGCTCGCTGTTGGTATCGCCTGTAGCTGGATCGCCGGAGCAGGGTGGATTCGAATCGCTTCAAGAAGCGGTGGGTTTTGGGCGCGGACCCGGGCAGGGTCTCGTCGCCGTGCATCTCCCGCTGTGGGACGATCACGCAGTGCTGTTCGTCGGGGAGGGCTTCAAAGGAAGAGACCCCCTCCCCGCGCAGCAACGGGAAGAGATGAGTGGCCTCGATCCGCGCGGAGACCGCCGGGACCGCTCGTTTCCCGAGCGAGGGATCGTTTTCGATCTTCACCACCGCGGATGAGTTGGTTGCCTTGACGCTGACGAAGTAGATGCCGTTTGCGTCCGTCGTTACGCCCTTCCGGGCGCGGAAGCTCTTCTCCTCTCTGCCGTCGAAGAGCCGAGACCAGATGCGTTGCTCTGCCCTCTTGCCCTTGAGCCATGGACCCGCGTCAGACCCCGGCACCGGCCGCGCGACGAGATCCGTATGCGATGCACGGTCGGCGAAGTCATCCCCGTCGAGAAAGTTCTTCCTCGGGCTCTCGATGCTGGACGAATGCCAAAGGCGATACGGAACTGGGTAGCGCGTCCTCGTGCGATTCCGACGAAGGACCAGCAGGGTCGGATGGTTGTTGACTCCCTCGAAGGGTCGCAGGGCACTGAAATCCTCCACTCTTACGACGCTGAACGGCTCGGCTTCCACCTTCTCCGGCGTGGCCCGGAGCCGCCAGCGCCTGAATCCCTGGCTCGACTCGTTCGCGAAGACGGTGCCCGTTATGAAGAAGGCGAGCGTGCCGCCATCTGCGCAGTATCGGTCCAGTGCCCGATACGTGATCACGGTTGAGATATCGGACTCGATTCCACCCACCCACGAGTCCGTGCTGAATACACCGAGGTCCTCACACAGTGGCTTGATGAATTTGGCGTACTCCGGCGGGAGGTGGCTCCAGCGAACCCAGGGGGGGTTTCCCACCACCGCCGTCACCGGGGGAATCGCTCCGGCAGCGAATCGGTCGGCGAGGATCGAGCACCAGATTCCATCCCAACCCTCGTCGTGAAGTTCGCGAAGGGAGTCGATACTGGACCAGAACACCGCCTGCTCTTCACGGTGCAGGGCAGCCAGTGAGCGTTCTTCGGCCAAGACCTCAGCGATTTCCTCGCGGCCCTGTCCGTCGTCTATCAGTTCCCGCAAGCTCTGCATCAGCTGGGCGTAGCCCGGGTCTTCGACGACAGCGGCCGGCATCCTGAACGTCTTTAGTCCACGCTCGGTTTGGAGGGTGTGCACATATAGACCGTCTTCCGCTTCGGCCGGGTTCACGGCATCGGCTAGGTAGATCGGTATGTGCAGCGGCTGTGTCGGGTCGAGGCGGTGACCGACGAAGACGATCAGCGACGCACGGGCGGCAAGTACCGCCAGGGGATTCAGGTCAAACCCGTGGATTCCGTCGAGTAGCTCCGCGGCGTTAGCGGTCGAGTTGACGTCGGCGATGAGTCGCCTGCGCAGAGCCTCGAGCAGAAAGGTGCCCGAGCCGCAGGTGGGATCGAGGATGGACTGCTGGGTCCCCCACTCGATCGTGTTCAGCGCGTGCCCTGCGAGCCAATCGGGGGTGTAGTACTCGCCTAATGCGTGTCGCAGTGCCGGGGGTGCAAAGGTCATATAAAGACCCTTGAACAGGTCGCGCGTGGACTCCGGCTCCTTGCGAGTGACGTCGAAGCTTATTCCTCGTAGCGTGTCGGCCAGTCGGTGCAGCGAATTCTCCAACGAGGCCCATCCCGGATCGTCGAGGTACCAGGAGAAGAAGTCCCCGTTCAGCATGTTGGTGATTCCAGCGTCGAGGAACAGGCGCCCAGACTCCAGCTCGCGCAGGCGGATTGCGATCGGTACCGAAGGGTCGGAGACGTCCTGCGACGCCTGCGGGAGTGCCAGGGCTGCGACTAGCTTGGCCACCAGGGCGATATAGGTGTTCAGTGCGAAGAGATATGCCGCCGGATCGGAGGCGTAGTCGCGTCCGTGCTGAGTGCCGATCTCGTCGAGGTGCGCCTTGATCCGTTCGGACGGATCGCCGACGACCTGGGCGAACAGCCGCCGCCACTCAGTGAACAGGAGCTTGGTTCGGCTCGAGCCCGCCTCCCCTGCCGCGCTCTGAACAGCGGAGAAGAGATCAGGAAGCAACTCGGCGCCGATTGGCGAGGCCGGGCCGACGCGAACCGACAGCAGGAGTGGGTGGACGAGAGGAATGCCATCGTCGCGCAGGTGAACGAGGAGACGGTGGGCCGATGCGGGGTCAAACGGGCGAAGTCCCTCCCACTCGAACGCGTCGTCTACCCGGCGGCCGAAGTCGATATGGGCGCCATCCCATGCAACGAGGAGGTACTCGCGGAGCGGTCGCCCCTCCTCCTCCTGCAGGAGCATCGTGTATTCCTCGGCCTGCTGCCTGGCATGACCGGCACGCCGCCCCCTGCGCCCGCGGAAGGAGCCAGGCGACTCGTACTCGATGACGACCGCTCCGTGCACCGCGTCGACGAAGCGGACAGCACTGCGCTTCCCTCCGAGCCTCCGCTCGAGGTGGAACGAGGTCCAGGTTACCCCCAGCCCTTCGCAGGCCCCCTCCAGCGCCTTCTCCGCTCCGTGGCGAAGTTGCTCCTCGTTGGCCGCGGCGTCAACCAGCGACAGGATGCGCCCTGCCAGGGCTTCTGCCTCTCTTTGAACGTCAACCGCCATCGAAGTGCCGGGATCGTAGTTTTCCGCCGGGACATGACCGGAGCGGCGCAAAGCCCCATGTGCTGTCCCACCGCCCGCCTACCATCGACCGGGTGGCCGAGAGGAGGACGATCGCGCATCTGGATATGGATGCCTTCTACGCGTCGGTCGAGTTGCGGCGGCGACCGGAGCTGAAGGGGAAACCGGTGGTGGTTTGCGGCTCGGGGCCGCGGGCGGTCGTCACCACCGCCAGCTACGAGGCCCGCAAGCTGGCCGGGATCCACTCGGCGATGCCGGCGGCCATCGCGCGGCGGAGGCTCCCCAACGCCGTCTACATCAAGCCCGACTTCAACGCCTACAGACAGGCCTCCAAGCAGGTGATGAGGATCCTGAGGGCCAATGCGGAGACGGTCGAGGTCGTCGGGCTCGACGAGGCCTACCTCGATCTCACTGGCCTCTTCGCTCCCAAGGCGACGATGCGGCGGATCTCCACTGAGATCCGTGAGGACACTGGCCTTACCTGCTCTGTCGGCATCTCCGAGAACCGACTGCTGGCCAAGATTACGAGTGAGCTGGGCAAGCCCGGCGGTTTGGTCGTCCTCTCCCGCGCTGAAGCGCTGGAGCGATTCGCCGGCGACTCGCCGGGCCTGGTTCCCGGCATTGGCCCAAAGACCGTGGTCAGGCTTGAGAAGATGGGGATTCGAAGCCTCGCCGAGCTGCGCGATCACGACCCAGCGGCGCTCGAGCGGACCTTTGGGCCTCGCGCCGGCCGTTGGTTGCCCGCGCGGGCACGATTCGAAGACGAGACCCCGATCGCGGTGGAGCGCGAGACCAAGTCGCAGTCGACCGAGATCACCTTCGACGTTGATGTCGCTGACCACGCCGAGATGACCACGCACATCACCTCGCTCGCGGAGGAGCTGTGCCGGCGCCTGCGCACCCGCGATCTCGCCGGGCGCACGATTGGGATCAAGGTGCGGCTCGATGATTGGACCAACGTCACCCGCGCCCACACCGTCGAGGAGCCAACCAACGACCCCCAACTGGTCATTGCGGTTGCCCTGGAGCTTCTCCGCGCATACTCGCCACCTCGCCCGGTAAGGCTTCTCGGTGTGCGCGTCGCCGGCTTCGGCCGTGAGGAAAGCGCCGAGGAGCCGGCGCAGGGGAAGGCACAGGAGAAGGCACAGCTCCAGCTCACAGTCGCCGATTGAGCTCCCGCTCGGGTCTGCGAAGATGGAGCGGTGAACGAGGACCGACTGACCGGCTTAGACGCTTCTTTCCTCCATATGGAGCGCGCCGGCGCTCATATGCACGTCGCCTCGACGATTCTCT
This sequence comes from uncultured Solirubrobacterales bacterium, assembly GCA_963771265.1. Lineage (GTDB taxonomy): Bacteria > Actinomycetota > Thermoleophilia > Solirubrobacterales > 70-9 > VRUE01. Next base: position 217,283 of record CAVYSQ010000014.1, read on the forward strand.
TCGAGGGCTCACCTCCCTCTCACGAGGAATTCCGCGACCACATCGAGTCGCGCCTGCACCTGGTGCCCCGCTTTCGTCAGAAGCTGCGTTTCGTCCCCTTTGAGCAAGGCAGGCCGGTCTGGGTCGACGATCCCTTTCTCAACCTCGACTACCACGTGCGGCGAACGGCCCTGCCCGCGCCCGGCTCCGAGGAGCAGCTGCGTAACCTCGCCGCGCGGATCTTCTCGCAGCAGCTGGACCGCACCAAGCCCCTCTGGGAGCTCTGGCTCGTAGAGGGCCTGGAAGACGACCGCTTCGCCGTCGTCGGCAAGAGCCACCACGCACTGGTGGACGGCATCTCCGGCGTCGACATCACCACCGTCCTCTTCGACCTAGAGGAGGAACCCGACCATCCCCCGGTACGGCCGCCGAAGTGGGCGCCCCGGCCCGAGCCAAATGACCTCGAACTGCTCAGGGATGCCTGGCGCGAGCGTGCGACCAGCCCGCGCGAGATCGTGCGTGGCATGCGCGCCGCCCTGCGCGGGCCGCGGCAGGTGCTGCGTGGCCTCGGCGCCACCGGCAAGATGCTCGAGGTGGCGACGGCGGCGCCGAGTACGCCCTTCAACGTCGAGATAGGCCCGCATCGCCGGCTCGCCTTCGTCCGCGCCGATCTCGGCGATTTCAAGCGGGTCAAGAATGCCCACGGCGGCACCGTCAACGACGTCGTCCTCTCGGTCGTCGCCGGCGCCCTCGGCAACTACCTGCGGGCCCGCGGGCATGAGACCGACGAGCTGGCGATGCGGGCGATGGTGCCCGTCAGCGTCCGCGCAGAAGAAGAGCGCGGCGCCCTCGGCAACCGCATCTCGGCGATGATGGCGCCGCTGCCGGTCTCCTCGCAGGACCCGATCGAGCGCCTTCGCCTGGTGACCGAGACGATGGGCGATCTGAAGGGCTCCGGCCAGGCAGTCGGGGCGGAACTGCTGACCAAGCTGACCGACTTCGCACCGCCGACGATCGCTTCGCAGGCGGCACGCCTGCAGCCCGCGCAGCGCTTCTTCAACCTCGTCGTCACCAACGTCCCCGGCCCCCAGTTCCCGCTTTACCTGATGGGCCGCCGGATGGTCTCGATCTTCCCGCTGGTCCCGCTCGCCCGCCGTCAGGCGCTCTGCGTCGGAATCATGTCCTACGACGGCCTGATCGACTTTGGCCTGGTCGGGGACTACGACGCGATGGCCGACCTCGACAGTTTCGCTCTTGACCTCGAAACGGCGATCGCCGAAGCGGTCGCCACGGCCCCGTCGGCAGACGACGATGATCAGCGTACGGCCCGGGCCCGCACCCGGAATGGCGCCGTGTCGGTCAAGTAGTTCCAGTCCAGCCGGCGGGCGCTGAAGCCGTCTGCGCTGGTGTCAGCGTTGATCACCACGGCAGTGATCCGCTGAAAACGATCTGGCCGCCCCAAGCGCACCGTCATCCTGCCTCCGCTTCGCCTGAAGCGCAGCCTCGAGACGACCCTGCCGCTGCGCTCGTTGCCGATCCGCCCGACCAGGGCTAGACCGGCAGCGGCGCCCGTGGGTGCGATTGCGTCGACGACGACCGCTCGTCCGCCACGGGAATTGACTCGCAGCAACTGGAAGGTGGCGTGGTTGAGCATGCGCTGAAGCGGCTGACCGCTGCGAAGCAGGCCTCCCTGGCGGGGCACGTCGGGGTAGAGATAGCCCTCGCGGAATCGCTCGCCGGTGCGCCACTCGGCGACGTCGCGGGCGAAGCGGGCGAAGTCACGGCTTAGGTCTGAGCCCCCGGCGGCGCGAATCGCAGAGTCGTAGCTGGAGACCGAGAACCCGCCTGGCTTGGTGTAGAGGGCGCGGGCCCAGGCATTGCGCAGAATCTCGGCGCCGTAGCGGCGCACCAGCCACTCGTTCCAGACCGCCGAGCCGTACTCGCGAATCGAGCTGGCGGTGAGAGGCGTCCGGTAGAGGCGGACCCAGCGACCCACGTAGCGCATGTAGTCGTTGATGCTGTCGTAGACCTGGTCCTCCATCCAGACGGCCGTTGACTCGGCCATCCAGGGGTCTTGGTAGGCGTCGTACCCCATCTGCAGGATGTGGCAGTACTCGTGGGCGAAAGTAACTGCGAGGGTGGCCCCGGACTTGGTGCCCGGGTACTGGGAGCTGCTGTAGTTGTTGTCGAGGACCAGATAGCCGTGCAGGCGGCGGGGAAGTCGATCTCCCTTCGGCGTTTGGCCCTCGTCGGGCGCGGCATAGCCGAAGAGCAGGCGGCCCAGCTCCTTCAGGTAGATATCGGACTTTCCGCGGCGACCGCCGCGTCGGCCGTCGGAGCGTGGCTCGCGCCAGCCGAGCTTGCTGTTCTCGATTGCGTGAACGCGTGCGCCGGTGGCGAGCACGCTCTCCACGTAGTCGGGAACGCCGTCGCCGTCCGCGGCTCCGTTGACATCGGCGCTGGCTGGTGCGTCGAGGCCATCGGCGACCCAGTGCACACAGAAGTGGCTGGCGCAGGCGGGTGAGCGCGGTGCCTCGGGCACCGTGTAGGCGTGGCGGGCGGGATCGGGACGATCGGTCGGTCGCGCCAAGGGCTGGCGGAAGGTCCATTGATCCCCGGCGCTGGCGCCGCTCGGGAGCGCGACGAAGACCGCAAGCAATGCGAATGAGGCCATCGTCAGGCGCACGTGAGGGAGTTTGGGGCGGGCTCCACGCCGCAGTCTTGCCCGCATCGGCGCCAATCTACAGGCAGCGAAGGCGCTTCCCGCCCGCTTCGGCGGCGATACTTCAGGCGTGAACTCGCGGAGGACCGCTTGCGCGTAGCCCTGGCCCAGATCAACCCGACGGTTGGCGACATCGCGGGCAACGCGGCCAAGGTCGCCGAGTGGATCGGACGCGCCGAAGCCGAGGGCGCGGACTTGGTCATCTTTCCCGAGCTCTGCCTGTCCGGCTATCCGGCCGAGGACCTCTACCTGAAGCGTCATTTCATTGCCGCCAACCAGGTCGCGATTGAGGATCTGGCACGGAACGTCGGCGGGATCGCCGCTCTGGTCGGCTTCGCCGAGCCCGTTGCCGACGGAGGCGACCACCGGCATGCCCATAACTCGCTTGCCCTGCTCTCCGGCGGCGAGGTCAGGGCGATCTACCGCAAGAACCGACTGCCCAACTACTCGGTCTTTGACGAGCAGCGCTACTTCGTCCCGGGGAGCGAGCCGGCGACGATCGAGGTCGCCGGGATGAAGATCGGCCTGACCGTCTGCGAGGACATCTGGGAGGAGGGACCGCCGGCCTCGCTCGAGGCAGAGGAAGGCGCTCAGTTGATCGCCAACCCTTCCGGTTCTCCCTACCACCGCGGCAAGGGGCGGGAGCGGGAAGCGACGTTCGTCAGCCGCGCCCTCGCCTACGGCATCCACCTTGCCTTCTGCAACCTGGTCGGCGGCCAAGACGAACTCGTCTTCGATGGCCAGAGCTTCGTCGTCGACCCCGGTGGCGCGGTGATCGCCCGCGCCGCTCAGTTCGAGGAGGAGCTGTTGATCTGCGAGATCCCTGCGAGCGGCGGCGCGCAGCTCGCCGAGCCTCTTCCCGACCTGGCCGAGGTCTACGCAGCCCTCGTCCTCGGGCTGCGCGACTACGTGGGCAAGAACGGGTTCCGCCACGTCGGCCTCGCCCTCTCGGGAGGAATTGACTCCGCCCTGGTCGCGCTTCTGGCCGCCGATGCGATCGGTGCCGAGAACGTCAGCTGCGTGGTGATGCCTTCCCCCCATTCCAGCAATGAAACCCAGGGGGACGCCCGGACTATCGCCGCCAACCTCGGCGCCGAGGCGCTCGAGATCCCGATCGAGACGGCGATGGGCGCATACGCCGATGCCCTGACCGGCTCGTTTGGCGGCGGCAGCGACGGTGCCGAAACAGCGGAGGAGCCGCTGCCGCGCGACCCGACCCGACCCTCCGAGCCCGACCTCGCCGCCGAGAACATTCAGGCGCGGATCCGCGGCAACCTGATGATGGCGCTCTCCAACAAACACGGCTGGCTGGTGCTGACGACCGGCAACAAGAGTGAGATGTCGGTCGGCTACGCAACCCTCTACGGCGACATGGCGGGTGGTTTTGCCGCAATCAAGGACGTGCCGAAGACGCTCGTCTACGAGCTGGTCCGCTATCGCAACGAGAGAGCCGGACGTGAGCTGATCCCCGCCTCCGTGCTGGAGCGGGAGCCCTCGGCGGAGCTGCGGCCCGATCAGCTCGACAGCGACAGCCTGCCCCCCTACGAGCTGCTCGACCGAGTGCTCGAGGCCTACGTAGAGCGTGATCTCGGCCGCGAGGAGATGGTTGCGGCAGGGATGCCGGGCGAGGTGGTCGATGAGGTCGTGCGGATGGTCGACCACTCCGAGTACAAGCGGCGCCAGGCGGCGCCGGGGATCCGCATCACGCCCAGGGCGTTCGGTCGCGATAGGCGGCTGCCCATCACCAACCGCTTTGGCGGTTAGTCGCGCAGCGGCAACGGCCTAACAGCGATGGTCATTTGGGCTAGCGCGCAGAGTCTCTCGTCGGCGTCGACGACTTCGGCATCCCAGACCCACGTCGTGCGACCGCGGTGGCGGGCCTCCGCTTTCACTTCGACGTAGCCCTCGGTGACGGGGCGCATGAAGCTGACGCTGATCGACTGCCCCATCGCCGCCATTCCGTCGTCGTGCACTGCGAGCGCGGTGGCTCGCGAGCAGATGCTCTCGATTAGCGACGACATCACGCCGCCGTGCATCAGGCCGACCGGCTGGCGCAGCTCGTCGCGCACGGAAGCTCTGGCGCGCGCGTGCCCAGGGTCGTCGTCCAGCCACTCCGTCCCGATCAGGGCGTCGAAGGGAGAGACCAGGCCGCGCGGATCGTCTGCCATCGGCGCGACCTTACCGGCTCGCACAGCCGTCCCCTCGCACATCTCACCTTAATGCAGGTCCCATAGTCTTCCCCGCGGGATGGCCCTCAGCGACGATCAGAGAGCGCTCCTCCGGCTGCTCGCCAAACGCGAGGAGGGCTATGAGGACATCGCCGCCCTGAAGGGGCTCAGCGTCGAGCAGGTTCGCGCCGAAGTGAAGGACGCTCTGGCCGAGCTGGATGCGGCGAGCGAAGCCCCGGCTCCCGCTCCGGCTCCGAAACAACCCGAGCTGGGACCGCGGGCGCAGGCGAAGAAGCCAGTCTCAACCCTCCGCCCCCGACCGGCCAAGCCAGTTGTGCCCGCTGAGCGCCGCCGTCTTCTGATCTTGGCCGGCGGCGCGTTGGGCATTGTCGCCATCGTGCTGCTCGCGATTGCCCTGATCGGCGGCGGCTCGGATTCAGGCTCCGACAGCACGACCGACTCGACCGCCGAACCGGCCGCTGCTGAAACCGGCAAAGTCACGCAGGCGGTGCTCTCCGCGGCGGACGGCAGCGATGCGAGCGGCCGCGCTGTCTTCGGCCGGATCGGCAAAGAAGAAATCGTCCTCCAGCTAACGGCGGAGAACCTCGAGCCAACCGAGCAGGGGCAGTCCTACACTGTCTGGCTCTACCGTTCGCCAAAACTCTCGCTACGGGTCGGCAGCGCTCCGGTCAGCGATGAGGGCCGCCTCGGCGCCCAGTTCCCGATCCCGGCCGAACTGCTCGCCTACATCGCCGGTGGCGCCTTTGACCAGATCTATGTCTCCCGCCTCGATGACGCCGCCTACAAACAGGAGGTTGTGCGGGCGAAACAGAGCAAATCACTGCCGCGCTACTCGGGCGAAACGGTCCTGACCGGCGAGATAACGGGTCCGATCGCGAAAGCGGCGGCCCAAGCCAAAGGCGGCTAGTCCGCCGGCGTCAACTTGCCGGGGTTCATGATCCCGGTTGGGTCGAGCCTTTCCTTCACGGCCCGAAGCGTCTCGATCCCCAACTCCCCGATCTCGGCCTTCATGTGCGGGGCATGGTCGCGGCCCACCGCGTGATGGTGGGTGATCGTGCCACCGCTGGCGACGATCGCCTGGCAGGCGGCGCTCTTGACTGCCCGCCACTGCTCGATCTCCTCGCCGTGCCGGGCACGGGAGATGAAGGTGAAATAGAGCGAGGCCCCGTCTGCGTAGGCATGGGAGAGATGGCAGAAGACGAGCCCGGGCGTCCCCTGGGCGCCTAGCGAGGCTCGGATCGCGCCACCCACGGCCGCGTAGAGCTCAGCCAGGCGCGACCAGGTGTGCGAGGTCTCCAGCGTCTCCACCATCGCTCCCATACCCATCAGGGTGTCGCGCAGATAGGGGCCCTGGTAGCGACCGTGCTCCCAGGAGCGCCCAGCGGCTTGGCCCAGGTAGGCAGAGCCACCGTGGCGGAGGGCACGAACGGTGAGTGCTCGGCGCCGGGCGACCGACTCCTCATCGCCCTCAAAGCCGACCACGACCAGACAGCCCCCGCGCCGTTTGCGCAAGCCCAGGTAGCCGCCGAAGAGCGTCCCGGCGAGCCCGCGCGGACCGGAGAGCGCCAGTGAGACCTCGGTCTCCTCTTCGTCGGAGATTCGGATTACATCGGGAAGGCCGGGCCCCTGGGCTAGCGTCCGCACGATCTCAGCCCCTGCCTCGAAGTGGGTCGCCATCCACGCCTCGTAGCGGCGCTGCCGCGGCTGTGGGCGGACCCGCACGGTCACCTCGGGGATGACGCCAAAAACGCCCTCCGAGCCGACGACGAGCTCGCGCAGTGATGGCCCAGCCGCCGTATGTGGGGTCTCCAGCGTGCTCAGATCGCCTGTAGGGGCGCTCAGGCGCACGGCGGTAACCAGATCATCGAAGCGACCGTAGCCACTTGAGGCCTGGCCGGCAGAGCGCGTTGCGGCAAAGCCACCGATCGTCGCGTACTCGAAGGACTGCGGGTAGTGGCCGAGGACAACTCCCTCGGCACCGAGGGCGGCTTCTGCCTCGGGACCGCGCAGCCCGGCACCGAGACGAGCGGTGAGCGAGCGATGATCCACCTCAACCTCGCAGAGGTGGGCAAGGTCGAGACTGATGAGGCGTCCGTGCGGCCCACGAACCGGCTCGACTCCGCCGACTACGCTGGTGCCGCCGCCGAAGGGGACAACGGCGATCCCCTCCGCCGCGCAGACCTCGAGAATGCGGCGCACGGCGTCGGCGTCGGTCGGCAGCAGCACAGCATCTGGCGCGGCCTCGAGTCGGCCGCCCCGCAGCCGTGCCAGATCGGCGTAGCCGCAGCCGGTCGCGTGGCGGAGGCGATCCTCTGCCCCACTGAAGACGTTGGCCTCGCCGACGGCGTTGATCAGCTTCGGCGGCAGCGGCTCAGGCTCGGGCAGCTCGAAGCGGTCGAGCTCGGCCGCCAGCGGCCAGGGCTCCAGGTCGCCGATTCGCTCGCGCAGCACATCCAGCGCCGCGTCGTCCAGCCCCGGCTCGACCGCCGGATCGCCCCAGCCCCACCACTTGGAATCTCGACGCGGTGAGCTCAAGGCCTACCCCGGTAGGGGTGGAACGTCTTGCACTTTTTCATCGCGGGTCTCCAAGGGCTCGCTCTATCCCGTCGAGGGCCCCGTCGAGGATCTTTCGCTGGCCGCCGCGCATCATCGGCGAGCCTAACCGCGACATGCCGCGCAGCTTCTGCTCGGAGGCGAGGCTGACCTCGGTGTCCGACCCCTTCTCGCGCAGGCCGATCTCAACCACCGAGCGGCGCAGGTGCCGCTCGAAGGGCGTGCCGGCGAGCTGCTGCTCCCAGACGTAGCGCTCGCCCTCGGCCGCACTGAGGCAGCGGTAGTCAGCGCGGACGCCGCGCCCCTCCGCCGTCTCCAGCACCTTGGTCCACTGGCTGCGCTTGCCACCCGGCTTGCGGTCGACGCTCTCGACCCGGCTCGTCCGCGGCCACCAGCGGGGCAGGTTGTAGGGGTCGGAGACGAGCTCCCAGACCTCGACCACGGGGGCAGCGATGGTCCGACGGCGAGTTACGCGAGGCACCGGCGCCGTCTAATCGCCAGCTAGCCGCCGCAGGTCCCTGACCAGCAGCAGGTGCTTGAGGTGACTGACCGTGGCCGCCAGGCTCTCGAGGCTCTCCAGGGCCTCCTTGCGCCGCTCCGGGTTGCGCGAGCGCAGCGAGGGACCCAACAGCGCTTCAAGCAGGTTGGCCTCACGGTCGGCAGAGGAGCGGAAGACGCGCAGGTTGCGGGCACCGACGCCGACCCGAGAGAGCTCGTTGGCGGTGCGGACGATCTCCCTGTCGGTCTCGTCGTAGACCGTCTTGCCGTCCCGCTTCTCTGGCTGGACGATGCCGAAGTTCTCCAGCTCGGAGATCAGCTCGGTCCTGGCGCCGGTCTCCTCGATCACCTCGTCGAGGGTCAGATAAGCACTGGAGGTGTTGACGAGGATCGCCCGTCGCACGGCCCCGGCGGCCGGCCGGCGATCGCCAGAGCTGTTGCCACCAAGATCGATGTCGCCCCCAGCGGCGAGCTCTTGGCGGATCACCCGCAGGGGCAGGAACTCATCGCGCTGCAGGCGCAGGATCGTGCGCAGCCGCTCGACGTCGGACTGGCTGTAGAGGCGATAGCCACCCTGCGTGCGCCGCGGCGTCAGCAGCTTCTGGTCCTCGAGGTAGCGGATCTTCGAGATCGAGATGTCGTCGAACTCGTTCTCGAGGATCTTGCAGACCGCGCCGATCGTCAACGCCTTACGCGGCCGTGAGTCCCGCTGGCGGGTCTGTTGCTCGGAAACTGCCATGACGCTCCTTACTTCTCCAGGTAGCTGAGCTTGTACTTGCCGACCTGGATCTCGTCGCCGTCGGCAAGCCGGTGCGACTCGATCCGGCGCCGGTTGACGTAGGTGCCGTTGAGCGATCCCAGGTCGTCGATGTAGAGGCCGTCACGCCGCCGCACCAGAAGCGCGTGGTTGCGCGAGACGGTGACGTCGTCGAGGAAGACACCGGCGTCGGGACTGCGACCGATGCTGATCCGCTCCTCGGTCACGGTGAAGCTCTCCCCCGCCCGCCCGCCGCCAGCACGGATCACCAGCGCGGCGCCGCTTGCCTCGACAACCTGGTCAATGTCAATCGGCTGCATCTCGCCGGTGTCGTCGACCGTGTAGGTCATCGTCGTCGGCTCATCCTCGCCATCTTTCGGCCCACCGAGGTAGGCACCGCACTTCTGGCAGTAGTTCGCCCCCTCGGGGTTGACGATGCCGCACTCCGGACAGTGGATTGCCATTGCAGGCTCCGGCCTCAGGCGGCCGCGTCGTCCTCCGGTGAGCTCTGCTGTGCTTTGCCGGAGAGGATGTCGGTCAGCTGGGCTACGTCGTCGCCGGAGATCAGCGAGTTGCCGCTTTCGCGCTTCTGCCGCAGCCGGTTGACGAGCTCGGCGCGCAGGATGTCGATCTTGCCGTGCAGGACCCGGCGTTTAAAGGAGATCTCGTTCTCCTCACTGGTGAGCTTGTCGATCAGGTCTCTCAGCTCTTCGTCGCTGAGCGAACCGAGATCGGGAAAGGTGTCCTCCATCTCGCTCCTTGATTAAGGAAGGCTTCGCCTCCGGTGGCCGCTGCTCTGGATTATAGGTTGCTCAGCCAAAGGTTCAACTCTAGGTTGAAGGTTATGGAGCCTGGGCGGTCGCTTGCGCCTTCCGGGCCCGCACCGATCGTATGCCGGTGCGGGCGTAGAGCGCGGTGGCGAGAATCGCCAGGGCGACGCCGAGGATCAGCAGCGCCGTAGGTACCCAACCCGCAAAGACGAGGGCGAAGAAGATCCCCCCCATGATCGGGAAGACCGAGATCCGGCCCGGCCAGTTGACGGCGATCTCGACCCCGTGGCGCAGCCCGTATTGGGCCAGCAGGAGCATCGCCACCTCGCGCGCGACCAGCAGCGCCAGCGCCCAGCGCGGCAGTAGCTCGAAGTGCCAGCAGACGACCGCGCCCGAGAGGATCGTGAGGCGGTCGATCAACGGGTCGAGCATCGCCCCGAGGCGGCTGTACTGGCCGGTGACTCGGGCGAGAAAGCCGTCGAGGTAGTCGCCTGCCGCGATCAGCCAGAAGAGCGCCGCCGAGGCGACGCTGCGACCGTCGCCCGACTCGAAGGCGAGGTAGAGGAAAACCGGCAGGCCGGCTAGGCGCAGGTAGCCGACAAAATTGGGCAGCGTCCAGGGGTTGAGCGGTTCACCCTCGCGGGTCTGACGCGGTGGCGGGCCACTGCGGTCCAGCCCGAAGAGGCGGCGGATACGTCCGCGGCCGAATGGTGCGGCGTCAGGCATCCTCGCCCTGGAGCAGGGCGAGAGCCCGCTCCCCGGCCTCCGCGACCGGCAGCTCGTGCTCGGCGCCGCCGGCGCGCTCGCTTGCCTCGACAACTCCCTTGGCGAGACCCCGCCGCCCGACCACGACCCGCAGTGGACAGCCGAGCAGCTCGGCATCGGTCAGCTTCTCACCGGGACCAGCGTCGCGATCGTCATAGAGGACCTCCGCCCCAGCCGCGCTCAGCTGCTCGTAGAGATCATCGGCCGACTCTCGCTCTGCTTCCCCGGCCTTGGCGAGGGAGACGAGCTGAACCTGCCAGGGAGCGAGGGCCGCCGGCCAGACGATGCCCCGATCATCGGCCCCCTGCTCGATCGCCGCGGCGACGATTCGGGCTGGGCCGATGCCGTAGCTCCCCATCACGATAGGTCGCTCCACCCCGCCCTCGTCCAGATAGGTGGCGCCGAGTGGCTCTGAGTAGCGGGTGCCGAGCTTGAAGATGTTGCCGACCTCGATCGCCGGCTCGATCACGATCGTGCCGCCTCCCGGGGCGCCGTCGCCGGCCTCGACCGTGCGCACGTCGAGCTCCTCGAACTGGAAGTCACGGCCAGGCTCCACACCGCGCAGATGGGTGTCGGCCTGGTTGGCCCCGGTAACGAACGAGTCGCCCTGGATGGCGGCGTCCTTGAAGACCGGAACGTCGACCCCGACCGGGCCGACGAAGCCGACCGGGCCGAGCTGGGCCTCTATCTCCTCGTTGCTCGCGGGCCTGAAATCGGCGCCGAGCGCGTTGCGCAGCTTGATCTCGTTGAGGCGGTGGTCGCCACGCAGGAGCACGAGCGACATGCCGCGGCCCTCGACGACCACCGGCATCGCCTTGATCAGAGCCCCGGCGGGGACGCCGAGCGTGCCCGAGACCTCCGTGACGGTGGTCAGGCCCGGGGTGTCGACCGGCTCGGGGGCGTCCAGCGCTGCCGGCAGCTCGACCGGCTGCGCCTCTGCCGAAGCGATCTCGACGTTCGCCGCGTAGCCGGGCGCCAGCGCAACCTCGTTCTCCCCGGCGAGGCAGGGCGCCATGTACTCATGGGCGCCGGATCCGCCCATCATCCCGACGTCGGACTCGACCCGGTACCAGCGCAGGCCGCAGCGATCGAGGATCCGCCCGTACGCCTCGCTCTGCAGCCCGTAGGAATGCGCCAGGCCATCCTCGTCGCGGTCGAAGGAGTAGGCGTCCTTCATCGTGAACTCGCGCGTGCGCAGGACTCCGGCGCGCGGCCGTGGCTCATCGCGCTCCTTGGTCTGGATGTGGAAGAGCATCATTGGCAGGTCGCGGTAAGAGCGCACCTCGCGGGCGATGTGGGAGGTGACGCACTCCTCGTGGGTCATTGCCAGCACCATCGGTGCGCCCTTGCGGTCCTCGAGCTTGAATAGCTCGTCGATCCCGTAGCGACCGGTCTTCTGCCAGGGCTCAGCCGGCTGCAGCACCGGCATCAGCATCTCCTGACAACCAATCGACTCCATCTCCTCGCGGATCACCGCTTCCACCTTGCGGTGCACGCGCCATCCCGCAGGCAAATAGGTCCACAACCCCGCCCCCAGCTGCCGGATCAACCCCGCCCGCACCATCAGCTTGTGCGACACAGCCTCCGCGTCGGAGGGCGGGTCCTTCAAGGTCGGGAGGAAGGTCTGGCTCAACCGCGTCACTGCAGGAAACCTATCCACTAGTCGGGCGGATAGCTGGCGACAGGAGATTTCGGTCGAGCGGTTCTAAGCTCGGGTGAAGCGGCGACCTGCAGTCGGCGAGGCCTCCTCATCGAGCAGGACCTTGTCTGACTCGCCTCTTTCGACCGCTTCCTTCTCCATCTGCGCGATCTTCTCCGGCGTCAGTTCACCGGCGTTTTCCTCCTCGATCTTGGCCAGCCAGGCGGCGCCCTCGCGCGACTCCGCCTCGTCGACCTCGACCTTGCCGCGGTCGAGCGACTTGTCGATCTCTTCGAAGAGGGTGTCGACCAGCGCCGCCTGCGGGACCTTCCGCAGCGGCTTGCCGTGGGCGAAGATCAGACCCTCGTTCTTGGCGCCGGCGATGCCGAAGTCGGCGTGGCTGGCCTCGCCAATCCCGTTGACAGCGCAGCCGAGCACCGCCACCTCCACCGGCTCGGCGTAGCCTTCCAGCCGCTGCTCAATCTCCGCAACGACCGAGTCCATGTCGAACTGGAGGCGACCGCAGGTTGGGCAGGCGATCAGCACCGGCCCCCGCTCGCGCAGCTGCAGCGCCTTGAGGATCTCCCAGGCGACTTTGACCTCCTCCTCGGCGTGGAAGGTGGAGAGGCTGATCCGGATCGTGTCGCCGATCCCGTCGGCGAGCAAGGTGCCCAGCCCGACCGAGGATTTCAGCGCGCCGGACCATTTCGTCCCGGCCTCGGTGATACCCAGGTGCAGCGGGTAGGGGATCCTCTCAGAGAGCATCCGGTTGGCGGCAATCGTGTTGGGCACGTTGGTCGACTTGATCGAGACCTTGAAGTCTTCGAAAGAGAGACCCTCCATCAGCTCGACGAACTCGATCGCGGCGGCGACCAGGGCCTCAACCGGGGCCTCGCGCTCGAGCTCGTGCAGGTGCTTGGGCAGCGATCCCGAGTTGACGCCAATCCGCATCGGCACGCCCGCGGCGGTCGCCCTCTCGGCCACCTCGGCGACTTTCTCGCGGCCGCCGATGTTGCCCGGGTTGAGGCGGATGCAGTGAGCACCGGCGTCGATTGCCTTCAGCGCCAGGGTGTGGTTGAAGTGGATGTCAGCGATCACCGGGATCGGCGATTCCTTGACGATCGTTTTCAGGGCCTCGACGTCGTCATCGCGCGGCACCGCGACCCGAACGATGTCGGCGCCGGCATCGGCAACCTTGCGGATCTGCTCCATCGTCGCCGCCAGGTTGGCGGTCTCGGTCTTGGTCATCGTCTGCACGACAACCGGCGCCCCGCCACCAATTGGGACGCCGCCAACGAATATCTGCCGCTTAGAAGCCATGTCCACAGGCTATCTGGGCGCTGAGCGCCGCTCGGTTAGCGGGCGTTGAAGCCTTCGCCGGTCAGGCGGCCGATGTCGTTGGTTAAACCGAGGAAGAAGAGCATGATCACGAGCACGAAGCCGATTGCGCCGGCCCGCTCCATGACGGGGAAGGGAACCGGCCGCCCCCGGACTTTCTCGACCAGGCTCCAGAAAATGTGGCCGCCATCGAGGGGCAGAAAGGGAAAGAGGTTGATCAGGCCGAGCGAGAGGCTGACGACGGCGAGAAGCAGTAGCGACTGCTCGGTGCTGACGTCGATCGCTTCGTTCGCGACCGCGCTGACGCCCACAACCCCGGAGACTTCCTTGCGCTTCTCCTCTTCGAAGAGCCTGGCGAAGACCGTGGCCGTGCTACTGGCGACCAGCCACATCATGTCGGCGGAGCGACTGGCGGCCTCGCCCGCACTCCGGTTTGCGGGCTCGATCCCATAGCCGAAGCCGATCAGGGCCTGTTCGGCGTCACCGTCGTACCGGGGTCGAACGGCGATTTCACGTACGTCGCCGCTTCGTCTCACGGTGAGGATCGCGGGCGTCATGGCGATGCAGCCATCCACCTGCTTGCCGGTACATCTGTGCTTGGCGACCTCGTCGCGGAACCGTTCTATCCGTTCCAGATTGTCCAAGTTCGGATAGCGACTGCCGTCCACGGCGAGGATCATGTCGTCCGGCTCCAGGCCCGCCGCGGCGGCTGGGGTGTCGGGGAGCACCCGCTCTACGGACTGCGAGGGTTGGTTGCCTCCCAGTGCCAGGAAATACAGGATCACGAAAGCGAGGACGATGTTGACCGCAGGGCCAGCCCCGATCACGACGATCCGCTTCCAGACCGGTTGGTCGTAGTAGCCGCGCCCCTCCGCCTCGGGCGGCAGCTCTTCGTCGGGGTTCATGCCGCTGATTTTCACGAAGCCCCCCGCCGGGATCGCGCCGATGCCGTACTCGGTCTCGCCCCGCTTGATCGAGACCAGCTTCGGTGGGAAGAAGAGAAAGAAGCGCTCGACCCGCATCCCGGTCGCCTTGGCGGCGAAGAAGTGGCCGGCCTCGTGCAGGATGATCAGCAACGAGAAGCCGAGGAAGATCAGCACCCAATTCATACCTTCGCCAACCCTCCGACCTGCTCTCCGGTGCGGCGACGCGCCTCCTCGTCGGCTGCAAAGAGGTCTTCGAAGTGGGTTACGGGCTGGGCCGGCATCTCCTCCATGACCCGCTCGATCGCGGCCGGGATCGCGGTGAACTCGATTCGTCCGTCGAGAAATGCGGCGACAGCCACCTCGTCGGCTGCGTTGAGCACGCACGGCGCCGTCCCCCCCGCCTTACCCGCCTCCAGGGCCAGTCGCAGGCAGGCGAAGGTCTCCAGGTCGGGCTGCTCGAAGCTCAGCTCGCCGACCGCGGCGAGGTCGAGTCGCGGCGCCTCAACGTCGGCGCGCTCGGGGAAATGCAGGGCGTAGGAGATCGGCACCCGCATGTCGGGGTAGCCGAGGTGGGCCAAGGTGGCGCCATCGTTGAGGTCGACCAGCGAGTGGACGATCGACTGCGGGTGAACGACGACTGCAATCCGTTCGTAGGGGACGCCAAAGAGGTGATGGGCCTCGATCGCCTCGAAGCCCTTGTTCATCAGGGTCGCCGAGTCGATCGTGATCCTGCCCCCCATCTTCCAGGTCGGGTGGGCAAGGGCGTCCTCGACACTGACGCCGGAGAGGTCCCTGCGACCGCGGAACGGGCCGCCGGAAGCGGTCAGAACCAGGCGCTCGACGGTCCCGGGCCGCTCGCCGCCGATCAGCTGGAAAAGGGCCGAGTGCTCGGAGTCGACCGGCAGCAGTCGCGCCCCGGTCCCCTCCGCGAGCGCCATGGTCAGCTCGCCGCCGATTACGAGACTCTCCTTGTTGGCAAGGGCGACGTCGATGCCCGCGCCGAGCGCGACGACGGTCGGGCCTAGTCCAGCGGCACCGACCATCCCGTTGAGGACGAGGTCGGCGCCGGAGCCGGCAACCAGCTCGCGCACGCCCTCCTCGCCGGCCAGCACCCGTCCGTCCCAGGCCGAGCCCGCCCGGCCGGCCGCATCGGGGTCGGCAAGCGCCACGGTCGGCACACCGTTCTGGCGTGCTTGCTCCAACGTCTGTTCCCAGCTTGAGCCAGCCGCAAGCCCGACCACCTGCAGCTCCTCGCTCGCCGCGACGATCTGCAGGGCCTGCACCCCGATCGAGCCCGTCGAACCCAGGATCACAAGCTTTTTCATCATCGAGAGCATAGGGATGGGCCGATCCCGGTAGGGGTGGAGCGTCTTGTACTTTTTCCGCGGCGGGGCTGGCGGACGACTGTCAACTGTCTTCGGAAAAAGTTAAGCGGAACCCCTACCGGGATCGGCCTAATACACGAACTGGACCGACAGGTAATAGCCGACCACGATCGTGAAGAAGACCGCATCGAGACGGTCGAGCACGCCGCCGTGCGGTCCGAACAGCTTGCCCGTGTCCTTGGCGCCGAGGTCCCGCTTGACCATCGAGGCGAAGAGGTCGCCGACTGGCCCGATAGCGGCAACCGCCGCACCGATGATGAGGGCATCGACCCCGGAGAGCCAGTCCTGGTAGAGGCCGGCGAACCAGAAGGCCATGGTGCCGATCAAGAAGCCGCCGACGAGGCCCTCGATCGTCTTGTTCGGCGAGAGCTCAGGTGCAATCCGGTGCGATCCGAACATGCGGCCGGTCGCGTAAGCACCGGTGTCGGTGGCGAAGGTGCCGACCAGGACGTCGATCATCAGCGCTGCGCCGTGATCGGGCAGCTCGCGCAGGAGAACCGCGTGGACGAGCGGCAGGCCGATCCAGACGGCGCCGAGGACGGTCACGCCCATCGAGTCGACGATTCCCTCGCGCGGCCGGTGCCGCGCGCCGAAGAAGAAGAGCAAAGGGAAGGAGGCCGTTGCCAGCAGGAGGACGTTGAAGGCGGTGCCGAAGTACGCGGCGGCGATCATCGCCGGCACGGCGAGGTAGGCGGCCATCTGGATCGGGCGAAGCTCCGCGGTCATAAGGAAGTACTCGCGCAGGCAGAGCAGCCCGATCGCGACCATCGCCAGAGCGAAGACCGGGCCGCCGACCACGACGATCGCGATCGCGAAGACGATCCAGGGGATCGCGACGAGGATCCGTCGTGCCGTCTCGCCACGCAGCGCTGCGCCGCGGCGCCGCCGCGGCTGACGCGGCGGCCGCTCGGGCGGCGGCGGCTCCTCCGCGAACATCTCATCGTCGAAGAGGTCTTGGACCATCAGATCCGCCTTCCGAAGCGGCGGCGGCGGTCCTCGAACTCGTGCAGGGACCCCTCGAAGGCCTCACGGCCGAAGTCGGGCCAGAGCTCGTCTCGAAAGACCAGCTCGGAGTAAGCGCATTGCCAGAGCAGGTAGTTGGAGAGGCGCTGCTCGCCGCTGGTCCGGATCAGCAGGTCTGGATCGTGCATCTCGGCTGCGTAGAGGTGCCGGCGGAACTCCTCCTCGGAATCACCATCGAAGCTTCGCGCCGCATCGACGATCTCCGCCCTGCCACCGTAGTTGAAGGCGACGAAGAGGGAGATGCGCTCATTTCCTTCGGTCTTCCCTTCCGCCCATTCCATCTTCTCGACCAGGCCCGGTTCGACCCCCTCGCGGCGCCCAATGAAGCGGATCCGCACGCCTTCGGCGTCGAGCTCGGGCGTCTCGGCATCGATCCTCTCGCCGAACATCCGCATCAGACCCTCAACCTCCTCCGCCGGTCGTTCCCAATTCTCGGTCGAGAACGAGAAGACGGTCAGCTCCTCGATCCCGAGCTCGGCTGCATCCCGCAACCGCGCCTTGACTGTGTCTGCGCCGGCCCGGTGCCCCTCGATGACCGGCAGGCCGCGCTGCTCAGCCCAGCGCCCGTTGCCATCAGTGATGATCGCGACGTACCGCGCGGAGGCGCTCACACCTCCAGGATCTCCTCTTCCTTCCCCTTCAACGCCTCGTCGATCCCGGCTATCGCCTCGTCGGTCTGCTTCTGCAGGGCCGCCTCAGCGCGCCGCTCGTCGTCCTCGCCCGCTTCGCCCTCTTTCTTCAGGTCGCGCAGGTCCTGCATCGTGTCGCGACGGATGTTGCGGACGGCGATGCGGCCATCCTCGGCGACACCGTGCACGACCTTGACCATCTCGCGCCGTCGCTCCTCGGTCAGCTCGGGGATCTGGAGACGGATCACGTTGCCGTCGTTGCTCGGCGTCAGGCCGACGTCGGACTCCTGGATCGCTTTCTCGATCTCGCCGATTGAGCCCTTGTCGAACGGCGTGACGGTCAGTAGCCGAGCGTCGGAGGTGGCGACGTTGGCAAGCTGCTTTAGCGGCGTTTGCGAGCCGTAATAGTCGACCGTGATCCGGTCGAGCAGGTGCGGGGAGGCGCGGCCGGTGCGCACCGTGGCAAGCTCGCCGCGGTTCGACTCGACCGACTTCTTCATCCTCTCTTCGGCGTCCTTGAGCAGTTCGTCGATCAGCTCCACTGGGTCCTCTCTCCGTCCTCAGGCGGCGCTGGAGACCAGCGTGCCTACCCTCTCGCCGCCGCATGATCCTATCTATGTTCGTCTCATCGCCCATGTTGAAAACGTAGATCGGCAGGTCGTTGTCCATGCAGAGCGAGAGCGCGGTCGAGTCCATTACTTTGAGCCCGCGCTCGATCGCCTCGCGGTGGCCGATCTCGGGGATGAACTTGGCGTCGGGATTTGTCGCGGGGTCGGAGTCATAGACGCCTTCCACCCCGTTCTTGGCCATCAGGATCGCTCCGGCGTGGATCTCCAGCGCCCGCAGGGCCGCCGCGGTATCGGTGGTGAAAAACGGGTTGCCGGTGCCGGCGGCGAAGATCACGATCCGGCCCTTCTCCAGGTGCCGCATCGCACGGCGGCGGATGTAGGGCTCGGCGACCTCCTTGACGTCTATCGCCGACATCACCCGGGTGTGCTCGCCGATCTTCTCCAGCGCGTCCTGGAGCGTGAGCGCATTGAGCACCGTCGCCAGCATGCCCATGTAGTCGCCGGTAGCGCGATCCATGCCGGCGGCGGCGCCTTGCAGGCCCCGGTAGATGTTGCCGGCGCCGACGACAATCGCCACCTCGACCGCACGGGCGCGGACCGCGGCCACCTGCTGGGCGATCCGTTCGACCTCCGCCGCGTCGGTGCCGTGATCACGCTCCCCCATCAACGCCTCTCCCGAGAGCTTCAGGAGGATGCGAGTGAACTTAGGCTCAGGCTCGGTCAATCGCCAACTCGGAAGTAGGCGAAGCGGGCGATCCGGATGTTCTCGCCGGTCTTCGCGGCCAGCTCCTGGCGCAGCTCCTCAATCGACTTCGAGTCGTGTTTCTCAGCGTTGACATGAGCCTGGTCGAGCAGCGCCACTTCCTTCGCCCACTTGGTGAGCTGGCCCTCGACGATTTTCTCGACGACGTTGTCCGGTTTGCCGTCCTCGCGGGCCTTTTCCTCGAAAACGCGCTTCTCGGCCTCGCGCTCCTCGGCGGGAATCTCGTCGGCAGTCACGTACATCGGCGCCGTAGCGGCTACGTGGAGGGCGACCTCGTAGGCGAAGGCCTTGAAATCCTCGTTGCGGGCGACGAAGTCCGTCTCGCACTGCACCTCCACCATCGCGCCGACCTTGTCGTTGGCGTGAATGTAGGAGGCGACGACACCCTCGCTGGTCCCACGCCCTTCGCGCTTGGCGGCCGAGGCCTGACCCTTGACTCGCAGGATCTCAATGGCCCGATCGACATCCCCCTCGGACTCCGAGAGGGCCGCTTTGCAGTCCATCATCGCCGCGCCCGTTCGATCCCGGAGCGCCTTCACATCCGCAGCAGTAACGCTCATTTCGCCCCCTCCTCCTTCGCAGCGGGAGCTTTCTCAGCGTCGGCCGGAGCTTTCTCAGGCGTTGGGGCAGCTTGCTCTTCGGCTGGAGCCTCCTTTGGCGCCTGGGCAGTCTCCTCTTTGGCCGGAGCCTCAACCTGAGGCGCCTCTGCCGCGGGTGGCGCGGTAGGGGGCACCGCCCCCGAGGAAGCTTTAGCTACCGCAGGGGGTGGTGGGTCCCCTGCCGCGACAGGACCCGCGGCCTGCGGGGCTTGAGCTTTCGGAGCTTGAGGAGCCTGAGCCTGCGGCGGTTTGGGCTGTACCGGCGGCGCTTCGGCAGCTTTTTTCGCGGCAGCTTCTTCAGCGGCTTTTTTCTTCGCCTCCTCCGCTTCCACGCGAGCTTTCTCTTCCTCCTCGCGCTTCTTGCGCTCTTCCTCCTCCTTTTTGCGCCGTTCCATCTCCTCGGCCAGGCGCCGCTCCTCCTGCACGCGCCAGGCGCCGGCGCCCTCCTCGACCGCGGACCCGATCGTGCCGATGACGAGCTGGCAGGAGCGGATGGCATCGTCGTTGCCGGGGATCACGTAGTCGATTTGGGTCGGGTCGCAGTTGGTATCAACCAAACCGATGATCGGGATTCGCAGACGCACCGCCTCGCGAACGGCGATCTCCTCGGTTTTCAGGTCGGTGACGAAGACGGCGTCGGGCAGCCGGTCCATGTCGCGGACACCGCCCAGGTTGTACTCGAGCTTTGCCAGCTCGGCCTGCATGCTCATCCGCTCCTTGGTCGGCAGCAGATCGAGTTTGCCCTCCTCCTGCCAGTCAGTCAGCTCGTGCAGGCGGGAGATCCGGGCCGAGATCGTGTTGTAGTTGGTAAGCAGCCCACCGAGCCAGCGCTGGTTGACGTAGGGCATCTTGCAGCGTTCGGCCCATTCCTGGACCGGACCGCGCGCCTGCTTCTTGGTGCCGACGAAGAGCATCGTGCCGCCGCCGCTGGCCAGCTCGCCGGCGAAGCGGCGCGCGTTCTCCAGCAACGCCTCGGTCTGAATCAGGTCGATGATGTGAATCCCGTCCAGCTCGCCGAATATGTAGCGGCGCATGTTCGGGTTCCAGCGTCGCGTCTGGTGACCGAAATGGACTCCGGCCTCCAGCAGCTCTTTGAGGCCTGCCTCTGGCATTGTCGAACCTTCTCCTTGAGTTTGGGTGAAAGCCCCGGCGCCCTAGCCGGGGACTCCGCCTTGGCAGGCAGGTCAGGATCCGGGGCGGTACGGCGGGGGTCGGTTTAGAACGGAGGAATTGTAGTGGGGCTCGGCGCCTCAGGCGGCGCGGGCCGAAGTCAGCGCCGCGGCGAGATCCGTCGGTAGCTCGGAGCGAAAGCTCATCGCCTCGCCGCTGACCGGATGGGCGAAGGCGAGGCGGTGCGCATGCAGGAACTGGCGCCCCAGCCCGTACTTCTCTTCACCTCCGTAGGTCGCGTCGCCAACCAAGGGGTGGCCAATGGCGCCGAAGTGGGCGCGGATCTGGTGGGTGCGGCCGGTCTCAAGCTTGACCTCAACGTAGCTCTCAGCGCCGAGCAGCTCGAGCACCTCGAAGTGAGTGCGCGCTTGACGCGAGGCGGCACCAGAGACCGCCATCCGGTGCCGTTGGCGGGAGGCGCGTCCGATCGGCGCGTCGATCGTGCCGGTGCGGGAGGCGAGACGCCCGCTGGCCAGGGCCAGGTAGACGCGTTCGACCTCGCGTTCGCGCACCTGCTCTTGCAGCGCTGCGTGGGTGGCGTCATCGCGGGCGACCACCAGTAGGCCGCTGGTCTCCTTATCGAGCCGGTGGACGATGCCCGGGCGCTCCGGGTCCGCCCCGCCAGCCAGGATCTCCCCCAGCTCGTCGACCAGGGTTGGCCCTTGGTGCGAGGGGGCGGGATGGACGACCAGGCCGGCTGGCTTGTCGACCACGGCAAGCGAGTCGTCGAGGTGGACGATTTGCAGCTTGCTCAATGCTCGCCCTCTGCGAGATAGCTCAGCGCCAGGACGAAGACGCCGAGCGTGATCGCGACATCGGCGAGGTTGAACGGCGGCCAGCTGAGCACGTCGAGGTAATCGGTGACCTCCCCCGCCCGCACCCGATCGATCAGGTTGCCGAGGGCGCCGCCGGCGAGCAGGCCGATGGCCACCCACATCCCCGGTCGGGTCGGGTTGAGGGCGAAAAGGACACCGACGAAGATCAGCGCCGCGATCGTCAGGGCGACGAGAGCAACGCCGCCACCGCTGGCCAGCCCGAAGGCGACACCGTCGTTGTGGGCAAGGGTCAAGCTGAGCGGACCGAGTACGTCGACCTTCTCACCCGGGACCAGATTGGCCTCGATCGCCGCCTTGGCCGCTTGATCCAGAATGACGACCAGCGCGCAGAGCGCTCCCGCCAGGCCCCAGGCCCGCGAGCCCGAGCCGCTCACCCGGCGATCAGGGCAACGACCAGGCCGCGCAGGATGACCAGCACGATGATTCCGATCATCGGGCTCAGGTCGAGCCCGAACCCGCCACCCCCAATCGGCGGAATGATGCGGCGAAAGAGGTTGAGGTAGGGATCGGTGGTCTCGGTGATGAAATCGAGCACCGCCCGCAGCGTCGGGTTGTAGGGCATCCGCGGTATCCACGACATCAGGACCCGGATCAGGATCAGGATGATGTAGACGAGGAAGAGCGCGGCGACGTAGTCAGCCACGTCCTCGCGGGTGATCGCGAGCGGGATCACCCGCGCATTCTCTCCAAAGAAGCACGCACGGCCGCTTCGAACGCCTCGCGGGCGCCTTCGCGGTCGAGCGCGTCCAGTCCGGCTTCGGTGCTGCCCCCGGGGGAGGTGACCGAGATCCGAACATCGGCTGGGCGGCGGATCCGCATGAGCAATCCAGTGCCTGCGGCGGCCTCGACAACCAGTTTTTCGCCCAGCTTCTCGTCTAGACCAGCGCTGGCACCGGCGTTAGCGAGCGCCTCGGCTACCAAGGCGAAATATGCGGGCGAGCAGGCCATCACCGCAGTGGCGACATCGAATTGTGAGTCGGGCAATTCAACGACAGACCCGAGAGCGCTCAGCTTCTCTCGGACCTCTGAACAGAACTCCCCGGCAATGCAAAGCACACCGCCGCCAACCTCCACTGCAACATTGGGCATCACGCGCCCGACCTCGGCGTTGGGGAATGCGGCTTGGACGCTCTCCAAGGGGGTGGCCCCCAAGATCGAGATGACCGATTCTGCGCCCGCCAGTTCACCGGCTGCCTGCTGAAGGGCAGTCGGCTTAACCGCAAGGAGCACGACATCGGCCCGCTCCGCTAGCAGCCCGTTCGACTCGACAGCTTCGCCGCCAAGATCCCCGGCCAGCCTGCGAGCCCTATCGGAGTCCGGATCGAAGAACAGCATCTGCTCCCACTGCCCGACCCAGCCCCTGGCAATGGCCGCAGCCATGTTCCCCGACCCACAGAAACCGATGATCATCAGCCGGAGCCTAGTAGAGCGCTACGACTGGTTGAAGAACCCCTTGTCGAGCAGCCGAGCTTTCTCCTCCGCCGATACCTCGACGTTACGCGGAGTCAGCAAGAAGATCTTCTCGGCGATCCGCTGCATGCCGCCGTCGAGCGAGTAGGTGAGGCCGGAGCAGAAGTCGATCATCCGCTTGGAGAGCTCGTGGTCGGTGGTCTGCAGGTTGAGGATCACGGGCACCGAGCGCTTGAACTGATCGGCGACCTGCTGGGCGTCGTTGAAGTTGCGCGGGATGACGAGGTGGACTTTGACGTCGGAGTCCTCGCCCACCGGCCGCAGGGTGCGGGTGCGCGAAGCGGAGATTGGCTCGTCGTCGGCGAATATGTCATCGATCTCATCGCGGCGCGAGCGGCGTGAGGTCGGCAGACGCCGCACCTGGCCGGATTCGCGCCGAGCCTCGATCTCCTCTTCGGAGGTCTCGGGGAAGTCTTCGTCGTATTCGGGGCCGTACTCGTGCTCTTCGGCCAAACCGAAGTAGACCAGCGCTTTATGCCACGTGTCGCGTAGTGCCATGCGTGCGTGTTTCGGCTCTTTGCAGCCGAATCCTCCAGGGAAGTATCGCCTAAATGTAGAGCGCGGTACCGAGCCGGACAATCGTCGCCCCCTCCTCGACCGCCACCGGCCAGTCCTGAGAGGTGCCCATGGAGAGACGGCTGAGGCCGTGCTCGGCGGCCAGCTCGGCGAGCCGGGCGAAGTGCGGCCGCGAGTCCTCGGGCTCGGTGCTAAACGGCGGCATCGTCATCAGGCCGCAGACGCGGACCGGGCAGCGCTCGATGAACGCCGCCAGGCCCTCGGGGGCGATCCCGCTCTTTCCCTCCTCGGCGGCGATGTTGACCTCGACCAGGACCTCGGTCTCAGGCGCCGCGTGGCGGCCTAGCTGCTCCAGCGCGGAATCCGTCCCAACCGAATGGATCAGCCGGCAGAGGGGCAGGATGCGCTTCACCTTGCGGCTCTGCAGGTTGCCGATGAAGTCCCAGGTAAAGGAGTCGCCCCACTCGGCGTGCTTTGCCTCCAGCTCCTGCAGCCGGTTCTCGCCGACCAGCTCGACCCCCGCGTCGGCAAGGGTGCTCATCTCCTCCGCCGGCACGTACTTGGTCGCGGCGAGAATCTCCACCTGGGCACCCGCACGCTCGCGCACCCGCTCGAGGTTCGCGGCGATCTTGACCGGGTCGAGTCCGCGGATTACGCCGGGCATGCTCAGCCCTCCTCCTCGAGCCAGGCGATCCCCGCTTGGCGACTGGGGCCGCCGTCACGGCGATGGGAGAAGAAGAAGCTCCTCCTCACAGCAAGTGCAGAGCGCGGCCGACTGGATCTCTTCGACGCCGGCTTGGCGGAGGAGGCGGCGTGCGATCTCCGGTAGGTCGAGCATCCGTCCGGTGGTAACTCCCTCCCCAACCTCGGCAAACGCGGCGAGCACCTCGTCACCCACTTCGTAGCAACAGGGACCGATCCCCGGCCCTATTGCGGCATGGGTGGCTTCGACGGCTGCGGCACCGCGGGGGATGATTCCGGCCGCCAGGCCGCGCCAACCGCAGTGGAGCATGGCGACGCCACCGGGCCCTGCCACGGCGACCGGCAGGCAGTCGGCGGTGTAGACGAGTCCCGCGATGCCCGGCGCGGCGATCACATGTCCGTCGGCTTCGGGTGTTCCGACGAGGGCTGCCTCGCTGTGGCTCAGCTCGGCGCCGTGGACCTGCTGGCTGGTTGCGACCCGCTCCGGATCGATCCCAAGCGCCGTCGCGAGGGCCGTATGACCTTGCTTCGCCGAGCCGGCTGAGCGGGTCGAAAAGGCGGCTTTCGAGTGTGGCAGATCGGCCTCCAGCCAGCGGATCCGGTCTGCTTCGCTCCACCTCATTCCGGCTTCCGGGCAGCTTGCAGCGCGACCGCGAGCTCATCGTCGCGCCCGGAGAGTTCGCCGTCCAGCTTGCGCCGCAGCGCTTCGCCGAGACCGCGGCCGATCTGTGGCCCTTGCGGCACTCCCGCCTGGATCAGGTCTTCACCGTTGATCTCAAGCGCAACAGCTCGCCACTCGCTCAGGTAGCGGTCGAGCCACTCGGCACCGAGGGCACGGGCGATGACCAGTTCGATCGGGCTGGCTGCACGGGCCAGCCGCACCGCGTCGGAGGGCCGCTTGGGGTCGGCCGCCGCCAACGCGTCCGCACCGCCCCAGCGACCCAGCGTCGCAGCAAGGATGGCGCGGTCCCGCCGGGCCACCTCCGTCCAGGGTGACTCCGTGAGCAATCCCGAGACACGGGCGCCCAGCTCCACCCCGCGCTCGGCTAGCTCGAGCAGGCCCCACTCGGCGAGCAGGCTGAATCCACGCGTGGCCTCCGTCTCGCCGGCCAGGCGCAGTAGCTCCGTTTCGCGGCGATCGGTCGACACGGTGCCCAAGTCGGCTTCGCTCAGCAAATCCGCGGTGTCGGGCTCCAACTCGAAGTCGAAGCGAGCCGCATAGCGGGCGGCACGCAGTGCCCGCGTCGGATCGTCCTCGAATGAGCTCGGGTGCAGGATTCGCAGCAGGCCTGATTCGAGATCCGCGCGGCCGCGGTGGGGATCGATCAATTCCGCATCGCGGCGGAGGGGAATCGCCATCGCGTTGATCGTGAAGTCGCGGCGGGCGAGGTCGGCAGCGATACCGGCCGTCGGCTCCACCTCGGGCAGCGCACCTGGGCGAGGGTAGGTCTCGGCCCTCGCGGTAGCGATGTCCACGTCGTGCTCGCCGAGGCGTGCCTTGGCGGTGGCAAAGCGCTCGTGCTCCACCACCTCGCCGCCGAGCCGTGATGCCAGTGCCGTTGCATCGCCCTCGACGACGAGATCGATGTCGGTTCTGCCGTGACCGAGGAGAAGATCGCGGACGGCGCCGCCAACCAGGTAGACCGGCTTTCCTCCTGCCACGTCGTGCACGGCGGAGAGCTCCGGATAAGCGCCGCGCAAAGCCTCTGCGATGTCGGCGATTTGCAGCTCGGGCATCGAGTCGAGCCTACGCCCGGACGGGGATGCCGGCTGTCGCCAGGTGTTGCTTCGCGTCGCGCACCCTGTAGGTGCCGTAGTGGAAGATCGAGGCGCAGAGAACGGCGTCGGCGCGACCCTCGGCAATTGCCTCACTGAGGTGATCGAGCGTACCGGCGCCACCTGAGGCGATCACCGGCACGGAGACGGCGTCAGCGACAGCCTGCGTCAGCTCGATGTCGTAGCCGTCGTTGGTGCCGTCGCGATCCATGCTGGTCAGCAGAACCTCCCCCGCTCCCAGCTCGGTCGCCTCCCTGGCCCAGGCGACAGCGTCGCGGCCCTCGACTCTCCTGCGGCCCCCGTTGACGTACACGCCCCAGCCATCGTCCTCACGCTTGGCGTCGATGGCGATCACCACGCACTGGGCGCCGAAGTGATCGCCCAGCTCGGTCAGCAGCGCGGGGCGAGCCAGCGCCGAGGAGTTGACCGAGACCTTGTCGGCGCCGGCATCGAGCACCGCTTGCGCGTCCTCGACGGAGCGGATCCCGCCTCCGATCGTGAAGGGAATAAAGACGTTGTCGGCGGTGCGCCGGGCCAACTCGACAATCGTCTCGCGCTTCTCGTGTGAGGCGGTGATGTCGAGGAAGACCAGCTCATCGGCGCCCTCGGCGTCGTAGCGCTCAGCCAGCTCGACAGGGTCGCCGGCGTCACGCAGGCCGACGAAGTTCGTGCCCTTGACGACGCGGCCGGCGTCGACGTCGAGGCAGGGGATTACGCGTTTTAAAACCATTTTGAGAAGCGTACGGGAGAGGAGTCGGATGCCCTCCCCCAGAGGCCGTCGCGCAGCTGGATCGCTGACGGGGTTCGTACGCGGACCCTGGAGCCTCTGGGAGAGGGCATCCGACTCCTACTGCCCAAGCGCCTCGATGGCTTCGGCGACGGTGAACTTGCGCTCGTAGAGGGCGCGGCCGACTATTGCGCCCTCGAGGTTGGGCGGGGCATCCTGCGCCAGCGATTCCAGATGCTTCAGGTCCCCCACTCCGCCCGAAGCGATGACCTGGGCTTCCGTGGCTGCGGCGATCTCGTTGAGTTGGTCGAGGGCCGGGCCCTCCATGGTGCCGTCGACCTCGATCGCCGTGCATAGGAAGCGGACAACGCCTCGCCCGCTCAGTGCGGCGATCGCCTCGACCACTCCCTCCTCGCCTGCTTCGGTCCATCCCGCCAGGGCGACTTGGCCCGCCCGGGCGTCGACCGAGACCACGATCCGGTGGCCGTGCGCCTCCAGCATTGCATCGAGGAACTCCGGGTCTCGCAGCGCGGCGGTTCCGATCACGACTCGGTCGGCCCCGACATCGAGAACAGCACGCACCGCTTGCGGATCCCGCAGCCCTCCGCCCACCTGGATCGGGCAGGAGACCCTTGCGGCGATTCGCTCGATTGCGCCTAGGTTTTGCGGTTCGCCTGCCTTGGCGCCATCCAGGTCGACCACGTGCAGGAACTCGGCTCCTTCATCGGCCCAGCGCTTTGCGGCGTCGACTGGATCGGCGTCGTAGGTCGTCTCACGGGCATAGTCGCCCTGCAGCAACCGCACCGCCTGGCCGCCGCGGATATCGATCGCCGGATAGAGGATCACGCCGGTGCGGGCGTCGCGGCGCAGACCCCGGCAAAGTTCGAAAGCAGGCGCAGGCCGGCGCTGCTCGACTTCTCGGGGTGGAACTGGACGCCGAAGGCGTTGTCGCGCTCTGCTGCGCAGGCGAAACGGGACCCGTAGGCGGCGCTGCCGAGCACGTCGCCCTGCACAGGGGTTGGTGCGAAGGAGTGCACAAAAATAAAAGGGGGTTTCGCTGTCTATTCCCTCGGTGAGTCGGGACGGCTTCTCCCAGCGGACGGGAGACCAGCCGATGTGCGGGACCTTCAGCCCATCAGCGTCAAGCTCTGCTACCTCTCCCGCGAGAAGGCTGGTCCCTTCAGCTCCCCCCAGCTCAGTGCTCGAGTCGAAAAGCAGCTGCAAACCCAGGCAGATGCCGAGAACCGGTACGCCGGCGTCGAGCCGCTCGGCAACCAGGTCTTCCAGGCCCAGCCCTCGCATCCGCTCCATTGCCTTCGGGAAGGCACCAACGCCGGGCAGAATCACGCCCTCGGCCGCACGGACAGTCTCCGGGTCATTGGCGATCGTAGCGGTGGCGCCGACGTGCTCGAGCGCCTTCTCGACCGAGCGCAGGTTGCCCATGCCGTAATCGAGGATGCAGATGCGCGTCATCACTCGCTCAGCGTCCCCTTGGTCGATGGCACGCCGCTCTCCTCCGGATCGACGGAGACGGCGACGCGGAGCGCCCGCGCGAATGCCTTGAAACAAGCCTCGATCATGTGATGCACGTTGTTGCCGTAGCGAACCGAGAAGTGCAGGGTCAATTTGGCGCCGTTGGCGACGGCGCGGAAGAACTCCTCCGCGAGCTCGCTATCGAAGCCAGCAATTGAAGTGGTTGGCAGCTCAGCATCGAAGACGCACAACGGTCGCCCCGAGATGTCGATTGCGCACTCAGCCAGCGACTCATCCATCGGCACCAGCGCCGAGCCGTAGCGACGGATCCCCGCCCGGTCCCCCAGCGCCTCATCGAGCGCCTGGCCGAGAACGATGCCGACGTCCTCCACCGTGTGGTGGGCCCCGGTCTCCAGATCGCCGCTTGCCTCGACAACCAAGCCGAGCTTTCCGTGACGGGCGAGCAGGTCGAGCATGTGATCGAGGAAGCCAACGCCAGTTGCAGCACTCGACTCGCCTCCGTCCAGGTCCAGCGAGAGCCGGATCTGGGTCTCGGCGGTGCTGCGCTCTCTTTGCGCGGTTCTGGCCATCTCTAAGCGTCCTTGGTCCTAATCATCGCCGACTCGCCGTGAACGGGGAATCCCTCGGCTCGGGCGATCGTGTCGACGTGCGTTGCCAGCTTCGACGCAGCCTCCGGCGGAACCTCCACGGTGGCGATCTTGCGGCGGAAGATGCCGGGGCCCAGAGGGCCGTAGCGGCGTCCGGCCCGGGCCGTTGGAAGGACGTGGTTCGAGCCAGCCACGTAATCGCCGAAGGCGGTTGCGCTGTAGCGACCGGCAAAGACGCATCCGGCGGTGGTGACTCGGTCTGCAAGCAACACCGCGTCCTCCTCGAATAGCTGCAGGTGCTCCGGTGCGAAGGCGTTGGCAAGATCGATCGCATCGTTCAGATCGGCGACCTGGACCAGCGCCAGAGAAGCCTCGCCGACGCCGGAGCGTTCTGCGGTCAGCCGCTCCGTCTCTGTCGCGACACGGGCGAGCACCTCCTCCTCGACTGCGACGGCGATCAGTGGACTTTCGTGACCGTGCTCGGCCTGGGCACAAAGGTCAAGAGCGGCCCATTCGGGATTAGTGTCATGACCCAGGACCACCATCAACTCAGAGGGACCCGCCAATGAATCGATGGTCACGATGCTGGATACCTTTGCCTTCGCCTCTCGCACCCAGGCATTCCCGGGCCCGGCGATGACGTCAACGAATGCAACCGTCTCGGTGCCATAGGCGAGCGCAAAGATCGCCTGGGCACCGCCCATCGCATAGATCTCGTCGACCTCACAGAGCGCGGCTGCGGCAAGTACCAGGGAGTTGACCCTTCCGTCCTTGGCCGGCGGAGACGCCAACGCGAGCCGCTCGACGCCAGCCACGCGGGCCGGGATCGCGCACATCAACACGCTGGAGGGATAGGCAGCGCGCCCTCCCGGTGCGTAAATGCCAGCGGCCTCGACGGCGGCTTCACGGATCGTCACCGACTGTCCCTGGGGCAGCTTTATCTCGCGAGGTAGGGAATCCACCTGGGCCTCGGCAACGGTGCGAATGTTTGCGGCGGCAAGCTCCAGTGAGTGGCGCAACCCAGGCGCGAGGTTGGCTAGGGCTGCGTCCTTCTCGCTGTCTGCTACTCGAAGCGTGCTTGGTGCGACCTCGGTTGCATCGAAACGAGCCGTCAGCTCTAAGACGGCCTTATCTCCACCCTCTCGAACCGCGTGTTCGATCGGCCTAACGTCGGTATCGGCCCACGACGCGAGTGCCCAGAGGCGGATCGCGGCTGCCGTCTCGTCGGCACCCTTCCACTCGAATCGCTGTACCCTCATCGCGCCGTCGCCTCCCGCAGCCTCGCGGTCAGGTCGTCAATCTCCCCTGCCCGCAGCTTGTGGGCGACGCGGTTGGCGACGAAGCGCGCCGTGCACTCGACGATCTCCTCGCGCACCTCGAGATCGTTCTCTTCGAGGGTTCGCCCGGTCGCGACCAGGTCGACGATGCCGTCGGCCAGGCCGATCAGCGGCGCCAGCTCGACCGAGCCCTTGACGTCGATCGTCTCCACCTGGCGGCCGGTCGACTCGAAGTGGCGTTCGGCGATCCGGGGGTACTTGGTCGCGATCCGCATCATCCCCAGGCGCCGCTGCGACTCGCCAAGGCTCTCGTCTCCCTGGCGCCCGGCGAGGACCATGCGGCAGCGCCCGTAGCCAAGATCGAGTAGCTCGTAGACCATGCGATCCGCCTGCTCGAGCAGGACGTCCTTGCCGGTGATGCCGACATCGGCGGCACCGGCCTCAACGTAGGTCGGCACGTCGGAGGGGCGCATCGTCACCAGGCTGATCTTCTCGCCGGGGAAGATCAGCGCCCGCGACTCGCCGCGGACTGCGGCGGTATCGACGCCGGCGGCGTCGAGCGCGTCGAGCGTGCCCTCGAGCAACGCACCGCGCGGCACCGCCAGCTTCAGCGGTCCGTCCGCCTTGGCGCCTGCCATTCCTGCGACTTCGACGCTCACGGTGAGACCTCCCGCCGCGACTCCTCCATCTGGGCGACGTGGACCCGCTCGAGGTAGAGGGCAAAGCCGGCCGCCGGCAGATCGAGGCCGAAGCGCTTCAGCAGCTGGTCGTAGCGACCGCCGCCGCCGAGGACGTGTCCCAGAGCCGGGTCGTAGACCTCGAGGATGGCGCCGCTGTAGTAGCCGAGGTCGCGCAGCAGGCCAAGGTCGACCTGGACGCGGCCGGCCACGCCCCGCTCCTCGAGCGCCTCGAAGGTCTCGCCGATCCGCGCCGTGGCGCGCTCGACTGCCTTGCCGCCGATCGAGCGGGCCTGGTCGAGGACCTCGCGGCCCCCTCGCAGTTGCGAAAGGGCGACGCAGGTATCGACTTGCTTGGCGTCGATACCCGCGCGAGAGAGCTCCACCTCGAGACCGACGAGGTCGTGTGTCGCAAGCCGCGACAGGATCGCCTCGCGCTCCCCCCCTTCAACGCCTAGCTCGGCCAGCAGCTGACGGAAGAGGTCGGCGTCGCCGAGGCCGATCACGGCCCGGTCCAGCCCCGCGGCATCGAGCGCGGCACCCAAAACCTCGATCACCTCAACCGTGCCCTCGGGGGCCGGGGCGCCGATCAGCTCGACCCCGGCCTGGGCAAACTCCCGCATTTGCCCACGCTGCGGCCGAACCGCGCGAAAAGCATTGGCCAGATAGCAGAAGCGCAGCGGGGTCTCGGCGCCGGCGTACCGCGAGGCGACCAGGCGCGCGATCGGGATGGTCATATCCGAACGCAGGGCGAGCAGGTCGCCGCGCTCGTCAAAGAAGCGATAAGCCGAAGCGGCGGTGCGGCCGTCGCCCCGCGCCAGCACCTCGTCGTACTCGATCGCAGGCGTCGCCACCTCTCCATAGCCACGGCTCTCGAATACCTCGACCAGGGCGAGGTGTAGGCGGCGCAGCTCCCGCATCTCGTCGGGGAGGATGTCGCGCGTCCCTGGGGGAATCGGGTGGATCATGCGCCTGACCTTACGAGAGTCGGCGCGGAAAGCCTGCTCAGCCGCCACCTGCGAATTAACGTGCCCGTCTTAGGCCGGGATCTCTGCAGAGACGCGTTCGATCCTGGCGCCGAGCCCCCGCAGCCGCTCATCGATCGACTCGTAGCCACGATCGATCTGGCGGATGTTGCCAATCTCAGACGTGCCCTCGGCTGCCAAGGCGGCGATGAGCATCGCCATCCCGGCCCGGATATCGGGGCTCTCGACTCGTTCACCGTGAAGACGGCTCGGACCACTGACGATCGCCCTGTGGGGATCGCAAAGCGTGATCCGAGCGCCCATCGCGACCAGCTTGTCGACGAAGAAGAGGCGGTTCTCGAACATCTTCTCGAAGATCAGGATCTCACCGTCGGCCTGGGTGGCGAGCGCCAGCGCAATCGAAGTTAGGTCGGCGGGGAACGCTGGCCAGGGCCCGTCCTCGATCTTCGGGATCGCGTCGCCGACATCGGCCTTGATTCGCAGCCTCTGCTCTGGTGGGACGAGGACGTCGTCGCCATCGATCGTCGACTCGAGCCCGAGCCGACGAAACTGGCGTCGCACCATGACCAGGTCCTGCGGGGCGGCGTCGCGGATTCTCAGCTCGCCACCGGTCGCGGCGGCAAGCGCCATGAAGCTGCCAACCTCGATGTGGTCGGGCGAGATCGTGTGCTCCGCACCGCCTAGGCGGTCGCGGCCGTGGACCGTCATCACGTTGGACCCGATCCCGGTTACCTCGGCGCCCATGCTGGCCAGCAGGCAGGCCAGGTCCTGTACGTGCGGCTCGCTGGCGGCGTTGGAGATCGTCGTCGGGCCCGGCGTCAGTGCCGCCGCCATCAGGGCGTTCTCGGTCCCCATCACCGATGGCTCGTCCATGAAGATCGCACAGGGGCGCAGCCCCCCACTCGGCGCGTGCAACTCGATCCAGCGATCGCCGTCGATGCTGGCCCCTAGGTCGGCGAAGGCATCGAGGTGCGCGTCGAGGCGACGACGGCCGATGAAGTCGCCGCCGGGAGGCGGCATGCGCGCCTCGCCGAAACGGGCGAGCAGCGGGCCGGCCAGCAGGAATGAGGCGCGGATCGAGTTGGAGAGCTCCTCGTCGACCGCGACGTCGGAGACGCCGGCGGCGCAAAGGCGCAGGCTGTTGTCGCCGATCCAGGCGGCGTCGACACCGAGTCGTTCGAGCAGGGCGATCTGCGCTTCGGTGTCGCGGATTCGCGGTACCCGGTGCAGCATCAGCTCCTCCTCGGTGAGCAGGCAGGCGGCGAGGATCGGCAGGGCCGCGTTCTTGTTGCCGGCTGCCGTCAGCTCGCCTGAGAGCGGCGTGCCTCCGTCGATTACGAACTTCTCCATGGTCCGGCTAGGGTACCTGCGTAATGGGACGGGGCTGGAAGATCTTGATCGGCATCGCAGCCGCTTTGGTGGTGCTTGTGGGGATCAACGTGCTGGTTACCGACGGGGAAACCAAACCCGCTGAGGCGACCATGCCGGACGGACGCCTCTTCAGCCTGCCGGCAGGTGAGGTGCAGGTCGTCGAAAGGGGCCCGCGGCGCGGCAGTCCGATCGTGCTGGTCCACTGCTTCACCTGCTCAATCAACTGGTGGGAGCGAGTGATCCCTCTGCTCGCGCGTGAGCACCGCGTAATTGCGATCGATCTGCGCGGCCACGGCGGCTC
The DNA here is from genome assembly GCA_963771265.1 of uncultured Solirubrobacterales bacterium. Lineage (GTDB taxonomy): Bacteria > Actinomycetota > Thermoleophilia > Solirubrobacterales > 70-9 > VRUE01. Next base: position 250,277 of record CAVYSQ010000014.1, read on the forward strand.
GGAAAAGCCGACCGACGGCTACTCCATGCCCGAGCAGGCGGACCTCGTCGCGGAAGCGTTGGGCAGGCTCGGCGTGCGCGACGCCGAGGTGGTCGGGCACTCGCTCGGTGGGCCGATCTCGATTGCCCTCGCCGAGCGCTCACCGCAGCTCGTCGACCGGCTGGTGATCATGGATAGCGGGCCCGAGACGGACTCCGGCGACCTCGGCGTGATCGGCGAATTGCCGTTCAAGCCCGTGATCGGCCAGGCCCTCTGGCGAATCAAGCCCGACTTCTCGATCGAGGACGGGCTCGAGGTCGCCTTCGCCCCGGGCTTTACGGTCCCCGACGGGTTCGTCGAGGACGTTAAGCGGATGACCTACGGCGCCTACAACGGGTCGCACGACGGCCACGACGAGTACGTGGAGGAAAGCTCCCTCCCCGAGCGCATCGCCGCCACCGGCAAGCCCACCCTGGCGATCATGGGCGCTGAGGAGCAACTCATCAGCGATCCGGAGGCGGCTCTGGCCGCCTATCGGGCGGGCGGCGCGCGCACGAAGTTGATTCTCGGCGCCGGCCACTCGCCCAACGTCGAGAAACCAGCCCAGGTCGCGGCGGTCGTCCTCGCCTTCAACCCCGTTAAAAGGCCTGCAAAACGGGTAAAAGCAAGGCATGCCACGCAAGACGGGTTGCAGAAACCCGAAGCCGTCCGGAAGCGACCGTAGAGTCGAACCTATGTTCGATACGAGAAAAACCAGCAGCGAGCGCATTGCAGACGCCATCGACTTGGCGATCGACTTTGCGACCCTTGGCGAGTACGGGCTCGAGCCGGTGCACCAGGCCGCAGCGCGGCCGTGCGAGGGAAGGCGGCGTGCCGGTGCACCCCAACGAAGCACCGGCGCCTGGCACGCCGCGATAGACCGCTTCGCGCTCCCGTCTAGCTAGCGTGCGGCGGTCCGGGCCGGTCGCTATTCAGAGCTGCTCACTGAGATCGGAATCCGTGCGCCCTCAATAACCGGTGTCGGTAGCCCGTCGATGTCTTCATAGCCTGTGAAAATCACCGTCCCAGTGATGTCCATATTGTCGCTGTGTGACGGTATACCGGCTAGCCCGCAGGTGAAAGCGGGCGCGCAGGTATATGTGATGCCTGTAAATGTTCCCTTCGCTTCGATCGCTGCGCCACCTGGATGGTTAGGCAGATTGACGAAGGTGGCCCCACCTTCTGTCGGTGTCTGAGGCGGAAGCGTGATATTCAGGCCGAGTGAGCTTGTGACAACGATGTTTTTGCCTGCCGGGCAAGACATCCAGATCACGGCGTCCACCTGACCTCCATCTTTGCCGGTTGTTGCACCGGTCGACGTGGGGCCGCATTCGTTTGTGTCGATCGTCAGGGTTCCAATCGACGTCGTGCATGCTGCGCTATGGGGTGTTTGATTGATCCCCCCGGTGTATTCCGAATCGGCCACAACAGCAGTCGATCCGTTGACCATTGTTCCGGCGAATTTAGCTGTTGTGCACTGGACTTTTAGGCCACTTCCTCCTGTCAGGGTGACCACACTGTCGTGGGTGACGCCTGTCAGCAATGCCCTTTCTTTAGTGGTTGTGAATACGTCAGTCACCGCCGAGGCCGCCGAAGCGTTTAGCAAGACGATAGCGGCGAGTCCGAGGAGCACGCCTCCCAGCACCTTCAAGTTGCGAGTCATGATGCGCCTTCCTTTTCGCTTGAGATTGAGTTGATGACCCGCCTCCCCGCCAGGGCGGGCGCATCTTCGTTCTAGCAGGTGACAGTTTTTGCTCAATAAATCTTGTGTTAAGATGACTGATCTAAAGTGCAACCGCCAACGACTTCGGGAGAAGCACGACCGACTGTTTTCAACCAGGCCAGGGCCTGAGCGCGCCGAGGCACCGGCTCTAGAACGACAAAGGGCCGCCCCTGTGGGCGGCCCAGAGTCAGAAGAACCGGCGGCGACCTACTCTCCCAGGGGGTTGCCCCCCAAGTACCATCGGCGCAGAGTGGCTTAACTGCTCTGTTCGGAATGGGAAGAGGTGTTTCCCACTCGCTATGCGCCACCGGAATTTTGCGAAACCGCCCCCGGTGGAGCTTGAAAACTGCACAAGACCGTTAATCAATGGGTAAGAAATAAATATCCGTCAAGCCCTCGACCCATTAGTACCGGTCGGCTGAGTGCATCACTGCACTTGCACCGCCGGCCTATCAACCTGGTGGTCTACCAGGGGTCTTACTCCCTCGAAGGGATGGGAGAGCTCATCTCAAGGACGGCTTCCCGCTTAGATGCCTTCAGCGGTTATCCGTTCCGTGCGTAGCTAACCTGCGATGCCCTTGGCAGGACAACAGATACACCAGCGGCACGTTCATCCCGGTCCTCTCGTACTAGGGATGACTCCTCTCAACTCTCCAACGCCCACAGCAGATAGGGACCGAACTGTCTCACGACGTTCTGAACCCAGCTCGCGTACCGCTTTAATGGGCGAACAGCCCAACCCTTGGGACCTACTCCAGCCCCAGGATGCGACGAGCCGACATCGAGGTGCCAAACCGTTTCGTCGATGTGGACTCTTGGAAACGATAAGCCTGTTATCCCCGGAGTACCTTTTATCCGTTGAGCGACGGCGCTTCCACTTGCTACCGCCGGATCACTAAGCCCAACTTTCGTTCCTGCTCGACCCGTCGGTCTCGCAGTCAAGCTCCCTTATTGCCTTTACACTCTACGCACGATTTCCAACCGTGCTGAGGGAACCTTTGGGCGCCTCCGTTACTCTTTAGGAGGCGACCGCCCCAGTCAAACTGCCCACCTGACACTGTTCACCACCCGGATCACGGCATGGTGTTAGAAGCCCAAAACATCAAGGGTGGTATCTCAAGGACGACTCCCCGGCAGCCAAGGCCGCCGGTTCACAGTCTCCCACCTATCCTGAGCGAGATACATCAGACTCCAATATCAAGTTGCAGTAAAGGTTCACGGGGTCTTTCCGTCTAGCTGCGGGTACTCGGCATCTTCACCGAGACTTTAATTTCACCGAGCCTCTCGTTGAGACAGCGTCCAACTCGTTGCGCCATTCGTGCAGGTCGGAACTTACCCGACAAGGAATTTCGCTACCTTAGGACCGTTATAGTTACGGCCGCCGTTTACCGGGGCTTAGCTTCATTGCTTCGCACCGAAGCGCTAACAAGTCCGCGTAACCTTCCGGCACCGGGCAGGCGTCAGCCCCTATACGTCGTCTTGCGACTTAGCAGAGGCCTGTGTTTTTGGTAAACAGTCGGTTGGACCAATTCACTGCGGCCCCCTCGGGCTCCCTCCGTACGGAGTTCACCCTACCGGGGCGTCCCTTCTCCCGAAGTTACGGGACGATTTTGCCGAGTTCCTTAACGAGAGTTAGCTCGCTCACCTCAGTATGTTCTACTTGTCCACCTGTGTCGGTTATCGGTACGGGCACGTGAATCCTGCCTAGAGGATTTTCTCGGAGGCATGGGATCGGGGACTGGCCGGCGGTCAAGCCAGCTGGCATCGCACCTCGCGTCAAAACGCCTCTGCGGATTTTCCTACAGAGACTGGCTACGTGCTTGCCCCAGGACGACCATCGCCTGG
>CAVYSQ010000015.1:0-78003 GCA_963771265.1 uncultured Solirubrobacterales bacterium
GATGGCAGGCGGTCTGGGAGCCCGAGCGCGCGTTCGACGTCCCGAATCCGGAGGCCCCGGAGAGCAGTGACGAGCCGGCGGCGCACGTACGTCCTCGAGATGCTCCCATACCCGTCGGGCGAGCTGCACATGGGGCACGTCTTCAACTACACGCTCGGAGACGTCTTCACGCCACGTTCGTCGCCGCCAGGGCTGCACGGTGCTGCGCCCGATGGGCTACGACGCCTTCGGGCTGCCGGCCGAGAACGCCGCGATCCGCGAGGGCGGGCATCCGCGCACGATCACGCAACGCAACATCGACGCGATCCGGCGCCAGATGCGGCGGATGGGCTGGGCGATCGACTGGACACGCGAGGTCTCGACGCAGCGAGCCCGAGTACTACCGGTGGACGCAGTGGCTCTTCCTCGCTTCTTCGAGGCCGGGCTCGCCTACCGGGGCGAGGCGCCGGTCAAGTGGTGCCCGAACGACCAGACGGTGCTCGCGAACGAGCAGGTGATCGACGGGCGCTGCGAGCGCTGCGGTGCCGAGGTGGTCGCGAAGAGCCTCGAGCAGTGGTTCTACCCGATCACCCGCTACGCCGAGGAACTGCTCGACGAGATGGCGCTGCTCGAGTCCTGGCCCGAGCGCGTGCTCACCATGCAGCGGAACTGGATCGGCCGCTCCGAGGGAGCCGAGGTCGTGTTCCGGGTCGAGGCGCTCGGCATCGACGTGCCCGTCTTCACGACGCGACCCGACACCCTGTTCGGGGCGACGTTCTTCGTGCTCGCCCCGGAGCACCCGCTCGTCGGCGAGCTCGTCCGCGGCATCGAGCGCGAGCAGGAAGTGCTCGACTACGTCGCCCACGCGGCGGTGCAATCCGCGGTCGAGCGGGCGAGTCCCGAGCGCGCGAAGAGCGGCGTCTACACGGGCCGGTCGATCACGAACCCCGTGAACGGCGAGCAGATCCCCGTCTGGGTCGCCGACTACGTGCTGATGGAGTACGGAACGGGCGCGATCATGGCGGTCCCCGCCCACGACGAGCGGGACTTCGCGTTCGCCGGCCGCTACGGCCTCGCGGTCAGGCCCGTCGTGGAGCCGGCGGACGGGTCGGAGACGGCGCTGCCCTACCTCGAGAAGTCGAGCGCGGCGCGATCGGTCGACTCGGGCCCCATCTCCGGGCTGCCGACTCCCGAGGCGATCGACGCGATCGTCCAGTGGCTGGACGAGACCGGGCGCGGTCGGGCCGCGGTCGGCTACCGGCTCAGGGACTGGCTGCTCTCCCGGCAGCGCTACTGGGGCTGCCCGATCCCGGTCGTTCACTGCGACGCCTGCGGGATCGTCCCGGTCCCGGACGACCAGCTACCCGTGCTGCTCCCCGAGGTCGACGACTACGTTCCACGGGGACGCTCGCCCCTCGCGGCCGCCGCGGACTGGGTCACGACGACGTGTCCTACCTGCGGCGGTCCCGCCCGGCGAGAGACCGACACGATGGACACCTTCGTCGATTCCTCCTGGTACTACATGCGTTACGCCGACCCGACGAACGACGCCGCCCCGTTCGAGCGGCGTCTCGTCGACTACTGGCTCCCGGTCCGCCAGTACATCGGCGGCGTGGAGCACGCGATCCTGCACCTCCTGTACGCCCGCTTCTTCACGAAGGTGCTGAACGACCTCGGGCTGCTCGGCTTCCGGGAGCCGTTCCTGCGCCTCTTCACGCAGGGGATGATCTACCACCAGGGCGCGAAGATGTCGAAGTCCAAGGGGAACGTCGTCTCGCCGGACGCGATGGTCGAGCGCTACGGCGCGGACGCAGTGCGCCTCTACATCCTCTACATGGGGCCTGCCGAGCAGGACAAGGAGTGGCACGAGAGCGGCATCGAGGGCACGTGGCGCCTCCTCGATCGGATCTGGCGGCTCGGGCTCGAGGCGGCGTGGCCCGACGCGGCCGAGGGGGTCCCCGAGCAGCGGGCTCGTGAGCGCCGCGCACCGAACGATCGCCCGCGTAACCGACGACGTCCTGCGCCGCTTCCAGTTCCACACGCCCATCGCCGCGCTGTTCGAGCTCGTCAACGAGATCGTACCGCGACAAGGAGGATCCAGAGCAGGATCGGCCGTTCGGTTCGCCACCGCGACGGCGGTCAGCCTGATCCAGCCGTACGCGCCGCATCTCGCCGAGGAGCTCTGGGAGCGGCTCGGCCACGGGCGGCTCTGGCAGGAGCCGTGGCCGGAGGCCGACCCCGCGCTGCTCGGCCGAGACGTTCGAGCTGGTCGTCCAGGTGAACGGCAAGGTGCGCGACCGGGTCACGGTCGCGGCGGGGTGTCGGACGACGAGCTGGTGGCGCGCGAAGGGCTGCCGCGGGTCCGACGCACGTCGACGGCCGGCCGCTTCGCCGGGCGATCGTCGTCCCGGCAAGCTCGTGAACCTCGTCGTCGTGTAGAGGCTTGATGTGGGTTGAACGCACGCCTGGATGAGGGCCTGCACGCGGCGGATCGCGGTCGCCGCGGTCGGCGCCAACGCCACCAGCCTTGCCACCGACCCATCAACCACGCTCCTTGGTGCAGGCGGCTCCCCAGACGCACGCCCAACCCACATCAAGCCTCTATCGCTACAGGATCGAGTAGCCGCCGTCGACGACGAGTGCTGCGCCGTACGTCGAGCCGGCGGCGGGGGAGAGCAGGTACGCGATCGCGTCCGCGACCTCCTCGGGGGTGACAGAGCCGGCCGTGAACCTGGGCCCCCTCAACCGCTTGCGCTCGGCCGCCGGGTCCGGGCTTCCCGCGAAGTACGGCTCGAGAAGCGGCGTGTCGGTCAGACCCGGACAGACGCAGTTGACGCGGATCCCCTCGTGACCGTGGTCGACCGCCATCGCCCGCGTGAGCTCGACCAGCCCCCCTTGGAGGCACAGTAGGCGGCCGAGGCTCGGAGCCGCGACCAGGCCGAGCTGCGAGGCGACGTTGACGATCGCGCCGCTGCCGGCCCGTCGCAGGTGGGGGATCGCAGCGCGGGCGGTCAGGTACACGCCGCGGACGTTCACCGCGAAGATGTGCTCCCAGTCGGACAGATCGGGTGTCAGCAGACCGTCCCTCGGCCGGCCACCCAGCGCGCAGGCGACAGCCGCGTCGAGGCCGCCCAGCCGACCGGCTGCGCCGTCGATCGCACCGGGCGAGCCCTCGTCGTCGGCCACGTCCGCCACCAGGCGCACGTCGAGCGAGGCCCGGTCGAGCCGTTCGCGGATCGAGATCGATGCCGGCCACACGTGCGCCGTCACTCCGGGAGCCTGGCCGCCGTTGCCGCCCCGATGCCCGACGCGGCACCCGTGACGAGCACGCGGGTTGCGGCTGTCACCTCGGTGGCCACGGCTCGTGACCATACCGCGCGTCACGACGGGAGCCGACACATGTCTCAGAGCCTGGACCTGGGGCCGCAGCGAATGTCGCGCGGTACCAGGGACGACGTCCGCAGGGGACTCCTTTGCCGACGCGCGGGCGCTCGTAGCGACGCTCCGCCTTGAGCAAGGACTCCTTTGCCGTCGCGTGGCGGGCGGCATTCGCCGTGCCGGGGAACCCCGCCGCGATGAGGACAACCGCGAGCGCGACGATGGTGTGCAGTGACAGGTTCAGCGTCCGGGTGCGATGGGTCGAGGTCAAGGTGCCAGCGCCTCGGGGCCGAGCTGGCCCGGACTCGGTGTGGCCGGCTAGCGCCAGCGTCAGGTCGAGCTCGGCGAGCAGCATCTTCAGCACCGTCTCGACGCCGGCCTGGCCGTCGAGCGCCAGTCCCCAGAGGTAGGGCGGCCGAGCAGGATCGCGTCGGCGCCGAGCGCGAGCGCCTTGAGGACGTCGGCGCCGCTGCGGATGCCGCTGTCGAAGAGGACCGCGAGCTCGATCGCCGACCGCCTCGACGATCGCCGGCAGGGCGTCGAGCGAAGCGATCGCGCCGTCGACCTGGCGGCCGCCGTGGTTGGAGACGACGATCCCGTCGATGCCGCGCTCGCACGGCCTCGCGGGCGTCGTCGGGGTGCAGGATGCCCTTCAGCAGGATCGGCAGCGAGGTCTGCTCGCGCAGCCAGGCCAGGTCGTCCCAGGTCAGGCGAGGGATTGGCGTAGCACGGCGAGGAAGTGGCCGAAGGCCGCGCCCGAGGTCCTCCTCGGGCGGCATCTCCAGCGCGGCGCGGAAGACCGGGTCGTGGAAGTAGTTGGCGATGCCCATGCCCTTGAGGAACGGCAGCCAGGCCTGCTGCAGGTCGCGCGGCTTCCAGCCCGGGACGAAGGTGTCGACGGTGAGCACGATCGCCTCGTAGCCGGCCGCCTCGGCGCGGCCGACGAAGCTCGTCGGCAGATCGCGGTCGTTCGGCCAGTAGAGCTGGAACCAGCGGGGCGCGTCGCCGCCCGCCTCGGCGATCTCCTCCAGGGTGAAGTGCGACGGCGGTGCTGGCGACCATCGGCAGGCCGAGCGCCGCCGCCGCCCGGGCGCTGGCCAGCTCGCCGTCCTCGTGGACGATCTTCTGCACGCCGATCGGCGCCAGCAGCAGCGGCGCCGGCATCGAGCGTGCCGAGCAGCTCGATCGAGAGGTCGCGCTCGGCGACGTCGCGCAGCATCCGCGGCACGATGCGGCAGCGCTCGAAGGCCTCGCGGTTGGCGCGCATCGTGTCCTCGCTGCCCGCCCCGGCGAAGACGTAGTTGGCGCGCCCGCTCGTCCATCGCCTCGTGGGCGCGCCGCTCCTGCTCCTCGACCGCGACCGGGATCGAGGGCGTCTCCCCACCCAGCCCGCGGGCATAGATCTCGCGGTAGTAGTCGGCGAACTCGGCCATCGGCCGGGGGAGGCTATTCGTTAGCTTGAAGACCGAGACGGCGGCGCCAGTCGCGCGCATTGAAGGCGCGGGCGATGCGGCCGATCAGGCCGCGGCGGCTTGCGTGTACGGGAACCAGGTCGGCTCGCGCTTGCCGCCGAAGCGGGTGACGACGATCGACTCCGGCCGGCAGTACTTCTTGATCCCGTACTCGCCGTGGCGGAAGCCGATCCCCGACTCCTTCCAGCCGCCCATCGGCACGTCCATCAGCGACGTAGTTGACGATCACGTCGTTGACGTTGACCGCGCCGGCCTCGACCCGCCGCGCGACCTTCTCGGCCCGCTCCTTCTCGCCGAAGACCGAGGCGGCGAGCCCGTAGCGGGTGTCGTTGGCGAGCCGCAGCGCCTCCTCGGAGTCGCGCACCTTCATCACGCCGACGACCGGGCCGAAGGTCTCGTCGCGCATCACCTTCATCGAGTGGTCGACGTCGACCAGCACCGTCGGCTCGAAGTAGTCGCCCGGGCCCTCGACCCGCTTGCCGCCGGTCAGCCGCCTTGGCGCCCTTGGCGATCGCGTCCTCGACCTGGTCCTCGACGATCGCCCGTCTGGTTCGGCGAGGTCATCGCGCCGACGTCCTTTTCGGGCGTCTTCGGCCGTCGGCGCCCTGGCGCAGCTCGCCGACCTCCTTGGTCAGCTTGGCGACGAACTCGTCGTAGACGGGCTCCTCGACGTAGATCCGCTCGACCGAGATGCAGATCTGGCCGGAGTTGAACATCCCGCCCCAGGTCGCGGCGTTGGCGGCGCGGTCGACGTCGGCGTCGGAGAGGACGATCATCGGGTCCTTGCCGCCGAGCTCGAGGCTGACCGGCGTCAGCGTCTCGGCGGCGCGCGCCATCACCTTGCGGCCGGTGCGGTCGGAGCCGGTGAACTGGATGAAGTCGACGTTGTCGACCAGGGCGCCGCCGGTCTCGCCGGTGCCGTGCACGCAGTCGAACACGTCGGGGCCGCCGATCTCCTCCTTCCAGGCCTCGACCACCTCGGCCAGGCCCAGCGGCGTGAACTCCGAGGGCTTGACGACCACCGCGGCGCCGGCCTGCAGGGCCGGGATCGCGTCGCCCAGCGCCAGCGCCAGGGGGAAGTTCCAGGGGCTGATCACGCCGACCACCGGGTAGGGCCGGTACTGGACCATCAGCTTCTTCGACGGCCAGCCAGCGGCGAGTGGGGGCGGACGCGTTTCGTCGCCGATGAACTTGGCGGCCTTGGTCCCGTAGAAGTTGATCAGGTCGGTGAGGTAGACCGTCTCCGCCGTGGTGTCGCCGCGGACCTTGCCGGTCTCGGCCTGCATCGTGTCGAGCACCCGCTCGTGGTTGTCGAGCAGCCAGTCGCGCAGCTTGCCCAGCCAGTGGTAGCGGCCCTCGATCCCGAGCGCCTCCCACTCGGCCTGGTTGGCGCGCACCCGGGCCACCGTCTCGGCGACGCGCTCGGGGGAGTCGACCGTGACGCTGCCGATCGTCGCTCCCGTCGCCGGGTTGAGCACCTCGATCCGCTCGGCAGCGCTGCCGTTGGAGCCGGCGCCGTTCACCGCCTCGTCCACCTTCGGCGCCGTTCCGCTCTCCACCTGACCGCTCCCTTCAGAACGTTGGCTGGTCAGCCAAGAGTAGCCGCTATCTGCGGAACGAGGCGGTAGACCGGCCCTTCGAGCGAGGCGACGTAGATGCGGCCGTGGGTGTCTTCGCCGAAGGAGCTGGGGGTGGAGACGCTGAGGCCGAGCTTGCGGTCGCTCGCTGGCCGGCCCAGGTGGGGGACGAGGCTGCGCAGCTCGCCCTCGCAGAGGTCGGCGTAGACATAGCGCCCGTGGAGGGACGGCAGGCGCGCGGTCGCCGACCACGTAGCCGCCGATGACCGTGCAGCTGCCGCCGCGGCTGTGCGGGTAGGCGAAGATCGGCTTCACCGTTCCGCCAGGGTCGGGAGTGCCGCTGTTTTCGCCGCGGTAGGGGGCGAAGCCCTCGAAGGCGTCCCAGCCGAAGTTGGCGCCCTGCGCCGCGGCCACGGTCGTGTAGTCGATCTCCTCGAAGCGGTTCTGGCCGACGTCGCCGATCGACGATCCGCGGCTGCGCCGCGCTCACCGTGTCGAAGGAGAAGCGGAACGGGTTGCGCAGGCCGTAGCTGTAGATCTCGCGCGCCGGCGCCGACGAACGGGTTGCGGCGGCCGAGTAGGGCGCCGCCGGCGGGGGTCGATCCGCAGCAGCTTGCCGAGCAGGCTGTCGCGGTTCTGGGCGTTGTTCGGCGGGTCGCCGCCGGAGCCGCCGTCGCCGGTGCCGAAGTAGAGGAGGTCGCCGAGGAACTGCAGCTGGCCGCCGTTGTGATTGGAGTTGACCGGGTGGGGTATCTCGATCACTGCGCGACGGGAGCCCCGCGCGGCTCGCGTCGCGCTTCTGCGCTTGAACTCGTCGACCCGGATGTCTCCCGCGGTGTCGGTGTAGTAGACGTAGAAGCGGCGGCTGTCCTCGTAGTCGGGCGGGAAGGCGATCGAGAGCAGGCCCCGCTCGCCGCCGAAGGAGACCAGGCCCGAGATGTCGAGGAAGGGCTCGGCCGAGCTGGCGCCCGCCGCGCAGCACCCGCACCGTGCCCGCCTGCTCGACGACGAACAGCAGCTTCGGGAAGCCGGGCGCGCCGGTGACGTAGACCGGCGCGCTCGAAGCTGCCGATCTGCTTCAGGCCGACGCCTTTGCCCGCCTTGGCGGCTTGCTGCGCCCCGGCGCTCTCGCCGTCCCTGCGAGCCGCCCGCGCCGCAGGCGGTCAGGCCGGCGAGGGCAATTGCTGCGAGGACCGCTCCGGCTCGAAGGCGCCGACCATGCATGGGAAGCTAGCGGTTCGCTTCCGTCGGGTCCTTGGGCGCCGGCACGACTTCGCCGCTGTCGGTGACCACCGTGTCCGGTGTGACCTCGGTGATCGTCGTCGTGAAGGAGCCACCCGCCTGGGTGCCGGGGCTGGTCTCTGCCTTCGCCGCTGCCGCCGAGGCCGGCGCCGATCCCGTAGAGGATCTCGTAGTCGCCGGTCCTGACCGCGCTCAGCTTCCAGACCGCCTCGGCCGTCGCGCCCGCCTTCAGCGGGCCCGAAGGCGAACGTCTTCGGGCTCGCGGTTTCCGCCCCGGCCCGCTCGGAGGAGCCGTTCAGCTTGCGGGTAGCTGGCGGCGAGGGCCCAGACCGGCCGGTCGGGCTGGGCTAGCCAGGCGAGGGATCGCGGATAGCCGAAGGGCAGGGCCGAGTTGTGGCCCTCCTTGCCGCCGATCGAGATCGTCACGGTCAGCGCCGGCAGCGCCTTCGTCGCCGGTGTTTCGGACGCCGAGCCGCAGCAGCGTCGTTTCGCCGAGCCGCTGCTTGGCCGGGAACTCGGCGGTGACGACCTTCGACCCGGTAGCTGCCGGCGGTTTCGCCTGCGCCGGAGGAGGATTCGTCGTCGCCGCAGGCCACGAGCGAGAGCGCCAGCAGCCGCAGCGAGCGCGCTCGCCGCGACAGCGCCGATGCGGGAACGCCGGTGTATGTCTGCGATTCCCCCCCAAAGCGGCCGGAACATACCACGGGGATTCCGCCGTTCTGAGGCCTCGGAGCGCAGGCGGCTGGGGTTAGTCGGATCTCAACACTCGGCTAACGGACACCGCTGGCGCATCCCATAGACTCAAAGCACGGAGGAGGGGCCGCCCGACGCGGTCCCGCTTTGCCGGAGGAGAGATGGAAGCAGCCGCATCGATAGGCAGGAGGTTCGCCCCCGCCAAGTCGTTCTTCGAGCAGGTCGGGGACATGATGATCCTGACCGCGCGGACGATGGTCTCCGCGGTCAAGCCTCCCTACCCCTACGGCGAGGAGTTCATCGGCCAGTTCCTCTTCGCCCTGCAGCTCTGCTGGTTCCCGCTGCTGGTCTCGACCGTGGCCTTCGGCTTCGGCGCCCCCGGCCTGCAGGCGGCCAACTTCCTCACCCTCTTCGGCTCGCTCGACCGGCTCGGCGGCTTCTTCGTCCTCGCCTCGATCCGCGAGTTCGCCCCCTTCGTCACCGCGGTCGTCGTCGCCGGCGTCGCCGGCACCGCGATCACCGCCGACCTCGGCGCCCGCAAGATCCGCGAGGAGCTCGACGCCCTGCAGGTGCTCGGCGTCGACCCGATCAAGAACCTGGTCGTGCCGCGCTTCCTGGCGCTGATGGTGATCACCGGCCTGCTCGACATCTACGCGCTGATCTTCGGCATCAGCGGCGGCATCCTCACCGAGATGCTCTACAACCAGCCGCTCGGCGGCTTCTTCGCGACGCTCTTCACCAACGCCTCGATCACCGACCTCTGGGGCTCGGTGATCAAGTGCACCCTGTTCGGCGCGATCATCGCGGTCGTCTGCTGCTACAAGGGGATGACTGCGTCCGGCGGCGCCGCCGGGGTCGGCCGCGCCGTCAACCAGGCGGTGGTGATCTCCTTCATGGGCGTCTTCGCCTTCAACTACGTCTTCACCCAGACCCTGCTCGCCACCAATCCGGATCTGCAGACGATTCGATGAACGCCTGGTTCGACGTCCCGCGCGGCTGGCTCGACTCCTTCGGCGAGATCGCCCGCTTCGGCTCGCGCGTCGCCGGCCTCGTCTACTCCGGCCGCGTCCTGCGCTTCTTCGGCGAGAGCCTGCGCCAGGCCGGCATCCTGATCCTCGGCTCGGCGATCATCATCTGGGGCCTCGTCTTCATCCTCGGCCTGCAGTGCGGGATCGAGGGGGCCTACCTGCTGCGCGCCAACGGCGCCCCCGCCTATGCCGGCGTCTTCTCGGCCTGGTGCGACCTGCGCGAGATCATGCCCTACGCCTTCGGCTACATGCTGTCGGCCAAGGTCGGTACCGGGATCGTCGCCGAGCTCGGCGCGATGCGGATCTCCGACGAGATCGACGCGCTCGAGGTGATGGGCGTGCCGCCGGTCACCTTCCTCGCCGCGACCCGCCTGCTCGCCGCCTGGATCGCCTTCCCCTTCATGTACCTGGTCGGGATCGGGATCATGTTCTTCGCCAGCTACATCGCCGTGGTCGAACAGATCGGCGACGTCTCCAAAGGCGGCTACCTGCTGATCTTCTGGTTGTTCCAGAACCCGCCCGACCTGATCTTCAGCTTGATCAAGGGCATGTTCATGGCGACGGCGATCGTGATGGTCGGCTGCTACTACGGCTACACCGCCTCAGGGGGGCCGGTTGGGGTGGGGACCGCGACCGCCAAGTCGATGGTCCTCAATATCGTTCTAGTTCACATCATCGGGATGCTTGGCACCCTCGTTTTCTGGGGCGCCAACCCGAGGGCGCCGATAGGAGGCTGAGCGTGGCGATCGACGACGAGAACCGCATCGAAGAAGAGGAGCTGCGCGACGAGGCCGCCTCGAGTGCCGAAGCGCCGCCGGAGCTTGTCTCCGAGCCGGCCCGCAGCGGCCCCTACATCAGCGAGGACGGGGCGACGATGGGCCGCGACTTCGTCATCCCCGGGGTCGACCCGGGCGAGGCCGATCCCTACCGCTTCCACACCGGCCGCAAGCGCGACCACGGCAGCACCGACGCGATCGAGATCATCAACCTGGTCAAGCAGTTCGGCCGGGCGCGGATCCTCAACGGGCTCAACCTCGGCCTGCCCGAAGACCAGGTCTCGATGGTGCTCGGCCCCTCGGGCACCGGCAAGAGCGTGCTGATCAAGCACATCGTCGGCCTGCTCTACCCGGACTCCGGCGACGTCCTCGTGCACGGCGAATCGATCCCGGCGATGACCGACGACGAACTCTTCGACGTGCGCAAAAAGTTCGGCCTGCTGTTCCAGGACGGGGCGCTGTTCGGCTCGATGAACATCTACGACAACACCGCCTTCCCGCTGCGCCAGCACACCGACAAAAGCGAGGAGGAGATCGGCGAGATCGTCAACCGCCGGCTCAAGGAGGTCGGCCTGATCGAGGCGATCTACAAGATGCCGAACGAGCTCTCGGGCGGGATGCGCAAGCGCGCCGGCTTCGCCCGGGCGCTGGTGCTGGAACCGGCGATCGTGATGTTCGACGAGCCCGACTCCGGCCTCGACCCGGTGCGCACGGCGCTGCTCTGCGAGCTGATCCGCGAGGTCCACGCCGAGAACGGCGGCTGCTACCTGGTGATCAGCCACGACCTCAACACGGCGCGCCGGATCTCCGACTTCATCGCCGTGCTCTGGAACGGCAAAATCGTCGAGTCGGGCCCGAAAGAGGAACTGTTCGACTCCGAAAACCAGTTCGTCCACCAGTTCCTCAACGCTGACGTAACCGGCCCGCTCTCGATGGATTGAGCGCAGTTGCGGCCTGGGCGGTCCGCCACGCGCGGGCGGTTCTGGCCATCACGCTCCTCCTCGCGATTGTGGCGGCGGTTGCGGCGACGCAGCTGCCGACCGATGCGGCCACCGACACGCTGGTCGACTCCGACACGGCCAGCTACCGGGCTACCCAGGAGGTGCGGCAGGACTTCGGTGAAGAACCCATCGTCATCCTCGCCGAGGGAGACCTGCAGCGGCTGATTCTGACCGCCAACCTCGGTCGCTTCCTGCGGCTCGAGGGATGCCTGTCGGGCAACGTGCCGAAGGGGGCGGAGCCGATCCCTGGACCCTGCGCCGAATTGGCCGAGCTCGACCCCGTGCGCTCGGTCGTGGGGCCTGCGACCTTCCTCAACGAGGCGGTGATCCAGATCGACCGCCAGCTGCGCCGCCTCGCCGCGACCGTTCCGCCGGAGCGGTTCCGCGAACTGATCCTCCAGGTCGCCGCGCAGTACGGCATCACCAGCACGCCGAGTCTCGCCAACCCCGACTTTCTCGCTGCCGTCGTTTTTGACCTGCGCCGCGAGCGGGGCACGCCAAAGGCTCGCCTTGCCTACCTCTTTCCGAACAGGAACACGACCCAGATCATCGTCCGCTTGAAGCCGGACCTGAGCGAGTCCGAACGCCACCGCGCCATCGAGGCAATCGAGGCAGTCGTGCGGGATCCGGTCGCGCGGCAGAAATGCAAGTTCAAGGATGAGCCAGAGCGGTGCTTTGAGCTCAAGGGTGGCCGCTACGTGATCTCCGGCGTGCCAGTTGTCGTCGACTCCGTTACTCGGGCGCTGAAGGACGCTCTGCTGGTCCTGCTCGGCGTCGCGCTCGTCGTAATGGCGCTCGCCCTGATGCTCGTCTTCAGGTCGCGCTGGCGTCTTCTCCCGCTCGCTATCGCCCTGGGAGCGGCCGCCCTGACCTTCGGGCTCTTCGGCCTGCTCGGCGGCTCGCTGACGATGGCATCGATCGCGGTGCTACCAATCCTGATCGGACTCGCGGTCGATTACGCGATCCAGCTTCAAGCGCGATACGACGAGGCGATCGCGCTGGGTGCCAGCCCAGGCACCGACGCTGCCCGCCTCGCCGCTTCAGGGGGTGGTCCAGCAATCGCAACCGCTTGTCTCGCCACGGGCGCTGGCTTTCTTGCACTTCAACTCTCTCCAACGCCGATGGTCCGCAGCTTTGGCCTGCTTCTCGTAGTAGGTATTGCGATCGCTTTTTCGCTGGCGTTTGTAGCCGGTTTCGCGGCCCTCAGCCTGCGCTCCGACCAGGCAGGAGTGAGGGGTCTCCCGGAGACGCGCGGCGTCCTGTTTTTCGCACCGCAAGCTTGGCGAGAGTGGCTGGCCGCAGGGCGAAAAACCCAGCGCGCGGAGGGAGACCAGTCGATCCTGCCCTCGCCGGGACCCCGGCCACTCCCGCCCCTGTTGCAGCGCGTTCTGGCGATAGGGCAGGGGTATCCGGAGCGGGTACTCGGGATCGGTCTGATCTTGGCGGTGATTGGTTGGGGAGCTGGGACTCAGATCGAAGTGCAGACCGATATTCAAGAGCTGGCGCCGCAGAGCATCGAGGCCGTGCGTGAACTGAACGAGTTGCAGGAGGCGACTGGGGTGTCCGGGGAGCTGGATGTGAGGATCAGTGCCCCTGACTTGACCGATCCCGAGACGATTGAGTGGATGGCTGATTTCAAGCAGCGGGTACTCGACGCGGGCGGCTTCTCCGGCGCTAACCCCAGCTGCCAGGAGGCTGAAGTCTGTCCGGGACCGGCGCTGTCGGATTTCGTCACCGGGGGTGGGTTGACGGAAGGGGTCCAGGGGCAGCTGACGCGGAAGAGCATCAGGGAAGGCCTGGGTCAGATCCCCGCTTATGACCTACAGCAGGTGGCTACGGTCGATCCGGAGACCGGGTTGCCTGCTGGGACGGCGCTGATCGGGTTTGGGATTCGGGCGCAGTCGTTGGATGAGCAGCAGGATTTGATCGACCGGATTCGTGGGGAGATCGGTACTCCGGGTGAGGAGGGGGGACCGCCCGCTGGCGTCGAGGTTGAGCTTGCTGGGTTGCCGGTTATTGCTGCTACCGCTGCCAGCGATCTCTCCAGTAGCCGTTACCTGCTGACGCTAGCCGGGCTGATAGCCGTTGCCCTGGTTTTGCTCGCGGTCTACCGGTCACTGCCGCGGGCGCTGATCCCGCTTGTGCCGATCGTGATGGCTACCGGCTGGTCCGCCCTGGTGCTCTGGATCAGCCATGTGCCGCTGAACCCGATGTCTGCGGCACTTGGGGCGCTGACGATCGCTATCGCCACCGAGTTCAGCGTGATTTTGGCTGCCCGCTTCCGGCAGGAGCGGCGGGCGGGGCGGGAGTTGGGGACGGCTTTGCGGCAGGCCTACGCGCGGACCGGGGCTGCTGTGCTGGCCTCAGGGGTTACCGCCATTGCCGGCTTTGCTGTGCTGATCGCCAGCGATGTGCGGATGCTGCGTGAGTTTGGTTTCGTCACCGTGATCGATCTGGCGGTGGCGCTGTTGGGCGTCCTCATCGCTCTGCCTGCGGCTCTCGCTTGGGCTGAGAAGCGGGGATGGACGGGCGGAAGGGGCGTGTCATGAAAGACCGCTACTCGATCCTCGTCGGCCTGCTTCTTCGTCGCGATCGTCGCGATCGCTCTGATCAACGGCGTGCCCGGCGACGGTGGTGGCACGCTCGGGCTCGACGAGCAGCCGCCGCGTTGGCCGCTGCCCGAGTTCGCTGTCCCCGACGCCGCGGGCGACCTCGAAGGCGATGCCAACATCGCCCAGGACGACTGCTCGGCGGCGGCGTTGCCCTGTCCGGAGGACGCGCGGCGCACTCCGGCATGCCAGTTGCTCACCCCCGGCGCAATACGGGTCTGCGACCTCTTCGACCGCCCGGCGGTGATCTCGTTCTGGTTCAGCAAAGGTGGGGGCGCGTGCGTAGATCAACAGGACGTCGTCAGTAAGGTCTACGCGCGCTACCGTGGACGCGTGAACTTTCTCTCGCTGGACATTCGCGACGATCGCGACACGGTCCGCGAGCTGATTCGGCGGCGCGATTGGAAGATGCCGGTCGGGTATGACCGCGACGGGGCCGTGGCCAGCCTCTACCGCGTTGGCCTCTGCCCGACCTTCGCCTACGCCTACCCCGGCGGGACCCTGGAGAGCGCCGGAATCGGTGAGGTGAGCGTGGGCGAGCTGAGCGACCGGGTCGAGCGGCTGCTGCGTGCCAGCCGGGTGGCGGAGGGGAGCTGAAGGTGGACGCCAGTGCAGCCGAGCCGGACCTGGGCTGGGAGCCCTTGCCGGTGCTGGGCTGGGTCGCACCTCACGTGGCTGCCGAGTTCCCCGGGCTCGGTATCTCCTGGATCGAGCTGGACGGCCGCCCCGGTCGCAGCCCCGAGCCCGTCGAGAAGCGCCTTCGCGAGACCTCGGATCGTTTCTACGGCGCCCACGCGATTCACCTGCGCGAACGTCCCATCCCCTGGGCCTACCGCGTCTTCTTTCGCCAGATCGGCCTCGACCCCGATCGCACTCGCACCCCGGTCGAGCAGCTCGCTCTGGACCGCCTCCAGGATGGTGGCTTCAAGACCCACGGCCTACCCACCGACGCACTCACGATTGCGACGGTGGAGACCGGGATCGCGCTGCGGGCCTTCGACGCCGACCGGCTCGAGGGCGCGCTCTGCATTCGGGACTCCGCTCCGGGCGAGTCCCTGGAGGGGCGGCCGGGGGAGCTCTCGCAGGGCACGCTGGTGATCGCTGACGAACGGGCGCCGTCCGGCCTGCTCTTCGGTGCTACCGGCGGTGACTATGAGGTGAGTCGCCGCACCCGCCGCATCGCGATCGCCGCGATCCAGGTCGAGGGCGTTCCCCAGATCGCCGTCGACGAGGCGCTCTGGATGGTTGCCGCAACGCTCAACGCTGCTTAACGAGAGCATCGCGATCCGGTTGGTTCCTTGATCTACACTCGGTGGGGAGCTATGCCGGATCTGCTCGAACGAGATACGCGTGCCACGCTTCGCGTGGATGGCGACGAGCGGCTCGCCCGCGCAGAGCTGCGGCGTCAGATCGGGCGCCTCGAAGCTCAGCTCAGCTCACTCTTTGTCGACGCTTTCCCCCGCGTTCAGCTTGATGCTGGCAGTTGCCGCGATCTCACCTGCGCCGCGTACCCTCGGCCTTGGAGAACTGGAGGCGATCCGCGACTCGCTGGCCAGCCGGATCGGCGACGCGCGGCGACAGCTTCAGCAGCACGCCGAAGTCGAGACCCGCAACCGCGAGCTGCTCGAGCGGATGCTGGCGGACCCCTCCGAGTACAAGTGGCTGCGCATCTCGCGGACTGATGTCGGCGAGCCCGGCTGCGGCCACTGGCACTCCCGTCCGCGCCTCGGTCCGCTCGGCATGCTGATGGGCTGGTGGCGGGTCAGGGTCTCCTCCGGATGTCCGTTATCCGGGCGGCTTGCGGCCGTTGAGCGAGCGAGGTAGGGCGGCCGACGAGCGTCCCCCGGCACCCTGGGGGTCGTTCCCGCTAGCTGAGCTGACTGTGCTGGCGGGGATTGCTTGCCTGGTGATCGGGGTGGTGAGCAAGAACCCAACCTCAATCGGCGTCGGTGTCGTGCTTGCCGGCCTCGGCGGCCTCGAGGTCTCCGCCCGCGAGCACTTCGCCGGCTACCGCTCGCACACGACCCTGCTCGCCGGCACCGTCTTCGTCGTTGTCACCGGCGGCCTCTTCTATCTGGCCGGCCAGATCCTCGCCATCGCTCTCGCAGTAGGAGCTACCGCCTTCGCAGCTTCCTTCTACGCCCTACGCCGCGCCTTCCAAAAGGCCTCCGGCGGCCTCTCGTTCAGAGCTGGCGGCCTGAGAGGTTGACGGCCCTCTAGACGAGGACCGTTTCCCGGGCGCGCGGCGAGAGCGCCGAGGTGAGCAGCGCGCGCTGGCGCGGGGTGAGGGTGCCGAGGCGCTTGTTCTCACTGAGGGCAAGCGTTTGCAGCAGCTTGCGGGCGCGGGTCCGGCCCCAGCGGCGCTGGCTGGTCAGCAGCTCGGCAAGGGTCATGCTCTCGGTCTCCCAGGAGGAGTCCCGGATCACCGCGACCACGTCGACCTCGCCTCGCCCGATCGATCGCTTCAGCTCCGCCCTGGCAAGCCGCACGCGATTGGCACGGGCCAGAGCCTGCATGTGCTGCGGTGTCTGAGCCGTGGTTGCGGTCGTCAAAGCAGGGGCGATCGATACAGCTTCCACTGAGAGTCCTCCCTCTAAGGATTATTGACTGGTCTGATGCCACCGGCCGGCTCTGCCCGGCTCGGTCGAGTTGAACTGGTGCCGCCGCTTCCTCCTGACCCGGATGAACGGCGAGAGCGCAAGCTATGTGTTCAGGGCGGCGAGCGTCAACCCGCAGCCAGTGAAGAGTCGACAGCCCGTTCGCTAAGAGCATCTTTTTCTCGCGACGCTTTGCCTTGTCCGGAATTGGACAAGGCGGAAACTACCCCCGCAGGGGTATGCATAGCCACTTACGTACGTGGAAGCTCAGGAAAGTCCTCAATGGTGCGGGAGATCGTTTCCAGCGCCTGGTCGAGGTGCTCGCGCTTGTGGGTCGCCATCAGGCTCGTACGCAGCAGCGCCCCACCGGGCGGCACCGCGGGGTGGATCGCGACGTTGGTGTAGACGCCGGCATCGAAGAGCGCCTTCCAGAGCAGCACCGCCTGCCAGTCGTCGCCGACCATCACCGGCACGACCGGCGTGGTCGCGACTGTCCCGTCGGGAAGCGTCCCGGGCTCGACCACTTTCAACCCCAGCTCGCGCAGACCTTCGCGCAGGTAGGAGGCGTTGCCGAGCAGCGCCTCGAACAGCTGTGGGCCCTCGCTGCGGATCACCCGCAGCGCCGCCAGCGCCGCGCCGACCGCCGCCGGTACCGCCGAGGCGCTGAAGATGAAGGAGCGCGAGGAGATCCGCAGGTACTCGATGACGTCGGCGGGGCCGGCGATGAAGCCACCACAGGAGGCAAGGCTCTTGGAGAAGGTGCCCATCCGCAGGTCGACATCGTCCTCGAGGCCGAACAGCTCACTGGCGCCGGCGCCGCGCGCACCGAGCACGCCGGCCCCATGTGCCTCGTCGACCATCAGCCGTGCGCCGTGCTCACGGCAGAGCTCGACGATCCGCGGCAGGTCGCAGACGTCGCCCTCCATCGAGAACACCCCATCGACGACGACCAGCACGCCGCCACCGTCCTCGCTGGCCCGCTGCAGCATCTTCTCCAGCTTGTCCATGCGGTTGTGGCGGAAGGGCCGCAGCTTCGCTCCGGAGAGCTTGCAGCCGTCGAGGATCGAGGCGTGGTCGCCGGCGTCGCAGATCACCGTGTCGCCCGGCTCGAGGATCGTGCCCAGACAGCCCACGTTCGCCTGATATCCGGTGGTGAAGGCGAGGGCATCCTCGGTCTGCATCCAATCGGCGATCTCTTCCTCGAGCTCGACGTGCAGGGGCGTCGTGCCGTTCATGAAGCGAGAGCCGGTCAACGCGGTTCCGTAGCGGTCCAGCGCTTCCCGCGCTCCGTCTCTGACGCGGCTGTCCCCGGTCAGGCCAAGGTAGTTGTTGGAGCCGAGCATCACCACCTCGTGCCCCTCGACTTCCATGATCGGCCCGGCTTCTGACTCGATCAGGCGGAAGTAGGGGAGCAGGTCGTGTTGCTTGGCGGCTTCGAGTTGCTCGAGCCGCTCGTGGTTGCGGGCCTTCTCGAACACGTCCACCGGTGCCTTCGTCGTTTCGCTCATGCTCGAAGTGTAGGTTCAGGCTCCCGTGTCAACCGTCGAAATCCGCCCCGTCCGCTCCCGGCGGGACCTGAAGCGCTTCGTCAAGGTTCCCTTCCACCTCCACCGCGAGCATCCGCAATGGGTGCCACCGCTGATCTACGAGCGGATGCAGTTCCTCGACCGCGGCCGGAACCCTTGGTTCGAGCACGGCGAGGCGGAGTACTTCATCGCTGTGCGGGACGGTGAGCCGGTTGGGCGGATCACCGCCCAGGTCGACCGCGGCTGGGACGAGACCCAGGGTGGCAGCGACGGGATGTTCGGCTTCTTCGAGACGGTCGATGACCGCGAGGTGGCCGCGGCTTTGCTCGGTGCTGCCGAGGACTGGCTAGGTGAGCGTGGCCGCCAGCGGCTACTCGGGCCGATGGACTTCACCACCAACGACGAGGTCGGGCTCCTGATAGAGGGCTTCGAGTTGCGGCCGATGATCCTCCAGAACTGGCACCCGCCCTTCTACAGAGACCTGCTCGATGAGCTCGGCTACGGCAAGGCGATGGACTTGCTCATGTGGTACCTCGAGCTGGGCAAGCTCAAGGAAGGCGACCAGTTCGCGCCCGAGATCCACGCCGCCGCGGAGAAGGCGCTGCGCGACGAAGGGATCGCGATCCGCAATATCAGTAAGGGCAACCTGCGCGAGGAGATGCGCCGCTTCAGCGAGGTCTACAACGAGGCCTGGGCCGATAACTGGGGCTTCGTCCCCGCCACCGACGCCGAGATCGAGTTTCACGCCAAGATCCTCAAGCAGGTGATCGATGAGGACTGGGGCTTCATCGCCGAAAAAGGTGGCGAGGCGGTGGGAGTCGCCTTCACCCTGCCCGATATCAACCAGGCGCTGGCGCGGACGGGCGGGCGCCTGCTTCCCCTCGGCTGGCTCAAGTTCCTGCTGGCGAAGCGCAAGATCGATCGCGTGCGCGTGTTCGCGCTCGGCGTCAAGAACGACTTCCGGCACAGCGGCGTCGCCGCGGGCCTCTACCTGAAGCACCTCGAGGCCGCGAGCCCCGACGGCGTGCCCGCCGGCGAGACCGGCTGGATCCTCGAGACCAACGAGCCGATGAACCGGGCGATGGAGGGGATGGGCGGCAAGGTCGTCAAGAAGTACCGGATTTACGAGAAGGCGCTCGACGGGGCGACCGCGCCCTCATAAAGGCGCAAGTTCCGGCCTTTTCGCTGGATCGCGCTGACCGCATCGCTAAGGTCGGTCCGGTGAGTGAGTTCGAGCTCGAGCCGGTTCGCGTCAGGGTCCTGCCGCACGAGGCACCTGCTGCGCTCGTCGTCCGCAACGAGGCACGGACGGCTGCGATAGCGGCCGTCGGCGGCGTCCTCGCGGGAGCCGCGACCGTGGTTGCGGTGCGCGCGGTCGGGGCGGCGGCGAAGAAGTCGTCGGGGAGCTTGCTGCCCGGCCGCAAGCGCCAGCCGAAGGTCGTCGCCAGCCGCTCGTTTCTCGTGGACGTTCACCTGCTCGGGAAGTGAAGAGTCTCGAGGTCGAGGTCCGTCCGCCGTCCCCGTTCCGCCTGCCGGCGTACAGCAGCGAGGATCGGACGATGCGGGTCTCGAGCGGGGTGCTCTCTCGCCTCATGCGAGTCGAGGAGAGCCCCGTTCTGGTGCGGGCCTGGGAGCCGACTCGGGGACGGGTCCTGCTCCGCGCCGAGCCGGTCGACCCGAATGCGGTGGCAGCCCCACGCGCCACGTCGTCGCAGTTGAGCCGCGCCGCCGGCACACCTCAGCTGCGCCTGGCAATCGAGCGGATGCGCTTTGCCCTCGGGGTCGACGATGACCTGAGCGAGCTCTACCGCCGCTTCCGCCGCGACCCGCTACTCGGCCCACTGCTGCGCCGCCGGCCCTGGCTGCGTCCGCGCCGCCGGCCCTGGGCATGGGAGGCGCTCGCCTGGGCCGTCGTCAAGCAGCTGATCGAGACCGAGCGGGCCGCCGTGATCCAGCGCCGCATCGTCGGGCGCTGGGGGATGCGGCTGACGCACGAAACCGGCGCGGTGCGGTCGAGGTTTGAACCGGATAGCGGCTCAAAGCTCAACCGCACCCTCCGCGACGTGCCGGCGGCGGCGACGATCGCCGGCCGGGCGCCGGCCGAACTGGCGGCGATGGATCTCTCGCCCGCCCGTTCGGTCGCCCTGCGGGCGGTCGCTCGCGAGATCGCAGCTGGCCGCTGTGACCCCGCCGACCCGGCCGGCGATCGGCGTCTCCTCACCGTGCCGGAAGTCGGGCCCTGGACCGTGCAATGCCTGGGACTCTTCGGGCGCGGCGATTCCGACTCGCTGCCGGCCGGCGACCTGATCTACCTGAAGCTGGTCGGCCGGCTGGCCCGACTCGGCCGCCGTGCCACGGTCAAGGAGGTCGAGGACTTCTACGCACCGTACGAGCCGTTCAGGGGCCTCGCCGGCCTTTGGACGATCGGCTTGTATGGATAGGGGCAGGCTTCAAGGAACCAGGCACGTTGCCGATACCGCCGCATGCAAGCTGCGGGACCGGGTGACGGCTGGCCCGAGGAGCGGGTAACCGAGTTCCTCGACGAGATCTCCCAGGCGGGAGACGACTACCGGCGCTTGGTCGAGCGCCTCCCCGCCATCGTCTACTCCTGCGAGCTGGGGGAGCGGGGTCGCTGGCGCTACGTCAGCCCCCAGGTGGAGGAGATCCTCGGCTACAGCCCAGAGGAGTGGATGGCCGATCCCGGCCTGTGGGCGGACCGGCTACACCGCGACGACCGCGAGCGCGCACTCGAGCAGGAGGCGCAAAAGGGAGACACGAGTGGCGGCGGCGGTCCGCCGGTCGACTACCGGATGATCACCCGCGAGGGGTCGGTCGTGTGGATTCTCGACGAGGCGGTGCTTGAGCCCGATGCTGAGGGGACCCAGGTCTGGCACGGCGTCCTTTACGACATCACCGAGCGCAAGCACGCCGAGCAGGAGCTGCAACGGGCCGCGTCCCAGCAGGCCGCGGTGGCACGGCTCGGACGCTACGCGCTGCAGGATGGTGACCCGGCAAAACTCGCCAAGCAGGCGGTGCCGCTGATGACAGAGATCGACGGGGTCGAGGCGGCCTGTGTATGGGAGGCAGGGCGCGAGGGCCGTCGCCTCCACCTTCGCGCCGGCCTCGAGGAGCGCGACAGCGGCGCCGAGCGCCGCGCCTCGGCTGCGCGCGACTCCCACGCCGGCGCCGCGTTGGAGTCCGGCCTGCACGTGATCGTCGACGACTGGTCGAGCGAGCGACGCTTCTCGATGCCTCCGGCACTACGGGTGCTGGGCGTGCGCAGCAGCCTCGCGGTGCCGATCGCCGGCAAGGATCGCCCCTACGGCGTGCTCGACATCCACTCCACCGAGCCCAACCACTTCGCGCCCCAGGACGTTCACTTCGTGCAGGCATCGGCGAACGTCCTCGCCGATGCCTTGGAGCGCCATGCCGCCGACGAGGCCCTGCGCCACCGCGTTCTGCACGACTCCCTGACCGGCCTGCCGAACCGCCTCAGCTTTGTCGACTCGCTGCGCGACGCCCTGCAGCGCGGCCTCGCTTCGGGTTCGCCGGTCGGCATCCTCTTCCTCGACCTCGATCACTTCAAGCTGATCAACGACAGCATCGGCCATCACGCCGGCGATGATCTGCTGCAGGCTGTCGCTCCCCGGTTGCGCGCCCACCTTCGGCCTGGCGACATCGTTGCCCGTTTCGGCGGCGACGAGTTCGGGATCCTCGTCGATCGCCTCACCGACGAGGATGAGGCGATGGCGATCGCCGACCGCGTTGCCGGCGCCTTCTCGGAGCCCTACTCGATGGGCGGCGCTGATCATTTCGTCACCGCCAGCATCGGCATCGCGGTGGCCCGCCCGACAGGGCGCGAACCGGTCGACGCCGAGCTGCTGATCCGCGACGCCGATGCGGCGATGTACAGGGCTAAGGAGCGCGGGCGCGGGCGCTGCGAGGTCTTCGATGCGGAGATGCGAGCCCGTGCCGTGCACCGGCTCGAGACCGAGCGCGAGCTGCGCCATGCGCTCGACCGTGACGAGCTGGAGCTGCACTACCAGCCGCTGGTCGGGCTGGGCAGCGGTGAGATCGTCGGCCTCGAGGCGCTGGTGCGCTGGAACCATCCCCAGCGCGGTCTGCTCGACCCGAGCGAGTTCGTATCGATTGCCGAGGACAGCGGCCTGATCGAGCCGATCGGCCGCTGGGTGCAGGAAACCGCCTGCCGCCAGGCCCTTGGCTGGCACGAGCTGCGCCCCGACCAGCGCCCGCTCGACGTCGCAGTCAACCTCTCGGCGCGCCAGGTGGCCCATCGCGACCTGGCCGAGTCGGTGCGCGAGATCCTCGCCCGCACCGGTCTTGAGCCGGTCAACCTGCGCCTGGAGGTGACCGAGAGCGTCCTGGTCGAAGAGTCCGCCAGCGCGACGGCCACGCTGGAGGCGTTGAGCGAGATCGGCGTCCGCCTGGTCCTCGACGACTTCGGCACCGGCTACTCCTCGCTCGCCTACCTCAACCGCTTTCCCTTCGACGCCTTGAAGATCGATCGCTCTTTCGTCGAGGGCCTCGGCGTCGAACAGGAGCGCACCGCGATCGTCGAGGCCGTGATCGGCATGGCTCGGGCGCTCTCGCTCGACGCGATCGCCGAGGGGGTCGAGAACGAGGCGCAGCTCTCCGAGTTGCGTCGCCTCGGCTGCGACTTCGCCCAGGGCCACCTCTTCTCGCGCCCTCTCACCCCGCAGAAGGTGACGACTCTCTTGCGCGAGGGCGGGTTCGAGCTACTCGGGGATCTCGCCCGCTAGGTACTCGTTGCTGAGCACTTCGGCGGTGCTCGGGCGGTCCGAGATCACGCCGTTTTCCTGCGCCCACGCAATAAACGCCTTCCACTTGGCCGGATTCATGAACCCGCGCTCGGAGAGCAGCGGCAGCGTTGCCACCAGCTCCGCGTTGGTCAGGCGTGGGTCGAGGTCGGGATTTGCCTCGAGCAGCGCCTCGGCTGCCGCGGTGCGGTTTTGCTTCGCGGCTGCGGTTCCCCGGGCGAGCGCGGCGAGGAAGAGCCGAATCGATTCCGCGTCCTCTTCGAGCTGCCCGTCGTTTGCGACGAGGACGAGCTCATCGTAGGTCGGCACGCCGAGCTGGTCGACCGGGGTGACGACGGGGTTTAGACCGCGCAGGCGGAGGTCGACTCCCTCGACGTTGCGGAAGCCGCCCAACATCGCCTGGGCTCGGCCGCCGACGAGGGCCGGCAAGAGGCCGTAGCCGACGTTGACCGTGTCGACGTCGGAGGGGCTCAGCTTGGCGCGGGCCAAAATCGTCTTCAGGTAGGCGTCCTGGTAGGGAATGCCGGCGGTGGCGATCGTCTTGCCGCGCAGGCCGCCGACGCCGCCGATGCCGGATTTGCCCAGCCAGATCAACGAGGTCAGCGGGCGGTCGACGAGGGCGCCGACGGCGATCACGTCGAGCCCTTGCTCGCGCGCCAGCAGCACCTCGGGCTCGTAGGAGATCGCCAGGTCGGTGCGGCCCGCGGCGACCTGCTTGATCGGCGCCGCTGGGTCCGACGGGGTCTGGATTGAGACGTCGAGGCCGGCGTCGGCGAAGTAGCCGAGCTTCTGCGCCATGTAGATGCCGGCGTGGTCCGGGTTGGGGTAGAAGTCGAGCGTCAGGCTGAACGGCTCGGCGCTGGCGCTCGTGCCGTCCTCGCTCTTCTCGCCGCAGGCGGTCATGCCCAGGGAGAGGACGATCAGGGCGATCGCGGCCGCGATCGCCGGCAGGCGGAAGGACTTCATCCCTGCTTTCTATCGCCAAGTGACGATGCGACGCTCTGCGAAGGCCAGTAGGCCATAGAGGGAAAGCGCGATCGCCGAGAGCACGAGGGCCGCAGCGAAGACCCGTGCCGTCTCGAGTTGCGCATTGTCTTGGAGGATCAGGTGGCCGAGGCCGGAGTCGGCGCCGACCCACTCGCCAAAGACTGCGGCAATCGGCGCGAAGGTGGCGCCGATCTTGGCGCCGCTGAAGGTGAAGGGGAGGGCGGTCGGTGCTTCCAGGCGCCAGAGCAGCTGCCAGCGCGAGGCATCGAGGGTGCGCATCATCTTGGTCGCCTCAGGGTCGACCGAGCGCAGGCCGTCCGCGGTCGCCACGGCGATCGGGAAGAAGCAGACCAGGGCAACGACGATCAGCTTCGGCCCGATCCCGAAGCCGAACCAGATAACGAGTATGGGGGCGAAGACGAGGATCGGAATTGCCTGCGAGGCGACGATCAGGGGGTAGAAAGTCAGGCGCAGCGTTTCGAAGGGACGCAGCAGGAGGCCGACGGCGAGGCCGATGGCGAGGCCGAGCAGGAAGCCGAGCACGATCTCCCGCAGGGTGACCCAGGCGTCTTCGGCGATCAGGGAGCGGCTCTCCCAGAGCGCCGAAGCAATTTCGGCGGGGGAGGGGACGAGGAATGCTTCCAGCCCGAGCAGGTCTGCGAGCGCGCCAGTGGATGCGGCGACCTGCCAGAGGCCGATCAGCGCCGCGAGGGCCAGGGTCGGCAGCAGCCAGCGCCTCATCGCGACCCTTCGTGAAGCGCGACCAGGGCCCGTTCGCGAGTGGCGACGAAGGCCGGGTCGGTGACCAGGGCGTCGCGGTCGGTGGCGCGCGGCATCGGCGCGCTCAGATCCGCGATCACCCGTGCCGGCCGAGAGGAGAGAACGATCACCCGATCGGAGAGATAGAGGGCCTCCTCGACGTCATGACTGACCAGGATCACCGTGCGTGGATCGGCTTCGAGGGCTTGTGCCAACCAGCCCTGCATCTCGGCGCGGGTTATCGCGTCGAGTGAGGCAAATGGCTCATCCAGCGCCAGCACCGGCTTGCCGGCGACGAGCGTGCGCAGGAAGGCGACGCGTTGACGCATGCCGCCCGAGAGCTCGGCCGGCCGGGTGCGCTCGAAGCCGGCCAGGCCAAAGCGCTCGAAGAGACGCCCAGCCTCGGCCCGCGCTGCTCCTCGGCGAACCCCCCGGTTCCGCAGGGCCAGCGCTGCGTTGTCAACCGCGGAAAGCCAAGGCAGCAGCATGTCGCGCTGGGGCATGAAGGCGCAGCGGGCCAGTCGAGCCGCTGGATCGGTGGCTCCGCTGACCTCGACGGCGCCGGCGCTGGGCTGCTGCAGGCCGGCGATCAGCTCGAGCAGGGTCGACTTGCCACACCCCGAGGGCCCGACCAGGCCGAGCACGCCGTGGGCGGGCACTTCAAGGTCGAGTTGGGCGATGGCTTCGAGCTCGCCGTAGTTATGGGCGAGACCCCGCACCGAGACCTCTGCCCCCGATGTCCGGCCGCCGGCAGGCAACGGCGACTCGACGGCGAATCCCTTGGTTTCCGCGACCACACTGGTATCCTGGCGCACTCCGCGCTCCTGACCAAAAAGGTCAGGAAAGTCGATAAGCACCCAGCGCGGCAATTCGATGGACCCGGCAATCGTCATTTTCGGCTTCGGTATCGGAGCAATGGTCGGCATGACCGGCATGGGTGGGGGCACCCTGATGACCCCTTTGCTGATCCTGCTCTTCGGCGTCAAGCCGGTGACGGCAATCGGCACCGACATCTTCTACGCCGCGGTGACCAAGACCGTTGGCGGTTGGCGCCACCTGCGCATGGGCACGGTCAACATGGGCCTCTCGCTCTGGCTGGCCGCCGGCAGCGTTCCGGCCTCGGTCGCCGGCGTCTGGGCAATTTCGATCCTGCAGAGCAAGATCGGCGAAGAGAAACTGGACTCGATTGTTTACGCCTTGCTCGGCGGCACCCTGTTGATGGTTGGGCTGATCACCCTGGCCCGGGCCCTGATCCTCAGCAACCTGATCGAAGAGCGCGATGACTTCGAGCTGAAGCGTCGCCACAAAATCGCCGCAGTCGTGATCGGCGCCACCACGGGCTTTGTGATCGGGATCACCTCGGCTGGCTCCGGCACCGTGATCGCGATCCTGCTGATCTCGGTGTACCGGCTCGCGCCGAAAAAAGTCGTCGGCACCGACGTCTTCCACGCCGCGATCCTGCTCTGGGCGGCGGGCATCGCCCACTGGGTCGGTGGCAATGTCGACTTCGTCCTCGCCGGCAACATCTTGCTCGGCTCGATTCCCGGCGTCATCGTCGGCTCGCACTTCGCTGCGCGCGCGCCGACCGGATTCCTTCGCACCGCCCTGGGCGTCGTCCTCGTCGCCTCCGGGATTGTCACCGTGCAGAAGGGTGATCCGCTGGTCTGGCCGATCGCCGCCGCCGTTGCTGGAGTCGGCCTTGGCCTGCTGATCTGGTTCCCACGTTGGTGGAGCGCTCGGCGTGTCGAGCGGGAAGCGGCGGAAGGCAAGCTGGCAGCTCGCGACCGCTCGGGTGATCTGGCGCCTGAGACGATCGGCTGACTGATTTACTAGCTGTATGCGCGTTTCTGCCAAGGCCGACTACGCCGTGCGGGCGGCTGCCGAGCTGGCTGCCGTCAAAGACGAACCCGTCAAGGGGGAGCGGCTGGCCGAGGCGCAGGACATCCCGCTGCAGTTCCTCGAGCACATCCTGCTCGAGCTCAAGCACCATGGAATCGTTCGCGCCCGTCGTGGCGCCAAGGGCGGCTACTGGCTCGCCAAGCCCGCCGATGAGGTGACGATCGCCGACATCGTCCGTGCCGTCGAGGGCCCGATCGCCCACGTGCAGTCCTCACCGCCCGAGGCGATTGAGTACAAAGGCAACGCCGAGCACCTACAGGAGGTCTGGATCGCGGTCCGCGCCAACCTCCGTGCCGTCCTAGAGCATGTAACCCTCGCCGACCTGGTCGCCGGCGAGCTCCCAAGCGCCATCGAGGACCTCGCTGCCTCGCCTGACGCCTGGGCACCCCGCTAGCTGATCCGGCTGCCTTGACTAATCAATAAAGTGCTAGCTTAATTCCCCCATGGGGAAGGGAGTATTTTGTTGCGGCGTGACGGTGGTCGTTTTGGCTGCGCTCGCCCTCTTACCCGTCGGTTGTGGGGGCGGGGATGAAGACGCGGTAGGTGCGGACGAGCTCAACCTGGTCGGTTACCCAGGCCTCGATTCCGTCTATCGGGACGCCCTCGAGCCGGCTTTCGAAAGGACCCTCCTTGAAGGAATCAATTTCAATAACTCCTTCGGTGCCTCCGGGAATCAGAGCCGCGCAGGCACTATCGGCCAGGCCGCGTCGGTGGTCCACCTTGAGCAGGCTGGCCATATGGAACGCCTGGTCGAGGAAGGTCGGGTCGATACGGATTGGGACGAGCAGCCGTTCGGCGGCATCGCCCATAACACCGTCATCGTGCTCATTGTCCGCAAGGGCAATCCGGAGGAGATCCACTCCGTCGGGGACATCCTCGCTCACGACGTCGACGTCGTTACCCCGAACCCGTTCAGCTCCGACGCCGGCCGCTGGAGCGTCATGGACGTCTACGCGACGCTGATCCACGAACGCAAATCGGAGGCCGAGGCTCTCGCGGGGGTGAAGAGGCTGCTTGGAAAGGCGGTGGCCCAGCCCGATGGTGCCCCAGATGCGCTCGCCGCCTTCCTCCAGGGCCAGGGGGACGTGCTCCTCGCCTACGAGAGCCAGGCGATCCAGGCCGTCGAAGCAGGGAAGGGGAAGCATTTCCAGTTCGTGGTGCCGCCCCAGACGATGCTGGTCGAAACCCCGATCGCGGTGACCAAGGAAGCACCAGAACCCGTCGGGAGGGACTTCCTGAAGTTCCTCTGGTCGGAAGCTGGCCAGATACTCTGGGCCGAAGCGGGCTACCGCCCGGTCGACCCAATGCTCGTCGACCAAGAGAAATTCTCTCCGCGCAACGCCTTCAGGATCAGCCGGTTTGGCGGCTGGGCCAAGGTCAATGACGAGTTCTTCGACGAGGAGACCGGCTCGGTGGCGAGCATCGAGAGGGAACTGGGTGTTCCGACCAGCGGCTAGTTGCAGGCTCGGCTGGCATCTCAAACCGGCGGCGGCCATTCTGGCTTCACTCACCCTCCTGCTCGCCGCCTGCGGCGGCGGGACCGAGGACGCGACCGGCGGTGTTGATGGCGATGAGCTCTATGTCGTCGGTTACCCCGGCCTCGACTCCGCTTACGAAGAGGCGCTGGAGCCAGCGTTCGAAAAGACCTTTGCCGGTGAAGGGGTCAGCTTCAACAGCTCGTTCGGCCCCTCCGGCGAGCAGATCCGCGCGGTCACCGATGGGCAGCGCGCGTCCATCGTCCACCTCGAGCAGACCGGTGAGATGGAACGGCTGGTCCAGGAAGGCAAGGTCGATGCGGACTGGGACGAGCAGCCGCTCTTCTACGGCATCTCACATTGGACCGTCATCGCGTGCATCATCCGCAAGGGCAACCCGAAGCAGGTCCGCAACCTCCAGGACGTGCTGCGCGACGACGTCGACGTCATTGTCCCCAACCCCTTCAGCTCCGACACCGGTCGCTGGAGCGTCATGGACGTCTACGCGACGCTGATCCAGGAAGGAAAATCGGCGGCCGAAGCGCTCGCCGGGGTGAGGAGGCTGCTCGAAAAGGCGGTGAGCCAGCCCGACAGCGCCTCCGGGGCGCTTGCCGCCTTCCTCGGTGGTCAGGGCGACGTGTTGCTCGCCTACGAGAGCCAGGCGATCCAGGCCGTCGAAGCAGGGAAGGACCTCCGATTCGTCGTGCCCGATCCGACGATACGGGTCGAACCCCCGATTGCGGTGACCAAGGACGCGCCCGAACCAGTCGCCCGGCATTTCCTCAAGTTCCTCTGGTCGGGCACCGGCCAGATGCTCTGGGCGAAGGAGGGCTACCGCCCGGTTGACCAATGGTTCCAGGCGCGGTTCAAGGAGCGGTTTGCCTTCCGCGAAACGTTGAGCATCGCCCGCTTCGGAGGCTGGGCGGAGGTAAACGAGGAGTTCTTCGACGAGGAGACCGGCTCGGTGGCGAGCATCGAGAGGGAACTGGGTGTTCCGACTGGCGGTTAGCCGGCGGCAAATTTTCTTTTAGTCCTTTCCTGACTTTGCTGATTGACTTTCTGCTAAGGTGCCCGCCTTCATTCCTCATTAAATTCATCAAGAAAGAAGGGAAGGGTTGGGATGACGAACCCTGACAAGGGCAAGAGGACGGTTGGAGTGGGCTTGGTAGCCGCTCTGTTTGCAATGTTCGCCTTGGCGGTTGCCGGCTGCGGCGACAGCGACGACAGCGCCACCGGCTCGGGTGGGGGCAAGGTCGACATCGTCGCCTACTCCACCCCTGAGGCCGTCTATACCGATGCCCTCGAGCCCGGCTTCGAGGCGACCTCGGCCGGCGAGGGTGTCAGCTTCTCCGGCTCCTTCGGCGCCTCCGGCGATCAGCGTCGTGCGGTCGAAGCGGGTCAGCCGGCATCGCTCGTTCATTTCGCCCAGGGCGGCGACATGATCGCCCTCGAGGAAGCGGGCCAGGTCGCCCCCGACTGGGACAAGAACAGGTACAAGGGCATCGGCGAGGAGTCGGTCGTCGTGCTGGCGGTTCGGAAAGGCAACCCCGAGGGCATCGAGTCCTTCGACGACCTGCTGACCAAGGACGTCGACGTGATCACCCCGAACCCGCTCAGCTCGGGCGGCGCTCGCTGGAACATCATGGCGCTCTACGGCTCACAGCTGCACGAGGGCAAATCCGAAAAGGAAGCTCTCGACGCGGTCAAGACGGTGCTCGAGAAGACGATCGTCCAGCCGGGCAGCGCCCGTGACGCGCTCGCCGCCTTCACCCAGGGCGAGGGCGATGTCCTGCTCGCCTACGAGAACGAGGCGATCAAAGCCCAGGAAGAGGGTGAGGACGTCGACTACGTGATCCCGCCCTCGACGATCCGGATCGAGACCCCGATCGCCGTGACCAAAGATGCGCCGGAGTCGGCCCAGGCCTTCCTCGACTACATCTGGTCGGACGAGGGTCAGAAACTGTGGTCGGAAAACGGCTACCGCCCGGTCAACCAGGCGCTGCTCGATGAGAAGAAGTTCCCGGTCCCGGAGGACCTCTTCGACATTGACGAGTTCGGCGGCTGGGAGCAGGTCACCGACGAGTTCTTCGACGAGGAAACCGGCAAGGTCGCCGCGATCGAGAAGGAACTCGGAGTCCCCACCGAGTAGCGGATGGAGGCTCACGCAGCAAGCGACGTAGCACCGCCCAGGGCAGGCGTCCGCCTGCCCTGGGCGGGCGCCGCCCTCGGCCGCGGGATGGTCGTGCTCTATCTGAGCCTGATGGTCCTGCTGCCGCTGGCGGCGGTTGTCGTCGAGTCGACCGACAATGGGCTCGGCGCCTTCTGGGACGCGGTCACCGGCCCGCAGTCGATCGCTGCGCTGAAACTGACCGTGATCTCATCGTTGATTGTCGTCGCGATCAACGCTGTCTTCGGCACGGTCATCGCCTGGGTCCTCGTCCGTGACGAGTTCCGGGGTAAGGCCGCGGTCAACGCGATCATCGACCTGCCCTTTGCCCTGCCGACGATCGTCGCCGGCCTCACGCTGCTGACCCTCTACGGCAGCGAGAGCCCGGTCGGGATCAACATCGCCTTCACCAAGGTCGCGGTGGTCCTGGCGCTGCTCTTCGTCACCCTGCCGTTCGTCGTGCGCGCGGTCCAGCCGCTGCTGATCGAGCTCGATCGCGACATGGAGGAAGCGGCGACCTCACTCGGCGCCGGCGGTTTCACCGTCTTCCGTCGCATCATCTTCCCCAACCTCATGCCCGGTCTGGCCGCGGGCATCGCCCTCGCCTTCGCCCGCGCCCTCGGCGAGTTCGGCTCCCTGATCCTGATCTCGGGGAACATCCCCTTCAAGACCGAGGTCTCCTCGGTCTTCATCCGCAGTCAGATCGAGTCGGGCAACCTCCCCGGCGCCGCTGCCGTCTCTGTCGTACTGCTCGCCGTCTCGCTGCTCCTGTTGGGAGTCGTCACCACCGCCGAGCGCTGGGGCAGACGCCATGAACGGGGCGAGAGCAACCGTCCGTCGTGGGCCGGCCGGCTGCTGAGCCGCACCGGCTGGGGTGGCGATGGAGGGGGCATCTGATGACCGGCACCAGCAAGACCAGCCGCTTCACCCTGCGCTCGCTCGCTCTCGGCTATCTCGGCGTGCTGCTGCTCGCTCCTGTCGGGATGATCTTCTACAAGACCTTCGAGGACGGCATCGGGCCCCCGCTGGAAGCGATCACCTCGCCCGAGGGCCTGCACGCGCTGCAGCTGACCCTGCTGATGGTCGCGGTCGCGGTTCCCCTCAACACGATCTTCGGCGTTGTCTGCGCCGTGCTGCTGGTCCGCTACCGCTGGTGGGGCAACAAGGTTCTGGACGCGATCATCAACCTGCCCTTCGCGGTCTCCCCGGTGGTCGTCGGGCTGGCGCTGTTCCTGCTCTACGGAACCGACGGCTGGTTTGGGCCGGCGCTCGCCGAGACGGGGATCAAGGTCCTCTTCTCGTGGCCGGGAATGATTCTCGCCAGCATCTTCGTCTCGCTTCCCTTCGTCGTGCGGGAGACGGTGCCGGTCCTGCAGGAGATCGGGACCGAGCAGGAGCAGGCTGCCTCGACGCTCGGCGCCAATGCCTGGCAGACCTTCTGGCGAGTCACCCTGCCGGCAATCCGCTGGGGCGTCGCCTACGGGGTCGTCCTCACCACGGCTCGCGTTCTCGGTGAGTTCGGCGCCGTCTCGGTCGTCTCCGGCGAGATCTCCGGCCAGACCGAAACGCTTCCCCTCTTCGTCTCCCAGCAGTTCGAGCAGTTCAACCTGGCCGGGGCCTACGGCGCCTCTGTCCTCCTGGCGCTGCTCGCCCTCTCAACGCTGTTGCTCATGAACCTGCTGAAAAGAAAGGAGGGTGCCTGATGGGAATCTCAGTCGAGGGAGCCTCAAAGCGCTTCGGTGACTTTCAGGCCCTCAACGATGTATCGATAGACGTCCCCGACGGATCGCTCACCGCCCTGCTGGGCCCCAGCGGCAGTGGCAAGTCGACGCTGTTGCGGGCGATCGCCGGGCTGGAGACCCTGGACGCCGGGGAGGTGAAGATCAACGGCGAGGATGCGACCGCCAAACCCGCGCAGAAGCGAGGGGTCGGCTTCGTCTTCCAGCACTACGCCGCCTTCAAGCACATGACGGTGTTCGGCAACGTGGGGTTTGGCTTGAAGATCCGTAAGTGGAGCAAGCCGCAGATCGAGGAGCGGGTCCACGACCTGCTGCGCCTGGTCCAGCTCGACGGGCTGGCGGATCGCTATCCCTCGCAGCTCTCCGGTGGTCAGCGCCAGCGCATGGCCCTGGCCCGGGCGCTGGCGGTCGAGCCGCAGGTGCTGTTGCTCGACGAGCCCTTCGGGGCGCTCGACGCCAAGGTGCGCAAGGACCTGCGCACCTGGCTGCGCCGCCTCCACGACGAGATGCACGTGACGACGATCTTCGTCACCCACGATCAGGAGGAGGCGATGGACGTCGCCGAGCAGCTCGTGGTCATGAACAACGGCCGGGTCGAGCAGTCGGGCAGCGCCGACGACCTCTACGAGCAGCCTGCCAACGAGTTCGTGATGAGCTTCGTCGGCGAGGTCAACCAGCTCGGCGAGCATTTCGTCCGCCCGCACGACATGGACGTGGTGCTCGAGGCGGACGAGCGCACCGAGGAGGCGATGGTGCAGCGCATCGTCGCGCTCGGCTTCGAGATCCGGGTCGAGTTCGTGCTCGGCGACGGCACCGAGGTCTGGGCGCAGCTGACCCGTGCCGAGCTGCAGAAGCTCGAGCTGCGCGAAGGCCAGATCGTCTACCTGCGTCCCGGTCAGACCAAGAGCTTCAGCGGTGATTCGTCGCTGTCCGACGGCGATGGGGCCTCGACTCCCCATGGCCGGCAGGACGGTGGCGACGCAGAGGTAACTGCAGCCGCCTGAAGGGGCGACGGGGCGGGGCGCGCTTTGCCGGGTGGCGCCCCGCCCCATCTCGCCGCCCCAGGCACGCCCGGGACGGGGCCCTAAGCTACGCGACGTTCGAAGGTCTTCTCAAGCGCCGTCTCGTCCTTCTCACCGGCCACCGTCTTGTCGAGCCGCACTATCGCTCCGCGACCGTCGAGCCGCACCGTGCCGACCTGATTGTCGAAATATGGCCCCTCGAGCAGGCGCCAGCGGATCCCGGGATCGGGAGAGCCGGCTGCATGGGCTAGTCCCCGTGCGAGCGTCTCGAAGGGACGGGAGAAGCCTGCCCGGACCACCTTGCGCTCGCGCTCGTCGAGGGGATTGCGGTAGGGAGAGCAGACCGCCTGCAGCACAGGTGCCTTCATCCCGGCGCTCGGCTTGAAGGCCACGTCGCAGAGGTAGGCGTGGTGCACGTCGCCGGAGAGGATCACGATTGAGGCCGGCGGCTTCCCTCGCTTGCCGGAGCCGACCTCTTCCAGCAGCTCGCGCATGCGCCGGAAGGAATACTGGAAGGCTGCCCAGTGGTCGAAGTCGACGGCCCGCCGCAGCTTCTCGCTGGCTTCGGCCACTGCGCCGCCGTAGGCGCCGTCGCAGAGGCGCTCGTTCCAGGCCTCGAGGTGATGGAAGCCGGGGGAGAGGAGGTAGGGCACGGTCGTGCCAATCAGCAGGTGATCGAAATCCCCGCTGGCGTGATCGACGATCCAGTCCCAGACTTCGTCGTCGAACATCGAACGGCGTTGGCGGGTCAACACCCGGGCGGCGCGG
This sequence comes from uncultured Solirubrobacterales bacterium, assembly GCA_963771265.1. GTDB lineage: Bacteria > Actinomycetota > Thermoleophilia > Solirubrobacterales > 70-9 > VRUE01. The sequence continues at coordinate 33,494 of CAVYSQ010000015.1, forward strand.
GAGTCCATGAAGATCGCGCGCACGCCGTCTATGTCGCGGCAGAAGCTCCAGCGCGTCCCCGCCGCGGTCGAGTCGATGCTCTTCGCCCACTCGCGCAGAGCCTCGGTGGCGTCGGGATTGCCCCGCACCTTCTCGTAGATCTCGTTTTCCTCGTCGAGATCGCGTGGCGAGAGGTTGCCGATGTGCTGGTAGATCCAGTAGCTCATGATGCCGCCGATCGCGCGCTCGTGCCACCAGTCCTTGCGATCCATCTCCTCGTGCCAGGAGCGCGAGATGTTCCAGTCGTCGCTCATGTCGTGGTCGTCCCAGACCATCGAGGTGGAGACGGTCGAGAAGAGCCAGCGGATCAGCGGGTCTTCCCAGGACTCGCGGTAGAGCCAGGTGTACTCCTCGAAGTCGACCACCTCCTCGCCTGGCGGCTGGCTGGTGTCGCGTTTGGCGCGAATGCGCTCGCGGGTTTCCGGTGAGCCCTCGTCGACGTAGACCTGGTCGCCGAGCAGGAAGAGCAGCTCGGGCCAGTTGTCACGGTTGTCGCGGACCATCTGTCGAGCCAAGACCCAGAGCGCATCGAGCTCGTGCCCGTCTTCGTCCTCGTCTTTGCTCTTCGTGTAGGGCTCCTCGTGAGGCAGGGCGACCCGGCAGGAGCCGAAGCAGATGTCGAGCGGTTGGCTCGGTGCGAAGGTGCGGATCGCGCTGGGGGGAGGTCGGGTCGGGGAGAGGCCAGCGCCGCTCGCCGTCGAGGGAGACCTCGTACTCGTAGAAGCCGCCCGGCTCGAGTCCCTCGATGCGGACGAGGGCGTAGTGGTGCCCGCCGACGCCGAAGGTCGGCTCGCGACGTCCCAGGATCTCGACCTCGCAGCGCTCGCTCGTCTCGACCCAGATCGTCGCCTCGGTTTCCGAGACATAGCGCAGCAACGGACCGAGCAGCAGATCAGCCACCGACTCTCCCCTCCATCCTCATCGCCCCTCTCTTCCCCGAATCCGCGAGTCTTATACCTGCCTGCTATTCTTGACTTTCAAACTCAACAAACTCTAGAAAGGAGTGCAATGAGCTCGAAGGACGCAACCAGGTTCAGATCGCGGGGCAGGCTGGCCGGCTTGATCCGTGACGAGGCCCCCGCCGGCACCGGGCAGAACCGCGCCAGCCGCGCGCATAATCAATCGCCAGTGGACGAGGCGATCTACTACCGGGCCCGCCTCATCCTCGGCGACTCGCTTGCACGCCCCCCGCGGTAGGTGCTTGAGCGAGGGGTAGGGGGACCCGGACCGCGCCGACCTGGCGGGCGCGGTCCGGGTTTGCCAATCAACCGGTTTTGCCGGTTTTCCCGCTGGTCGCCTCCAGTGGCTCGAGCGTTTCCGGGTATGCCTGTACAGCCAAGCTCCATCCTTTGAGGATGAAGTGCACTTTGGCCGCTCCGGCGTACTGGACAGCGACGGTGTGCCCGCCCTTGTTCAGCACGGTGGTCTGCATCACGGTCTGAGCTACCGGAACCGCTTTCGGCGCGGTCGCAGTCGAGGGGGCGAAGTTGACTTTGCCCGTCGGTTGCCCGTCGACCAGGATCTGGATTGGGCAGGCGAGTTCAGCCGACGGTTTTTCGGCGAAGCACAGCGCCTGCCCCGTGAAGGTAATCACCGCCGGAGCGATGTCCTTCGTCGCGAAGGCGGCGAAGGCGTTGGGGATGTACCCCGCCGTGGTCGCCGAGGCTTCGAAGGGCGCGGTTCCGGCGGCGATCGCTGCGGTGGGGGCCAGCGGCACGTCGGCTTTCTTGACGAAAGTGTTCTCGGCCGCCTTCTTCCTCAAAAAGAGGGTGTTGGCCTTTTTGGTGGTGACGTAGAGATGCGCCGCCTTCTGTCTGGTCAGGACCGACCCTGCGAACGAGGGGCTTACGGCTACCACGGCGGCTAGGGCCGCCGCGACCGCTACCACGAGCGCTGCGCGGGGCCTGGACAGTCTTCTGCTGAGCAATTGATCCTCCATTTTCGGGGCCGCCGGGAAGCCTTCTTTACTAAAGAGGTCAATAAAGTACAGAAGCTGCTAGGGTCATGTCGAGTTAGTTGCTCAACAAAGTCCAGTACCCGGCAGGAAAGGAAGCAAACTCGCATGAAAAGAAAGACCCTCGCTGTGACGGCGATCGCTCTCCTGGGGCTCGTCGTGCCGGCGTCTGCCGGTGCCAAGACGATCATCGGATCGGGCTCGGTGGCGATGCAGCCGGTGCTGCAGGCGCTCTTCGCCCAGTACACGAAGGTGACCAAAGGAAAGGTCAAGTTCGTCTACACCGCCAACGGAGGCAACGCCGGCGTCAAAGACGTCCAGAACGGCACCAGCCAGTTCGCCGGCAATGCCCGCACGCCGCTCCCCAGCGACGCGGGGACGACCTACATCAAGATGTTCCTCGACGGGCTCTGCATCGACGTCAACCCGAAGAACAAAGCCAAAAACATCACGATCCAGCGGGTCCACGACATCTACCGGGGCCTGATCACCAACTGGGGACAGGTTCCGGGCTCCGGCCTGACGACGACGATCAACCCGGTCGGCCGCGATACCAACGGGGGGACCTACAACTTCTTCCTCCAGGCGGTCCTCAACAACGAACTGCCGTCTTCGAACGTCAACGCGTTGACCTCCGATGGCCTCGTCGCCAATGCGGTCAAACAGGACCCCAACGCGATCGGCTATGACGGGCTGGCCTGGCAGGGCAACGGCCAGAAGGCACTGAAGGTCAACGGTGTCCCCTGCGAAGCCTCGAAGATCAGCGTCGAGCCGCTCAAGTACCCGCTCTCGCGCTACCTCTTCCTGGTCGTGCCGAACTCCGGCGTCAGCCCGGCGCTGCAAAAGTTCATCGACTGGGCGCGGACCAGCCCCGAGGCAGCGCCGACGATCCTCAAAGCCGGTGGCGTTCCCGCCTTCAACAAGAAGGCGAAGAAGTAGCGCCGGATGGAGGCCGAATATCTCCCTGAGTACGGCCCCCGTGTGCCGGACCAGCGCGCTGAGCGATTGCTCGGCGCGCTGGTCTGCGCCGTCGTCGTCCTATTGCTGGCGCTGATCGTCACCGTCTTCGTTCGCGCCTGGCCCTCCTTCGCCCACAACGGGCTGGCCTGGTTCGGGTCGGGGGGGAACGTCGACGAGCAGATCAACCAGATCTACCTCTCGGGGCTGGGCAGCGCCGAGGGCTACGTCTACACCTTCCACGCCTGGCAGCTGCTCTGGAGCACGTTCCTGATCACCGGTGGCGCGGTGCTGCTCGCCCTCTTCTCCTCGCTCTTCGTCGCCGTCTTCCTGGTCGAGTTCGCGCCGGAGTGGATGAGCAACGTGCTGGCGCCGGTCGTCCGCTTCCTGGCCAGCGTTCCCTCTGTGATCTACGGCCTGCTCGGCGTGCTGGTCCTGGTGCCGTTCATCGGCAACCACCTGGTCACCGAGGAGCAGAGGGCATCGGTCGCGGGGGTGATCTCGCTCAGCGGCTACAGCCTGATGGCGGGGATTCTGATCCTCACCCTGATGATCGCGCCGCTGATGACCTCGATCTTCTCCGACGGGATCCGCTCGGTGCGACCCGGCTGGCTGGAAGGGTCGCTGGCGCTCGGCGTCAACCGCTGGCGCACGACCTGGAAGATCGCCGTCCGCACGGCGCGCCCGGCGATCGTCGCCGGCACGGTGCTGGCGACCGCGCGGGCGATCGGCGAGGCGGTGATGCTGGCGATGGTCTCCGGCTCGGTCGCCTTCGCCCCCAATCCCGCCGACGGCCTGATCTTCATCTTCGAGCCCTCGCGGCCGCTGGCGCCGACGATCGTCAAGAACATCGACCTGCTCGGTTCCGAGCCCGCCAACAGCACCCTGTTCGCGATCGCGGCCGTGCTTCTCCTCTCGGCGACGATGTTCTCGCTCGCCGGCTGGGTGGCTCGTCGCTCGATGCGCAAATACGGAGCGACGGCCTGATGGAGGCCTCGGTCGCAACTCCGCCCCCGGCGCTCCTCACCACCGCCGGGCCCCCGCGCCGCCCGGCAAGGGCGCCGTCGAGGGCAGCGCCACCTGGCGCCTCACCGACCGCATCGGCCTGGCTATCTGCTGGGCGCCTGGGGCTGCTCTTCTGCGCGATCGCGGTCGCGATCGTCGCCTATCTCTTCGTGCAGGGGATCAAGTACCTGCGGCCGGAGATGCTGTTCACGCCGGCTTCGGCGGGGTTCGACCAGAGCCAGTCCGGCGGCTTCTCGGACGCCTTCTTCGGCACCTTGATCGTCGCCACGATGGGCATCTCGATCGCGCTGCCGGTCGGCGTCGGCATCGCGGTCTGGCTGGTCGAGTACGGCCGCCCGGCGGCGCTCGCGCGGGTCACCGAGTCGACGATCGAGGCGATCGCGGGCATCCCCTCGATCGTCCTGGCGCTGTTCGGCACCGTGATCTTCTCCAGCACGGCGCTCGGCTTCCTCAGCCGCACCTCCGAAGGCGTCGTCTTCGGCCGCTCCTTCTTCGCCGCCTCGACGATGCTCTCCCTGGTGGCACTACCCCTCGTCGTCGCCAGCACCCGCGAGGGGCTGAGCGCGATTCCCCAGCACGTGCGCGAGGCCTCCTACGCGGTCGGCAAGACGAAGATCGCGACGACGCGGCGGATCCTGCTGCCCGCCGCTCGCCCGCAGGTGGCGACCGGGGCGATGCTCGGCCTGGGACGGATCATCGGCGACACGGCGATCATCGTCGTCCTGCTCGGCGCCACCCAGAACTTCGCCCCGGTCGAAGGCGCGGCATTCCCCTTCAACTACCTGCGCGGCGCCGGCACGACGCTGACCAACTTCGTCTACGAGGCGTCGCCGACCGGAAACCTCAACCAGCCGGAGAAAGCCTACGCGGCGGCCTTCGTCCTGCTGTTGATGGTGCTGGCCCTGAACGCGGCCGTCGACGTCGTCCATCGCCGCGCACGAAAGGTGGGAACGTGGAGTTCGTAAAGCCCCTCGCCGCCGATCCGGCGGTTGCCGTTGGAGGACGACGCACCGGCCGCGAGGCGGGTCCCCAGGACCGCGCGTCGACGGGGACGTGCCGGCGCTTAAGCACCCATATGGACCCCCAAGTCGCGGCACGTCCCCCGGCGCCGAGCGGCTTCACCGGAGCGCGCCGCTCGATCGGCGCTCCCCAGTTCTCGATCCGGCGCATGGAGGTGGACGACCTCTCGGTCTCCTACGCGCAGCGCGAAGCGGTCAAATCCGTCTCGCTGCCGATTCGTCAGGGCGAGGTGCTGTCGATGATCGGCCCCTCCGGCTGCGGCAAGACGACGCTGCTGCGCTCGCTCAACCGGCTCACCGAGCTGACCCGCACGGCGAAGCTGAGCGGCCGCATCCTGCTCGACGACGTCGACATCACGCGCGATCGAGCCGACCCTGCTGCGCCGCCGAGTGACGATGGTCTTCCAGCAGCCCAACCCGTTCCCGATGAGCGTCTTCGACAACATCGCCTACGTGTTGCGGGAGCAGGGCTCCCGCCGCCAGCGCAAGAAGACGCTCGAGCCGAAGGTGCACAGCGCCCTGGATCGGGCCGGCCTCTTCGAGGAGGTCAAGGACAACCTCGACCACCCGGCCCTGCGGCTCTCCGGAGGGCAGCAGCAGCGACTCTGCATCGCCCGCGCCCTGGCGGCGGAGCCGGAGGTGCTGCTGCTCGACGAGCCCTGCTCGGCGCTCGACCCGCAGTCGACCCAGGTGATCGAGGACCTGATCGTCAACCTGCGCGACGACGTCGCCGTCGTGATCGTCACCCACAACCTGCAGCAGGCCTACCGGATCGCCGACCACGTCGCCTTCATGTACCTCGGCGACCTGGTCGAGTACGGCAGCGCGACGGCGCTCTTCGGATCGCCGCGCGAGAAACGGACCCAGGAGTACGTGAGCGGTGCGTTCGGTTAGCGCGCGATCCATCGCCGCCCTGCCTTGCGGCCTGCTGGTCTGCTCCTGCTCGGAGCGATGTCCGGCTGTGCGACGACGCAGGACACCGCGGCCAAGAAGCAGGCGGAATCCAAGCGCATCCTCGAGGCGCGCGAGAAGCGGCAGGAGAAGCGATCGAAGTCCGACGACCAGGGGGGCAAGAAGCGATGACCGAGCCAAAACAGAATCCTCCGGGCGACCAGAATCGTTACGAGCCGTGCGAGGAGTGCGGCGCGCCGCTCGACCCGCAGCAGCGCTACTGCGTCGAATGCGCCGCCCGGCGCGGCAACGGAGCCAACCCCTCCTCGCGCTACTTCGCCGCGATGAGCAAGCGCGCCCGCCGTCCGCTGACCCGGCCACAGGCAAAGGGCGGTTCGGGCAGCAGGGCCGCGGCGGTTGCCTTCTTCGCTCTACTCCCCGTCGCGGTTGGGCTCGGCGTCGTCGTCGGCCGCTCAGGCTCGGATGGCAACCGACGACGCCCTGCTGCAGGCGCTGCGCCAGCAGGACGCCGCGGTCGCCAGCAGCGGCCCGGCCACGACGGGACCGACCACCGCGAACCAGGCGAAAGCGAAAGGGGCAAAAGCGGGCAAGAAGGACAAGGGTGGGGGCAAGGTCGTCACCCAGACCGCGAACGGGACCGTCCACCAGATCACCGGCTTTGAACCGACCAAGGAGAAGACCGAAGAAGACACCAGAATCGTCGAATCGAACGTCAAACAGGCCGGCGCCACCTACATCAAGGCGCAGCAGAACCTGCCCGACGTGGTCGTCGTCGGTGGCGATCCTGATGCGGCCCCCGCGCTGCCGACCGGAGCCCAGCCATGAGCGTCCCGGCGCAGCCCAGGGCGGCTGACGACGGTGGCGAGAGCGCGGAGCTTCGTGCCCAGCGGGACCGCCTGCTGGAGAAGTTCACGGTCATGCAGGCCGACCTCGGTGGCGCCTTCTACGAGATGGCGATTCGCGACCACGTTCGCATCGACGTGCTGACTCGCAAGGCGGCCGAGCTGCAACGGGTTGACGCCGAGCTGCTGGCGGTGGAGCGGATGCTCGAGCTGCAGGAAGTCGACGCCGCCGGGCTTTGCCCCAGCTGCAGCTCTCCCTATGGCCCCGCGGTGCGATTTTGCCCGCAGTGCGGACAGTCGCTGACGGCTGTCGAGGTGCCGGCATGAAGGCACTGAAGCCGCATCTCGACCGCGCGACCGCCGCTGCCTCCAGCCTGACCGGCAAACGCTTCAACCTGCTGGTTGCATCCTCGTTGGTCGTGACTGCGGCGATCGTGGCGAGCGCGATCACGACCGGCGGCGACAACGGCGCTCTAGCCGCCTTGCTCGCCCAGCGGCCTGCCGCCGCCCCGGCGACGTCGACTCCCCCGGCAGAACCGTCCTCGCCGGTCGAATCGAGCGGCGCGGGGGCTGCGTCGGCGCCGGCCCCGGCCGCGAGTGCGCCCCTCATCACCTCGGAACCGCCAGCGCCAGCGCCTCCAGCTGAATCCACGCCCCCACCGAGCCAGCCGGCGACGCCGAGCGAAACGCTGCCCGAAGCGGGCAGAATCAAGCACGTCTTCGTCATCTCGCTCGCCAGCTCTGGCTACGACGCGGCGTTCGGTCCGGCCCCGCTGATGCCCTACCTGGCAAGCACCCTTCGTCCTCAGGGGGAGCTGCTCTCCGGCTACTCGCTGCTCGGCGGCTCCGCGCTTCCCAACGGCATTGCGACGGTCAGCGGCCAACCTCCCAACGTCGAGACCGAGGCCAACTGCCCCACCTTCGGCGAGTTTCCGGCGAACTCGGCTCTCGATGACAGTGGCGTGGTGCCGGGCGACGGCTGCGTCTATCCGGTCGAAGCGCTGACCCTTGCCGACCAGCTCGTCAGCGGCCGCTTTCGCTGGGGCGCCTACATGGAGGGGATGGTCGACGAGACCGGGAAGCCCGACACCTGCGGCCACCCGGACTTCGGTGGGGCGGACGAACCCATTCAGGGCGGTTATGCGGCTCGCTTCAACCCCTTCGTCTACTTCCACTCGCTGCTCGATCTCGGTGACTGCGCCGTCAACGACGTCGCCCTCACCGAGCTCAGCGCCGACCTGCGCAAGACCGATTCGACGCCGAACTTCGCACTGATCTCGCCGAATCTCTGCAACGCCGGCGTCAGCGGCCAGTGCCCCGCGGGCGCGCCCGACGGCGCGGCGAGCGCCGACGCGTTCCTCTCGAAATGGGTCCCAGAGATCGTCGATTCGCCTGCCTACGAGAAAGACGGGCTGCTGATCGTCACCTTCGGCGAGGTAAACGCCGTGGATCCTGCGAGCGGTCTGCCGCCTGTGGAGGAAGAGCCCAAGGTGGGAGCGTTACTGCTGTCTCGCTTCGTCTCCCCTGGTGCAACCGACTCAGCCTCCTACGACCCGTACTCGCTGCTGCGCACGATCGAGGATCTGTTCGGCCTCGATCATCTCGGCTTGGCTGGCGGCGCCGGGGTGAAGTCCTTTGCCTCCGGGCTGCTCGGAGAGAACCGTGGCGACTGACCGGATCGTCGCGATCGGCTCGCGATGATCGGCCCAACGGTCCAGGTCACCGCCAAGGTCGACTACGCGGTGCGCGCGATGGTCGAGCTGGCGGCGGCCGACGGCGGCCCGGTCAAGGGCGAAGCGATCGCCGTCGCCCAAGGGGTGCCCTTCCGGTTCCTCGAGAACATCCTGCTGGAGCTGCGCCACGCGAGGCTGGTGCGCAGCCAGCGCGGGTCCGACGGCGGCTACCGGTTGGCGCGGCCTGCCGAGACCATCACGATCGCCGACGTGATCCGCACCGTCGAGGGGCCGATCGCGAGCATCCGCTCAGAGCGGCCGGACGAGCTCTCCTACGCCGGACCGGCAGCCTCGCTGCGAGACGTCTGGGTGGCGCTGCGCGCGAGCATGCGATCCGTGCTGGAGTCGGTGACCCTGGCGGACGTCGCAAAGGGCGAGCTTCCAGCGGAGGTCCTGCGCCTGACCGCCGAGCCCGAGGTCTGGGAGCCGCACTAGACCTCAGGGCTTCAGGCGGAACGGCGGGTACTGGTCGGTGACGAGGGTGAAGGCGTACCCGATCACGCGGTTGTGCCAGCGGATCACTCCCTCGACGAAGGTGAAGATGCCGCGCGGATAGCGACCGGTGAAGAGGATCGCGAACCAGGCGCCGATCACGGCGAAGAAGGCGCCGATCCCGAGGAAGAAGAGGACGAAGTAGTGGGGGATGGCGAGCAGCCACTTGACCAGCGGCAGCCCCCGCTCGAGGCGTTGGGCGTCGGGATAGGCGAAGTCCAGGTGGACCGTCTGGTGCTCGTCGGTAGAGGGGTATTCGTCGTCCATCAGGGCCAAGTAGACGCCGATGCGGTTGGCGAAGCGAAGGAATTCGATGTTCCAGTCGTACCACCAGCGCGGGTACTTCTTGCGGAAGAGGAGCATCAGGATGAGTGGCACGAAGATCAGGGTGCCGGTCGAGGCCGCCACCCCGTAGTCGTAGCTGCCGATGCTGCCACCCGGCAGCAGGGCGATCAGGATCGCGATCGGGATCACCGTGAAGATCCGGAAGAAGGTCGTCAGCCGGTTGAGCTCCCGCTCTGGGTAGTCGACCGAGAAGGTGACCGGGTAATCGTTAGGACGTCCCTCGATGCTGCTCGTCTCCACCCTGCTCCCCTTTCGCGAGTTGGGGAGATGATGGCTCGTGGCCCGGACAGCTCAGCACCGGGACGCGCGGGTAGCGGGGATAGCGCGGATCCTCACGCGAGCGCGTGCAGAGGCTGAAGACCGAGCGGCGCGTGTTGGGGACGAGCTGCTGGTGAACGCAGCTGTCGCAGAGGCCGTTTGGGCTGGCGGGTGTGAGCGCGTCTTTCGGCACGAAGTCGACTGAGATCTTCTCGCTTGTGCGCGCCCCACGTGCGTTCAGGCGTCGTAGCGTCGCCGGCAATTAGCCGGAAAGGGGGCGTATGATGCTACGTATGAAAGAACGGGTCACGATCTCGATCGATCCGGAGGCGCTCGAGCAAGCGCGCGCAGACGTCGAGGCGGGCAGAGCCCCCAACCTTTCCGCGGCGGTAGAAAAGTCGCTCAGGAGAGAGAAGAAGCGGCAGGCGATACGGGAATACATCGTGCTTTGGGAAGAGGAGTTCGGCCCGATCAGCGAGGAGGCGAGGCAATGGGCGCGCAGGGAAATGAAGAGGGTGCGGAATCGAGGTTCGTCTTCGACGCGGGAGCATTGATCGGGGTCGAGCGAGGCAGCGAGATGATGTCCGTCCTTCTGGCAGAGGCGGAGGCATTTGGCGACGACATCGTGATTCCGGCGAGCGCGCTGGCGCAGGTCTGGCGCGGTGGCGCCAGGGCCGCCCGCTTGGCGAAGCTGGTCGACGGGTTCGAGATAGACGCTTTGGATGAGAACCGCGCAAGGGAGGTGGGGCAGCGCCTCGGTGCACGAGGAGGTCGGGACGTAGTCGACGCGCACGTCGTCTGTTGCGCCGCTGGGCTCGATGCAGCAATCGTCACTTCGGACCCCGATGACACAGAAGCCCTGATCGAGCCCGGCGAGAACATCGAGCTGATCCGCGTTTAGGCGGGCCCTCGCCTCACTCCGCAGCTGGAACGCCACCGGCGATGACGTTGACGAAGTTCTCCAGGTGGCGAGTGGTCCAGCACTCGAAGGCACCGTCGCAGTAGCGCTCATACGCGGCCATCACCGAGTCGCCGTAGTTCCAGTAGAGCTTTGGCTCGGGGTTGAGCCAGAAGAGGCGCCCCGCCCGCTCTGCCACCTGGGCGAAGACCTCGGCGTGCGGCTCGCGGCCGTTGGTGCGGGCGTCGCCGAGCACGATTACGGTCGAGCGCGGGTCGAGGTCGTCGGAGATCTCGGTCAGGAACTCCTGCCAGACGCGGCCGTAGTCGGTGTAGCCGGAGACGTCGGCGACGCCGCCCTCGCTGGAGACGCGGCGGGCGATCTCGCGGAAGTCGCGCTCGTGCTCGAAGATCTCGGTCACCTCAGAGATCCGCTCGATGAACACAAAGCTGCGCAGCTTGCGGAACGAGTCGTGCAGAGCGTGCAGGACGGAGAGGAAGAAGACGCTGGCCGAGGTGACCGAGGTCGAGACGTCGCAGAGGACGTAGATCTCGGGACGGCGCGGGCGCTTCGGTCGGTACCGCAGGTGCATCGGCACGCCGCCGGTCTCAAGCGAGGCCCGCATCGTCCGCCGCACGTCGACCGTGCGGCCCTTGCGCCGTCCCCGCTGCTCGTGGCCGAGCGTTGCCAGGCGGCGCTTCATCTGCGAGACGGCCCTATGGACAGCAGCCAGGTCTTGCGTGGGACTGGTCGGCAGCGCCCGGTCGAGCTCGGCCAGCGGCCGTGAGGGGGGAAGGGTCTCGGTGCGCTCGATCAGGTCGCGTTCGAGCTCGCGGCGCAGGTGACGCTCGAAGTGGTTGAGCTGGTCGCGGTCGATCGGCGGCAACTCAGCGGCGCCGTCGACGGCCTCACCCTGTGGCTGCGTGCCGGCCGAGAGCTCCAGGGTGCGGCGGATCCGCTGAACGTCGACGCCGACCACGCCCGAGCCCTCGCCCTGGCGGCCGAAGGCGGCGATCGCCAGTCGCGCCAGGTCGCGCATCTCGCCGTCGTTGCCCTCGACGATCGCCTGGCGGATCTGCTCGCGCAGCTCGTCGATGTCGAGCCGCTCTGCGCCCTCGTGGCGCTGGCCCCCCTCGACGATCTCGCGCTCGATCGCCTCTGCCTCGGCGGCGCGGAAAAACCAGCGCTCGAAGAGCAGCTCAAAGAGCCGCCGGTCCTCCTGGGACTTGGCGATCGTCGTCGCCAGTGCCTCGCGGAAGTCGTCGCGCGACTCCCACGGCACCTGCTCGAGCGCGGCGAAGGCGTCGAGGATCTCCGAGGTGCCGACCGCAACGCCCTCGCTGCGCAGCTCCTCGCAGAAGCCGAGCAGCTTCGCCGCCAGCCCCGGAGGGCCGGTCTCAGCTTTGGGGCCGTACGGACTCGGCAAGCTTCATCCCCACCCGCTCGGCGACCAGGTCGATGTCGGTGCGGTGCTTGACGATGATCGACATCGATTGCTCGAAGGTCTCGCGGTCGATGTCCTCAGCGCCCATCAAGAGCAGCGTCCGCGCCCAGTCGATCGTCTCGGCGATCGAGGGCGGCTTCTTCAGGTCGAGCGCCCGCACCATCCGCACCACCTCGACCAGTTGCCGGGTCAGGGTCTCGGACAGGTCAGGCGTATGCAGGCGGACGATTTCCATCTCGCGCTCCAGCTCCGGGTAGTCAAGCCAGAGGTAGAGGCAGCGGCGCTTCAGCGCCTCGGTCAGCTCGCGCGAGTTGTTCGAGGTGAGGACGACGATCGGCATCGAGGTTGCCGACACCTGGCCCAGCTCGGGGATCGTGATCTGGAAGTCGGAGAGCAGCTCGAGCAGCATCGCCTCGAACTCCTGGTCGGTCTTGTCGATCTCATCGATCAGCAGCACCACCGGCTCGGTGCTGGCGATCGCCTGCATCAGCGGCCGCGCCAGCAGGAACTCCTCGCCGAAGATGTCGCCGTGGACCTCCTCCCAGCCGGACTCGCCGCCGGCCTGGATCCGCAGCAGCTGCTTGCGGTAGTTCCACTCGTACAGCGCCTTGGCCTCGTCGAGCCCCTCGTAGCACTGCAGGCGAATCAGCTCACGGCCGCTGGCGCGGGAAAGTGCCTTGGCGAGCTCGGTCTTGCCGACGCCCGCCGGACCCTCGACCAGGATCGGCTTGCCAAGGCGCTGGGCGAGGAAGGAGACCAGGGCCGCCGACTCGTCGGCGAGGTAGCTCGCCTTCGCCAGCGCCTCCTTAGTCTCGGCTACGGATGCGGGTGCCTGCGCCTCGGCCATCCCGGCGATGATAATCCGCCCGGTGCTTGCGCTCGCTCCCGACCTCGCCCTCTCCCTCGCCTCCCTGCTTCCGCACAGCGGCGGCCCGTACATCGCGCTGGTGCTGATCGGCTTCGCCGTCGGCATCCTCGGCCACCTCAGCACCTCGCGTTGGCTGATCGTCGCGGGCATCGTGCTGATCTTCCTCGGCGCCTTCCTCTTCCCGCTGGCGCTTAACCTGACCGAGTCGACGCCGCCGGAGCTGAGGAATCGATGATGGACCGTTTAGCTTTACCATTGTCCCGCCACACCGGCCCTCAGGAGACATCGCCTTGAAAAGACTTCGCATCCCATACCTTCTCGCGCTCGTTGCGGCGCTGGTTGTGATGAGCGTCGCCTTTTCAGCCTGCGGCGGGGGGAGCGACAAGAGCGACGAGAGCCCGCAGGCGGTCCTCGACGAAGCGACCCTGGACGGAATCGAAAGCGGCGACATCGACCTCTCCCTGGGTCTCGAGGCGCAGGGCCCCGAAGGCGGCACCCTCGAGGTCAGTCTTTCCGGCCCCTTCCAGGGCGAAGGGGCGGGCAGGCTTCCCCAGCTCGACATGACGGCGAAGGCGAACGGTTCGATTGATGGCGAGGACGTCGACTTCGAAGGCGGGGTTGTGTTGCTGCCCAACAGCGCCTACATAAACTACGAAGGAGTGGAGTACGAAGTCGACCCGACCACCTTCAGCTTCATCGAAGCCTCCCTCAACCAGGCCCAGCGCGAAGGTGGTGCCGAGGTCGGCTCGGCCGGTGCCGCGGCCTGCCAGGAAGAGTTTGGCAAGTTGAAAGTCGCCGACTTCGTCGAAAACGGCGCCAACGAAGGCAGCGCTGACGTTGACGGCACCAGCACGACCAAGGTCAGCGGCGACGTCGAAGTCTCCGCCGCGATCGAGGCGGTGCTCGAAGTAGTCGAAAGCCAACCCTGCCGGGCCCAGCTTGCCGGTGCCGGCCCGCTGCCCTCGAAGTCGGAAATCGAATCGGCAAAGGAGGAGGTCGGCAGCGCCGTCAAAACAGCCCACGCCGACGTCTACGTCGGTGACGACGACATCGTGCGGCGGCTCGAGTTGCAGCTGAAGCTCGAGCCGAATAACGGCGGCAGCGGACCCAAACAGGTTGAGATTGACCTCGACTTGACCCTAAGCGGAGTTAACGAGGAACCGGAGATCTCGGCACCCGAAAACGCCGAGCCTGTCAGCAGACTTTTCTTGAAGCTCGGTGTAGACCCACTCGAACTACTCGGCTTGTTGCAGGGCGAAGAAGGCGGTAAAGGCCTTGATGAACTGTTCGAAGGGCTAGGCGTGCCCGACAACTTGGTCGGCTGAGCGCGACAGCTCTGTGAACGTTCTGCTGCTGCTTGTCAGCTTCGCGGTAATTCTCGCTGGGGCACTGCTCTTCACCAATGCGGTCGAGTGGATCGGCCACCGGCTGAAGCTCGGCGAAGGGGCAGTCGGCAGCATTCTCGCCGCGGTGGGCACGGCGATGCCGGAGACGCTGATCGCGATCGTCGCCTTGATCGGGGCGAAGGAGGGCGCAGATCAGGTCGCGATCGGCGCGATCGTCGGCGCCCCCTTCCTGCTCGGCACGCTGGCGATGGGCCTGGTCGGCCTCTTCGCCTACCTCTACCGGGAGCGTCGCGAGCAGGGGCTGGAACTGAACGCCCACGGGCCGACCCTCGAGCGCGACCTGATCTTCTTCCTGATCTTCTTCGCCCTCTCGCTGGCGCTGGCCTGGGGCGCCCCCGACGCGGTTCGCTACCCGGTGGGAATCCTCGTCCTGCTCGCCTACCCGTTCTACATCTGGCGCACCTTGCGCCGCAGCGGCGAGGTGCAGGCGCACGGATCCCTCAATCCGCTGATCTTCGAGCGGCGGGCCGAGTACCGCACCAACCCGGGGCTGGCGGTGTGCATCATCCAGCTCCTGGTCGGACTGGGGGCGATGGTCGGCGGCGCCCACCTCTTCGTGGAGGAGCTGCTCCACATCGCCGACAGCCTCGGCGTCGAGGCGGTCGTGCTCGCCCTGATCCTCGCCCCGCTGGCGACCGAGCTGCCCGAGAAGGTGAACAGCTTCTTCTGGGTGCGCGAGGGCAAGGACTCGCTCGCCCTCGGCAACATCACTGGGGCGATGGTCTTCCAGTCGACGGTGCCCTTCGGCATCGGCTTGCTTTTCACCGACTGGGCGCTGAGCACCAACGCGGCGATCTCGGTCATGCTCGGCCTCGCCGGTGGCTTCCTCGCTTACGAGATGTTGCACCGCCGCGACCGCTTCTCGTTGCCCGCTGTGGTCACGTGGTTCGCGCTCTACACCGCCTTCATCGTGATCGTCGTCGTTCGCGCCTGAGGCCTCTGGTACCGGAGGGGTTTCGGTGGGAACCCAAGTGCGCTACGGTGAAGACGATGTCCCCCTCTAGCAGGGTCGAGGAGATAGCTGAGCGCTCCAGGCTGGTTCGCCAGGCGCTTGCGCTTGCGCGAGAGCTACACGCGGGCACGGTCCGTGACGTCGGCGACGATGTCCCCTTCATCGAGCACCCCTTGGCCGTGGCCGAGGTGCTCGCCGAGCACCGGATGGACGACCAGCTGATCGCGGCGGGTCTGCTCCACGACACGCTCGAGTACACCCCAGTGACCCTCGGCGCCCTGCGCGAGCGCTTCGGGATGAAGGTGGCGATGATCGTCTGCGCTTTGAGCGAAGACTTCGAGATCAGCGACCACGAAGAGCGCAAGCGCGAGCTTCGCCGCCGCGTTGCGGCGACCGGGATCGAGGCGCAGCGGGTATTCGCTGCCGACAAGATCGCCAACGTGATCGAGGTACGCGACGACTACGTCCTCTTGCAGGAGGAGCTCGACGCGGGGCTGCTGGTGGACCTAGACGACCAAATCCTGGTCTGGGAGTACGACATGGAAATGCTGCTCGAGATCGACGAACACGAGCCGCTATTCAAGCTCCTGCCCGAGGAGCTGATCGGCCTCTGGGACCAGCGCTGCGCGCAGATGCGCGCCGACTCCGCCTGAGTCGACGCGCCCAGTCCACCTTGTTAGCTCGCCATCGGATCTGGTTCGCCTAGCTTGGACCTGTCCGGCGCCTGGTAGGCCTCGCCCGGGACACCTCCGAGGACGAGCACGCGGACGCCATCGGGCCCGGGCCAGAGCTTGCGCTTGGTGCCGGCGGAGACGCGGGCGACGTGGTCGGTGTCGAGCGGGAAGCGCTCGCCGTCGATCTCGATCTCGCCGCTGCCGCGCAGCGCCATGAAGACCTCCTCCTGCCCGTCTTCGGCGTGGTCGTGCTCGGGGTAGTGCTCGTAGCTCGGGGGCAGGTCAATGATCTGCATACCGAACGACTCGACCCCCAGCTCCGCCCGGGCGCGCTTGAAGGAGCCCAGGTAGATGGCCTCCATCTCGTCGATCCTCTTCACCGCGTGGGTGCTCATCTCGTCCTCCCAGTCTTGGCAGCCCAGTCTGGGCCGGCTTTGCGACATCTTCTCGCACTTTGGACTTCAAAGCAGAGCCCCGCCGCCTCGCTTCCAGCTAGCTTTGCTGTGTGACCAACGCAGCGACCCTCTTCGACGCCGATGCGGCTGCCTTTACGGGGACGGTCGAGGTTCTCGGGGTGATCTTCAGCGCCGAGGACGACGGCTACGCGGTGCTCGAGGTGCAGGACGCCGAGTCGGGCGAGGGCTTTGCCCTGGTCGGCCCGGTTGCGCACCTGAGCGCCGGCGAGCGAGCCGAAGTGAGCGGTGACTGGCAGACCCATTCGCGCTACGGGCGGCAGCTGAAGGCGCGCGGCGCGCTGCCGCTCGACCCGGCCGATCGCGAGGGGCAGATCGCCTATCTGACCAGCCTGCGCCACATCGGCCCGGCCCGCGCCGAGCGCCTGGTCGACGAGCACGGCGAGGGGGTCCTGGGGGCGATCGCCGCCGATCCCGCAGGGGTATTCGCCAGCTTGCGCGGGGTCAGCGCCGAGCAGGCGGCGGTGGCGACCGAGTCCTGGCACGCCTCGCGCGCGATCCGGGACCTGCACGTGCAGCTGGCCCCGCACGGGCTGGCTCACCTGGCGGCGCCGATCCACGCCCGTTTCGGCGATCGCTCGATGGCGGTCTTGCACGAGGATCCCTACCGCCTGACCGAGGTCACCGGGGTCGGCTTCGGCCGCGCCGACAAGATCGCCCTCGCCGCTGACGTGCCGCCGGAGTCCGATCGCCGTGCCCAGGCAGCCGCGGTCTTTGCCCTCTCGGAGGCCGAGCAGCAGGGCAATACCTACCTGCCGGTCGATGAGCTGAACCAACGCACCGCGAAACTGATCGGCCTGCGGCCCGATCCAGACGTCCCTGCACAGGCGCGCGGCTTGCTGCTTGACGAAGGGCGTGCCTACCGCGAGTTGACCCATGCAAGCGAGCTGGCGGTCGCCGAGACCCTCGCCAGCCGCGTTGCGACTCCGCCGCACCTCGAACACGACCCCGGCGATACGCCGCCGGAAGACGTCGAGGATGAGGCCAAACTCACCGATGAGCAGTGGGCGTCGGTGCAGGGGGCCTTTGCGGCGCGGATCTCGGTCTTGACCGGCGGGCCGGGCGTCGGCAAGACCGCCTGCACCAAGGCGATCGTCGCCGAGGCGGTGCGCGCCGACGTCTCGATCGCGCTCTGCGCGCCAACCGGCCGCGCCGCCCGCCGCATGGAGGAGGCGACCGGGCACGAGGCGCAGACGATCCATCGGTTGCTTGAGTGGATGCCCGGCCGCGAGCCGGCCTTCCGGGCCGGTCGTCCGCTGCCGGCGGAGCTGGTCGTCGTCGACGAGGCCTCGATGCTGAATCTGCGGCTGATCGAGGTGCTGCTCGGCGGCCTCGCCGAGTCGACCCACGTCGTCTTCGTCGGCGACGCCGACCAGCTGCCGCCGATCGGCGCCGGCAAGCCCTTCGAGGACCTGATCGCCTCCGAGGTAGCCCCCGTCGTCCGCCTCACACAGATCTTCCGTCAGGCGGCGCGCTCGATGATCACCACCGCTGCCCACGAGATCAACCAGGGGCGGCTGCCGCACCTGGAGCCCGCCGCCGATCAGGAGCACGACTTCTTCTTCATCGACCGGCCGAGCCCGGAGCGTGCGCTCGAGACCGTGGTCGAGGTGGTCGCCGAGCGGGCGCCGGCGAGTTTCGGGGTCGACCCGATCCGCGAGGTGCAGGTGCTGGCGCCGATGTACAAAGGGGCGGTCGGGATCGATGCGCTGAACGAGCGCCTGCAGAGTCAGCTCAACCCGGACGGGAAGGCCGCTGTCAGCGAGCGCTTCCGCATCGGCGACCGGCTGATCCAGACGCGCAACTCGCACGAGCTGGGGCTGATGAACGGCTCGATCGTCTTCCTGCGCGAGGACGATCCGGGGGAGGAGTCGATCGTCGTCGACACCGACGAGGGCGGTTCGCTGGTCATCCCCTATGGCGAGACGGCGACGCTGCGGCTCGCCTACGCGATTTCGGTCCACAAGGCGCAGGGCTGCGAGGTCCCCGTCGTGGTTGGTGTCTGCCACCGTTCCCACGCGCGCATGCTGACCCGGCCGCTGCTCTATACGGCGATCACCCGCGCCCGCAGCAACTGCGTCCTGGTCGGTGACCCCGCCGCTCTGGAGATGGCGATTCGCCGCGACGACAGCGGCAGCCGCCACTCGGCCCTGGCCGAGCGCCTGCGCGGCTGATGGAGGCGCCGCGACCCTCGCTTGCGGCGGTCGCGGTCACGCTCGGTGGCATCGCCCTGATGGCGGCGATGGTCCTGGCCATCCCGGAGTTGCGCGATGCCTTCGAGGCGGCGGTACGGGGCGACACGGCGGAAGTGCGGGGTCGGATCGAGGATCTTGGCGCCGTCGGGCCGCTCTTGATCTTCGCCCTGGCGCTGATCCACGCTGTTGTCTTCTATCCGGCGGAGATCATCGACGCCGCGGCCGGCTTTGTCTAC
This sequence comes from uncultured Solirubrobacterales bacterium, assembly GCA_963771265.1. GTDB lineage: Bacteria > Actinomycetota > Thermoleophilia > Solirubrobacterales > 70-9 > VRUE01. The sequence continues at coordinate 52,217 of CAVYSQ010000015.1, forward strand.
GGCTTCTTCCCGGCCCTCGCACTGATGATGATCAGCTGGCTGGCGTCCGGGTTGCTCTGCTTCGCGATTGGACGTTCGGTCGCCCGGCCGCTGCTCGACCGCTGGTTCGGTACCGAGCGCTTCGAGCGGACCGAGGCGACGATCGAGCGAGGCGGCGCCACCCTGATGCTGGCGGTCCGCCTGATCCCGATCCTGCCATTCAGCCTTGTCTCCTACGCGGCGGGCGCTGCCCGCGTCCCGCTCTGGCGCTTCGTTTGGACGACGTCCCTCGGCTATCTGCCGATCACCGCCCTCTCGGTCTACTTCGGCACCCGCCTCGAGGGTCTCAGCTTCACCGATCCGCTGGTCCTGGGCAGTGCCGCCGCCCTATTGGCCCTGCTGCTCGCCGGCCACTGGGTCATGCGGCGTGGGGCGGCGGCCGGGGCCGCCGATCGATAGCTCAGCGGCTTTCGATCTGTTTCACCAGGAAGCGGTAGACGGCGGGCGTGGGATCGGTGTTGCCCGCCGCGTCGCGAGCCTTGACGCGCAAAATGTGCGGACCGAGAGGGAGGCTACGCACGGCCCTGCGCGAACAGGCACGGAACGCCCTGCGATCGAACTTGCAGAGGAAGGTGACGCCGGGCTCGTCGGAGTCGAACTTGAACGTCACTTTCGCCCTGCGGCCGGTAGTGCGCAGAACCTTGGGAGGACGCTGACGGAGGAAGGTGCCAGGGGCCGTCGTGTCCGGGGGGGGAGGGTCGGTAGGAGAAGGTGGGTTTGCGTTGGTGATCTGTTCTTCGACTTCTTTGATGCCCGGATCGCTCGGCTGCGGCATCGGTTCGCTGCTCGTCGGGCATTCGGTTGCCACATCCCCGCCAGTGGCCAGCGCGACTGCCCTGCAGGCGTCGGCGATCCCTTCAGTCGCCGTGTGCTTGCCTGGTGCGAAGGTCGGTGTTGCAGATGCTCCATCGAGAACCGTGTCGACAATTTCGTCGGCACCGAGACCGGGTGCCGCGGTCTGCACCAGTGCGACGACACCGGCAACGTGGGGAGCTGCCATCGACGTGCCCTGGAACCGGACGTAACTGCTGGATTGGGGCTGGTCGTAGTTATTCGCGGTGGCGATGACGTCGTCGTAAGTCTCGTCGCGGCAGAAGAGGTAGACATCGTCGACATAGGCGCCATCGAGCTGTACTTCTTCGTCGGAGATGACGGAGAAGACCGGGTGGACGTCGGTGCGTCCGTCGAGTTTGGAGACGGTAGCGCCCTCGCCGATGAAGCTGGTCGGGTACCCGGCAGACGTTCCATCGAATTCCGCCACGTCGAACAAGGTGGACTCCGACACTGCCCCCGCGGCGAAAGAATCGAAAAACGGCTCGATCTCGTACTTCGTGTTGAAGTGGATCCGGCAGCCACGCTCGGCGCTGAGGTCTACTGCCGCGGTGGCAAGGAGGTCCGACTGGGCGGTCGTCGAGAAGTCCGGCGCCGCACCGTAGTCGCCGTCCGGGCTATCGGTTGCGGAAAGAGGCTGGGTCGCCGCTTCCGGGCTGGTCCCCCACGGGATCCCGCCGTCAAAGACTTGCGTCGTCCAAGCTCCGAGGCCGGAGCTGAAGTCATCGCTGAAGAGCGCCGCCCCGTAGCCGGGCTTCGTGCTGAGGACGCTGGTCCCGGGCGCCGCCAGGTCGACTGATTGCGCGCCGTAGTTGGAGAAGTTGGCGAGAGCGCCGCTTTTCTGACTCAGGGCGGCAACGCAGATCAGATTGCTCTGCGGCAGAACACAGGGCGACTCGGGCGCGGTACCGACGTCCGCGCCATGGTTTCCGGCCGCCACGACTACCACCACGTTGCTCTCTGTGCCAGCGGCTTCGATCGCGTCGGCCATCGCTTTGTCACCGGATCCAGCCGGTGTGCTGAGGCTCATATTGACCACGTCGGCACCGTGGTTGGCCGCGTAGTCGATGCCGGCGGCGATGCCGGCGGTCGAGCCGCTGCCATCGCCGTCGAGTACTCGCACGGCCATGATCTCCGCTTCCGGCGCGACCCCGGCGATGCCTTCATTGTTGTCGGCGATCGCCGCCGCCGTACCGGCGACGTGGGTGCCGTGGAAGTTGTAGTCGTCAGGGTTGCCATCGTCGTCGACGAAGTCGAACCCGTGCAGGTCTTCGTCGATTGGATCTGGGCTGCTGTTTTCCCAGAGGTTTCCGACGAGGTCTGGGTGGGTCAGATCGACCCCCGTATCGAGGATCGCGATCACTTGCCCTCCTCCACGATTGCTTTCCCAGGCGCCGGAGACGCTGACCCCTGGATTTGGCATTGCCGGATCGTCGAGGCCCCAGAGTTCTTCGGAGAAGGTGTCAGCGGTTAGGGCGACGGCGTTGTAGCGGTAGTTTGGCTGTGCGTAAGCCACGCCTGGCTGGTTTTCGAGACGCCGGACGGCCGCCGTGACAGACCTATCCACGTTGACCACCTGCGCCTCGGGAAGGCCCAGCGTGTCGGCGAAGTCGACACCGGCAGCCTTTCGGGCCTTTTGGCGAGCCTGCGCCGAGCTGCTGGGCTTAAAGCGAACGATTGCCTCGCCCGGGACATATGCGCCCTTGCCAGCGGTGGGGGCCGGTGCCACTCTGGCGAAAGAGTCGCCGGTGACCGGCTTGGACGGCGCGGCTGAGGCCGAAATGGAAGTCAGAGCGCAGAGCAACGCAAGAGCGGCGATCGAGCCCCCCGCCCGGCGGCGGCGCATTTTCCCTGGCGGCATCACGATTTACGGTATCGGCTGAACGGTCCGCGATCTCCGATCTCGGCGGCTCCGCTGTTAGTTATGCACCCATAAGACACATAACTCACAGCGGAAGAGCGGCTGCGGCCGCGCAGCGGGGGCGCCGACCCTGCTACGGTCCTCGCGTTAGGCCGGAAGAACCGGCAAAAGTTGTGTCTAGCGCTCGCGTCGTTGCTTCACCGCATGTGCCGCGTTCGCAGCACATGAAGTGGAGGCAATTGCATGCCAACTGGAACTGTCAAGTGGTTTAGCGACGACAAGGGCTACGGGTTCATTACGCCCGACGACGGCTCGAAGGACGTCTTCGTTCATCACAGCGCGATCCTGGGTGAGGGCTTCAAGTCCCTGACCGAGGGATCCAAGGTGAGCTACGAGTCCGAAGAAGGCCCCAAGGGCCCGGCCGCCGCGAGCGTCCAGCAGACCTCGTAGTAGCGCACCGCTCTTAGCAGTGCCGAGGCCCGCCTCACGGCGGGCCTCTTCTTTGCCCGCCGCTCCCTACCCTGCCAGCGAGAAATGACCACCCGAGACGACCTCAGAAACATCGCCATCATCGCCCACGTCGACCACGGCAAGACGACCCTGGTCGACGCGATGCTCTGGCAGAGCGGCGCCTTCCGCAAGGGGCAGGACGTGGCCGAGCGGGTGATGGACTCGATGGACCTGGAGCGCGAGAAGGGGATCACGATCCTCGCCAAGAACACGACCGTCAACTACGAGGGCGTGAAGCTCAACATCATCGACACCCCCGGGCATGCCGATTTCGGTGGCGAGGTCGAGCGCGGGCTGACGATGGTCGACGGCGTGCTGCTGCTGGTTGACGCCTCCGAGGGGCCGCTGCCCCAGACCCGCTTCGTTCTGCGCAAGGCGCTTGAGGCGAAGCTGCCGGTGATCCTCGTCGTCAACAAGGTCGACCGGCCTGACGCCCGCATCGCCGAGGTCGTCGACGAGGTCTACGAGCTCTTCCTCGACCTCGATGCCGACGATGAGCAGGTCGACTTTCCAATCGTCTACACCAACGCCAAAGCCGGCTGGGCCGCACTCGAGGAAGGCGTCGAGGGGAGCGACCTCTCGCCGCTGATGGACCTGATGCTGGAGCGGATTCCTGCGCCCGAGTACGACCCCGGGCACCCGTTCCAGGCGCTCGTCACCAACCTCGACGCCGACCCTTACGTCGGCCGCCTTGCGCTCTGCCGGGTTCGCCACGGGAAAGTCCGCAACGGGCAGCAGATCGCCTGGTGTCGGGCCGACGGCAGCGTCGCCCGGGCGACGCTCTCAGAGCTCTACGTGACCGAGGCGCTCGACCGCGTCGCTGCCGAGGAGGCCGGGCCGGGGGAGATCATCGCGGTCGCCGGCCTGCCCGAGGTGACGATTGGCGAGACGCTGGCCGACCCCGAGGACCCGCGACCGCTGCCGGTCATCGCCGTCGACGAACCCTCGCTCTCGATGGTGGTCGGGATCAACACCTCGCCACTGGCCGGGACCGAGGGCAAGAAGTTGACCGCGCGCCAGGTTCGCGACCGCCTCGACGCCGAGCTGGTCGGCAACGTCTCGATCCGGGTCACCGACACGGAGCGGCCGGACACCTGGGAGGTGCAGGGGCGCGGAGAGCTGCAGCTGGTCGTACTGCTGGAGATGATGCGCCGCGAGGGCTTCGAGCTGACCGCCGGGCAGCCGCGCGTGATCACGCGCGAAATCGAGGGCAAGGTGCACGAGCCGGTCGAACGGCTGGCTATCGACGTGCCCGAGAGTCACGTCGGCTCGATCACCCAGCTCCTGGCCGGTCGTAAGGGCCGTCTCGATCACATGGTCAACCACTCGACCGGTTGGGTGCGGATGGACTACCTGGTCCCGGCCCGGGGGCTGATCGGCCTGCGCACCGAGTTCCTCACCGAGACCCGCGGCTCGGGGATCATGCACCACGTCTTCGACCGTTGGGAGCCCTGGGCGGGAGAGCTGCGTACCCGACCGACCGGCTCACTTGTGGCAGACCGGCGAGGGGCGAGCGCCAGCCACGCGCTGATGAACCTGCAGGACCGGGGCACCCTCTTCATCGGCCCGGGCGAGGAGGTCTACGAGGGCATGATCGTCGGCGAGAACGCTCGCTCAGATGACCTCGACGTCAACGCGATCAAGGAAAAGCACCAGACCAACGTGCGGGCCGCCAGTGCCGACATCCTGGTCCGCCTCGAGCCCCCCAAACGACTCTCGCTGGAAGCCGCGCTGGAGTTCCTGCGCGACGACGAGTGCGTCGAAGTAACGCCCGAGTCTGTGCGCCTGCGCAAGGTCGAGCTGGACAAAACCAAGCGCCAGAAGATCGCCCGCCAGGGCGCCCGCGTCGCTTAGGCCGATGCGCTGACCGTCGGCGGTGGGTCTGCTGGCGGCGGCGTGACTGCAGGCGAGGCACCGCCGGCCGACCCACCGCCGAGGTCGAAGTAGAGGACGCTGACGGCGATCGCGTAGATCGGCGCCGTGAGTGCGCTGGAAATGATGGCCGCGACGTAGGTCGCGGCTTCGCCGTCGCCGATCGGGGTGGCGATGGCGCCGAGGACGACTCCGATGAGGATCACGATCAGGAGGACGACGGGAGAACGCCGAAGACCGGCCAGGCGTCGCCGCGGACCAATTGCCAGCTGCGCTTGAAGGCGTCGATCGGGCCGATGCCCTCGGCGACGATTGCCGGTGCGCCGACCGACCAGAAGGTGAGCAGAATCAGGCCAGGGACGATCAGGAAGAGGAGGCCGATCGTGACGCCGATGCCGAAAAGGATGCCGAAGCCGATCAGCGGCAGGATCGCCGGCATCGCCGCGGAGAAGAGATCGCCGACGCCCTCATCACGCCTTCCGTCGCGCGTGTCCTGGACCAGCTTCACGACAAACCCGACGTATAGGGCATTACCGGCCATGCGCACCGCCGCGGCGAGCAGCACGAGGATGAGGCCCCCGGCGGCCTGCAGGATGCCGGCGATAAGTCCGACGACGATGAAGACGACGATCGCGCTGCCCAGTAGGGCGCCGAGGTTTTGGCCGTAGATCGAGAAGGTCTCGCTGATGACCTCGCCGACGGAGATTCGCTTCGCTGGGGGGCGACTGGTTGGCTGTCCGGCCTCCATCGCTCCGATCCTAGACGCGGCGCTTGCAGCGGGTCAAGCGAGCGAAGATGGACAGTTGTGCCCGCCATAGGGGGCACAACTGTCCATTCTGCGCGGGGTGCGTGGCTAGACCGTCGCCGCGGCCTGCTCGGCCTGGCTGCTCTCGGATGCTTTCGCGGCCGCTTCGGCCTCGGGGGTGGGCCCGTCGACGCTGCGCGGCAGCAGCACTTCTTTGGCGATGACCAAACGCTGGATCTGGCTGGTCCCCTCGTAGAGCTGCATGATCTTCGCGTCGCGCATCAGTTTCTCGACCGGGTACTCCTTGATGAAGCCGTAGCCGCCGTAGACCTGGACGGCGTCGACCGTGATCTCCATCGCCGAGTCGGCGGCGAAGCGCTTTGCCTCGGAGGAGACGAGCGTGTTGCGCTTGCCCTGGTCGAGCAGCACTGCGGAGTTCCAGACCAGCAGGCGGCCGGCGTCGACCTTGGTCGCCATGTCGGCGATCATGAACTGGATCGCCTGGTGCATCGCGATCGGCACGCCGAACTGAACCCTTTCCTTCGAGTACTCGACTGCGTACTCGAATGCGGCCCGGCCGATGCCGACGGCCATCGCCGAAACGCCCGGACGGGTGCGGTCGAGGGTCATCATCGCCAGCTTGAAGCCCTTGTTCTCCTCACCGATCAGGTTCTCGGCCGGGATCTCGACTTCGTCGAAGGAGATGGTCGCGGTATTGGACGCCCGCTGGCCCATCTTGTCCTCCTTCTTGTCAACAGTGACCCCCGGGAGGTCGGCGTCGACGACGAAGGCGCTGATCCCGCGGTGGCCTGCCTCGGGATCGGTCTTGGCGTAGACCGTGAAGTAGTCGGCGTAGCTGCCGTTGGTGATGAAGCACTTGGAGCCGGTGATGACGTACTTGTCGCCCTTCTTGACGGCGCGGGTCTTCATCCCGGAGACGTCGGAGCCGGCGTCCGGCTCGGTCAGGCAGAAGGAGGCCAGCTTCTTGTCTTCGGTCAGCATCCCGAGGTACTTCTTCTTGGTCTCCTCGGAGCCGCCGAGGGCGATCGGGGCGGAGGCGAGACCGTTGGCCATCAGCGAGGTGCCGATGCCCGAGCAACCCCAGCCCATCTCCTCCTCGATCAGGCAGCCGGAGAGGTAGTCGAGGCCGGGTCCGCCGTAGGCCTCGGGGATGTGGGTGTTCATCAACCCGACCTCCCAGGCCTTGTCGATGATCTCCTGGGGCCAGGTTCCCTCTTTGTCGTGCTCCCAGGCGACCTTGCGGATCTCTTTCTCCGCGAAGTTGTGCGCCAGCTCTTGCAGATCCTTCTGCTCGTCGGTCAGGGTGAAGTCAACCACTGCACGAAGCTCCTTTTTTCGGTGGGAGTGGACCGATTGACTGGTCAGTCAACCAGCGCAAAGGGTAGCGGATGTTGAGACGCCTTAAACCACCGCGGCCGGAGAGGCCCTACGCTGGCTGGCGATGCTTCCGATCGGCGGTCTGATCGACATCCAGGCGGGCTTCGTGCTCACCCTGATCACGCTGCTCGCCCTGCCCATCGCCCTGATTGCCTTCGCTCGCACCGGCCCGCTCTGGGAGAGTGTCGGCAAGGGCCCTTTTGCGATTGAGCAGGAAATGCCGCCACCGAGCCGCCTTTCGCAGCCCGAAGCACCGGTCGACCGCAAGCTGCAGGAGGCGGAGGCGAGGCAGATGATCGAGGCGAAGTCCTATAGGCGTCAGCGGCGCGGCGAGGCACCACTTGACGTCGAGTTCGAGGTGAAGCGCCTGCTCGAATCGCCCGGCGCTGCGGGCCCCGCGATCGACGAGAAGCTGCGTGCCGAGGTGCGCCAGCTCGTCGTCGCCCGCAACGAACGGCGGATGCGGCGCGGCGAGGAGCCGCTCGACGTCGAGGTCGAGATGGAGCGCCAGCTCGCGGATTTGTAGGATCGAGGGGATGGCCGCCGACCGCGAAAACCTCTACGAGGTCGAGGAGCTGCTCAACCAGCCCGGGACCTACTTCAACCCGCAGACCGAGGTGCTCGTCGTGGTCGACGACTCGACCTCGCTCGACCAGGAGGTCTTCAACCTCGAGGACTACGAGGGGGCCGACTGGGTGCGGATCTCCGACGACGTCCCGGTCGACGAGGACCGACGCGACCGCGCGCTGGAGCAGTTTCAGACCCATTACCACCCCGGCCTGAGCGGATCCGTCTCGGAGACCGCCCTTGAGCAGGGCGACGAGGAGCTCGACGAGGACGAGGACGGCCAGGAGCCTGGCCGCGAGGACTGAGGACGGCCGATGCTCGAAGCCGGCCAGGCCGCCCTCGACTTCACCCTGCCCGACCAGGACGGCAGGGAGTTGACCCTCTCCGACCTGCGCGGCGAGACGGTCGTCCTCTACTTCTATCCCCGTGCCGACACGTCGGGACGCGTCTGAGCCCCTTACTCGGCCGGCTCGTCGGCTACCGCTGCTTCCTCTTCTCGCTCTATCTCGGCTAACAGCTCGTCAATGTCCTCATCGGAGTCCCGATTGGCAAAGAACACTCCAAGCAGACCCGTGACCTCAGCGATCAGGAGCACAAATCCATAGATCTCCTTATCGAGGAGGATCAACGCGATACCGGCGGCGGCCAAGAAAAGAGCCAACGCGCCTGCCATCCAGAGACGCTGCATCTGATAGCGAGCGAAGTCCTTAACGACTCGGGAATCGAGATCCATCGCCTTCATCTGCATGAACCGCTGATGCTGACGCTCATCTGCAAAGTCCTTGAGGATGATCTCGGTGGACCCAGAATGGAGCGCCTCAACCTCGGCGAGCCACTCCTTGCTTGGCAGTGGCCCGCTGTGGCTTCGATACTCAGCCGCGAAGACCCACCTATTGCTTGGTCGGCCGCTTCAGGCAGCTCTCGCGTGCCGGAATCAGGAGACTGACTTAGGTCGGCGTCGCGGCGCTCAAGGTCGGATCGTTCCTGATCACCGCTGTCATCCCCATTCTGCACAGGAACTACGTCGTCTCGGTCAGCCGTTTTGCAGCCTGGTCCACTCGTCGATGAACGGCCCAGGCACCCTGACGCTGATGAATGTGAACCAGCATCATCGATGACCGCGGTCTCTTAAATGGCGAAAACGGATTAAGCAGATCGCCTGCTGCCCCGCCGAACCCAGGACAGCGTGAAGGCCAACCTAGAGTCTTCGCGACGTGCCAGCCGTGGTGGTCCGCGATATAGCGCTTTTTCGCCGTCGCATTCATCTCACGAGAGCCTACCCATTCGAAGCGCTGCGCCCCGTCCCTTCTGCTTGTACCTCCGTGCCGATAGATCGTGACGTTAGATACTAAGACAGAGCGAGTCGGACGCTCCTCACCTGAACGTTCCGGGAGCAGTGCGACCCTCCAGCCATCTGACAATTTCGTTGGGGTGCTTCGCCCGCACCGTGCCCGACCAGAATGGCAATCCGGTCAGGCTGTCCGATCTCAGGGGTCAGGCGGTCGTACTGTATTTTTATCCTCGCGCCGACACGCCCGGTTGCACGACCCAGGCCTGCAGCGTGCGCGACCACAGCGCCGACTACGGCAAGGCGGGAGCGCGGGTGATCGGCATCTCACCCGACGAGGTCGCCGCGGTGAAGAAGTTCGATGTACGGCAAGAAGTACATGGGCGTGCAGCGGGCGACCTTCCTGATCGACCCCGAGGGCAAGATCGGCAAAGTTTTCCCCAAGGTCTCGCCGAAGACGCACGACGACGTCGTGCTCCAAGCGCTCGCTGAGCCGGCCACCTGAGCATCCGTTCGGGTAGTCCGGTGCGCCCCAGGATTGCATTAGGAGCATCGAAGTATTAAGTTCGGCCGGATCGTGATCGGCACGGGAGCTCCAGTCGACTGGTATCGCACCAGCTTCGCCCCAAACTTCGACGCGCTGTACTTCGAGCAGGGAGGGGAGGAGAAGGCGCAGCTTGCCCTGGAGATGTTGCAGCCCGACGGGCACGAGCGCATCCTCGACCTCGCCTGCGCCACCGGGCAACGCACGCTGGAGTTCAGCCGCAGGGGCTTCGAGGTGATCGGCGTCGACATCCGCCAGGAGCTGCTGGAAGCGGCGGCCGGCGAAGCAGAGCTGCTGGACCTTTGGCCCTATTTCGTCGAAGAGGACCCTCGTTACCTCGCGTTCGAGGGCGAGTTCGACCTGGTACTCAGTCTCGGCGGCGGCGCATTCGAGCACTTCGACTTCGACGAGGAGAATCTGCGCGCCTTCAGAGCCGCAGCCCGTGCGCTGCGTCCGGGCGGTCGGCTGTTGATGCAGACCCCGAACGTCCTACGGGCCGAAGCGCACCTGCCAGAGCGGACCTGGTTCGAGACTGACGAGGTAATCGAGCTGATCGAGCAGCACTGGAATGAGCCGATCCGCCGCCTTGACGGCACCAGGAGGTCGCTGCTCGAACGCGAGAGTCCCGAGGAATCCGAGGCGGTCCCCTTCCAGCGCCGGCTTTACTCGGTCGAGGAACTCGCCGTGATCTTCGAGTCGGTGGGTCTGCGCCTCACTGACGTCTTCGACGAACATGGCAAGGGCTGCGCGCCGACCGACGTCCAGCAGGAGATCTACGTGGAGGCTCGCGCCTGAAGCCCTGCCGCCGTCTCGCCGTCAGTTGCGACCCTGCTTGCGCCGACGGTCGCGATCGTCGAGCGGGCACTCAGCGATCGTTACCGCCTGGATCACACGCATGGCGCGCAGAATGTAAAAAGTCTGCAACCCTTCTGCGCTGAAGCGAGCTATGCCCCGGGCGATGAGCCGGCGAGCTGCTCGATGCCGCTGGCCCGCTGGCCGCCGGCGGCCAGCATCAGCTTGAAGTCGTGCGGGCTGGAGGCGTAGTCGAGTGCGACCTGCTCGGCGATCTTGCCCTCCATCACGTAGCGCAGCAGCGACTGGTCGAAGGTGCGCATGCCGTAGTACTCGCCCTCGGCGATCACCTCGGTGATCTTGCCGGTCTCCTCGGGGTTGAGGATCAGGTCCTGGACGCGGCCGGTGACGACGAGCACCTCAGATGCCGGCACGCGGCCCTCGCCGCTCACGTCAGGAACGAGGCGCTGGGCGATCGCCCCCTTCAGGGTCGAGGCGAGCATCACCCGCGCCTGGTGCTGGAGGTGGGGGGGAAGAAGTCGATGATGCGGTTGATCGTCTCGGTCGCGTCGAGGGTGTGGACGGTGGAGAGGACGAGGTGGCCGGTCTCCGCCGCGGAGAGCGCCGTGCGCACGGTCTCCTCGTCGCGCATCTCGCCGATCAGGATCACGTCGGGGTCCTGGCGCAGGACGCGGCGCATGGCGCGGGCGAAGCTGTTGGTGTCGGAGCCGACCTCGCGCTGGTTGACGATCGAGCCTTTGTCTTCGTGCAGGTACTCGATCGGGTCCTCGAGCGTGACGATGTGGTGCGCCCGGGTGCGGTTGATGTGGTCGATCATCGCCGCCAGCGTCGTGCTCTTGCCCGAGCCGGTGGTGCCGGTGACGAGGATGATGCCGCGCTGCTCCTCGGCCAGGTTGGTGACGACCTCGGGCAGGCCGAGCTCCTCGACCGAGCGGATTTCGAAGGGGATCGCACGGCAGACGATCGAGGTCGAGCCGCGCTGCTTGAAGGTGTTGACGCGGAAGCGCGAGAGGCTGGGGATTGCGTAGGAGAAGTCGGCCTCGCCCTCCTGCTCGAATTCGGTCAGCGAGCGCACCTCGGCGATGTCGTGGAAGGCCTTCTCGGTGTCCTCGCCGCTGAGTGGCTCGTGGCCCTCCAGCGGCACCAGCTCACCGTGCAGGCGGATAGTCGGCGGCGCGGCCACCTTGACGTGCAGGTCGGAGCCACCCCGCTCGACGAGCGTGCGCAGCGCTGAGTCGATCTCGAACATCCCGGCCTTTATCGGCGGGGGAGGGCCAGTTCCTTAGCCCGCCCACCCTCCCTCGATGCCGGCCCGGAGGATCATTTCCGGCTCGGAGCGTTCGAGTTCGAGGACCGGAATAAAGAAAATTTCTTGACAAATCCGGGATCGTACCCATAGGGTCAGGGATCGGGAAAGAGGGCGCTCACACAAGCTATTCGGGAGGTAGCTCATGGACTACGACCCCGCGGCAATGGAGCGAGTTGCGCAGCTATTCCGGTACGAGATGTGGAAGTCGGTCGTGCCCGATGCGGTGACCGAGGAGGGAATCGAGGTTCAGCGGTTCGGTCCGGTTCAGGCGACCGCCTTCGGCCGAGAGCCCGAGGTATCGAGCTTGAACCAGATCCAGGGCGCGGCTGAGCCCGGTGCCGTCGAGAGCGGTCATCTGGCGGACGCGGTCGAATGGATGCGCTCGCGCGAAGTCGACTACCGCGTGCCGGTGGCGGAGTGCCGGCCGGGCTCGGCCAGAGCGGAGGCATGGCTCGGTGGCCACGGTTACGAGCGCGGCGCCGCTTGGACCAAGTTTGTCCGGGACGTCCGGGACGTCGGTCCCCCCGATCCGCCGGAGGATCCCAATATCTCGATCTTCGAGTTAGGCGAGGAGGAAGCCGACGGCGAAGGGTTCAGCTGGATCGCCCGTGAGGGGCTTGACCTGCCGATAATGGCCGAGACCCTCATCTTTTCGCTGCCGATGGAGGACAGTTGGCGCTGCTACACGGCGGTGCTGGAGCCGGAGGCCAGGGCCGTTGCCTCCGGCGCGATGCTGATTGTGGACGGCGTGGCCCAGCTTGGGCTTGATGTCACGCTGGAGCGCGGCCAGGGACACGGCTGCAACAAGGCGTTGCTGCGCCGCCGTCTGCTTGACGCCGCCGAGGCCGGCTGCCACACGGTCTTCGCCGAGCTAGGCGAATGCGACCCCGACCACATCGCCGCGGCCGCCCACAACCTGACCGAAGCCGGCTTCGTCGAGGCCTACCGCAGCCGCAACTGGCAGCGCCCCGCGCTGAGACCGGCCTCGGTGAGCTAGGCGGTGGCATGACCCCTCGAGACCGCTTCGCCGTCAATCTGATCGAGGCAAGGAGCCAGAGTGGGATGACCCAGCAGGAGCTGGCCGACCGCTGCCACATGCACCGGACCGAGATCTCGCTGCTGGAGCGAGGCAGCCGCGAGCCCCGCCTCGGCACGATCATGAGGCTGGTCGGGGTCCTCGGCGTGACCAGCGAGGCCCTCTGCGCCGGGATCAGCTGGGATGAGGAGGCTAGGCGCTTCAAGTTCGAGGGCGGGTGACCCGGCGGCGCGCAGGATGCGGAGCGACGCAACCCTAGCCTAGTTGTCTTTATGACATAATTGAGGCCAGATGACATCGCGATCGCGAGAGGACGAGTCGAACGCCCTAGCCGCTGAGAGCCTCGGTACCGCGGAGGCGAAGCGGCGTTTTTCGGAACTCGTGGACCGGGTGGGGGACGGTGAGCGCTTCGTGGTTTCCCGGCGGGGCCGGCCCGCGGTCGCGCTGGTGCCGCCGGCGGCCGAATACCTGGAGAAACCGCGCCGGCCGACCTCGGGCCTCGCGAGCCTCGCCGGGGCGCTGGCCGACTGGGAGGACCTTGACGAGGTCACCGCCGAGATCTACATAGCGAGGCGGCAGAGCGCCGATCGACCGCCCCCCGATCTTGGCTGAGCCCGGTGTATTGCTTCGACACGGACGTGCTCAGCGCCACGATTCGTCGTGAACCGTCTCTGACGCTCATCCGGCGCCTCGCCCAAGTACCGCCCTCTGAGCAGTTCACGACTGCGATAACGATGGGGGAGCTGCTCTATGGCGCCGCCCGCCGCGACAGTGCGCGACTCAGCGAGCAGGTCCGCGACCTGATTCGAGGCGCCCTGATCGTCCTGCCCTTCGATGAATCCGCGGCCCGAGTCTACGGCTCGTTACGCGCGCAGCTGGAGTCCGACGGCCGGCCGCTGGCCGAGCCCGACCTTCGCATCGCGTCCATCTCCCTGTCGCGCGACCTGACCCTTGTCACGGGCAATGTCCGCCACTTCAGTCGCGTCGCTGACCTCGCGATCGAGAACTGGCTCGCCTGAGCGGCGCCGAGCTCGAGGGCTGAATCAGCCCGCTCAGCAGCGTTACTTGCGGCCCTCGACGAAGATCTCGAACTGGTTTGGCTTCGGCTTGCGGGCTTTGCCGCTGCCGGCGAAGGTGTTGGCGAGGCGCATGCCGACCGAGTCGTAGATCCCGGCCAGCTCCTCGGCGGTGTAGAGGCGCTGGCGGAAGGGGATCTCCTCGTATTTCTCGAAGACCTCGCCGAAGCGGATCGGCACGGTGGAGCCTTCGATATAGCGGTCCTCGGCGTTCCAGTGATGGTCGCTCAGTTCAAGCGTCGACTCGCCGGCGATCCACGATTTCTTCGGCAGGTTCTTCTCGGCGTGCAGCACGTTCGGCAGCTGCATCAGGTGGCCGCCGCCCTCGCGCAGCGCCTGGGAGATCACCTCGAAGGTGCGGTGGTTCTCCTCGTCGGTCTCGAAGTAGCCGACGGCGCCGTCGTTGAGGCTCAGCACCAGGTCGAACTCTTCGCTCATGTCCAGCTCGCGCAGATCGGCCTGAACGAAGGAGATCTCGAGCGACTGCGCCCTGGCCTCCCGCTCGGCCATCTCCAGCAGGTCGGGCGAGATGTCGACGCCGACCACCTCGAAGCCGCGCTGCCGCAGCTCCAGCGAGTGGCGACCGATGCCGCAGGCAAGGTCGAGCACCCGCTCGCCCCCCTCGGGCCGCAGCATCATCATCGCCCGGTCGACTTCGGCCTCGGTCCTGTCAGCCCAAGGCATCGCGGCCGTGATCGGCGGAAAGCCCGAGCGGTACCAGTCGGGTGGGACGTCGACTATCGTGCCCATTGATCGGAAAGTTTAGAGGAATCCATAGATGAGAGGCCAGCCGCTCATTCGGGATCTTCTCCGTTGATCCCAGCTGAGTGGGCGTACGCCCTGATCGGCGTCTCGAGCTCTTCCTCGCCGGTTTCCTCCAGCGTTTCGAATCCCTTCTTCACCTCGCTGACGAACACTTTGCTCCGCTCCCGGTATCCCTTCAGCTGGGCGGCGACAGAGGGCCGATCGGACTTCCCGATGTCCAGCACCGCTCGTCTGGACGTCTTGTCGCCCTCTGCGTATTCGTCATTGAAGTACTGGTAGATGGCGAGGTCGCTGAAAGTGAACATGCTGGGCTCGTGCTTGCAGACGATTTTCTCTGCCCTTACGGCGGCGGCCACGCTCGCTGTCAGCTCATGCGGGCTCTTGGAGCCGATTTCGGCCAGCTGGAAGAAGGTTCCGCCAGCCATTTCCGCGAGTTCGGCGCTGGCTTCGCCGCCGGTCTGTTTCAGATACTCGTTCCAGGCCTGCAGGCTGGCCTCGTAGTCTTCCCCGACGGCATCGGGAATCGGCTGGTAGTTGGTGTCGATCTTGATAAGCCGCTCGGCGCCGGCTCCAATCCACGTCTTCACCGCAGCTACCAGCAGCCCCTCGTTATTCGGCTCCTCGGCCAGCCGTTTCTCGATCCGCACGGCTTTCTTCTCCTCGGGTGATGTGACGCGCTGCCGCTGCACCGAGCTTGGCTCATCGGATCCCGCCGTGATGACCCAGAGAAGCGCACCACCGATCAGTAGCGCCAGCGCCGCGATGAAGGCTCGTAAAAACATGGTCTCCCCCTATACGTTATCGTTTCGAGCGGGAAAGTCTGACTAAAGGGGAGGAACTTGCGCAAGCTTATCGCCATATACGTCATCGGGTCGGTGGCTATCGGTCTGCTCGTGGCAGGCTGCGGAGGCGGCGACGACAGCGCCGGTGCTGAGCAGATCGACAAAGCGACCTTCGTCAAGCAGGCCAACAAGATCTGCGAACAGGCCAGCGGCAGGCTCGCCGCTGAAGTGACGTCGATCTCCAAAAGGGAATCGGCAAAACCAAGCTATGACTACGCGAAGACCCAGATCACCATAGTGGAGAAATCCCTGGTTCCACGCTTCGAAGAAGAGCTAAAGGAAATCCGCGCACTGGGCATACCCGAGGAAGCGAAGAAAGAAGCGGAGGCCTTCCTCACGGCCTATGAGGGTGCGATCAATAAGACGGAGGCAGAATCTAAAGCCGTGGTCGAAGGCGCTACTCCGTACGAAGCGATCGAATTGGCAGGCACGAGGCTCGGAGTCTCCGAATGTCCCATCGCTCCGGTGAATACGAACGCGAACGCAAACTAAACCTGGTGCATTCTTAATACGATATTATCTCGATCCTAGATCGATCCGGGTGGGTTCTGGATCGAATGAACTCCAAAAGGGGAGGGGACAGATGTTCTCGTTATTGAGGAACCGCTTCGGCATTCCGGGGGTGATCTCGGTGGTCGCGCTCGTATTTGCCATGTTCGGTGGGGCTTATGCTGCTTCCGACAACGGCGGTGGCTCTGGCTCCGAGGCCAGCGCTTCTGCCAAGCAGGGCCCCCCGGGTCCAAGGGGTAAACGAGGTAAACCGGGTAAACAGGGTAAAACGGGGCCGACCGGGCCGGCTGGACCCGCGGGACCGGCTGGCCCCAAAGGTGACACCGGCCCCAAAGGTGACACCGGCCCCAAAGGCGCGACCGGCCTGGCTGGCCCCAAAGGCACCACCGGCGATACGGGTCCGCCCGGCAGCCCCTGGGTTCCCGACGGCACCCTCCCCGTCGGGGCAACGGAGACCGGCTCGTGGCAGGCCGTAATCCAAGCGACTACCTTTGGCAACGGCGGTTTGGCTGCAATTTCGTTCCCTATTCCGCTGAGCGGAGATCTTGCGGGCATAGAAGTTCACATAGTTAAAATCGGCGATCCCGTATCGGAAGATTGCCCAGGTACTGCTGAAGCACCGGATGCAAAAAGTGGCCACCTCTGCGTCTACGAAGGTTTCAGTTTAGGTGCAACGCTTGGGGGCATTATCAATCCCGAGACCGCGGGTGCCGGTGGCGCCAGCAACACTGGAGCTCTTCTGCAAGCCGAAGGAGAAGTCGGGAAAGTTGCCTGGGGCACCTTCGCTGTCACCGGCTAGGAGATACCAGCTGGACCTGTAGCGCTTGCCAAATGAACCAAATGCGGACCGGCCGACGAAGTCTCAGTCGAAGGCCGGTCCGCTTTTTATATTCAGCCCTCGCTTCCCCGCGCGCGCCGATCAGCGCGCGCGATCAACCAACACACGCCCTTTACAGGGAAAAGGCCGGCCGCTGAAGTGCGACCGCGCCACCTGAGCAGCCGATAGTCAACAAGATTCAAGCAATCGGCCCGAAGGCGCTATGGATTACCCGTCCCCCTCCAGGGGGCCCTGGCCGGACTCGGAGAGATCCCGGCGGGTAATCGAACAGGAAGGAAGCAAAGAGATGATTCGCAACCTCAAGGCGCTTGGCCTTGCCCTCGTCGCGGTCCTCGCGATGAGCGCGATGGCGGCCTCGGCGGCGTCGGCCAACAACGACGTCTTCACAGTCGGCAACGGCAAACCGTCGGCGCTGCTGACAGGGGTCGGCCACACCGACGTATTCAAAATTACACCGAATAACAAATTCTTTGAATGCACACTGTCGAAATTCGCCGGCACAGTCCTCAACAACGCCACGACGGCGACAGTGGACGCCGAATACAGCAAAACAATAAACATGACACCGCACCCCGTGACGCGAACCACTGCAACTCGTCGCTCGGCACCGTGACGGTCGACATGAACGGCTGCCACTACAGGCTGACGGGCAGCACAACGGGTGAAGATCCGCCTGTCGTAGGTAAAGACGCCACAGTCTGGATCGAGTGCCCGGTCGGCCAGGTGATCAAAATCACAAGCAACGTCGGACCCGTGATCTCGATCGGGTCGCAGACACCGACAAAAGGCGGCGTCACCTACACCAACCTCCCCAACCATCCGGGAGGGGCCTCGGTCACAGTCAAAACGACAGTCACAGGGATCACATACAGCTGCGCACCCGCGTTCGCCTGCGGGCTGGGCGGCATCCCGACGCACGGCAACGACGCCGACTACAACGGCCACGTCATAGTCACAGGCTATGAGGACACCGAGGGTCTGCCGACACCGGTGACCGAGGGTCCCCGGGTCCCGGTCTCAGTGACCACAAAACCGTAGTGAGCTGAGCATCGGCCACGCTCCGAATCAGGGGCGGACCGGTAGAGCGAGAGACGAGGGCCGGGAGCGATCCCGGCCCTCGCTCTTGGATCCGTCGCCTCGTGAACGAAGCAATTCCTTGACAGAGCTAGGAACGTTCCGATACCTTTCCCCTGTCGATTCGGGCGGCTGGGACCCGCACGAGCGAGATCAACGAAACAGGGAGATAGGAACGGCAATGGGGCTGGCGGTCTTGGCGAGAAGGGGCGGAGCGCTCGGTGCCGCGTTCGTGCTCGTGGCCGTGGCGATGCTCCTGTGGACGGCGCCGGCGAGCGCCGACATCGAGTTCTGCCCCTTGGGCGAAGGAGCGGGGCAGTGCGGCGCCGCGCTCGGCATCGGTTCTCAGCGCGGCCTTGCGGTCGACACCGAAACCGGCCGCCTCTACGTCGCCGATGAAGCCAACAACAGGATCAACGTCTTCGCCGCCGACGGCAGCTTCATCTTCGGCTTCGGCTTCGGTGTCGCCGACGGCACCACGAACGCTCCTCAGACCTGCACCACCACCTGCTTCAAAGGCATCGCCGGCGAAGGGGCGGGTCAGCTCGACCAGCCGACCACCGTCGCCGTCGACAACGACCCGGCCAGCTCCTCCCGGCACGCCGTCTACGTCGCCGACTCGGGAAACCTCCGCGTGCAGAGGTTCGATCCGTCGGGGGAATTCGTCTGGACGGTCGGCAAAGGGGTCGATAAAACCGACGGCGGAGACCTCTGCACGCAAGCGGAGGGGAACACCTGCGGCAAAGGAGCCTCCAGCGCAACCGGAGGCGGCTTTGCCTCCGACATCCTCCTCGCCGTCGGCCCGGGCGGCGTCCTCTACGCGGTCGACAGCATCCGAGATTTCTTATCATCAGATCCAGAACTGAGCAAATGGCGCCTGCAGCGCTTCGAACCCTCGGGGGCGCCGATCCCCCCGCAGGCGATCCTCTTCGAAGAAGACCGCGTGCTCCCCCTCGCGATAGCGGTCGACGCGGCGGGCAATCTGTGGGTCAGCGGCGAAGGGGAAGGCGACCTGCGCAAATACAGCCCCGCCGGAAGTCCGCTCGTCGGCCCGTTCCCCACCCCCGCCGAACCCAGAGCCAGGTTCAGCAGGGGCCTTGCGATCGACGCCGCCGGGAACATCTACGCCGCCCAGAGCGAAAGCGGCGACAAAGGATCCGGCTTCAATGTCATCACCGCCTTTGACCCGGCCGGCAAAGTCTTCCGGCGCTTCGCCTACACCGCATCGGGTGGCGGTGGCTTCGGCAACTCCCTCAACGGCCTTGCCGCCCACACGAGCGCCTTCGGTGAGATCTTCTTCAGCCAAAGCAGCGTCGGGATCAACTACGTCTTCCAGCCGCCGCCCGGCCCGGTCCCGGCGCCGCCGAGCCTCGAAGTCGAGGCTCTCGGCTCGGCCAAGGCGACCCTGGTGGCCGAAGTCAACCCGGAGGGCAAAGCACCCACCACCGTGCATTTCGAGTACCTGACGCAGGCCGCCTACGAAGCGCAGGGCAACAGCTTCGCCGGCGCGGCGAAAACGTCGCCCACCCCGCTGAGCATCCCGGCGGGAAGGGAGTTCAACCTGAACGCGGCCGAAGCCCAGATCGGCTGCCCCGACCCGGCGAGCGAAGCCGGCAAACCGGGCAGCAAATGCCTCACGCCGGAGACGACCTACCGCTGGCGGGTGGTGGCCGCCAACGCCGACGGCGAAGGCACGGCCGAGAGCAGCTTCACAACCAAAGAGTCGCCCGAACTCGGCGAGATCTACGCGACCCGGGTGGGCACCGACACGGCGAGGCTGAACGCGGAAGTGAATCCCAACAGCATCCCCGCCACCGGCTTCTTCGAATACGTCGACGACGCGGCCTACCAAAAAGACATAGGGGAAGGGGGCGACGGCTTCGCCGCCGCGGTCAAAGCCCCCGATGTCGACGAAGGCCAGGCGCCGCTCGACTTCGGCGCGGGAGAGGGGTTCACGACGCGGCAGGTCGCGATCTACCCGCTCGATCCCGGCGCCGTCTACCACTACCGACTCGTCGCCGACAACCCGCTGGTCGAGGCGGTCCAAAGCCCGGCCGAGGAGCTGCGCACCTTCGAGCCTCCCGAAATCGAGAACTGCCCCGGAAACCAGGCCTCGCGGATCGGCCCGGGAGCCCTCCTGCCCGACTGCCGGGCCTATGAGATGGTCTCCCCGCTCGACAAAGCGGGCGGCGACATCCGCGTCCTGGAAACCACCGTGGCAAAGCTGGCGGTGCTCGAGCAGAGCTCTGACTCGGGGGAGAGGCTCGCCTACGGCTCGGTGCGCTCCTTCGGCGGCGCCGCCTCTGCCCCCTTCACCTCCCAATACATCGCCCGGCGGATCGCGGGCGAGGAATGGCGGACGCACTCGATCAACCCGCCGCGGGGGAGGCCGATCTTCAGTGCCATCCAGCAGACCGACACCGAATTCAAGGCCTTCTCGGCGGACCTCTGCGACGCCTGGCTGACCAGCTTCGCCGAACCGCCGCTGGGGGAAGGGGCGCTGGCGGGATACTCCAACCTCTACCGGCGCAGGGATGAGCTCTGCTCTGAGGACGGCAAAGCGCGCTACGAAGCGCTGGCGCCGATCGCCAAACCGGCGAGCATCCCGCCGGGCTCGGGCTTCCTCCTCGAACTGCTTGGCGTCTCGGCCGACGGCGAGCACGCGGCCTTCGTCGCCAACGACAAGCTCTCGCCGCAGGGCGGCAACGGACAGCGCCAGCTCTATGAGCACGTGAGGGGAGAAGGGCTGCGCTTGGCCTGCGTCCTGCCGGCAGGGGGGGCGGTGAGCGGGTCGTGCACGGCAGGGTCGGTTACGGCAGCAGACCCCGGGGCCCAGATCGGAAAGATCTCGAGCGACGGGGAGCGGGTCTTCTGGTCGACGCCGGGTGGCGGGGAAGGCCAGATCTACGTGCGGATCGGCGGGACGCAGACGGTGGCGGTCTCGAAAGCCGGAGAAGAAGAATCTGAGACGAGCGGCTCGTGGTTCTGGGGGGCGGCTATGGACGGCTCGAAGGCGATCTTCAGCACCTCTTCCGAACCAGGCGTCTCAGACCTCTACGAATTCGAGGTCGACACCAAACAGACCGAGCCGATAGCCGAAGGCGTGCGGGGAGTGATGGGGATCAGCGAGGACGCCGACCGCGTCTACTTTGCCTCCGAGAAAGCGCTGGCGGCGGGGGCTGTGGAAGGGCAGGCCAACCTCTACCTCCACGAAGCGGGCGGGGACAGCGAGTTCATCGCGACGCTGGCAAATGCGGACCTGACCGAGGCGGTGTCGAGCGAGCCGTATCGCAGGCACACCTCACGGGTCAGCCCCGACGGCGGCCACGCTGTCTTCGTCTCGGCGGCGTCGCTGACGGGCTATGACAACAAAGGGGGCCAAAACGGGGTGGCGACCGAGGAGATCTACCGCTACGACGCGGCGGCAGACGAGCTTTTGTGCGTGAGCTGCAACCCGAGCGGGGCGCGGCCGGAGGGCCGCTCGAGGATCCCTGCCTGGCAGACCGGCACGCACGCCGCCCGCGTCCTCTCTGAGGACGGCTCCCGCCTCTACTTCGATAGCGCCGACGCGCTGGCGGCGCACGACACCAACGGGCAGACCGACGTCTACCAGTGGGAGGAGCCGGGCGCGGGGGGCTGCGATGAAGCGGAGGCGACCTTCTCGCCGGCGGCGGGAGGCTGCGTGGAGCTGATCTCCTCGGGCCAGAGCCCGCTGAACTCGCGCTTCGTCGAATCGAGCCCGAGCGGCGAGGACGCCTTCTTTGCCACCGGGGCGAGCCTGCTGCCCCAGGACTTCGGCGGGGTCGACATCTACGACGCCCGCCTGGGCGGCGGGCTGCCGATCCCACCGGCGCCCAAGCCTCCCTGTGAAGGCGACGCCTGCCACGCGCAGATCCCCGTCCCCGAGGAACCGACCCCGGCCAGCTCGGACTACGTGGCGCCCACCGTGCGCAAGGCCGCCAGGCGGCGCTGTGCCAAAGGCAAGCGCAGGGTGAGCCGCAAAGGCAAGTCGCGCTGCGTGCCGAAGGGCGAGAGCAAGCGCCGGAGGGCAGGGCGATGAAGAGGCTTGTGGCGATGCTCGCCTTCACTCTGTGCGCCGCGCTCGGCGCCGGCTCGGCCCAGGCAGCTGAATTCGAATGCCCCCCCCAATGCTTCGGCCTGCACGACTTCGACGTCGTCTTCACCGGCATCAAAGGAGAGAGCCTCACCCAGGCCGGCGCTCCCCAGGGCGAGATCCTCACCCAGGCCGGCGAACATCCCTTCGCGATGACGATCTCCTTCAGGGTCAACGGCAAAGAAACCGACAAAGGGGGGGAAGAGCCCTTCGAGGCGATCCGCGACGCGCTCTTTACCCAGATGCCGGGCTTAGCCGGCGCCCCGACGGCGGTGCCGGCCTGCTCGACGGCGGATTTCCTTACCCAGGCCCCCGAACTCGGGGAACAGCTCCCCGACTGCCCCGACAGCGCGGCGATCGGCGTCGTGGAAAACCAGCTTGCCAGCAAAGAAGGCAAAGACACCCTCTTCTCCGCCGTCTACAACCTCGAGCCCTCGCCCGGCGTGGCGGCGAAGTTTGGCTTCTGGGCCGCGGGGATACCGGTCACGATCGACGCCAACCTGAGCGAAGAATCGCCCAACCTGATCGTCGCCGGGCCGACCAACACCCCCCAGCAGGTCGAAGTCATGGGCTCCATCTTCACCCTCTGGGGGGTACCGGCCGATCCCGCCCACGACCCCCTGCGCGGCCGCTGCATCAAATTGGCCACCGGCGAGTCGACCGGCAAATGTCCCGTCAACATCGAGGAAGTGCCCTTCCTCACCATGCCGCGCAACTGCGACGGGCCGCTCGCCACCACCTACCACGCCCTCTCCTGGCTGGGCAGCGAAGCCGAAGGCGCAGTCCTCAGCCACGAAGAAGCCGGCAACCCGCGGGGGATGACCGGCTGCGGGGCGCTCACCTTCGCCCCGCGCGTCTCCGCCCAGCCGAGCGCACGCTCGGCGGCGAGCCCCTCGGGCATGGAGATCGGGATAGAGATCGACGACGAAGGCCTGAGCAACCCGACCGGCTTCGCCGGCTCGGACATGAGGAAGGTCGTGGTCACCTTCCCCGAGGGGGTGACGCTCAACCCCTCCCAGGCCGAAGGCCTCGCCACCTGCTCCCAAGCGCAGGCGCAAAGCGAGACGGCGGACTCCGAATTCGGCGCCGGTTGTCCGGCGGAATCGAAGGTCGGCTCAGTCGAAGTGGAATCGCCGCTGCTCGAGGAAAAGGTCTTCAAAGGCTCACTCTTCGTCGCCACCCCCTACGACAACCCCCTCGGCTCGCTGATCGCCGTCTACATGGTGATCAAGGAACCCGCCAGGGGGGTCGGAATCGTATTGGCCGGCGAGGTCGAGCCCCACCCCGCCACCGGGCAGCTGGTGAGCACCTTCGGCGATGTGGCGACCTTCGGCGATGTGGAGATGATCCCGCTTCCCGAAGTGCCCATCTCCGACGTGCGTCTGCGCCTGCGCGAGGGCGGGCGCTCGCCGCTGATCACGCCGAGGCAGTGCGGCACCTACACCACCACCGCGCTGCTGACCCCGACCGCCGATCCCACCCACCCCCGCGAAGCCACCTCCTCCTTCCAGATCGATTCGGGCGTGGGCGGGGGGCCCTGCCCCCCCGCGGGGACCCCGCCCTTTGAGCCGGGCTTCTCGGCCGGCACGCTGACCAACGGCGCCGGGACCCACTCACCCTTCGCGATGCGCCTC
This sequence comes from uncultured Solirubrobacterales bacterium, assembly GCA_963771265.1. Taxonomy (GTDB): domain Bacteria; phylum Actinomycetota; class Thermoleophilia; order Solirubrobacterales; family 70-9; genus VRUE01. The sequence goes on from CAVYSQ010000015.1 coordinate 75,883, forward strand.
ACCCGCCGCGACGGCGACCAGGACCTGACCAAGTTCGCGGCAACCCTGCCGCCCGGCGTGCTCGCCTCCCTGGTCGGGGTGGGCAAATGCTCTGAGGCCAAGATCGCCGAAGCCCGGGCGCGCACCGGGCAGAATGGCGGGCGCGAAGAGCTGGCAAGTCCCTCCTGTGGGGCGGACTCCAAGATCGGCACCACCCTCGCCGGCGTCGGCGTCGGCTCCCAGCTCACCTACGTCCCTGGCTCCCTCTACCTGGCAGGCCCCTATAACGGCGCGCCGCTCTCGGTGGTCGCGATCACCCCGGGCGTGGCCGGCCCCTTCGACGTCGGCACGGTCGTCGTCAGGGTGGCGCTCGGCTTCAACTCGCTGACCGGCGAGGTCCAGGCCGACGGCTCGCGCTCAGACCCGATCCCCCACATCCTGCAGGGCATCCCCCTGGCCGTGCGCGACCTGCGGGTGCGGGTCGACAGGCCCAACTGGATCTTCAACCCCACCTCGTGCCGGGAAAGCTCCACCAGGGCGACCATCTTCGGCAGCGCCGCCGACATCTTCAATTCGGCCGACGATGTCCCCGTCGCCCGCTCGGCCCGTTTCCAAGCCGCCGATTGCCTGGCGCTCCCCTTCGGCCCCAAGCTGGGCCTGAAACTCAAAGGGGGAACCGCCAGGGGCGATCACCCCGCCTTGACCGCCACCTACACCGCCCGTAAGGGTGACGCGAACGTGCGGAACCTCTCGCTGCTCTTCCCCCGCTCCGCCTTCGTCGAGAACGCCAACTTCAGGACCATATGCACGCGCAAAGCCTTCGCCGCCGACAGCTGCCCCGCCGGATCGGTCTATGGGCGCGTCACCGCCCATACCCCGCTGCTGGAGGAATCGCTCAAAGGGCCGGTCTACCTGCGCTCCTCGGACAACCTGCTCCCCGACGCCGTCCTCGTTCTGCACGGCATCATCGACGTCGAAGTGCCGGTGCGGATCGACTCCTTCAAACAGCGCCTGCGCGCCACGGTCAAGAACGCCCCCGACGCGGCGGTCTCCAAGGTCGTGGTGCAGATGCAGGGAGGGCGCAAGGGCCTCTTCGTCAACTCGCGCAACCTCTGCGCCTCCAAGAACAGGGCCGAGCTCAACCTCACCGCCCAGAGCACCAAGAAGCTCAAGCGCAATCCCCTGGTCAAGCCCACCGGCTGTGCGGGCAAGGGGCGCAAGAGCAAGCGCTCGCGCTGAGCCCGAGCGCGCGCGGATCCGCGCGCGCGAGAATCGGCGTCACTTTAATACAACATTCCTTGAGCATATAGCCGTTCCCCGCTAGAACCTGAGTGTGCCCACCGGAGTGGGCACGACTCAACTCAAGCGAAAGGGAGGCATCTCATGATCCGCAACCTCAAGGCACTGGGCCTCGCCCTCGTCGCGCTCTTCGCGATGAGCGCGATGACCGCGTCGGCGGCGTCGGCCAACAACGACGTCTTCACAGTCGGCAACGGCAAACCATCGGCGCTGCTGACAGGGATCAGCCACACCGACGTACTCAACATCACACCGAATACCAAATTTGAATGCACAACAGCGAAGTTCGCCGGCACAGTACTCAACAACGCGACGACGGCGACAGTTGACGCGGAATTCAGCAAAACAATAGGCGTCACACCGCATACCGGCGACCCAAACCACTGCAACTCGTCGCTCGGCACCATCACGTGGGACATGAACGGCTGCCACTTCAGGTGGACGGGCAGCACAACCGGTGAAGATCCACCTGTCGTAGGAAAAGACGCCACAGTCTGGATCGAGTGCCCGGTCGGCCAGGTGATCAAAACAACAAGCAGCGCCGGACCCGTGATCTCGATCGGGTCCCAGACACCGACAAAAGGCGGCGTCACCTACACCAACCTCCCCAACCATCCGGGAGGGGAATCCGTCACAGTCAAAACGACAATGACAGGCATCACATTCAGCTGCGCACCCGCGTTCCTTTGCGGGCTGGCCGGCATCCCGACGCACGGCAACGACGCCGACTACAACGGTCACGTCATCGTCACAGGCTATGAAGACACTGAGGGTCTGCCGACACCGGTGACCGAGGGTCCCCGGGTCCCGGTCTCGGTGAGCACAAAACCGTAGTGAGCTGAG
>CAVYSQ010000016.1:0-74253 GCA_963771265.1 uncultured Solirubrobacterales bacterium
GGCGGAAGGCGAGCTGAGCTTCGCCAAGGCCGAGACGGCGGCTGCCGCGACGGCCTGAGCGCCCCAGGGGTAGACAGCGGCCTCGCACTTCGGCAACATCAATGCCGGGTTCAGCGGGTTTATTTAGTTGCCGCTGAAGGTGGGGTGGTAATCAGCAGCAATCCGGGAAGCGCATTCCAGGGCGCAAGGCTTCAGTTATCGCCGCAAATGCCGACGTAAGCTGTCTACCGACTTCATGCAGATGTTGAGACGACGCCAAGGGAAGAGAGACGAGATCAACACCGAGCCGGGGGAGAGCCTCCTCCGGCGGATCGGTGAGCGGCTGCGTGCCGGCGTCGACGCCGGCAGCTGGCCGTTGGAGAGAGTCCTGGGCACTCAAGGAGCGGCTGCTTTGGCCGCTGCAGGACCGCGCCGCCGGCCTGTCCGCGCCCGGCCGTGGCACCGGCGCCGCCGCCCTTGCCGTGGTGGCGCTGCTCGCCGTCGCGGTCGGCGTCCTCGGCCTCACCGGCCAAGACTCAGCCGACGAGCGCCCAGCGCCTATCGCGGTGGCTCCGCTCGCTTCCCCGGCACCCGTCCCGCCCCCCGAGGCCAACGACGAGCCCGCTCTCGAAGGTGTCGCCCCCTCCTTCGGCACCGGCGGCGTCGCCGCCGGTAATGACTCGAGCGGCGCCGGGGCCGACGCGGACGCCACCCCCGCCGCCGACCCGGCGAGCGATGACGTCGCCGACGCCGTCCCGACCACGGACGAGGAAACGGCCGGGGCGACCAGCTCCAGCGAGAAGCCAGTGCCCGCGGGCCCGGCCGCGATGAAAGTGGCGCGCCGCTTCTCGGAGGCCTTCGTCCTCTATGAGATCGGCGAGCGCCCGGCTCGGGCGATGACTGTCTTTGCGGAGACCGCGACGCCGCGGCTGGCGACGGCCCTGGCCGAACGGCCGCCGCGGCAGCCCGCCGGCACCGAGGTCCCGAAGGCGCGTGTCCTCAACCTCGTGCCGGGACCGCGCCGCGGCAAGGCCTACACGGTCAGCGCCTCGCTGCTGCGCGTCGGCGTCACCAGCGAGCTGCGACTGCAGATGAAGAGGCAGGCTGGCAACTGGGTGGTGACGGATGTCCGCGGCTGAGGCCTCGAGGAGGCTCTGCCTCTGGGCGGGCCTTCTTGCCGTCTCGGCACTGGCCACGATCGTCCCGCTAGCCGGCGCGGAAACGACGACGGCGGCGCCGCCGGAAGAGCCGGCGGCGAGCCAGACGCAGGCGCCGGCTCCCGAAACCGCGGCGCCCATAGAGCAGGGCGACTCGCTGACTGCTCCTCCTGTCGCGCCCGCCCCGTCGCCGAAGCCCAAGCCCAAGCAGCCGGCTGGCGGCGTCACCGCCAAGCCCGCTCCGGCGGAAGCCCCCAAGCCGACCCCCGAAGCGGAGCCCGACCCCGAAGCAGAGGATGGCGGCTCCGCCACCGCAACCGTGCCGCAGCCGCCGGTCTTCTCGATTCCGGTTCTGCCGAGCGCCAGCTGCAGCCCCGGTGAGATCCCGGCTGTCCTGGTCCCGATCTACCAGCGCGCCGCCGCTGCCTACGAGCTGGGACCGCAGGGGTCGAGCATCCTCGCCGCGATCAACAAGATCGAGACCGCCTTCGGCACCAACCTCAACGTCTCCTCGGCCGGTGCGGTGGGCTGGATGCAGTTCATGCCCGAAACCTGGGACGGCTACGGGGTCGACGCCAACGGCGACGGCGTCGCCGATCCCTACGACCCCGAAGACGCGATCTTCGCCGCCGCCAACTACCTGCGCGCCTCCGGCGCCCCGGCCGACTGGTACGGCGCGATCTTTGCCTACAACCACGCCGACTGGTACGTCGCCGACGTGCTCGCCAACGCCGAATGCTACGGGCAGCTCGGCAACGCGGTGGCCGGTGCATTCGCGCTGACGCCGAAGCTGCTGGTCCTCAGCTGCAGCCGCCCCCAAGCGCTGGCGCAAACGGATCCCGGCCGAGTACCTCGATGCCTTCGAGGGCGCCGCCGCCCGCTACGACCTCGGCCGCAGCGGCGTCTGGGCACTGGCCGCGGTGGCCCGTCTCGAGTCGAACTTCGGCCGCGCCATGGAGCCGGAGATGCTGGAGCGGGCAGGGCCGCTCGGGCTCGACGCCAGCGAGTGGCAGAGCTTCGCCGTCGACGGCGACGGCGACGGGCGTCTCGTCCACGCCGACCCCGACGACTCGGCAGCCACCCTGGCGCGCCTGATCTGGTCGCGTGGCGGTCTCGCCGCCGGCCTCTTCAGCCACAACCAGGCCGAGTGGTACGTCGAGGCTGTACTCGACCAGGCCGAGCTGCTCGAAGGCAAGTGCAAGGCGCAGCGGGTCGAGTGGGCGCTGGCGCTGCCCAACGTGGTGATCGCGCCGATCAAGTGGGAGAACCTGACGATCCTCAACGAGGTCGCGCGCGAAGACCTCGAAGCGGGCCGGATCGACCCGCGCATCGTCGGCTTGATCGGGGCGATTACCCAGGGCCACCAGCTGGTCATCTCCTCGCTGCGCTCCGACCACTCGATGTACACGGCCTCGCGGCGGCGTCTCCAACCACTACTACGGGCGGGCGATGGACATCGCCGCCGTGGACGGCGTCTCCTGCACCGACACGGCGCCGACCGCGCCCTGCGCGGAGCTGGCCCGGACCCTGGCGGCGCTGCCGGCTCCGGCCATGCCGACCGAGCTGATCTACTGCTTCGACCTCGACGGACCGGGGCCGGCGTTCGCCCGCTCCGACCACTGCGATCACATCCACGCCGGCTACGACAGCTGAGTCGAGCGCCGGGGTGAAAGGGGGTTGGGGTGTCCCTCCTGCGCAGCGGCGTCCTGTTTTTCGCCCTGCCCCCTGTCTCGGACGGCCGCGAAGTCAGAGGCGAAAAACCCAGCAAGCGGGAGGGACACCCCAACCCCCTTCCTCAACCCATGCGATTCGCGTAGGCTCGAAGTTCCCCGCCGAGAGGAGACCACGATGCCGACTTACGTGATGCTCACCAATTTGACCGCCGAGGGGATTCGGACCTTGAAGAACAACCCTGGCCGGGTGGCGGAGGTCAACAAGGAGGTCGAACAGATCGGCGCCAAGGTGGTGGCGCAGTACGCGACGCTCGGGCAGTACGACTTCGTCACCGATCGTCGAAGCGCCCGACGAGAAGACGATGGCCAAGGTCTCGGTCGAGCTCGGCTCGCGCGGGCACGATGACCAGCCAGACGCTGGCGGCGATGCCGGCCGAAGAGCTCGCCTCCTCGCTGTAGGTGAGCAACCTCCGGATCCCCTGGGTGGCCGCTTGAAGGTCCTCGTCGTCGGCGGCGGCGGGCGCGAGCACGCGATCGTGCGGGCGCTGGCGCGCTCGGCCCACGCCCCGGAGCTGCTCTGCGCGCCCGGCAACGCCGGCATCGCCGCCGATGCCGAGTGCCTGCCCGAGGTCGGCGCCGAGGACGTCGAGGCGATCGTCGCCGCGGCCGCGGCAGCGCGCGGTCGACCTGGTCGTGGTCGGCCCGGAGGCGCCGCTGGTCGCCGGCGCTGTCGACGCGCTGGAGGAGGCGGGCGTGCCGGCCTTCGGGCCGAGCGCCGCGGCCGCCGAGCTGGAGGGCTCGAAGGCCTTCGCCAAGGAGCTGATGGCGCGAGGCGGGCGTCCCGACCGCCGCGCACGTGCTGCTGCGCAGCCGCGAGGAGGCCGTCGAGCAGCTCGCCCGCGCCACCTACCCGGCGGTGCTGAAGGCCGACGGCCTGGCCGCGGGCAAGGGAGTGATCATCTGCGCCCACGGAGGCCGAGGCGCGCGAGGCCGCCGACGTCTTCTTCACCGAGCGCCGCTTCGGCGAGACGCCCCGTCGTCCTGGAGGAGTTCCTCGAGGGCGAGGAGCTCTCCCTGCTGGCGCTCTGCGACGGCGAGAACGTCGTGCCGCTGGCGCCCGCCCAGGACTACAAGCGGATCTTCGACGGCGACGCGGGCCCGAACACCGGCGGCATGGGCAGCTACTCGCCGGTGCCGGGCTTCGGCGCGGCCGAGGTCGAGGAGATCGTCGACGCCGTGCACCGGCCGGTCGTCGAGGCGATGCGGCGCCGCGGAACGGCCTTCCACGGCGTCCTCTACGCCGGCCTGATGATCGGCCCCGATGGCCCCAAGGTGCTCGAGTTCAACGCCCGCTTCGGCGACCCCGAGACCCAGGCCGTGCTGCCGCGGCTGCGCTCCGACCTGGTCGACCTCTGCCTGGCGGCCCGCGAGCCGGGCGGCCTGGCCGGCACCGAGGCCGAGTTCGGCGAGGACTGGGCGGTGACCGTGGTGCTCGCCTCGGCCGGCTACCCGGAGTCCTCCTCGAAGGGCGACGTGATCAGCGGCCTCGAGGCGGCGGCCGAGCTGGCCGAGGTGACCCACGCCGGCACCGCCGAGCGCGACGGCGAGGTCGTCACCGCCGGCGGCCGCGTGCTCAACGTGACCGCGCTCGGGCCGAGCCCCGGCTGAGGCGCGCGATCGGGCGTACGATGCCGCCCGGCGGATCTCCTTCGACGGGATGCAGATCCGCACCGACATCGCCGCGCGCGCCGTCGAGCGCGTCGCCCAGCCACTGACCCGAGAGGAAGAGATGAGCGAGATCTCAGAGGAGCCGACGCCGACGCCGACCGAGCCGACCGACGATGCCGGCCGTCGAGGAGGCGTTCGAGGAGATCGACGTCGACGAGCCGCTGGTCGGGATCATCATGGGCTCGAAGAACGACAAGCCGAAGATGCAGCCGGCGGGGGCGGCGCTGCACGAGGCCGGCATCCGCTACGAGGTGCGGGTGATGAGCGCCCACCGCGACCCCGAGATGGTGCGCGAGTACTGCCACAACGCGCGGATGCGGGGGCTGAAGGTGATCATCGCCGGCGCCGGGATGTCGGCGGCGCTGCCCGGGCGTCGCCGCCGCCCACACCGACCTGCCGGTGATCGGCGTGCCGATCCTCGGCAAGAGCCTCGGCGGCCTCGACGCCCTGCTCTCGGCGGTGCAGATGCCGCCCGGGATCCCGGTCGCCTGCGTCGCGATCGACGGCGCCAAGAACGCCGGCGTGCTGGCGGCGCGGATCATCAATTCGAGCTGATGATCCCCCGCTACACCCGGCCCGAGATGGGCGAGGTCTGGTCGCCAGCAGCGCAAGCTGGAGACCTGGCTCGAGGTCGAGCTGGCGGCGACCGAGGCCTGGGCCGAGGAGGGCGTCGTGCCGCGGGAGGCGGCCGAGGCCTGCCGGGCGAACGCCGCCTTCACGGTCGAGGCGGTCGAGGAGCGCGAGCGGGTCACCGACCACGACGTCGCCGCCTTCGTCGACGTCGTCGCCGCCTCGGTCGGCGAGCACGGCCGCTGGATCCACTACGGGCTCACCTCCTCCGACGTGCTCGACACGGCGCTGGCGCTGCAGCTGCGCCAGGCCGGCGAGGTCCTGCTCGGCGAGCGCCCGCGCCTACCGCGACGCGCTGGTCGAGCGGGCGCTGGAGCACCGCGACACCCTCTGCGTCGGCCGCACCCACGGCGTCCACGCCGAGCCGACCACCTTCGGCCTGCGCCTCGCCGGCTTCGCCTTCGAGGCCGACCGCAACCTCGACCGGCTCGACCGACGCCTTCGAGCAGCTCGCCTTCGGCAAGCTCTCCGGCGCCGTCGGCACCTACGCCTCGGTGCCGCCCGCGGTCGAGGCGCGGGTGATGGAGCGGCTCGGCCTGCGGCGCGAGGACGTCGCCACCCAGGTCGTCCCGCGCGACCGCCACGCGGTGCTGACCTCGCGGATCGCGATCGCCGGCGGCGGCCTGGAGCGCTTCGCGACCGAGGTCCGCAACCTGCAGCGGACCGAGGTGCGCGAGGTCGAGGAGCCGTTCGGCGCCGGCCAGAAGGGCTCCTCGGCGATGCCGCACAAGCGCAACCCGATCCGCACCGAGCGGATCACCGGCCTCGCCCGCGTCCTGCGCGGCTACGCCCAGGCCGGCCTCGAGAACATCGCCCTCTGGCACGAGCGCGACATCTCCCACTCCGGCGCCGAGCGGGTGATCCTGCCCGACGCGACGATCGGCGCTCGACTACATGCAGCACCTGGCGGCGAGGGTCGCAGCCGGGATGACGGTCCGCGACCGACCGCATGCGCGAGAACCTCGAGCTCACCCACGGCGCCCTCTTCAGCCAGCGGGCGCTGACCGCGCTGGTCGAGTCCGGGATGACCCGCGACGACGCCTACCGCGTCGTCCAGGAGAACGCCCAGCGGGCCTGGGACACCGGCACCGAGTTCCGCGAGCTGCTCGCCGAGGCAGCCCCCGACCTCGACCTCGACGCCGTCTTCGACTACGGCGCCTACCTCGACGCACCTGCCCGAGATCTTCGAGCGGCTCGAAGCGCTGCGGGCTGACGCTAGGGTCCGCCGCAGTGATCCTCTACACCTGCGGGCAGAAGAAGCGGGGCCCGGCGTCCGCTGCATCCGTGCGCGAAGGCGGCCAAGGCACTCGACGCGGCCGGCTACGAGTACGAGATCGAAGTCGTCGGCGGCTACCGGCTGATGCCCTGGACCTGGGGCAACCGCGACGACGACGCGCCGAGGTGCAAGGAGCTGAGCGGCACCAACGAGGTGCCGATCCTCGTCCTCGACGACGGCGAGGTGATCTCCGGCTCGAGCACGATCGCCGCGCTGGGCGCAGGAACACCCGGCCGCCGCGGCCGGTCCAGGCTAGGCGGCGGCAGCTCGGCTCGCGCGCCGGGTGGCGGGCGGTGAGGACGACCGGGGTGCCGTCGCGCGGGCGAGAGGGTGACGTTGCGGCGGCCGATCCGCTCCGGCTCGCGGGTCGGCCTTGCGCAGCTCGCAGCGGGTCGAGCACCTCGCGCAGCACGATCCGCATCTCGAACTCGGCGAAGGCGCGCGCCGAGGCAGCGGCGGACGCCGCCGCCGAAGGGGATCCAGGCGTAGGTGTCCGGGCCGTCGCTCGAGGAAGCGCTCGGGGCGGAAGGCGAAGGGCTCGGGGTAGACGTCGGCGCGGGTGTGGGCGAGCCAGATCGCCGGGGTGACGTCGGTGCCCGCCGGCAGGCGTAGGCCGTCGGCGACCAGCTCCTTGGCCAGGCGCCGGCCGGCGAGCGGGACCACCGGGCGCAGGCGCAGCGACTCGCGTGATCGTCGCCCGCAGGTAGTCGTCCTCGCCGTCCTCGCAGCGACTCGCGCAGGCGCTCGCAGCTCGGCGCGGGTGGCGGAGCAGCAGGTCGAAGGTCCAGGCGAGCGCGGTCGCGGTCGTCTCGTGGCCGGCGAGCAGCAGGGTCATCAGCTGGTCGCGCAGGTCGGTGTCGCTCATCCCGCCGCCGTCCTCGAAGCGGGCGAGGATCAGCGCCGAGAGGATGTCGTCGCGCTCCTCGAGGTCGTCGCTGGCGGCGGTGCTCGGCGATCTCGGCGTAGAGCAGCTCGTCGACTTCCCTCAGCTGCGCCTCGAATTTGGCCCAGCGGCCCGCGGCCGCCGAAGCGGCGCGGTCGCGAGCGCCGATCAGCTGGGTGCCGGCGAGGCGGTCTCGGCCGAGCACGGTGCGTCAGCAGGTCGCGCAGCCGCTCGCAGCCGCGGCCCGTCGGCGACGCCGAAGACGACGCGCAGGATCACCTCCAGGGTGATCGCCTGCATCCGCGGGTGGATCGCGAACTCCTCGCCGAGCGGCCAGGAGTCGATCTCGGCGTCGACGATCTCCTCGACGATCGGCTCGTAGGAGCGCATCCGCTCGCCGTGGAAGGGCGGCAGCATCAGCTTGCGGTGGGCCAGGTGGTCGGCGCCCTCGAGCAGCAGCAGCGAGCGCGAGCCGAGGATCGGCTCGAGGACGATCTCGCGGCCGGGCGGCAGGCCGTGCTCGCGCTCGGTGTAGAGGGCCTTGATCGCGGCCGGGTCGGAGATCATCACCATCGGCCGCTCGAAGCCGATGAATCTGACGCTGAAGGTGTCGCCGTAGCGCTGCCGGCACTGGTGCATGAACGGGAGCGGGCGGAAGGCCCAGCGCAGCGTCTGCACCAGCGGCGGGTAGCTCGGTTCGGGCGGCAGGCTCACGCCGATTCAGTCTGGCAGAAACTGGCTGGCGAGCCAGTCCGGCCGCCAGGCCGCGGCCGCGCCGTGCGGGCAGCTAGCATCGGCCCTAGTGGCCACTGCCGTCGCAGATCTCAAGCTCCACTCCTCCGGGAAGGTGCGCGAGATCTACGAGTGGGAGGACGACCTGCTGATGGTCGCCTCCGACCGGATCTCGATCTACGACGTGGTGATGCCGACGCCGATCCCCGACAAGGGCAAGGTGCTGAACCGGATCTCCGAATTCTGGTTCGAGCTGACCGGCGACATCGTCCCCAACCACTTCGTCTCCGACGACGTGCCGGAGGAGGTCGCCGAACGGGCGATGCGGGTGCGGCGGCTGGAGATGTACCCGGTCGAGTGCGTCGTCCGCGGCTACCTCTCGGGCTCGGGCTGGAAGGAATACAAGGCGGGCGGCGCCGTCTGCGGGATCGAGCTGCCGAGCGGGCCTGCTGGAGTCCGACAAGCTGCCGCGAGCCGATCTTCACGCCGGCGACCAAGGCCGAGATCGGCGACCACGACGAGAACGTCGACTTCGACCGCGCGGCGGAGATCGTCGGCGACCGCGCGCTGATGGAGGAGCTGCGGCGGATCTCGATCGAGGTCTACACGCGCGGCGCCGAGCACGCGGCCGAGCGCGGGATCATCCTCGCCGACACCAAGTTCGAGTTCGGCCGCCACGCCGGCGCCGAGATCGTCCTCGCCGACGAGGTGCTGACGCCCGACTCCTCGCGCTTCTGGCCGGCCGACCGCTACGAGCCCGGCCACACGCAGCCCTCCTTCGACAAGCAGTTCGTGCGCGACTGGGCCGACGACGAGGGTTGGGACCACAAGCCGCCGGCGCCGGAGCTGCCGCCCGACGTGGTCGAGCAGACGCGAGCCAAGTACGTCGAGGCCTACGAGCGGCTCGCGGAGCGCAGCTTCTAGTGGCCAAGGCCCGGGTCCTGATTCGTCCCAAGGAGGGCATCCTCGACCCCCAGGGCAAGGCGGTCGAGCGGGCGTTGCCGGCGCTCGGCTTCGAGGGGATCGAGCAGGTCCGCGTCGGGCGGATGGTCGAGCTCGAGGCCGACGACCCGGCGCGGCTGCCGGAGCTCTGCGAGAAGCTGCTCGCCAACCCCCTGATCGAGGACTTTGAGATAGAGAGCGTCGACGGCGCCTGATGCGCTGGGGAGTGCTCCAGTTCCCCGGCTCCTGCGACGAGCGGGACGCGCTCAACGCCTGCGCGCTGGTCGGGGAGGCGGAGCTGGTCTGGCATGAGGAGCGCGACCTCGACCGCTTCGACGCGATCGTCGTTCCCGGCGGCTTCTCCTATGGCGATTACCTCCGCGCCGGCGCCATCGCCCGCTTCTCGCCGGCGATGGAGGCGGTCGCCGAGCTGGCCGCCGCCGGCCGCCCGGTGCTGGGCATCTGCAACGGCTTCCAGGTCCTCTGCGAAGCCGGCCTGCTACCGGGTGCGCTGCTGCGCAACGAGAGCCTGCGCTTCGTCTGCCGCCAAGTCGAGCTGGTGGCCGATGGGCCGAAAACGGCGCCCGGAGCGCCGGAATCGGCCCATCGGCAGGGAGGGCGGCTGTCGATTCCGGCCAAGCACGGCGAAGGGCGCTACTGGGCGCCGGAGGAGATGCTGGACGCGATCGAGGCCGGCGGCCAGGTGGCCTATCGCTACGCGCCGGGCGAGAACCCGAACGGTTCGGCGCGCGACATCGCCGGCGTCACCAACGAGGCCGGCAACGTGCTCGGGCTGATGCCGCACCCCGAGCACGCGGTCGACGAGATGACGGGATCGACCGACGGCCTCAGGGTCTTCGAGCGAGTGGCGGCGGTGGCGGCGTGACGGTGGAGGTCGCCAAGCACCGCGAGCTGGGGCTGACCGACGACGAGTTCGAGCTGATCTGCGAGAAGCTGGGCCGCGAGCCGAACGACGTCGAGCTGGCGATGTTCAGCCTGCTCTGGTCCGAGCACTGCGCCTACAAGCACTCGCGCAAGCTGCTGCGGCGGCTGCCGACCGAGGGCGAGCGGGTGGTGATGGGGCCGGGTGAGAACGCCGGCGCGGTCGACGTCGGCAACGGCCACGCGGTCGCCTTCAAGGTCGAGTCGCACAACCACCCCAGCGCGGTAGAACCGTTCGAGGGCGCCGCGACCGGGGTCGGCGGCATCCTCCGCGACGTCTTCGCGCTCGGCGCCCGCCCGATCGCGATCCTCGACTCGCTGCGCTTCGGCGAGCTCGACTCGGAGCGCTCGCGCTACCTGCTCGACGGCGCCGTGCGCGGGATCGGCCACTACGGCAACTCGATCGGCGTGCCGACGGTCGGCGGCGAGATCTACTTCGAGGCGGCCTACGAGCACAACTGCCTCGTCAACGCGATGTGCGTCGGGTTGGCGCGGACCGAGGAGATGGTGCGCGCGGCCGCCGCGGGCGTCGGCAACGCGGTCGTCCTGATGGGGGCCTCGACCGGGCGCGACGGGATCGGCGGCGCCTCGGTCCTGGCTTCGGCCGAGCTTGGCGAGGGCGACGAGGCGAAGCGCCCGACCGTGCAGATCGGCGACCCCTTCGAGGAGTCGAAGCTGCTCGAGTGCTGCCTGGAGCTGCTCGGCAAGGGGCTGCTGGTCTCGCTGCAGGACCTCGGCGCCGCCGGGCTGACCTCCTCGGCCGGCGAGATGGCCTCAGCCGGCGGCGTCGGCATCGACCTCGACGTGGCGCGGGTGCCGCTGCGCGAGGCCGACATGGAGCCCTTCGAGATCATGGTCTCCGAGTCGCAGGAGCGGATGCTGGCCGTTGTCGAGCCGACCAAGGTGGCCGAGGTGCTCGCCGTCTGTGAGAAATGGCAGACCGGCTCGGCCGAGATCGGCGTCGTCACCGACAGCGGCCTGATCCGGATCCTGCGCGAGGAAGAGGTCGTCGGCGAGATGCCGGTCGAGGCGCTGGTCGACGGCTGCCCGCTGTATGACCTCGAGCCGGCCGAGCCGGAAGGGTGGATCTACGGCAACCGCTCCACCCTCGACTCGGGCGCCTCGGCCGAGGAGACGCTGCTCGCCCTCCTCGCCTCACCCAGCGTCGCCTCCAAGCGCTGGGCCTTCGAGCAGTACGACTCAATCGTCGGCTCGCGCACGGCGCGGCGGCCGGAGTCCGCCGATGCCGCGGTCCTGGCGCTCCCCGAGGCCGGCAACGCGATCGCCGTCTCGATCGACGGCAACGGCCGGCGGGTCGCCTGCGATCCCTACGCCGGCACGGTGGAGGCGGTGCTGGAGTGCGCCCAGAACCTCGCCTGCGTCGGCGCCGAGCCGCTCGGCCTCACCAACTGCCTCAACTTCGGCAACCCCGAGAAGCCGACACCCGCCTGGCAGCTCGACCGCGCCGTCAGCGGTCTCGCCGACGCCTGCGAGGCGCTCGGCGTCCCTGTGGTCGGCGGCAACGTCTCCCTCTACAACGAGGGACCGGAAGGGCCGATCTACCCGACCCCGGTCGTCGGCATGGTCGGCGAGCTGCCCGATCCCGGTGTTGCGGCGCCAAGCGCCTTCGCCCGCGAGGCCGACGCGATCGCCCTGGTTGGCCCCTTCAGGCCCTCGCTGGCCGGCTCGGAGCTGGCGAAGCTGCGCGGCGAGCTGGGGCCGGGCCTGCCCGAGCCCGACGTCGCCGCGGTCGCCGCCGCCTGCGACGCGGTCCGCGAGGCGGTTCGCGCCGGCAGGCTTTCCTCCGTCCACGACGTCAGCGACGGCGGCCTCGCTGTCGCCCTGGCCGAGTCGGCGATCGGCGCCGGCCGCGGCTGCCGCGTCGACCTCGCCCCCCTGCTCGGGCGCGGTCTCTCGCCGGAGGAGGCGCTGTTCGGCGAGGGTCCCGGCGGCTTCCTCGTCAGCGGCGAGCGCGCCGCGCTCGAAGCGGTGCGAGACGTCGACGTCATCGTCATCGGCGAGGTCGGGGAGAAGAGATTCGAACTTTCGGCTGGCGAGTCGCCTATTGCCACCGCCATCGATCAGCTCGGCGCCGCCTGGCGCTCGCTCGGCGAGCGCCTCGACGCCAGCTGCTAGAACGGCATCTTCGAGCGCACGCGCTGGCCGGTCGAGTGGCTCTTGTCGGCGGCGCTGCGAGATTTGCCGAACGACTTGCTGAAGAGGCGGCCGAGCGGGCCCGGCGCCTTGCCGCCGGCGCGCTGGCCTACCGAGAAGCCTTTGTCGGTGCCCCGCCGAGCGTGATTCGAGAGCCGCGGCAGCAGGAACCCCAGCACCAACAGCAGTACGCATATCCCGATGACGGCGGCGATCAACACGGTCTCCTCCTCAGTTGGCTTTGCCCTGTGCTGTTGCCCGGGTACCCGGCGCCGCCCCGCTGTTTAAACGTCGCCCGATCCGGGCATCACCCTCGGTGCACGTTCGCGCTCTTTCTGGGCGTAGCTTGAAGGCGCGACGTGGGAAGGAGGAGGTCTTGACATCGAGAGTGGTGCCGCCATGGCAGAGATAACCCTCGATGGCATCAGCAAGGTCTTCGCCGACGGGACGGAGGCCGTCAAGGAGATGGACCTCGAGGTCGGCGACGGCGAGTTCATGATCCTGGTCGGGCCGTCGGGCTGCGGCAAGTCGACCGCGCTGCGGATGATTGCCGGGCTCGAGGACATCACCGAGGGCGAGGTGAAGATCGGTGGCGAGGTTGTCAACGAGCGGCCGCCGAAGGACCGCGACATCGCGATGGTCTTCCAGAACTACGCCCTCTACCCCCACATGACCGTGCGCGAGAACATGGGCTTCGCGCTGAAGCTGGCCGGCGTCGACGGGGCCGAGATCGACCGCAAAGTCGAGGGGGCGGCGCAGACGCTCGACCTCACCCAGCACCTCGACCGTCGCCCCGCCAACCTCTCCGGCGGCCAGCGCCAGCGGGTGGCGATGGGGCGGGCGATCGTCCGCGACCCGAAGGCCTTCCTGATGGACGAGCCGCTCTCGAATCTGGACGCCAAGTTGCGGGTGCAGATGCGGACCGAGGTGGCGAAGCTGCAATCGCGGCTGGAGACGACCACCGTCTACGTCACCCACGACCAGACCGAGGCGATGACGCTCGGCGACCGGGTGGCGGTGATGCGGGCCGGGATCCTGCAGCAGGTCGGCGCCCCGGCCGAGCTGTACGAAGGGCCGCGCAACCTCTTCGTTGCCGGCTTCATCGGCTCACCGGCGATGAACTTCATGCCGGCCGAGATCGAGGACGGGAAGGTGAAGCTGCCGATCGGCGAGGCGGAGCTGGACGAGGGAGCGCGCGGACGTGACGGCTCGGTTATCGCCGGCCTGCGTCCTGAGCGCTTCGAGGACGCGGCGCTGGTCGGCGACCTCGGCGAGGAGCGGGGGGTCGTCTTCGAGGCCCAGATCGACCTGGTCGAGTCGCTCGGCTCCGATCTCTTCGCCTACTTCCACGTGCAGGCCGAAGGGATCGAGTCCGACCAGCTCGCCGACGCCGTTGCCGACAGCCTCAAGGAGACCGGCGTCACCGATGTCCGCGAGGGCGAACAGCGAATGGTCGCCCGCCTCGACCCCGCCAGCAGGATCAAACGCCGCGACACCGCAAAGCTCTGGGCGGACACCTCGAAGCTCCACCTCTTCGATCCCGAGAGCGGCGAGAGCCTGGCTCGAAGCGGCGGGGAGCCGGTGGCTCCCGAGCGTGTGTGACGAATCCCGATAGCCGCTCGCTGAGGCGCTGCACGACGGGGCTGCCTAGTACTCTGCGGGGGTAGGCAGACTGCCTGCGCGTCTCGTCCTTCGAAACCGAGGAAGCACGCGCCTTGACTCCGGCCCAGGGGCAGATAGATCGCGACGGCCCGCGCGAGGAATGCGGGGTCTTCGGCGTATACGCGCCCGGCCATGACGTCGCGCGCCTCGCCTACTTCGGTCTTTACGCGCTGCAGCACCGCGGCCAGGAGTCGGCCGGGATCGCCACCTGCGAGGGCGGTCACATAACCACCATGCGCGACGCGGGGCTCGTCTCCCAGGTCTTCGACGAGGAGAAGCTGCGGGCGCTGGAGGGCGACATGGCGATCGGCCACGTCCGCTACTCGACCACCGGCGGCGGCTCATGGGAGAACGCGCAGCCGGTCTGGCGCGACGATGGGCGCGAGCTGGCCCTCGCCCACAACGGCAACCTGACCAACGCGGTCGAGCTCTGGAACGAGCTGAAGGAGCGCGGCATCTCCTTCCGCGGCACTTCCGACTCGGAGATCATCGCGGCGCTGCTCTCGGCCAGCGAAGGGCGCTTCATCGAGGACGTGGTCGCCGAGGTGATGCCGAAGCTGGAGGGCGCCTACTCGACGGTGGCGATGACAAAGCACGCGATCGTGGCCTTCCGCGACCCGCACGGGGTGCGGCCGCTTTCGCTGGGGCGGCTCGAGGACCGCTTCGTCGTCGCCTCCGAGAGCTGTGCCTTCGACATCATCGGCGCCAAGCTGCTGCGCGAGGTGCGGCCGGGGGAGATGGTCTCACTGACCGAGCGCGGCCTGGAGACGCGGCAGGTGGTGAAGGCCGGCCGGCCCGCACACTGCGTCTTCGAGCACATCTACTTCTCCCGTCCCGACAGCCGCCTCGAGGGCAAGGTGCTGCAGCAGGTGCGCGGGCGCATGGGGGAGATCCTCTGGCGCGAGGCGCCGGTCGAGGCCGACCTGGTGATCTCGGTGCCCGACTCCGGCAACCCGGCCGCGGCCGGGTTCGCCCGCGCCTCGGGGCTGCCGCGCGACGACGGCCTGATCAAGAACCGCTACGTCGCCCGCACCTTCATCCAGCCCGGCCAGGAGCTGCGCAAGCACGGGCTGCGGCTGAAGTTCAACCCGCTGCCGGAGATCGTCGCCGGCAGGCGGATCGTCGTCGTCGACGACTCGATCGTGCGCGGCAACACGACCCGCCAGATCGTCGGCATGCTGCGCGAGGCCGGCGCCAGCGAGGTGCATCTGCGGATCTCGGCGCCGCCGATCCGCCACCCCTGCCACTACGGCGTCGACATGTCGAGCCGCGAGGAGATGATCGCCCACGAGCGGACGATCGAGGAGGTAGCCGACGAGCTCGGCGCCGACTCGCTCGCCTATCTCTCGATGGAGGGCGTCTACGAGGCGGTCGGCACCCCGCCCGAGGACCACTGCGACGCCTGCTTCACCGGCCGCTACCCGCTCGGCGATCCCGAGGAGGCGAACGGCAAGTTCGCACTCGAGGAGATTGCCGTCGTGCCCGCCGGCGGCTAAGGGGTCAACTCGGCGACGATCTCGGCGGCTGGCCGGATATCGCCGATTCGCTTCACCGTCTCTCCCGCGTAGAGGGGACCACCGTCGAGCAGTTCGGCGGGACCGTCGTCAGTCGCGCCCTGGGGGGTTAGCAGGCGGCCGCCAGGGCGCTGCCGCTGGACCAGCCGCCGCTGAAGGGACGGCGGCGAGAGCCGTGCCGTCGGGGCGGAGAGGCGGTTCAGGGCCCGGTTCAGGCGCGGGGTCGTCGGCCACCGCTCGGTTGCGGCGTTGGGGGCGACCCGGTGCGGTGCCGGCCAGCCGAAGCCGAAGAGGTCGGTGAGCATCGTTTCCTGCGCGCGCAGCAGGCGCTGCTTGTACTCGGGGTGGGCGCGGCTCTCGTCGCTGAGCAGGAAGCGGGTGCCGGCGACCGCCGCGGTCGCCCCCGCTTCGAGCGCCTGCCGCACGTCAGCGCGCTCGGCGATTCCGCCAGCGAGGAGCAGCGTGTAGTCGGCCGGCAGCTCCGTCCGGGCGCGCTCAAGCAGTGCGAGGGCGGGCAGACTGCCGCGCACATGTCCGCCGGCCTCCACGCCCTGCAGGATCGCCCCGTCGGCGCCCGCGGCGTAGGCGGCCCTCGCCTCCTCGACGGAGCCGCACTGGTGCAGCCAGGTCGTGCCGACCAGTCGCCTCGGCGCGCCCCAGAAGGTCACCACCACGTCGGCCTCGGCCGCTGCCTCGAACCAGTCGCGCCAGGCGAAGGGGAGCAGCAGGTTGACGGCCAGCGGCCGCTCGGTCAGGGACCGCGCGGCGGCCAGCTCACGCCGGATCGCGGCCGCGCCGTTGACCGCGATCGTTCCCAGCCCACCGGCCTCGGAGACCGCCGCGGCCAGCTCGTGGCGGCTGAGCCCGCCGCCCATCCCCGCCTGGACGACCGGGGTCTCGACGCCGAGCAACTCAAGGAGTGACATGACGGCGAGTGTAGGTGGGCGACGATCGGCGCATCCGACTTCGACCCCCCTCTGGTGTGGTCAACCTCGGATGCGTTACTGCTGCGTAAAGATGCAGCCGTGGCTGACGTTTTCAAGTTGGTGGTTCTGGCCTCGGGGAGCGGGACCAACCTGCAGGCGATCCTCGACACCCTGCACGGGCGCGAGGGAATCGAGGTGGTCGGCGTCGGCTCCGACCGGCCGGAGGCGCGGGCGCTGGAGCGCGCTCGGGCTGTCGGGATCGAGACCGCCGTCTTCCCTCGCGGCGAGTACTCCGACCGGGCGCGGCGCGACGACGCGATCGGCGATTGGATCGAGGCCCGCGAAGCGGACCTCGTCGCCCTCGCCGGCTACATGCAGCTGCTGAGCGAGGACTTCGTCGCCCGCTTTCGCAACCGCATCGTCAACGTCCACCCGGCGCTGCTGCCCGCCTTCCCCGGACTCGATGCGATCGGGCAGGCGCTCGAGGCCGGCGTCGACACCACCGGGGTCACGGTCCACTTCGTCGACGAGGGGGTCGACACCGGCCCCACGATCGCCCAGTGCGAGGTGCCGGTTCCGGCCGACCGCGATCGGGCGCGGCTGGAGGAAGCTATCCACGCCACCGAGCACGAGCTGTACCCCGAGGCGATCCGCATGATCGCGCAGGGCCGCATTAGGATCGACGCAGACAGTCCGAGGACCGTCGTCGTCGATGAGTGAGGCGCCCGCAGACACCCAGATCGAGACCGTCGGCGACGGAGCGATCCGGGTGCGCCGGGCCCTGCTCTCTGTCTCCGACAAGACCAGCGTCGCCGAGTTCGGCAAGACGCTGGCGGGGATGGGGGTGGAGATCCTCTCCACCGGCGGCACCGCCGCGGCGCTGCGCCAGGCCGGCGTCGAGGTGACCGACGTCTCCGAGTTCACCGGCCAGGAGGAGATCCTCGGTGGTCGCGTGAAGACGCTGCATCCGCGGCTGCACGCCGCCCTGCTGGCGCGGCGCGACGACCCCGAGCACGTGGCGACCCTGGAGCGCGAGGGCATCGAGCCGATCGACCTGGTCTGCGTCAACCTCTACCCCTTCGAGGAGACCGTGGCCGGCCACGAGGTCGACGAGCAGGTGGCGATCGAGAACATCGACATCGGCGGGCCGACGATGATCCGCGCCGCCGCCAAGAACCACCGCGGGGTCGCCGTCGTCGTCAAGCCCGAGTCCTACGACGCCGTCTGCGCCGAGCTGGAGGAGTCGGGCGGCAAGATCTCCGCTTCGACCAGCCACTGGCTCGCCAACGAGGCGTTCGCGCAGACGGCCCGCTACGACGCCGCGATCAGCCGCTGGTTCTCGACCGAGTACGAGGAGTACCCCGAGCACCTGACCGTCGCCTACGAGAAGGAGCTCGACCTCGCCTACGGGGAGAACCCGCACCAACGCGCCGCGCTCTACTCCGAAGCCGGCCTGCGCAGCCACATCCTCGCCGGCGTCGCCAAGCTGCACGGCCGCGCGCTCTCCTTCAACAACGTGCTCGACCTCGACGCGGCGCGGCGCCTCACCGGCGACTTCGAGCAGCCGGCCTGCACGATCGTCAAGCACAACAACCCCTGCGGGGTGGCGCTCGGCGAGAACGCCCTCGCCGCATACGAAAGCGCGCTGGCCTGCGACCCGGTCTCGGCCTTCGGCGGCGTCATCGCCCTCAACCGGCCGATCGACGTGCCGCTGGCCGAGGCGCTGCACGAGAACTTCGTCGAGGTGCTGATCGCGCCCGGCTTCGAGGACGGCGCCCTGGAGGTGCTGCAGCGCAAGGAGGCGATTCGGATCCTCTGCGACGAGGAGCGGCGCCAGCCCGACCCGACCGAGCGCGACATGAAACGGGTCAGCGGCGGCGTGCTGATCCAGGACCGCGACGGCGACCCCGAGCCGCGCGAGACGATGGAGGTGGTCACTGGCACCGAGCCGAGCGAGGCGCAGTGGCAGGACATGCTCTTCGCCTGGACGGTGGTCCGCCACGTCCGCTCCAACGCGATCGTGATCGCCAAAGGCGGCGCCACGATCGGCATCGGCGCCGGCCAGATGAGCCGGGTCGACTCGGTCCGCCTCGCGGTGCAGAAGTGCCGCGACGTGCACGGCTCCGCCGCCGACGCCCTGCTGGGCGACTCCGCCGTCGCCTCCGACGCCTTCTTCCCCTTCGCCGACGGCCCCCAGGCCGCGATCGAGGCCGGTGCCACCTCGGTGATCCAACCGGGCGGCTCCAAACGCGACGCCGAGGTGATCGAGGCCTGCGACGCCGCCGCGGTGACGATGGTCTTCACCAAGCACCGCCACTTCCGGCACTGAGCGCCTCGCGCGTCGTCCACCTGAGGTCGCCGCACAACAAGAAGTGGCCGGCCGGAGCCCGCTCTGCTTGGGTCCGACCGGCCTACGAGTCGCTCAGGTGCTCTTGGTGATCAGGTGCGCCGGAATGCTGGCCTCCACGCTGGAGATCGTCATGGCGCCCTCCTTTCTGCTCGTTTAGAGGTGCCGCGGCGTAGGACCCACGAATGGTGGAATCGGTTTCACCATTCAACGCTGGTCAAGCAAGAGGCGCGACTTTTGCTGGAAAAATGTGGTTGGACGAAATACGATCAACTGCTCAACCACCCTGGAGGAAGTCCGAGAAGGCCATGAAAGTCACGCGAGAGCAGAAGCAGCAGGTACGGGATTCACGGCAGGACCTGCATAGGGCCCTGTCCCACAGATTGCGGGCGCAGATCCTCGACTTTCTCATTGATCACGGGAAAGCGAGCCCGGTCGAGATGTCGAGGGAGCTTCCCGCGCCGGTCGGCGACATCAGTCACCACGTCAAGCAACTCGTCAAGTACGGCTGCGCGGAACAGGTGTCCACCCGGCCCCGCCGGGGAGCCGTGGAGCACTTCTATCGAGCGGTGATGCGCCCCGTGGTAGACCTCGAAGAAATGGATGAGATGCCGCTATTGGCGCGGCGTGTCTTCAACGGGCATACGGCTCAGAAGATCTTGGCGGATTTTCGAAAGGGGTTCGAGAACGGCACGATCGAACGGCGGACCGACTTCCATATAACGCGGATTCCGATGTCGCTCGACGAGGAGGGCTGGCAGGAAATGTATGAGGTGCACCGCCGGGCGTACGAAGAGACCTATGAGGTGCAGACAAGGAGCACGGAACGGCTGGCGAAGAGCGGCGAGAAGCCAGTCTGCTCGATCAGCACGCAGCTTCACTTCGAGCTTCCCTGCGAATAGGACTTAGCCTTCACCGGGCTCGCATTTCGAGTGCCCCGGCGGGATTCGAACCCGCGCCGCGCGGATAGAGGTGGACGCGGTCTCGTCGGACCCCTCCGCCTGCTCCCACGTAGTGTTTCTCTCGGGCGAGCATCGCGATTCTGATCGCCACGTCGCTGGCGAAGCTGAAGGGCATCGCACCACGCACCTCCTTTGGGAAGCATGGCGCACTGCTTGGGCAAAGAGGCCCCCCGCTATGCCGGGATTTCGAGCGCAAGGGGGGTGCCTTCGGCGGGTCCCTGTGGCACTCCGGAGACTGGAATCCTCTGCGCCAGCGCCTCCATTGCGTGTTGCGATTGCTGCCAGCCACCGACCGCGAAGAGGGTCGAGCGCTCTGGCTCATTGAGGTTGACCACCTCGATGACCCACGGTCTGCGCAGGAACACTTTCCCGACGATTCCCGAGCAGAGAAGAACGATCAGGATCGCGAGCTCCAGCACGATGCCTATCAACGGCAGGAAGACGAAGATGAGGACCACCGCGGCAATCGCGATGCCAATTGCCGCGGGAAGGCCGTCGGAAACATCGGGTATCGCCCAGAGATCAAGGCCGCGATCCACCGGTGAGCGATCGTCTGCCGCCCGAATTGACTCTCGAATCTTCGGAACCGGTCGATCCAGCCAGCGGCGCTTGATCTTCCACTAGAAGGCTCTCGGTCGAACCCCGGCCAAAATGAAGACGAGGGCGACCCGACAGTTCTTGAAGCCGCGCCGCTAGGTCCTCCCTGAGGACCATCGCCAGTTCATCCGTCGGCTGGGACCCGGTGACTCCCTCTAGGCCGACAAAGACTTTGGCGAAGAACGCCTGGTTGATCTGGCGGCGGAACAGCGGCGTTGCTTTCCGATAGGTGGCAGACGACCTTGAGAGCAGCAGCTTCACTCGGACGATGCCTTTCTCTGCTTCCTCAACATCGCCAGCGGCGCGCCCAAGCTCCGCTTCGGTTGCTTTGAGTTGCTCATCCAGGTCGGCTTGCTTGACCTCCAGCACGTCGAGCGGCACCGCCCTGGGGTTGGCAAGGTGGCTATCAACCAGTTGCTGGCGCTTGGCCCGGATCGCGTCAACCTTGTGTTGCTGGCGCTCAACGTCGTCCTGCCGCGATACCGCGACCCGCCGGTACTGCTCGATTAGCTTCGGCTCCAAGGCTGCGACGCGCTCGGCATCGACCGTGATATGGGTTTCGTAGTAGGTGGTCACGAAGTCCTCGACTCGCTCCACCGGGAGATACGGAAGGTCGCATGACTTCTCCCTACGCCGCCCCGTGCAAACGAGGTAGTCGAACTTGCGACCGTGGCGGCCGGTGCACTTCGTATACATGAGCCGCTTCCCGCATTGGCCGCAATAGACGGTGCCGACGAGGTAGTGGCCGTGGTTCTTCCGGGACCGATCGCCAGCTAGCTGTTGGGCGCTTAGAACCTGCTGCACCTTGTCGAACAGTTCCTGCGGGATGAACGTCGGTGTTTGCCCTCGTATCTAACGCCCCTGAACTCAACGACGCCGACGTAATAGGGATTCCTCAGCATCTGGTGAAGCGCAGAGACCGGAACCTTCCCGGCGGACCGCTTCGGCGTCGGGCGGGAACGAAGACCGCGACGGTATAGCTCGTCTGCCAGAGCTTTGAGCGGCCAATCGGCGGTTGCATATGCCTGGAATGCCCAATGAACGAGAGGAGCGCGTTCCTCGTCTATCTCGACGTAGCGAATGTCATTCGCCCCGTCCCATTTCTTCTTGTTGAGATAGCCGAGGGGAGCGCGGCCGGGAGTGCCGCCAAGTTTGGCCTTCGTAACGCGGCCGTCGGTGATCTTGATCGCCAGGTCGCGGGAGTAGTAGGCATTGATCCCGGTGAGGACCGTGTGCAGGAGCATTCCCTGCGGTGAGTCGTCGATGTTCTCGGTCGCCGAAACCAGTCCGTGCCGGCATCTCGGATTTCGGCGTGGGCGGCAAAGCCGGTCAACTCGTCGCGGGCGAAGCGGTCGAGTTTGTAGACGATCACGTAGTCAATGTCGCTGCGCAGCTTGAGGGCCGCGATCATTTCCCGCAGCGTCTTGTAGACACCGCGACTGGCCGACTCAGCCGGTGCGATCCACTCCTTGACCACGGCCGCGTTGAGGCTTTCGGCCTTGCGAAGGCAGGCGTCACGCTGCATCTCAATCGAATAGCCCTCCTCAGCCCCGGCGCGGCGCGTCTGTCCCGACGAGGAAACGCGCAGCAGGGCGAAAGCCTGCTTTTTCGACTGCCTCACCGAACCGCCTCCGGCTCTAGGAGCCCAAGCTGGTCGAAGCGGTAACGCATCGCGGGGGCGCTGACCCGAAAGCGGCGGGCGAGGACTTGGGGATCGCGGAAGCCCTCATCGTAGAAACAGCGCTTGAGCCAGGCGCGGGGCATCATCAGGCAAGCGGCGAAGTAGTCCGCTGCCTGCTCGGCGGCGACTTCCGCCGTGCTGAACCGCGAGTCCCTGTAGATCGTCCTCCGCATCGGGTGGTCGATCAGGTGCTTGAGTTCGTGGCCGAGCGAGAATGCTTGCCGCCCTCGGCTGTCGTTGCTGTTAACCAGGATTCGCCACTTGCCACGCCGCCAACTGATCGCGCCGGAAAGGTGGCGAGCCGGGAGGTAGTGGACCCCGACGCGCGGCAGCGCAGCGACCGCTTCCACCGGAAACGGCGGCTCCGTGATTCGCAGCAGCGCCAGGAGGCGGTGCGCCTGGCGCTCCGCGATGGATCGCGCCTCCCACGGGGCAAGCGCCCGGTTCGGGCAGAGCAAGCGAACCTCGGCAACCGGGCTCCTCATCGCCGCCGTTCCTTCCTTGAGGAGTCGTCCCCGTACCGCTGGTCAATCTCATCGAGCAGCTGCTTGGCCTCCTTGAGCTTGCGCTGCGAGATGCCCGGATACTTCGCCCGTAGGTACGGCTCCGGGTCGGGTAGCTGTTCAGGGTTGGAATAGCCGCTCAGCGCGAACAGGTCTTCGTAACTGACTTTCAAACCACGCGCGAGCGCTTCAAGGGTCTGCGGTTCCGGCTCGTACTGGCCTTGCTCCCAATAGTGGAGACTGGAACGGTTAACGCCGATTTCCTGTGCGAGCTGATACATCGACAGCCCGAGCGCTTCACGGTGCCTCTTGATGAACTTACCTAACTGATGATTGGGTGATGACATTCTCTGATCCGTTCACATCAATGAACATTGTCTCGCTGATTTGAGGAGGTGGCAAGGAGCCAACCAGTAAAAAGCGGGGCGACCTGAACAGTGAATAGGTGTGTCCAGGTCGCCCGCATTACTACGCCTTGAGGGCCTCGATCTTGGTTTCGATTTCGGCCTTGCGGTCTGCGGCGCTGTCTTTCAGCGCCTTGTACTCCCGCCCTGCCTCGTCCGCTCGATCCTTCGCGGCGTCTACCTCGTCGTCGATGGCGTCGCGAGCTTTCTCCAGCGTGGCGATGGCTGAGGCCACCGCGTTATCTGGCGTCGTCTCCTGAACGCGGGTCCGCGTCAGACCGAGTTCCTTCCGGGCTTGGTATTCCGCCCCGCGGATCGAGCTCGGCTTCATGCCGAACTCTTTGCCGACGATCTCCTGGGCCTCCTTCTTGGTGATGCCCTTCTCTTTCACGACCGCCTCAACGCGCTCGTAGATTTCCTGGGCTTTGCTCTTGTGGCTCATGCCCCGGAACCTCCTTTGGGTAGTGAATGGCTGTGGCGGCGAGCAGAAAGGTGTGCACTCCCTTCCGCCCGCCGTGGAGCCATCCGCCGCCTGCTTTTCAAGGTCCGCATCCCGACCTCCGCAGCCGCCGCTTGGCGAGACGGGTGAAGGTGGGGTTCAGTTCGATGCCGAGGAAGTCGCGGCGGTGCCGCGCCGCGACCAGCCCGACCGTGCCCGTGCCGAAGAAGGGATCGAGGACGACGCCGGGACGGCTTGGGGCGAAGCAATCGCAGCGGCAAAGCTCGCCAACCCGGCGGACCTGGATCACGCCCTCGCTGGTGCGGCGGCGGACGATCCGTGTCGGCCGGGTCCAGGCGCGATCACATTCCACGCAGATCCGCTCCGGGCAGGCCGCGAGGATCGGCCGCTCGATCAGGCGCTCGGGGAAGGTGGCCTGATGGCCGAGTCGGTCGACGGCGGTGGCCATCGCCCAAACGTCGCCGGGGTTCTTCCCGCGCGGATTGCCGACCCGACCGGTTGCGCGGAGCTTTCCCAGCCCGTCGTTATGGCCCTGGTAGAGGCGGCCGAGGCTGGCCGGGGAGGCGTGGCCGATCCGCTGGACCGAGCGGTGCGGGCTGCGGATCGCGTCGAGGTCGAAGAAGTAATGCGGCTCTTTCGTCGCGAAGATGACCGTTTCGTGTGTCGGGCTGAGGCGATCCCGCGCGCTCTGCGGCATCGGATTCGTCTTGTGCCAGATCACCACGTTGCGGACGATCCAGCCGTCCTCGGCAAGCGCGAGCGCGACCCGCTGCGGGGCGAGCAGCAGACCCTTGGCGGACGCTCCCTGGCGGGGATGGCGGGAGTGAGCATCGCCCAGGTTCAGCCAGAGCGAGCCGGTCGGTTTCAAGAGCCGCCGGACATGCCGGAGGATCACCCGCAGGTTCTCGACGTACTCGGCCACCGTCGGCTCCTGGCCGAGTTGACCGGCGCGGCCGTAGTCGCGGAGGGCCGCGACGTAGGGCGGGCTGGTGACGCAGGTGTCCACCGACTCGGGCAGTAGGTCCGCCAGCGCCCGCCGAGCGTCGCCGGTGATGATCGTGTTGCGTGGCAGCACCTTCACGGCTTGCCCCCGATCAGTACCTTGGTGAGGTCGTCGGCCAAGACGACTTGCCACAGTGGCCACGTCTCCGTCGGCTGGTTTCCGAACAGGTCAACCAGCACCGCCTTTCGCTCCTCGGTCGGGACAGTGAAGACGACGCGCGGGAAGTAGCCCCGGCGCTCCTGCTCGCGGCCCGTCTCCCAATACTGGCGGTAGGCGCGGAGCTTCACCGCGAGCGTGGAACGAGACTCCGTGGCCCGGTCGATCTCGACGAAGGCGGCACGTTCGACCTCACCGACACCGAGCCGGACGAACGCATCGGGCTTGAGGTAGGCGGTGCCGCCGTGGGCGCTGGTGAAGCGCCGCCAGGACAGCGGCTCGGCGTCGAAGTCGAGGACCTCCACCGCTCCGGCCTGCTCACGCTCCGCGACACTCGCGAAGACCTCGGAGACGGCGAGACGGTGCGCGAGGAAGGAGAGCGAGGGGGTCCAGGGACGCCGCCGATGATGGCCGCCGGCAGGCCCGCAGGATGAAGCAAGCCGTTGGCCTGCCGTGTCCAGGGACCAGACCGCCGCCCTGGAGCCAGCGCGGACACCGCCGACCTGGCGCTCCAGCTTGACGACGACCTGGCGAGCCGCGAGCGAGGCTAGGAGCGCCGGAGCCTGACGAGCTGCGGATCGAGGCGTGAGGTCTGCGAAGTGGATGCGGCAAAGCTGCTTGGTGGTAGCGACCCGGAGCCGATCCAGGGTGTCGATGATGGCCCGCTCCCTGGGCGTCAGGGTCCGCTCGAGGTGGGCGATCCGCTTCCTCGTGGCATAGCGCCGAGTCACGAATCCCTCCTCGTTTGGGGTGGGATAGTCGTTGCGCGATCCGAACTGTGCGCGGCAGCCAGGCTTGCGATGCGCCCGCGCCTCGCAGACGCGAAATGAAGGCCGAGCCGAATCACGACGCCCTCCGTCGCTCGCCGACCGGGGCGGGCCTGCGCGAGCCTTGGGTGCGCTTGCGGATCGCGGCATCGACGTCGGCGGCCGGGGTGCCGTAGCGCTGGCGGGAGGCGGCGCGGACCTTCTCGGCCGAGCCGAGCGGATCGGGAGCCGGACGGGTGCGGATGCTCGTCGGGGGCGCGACGGCCGAGCCGGTGGAGACAGCCGTGTAGCCCTCAAAGGGCCCGAGCCCCTGGAGGTCGGCTGCTTGGAGGTACGGGGCGAACTCGCGGGCGAAGGTCGAAGCGTCTGCGGCGGTCGTCTGCATGACGACGCGGGACCGGCAGTTGGCGAGGACCGCCTGGCGGATCTGAGGATCAAGCTGCGCGAGGTGCTGGTGCGCGAGCGTCCAGGCCACCCGGTAACCCCGGCTCTGTGCGACCGCTTCCCCGAAGACGGGAGAGAGCGCGGCGAGGTCTTGGAACTCGTCGCACATGACCGTCGCGGAGCGGCGGTCCTTCGGTGCAAGAGCCGCGCGGGCCTGGATAGCGCTCCAGAGCCGGGAGATCATCGCCGCGCCGATCAGAGCGGCAGCGTCCTGGCCGATCAGCCCCTTGGCGAGACTGACGAGGACGATCTTTCCGCCTTCCAGGGCGGCGGCCAGGTCGAGGCCATCGGCCTGCCCGATCACGGCGCGGACGCGGCGGCGCAGGGTGTAGGTGCGGAGCTTGTTTGCCAGTGGCGCGATCGCCTCGCCCTGGGCGGCCGGGGACAGCGAGCCGTACCAGGACCAGAAGGACTCAAGCACCGGCTCGTCCAAGCCGCCGACGAGCTTTTGACGGAAGGCCGGGTTCATCAGCAGCGGCTCGACCTCGCAGAGCGTGAAGCCGCCCTTCGCGGTCAGGGTGGTGAGGCAGGCCCGAAGAATGTCCTCGGAGCGCGGGCCGAGTCCGGCTGCGCCGTAGCGGCTGCGAAGCTCGGCAACGACGTGATCCACGATCAGATCGCTCTCGCCGCTGCCGCCGATCAGGTTGAAGCCGACCGGCTCGGCGTCGGCCGGATCGAAGACGATCACGTCACGGCGGCGCTCGGCCGGGATGCGGTCAGCCAGGTCCGCGATCAGGTCGCCCTTTGAGTCGATCACGATCAGGCCGGGGCGGGCCTTCGCCTCCATCAGCTGCACGGCGAGGCCGGTGAGGATGGTGGACTTGCCCGCGCCGGTCGGGGCGCAGATGTGCAGCCCGCGCCGCGCCTCGGCCTGGGTGACGGCGACCGGGCGGCTCGTCCCGGCCACGGTGGAGTCACCCAACACCAGGCCGCGCCGGGGCACGCTCGCCGCAGGCGGTAGCTCGCGGCTGTTCGCCAGCGTCAGGCCGGGAAGCTCGGGAGCCTCGACCGGCACGGCCCAGGCCGCCGCCAGTTCATCAGCGCCGATGATCGAACGGCCGGGAGCCGAGCGCTCGATGCGGGCCGCGACAGCCCGGTTCGGCAGCAGCCGCCGAACCAGGCGGGCTTCGGGACCGTTCAGGGCATGAAAGGAACCAAGGAGCCGCGCGATCAGTTGGCGCGAGCGCGGCGCGGCGGGCGCGGTGACGGCTGCCCGGATCGCCACGGCAAACTGCGGCTCGACCGGCTCCGGCTCGGGATCGTTACCGCGCCAGGAGGAAATCCACCGCGCTACCACCCTGGCGAGCGGATGCGTCGCGGTCGGGGTAATGACGTACTGGAGGACCGCGCGCTCGTCCGAGCCGAGCGGTTGCAGGCTGGCCAGGATGCCCGCGTTGCCGCTGGCGATAGTGTCGGTGCGAAGCTCACCGTCCCGCGTGACCTGTAGCTCGCGGGCAAGAGTCAGACTGTGAGCAGGTTCCGCTGGTTCGTCGTCAACGCGCAGCCCTGGGATCGCCGCCCGGAGTGATCCGATCACGTACTCGGCGCGACTCGTCGGCATCGCCAGGACGTGATGGACGCCTTCCGCCGTCGCCCGGACCTCCAGGGTCACGGAAGGAACCGGATCGAGTCGCCACCACGGCGGCAGCAGACCGGCTAGTGACCGCGCCGCCGCAACTGCCTGATCCGCCGTGACCGTCCGGGGGAAGGTCAGCCGGGCCACGGCCGCATCATCCGATCCAGCCAGGAGCCGCGAGGCGAGGACCAGACCGCCGATCAACACTAGGAGGATCAGCCCCTCAATCACGTTTGCGCCCTTTCCGTTCTTCTTCCAGTTCGGCCAGGGCCATCGCGATCAAGACCGCGATGTACTTGTCCCAATCGGGTTCCTTCCGATGCACAGCCCACACCTTGAGCCGCGACGTGTCGGCAGTCGGCTTCGGGGTGGAACGGTTCTGGCGCTGTTGCTTATTCACTGTTCAAGTTGATGAACGCTCTGTCTCCAGAGTCGTTCAAGTCAGTGAACGGGTCCAGCAAGCAGCAGCCGGATTGCGGAAATCTGTGCGTGTAGGTCATGCCTACAACGCCAGCACCTATCGCAAGCAAGCAAACATAAACGCGCCAGGAATAGGCACGGAATGAGAAGATTCAATAATGGCTCGCCGCAGGACCGACCGGCGCCGAAAGGCGCTCCTCGCCGAAGCAGAACAGGCGATCCACAAGCGCTACCCGGAGTTCGCCCTGGGCCTAGTCGATATTTCCGAGGAGGTCGGTTGCTCGACCCGCCAGCTTCAGCGCGTCCTTCGGGAGCTCGCCGACACCGACTTCCGGGGCTATCTGCTCCGAGTGCGGATGGAACGAGCGCACCGGCTCCTCAGTCGGAAGAAGAACAATCTCACTGTCCGCGCCACGGCGCGGGAGGTCGGCTACCGAGAGGCCAGCGGACTGCGGCAAGCGTTCCTTCGCTTCTACGGCTACAACCCGTCCGAGATTCAGCCGGAGCCGTCCGAATATCCGGCTGATGTGTACGGGTCCGAATCCTAGATACCTGCCTATTGACGGGTTTTCATACCTGACATACGGTACGCAGTACCGACTTCCGCGTTGACCTCCCAAGCGATATCAGTCAACCCGCCCGAATCGGTACGCGAACTTCTTTAACAGACTTCCCGCTCGGGACGCACGAGGCACCATTCTCCTGCGGACTGTTCGGCACAGAAACCGAGCGGGGACGACCACCGGCTTTGCCCGTGGTCGGGCGGCGCAGTCAGCACTTGTTGCGCCGCCACTTCTTCTCTGAGAACGCGCTGGCCACCGACTTTTCCCTGCAAATTGGTACCTCGGTGGTCAGCGCTCCCGCAATTCCGAGATCGGGCTGAGTCTTCACACTCAGAAGATTCGCCCGGTTTTTTCCTTTTTAGGGGCACCAGAAACGGCGTTTGGCCCTGCAAATGCCGCTTTTTCTAGAATGAATTTTAATAAAAAGGAACAGAATAATTGGGACGTGCTAGCGTCTTTAGGGCCAACAGTTCCGTTCCTTAAAGGAGTGCAGAATGACTGTTCTCGAGGCGTCACCGCCCCTTGTCTCAACGGAGCTTGAGCCGCTGGTCGAACGCCAGCTTCTCGCTCCGGCCGCCAGCATCGGCATCGACTTGCCGGTGGTCGGCGTCAGCGAGGTACCGCGCCAGCCGGTACTCACCTACGCGGGTAATCGGCCGTGGTACTTCTGCAACTACATCGAAGACCCGACCGCCCGACAGTTCGGCGGCTACATCCCGGTCCCGGAGGCTGAGCACGTACGTTTGACCGCCCAGCTCGACGCTGGCGTTCGCCCAAACGTGGTCTGGTTGGCTCATGAGGTACCGGCCACCTGGCGTGAGGGCCAGGAACTGCCAAACCTTGTACCGCCCGACGTCCGCCCAGTAGTACGACCGGGGGCGGTCACCGTCAGCGGGCAGCGCCTGAGCGTTCAGGTCGTTCGTCGCGCGGTTGACTTTGCGACGGGCGTGGCGGCGAATAGACCCCGGGTAATCAACGAGCTGCGCCACCTTGACCCCATCGTGCTCGGCGGCGTGACCGACGCCGCCGGTGAGTACGCCGCCTGGGTCGAGTTGGCCCGATGGGACTGGTCATGGTGAAGCTGCCCGAGCCGATCCCATTCGCCGAGATGTGTGAGCGCCTGATCGCGCTGCCACCAGTGGCCGGGAGGACGCCGCCCGAGCGAAGCCCCGCCAGCACTCCTAACGCCCTAGCGTCGTTCCTCGCCCGCACCGTCCCGGCCACCACGCGACGCTCAACGCGGCGATGAACGAGTCCAATGCACTTGACGGCTTCTTGGGGCGGGCCGTCCCGGTCAGGCAGGTAGTACGGCCGGGAGCCGCCGATTGGCGGGCGGTTCTTTCGCTTGGATTCGTCGTGGCGGCGTGCGGACTGCTCGCTCCGGTTGCACCGACGCCAGAGTCCATCGAACACGGCGGTGTGGTCTTCTCCGGCACCGGCCTCGCGGCAACGCTCGCCGACCTACTACGCACCTACGGACAGGCTGCGGCGGGTCTCTCTGGGCTGTGTCTGGCGATGGTCGCTAGCCTCGCTCAGTTCGACGTTGAGCAGCGATGGCAAGCCCTCGACCTCGCTGCCCTCATCGGCCTGATCGGCTCGACGGCCGTGTTGCTGGGTGCCTCCACCCTGTTCCTGCTCATCATCCTGGTCAACATCGCGCTTTTGCTCGCAGTGTTCGCTCTGGTCCTGACCATCCTGTTCGGGCTGGTGAGCCTCCAGTGAACCGCCTACTCGGTGTCATAGTGCTGCTTGCCCTCGGCTCTCAAATGATCGTGCCTATCGCTGAAATGCTAGAGCAGCTATTCGCCGCTGCCGCAGTGTTTCTTCTAGCCTTCTTCGGCCTCGTCATGATTGCCCGCGCGCCGTTCGGCTAATCAACGCCGAGTAACTCGGTCGGCGTCAGTAAGACTCGAAGTAGTCGTAGCGGGCCTGATCCTCGGCGACCTCAAGCGCGATCACATAGGCGAAGATGTAAACGATGATCATGGCGACGGCCACTCCCAGGATGTAGCGGCCTCGCTTGTCGTCCCGGCTCGCCAGGACACCCCCGATCACCAACGCGAACGGCTGCCACATCGGCACGACCGCCGTGATCCAGCCGGCCACCGCCAGGACGGTGTTCAGCCGACTGGCCGGAGCCGCTAATCTGCTGCGGCTCCGGCCTCCTTCAACCCCTCGTCACTCACGAGCCAGCCCGTTCCCCTCAGTCGCTACGGGCAACGCCCCGTTTCGTCGCTGGAAGTAGAGGCCGATGGTGAGTGCCGCCAAGCCAAGCGTGACGATCCCGCCCGCACCGATGGCGTAGACCACCGGCTCATCGCCGGGCGGCGTCGTGAGTACTGCCAGGGCGACCAGCGCCGCGATGCCTGCCCCGAAAGGCACGCTGGCGACAGCTATGCCGACTGCGAGTAGCACCTCAAGAACGTCCAACTTGCGCCTCCTTCCTGATTGATTGCCGTCCCGCCGGGTACTTCGGTCATTCATGCTAACCGATTAGCAGGAATACGCCCGACGATCCCTAAATCCCTCGCCCCAAGCGCCAAGCACCCGAGGCCCGCACGCGCCTGGCGGCCTTTGCCGACGACTACGCCCGCCGCGAGCGCGAGCTGGAGGTGGCTGCCGAGGAACTGCGAGCCGAGCGCGACGAAGCGATCCGCGCCGCCTACAAGGACGGGTTGCCGATGGCCGACATTGCCCGCGTCCTCAGCATGAGCCACCAGCGCGTCTCGCAGATCGTCCGCAGCTAGAGACAGGAGATTCCGGCGGGCCGGAGCAGCGTCGGGGTGTCCAGCTCGAACAACCCCGCCGCTCCCTGCGACCGCCCCGACCCGCCGAAATCTCCCCGCCCCTCATCGCCGCAGTTGCGGAGCCTCGACAGCCAGCTCGTCCTCGTCCTCCGTCCAGTCGTCCTCCAAGAGCGCGAAGAGGTGGAGCGCCGCCCGCGTCGGCACGACGACGGAGTCTTCGCGGTTAAGGAACTCGTGGCGGTGCAGCAGCCCCATCCCCTCCAGATCGAAGACGGCGCGCTCGATGCCGTCTCGGGTGCCGAAGTCCTCCGGGTTGACGGCGATTTCCCGGATCAGTTCGGAGACGATGAATTGGACGGGGTGAAGGGTGATGAGGCCGACGAGGACCGCCCGCTGAAACGTCCAGTCCTGCCAGAGCGGAGTGCCTTTGGCCGGGCGGGGATAGCTACTCTGAGCGTGCATGGGAAGTCACCTTTCCTGTGCCAGCCCCGGGGGCGTTCTAACCGCCGCCCGGGGCATTTCAATTTCAGAACGCGGACACCGTAGAGCGCATGGGGAAGCGTTCGCAACTAGCGATTTCCCGCGTTACATCAATTGCAGATATGAGGTAAAGACGGTCTCAATGAGCGGTGTGGCTTTGCCGCCGTAACACCCATCATCGTAGGCTGGCTTACCTGGCCAAGCTCCTGGCACTCTACGGCCTTTCTAGACCGCTTTGACGACCCGGTAGATACTGGGAGATATGTTCACCAAGACACCGCGGATTGGATCGAAACCCGATGGCTGATGGCTCTCCTAAGGATCTAGCGCCTGCTCTTTGGTCCGACGACCCCGCGCAGACGGATCTTCTTTCTTTTGACGCGGTGGCTGCGACGATTGCTGACGCGCTCCTCGATCAGGCCCTTGATCCGGTTGCGCTAGGACTCTCAGGGCCTTGGGGAAGTGGCAAGACCACTGTTCTTGGATTGGTGGAGAACGAGCTAGCGGCGCGGGCTGAGGAGTCGGCGAAGGTTCTCGTCATCAAAACCGACCCCTGGCGCTATGACCCCAACACGGGCGCCAAGGAGAGCCTGATCAGCGAGGTGCTGACGGCGCTGGCAAAAGAGATCGAGGAATCTCAGAGCGGCACCGAGGAGGCCAAGAAAACCGCCAAAGAAATGTTGGGGCGACTGGCCAAGAGGGTGGATTGGGCCAAGGCGATCAAGCTCGCCGCCAAGACTTCTCTCGCGCTTCAGATTCCCTCGGTCGACGAGGTGGTTGGGCTCGTGAAGCCCAAGTCAGACGATGGAAAAGATGTTGAGGATCGGGGCCTTGAGGCATTTCGAGATGAATTCCAAGAACTTGTCGGCTCCGAGGCTCTCCAGCATGTGGCGGCCGTCGCCGTGCTTGTGGATGACCTTGATCGCTGTCTGCCCGAGACGGTGATCGAGACCTTGGAGGCAATTCGCCTCTTTCTGTCAGTTCCGAAGATGTCGTTCGTGATCGCGGCGGACGAGGATCGCGTGGCAGAGGCCATCGCAACGCGCTTTAGCAGCCGGTCTTCGTCTGAGCAGGAGGGCGAGGAGCCCGCGAAGCTTTACCTCCACAAGATCGTTCAGACGACGTTTCCGATACCGGGGCTCAGCCGATTCGACACCCAGGCGTTCATCCTCCTTCTGCAACTCCAACAGAATCTGGACCGGGAGGCTGTGCAGCCGCTGATCGAGGGCTGTGCCGAGCTCCGGCGAAGTGGCGGCAATCTTGACGACTTGACCATCGCGGACGAGATCGACGCCGCAGAACCCCTTGCCCTTGCAAGCCGTCTTACCCCCATCCTCTACGAGAAGCTCCGGGGGAACCCCCGTCGCATTAAGCGCTTCCTGAACGATGTGCGGGTTCGTCAGGCGGTTGCTGCCCGCCGGGGAATCGACCTTGAGACGGCCGTTGTGGCGAAGCTGATGCTCTTTGAGAAGCTTCTTGCCGACGACTTCAAGCTGCTGCTTGATTGGCTTGCGCAGGGCTCTCTCAGGGATCGTCTGGAACAACTCGAGGAGGCAGCCGGCCGAGCGAGCGATCAAGCGGCGTCCGCCGCCGACGGCGACGAGAACCCGGCCGAGGACACGCCAGATTCCGCGGATGACAACCAAGGCAAGGATGAGAGTGCGGAGGGGTCATCTGAGCCGACCTTCTCTGAGGGAATGCTGCGATGGGCAAAGCTTCCCCCCGCGCTCGCAGGGATCGACTTGTCTCCCTACCTTTACCTGGCTGCATCCTTTGCCGGAACTCCACTCTTGGACAAGGCTCTTCCAGAGCGGTTGCGGGACATCGCCGCGAATCTCCAGTCATCTTCCAAAGCCGATCGGCGTGCGGTAACTGACGAGGACCTGGCTTCGCTGCCCGGCACCGAGTCAGACGAACTCATCCTCCATCTCGGGCGTACCATCCGGGATCAGCCAGCCAAACAGGTTGCCGGTGTCACGGGGATTCTCCGCCTTGCCCGTGCGCATCCGAACTCTGTTGCTCCCGCTCGCCAAGCCCTACTTATGCTGCCCCCAGAGGAGCTGCGGCCAGCGACGCCCCTCCTGTTTGCCCCCGACGATCCTGCCGAGCTTTATGAGGTGCTTGAGAAATGGAAGGGTGGGGCGGTACGCAGTCAGGTTAAGAAGGCCATCGAGAGCACCGAGCAAAAGCGAAACGAGACGTAATGGGCACGGTCGGCGCATACTCAGGGAGCGGTGGACAAGCTGGCAGGGACCTCAGAGAAGGGGTCGAGGACTGGCTGAACGACGTGCCGACTCCTCCCCCTGGCGAGGACCCTGGCCAGGACACCCCGAGACTTAATCCCGACACCCTTCTCAACGTGGTGCCGTTGATGCGGCCTGGCTCTGCGAGCGGGGGCCGCAGTGATGGCCCCACCGGAGGCGGGGGGTCGGGATCATCGGGCGGCGGTCGTAGCGGCGGCGGACCAACCCGCTCAGTAGGAGGATCGGCAAGGACTGCTGGTCGCGCTGCAGCAGCAGCGCGAGCGTTCCGCTCGGCGGACGTCGACACCCTCGCTCAGTTTGGACTTGATTACGCAGAACTCGCCGCTCTTGACGATCCGATTGAGGTGGTGCGGCAAATTGTCGAGGCCGCCTGTGGAGCGCGCACCGACAGCACGATTGAGGACCACGAGCAGCGGCTTGTGGCTGCAGAGGTAGCTGAATGGGTGATTGGTGAAGACGGAGACAACTCGCCCGCCCCAGAGGAGATCGTGAGGCACACGATCGCGATCATCATCGCCGATGCTGCTCTTGTCGAGACTGCGGATGAGGCCAGCCGCCACGCTAACGGAGACCTTCTGGAGAGCGAGGTTCGCGAGACGGCGGAGGCCCTTGCTGCACGTGTGCCACTTTCCATAGACGGTACGACCGAGGATGAGTTTGCTGCGGCAATTCAGTCAGGCATCGAAACGCTGCGCGAAATCATGGAGGCGGATTGATGCGGGAGTTCCAGCTTCAGTTTGCTGAACCGAGCACCGTTAACGAGCAGACGGCTAAGGGCGGCCTTTGCTGGTTGGCGGACAAAGATTCCACGATCAAGGCTTCCCTCGCGAACCTCGGGCACCTCGGTCCCAGCCTTGGGCGGGTCGGGGAGGTTGCCGACCCCAACGTTGACTTCGTGCGCATCGCGGTGGCGGTCTACGCTGCCGATCGCTCGGTGCCTCGACAAGAGTGGCGGATCGAATTGGAACCGGCGCTCGATCAAGGTCACCGTGCCCGTCGGCGCTCTCTCCCAATGGGAAGCCTCGGCTTCCGAGTTGGAGGCGGTCGTAAATCTCCTGACGGGTGACGATTGGACCTTCGAGTTCGTTGAGGACAACGCCCCAACGGAAATGGCCGTTGACGAAGCGCCCCCGGCGCCTGCTCGGGTAGTCCTTCTAAGCGGAGGCGCTGACTCAGCAGTCGGTGCTTTGCTGTCTCGGTCCGAGCTGAACGATGGCGAACGGCAGGCGTTGGTGTCGCACTTCAATAGCGGCGTGCTGGGACCCCTGCAGCGAAGCATTGCCGATTCCATTGCCCAACTTGTGCCAGGAGAGGAACAGCAACACTTCCAGTTTCATATTGGACGACGGGGGAAGCGTCTTGACGGGGTGGAGAGTCGCAGACGAGCAAAGCACCCGATCCCGCTCGCTCCTCTTTCTGGCGCTGGGTCTAGCCGTTGCGTCGGTCCATCAGGTTCCACTGTGGATTCCGGAGAATGGCTTCGCCTCGCTCAACCCGCCCTTGGGCATGGAGCGGCTGGGGAGCCTTTCGACTCGGACGACCCACCCGGCTTTCTTGGGGGACCTCTCGTCCCTGCTCAACAGCGTTGGAGCGCATGGAGAGATCACGAACCCATTCTCCGGTAACACGAAGGGAGAGATGTTCCGGCGAGTAGCAGACCTGATCGGCACCTCAGCGGCAACCGGCTTTCTGAGCACAACCAATTCGTGCTCGCACACCGGACAACGTGCTTTCAAAGTTTCGTCGTCAACTCCCTGCGGAGTCTGCTTCGGCTGCGTCGTTAGGCGAGCCGCCTTCGCTGCAGCTGAGATACCCGATGAAACCCAATACATCGATGCTGCCGGCAACACCAAATTGCAGGCGTGGCTCGACAAGAACTCCATCGAGGAAGCCGTGAGGCGCTTCGTCGCTCGGGGGGTGAAGTCACGCGACGTAATCGCGCTGAGTCTGCCGAGCAGCTATAGCGCGGCCGATGCCCTCGACCTTTGTCAAAGAGGCTCCCGGGAGCTTGGAGAGCTTTTCGCATGACGCGCCTGCTTTCGCTCGATCTTCATGCGCATATCGATCCGCGAATCTCGCCCTCCGACCTGCTCGACCTTCGGGCTGTGGTCTTCGCAGCGACGCGTTCGCTGGACGAAGCCACGCTAGCCCTAAAGCGACGCGACAGCCGAACTGTTTGGGGGGTTGGCTGCCACCCGGCACTTGCCAAGGCTCAGGCGGAATTCGACATCTCGCATTTTGCTCAGTTGATCGCCAAGACTGCCTTCGTGAGCGAGATTGGCCTTGACGGTCAATCCCGCGTTCCTATGGAGCGTCAGAAGGCAACGCTGCGAGCCGTCCTGTCCACCCTCCAAAAGTCGCCTCGTATCGCCAGCATCCATAGCTATGCCGCGACCCAGGAGGTTCTGGAGGAGCTAGAAGCACGCCCCATCAAGGGGGCAGTTCTTCATTGGTGGCTCGGGAATAGAGAACAGACGCAACGTGCCGTCGAGATGGGCTGCTTCTTTTCCGTGAACGCGGCGATGCTTCAGAAAGAGGCAAATATCCAGCACATCCCAATGGATCGATTGTTTACCGAGACCGATCATCCCTTCGGGGACAAGAGAAGCGGCGCTGAAGCCCGCCCCGGCGCTCTTGGCAACGTCGAGAAGGCGCTTGCTCGTCTTTTCGCTATCGACGCTGCAGCATTTCGTCTAGCCCTCTGGAGCAACCTGAGATCCTTGATGGAGGCCACTGACTGCGCGAGCTTGGCGCCTAGAGGCGTGCGGACGCAGTTGGCCGCTCTATAGAAGCATTGGCTACTGCTCAGCGCCGGAATCTGAAGGCATCCCGTCTAGGAGCTCCTTCAATCGATTCAAGAAGTCGGGGTTCGACAGACGTCCACCCAACTCCAGAGATCACCATCCGGCGAGTTGACTACACGTGGCCGCGACACGGGGGCCGAAGTCTAGGGGTGAGGTTCGACTACTGGACCACCATGGCGGCAATGCCCTCGCGGCATGCCCCCGGCGGGATTCGAACCCGCGCCGCGCGGCTTAAAAGGCCGCCGCTCTAACCAACTGAGCTACAGGGGCGAGCAGCCCATGGTAGCGATCAGGAGAAGGTCGGGCAGGCCCTCCTCGGGGGTCGAGGCCTCGGCGTGGGTGCGGCGGGGGATGCGGCCGGCGCGGCGGGCGGCGTGGCCGGCCTCGACGCCGCGGCGCAGGGCGGTCGCCATCGCGGCCGGGTCCTCGGCGCCGAAGATCGAGCTGGCGGCCATCACCGCGTCGCAGCCGAGCTCCATCGCCAGGGCGGCGTCGGAGGCGGTGCCGATGCCGGCGTCGAGGATCGACCGGGACCGCGGCGCGCTCGGCGATGATCGCGAGGTTGTAGGGGTTGCGGATGCCGGCGCCGGAGCCGATCGGCGAGCCGAGCGGCATCACCGCGGCGCAGCCGGCCTCCTCGAGGCGGCGGGCGAGGATCGGGTCGTCGTTGGTGTAGGGGAGGACGGTGAAGCCGTCGGCGACGAGCGTCTCGGCGGCGTCGAGCAGCTCGACCGCGTCCGGGTAGAGGGTGCGGTCGTCGCCGATCACCTCGAGCTTGATCCAGTCGGTCTGGAACGCCTCGCGGGCGAGCTGGGCGGTGCGGACCGCGTCGCGGGCGGTGAAGCAGCCGGCGGTGTTGGGGAGGGCGAAGAGGCCGAGGCGGTCGATCACGTCGAGCACCGAGCCCTCGGCCGCCGGGGTCGATCCGGCGCAGGGCGACGGTGACGATCTCGGCGCCGGAGGCGCGCCAGCGCCTCCTCCATCTGCTCCAGCGAGCGGAAGCCGCCGGTGCCGGCGATCAGCCGCGAGGACCACTCGCGCCCGCCCAGCTCCCAGGATCCTCGGCGCCGCCCTGGATCGCCGCCAGCACCTCGACCGCCTGGCCCTCGCGCAGCGGCGTCGCGTCCCACTCGCCGCGCGGCACGACCTCGCCGTCGAGCGCGACCGCGACCCCGCGCGCCCTCGCCCGGCGCCGCGCCTCGCGCACGGCGTCGGCGAGGGTCGCCGCCCTCGGGCAGCTCGCGCGGCTCGCCGTTCAGCTCGATCCTCATCGCGCCACCTCGCCAGCGCGTTCGTCCTTTGTCGCGCATCGGCAACGCTCGGCCGCTCCGGAGGCAGGTGCTCGGCGACCGGCTCGGCCGCCAGCGGCGCCAGCAGGATGCCGTTGCGGTAGTGGCCGGTGGCGAGGACCAGGCCGTCGAGCGCGCCGGGGCCGACCAGCGGCAGGTTGTCCGGGGTGCCGGGGCGCAGGCCGGCCATCGCCTCGACCAGCTCCATCTCGGCGACGTCGGGCAGCAGGCGGTAGGCCTCGCGCAGCAGCTCGTGGACGCCGCCGGCGGTGACCGCGGTGTCGAAGCCCCGCTCCTCGACCGTGGCGCCGACGATCAGGCGGCCGTCGGGGCGCGGCACCAGGTAGACGCGCTCGGAGGCGACGATCCGCTCGCAGGGCGGCGGCGCCGTCGCGGCCGCGCAGCTCGAGGATCTGGCCCTTGACCGGGCGCACCGGCGGGCGGGCCTGCTCCGGCAGCCACTCGGCGCCGGCCCGACCAGGCGCCGCGTGGCGAGCACGACCGTGGCCCGGCGCGCAGCTCCTCGCCGGCGCTGCGGTCCGCACCCCGGCGAGCCGCTCGCCCTCGAAGAGCGCCGGCGACGACCTCGGCGCCGGTCGCGCACCTCGGCCCCCTCGGTCTCGAGCAGCGCCGCCAGCAGCGCCGCGGTCAGCGCCCGCGGGTCGACCGCAGCCTCGCCGGGCGCGTGGACGCCGCCGTTGAAGGAGGGCGTCAGGCCGGGCTCCAGCTCGCGGCAGCGGCGCGGCGGCAGCCACTCGGCCTCGAGCCGAGCGAGCGCTGCAGGTCGTGGACGCGGCGCAGCTCGCGCCGCCTCGTCGCGGTCGAGGGCGACGTGCAGGGCGCCGCAGGCGCGCGTAGCCGGTCGCTCTCGCCGGTCGCCGCCTCCAGCTCGGCGACGAAGTCCGGGTAGAGCTCGGCCGCGGCCAGGGTCAGCTCCAGCAGCTCGGGCTCGCCGAAGGTCAGCTCGCCGACCGGCGCCAGCATCCCGGCGGCGACCCGGGTCGCCCCGGCCGGCGGCTCGGCCGCGCTCGAGCACCGCGACCGCGCGCCCCGCGCTGCGCGCAGGCGCCAGGCGCAGGCGAGGCCGATCACCCCGCCGCCGACGACCACCGCGTCGAAACTCGCGCTTCTCGCTCACAGCATTGCCTCCGCCGGCATTACCCGGATCAGGTCCAGACGGTCGGTGGCCTCGGTGCCACCCTCTCAGCCCTCGCGGGCTCCCGTACCCCTCCGATGCTACCCCTCCGCCGGCATCCGGCATGGCCATAATCGGGCCGATGAGCCTGGCTCCCCCCGAGGCCGACGGCCCGCTGCGCCGCGAGCGGCTGCGCACCGCGCGCCTCTACTTCGTCTGCGACGCCACGC
This sequence comes from uncultured Solirubrobacterales bacterium, assembly GCA_963771265.1. Classification (GTDB taxonomy): domain Bacteria; phylum Actinomycetota; class Thermoleophilia; order Solirubrobacterales; family 70-9; genus VRUE01. Next base: position 39,031 of record CAVYSQ010000016.1, read on the forward strand.
CGCGGCGGCGAGGACCCCGAGGCGCTGCTGCGGGCGGCGCTGACCGGCGGCGTCGACATCGTCCAGCTGCGCGAGAAGGAGCTGGCCGCGAGCCGAGATCGAGCGCGCGGCGCGCACCTTCCGCCGCCTCTGCGACACCTACAGCGCCCTCTTCATCGTCAACGACGACCCCGAGCTGGCCCGGGCCTGCGACGCCGACGGCGTCCACGTCGGCCAGGACGACGTCGTCGCCGCGCGAGGCGCGGCGAGCTGCTCGGGCCGGAGGCGATCGTCGGCCTCTCGACCCACTCCGAGGAGCAGATCGCCGCCGCGGCCGAGCGCCCCGGTCGACTACATCAGCGTCGGCCCGATCTGGGAGACGCCGACCAAAGAGGGGCGGCCCGGGGTCGGCCTCGAGCTGGTCTCCCACGCCGCCGCAGCAGCGCCCCCCACCCCTTCTTCGCGATCGGCGGCATCGACCCGTCCAACGCCGGCCGAGGTGGTCGCGGCCGGCGCGCGGCGGCTCGGCGTGGTGCGGGCGATCCGCGACGCCGCGGACCCCGACCGCGGCGGCGGCCGGCGCTGCGGGCAGGCGCTGGCGCCGCGCCGGGGAGGCGGCGCCCGGTGGCTGACGCGCAGCGCAAGCGCAAGGAGCGCGCCGCCGGCGCGTCGCCGCGCGAGCGGATGGAGCGCGGCTACGCCAGGGCCGAGGAGCGCAACCAGGAGGCGCGCGAGGCGCTGGAGCCGCTGGCCGAGGGCGAGCGGCCGACTGGTGGTGACGATCGGCGCCGTCGTCGCGGCGCTGATCGCGCTCTCGATCGTCGTCGGCTACGTCGCCGGGGTCGAGGTCGACGGCGAGAAACCGCGGCTCGCCAGGTCGCTGGCGCCGGCGCTGATCATGGGGATCATGGCCTGGGGCATGTGGCGCGCCCGCTACTGGGCGGTGCTCGGCTTCCAGCTGCTGCTCGTCTTCCTCATCTTCAGCGCCGTCTTCGGCCTCGCTCGTGCAGGCCGCGAGCGTCGGCCCAGTTCGCCGCCACCCTCGGCCTGCTCGCCGTCTCCGGCACCTTCTTCTACTTCATGGTCAAGGCGATGGCGCGGATCCAGATGCCGACCAGCGCCGGAGATCAGCGCCGATGAGCCCGCGCCTGCCCTCCGCTCGACCGCATCTCGGCGCTCCCGGCCGACGTGCTCGGCGGCGCTGCGGATGATCCCCGAGATCGCCGAGAACACGCGGGCGATGAAGGCCACGCTACACCGGCCGGCGCTGCGCGCGAGGTCGCCGAGGCGCTGCGCCAGGTCGCCGACCGACGACCAAGACGCGTGCCGGACGATTGACGCGCCGACATGGCGGCGATCGAGGCGGCGATGCCGGTCGCTGGTCGAGGTACAGCGCCACCTCGCGCAGCTGCCGGAGACGATGGCTCGCCTCGACGACGGGATCGAGCGGCGTCAGCCTCGCCTGATGGAGCGGATCCTCACCGCGCTCGACGGGACTGCAACAGCAGCGTCGAGACGCCTGCACGAGGCGCGGTCGAGCCGATGAGCCGGCCTCGCCAGCCGCGTGCCGGGTCAGCGAAGACCGAGCGTGGTCGAGCAGGGCATGACCGGGCCACCGCCGTTCTATAGGCTCAGGCGCATGGCTGATTCCTTCGACGTGATCGTCATCGGCGGGGGCCCCGGCGGCTACGTCGCCGCGATCCGCGCCGCCCAGCTGGGCCAGAAGACCGCCGTGGTCGAGCGCGACAAAGCCGGCGGCCGCTGCCTCAACTACGCCTGCATCCCGGCGAAGACGGTCCTGCACACCGCCGAGATCTACGACCAGGCGCGCAACAGCGCCGAGCTCGGCCTCGTCGTCAAGGACGCCTCGATCGACTGGGAGGCGCTGCGGCAAGCGCCGCGCCGCCGTCTCGGAATCGCTCTCCGGCGGCGTGAAGATGCTCTGGGAGAAGAACAAGGTCGACGTTGATCGAGGGCGACGGCTCGCTGACCGCCGACGGCAACGTCAAGGTCGGCGACGACGTCTACGAGGCCGGCACGGTGGTGCTGGCGACCGGCTCGGTCGCGCTGCCGATCCCCGGGCGTCGAGTTCGGCGACCGCGTCCTCGACACCTGGGGCGCCTGGTCGCTGCCGGAGCAGCCGAAGAAGATCGCCGTCGTCGGCGCCGGCGCCTCGGGCTGCGGAGATCGCCTCCGCCTACGCGCGCTTCGGCACCGAGGTGCTGCTGATCGAGATGCTCGACCAGATCCTCCCGGCCGAGGACAAGGACATGGCGCGGGTCGTCGAGCGGGCCTTCAAGAAGCAGGGCATCGAGATCTCCACCGGCGCGCCGGTCGAGAACGTCGAGGCCGGCGAGGGGTCGGTCAAGTTCACCTACGGCGATAACTCCGCCGAGGTCGACTACCTCTGCATCGCCGGCGGCCGCGCCCCCGACGTCGAGGGGCTGGGGCTCGAGGAGGCGGGGGTCGAGCTGGAGCGAGAACGGCAAGGTCAAGGTCGACGAGTATCCAGCGCACCTCGAACCAGAAGGTCTACGCGATCGGCGACCTGGTCAACGCCAAGGCGCTCGCCCACAAGGCCTCCGAGGAGGGCGTCGTCGCGGTCGAGCACGCGGCCGGGGTCGAGACCCACCCGGTCGACCAGAACCTGGTCGCCGGCGCCACCTTCTGCCATCCGCAGGTGGCCAGCGTCGGCCTCACCGAGGCGGCGGCCAAGGAGGCCGGCCACGACGTCAAGGTCGGCAAGCTGAAACTCGGCGGCGTCGGCGCGCGCCACCGTCTACGACGACAAAGACGGGCTGGTCAAGCTCGTCGTCGACTCCAAGTACGGCGAGATCCTCGGCGCCCACATCGTCGGCAACCGCGCCTGCGACATGATCGCCGAGCTGGTCGCGACGATGGCGCTCGAGGGCGGCTACCAGGAGCTGGCGCGGATCGTCCATCCCCACCCGACGATCTCCGAGGCGATCCTCGACGCCGCCCGCGCCGTCGACGACTGGGCGACGCACGCCTGAGCGGACTCGCTCAGACGCTTGGCGGCAGCTCGATCGTCTCGATCCCCAGCTCGCCGGCGACGGTAAGCACATCCGAGTCGGAGGTCGCGATCTTGTCCTTTGGTCCAGAGGCGGCGGCGAGCAGTACGCAGTCGGCCAGCGAGAGGGGCTGGCGCTTGCGGTGGTAATGGGCGCTGCGGATTTCGGCGGCGCGGCGAGCAAGCTCGACATCGACCGGGACGGGTCTCAATGGGCCCTCGATCAGCGGGTCGATTACGTCTGCGATGCGGGCATGGGCAAGGCCGGCCCGCCGCGCCACCGAGTCATAGACCTCGGCGAGGTTTGCCGTCGTAATCGCTGCGGCCCCTTCGCGCAGGATGGCCAGCACCTGGTCCATAGCCCGCTCCGCACGGATGACGGCAATCAGTGCATTTGCATCGAGCAGGGTCACGGACCGAACTTGCGGTCTTCCGCTTCGGCTTCGGCTTCGCGTTCTTCGCGACGGACCTGCTCCCAGTTGAGCTTCGGCCCCTCGCCCGCGAAAGCGCCCGCCGCGGCGGCGATCGGGTCGTCCGGGGCGGGGGCGATGACGAGCTTGTCGCCCTGATCGTCGAGAGTGACCGTGCCCGTCTCCCAGCGCTTCCGAATCGGGGCGGGAATGGAGATCTGGCCCCCCTTGCTTATTTTCATGCGCTTCTTCATTTTCATGGAAATTACCATGAGATACCTCACTCGGTGGCTTGTTCATGCCCACATAGAGTCTTTGCGTGCCCCGATCTCTCCCCACGGTCTTCTACTTCGACCTCGGCTCGCCCTATGCGTACCTGGCCGCGGAGCGGATCAGCGGCCTTTTTTCCGAGGCCGAACTGGAGCAGCCGGAGTGGCAGCCGATCCTGCTCGGCGGACTCTTCCAGCGCTTCGGCCGCGACTCGTGGGCGAACGGGCCGGGGCGGGCCGAGGGAATGGCCGAGGTCGAGCGGCGGGCTGCGGAGTACGGGCTGCCGCCGCTGGTCTGGCCCGAGCCGTGGCCGGGCAACACGCTGGTGGCGATGCGGGCGGCGACCTTCGCCAAGCAGACCGGCCGCACCGTGTCCTTCGCTCTCGCCGGCTTCCGCCAGGCGTTTGCCGCCGGCCGCGACCTGACCGAGCCCGACAACGTGGCGATCGCGGCCGCGGCCTGCGAGCTGCACCCGAAGGCGCTGGAGAAGGCGGTGGGGTCCGAAGGGGTCAAGAACGCGCTGCGCGAGGCGACCGACCGCGCCGCCGAGCTGGGCGTGATCGGTGTCCCCTCGCTGGTCGTCGGCGGCGAGGTCTTCTGGGGGGACGACCGTTTGGAAGAGGCGGTCTCCGCCGCGAGCTAAGGTCAGGACGTGGCCGACCTGCCCGACGCCAGCACCTGCTACGAGCTGCTCGCGCGGATGACTTTGATTCGGCGCTTCGAGGAGGAGGCCGGGCGCCAGTACCAGCGCGCCAAAGCCGGCGGCTTCCTGCACCTGGGGATCGGCGAGGAGGCGACGATCGTCGGCACCGCCTCGGTGATGCGCGAGGGGGACTACCTGATCGGTGCCTACCGCACCCACGGCCACGCGATCGCCCGCGGCACCGATCCGAAGCGGGTGATGGCCGAGCTATTCGGGCGGGTCGACGGGACCAGCGGCGGCCGAGGCGGCTCGATGCACGTCTTCGACGCCGAGCACCGCTTCATGGGCGGCTACGGGATCGTCGGCGGCAGCCTGCCGATCGCCGCCGGCCTGGCGCTCGCCTCCGACTATCGCAGCGAAGACAACGTCACCGTCTGCATGTTCGGCGACGGCGCCTCCAACACCGGCAACTTCGGCGAGACGATGAACCTGGCCGCGCTCTGGAAGCTGCCGGTCCTCTTCCTGGTCGAGAACAACCTCTACGGGATGGGCACCTCGGTCGAGCGCCACTCCGCCCAGACCGACCTCTCGAGGAAGGCCGAGGGCTACTGCGTGCCGGGCGAGCGGGTCGACGGAATGGACGTGATCGCGGTCCGCGATGCGGTCGCCGAGGGGATCCGGCTGGCTCGCGAGGAACGGCGGCCGACCCTGCTGGAGGCCTTCACCTACCGCTACCGCGGGCACTCCGCCGCCGATCCGGAGGTCTACCGCGAGCGCGACGAGGTCGAGGAGTGGCAGCGCAAAGACCCGATCGAGGCGTTCGCCAGGCGCTGCGTGGGGGCCGGCGTGTTGGGCGAGCGTGAGGTCGAGGAGACGCGCGAGAAGGCGGAGCGGACGGTGGTCGAGGCGGTCGAGTTCGCCGACGCTTCGCCGGAGCCGGCTCTCGACACCCTCTACGAGAGCCTCTACGTGCTCGACAGCGACGCCGGCTGGTACGCGGTCGATGAGCGCAGCCCAGAGCCGCACCGGGGCGAGCGCGAGGAGTCGATGCCCGAGGCGGCACGGGAGCTGGCCGAGGCGGGGGCCGCCTACGCCGGCCAGCCCGACGGGCCCCGTCCCCAGGCCAGGCCGAATCCGGCCGAGCACGGCGACGTGCAGGAGGGCTCGGAGCCCGAGGTCGCGGGGGAGCGCGAGGACGACGAGGCGGAGCCCGAGCCCGCAGCGGAGCGGGAGGCCGAGGTCACGGGCGAGCCAGAGGGCGAGGACTGATGGCGACGCTGCGGATGCGGGAGGCCCTGCGCGACGCGATGGCCGAGGAGATGCGCCGCGACGAGACGGTCTTCGTGATGGGCGAGGACGTCGGCGTCTTCCAGGGCGCGTTCAAGGTGACCGAAGGGCTGCTGGAGGAGTTCGGCGAGCGCCGCGTGCGCGACACGCCGATCTCCGAGAACACGATCGTCGGTGCCGGGGTCGGGGCGGCGATGGCCGGCCTGCGGCCGATCGTCGAGTTGATGACGGTGAACTTCTCGCTGCTGGCGCTCGACCAGATCGTCAACCACGCCGCCGCGATCCCCTACATGTTCAACGGCCAGGCGCGGGTGCCGCTGACGATCCGGATGCCGGGGGGCGGCGGGCACCAGCTCGGGCCGACCCACTCGCACAGCCTCGAGGCGCTCTACCTGCAGGTGCCGGGGCTGCTCGTCGCCTGCCCCTCGACCGCGGCCGACGGCAAGGCGCTGCTGAAGGCTGCGATCCGCGACGACAACCCGGTCGTCTTCATCGAGCACGAGAGCCTCTACGGCGCCCGCGGCGAGGTGACCGAGGACGGCGACGAGGTGCTGCGGTTCGGCGAAGCGGCGGTGCGGCGCGAGGGATCCGACGTGACGATTGTCGGCGTGCTGAAAATGGCGCATGTGGCGGAGGAGGCAGCGCGGGCGCTCTCCCACGAGCACGGAGTCGAGGCCGAGGTGATCGATCCGCGCACCCTGCGCCCGCTCGACCTCGACACGATCCTCGAATCGGTGCGCAAGACGAACCGCGCGGTGATCGTCGAGGAGGGCTGGCCGCACGGCGGGGTCGGCGCCAACCTGGCGACGCTGATCACCGAGCAGGCCTTCGACCACCTCGACGCGCCGGTGCAGCGGGTGACCGGCGCCGACGTCCACATGCCCTACTCGCGTCGGCTCGAGCAGGCGGCGATCCCGCACGAGGAGCACGTGGTGAAGGCGGCGCTGGCGGCGTTGGAGGGATCGATCTGATGAGCGGCGGGAGTCCCGATGCCTGACGTCGTCATGCCGCGCCTGTCGGACTCGATGGAGGAGGGGACGGTCCTGCAGTGGCTGAAGCAGGTCGGCGACGAGGTCGCGGTCGGCGACGAGCTGGTCGAAATCGAGACGGACAAGGCGAACATGGCTTACGAAAGCGACGTGGCGGGGACGCTGAGCGAGATCGTCGTGCAGGAGGGTGAGACGGTGGCGATCGGGACGGTGATTGCGCGGGTCGGCGATTCGGCTGAGGGATCGACCGCTACGTCCGCGGGTCCTGTCGCCGCAGGGGACCCCCCACCCCCTGCGGTAGCTAAAGCTTCCTCGGGGGTGGGCCCCCCTACGGCGCCACCCGCGGCAGAGGCGGAGGAGCCACCCGCCCAAGCCCCAGCCGCGAAGGAGGCCGCCCCGGCCGAGCCCGCTGAAGCTGACGCGAGCGAGCAAGCTCAGCCTGCAACGGATGGCGACGGGCATCGGCCGAAAGCGTCACCGCTCGCGCGTCGCCTTGCTAACGAGAGCGGGCTCGATCTGAGCCAGCTCGAAGGCTCGGGGCCTGGGGGGCGGATCGTGAAGGCGGATGTCGAGTCTGCCGTCTCTTCCGCGGGTGACGCGGGGGCGGGGGTCCCCCGCGGCGGAGGGCGCGATGCGCCCGAGCACGTGGGGGATGCCGCCGCGGCAGGACCCGCGGCCGAAACGGCCAAGGGCCAAGTCTCTTTCGAAGACCTTTCGAAACTCCAGGCCACGATCGCCCGCCGCATGGCGGAGTCGAAGGCGACGGCGCCGCATTTCTACTTGCGGGCCGAAGTCGACATGAGCCGGGCAGTGGAGGCTCGGGCGCGGCTGAAGGCGGCGGCCGGAGAGGACGAGGTCGTGCCGTCCTTCAATGACATGGTGGTCAAGGCGTGTGCGCTGGCGCTGCGCGAGCACCCGCGTGCCAACGGCGCCTATCGCGACGGTCGCTTCGAGCTCTACTCGCGAGTCAACGTCGGCGTCGCCGTCGCCGCCCGCGACGCGCTGGTCGTGCCGACGATCTTCGACGCCGACCGCAAGGGCCTGCGGCAGATCGCCTCCGACTCGCGGGCGGCCGCCCAGCGGGTCCGCGAGGGCTCGATCACGCCGCCCGAGCTCTCGGGGGCCACCTTCACCGTCTCCAACCTCGGCATGTACGGGATCGTCGGCTTCTCGGCGGTGATCAACCCGCCGCAGGCGGCGATCCTGGCCGTCGGCGCGATCGAGGAGCGTCCCGTCGTCCGCGACGGCGAGATTGCCGTCGCCAACCTGATGCAGGTCGACCTCGCCTGCGACCACCGCATCCTCTACGGCGCGCCCGCCGCCGAGTTCCTGGCCAGGATCCGAGCTCTTCTCGAAGAGCCGCTGAATCTCGCGCTCTAGCTCGACTGGCGACTTTGTATGCCTATAGCCATACAAAGTCGCCAACCGTCAGCGCTCAACAGGTCTTCTTGGCTCCGGTAAAGGCGTTCCAGGCGCGGCCGACCGAGAAGTCTGCGGCGACGCGGAAGACCCCGGGGCGGCTGGCGCGGGCGACCGTCCAGTCGCGGCGGCGCAGCAGGCAGCCGTTGCCGCGGGCGATCGACCAGTAGGGGGTGAAGGCGACCCGGACCAGGAACTCGCCGGGACGCGTCACCTGTAGGGCGAAGCCGTCGTGCCCGACCCAGCGGACCGTCGCCTCGCCGCCGGCCAGCGGCTGCACCAGCGGCGCCGGGTTGCGGACCTCGTAGACGCGCCAGTGGGCGCTGCGCCAGCGCGGCACCAGGTAGGGGGGTTCGCGCAGGATCAGGCGTCGCTCGGCGACCGAGGAGTAGTCGAGCGGGGCGTCGGGGAGGGCGACGAAGCGGATTGCGTTGTCGCGCAGCCAGGCGCTGTAGGCGCGGTCGGTGAGGTGGCCCTCCTCGGCGTAGAAGATGCCCTCGCGGGTGGTGTCGAGCTGCCGCAGCCAGCCGCGGGCGAGGTCGACCTGCGGGGCCAGGTAGGCGGACTCCCAGTGGTTCGCCGTCGGCGGCACCTCGACCCTCACCCCGTCGCCGCCGTGGGCTTGCAGCCAGCGCTGCAGCGGCTCGAAGTAGGCCGCCCCGGTCGATGGGTCGCCGACGCTGCGGGCGATCTGGCTGACGCTGGCCGTCACCTGCCAGTAGAGGCCCCCGGCGAGGAAGAGGACGAGGAACCAAACCGGCACTTGCGGGCGCCGCGCCAGCAGCACCGCCGCCAGGACCGGGCCGCCGAAGAGGGCGCCGAGACGGACCGCGTTGCCGCCCATCGCGTTCGGCACCAGCCAGATCGCCGTCGCCGCCAGCAGGTAGGCGAAGAGGACGCGGCGCAGCTGCCGCTCCTCGCCCGCGAGGTTGCGGGTGAGGTAGAGCGCGGAGCCGCACCAGAGCGGGATCGCGATGTACGACGAGAACGCAAATGGAAACTGACCTGCCCCCGGAAAGACGAGGTTGGGGATCAGGGTGAGGGCGAGGGCGACGGAGGCAGCCCAGATGGCCGGCAGCGACAGACCCCGCTCTGGCGCGCGGTCTTCGCCGCGCCACCCGCGCGAGGAGAGGAGGCGGTCGACGCCCCAGCGCGCCGGCGAGCAGCACCCCGGCTAGGAAAACAGCTGCGACCGGGCTGGAGAGCGCGCACGCCGCTGAGGCGACCAGCGCCATGCCTCGCCAGTTCAGCTGGAGGGCGCGGAGGGTGGCGAGGCCGAAGGCGACGCCGAGGGCGAAGGTGAGCTGGCCGTCGGCGAGGAGGGTGACGACCCCGGCGGCGAACCAGAGGGTGGCGGGGCGCGCCGCCTCGCCCCAGCGGTCGCGCACGAGGCGGTCGAAGAGGTAGGCCGAGGCGACGACGGCCAGCGTCCCGACCAGGCGCGGCCCGAGCAGCGCCGCCAGCGGCGGGAAGAGGACGCTATAGGTGAGCGTGTAGTGGCCGCCGTACCAGCTGCCGTTCCAGATCCCGAGGCCGCCGCGCTGGAACAGCTCGGTGCGGAAGACCTGCGCGGCGAGATCGCCCACCGGGGGGTTCCAGGCGAGCATCGCGGAAGCGAGCGCGGCGCAGAGCGCCACGGCTGGCAACCAGTCGGGTCGGAGGGTCTTTCCATGGGCCATGGGCGGGAGCGCCAAGGATAGAGCGGCGCCGTGCAACGATTTCAAGCGTGAGCGCGGAAATCCTCGTCGTGCGCTGCGGCCTCGTCCCCTACGAGGAGGCGCGCGTCGCCCAACGCTGGCTGGTCGAGGCGCGGCAGGAAGGGGAGGTTCCGGACGTGCTGCTCGTGCTCGAGCACCCGCCCGTCTACACGCGCGGCCGCCGCTCGACCGCGGAGGAGCTGCCGATGGCGGTCGAGTGGTACGAAGCGCAGGGGATCGAAGTCCACGACACCGACCGCGGCGGACGGGTGACCTACCACGGGCCGGGGCAGCTCGTCGCCTACCCGATCGTCTCGCTGAAGCCCTACGGCGACGACGTCCACGAGTACGTGCGGCGGCTGGAGCGGGTGGCGATCTCCTCGCTGGCCGCGCACGGGGTCGAGGCGGGGACGATCGAGGGGCTGACCGGGGTCTGGACGAAAGGCACGGCGCCGGGCTCCGGCGGCGTCGCGGGGGAGGCGCGCAAGATCGCCTCGATCGGGGTTCACGTCAGCCGCGGCGTCACCACCCACGGCATCGCGATCAACGTCAACAACGACCTGCAGCCGTTCGAGTGGGTCGTGCCCTGCGGGATCGAGGGCTGCCGGGTCACCTCACTCGGCCGCGAGCTGGGCGCCGAGCAGGACCTCGACGCCTTCGCGGAGGCCGTCGTCGCCCGCTTCGCAGAGATCTACGAGCGGACGCCGGTCGCAACCGCCCCCGCCAAGCTAGGGCTCGACAGCGCTAGGCTCGGCGTCGCATGAGCGAGGTCCAGACCGAGACGAGCGCGCCGGCTGCCGAGCGCCTCCACGTCACCCGCTCGCGCGCCAAGCCGGGCGGCACCGACGCCGCTTCGGAGGGCGCCGTCCCCTTCCGCCGCGCCCGCAAGCCGCCGTGGCTGAAGGTGCCGGCGCCGGGCGGGCCGACCTACCGGCGGCTCAAGGCCGAGATCGGCGGCGAGGGGCTGCACACCGTCTGCGAGGAGGCCAACTGCCCCAACGTCGGCGAGTGCTGGGAGCGCGGCACCGCGACCTTCATGATCTTGGGCGACGTCTGCACGCGGCGGTGCGGCTTCTGCAACGTGAAGACGGGGGTGCCGAGCTGGAACGATCCGCTGGAGCCGCTGCGCGTCGCCAATCAGGTGAAGCGGATGGGCCTGCGCCACGCGGTCGTCACCTCGGTCGACCGCGACGACTTGCCCGACTACGGGGCGGGCGCTTTCGTCGGCACGATCCGCTCGATCCGCATGCAGGCGCCCGGCTGCAAGGTCGAGGTGCTGACGCCGGACTTCCGCGGCCAGGAGATGCCGCTGGCCAAGGTGATCCACGAGCGGCCCGACGTCTTCAATCACAACGTCGAGACGGTGCCGCGCCTCTACTCGAAGGCCCGTCGCGGCTCCAAGTTCCTGCGCTCGGCGCGCGTGCTGCGGATGGCGAAGGAGATGGGCGGCGCCGAGGTCGTCACCAAGTCCGGGCTGATGGTCGGCCTCGGCGAGTCCTTCGAGGAGATGGTCGACGCCTTCGGCATCCTCCGCGAGCACCGCGTCCAGGTCCTGACCGTCGGCCAGTACCTGCGCCCGACCGAGAACCACCTGCCGGTCGAGCGCTACTGGCACCCGGAGGAGTTCGAGGCCCTGGAGCGGGCCGCCTACGGGCTCGGCTTCGAGTCGGTCGCGTCGGCCCTCTGGTTCGGTCCAGCTACCACGCTGACCAGAACCTGCCCGAGCGCGCGCTCGCCGTCGCCGAGTAGCGGCGATCAGGCGGTCTTCGCGCCTACAATGAGGCGGACGGGGCCATAGCTCAGTTGGAAGAGCACTTGCTTTGCAAGCAAGAGGTCGCCGGTTCGAGCCCGGCTGGCTCCATCTGCTGATCAGTCGTCGAAGTCGAAGTCCTTCGGCGGCTTCTGCTCGAACCAGAGCTGGTCGTCCTCGGGGGCCTCCTCGAGGAAGTCGGGAGTGTCCTCGAGCACGTCCTCGTGGTCGGCAGCCGGCTCTTCCGCTTGGTCCAGCTGGGGGCCCGATGCCTCGTTCTCCGGCTCGGTCGGCGCCTCTGATTCGGCGGGTTCCTTGGGCTCGGCGGGTCCCTCAGGCTCGGCCGGTGCCTCCAGCGCTTGGTCGAGCTCGTCGGAGAGCCGCTTCTCGTCCCAGAATTCGTCGTCGAGGTCGGCGTCGCTCTCCTCGCGTGCATCGGTCACCTCGACCTCTGCGCCCGGGGCGTCTTCCACGCTCGCGAGCGGGTCGACCGGGGCCAGCCGCGGCTCGCTCACTTCCTGCTCGACCGCCTCCTCTGTCGGAGCCCTGGGCTCCTGGGCGGCGAGCTCCTCCTCGACGTCGTACATCTCGGTTGGGTGCTCGGCAATCGCGTGGCGCTCTTCGGTCGTGTGGCTGGCGGAGGCCTCTGTCTGTGCGTCTGAGGCATCTGGCTCCGCCGCCGTCTCAGGCGTGGGCTCCTCCTGGTCAGGTGCCTCCTGGAGGTCGGCGACCTGGGGCATCGGGCGCCGGGCCCCGAAGAGGCCTCCTCACCATCCGCCTCGGCCAGGTCCGGCTGCGCCATGAACGCGGTCGGCGCCTCGGCAAGCGCGTCGGAGGCAGGCTCCTCGTCACCGGGCCGCTCGGCCGGCCCGAAAGCCTCGTCCTCGAGCTGCTTCAACTCGGACTCGCCGGCGCCGTGCTGCCGCTTCAGTTCCAGGTGCTCTTTGATCGCCTCGTCGAGAATGCCCATCGTGGTCCCCGGGGAACCTAAAGACTATGCGGTTATCTTTGCTGCTGGGATGGCTCTGGGACGATCCTCCCAGCCACGCACGCGGCCTGGGACTCGCCTGAGCGGGCCTGGGACTCGCTGGAAAGCCTAGGTCAACCGGCGCTGGCCGCGGCGTAGAGGCTCTGCGCCTCGGACTCCAGATGGGGGCCGAAGAGGACGTTGCGCAGGCTGCTGTAGCCGTAGCTGACGACCGAGGCCACGGCACCGGTCGAGGTGACCCAGGCGCCGCCGCTCGAGCCGCCGGTCATGTCGCAGGACGCTCCCATCGAGTCCGGCGCGGCGGAGGTGTCGTCCAACGAGCCAGCTGCGTCTGGCAGACGCGCATCCGCTGGCCGCTGAACTTCTTCGCTGCCGGATAGCCGTAGAGCCTGTAGGCCTGGTTCCTCGGAGCGTTGAAGACGAGGGGGGCCTCCGCGACGGTGTCGGAAAGGGTCTGGCCGGAGCCATTGACGCCGACCACGGCTGCGCCCACGTCGACCCCCCACCCCCCGCTCGCCTGCCAGCCGGCGGTGGTGAGCAGGGTCGATGCCGGCGAATTTCCCGTACGGGGCGGCGCCGTCGCGGTAGGCCGGCACGAAGAGGAAGTTCTTGTAGAAGGCGCCGGGGCCCTCGTTGACGCAGTGCCCGGCCGTCCAGACCACGCTCTCGTTGGCGCTGGCGAGCGCGGTGCCCGAGCAGACGTAGTTCACGTTGCTGTTGCTGGTGAAGAAGACCTTGCCGTAGGCGCTCGGATACGGCAGCGGGACCTCAGCGCTCGCCGCCGCCGATCCTTCGCTGCCTTTCGTCGGCTTCGCGGCGAGGACCGGTCGCGAGGCACGCTCCGCCGGCACCGCCTGCTTCATGCGCTCCGGCGTCCAGTAACGGATCACGTTCTCGCGCGACTGCCGTTCGACCTGCGCCACCGGATAGGCGGCGGCAGACCCGGGGGCCGGGACGGCAGCGACAATGACTACGGCAATCAGTGCAAGCGGCGTTCGACGCAAGTTGAATCCTCCCCAGAGACCCGTCGGCAGAGCGCAAAAGCTTAACCGCCTCGGCCGAAAGCCAGCCCCAGGCGGCTATTCTTGGCCCTGCGAGGCCTGGGACACTCCTCCCACCCCGCCGCGGGGCTATAGCTCAGTTGGAAGAGCGCCTGGATCGCACCCAGGAGGTCGCCGGTTCGAGTCCGGCTAGCTCCATCTAAAAGCGCCTGCAAAGGCGCGACTTTTACGGTCAGCCTCGGTCCGTCTAGATGTAGTTCCTAACAACGTTGTTCATCCGGGCCTCCTTGAAGGCTGGGGGTGCTGAAGCCACCCAGGTCAAGGAGAAGACCGGATGGAGCTCCAAGCTAACCCCCTCGGCCCGAAGGGGAGGCTGACGATGGTCAGGCGGGTGATCGAGCAGGGGTGGTCGCTCGCGGAGGCGGCCGAGGCCGCCGGAGTGAGCGAGCGCACCTGCTCGAAGTGGGTCAGCCGCTACCGCGCCGAAGGCGAGGCCGGCCTGCATGACCGCAGCCGGCCCCGCTCTCGATTCACAACGGGACGCCCGAGGATCGCCTTGAGGCGATCGCCGCTCTGCGCCGGGTCCGCATGACCGCGGCCGAGATCGCCGAGGTGCCTGAGAGATGGCGCTCTCCACCGTCTCGGCGGTCCTGAACCGGATCGGCCTCGGCAAGCTCAGTCGCCTGGAGCCGCCGGAGCCGATCCGCCGCTATGAGAAGCAGCGCCCTGGCGAGCTGATCCACATCGACGTCAAGAAGCTGGTGCGGATCGAGGGCGGTGCCGGCCACCGGGTGACCGGCAGCGCACCCGGCACGGCCGAAGGCGAGCCGGCTCGGCTGGGAGCGCGTCCACGTCTGCGTCGACGACGCCACCCGGCTCGCCTACGTCGAGGTGCTCCCCGCGAGAGGGCGCCCACCGCGATCGGCTTCCTCAAGCGCGCCATCGCCTTCTACGCCGCCCACGGGATCGCGGTCGAGAGCGGTGATGACAGACAACGGGCCCGCCTAGCCTCTCGATCGCCCATGCACTCGCCTGCCGGGCACTGGGCATCCGCCACATTCGCACCCGCCCCTACCGGCCTCAGACCAACGGCAAGGCAGAGCGCTTCATCCGCACGATGCTCGGCGGCTGGGCCTACGGGGCGATCTACCGCGACTCGCGCGAGCGGACCGCCGCCCTATCCGGCTGGCTGGCCTTCTATAACTGGCGAAGACCGCACGGCTCCCTCAGTCACAAGCCGCCCGGGGCTCGGCTCGCCGAGCTGAACAACGTTGCTGGGTCTTACATCTAGGGAGTGCCGTTTCGGGCACGAGTGCCCGAAACGGCCTAATTTCACCGACTTGTGCCACAGATCAGCCAAGGACGAAACCTGAAAATCCCTGCAAATGGGTGTGTTTCGAGGAATGACCTCCTGGACAGATTCCAGGAGGTCATCGGTTCGAAGGATTAGGCTGCAAATTGGCTAGTTCTTGCGGCTAGTTGAATCGAGTTGGCTTTGCGGCTATTGACGTCCTCAGCCCGCGCAGCGACTGGCGCAGGGCGCTCGCAATCGAGTGCCGACGAGGCCGACGTCCGTTGGTTCGGCTCCGGCCCATAACCAGCGCCCGCAGGCGCTCTCGCTCGCCCGGATCGCGGCGCATCATGTGCGTGTACACGCGCAGGCTGAACCCCGGGTCGGTGTGACCGAGCTGAACCATGACCGAAACCGGATCCTCGCCCACTGCGACCAGGACCGAAGCAAATGTGTGCCGGAGCCCGTGGGGGCTCAGCCCAGCCGGCAACGGTGACTGCCCCCTCGCCTCGAGCAGCCGATCGGCGTGGGCCAGCGCCGGCAGCAGGACGCGCTCACGGAGGTTGTCCTTGCTGCGCTCGCCGCCCGATCTCGTCGGGAAGACCAGGGTCGCGGAATTCCTAGGGGTGGATCTGGACCGGTGGTGGCGGAGTGCCCCGGCGAGCACGGGTAGCAGCGAAATCTCGCGCAGGCCCGCCGGGGTCTTTGAGCGGGTCACGTTGATGCGAGCGCTGTCGAGATCGACGTCCCGCCAACGCAAGCTGCCAAGCTCATGGGCACGCAGCCCGGCGAAGAGGAATGTGGCGATGATCGGGTGCCGGTCGCCGATCAGACTGCGGGGATCGAGATCGAGCTGGCTCGCCGCCTCCAGCAGCGCTTCGATCTGGGTCGGGGAGTCCAGGTGCCTGGCCGATGGCCTGGACTCCTTCAGTCGCCGGCGTCGACCGACGGCGGGATTCGTCTCGATCCTGCCCTGCTCGAGTGCGATCGAGAGCACCCATTGGAGGTTGTCGATCGTCTTGTTGATGCTCGACGCCGACAGTGCCCGTAACACCCGCCCTTCCTCGTCGCGCTTCGGCCTTCCTCGCTCAAGAGCCTGGCGGCGTGCCTGGGACTCTTTGACCTTGTGGGCGCGGTAGGCGTCGACGGCCCGCACGTCGATCTCTCCCAGTGGCCAGTCGGCGAAGTAGGGCAACAGGTGGGAGAGGCTCCACTCCATGTAGCGGATCGTCGCCGGCGTTACCTGGCCGCGGCGGGCGAACAAGAGCGCGTGGGCGAAGGGGCCAAAGCAGTTGGCCCTCTCGACCTCCGCGGCCGGCTTCCAGCGCCCCCTTGCGACAGGCGGAACCCAGATGGCCCGACGCACGTCGGCCAGCACGTTTTGCAGCTCCTCCTCGGCGCGGGAACGGGTCCAGCCTTCCGCCTCCGAGCCCAGCGTCAGATACCGGCGCTGGCCGTAGGCCTGAAAGCGAAGGGCGTAGACCTTGTCGCGGCTACCGGAACGCTCCAGGACCTGTCCCGCGGATTTCGTTGACATCGTCTGCTCCTCTCCTCAAGGAGGCGGTGGTCGCGCCTCCCGGACGACGCCCACCTCAGACTCGTTGAACGCGAGACAAATGGTGCCGAATGGCGGGCCGCCAATCGATTCAGAGCGCAGCGAAGCGTTCGCACCCCGGTTGCTGCGTCGTCTACCTCGCGAACGGATCGAGCAACTCGACGCCGGTGGCCTCGACGTCGGCGACGTTGCGGGTGACCAGCGTCAGGCCGAGGACCCTCGCCGTCGCGGCCAACAGACCGTCGATGACAGGCAGAGGGTCCGGGACGTTCATCCTGCCCCACTCTTCAGCAATTGCCCGGTCGACCGGGAGGATCCGCTCCCCGTGGGCCTCGCTCAAGCGGGCTAGCCAGCGATCCAGGGAGGCTGCCGAGTCGGGATCGCGGCGCCGCACGCTCTCGACTCCGCGTCGGATCTCACCGATCGTCACGACGCTCAGAAAAATCTCCTCGTCGGCGATCTGGGCGAACCAGGAAGTGACGTTCGAATCTGCTCGCTGCCCCTTGCGCAGCTCCGAGATGACGTTGGTATCGAGCAGGAAGTAGCTCAAAGCTCGACTGGACGACCGCGATCCTCGGGACGTGCGAAATCTCCGTCCTCGCCAACGTCGGGCATCTCCAGCAAGAGCTCCTTCAGGGGCTTGGCCGGCCCCCGGGACCGCAGCGCCTCCCGCAGGATCTGCCGGTGCTCCTCCTCTGCTGAGCGACCATGCTGAGCGGCACGAAGCTTCAGCTCACGCACCACATCGCTCTCTATGTCTCGGACTAGGAGCTGAGCCACAGTGATAACAATGATAGCACCCAGTCAGCTTAAGACGCCTGCTAGCTGGCATTACGTAGACCAGCTCCGGCAGCTCAGCCGACTATCCGGACCGAGCAGATCACGCAGCCGCAGTCACAGTCAGTGCCGGGGAATGAACGGTTCCGCGATCCTGCCTGCCGCAAGCGCCTCGGCGTGGGCGGCCAGTCGCGCGAGCTCTGCGAAGTCCTCGGGCCGATCAGAAACACGAGCCCGAGCAGAGACGGCAGCGACCGCCTCGACAACCTCCCCGTAGGCCTCATCGGTGAGGCGACGCACCCAGTCTCGATGTTCCTCGGGGACTCGGGCTAGGACCTCGTGAACCGGTAGATACTCCCCTGCCGTGTCGATATGCCTGACCGAGGTCCAGCGCCAGGCGTGATCGAGGTCCGGAGCTACGTAGGCGCGAGCATTCTGGCGGTCGGTCCCTTCGGTGACCAGCAGAGCCTTCTTTCCCTCAACCTCCCCGCGTTCCCATCGGAGCGGAGCCTCATCGCCTAGCTCGTAGAGCTGCAGGTCTCCGTAGCGCCGGCTAAACCGCTCCTGCCAAGTTCTTGAATGAGCTTTTGCCTGTTCCAACTCAGCCCGGAGGATGCCTCCTGCCTTGACCTCTTGTTCCGCATCCTGTGAGCCGTACTCCGCTGCGCTCTCGAGGAACCCGATCCGCGTCTCCGTGGTCTCGAAGACCCAGACCTCGAAAGGGGCAGGGACCTTGTCGATTAGCTGCGACACCGAGAGAGCACGTGCTCGGTGGGCCAGAGGAAGTCCGTCGTCGTCAAGCTGCTCCTGCGTCACCCACCAGGTATTGCGTACGAGACCATCGTCGCATTCTTTGCCTGGCGGAGTGAAGGCAGTGGTCCAGCCGCCGAAGCAGTGAGATTCCAAGCGCAGATCAACGCTGCCTTCCTCGTCCACCCTGACCCCTAGGTGCCATTCGGACTCATCGACGAGATCGAGAAGCACTCCGTCGCTCATATCCCCAGCTTATTCTCGCGAGACGCGCTTGTGCAACCGAGTTCGCCGCACCTTCCGGGCGGTCGCCTTGTCATGTGCCACGCCCCGGGCTGTTTGCGCAGCGCGGAGTCACTCGTCGAGCAGCGTGCCTCCGTCGCAGCTCGTGGAGCTGTCGTGAAGGGCGTGGACGTCCCTGGCGACGAGACGGAAGAGATGGCATGCTCCCGGCCCGATGTCGGCCAACCAAGAGAAGCTGTCAAAGATCAACGAGTCAAAAGCCGTCGGATTGACCGATGGTCCGCTCCAGTCCGCCCTCGCCGAACAGTTAGACAGCGACTACGCATCAGCGCTCTCTCGTGTACCGCGGGTGCTACATGTAATCCGTGAGCGGGATGTCGGCTTGTTCTCGCTCCTACAGCAGGTGATGGCCAACGTCCCTTGGGCTCTACACGAGGGCCGTCTTCCGGTTGTCGACTTCCGCGATCGCACGGCCTACTGGACGCCGGAGGGTCACCGAGGAGGTGGTTCGGTGTGGGAGTACTACTTCGAGCCGGTGGTAGCCGACCTGCCCAGCTCAGCGGTGCCGCGTCCGGTAAGCCTGGCAATCGAGGATTTATTTCCTGATCAGAACGACCTAGGGTTCTTCGTCACCCCCGAGGCCTTCGTGTCCAACCACTTCGGCGATCACCCGAGCCTTCGCGCGATCGCGCCAGCCGTGCCGTACACCACCGGGAATCCGAACCAGCCGCTACGCGAGTGGACCAGCGTGATCTTGAGCCGCTTTGTGCGTCCACGGGCCTACATCTCCGACAAGGCAGAGGCGTTCTTCAACGCGTACATGGCCGGCAGCGACCTAATCGGCGTGCATGTGCGCGGGACGGACGCGGTATCCGCACGCGAGACGCGCGACTATCGCCACGGATCACTGAATTACGAGCGGTTCGAGGAGGTTCTCAACGAGCTGTTGCGCGATCGGCCGGAGGCGAAAGTCCTCGTCGCGACTGACTCCAAGGCCTCCCTTGACCGCCTCCAGAGCACCTTGGGCGAGCGTATCCTTGCTTACGACGCCGTCCGTCACGTCGAGGGCGAAGCCGCCGGCAGCGGCCCGACCGGCGCCATCATGCCGGCGTACATTTCCGTCGATCGCGGCACCGCCGCTCAGAACGGGGAGGATGCGGTTGTCGAGTACCTGTTGTTGGGGAGATGCGCACATTTGGTGCACAACGGCGCGAGCCTAGCGACGACCGTACTGCTGCGCCACCCGTCGATGCCCCACACCAATACGCACGTCCGTGCTTAGGATCTTCCCCGCCCTTTGGTTGCGGCTGCGCAGTGCCGCGCAGGGAGCCAAAGTGCTCGTCCGGCGGGCGAGGTGGTCCGCGACGCTGCGCCCACGAGCGTCAACGGTTGAGCAGATCAAAGCGCGAAAGGCCGCACGCCAGGCCAACAATGCTTCTTATATTGAGCACCCTCGCGCGTCCGTCATCGTCCAGTCGTTCAACCAGGTGCGCAACATCCCCGTCCTCGAGCAGCGGCTGCGAGCTACCTGCGCCGAGGAGTTGATCGTGTGCGAGGACGGCTCAATTGACGGATCACACGAGGAGTGGATGCGTCGACTGGTCGGTCCGAACGACTTCCTGCTGCACTCGAACGACATCCACGAGATTCGAAGCTACGGCCGGGCGATCGCACACTCGCGCGGCGAGATCGTTTGCCTGATGCAGGACGATGATCGGCCGCCGAAGGACGGACGTTGGCTCGCCGATGCCCTAGCCTTATTCGACGCATATCCGGCTCTTGCTGTTCTCGGTGGATGGTGCGGGTTCGATGAGTGGTTCTCCGTCGAATACAACGCTCCGTGGCTCCCGCAGGGAACCGGCGCCATACCGTTCGCCGACGCACAGACCGGCCGGCCGCTGGTCTTTGTCGAGAACGTCAACATCGGCCCATACTTCTTGCGGCGGCGCGTCTTCGATGAGCTCGGTGGCTTTGACCTCCGCTTCTCCGCTCCTGGCGAGCCTGGCATCACCTTCGAGGCCGAGTTCTGTTACCGAGCCTGGGAGCGGGGCTTCCAGGTCGCGCTCACCGACATCCCGGTGAAGCTCGAGACCGGCACGCAGGGCTACATCTTCCCCGGCGGTACGACCCTGTGGGATAACGATGCACGGAAGCGCAACGAGCGCGCGAACAAGGAGCTCATCGAGCAGCTTTATGGGCAGAGCCTGCCCGTGATCCGTCGCGCTGTCAGCGAGGCGAACTTCAGCTGCAAGGCGGCGTGAGGGCCTACCGCGTCATCAACAGCCGGTCGAGGTCTCGCAGCCGTTCCGGCGTCGTCGTCTCAAGATACCAGTCGATCGTCCGCGCCACGCCGACACTCAACGGCGTCGGCGGCTCCCAGGCCGTCAGCGCTTTGATTCGAGTGTTGTCAGCTGCGCGGCTGCGAACGCCCACCGGTTTGTCGACCTGGAGATCCAGGCGTTCCGGGGCGCCAGCCGACGTGATCGAAGATCACGTCGAGCAGCTCGAGGATCGTGTGATGCTGCGCCGTCCCGAGGTTGAGGACCTCGAAGCCAGAGAGCCTTCCTGCAAGCGCGAGGCCCAGCGCAGTGTCGTGCACGTAAGTGAAATTGCGCGTCTGCTTTCCGTTTCCCCAGATAGGAAATGGATCAAGCCGCGCAGCAGCCTTCGCGATGAGCGCGATCACCGCGTGTGACTCGTTCTCGCGCTCTCCGTAGGCGGTGAAGATCCGGGCGGCGATGGCATCTATGCCGTGCTGCCTGTGGAAAGCGCGAAGTTGTAGCTCACCCATCAGCTTTGCCCATCCGTACTCGCCATCGGCGAACGCCTTACCCGGCTCATCGAAGTTCGCGTCCGCCTCACTCAAAAGCTGGCGGTCGCTGTCGTCTTTTTGGAGGTCGGTCGGGTAGACACATGCCGAGCTGGCATGCACGACACGCTGGGCGCCCGCAGCGACGCATGCATCAAATACCACGTGGTCGAGCTGCATGTTGCTCGTGCACTCGACAGGGTGCGTGTCGATGTAGCCGCGGCCGCCGTGCAGCGCCGCGAGGTGAAAGACCGTTTGAGCACCATCGGCAGCGAGGCGGGCGAAGGCAGGGTCCCGCAGGTCTCCTTCGAACACGTCAATCTCGCTGAGCACATCTGCCAAATTCGTCCGCGAGCCACTGGAGAAGTCATCGGCGACGGTCACCTGAGCATCCTGCGCAACCAGCAGCTCAGCGAGGTGGCTCCCGATGAACGACGCGCCGCCGGTGACCAAGACGGGCTCGCGGGCGTATGAACGCAGGGAATCAGATATCGACTTCACGGCCGGGCATCTTCGCACGGTCTCTGGCGTGAAACTTTGGGGCGACCCCGAATGCTTTGATCGAGCTGATTGCCAGATCGGAAAGCACGGGTACGAGCGAATTGATTCCGTGTTTTGGAGAGTGATTGAACGAGATCCGACCCTAACGCCCGACAACCCCCTCTTATGAAGACCAGCGCGTCTCTCTGCTTTTCAGAGGGCGAGACTCGCCGCGGGCGATTTGCCGACTTCGCCCCGCGGAGCGATGAGGATCCTCGACTGCAGCCAGGATTTCATTCGGCAGATTGCCAACCCCTTGTCTCGGGGATCGTGCGGCTCTAGGTTTCCCTTTATGTATGCCGCTACGGCATGGGGTCCGGATGAGGAAAACGTGATCCGCTCATGGACCGTCATGGGGCGCCTCGAAGAGCGGCAGGAGACTTTCCGAAATCGTGCCCTCCAGGCCCGAAGGCGAATGCGTGAGCGGGAGTCGCCAAAGGGGCAGCCTTCTGCAGCCGATCTCGGCACCGCGAGAGACGCGATTGATGCGGCATGGCACGGCAGCGCCACGGTCATTGCCCTCTTGTTTGGTTTCCCCGAGTCGGCCCCGATGAAAGAACTTCGAAACCGTCGCGCCTACTTTGACTACCGCACCGAAGACAACTGGGACCTCTTCTTTCCAGGCTATTTTCAACCTTCCCCCGAACAAGGACTCGACAGCCGTGACCAGCTCGTTGCTGCTCAGGGAGATGACGAATGGCGCTTCGATCCCTTGGCATTCAATCTGATGCGAGAGCACGTGGAGAAGGAATCCGACTGGGAGTACTCCGGGGAGACGGACCTCGTGCTCATCGGCTGCTACTTCGTTGAGGAGGGCGAGCCGATAGTGGATTGGGACTTGACGCTTTCTGGCAGCGTTACCGACGCCGCAACCGGAACCAAAACGCTAGGTCTAGCCGCGGTCATCGAGAGCATCAGTCGTGATCTGGCAAGAGCCGCAGAGGACCCCGACTGGGGTGTTTCCCGTGTCGTCAATCCGAACAAACCAGAGGGAATAGCATCGCGCATGGAACGAGAGGCATTCATCAAGGCCATCGCAGGCATCACGGCCGCACTGGCGTTAAAACCTCTGGGCCTTTAGGCTGGCTGACCGGAGCCGGAAGCGTTGGAGCGACAACCGGTGAACATCTGTCTCTTGACACACGCGACCACACGATGCGAGCCATCTCTCATTTGCTCCTCCACCGCCGATCGCTGCCGGCGGCACCAGTGACTCGTGCCGCGATCTCGACCTCGATGACACCGACCACTTAATGCCTCACTGCGACTGCTTGAGCCGCTGGGAACGGAGTTCGCGCAGCGCCTCTGATTCACCGACCTCGACGTGGAGGACCTCGCACAGGAAGATCTCTCCACCACCGACCACGGGAAGCAGATCGACCAGTGCCACCAGGTGAACGCCTCCGGAGCCAGCCAGAACTACGTCATCTGGCGGCTGGTCTATTCGCCAGCGGGCGTACCGATCCGCGCTGATTGCAAGCTCGAAGACGATCGCGCTCTCCTCATCGGCGGCGAACAGCGCCCAGGACCCTTCCAGCTCCGACCCGGCGGTAATGCCCGCTCGGAGCTGATCGATCTCGGGATCGACTAGGACGATCAGGGGCAGGGCGTCGCCGCTGATCTGGACGCCGACGTCGCTGACGGAGCGGACACCGGCGAAGAAGGCCGCCACCGCCTCGGGTCCGTCGTCCGGGCTGACCTGAACGTGATCGGGCACGGCGGTCCGCCGCGGAAACGCGAAGCGCTGCTGCAGCAGCCCGACCGCCGGGCGGGTATCGGGAGGTCGCATCGCGAAGACCCGCAGCTGTTCGAGGGTCTCGAAACTGGGATCGAGGTGGAACCGCAATGAGGCCTCGGGGTCGAGGACGACCACGAGCCCAGTCCGGATCGCCGCCTGGATAGACCTCGGACTGCCGTCGACGTCGATGTATATGGCGATCCCGAGATCGACCTCGGGCAGGTAGAAGTCGAGCACGAGCCAGGGTGGCCGTTTTCCCTTGCGATCGGTGACGGAGACCCACCGCGAGGTGACGTCGAATTCCTCCCCGGCCCGCTGCCGGTCGAGAACCTCGCGGAAGCCGGGCACGGTATCTGCATCTACCGTCAGCATCATTGCCAGCGGCGGCCGTTCGCCACTGGCCGTGCGCGCACCGTCGAAGCTGCCGATCTTGAGCGGCATGAGTCGGTGCCGCTTCGCCTCGTCTCCCATCCCCACGCTCATCAGAGGAATAATTGCCCATTTGTTCGAACGTATTTCTCCGAAGACGGCCGCTGTAGGGGCGGCTCTTGTCTCCACCCTCGCCTTCCTTGTCGGTTTCGCGCTGGACCCTGAGGCGTTCCTCGGCAACCTCCTAGCGGAGATCTTCGGCGTCCTGGTGAGCGTCCTCCTCGCGGTCCTAGTCGTCGAGCGGATCATCGAGCGCGAGCGTCTACGGCGCTGGAACCTCGTCTCCGAACAGACGACCCTCACCCTTCGCTTCGCGATCATCCGTGCCGGCGTCCACGTCTACCTCCGACTTCCCGCACCTCGCGATCCCGAGGCCGACCCCCACACCCTCGGCTTGCTCCGAGACAAGAGCCTCGCCTACGCCCTAGACCGACTAGCGGCTGGCGTCCGCAAGGAGCGCATCCCGAAGATCGCCGAGCTCGTGGCCAACCTCGGCCCCCAGATGCAGCTGATCCGCAGCGGCGTCATGCCGCAGCTTATTGCGATCGGCAACCACAGCTTGATCGCCCGCCTCGCCACCCTTGAGAGCGCTTTCCAGGATCTTGAGCACACTGCCTGGATGACCGAGCAGTTCGGCGGCCTGGCCCAAACTCCCGACAACGTCGCCGGGCTCGTCGAGGCAATGGCCCGTGTGAGCGAAGAGATTGACGACGCGACCCCTGACTAGATTCTCTCTGGGATCGTGTAAAAGCGAGCCACGCCCGATAAGAGGCGTTACGTTGACAAGCTTAGGTCTCTGCTCGCCTGGTTAGCGCCTTTAGGCAGAAATGCACGCAGTCGAGTAGGCGCTTCTCATAGATGATCAAGGAGCTTCGGGCCTGGCGTGAGGGTTCCGGCCCAGTCTTCGAGCCTCAGCAGCCGGCTGCTTGCATGTCCAGCGAATAGATCAGCTCGTCCAACCAGGCGTTCGGAACTCCGGCCAGTGCTTCGGCCTGTGCCTGTGTGTACATGTAACCGGCGACCGCGCAGAACCCCGACGACGCTCTCATCGCCGGCTCCGGTTTCGCGTCTTCGGACTCGCCGAGCAGCGCTTCGAGTTCGAGCGAGCGCTTTGCCGGCAGCTCACGCAGGCTTTCGGCTAGGTTCCGCGCTCCGCCCCAGTTGGGGTACTCGGAGAGGTGCCGCATCGCCTCGGCCTTGGCCCACTCGGGGAGCCGCGGGGTTATCCCCGCGTAGGACATCGCGTCGAGCTGGTCGGCGTTCTTTTCGAGGACTGCGGCCACCGCCTCGGCTTCCTCCGCGGCGGCATCGAAGCACCGTTCGAGCGCCACGCGAAGGTTCTCCAGCTGCTCAGTGGAGTACTGGGGCCGCAGCGCTTTCCACAAACGCCTGAGGCGGCACCACCGCCGCAGGTTCTCGCCGGAGATGCTGAGCTGGAGCTGGATGTCAGGCAACAGCGTGGGCGGTTGATCGCTCCCGTTCATTTTCCTCTTTTAAGATTGATGAATAATCGAACGATTGTAAGCGAAACCCAGAGACCGTGGGGCCGGCTGGCCCCGGTGAGCTCGCGAGAGTTGCGCGGAGCCATGCAATTGCCTTTGACGAAGGTCGATGTCGCTCCAGATCAGACCGAGCAGCTTCAGCGCACTCGCCGCGCGAGCAGCGCGCCGGCGATGGCGACGCCGGCGAAGACGAAGAGGAGGACGATCGCGGCAGCCAGTGGGGGCGCAAGCGCGAAGAAGGAGTCACCGTAGCCGGCCGCCCCGGGCGGGTCCGTCGCCAGCCTGGCGTTCATGTCGATGCTGCTGCCCGCGCCCGCGAACGCCCAGCGAGCGACAACCAGCGCGCTGAGCAGGCGGATCGGCGTCTCCATCGTCTCCACGGTGACTAGCGCCCCCGCGAAGAGTAGCTGCGGGATCAGCAGCATTGGCACGAAGCTGGTCGCCTGATCGACGCTGCGAGCCAGGGTGGAGACTGCCAGACCGGTGGCAACCGCGGCCCATGACGTCGCCAGCAGAACCGCGTAGAGGTCTAGGTAGGCGCCGGCGTCGTCGTGCAGGGGCCGCAATGCGGTGAAGATCGCCAGCAGCAGTGCCGTCTGCACCGCCGCCAGCGAGAAGAGGACGATCGCCTTCGAGCCCAGGTAGGCGCCGATCCGCGAGCCCACCGCAAACTCACGCAGGACGATCGAGCGCTCGTTGACTATCTCGCGGCAGGAGCTGATCAGGCCGATCCAGAGGGACGCGGTGACCAGGAGGAAGACCGCCTGAGCCGATTTGGTCGGCTCATCGTCCGGATGGGCCAGGACATCGGCCGGAAAGAGAAGCGCGATCAACAGGGCAATCACCGGGACCTGTCCGAGCAAGACGAGGGCGGTGCGCCCGTCGCGCGAGAAGGTGCGCAGGTAACGACCGGTCAGGACCTTGAGCTGACGCCATAGGGACCGATCGGCCCGCGGCCGTTCGGCCGGTGCAAGCCGGTTCGCTCGGCGCGGTTCGAGTGGCTCCCCGGCAGCATCGAGCGCGAGGTCCTGGGTCGGCTGCGCGGCGGAGTAGAGCTCGTCGAAGTGGGCGACGCCGTAGCGGTCGAGCGCCTCCTCGGGCGCGCCGACATAGGCGAGGTGCCCCCCCGGCGCCATGATCGCCAGCGTGTCGCAGAGCGAAAGGCTGCTGGTCGCGTGGGTCGTGACGACTACGCCGCGACCTTCGTCGGCAAGGTGCCGGATCGTCTGCATCATCTGCCGCTCCAGCGGTGGGTCGAGGCCACTGGTCGGCTCGTCGAGCAGGAAGATCGAGGGCCGACCGATCAGCTCGACCCCGCAGGCGGCCCGCTTGCGCTGTCCGCCGGAAAGCGAGCCGATCGGGACGTCCAGGCGCCCCCGCAGGTCGAGCTCGGCGGCGACCGACTCGACGTGCTCGGCGATCTCCTCGCGGCTCGTGTCGGCGGGCAGGCGCAGCACGGCCGCACAGGCGAGCGCCTCGCGCACGGTGAGCCGATCGTGGATCGTGTCCTGCTGCGGCACGTAACCGAGCTCCGGCATCCGCATCGCCACCGGCTCGCCGTCGACAGTCGTCGCGCCTGACGTCGGCGTGGAGACCCCGGCG
Source organism: uncultured Solirubrobacterales bacterium (assembly GCA_963771265.1). Taxonomy (GTDB): domain Bacteria; phylum Actinomycetota; class Thermoleophilia; order Solirubrobacterales; family 70-9; genus VRUE01. The sequence continues at coordinate 65,731 of CAVYSQ010000016.1, forward strand.
AGCAGGCGCAGCAGCGTCGACTTGCCCGAGCCGCTAGGACCGATCAGAGCGAGCACCTCGCCGCGGGCGATGGTGAGCGTCGTCGGCTGCAGGATCGTGCGGCCGCCGACCGCGGCCCGCAGGTTGATGCCCTGCAGCCCGACCCCGACTCGCTGGTCGATCACCGTCAGCCCGCCCCGGTCGAGGGCTAGGCGATAGTGGCCGACGCCGATCTCGTCGCCCTGGGTCAGCGCCGATACGCGCACCCTGTCGCGGCCGAGGCGAGTGCCGTTGCGGGAGCCCAGGTCTTCGACCGAGGGCGGTGGCCCCGCCCAGACCACCGCGTGGCGCCTGGAGATGTTCGGTTCGTCGAGGACGATGTCGTTGTCCGAAGCGCGCCCGATCGTCAGGTCCCGATCGAGGGGAAAGCGGCGGATCTTCGAGAGCCGTCGGGTGCGCCGCTCGCCGTCCACCGCGAGGAATCGGATTTCGCACTCGCCGAGGTGAAGGACGGCGCCGTCGCGCAGCACCACGCCGCCCTCCCCTACCGGCACCCCATCGGCGAAGGTACCGTTGTGTGAGCCGTTGTCGAACACAATCGGCACACCATCGCGGGGAGCGATCTCCGCGTGGGTCTGGGACACAGTGGGGTCGTCGAGGACGATGTCGCTCGCGGGCGAGCGACCAACACTGACGGTGACATCGGCCGGCAGCGGGTGCCGTCGCGCTCCAAGTTCGATCCAGCCGCACACCTCGATCGCCTGTCCGGAGTCCCGGCTCACCGGTCGGCAGGATTGCAGGCATTCCCCCGCGCCGCTAGTGTGACGCTCCGTGAGCGGCGGGCGAGGCGACCTGAATTCCGGCGACACGCTGGGGGACTTCCGCATTCTCAAGCCGATAGGCAGGGGCGGGATGGGGGTTGTCTACCTGGCCCGCGACGAACGACTCGAACGACGCGTAGCACTCAAGGTGATCGCGCCGGCCCTCGCCGCCGACCCCGACTTCCGGGACCGTTTCATTGCCGAGGCGCGCAGCGCTGCCGCAGTCGACCATGACAACGCCGTGCCGGTCTACTCCGCCGGCCTGACGGACGGCGATCTCTACATGGCGATGCGTTACATCGAAGGGACCGACCTGCGCACGCTGCTCGCCGAGCATGGACCGATGGAGCCGGCCACCTCCGTCGCGATCGTCGCCGAAGTCGCGGCCGCCCTCGACGCCGCCCACGCGGTGGGCTTCGTCCACCGTGACGTCAAGCCAGCCAACATCCTGGTCCGTGGCGAGCCGGGTAGCCGCAGCAGCTACCTGACCGACTTCGGTCTGACCAAGGGCGGCAACGACTCCGGCGGGCCACTGACCGGCACCGGTCAGTGGGTGGGGACGATCGATTACGTCGCTCCCGAGCAGATCCAGTCGGGCAGAGTCGATGCCCGCACCGACGTCTACGCGCTCGGGTGCGTCCTCTACGAGTCGCTCATCGGCTCCGTTCCCTACGGCGGCAACGACATGCAGAAGATGTGGGGGCACGTCAACGAGCCCTTCCCGACGCTGCCGCCGTCCGTCCCCAACCACGCGCAGCTGGACGCCGTCGTGGCCCGCGCGACGGCGAAGCAGCCCGGCGAGCGCTTCCCCTCCGCTGGGGATCTCGCCAACGCCGCCAGGGCCGCCCTCAACGGCGACGCCGTCGAGGGCCCCGAGCGCACCGTCGCCACCGGCTCGGCCGCCACCGGCATGGCCGAGACGGTGACGGCGAAACGGCTTCCACCGCAAGGCCAGGCGCCGACCGCCGCCGGTCGGCCCACCGCGCTCGAGCGGCCCGAGCGCCCCACGCGCCAGATGCGGTCTCCAGGCGACGGCTCCGGCAGCGGGGCGCGCACCGCTGCGATCGTCGGCGGCGCGGCCGTGATCGCCGCCGGCTTCTTGGCCGCAGCCCTCGTCATCGCCGGCGGCGATGAGGGCGGTCCATCGACCGCTGTCACCACCACCGCCGGCAACTCCACCCCCGCCAGGGAACAGTCCCGGCCCAGCGAAGGGCTGGGTGCCGTCGACCCCGTCCTGCCGGCGAACCGAAGCGAATGCGCTGCGGGCGTATACGTCGAGGAGAGGGTCGCCGGCACCCCCTACACGTCCTGCCCGTTCGCCCGCGAGGTCGCGCGCTCCTACGGCTCCGGCAGCAGCGGCGACGCCGTCACCTACATCAGTGCCTTCAGCCCAGTGACCGGCGAGACGTACGACATGACCTGCGACGGGATAGAGACCGTGCGCTGCAGCGACGGCAAGAGCGCCCTGGTTTACCTCGTCCCCACCGCTTCCCCCAGCACCAAGCCGCCGCCGGAGGAAGAGGCGCCCCCGGCCTCGACCTCGGACGACCTCGGCGACTGGCCCGGAGGCAGCGCTTACTCGGCGATGCTCGGCGCCTTCTCAAGCGAATGGCGGGCACGCAGCCGGCAGCGCGAGGCATCCGAACGTGGCCTCGACGCGGGCGTCCTTTACAGCAGCAACTTCAGCTCCCTGACGCCCGGCTACTGGGTGGTCTTCTCCGGCTCGTTCTCGCGCTCAAGTGAAGCGGCCGAGCGGGCGAGACAGGCGCGGGCTCTGGGTTACTCGGACTCCTATCCGCGATTCGTCTCGCCTTGAACAGCGGCGATCGCCTCGGCGACTTCCGCATCGTCGGTGAGCTCGGCAGGGGCGGCATGGGGACCGTCTACCTCGCCCGCGACGAGCGGCTTGAGCGTCACGTCGCCCTCAAGGTGATCTCGCCGCAGCTGGCGGGCGATCCCGAGTTCCAGCGCCGCTTCCAGAGCGAGGCGCGCAGTGCCGCGGCAATCGACGACCCGCACGCCGTCCCCGTCTACACGTCAGGCTCCGAGGCGGGGCAGCTCTTCATCGCGATGCGCTTCGTCGACGGCACCGACCTGCGGGCGGTGCTTGCCGACGAGGGCATGCTGGGGCCGGCCGAGGCGGCCGCCATCGTCGCCAACGTCGCCTCGGCGCTCGACTCCGCCCACGCGGCCGGGCTCGTCCACCGAGACGTCAAGCCCGCGAACATCCTGCTCGCTGAGCGCCTCGGCAGGCGCAGCGCTTTCCTCACCGACTTCGGCCTGACCAAGGGGGTGCAGGCGGGGGGACGCAGCTGACCGGGACGGGGCAGTGGATCGGCACGCTCGACTACGTGGCGCCTGAGCAGATGACCGACGGCCGCGTCGACGCTCGCACCGACGTCTACGCCCTCGGCTGCGTCCTCTACGAGATGTTGACTGGGTCGGTCCCGTTCCCCGGCACCGACGTGCAGAAGATGTGGGGGCATGTGAACGACCCGCTACCGTCGCTGCCGGCCGCCGGGGCGCTCGGACAGGTTGTTGCCCACGCCACCGCGAAGGACCCGAGCGAGCGCTTCCAATCGGCTGGCGATCTCGCCCGTGCGGCGACGGCCGCGGTCGAGCACCGGCCCGACCCTGTCGCCACTGGCAGTGTCGCGACCGGCGCGGCCGCGGAAGGACTCGTTGAGGCGAACCCTCCGCTCTCCCCCACGCAAACGATGAAAGCAGCGGCGCCTGTGGCGGCTACCACGGCCGTCAACGAGCCCGCGACCGCGGCGATGGCCTCCCCGTCGAGCGACGAACGCTCCGGTCGGTCGCGACGCTCCTCGGGTTGGGCGGTGGCGGCGATTGCCGGCTCGACCGTCCTCGCGGCCGGCCTGGTCGGTGCCGCGCTCATCGTCTCCACCGGCGGCGAGGAGGCGTCCCGCCTGGGAGCGGCGGCAGACGCCGCGAAAACCTCGGCCTCAACCGGCGAGTCTTCGCCGACGACGGGCGGTGCCGAAGCCGAAAGCACCCCGCTTCCAGAACGAGCCGACGACAAAGCCGCCGTTTCGGCCACCGGTTCGGTGACCTACTCGCAGGCGCTCTTCACGGTCGACATACCGAGTGGCTGGGATCAAGAGATCGACGACGAGCCGAGCGGCGAACCGCCCGGTTCTTATCTAGAGAGCGTCTGGCGCGAGCCGGCGGAACCGAACACCTCGATCACCGTCGACGCCCAGACGCCTGCGCCCGCCGCGACGCCGCTGCAAAGCGCCGAACTAGTCCGGGCCGACACGAGCCAGTCCGACGGTTACCGAGAGATCGCCTTCGGCCCGGTGACGCTGGCCGGCCTGCCCGCCGCCCGCTGGGTCTTCGAGATCGAAGGCGAGGACGGGATCTTCGACCGTCGCGTCGATTACTTCCTCGACGCTTGCGGCGCTGGAATCGCGCTGCTCGGCTCGACTACGCCAGCCATTTTCGGTTCGCTGGCGCCGACCTTCCACGAAGCCGCGACTTCGATCGCCACTCGATGCGGCGAGTAGCTCGACTGCTGGCCGCGACGCTGGCGGCGGTCGGCGTGGTCGGCGGCTCGCTCCTCGCGGCGCTGGCGCTCCTGGGGGCCGATCCAACTCCGGGCGCGGAGGAAGAAGCGCCACCACGGCTGTCCGCCACGAACGGCGAGATGCCGCCGCGGACGATGGCGAAGCGCTCAGTCGCGCCGGCACTGGCCGCGGGCGCCAGCGCATCCTGGGCAAAGCTTGAACGCTCGCTGCCCGCCCGAATCGGCCTCGCCGTGGTTCCAGCGCACGCGGGTGCCGCCCGTAGGTTCGGGCCGCTGCAGACGGGCCATGCCTGGAGCACGATCAAGGTGCCAATCGTCGTCACCCTTCTGCGCGAGCAGGAGGGCAGGCTGAACGACGTGGACCGGGCACGTGCAAGGGCGGCGCTGACCGCCTCTGACAACGAAGCGGCGGCGGCGCTCTTCGCCGAGATCGAAGAGGTCCAGGGCGGCCTCGCTGGGGCAAGCGAAGCGGTCGAAGAGACGCTGCGGCTCGCCGGGGACAATAGGACCGTGATCGCAACCGCACCGCCACCGCCCGGCGCTATCTCGACCTATGGCCAGACCGAGTGGTCGCTAACCGCGTCCGCTCTCTTCTTCAGTGCCCTCGGGCGCGGCTGCCTGCTCGGGCCCGACGCCAGCCGTTATGTCCTCGGCTTGGCCGCCGAAGTCGTGGACGAACAGCGATGGGGACTCGGCGAGGCAGGGTTTGGCCCCGGCTGGAAAGTCGCGTTCAAGGGAGGTTGGGGACCCGAGGACTCCACGTCCGGCCCCTACCTCGTCCGCCAAGCGGGCCTTTTGCGGAACGGTGACGCGGTTATCGCCGTCGCGTTCGCCGCCCAGGCCGACAGCGGCTCCTTTACCGCCGCAATCGAAGCAGTCGGCCGAGTTGCCGTCTGGCTTCGCAATCACCTCCGCCCCATCGGCCATCCGCCACCTGCAGATTGCTAGGAGATCAAGCCGGTGCACGACGTGCGCACCGGCACCCACCGTAGCTCCAACCGCCGCCGAATTCTGTGCTGATTTCAGCCACTTCTGGCCAGAAGTGGCTGAATCCCCGCTAATCGCCGCATATCCCCGCGCATATGGGTTTCTGGCACCGTTCCACGTCATCCGCAAAACCGCTGGAAATCGCTCGCTTCCTGTGGTCCTGCGCGGGACAGCGTCTTTGGATCGCACCCAGGAGGTCGCCGGTTCGAGTCCGGCTAGCTCCACTCCGGCGACCGCACAGAGGCCATCGGCCGAGGTTTCCGGCGAGCCGATTCGTCCCAGCAAGCACTCGGCAGGGCGGTAGATCTCGGCGCAAGGGGGAGAGATTGCCCTCGCGAGCCCTTGATCGGTAGTGACCCTGCCCGAGCCAGGAATCCGAGCTGTCTCCCAGGAGCTGATCGAGGGCTGATGGGCGCCGTCGTCGCGGTCGACTTCGTGCTCCAGACACTGATGGACCTGCCGGCTGCCGCGCTCCCCGGGGAGAACAAGGCTGAGGCGATGCGCGCCCTGCTGACTGCGAGCGCCTGCCGCGAGGTGGAAGCACTCGAGGAGGAGGCCTGCCGGGCGGCGATCACGCTGATCGGGAAGGTCGTCAACCGGATGGCAGAAGACGCCCGCGCCGCTGCGGACTTGGCCGAGGCGGCCAGCCAGCGACCCTGCTGAATCCGATACCTACGCATCCGAGCGCCAATGCCCCGCTAATCGCCGCATTTCCCGCGCATTTGGGTCTTTGGGGCAGTTTCACTTCGCTCGCAAAATCGCTGGAAATCGCCAGCTTTTCGCGCCTTACAGCTGAACGAGCCCCCTTGGATCGCACCCAGGAGGTCGCCGGTTCGATTCCGGCTAGCTCCATTCGCTATTTCCAACGTCGCGGCGCCCCGGCCAGGTATTCGGCGTAGCCGCGCAGGGCAGCTGGGGAGACCAGGGCTCGATAGCCGAACAGGTAGCCGAGGAATCCCAGGACGTCGTGCTGGGGATGGAATCCGAGGCGACGAAAGACGTGCCGCTCCTGCCACCTGCGCAGCAGCCCATAGATGACGAGAGTGATCGGTAACACCAGCATCGACCACCACGAGAACAACAGTGGATAGCCGGCGATGAAGAGGACGATGCCCGGGATCCAAAAGAAGACATAGCCGAGGTCGAGAAGCGGAACGAGGTAGTCGAGCCCGGAGACGAATCTGGCCAAGGCTCTCGGCTGCTCGGCGGGCGGGTTGCGCTGAAGGCCCTCCAGCATCCCCTGCGCCCAGCGCGATCGTTGGCGCATGAGCTGGAGACCCGCTCTGGCGCGGCAGTGGCGCCGAGCGCACATGGCTCGTACTCGACCAGCCCGCGGGACGCCATCATCGACCAGGTGAGGACGATGTCCTCGCCGATCGCGTCCGGCCAACCCCCCACCGCGCGAACGTCGTCCGTCCAGTACGCGGAGAAGGCGCCCTGGGCAACCAGGGTGCTGTCGTAGGCCGACTGCATTCGCTTGACCCCATTGATTCCGAGCCGGTAGTCCCAGCTCTGCATCCTGGTCAGCAGGTTGCGGGTGGGGTTCTCAACCACCAGGGCACCCGCGCAGGCGCAGACATGCTGCCCGCCGGGTTCGCGCATCAACCTGCCGACCAGATAGCTCAGAGCCTCCGGGTGCAGAAGGGTGTCGGCGTCGACGCTGACCACGATCGAGGTCTCGACGCTCTCCAACGCTCTGTTGAGCGCTCGCCACTTTCCCGCTTCCGGCTCGAAGGCGCGCCACAGCTCCAGACCACGACGCCGCGCCGTCTCCTCGGCGACCTCGGCGGTTCGGTCGGTCGAGTTGTTGTCGGCGAGGATCGCCGTGAGTGGCCCGCCGTAGGAGAGGTCCGCGATCCGCTCCAAGGTCGGCCCGATGGCCGACTCCTCGTCCCGGGCGGCGATCACGACGGTCACCGGGGGCCACGCGCCTCCCGCCAAGGGCCACTGGGTGGATCCGGCGATGGAACCCGGTAGCGCAGCGTGATCAGCGTGAAGACCATGAAGCCGACGAGCACGGCCGGGACGTAGGCGAGGAAGATCGGGATCACCCAGGACATCACCGGACCGATCGCATCGCGCAGCTCTGCCCGCCATGGAGATGACGCCCAGACGGCGAATGCCACGTAGGCAGCGGTCAACCCGAGCGCCACCACGAACCTGAGCGTCGTGGAGGCTCTCTCGCGCGACCATGCGCGCTCCTTGTGGCGGCTCGTGGTCCGTTCGGGGGACACGGCTTCCGACATGCCGTCAGCGTTCCACAGGGGATGGATGACGGGAGCCGCTCTCGAATGAACGTCTAAGCGCCCCAGCGACGGATGAACTCAGGGTCGAAAGTCGTCCAGGACTGGACAGCGCTCCGATCCGTTGCTTGAGTCGACTCAGCCAGGCTGGTCGAGAAAGCGGCGCGTCCCGGTCTTCACGCCGAAGACGGTTCGTCTCGCCGCGACGGCCGAGGGGAAAGTGACCCTGGCGCTATCCAAGCAGGGTCGCAAAGCCCTGCGGTCCCTGTCGCAGGTGAGGATGGTGATTGCCGGCAAGGCGCGTGATGACGGCGGCGGCACCGCGAGGAAGACGGTGGCGCGCACCTTCCGGTGACGCCGCGGCGGTCGCACCCAGGAGGTCGCCGGTTCGAGTCCGGCTAGCTCTCTCCGTGCCGCGCAGCCTTACTGTTTGGTGCTGTCGCGGCCGGGGCCGCCGAGGAGCCGGTCGAGGCCGGGGCCGCCGATGAGGCGGTCTTTGCCGCCGGCGCCCTTGAGGACGTCTTTGCCGGGGCCGCCGAGGAGGACGTCTGCGTCGGGTCCGCCTCCGAGCTGGTCGCGGCCGCCCTCGCCGCAGACGACGTCTTTGCCGCCGAGGCTCTGGACCTTGTCGTCGCCCGGGCCGGCGGCGATCACGTCGCGTTTGGCGCTGCCCCGCAGAGACTCGGAGCGGCTGGTGCCGACGATCGTCGCGCGCAGGCCGTTGCACATACCTCCGGCTCCGGCGCACTTGCGGGCGGACCGGAGCCTGAGCCCGGGTTCGAAGCCGAACCACTATCGCCACCCCCGCCGGGACCAGTCCCGGGGTCTGGATCTGGATCGGGATCTGGGTCAGGTCCCGGTTCTTCGCCGGGCCGGCTTCCCGGCGCCTCCCGCTCGGAGTGCAGCAGCGCGGGGACGCCGCTCCCGTTCGCCACGTAGAGGTCGTGAC
>CAVYSQ010000017.1:0-206685 GCA_963771265.1 uncultured Solirubrobacterales bacterium
AACCACGCCGCTCTTTTACGCGCCGCCACGCCGATGCACGACATCGGCACAGTCGCGATCCCCGACGGAGTGCTGCATAAGCGGGACAGGCTGACCGAGAGCGAGCGCGAGCGGGTGAAGGATCACACGACTGTTGGCTACGAGATTCTCATCGACGCCGAAACTGAACTGCTGAGGATGGCCGGGAGGATCGCCCTCACCCACCACGAGCGATTCGACGGCAGCGGCTACCCGCATGGGCTGCGCGGTGAGGAAATACCGATTGAGGGAAGAATCGTCGCCGTCGCCGACGTCTTCGACGCGCTGCTCAGCAATCGACACCACCGGCCGGCATTCACGGTCGAGGAGGCGACGCAACTGATCGTCCGCAGACGGAGCGCTCAGTTCGACCCGGAAGTGGTCGACGCCCTCCTCGACAACATCGAAGAGGCGCTCGCCTTACGCGGCTGAGCCCGACTCCAGTAGTTCAGGTGCCAGCTCGGTCAGCAGGCCTACCGGCAGACCGACGACGTTGGAGACGCTGCCCTCGATCCGCTCGACCAGCGTCGAGCCGAGCGTCTGGATCGCGTAGCCACCGGATCGCCCGCGCCACTCGCCGAAGCGCACATAGCACTCCTTGGTTGCCTCATCCAACTCCTTGAAGACCACCGTGGTCTCTTCCAGCCCCGACCGCTCCTCCCCATCGACGAGAACGACCAGCCCGCCCATCACGGTGTGAGCACGCCCCGACATGCGGTCCAGGTACTCGCGCGCCTCATGCTCATCCGCGGGCTTACCGAGCGCCTTGCCGTCCAGGACAACGTCCGTATCGCAAGCAATCACCAGCCCGTCGGCCTCAGCAGCGCGAGCCTTCATGCGCGCGTTCTCAACCACCTCAAGCCGAGGCTCTCCCCCGCTCAGCTCCTCGACGCCGGGAACCACGACCTCGAACTCGACGCCAAGCTTCTCGAGGATCTCCCGCCGCTGGGGCGAGCCCGATGCGAGGGTGACGTTCAGAGCTCGGGGAACCAGATGCCGATCTCGCGCTCGGCTGATTCGTCGGAGTCGGAGCCGTGGACCATGTTGAAGGTGACCTCGAGCGCGTAGTCGCCGCGGATCGAGCCGGGCGCAGCCTCGACCGGGTTGGTCGCGCCAATCAGCTGGCGAGCGGCGACAACGGCTTCGCTTCCCTCCAACACCATCGCCACCAGGGTGCCGCCGGTGATGAACTCGACCAACTCGCCGAAGAAGGGCTTCTCGGTGTGCTCGGCGTAGTGCTCATTGGCAATCGCCTCGCTGGCCACCATCGTCTTCAGCGCCGCGATCCGCAGTCCCTTGCGCTCGAACCGTGCGATCACCTCGCCGCTCAGGGCGCGCTCGAAGGCATCAGGCTTGACGAGGATCAGGGTCCGGCTCACGGCTGGGGCTCCTTTGTTGTCGTTTTGATTTGGGCGGCTCTTTTGGCTGCTCGCGCCGGGGCTCTTTCCGCGCCCCGGGCTCGGCCGGCTTGGCGCGTTCGGCGCTCGGTTTGGCGGCTTTGCCTTCTTCGCGGGGAGCCTTGCGTTCTTCGCGGGGAGCCTGGCGCTCTTCACGGGTGGGCTGGCGACCCTCGGGGCGTTTACGACGCGGCCGCTCCGCCCCTCGCAGCGGCTCCTCGCAATAGGGGCAGAGTGCCCAGCCCGGGTCGACCGGCTTGCGGCAGCTCGGACAGGGGTGCTTGAGGCGACGCTGGCACTCCGGGCAGCGCAGGAAGTCGTTCTCTACCGGGAAGCCGCAGCCGGGGCAGGAGTGCTCGGTCAGCTCGCGCACGCGCAACTCGGCGGCTTTGATCTCCAGCTCGCGTTCGTGGGCGTCCTCGAGAAACTCGGGCGGGCGCACGATTGCGTAAACGGCGGTGCCGAGGTAAGGAATGAAGGAGGCGAGGGTGGCGCAGCCGACCAGGAAGGGGTCGGAGATGCGGCGCCGGGCATCGAGGTAGGTGTAGACGATCAGCGCCAACCAGACGACGACCAGCATCAGGATGAGCAGGTTGACGACCAGGCTGAGGCCGTCATTGTTGATGCCGAAGATCGCGGTAACCATGGCTGGGCGCACGCCGCTCGTGCGGGGAGCGCGGTGAGTCTACTTCGCCGCCTGCCTCACGAACCCTGTCAGCCGCCGCCCCTAGAGGAAGAGGCTGCCAAATAGGTAGCCAAGGCCAAAGAAGATCAAGATCACCGCGGCGACGACCGCGGCCACCAGGGCCATCATCGAGAGTAGTTCGGAGCCGGCGCTTTTCGAGCTCATTCCAGCTCAATCCTCGCACAGGCCGAGGGCGGCGCGGGCAGGCGCCAGCGCGTAGTGCGAGCCGGTAATCAGGAGGACGCCATCGGACTGCGATGCGATCTCCCGCCCCCGCGCCACCGCGGCGCCGAAATCCGGCTCGACCTCGAATCGGCGGCCCGACCGCTCCCAGATCTGAGCCAGCTCCGCCGCTGGAATCACCCGGCGACCAACCCTCACCTCGCTACAGATGACCGTGTCCACCATCGGCGCCAGCGCCTCGACCATCGCCCCGGCGTCCTTATCGGCGAGAACCGCTATGCAGGCAATCACCGGGCGCTCGCCGACGATCCCCGGCAGTGCCTCGGCCAACGCCCGGGCGCCGTCGGGATTGTGGGCGGCATCGAGCAACGCCGGCGGGTTGCCGGCGATCCTCTCCAGGCGCCCTGGGATTTCCAGCTCAGCCGCCACCCCAGCCACCCGTTCGCGGTCCAGATCGCCGAGGAAGGCTTCGGCCGCGGCGCAGGCGAGGGCGAAGTTGCGGCGCTGAAAAGCGCCCTGCGCACGCAGCGTCACATCGGCGCCGGGATCCTCGGGTGCCACGATCAGCTTGGCGCCGCGCTCGCCAGCGCTGCGCGCGGCCAGAGCCGCGACCTCGGGGCTGACTCGTCCCAGAACAAGGGTCGAGTGGTCGCGCAGCACCGCCAGCTTCTCGGCGGCAATCGCCCCCTCGGTCCCGCCCAGCCACTCGGTGTGGTCGAGACCGACCGAGGTCAGGACAGTGACCTTGGAGGGGATCGTGTTGGTGGCGTCGAGCCTCCCCCCCAGCCCCGCCTCGACCACGGCGACTTTGACGCGGGCGGCGGCGAAGGCGACGAAGGCCGCAGCCGTAGCCAGCTCAAACTGGGTCACCGCCTCGCCCGCCTCCAAGCTGCGGTTGACCGTCTCCGCCGCGATCGCCGCGCGCTCCACCGCGGCAGCAAAGGCGGCGGGGTCTATCTCCTCGCCGCGCACCAACACCCGTTCGGACCAGCGGGCCGCGTGCGGGGAGACGCAAGCGCCGGCGCTGACCCCGTGCGCTTCCAACAGCGCCGCGGTCATCTGGGTCACGGATGACTTGCCGTTGGTGCCAACGACGTGGATCGAGGCGAAGCGATGCTGGGGCATGCCGAGCAGGGTGCACAGCTTGTGCATCCGCTCCAGTCCCAGCTTCCAGCCGATCGGCTCGAGCGAGTCGAGGTAAGCCTCGGGGTCTATTCGGAGAGCTCCTCCAGCTCGGCGCGGTAGCGCTCGAGCTTCTCTCGCTCCTCCTCGACCACCTCTGCCGGCGCTCGCGAGACGAACTTCTCATTGCCGAGCTTGCCCTCCGCCCGTGAAACCTCGGAGCGCAGCTCCTCACGACGCGCCTCCAGGCGGGCGGCGATCGCCTCGGCATCGACCTCCTCCGAGGCAAGGATCTTCACCGGGCCGACCGCGGCTACCGGGTCCCCGCCATCTTCACCAAACTCAAAGCGGGCGAGGCGGCCGACGAACTCCTGCGGCTGGGGCCCCTCGGCGCGAGCGGGGAGCACCGTCGCTGCCGGCGCCTCGACCAGGTCGCGCCAGGCGCGCAGCCTCCGGGTCAGCTCGATCCCGGTTTGCACCTCAGCCTCGGCCTCGGGATCGCGCAGCGACTCCTCTGCCTCGGGAAACGGATGGATGGTCAGATGCCCCTGCCGCGAGGGGTGGTAGGACCAGATCTCCTCGCTGACGAAGGGCATGATCGGGTGCAGCAGCGTCAGCGTGCGCTCCAGCGTCCACAGGAGCGTCGCCGAGACCTCCTCCTCGCCCTCATACAGGCGGGGCTTGACGATCTCCAGGTACCAGTCGCAGAGCTCCGACCAGAAGAACGAGTACGCCTCGGCCGCGGCGTGGGCGAAGTCGTATTCCTCGAGCTTCGCCGTGACCGAGGCGATCGTCGCCTCCAGGCGGGAGAGCAGCCATCGGTCCTCGACGCTCACCGGCCGCGGCGCCGCCTCGACCTCGGCGACGCCCAGCAGGATCAGACGGCTCGCGTTCCAGAGCTTGTTGGCGAGGTCGGCGCCCTGCTGGACCTTGGCGTCGGAGAAGCGCACGTCCTGGGTCGAGGACATCGCCAGGAGGCCGAAGCGCAGCGCGTCCGCCCCGTGCTTGTCGATTTCCTCCAGCGGATCGATCCCGGTGCCCAGGCTCTTCGACATCCGCCTCCCGTCGCGGGCCTGGATCACCGAGTGCACGTAGACGTCGCGGAAGGGGACGTCGCCGGCGAACTCGATCCCGGTCATGATCATCCGCGCGACCCAGAGAAAGAGGATCTCGCGCGCCGTGGTGAGGAAGCTGGTCGGGTAGAAGGCGCGCAGCTCGGGGGTGTCCTCGGGCCAGCCGAGGGTGGCAAAGGGCCAGAGCGCCGAGCTGAACCAGGTGTCGAGCACGTCCTCCTCCTGGCGCAGAGGGCCGCCGCAGGCGGCGCACTCCGTAGGCGCCTCCTCGGCGACGACTAGCTTGGCCTCGCAGGCGTCGCAATACCAGACTGGTATCCGGTGCCCCCACCAGAGCTGGCGCGAGATGCACCAGGGCCTGATCTCGCGCATCCAGTCGAGGTAGACGCGTTTCCACTGCGGCGGCGCTATCCGCACCTCGTCGCGCTCGACCACCTCGATCGCCGGCGCGGCGAGCTCGTCCATGCGGCAGAACCACTGCAGTGAGATCAGCGGCTCGATCCTCGTCCCGGAGCGCTCCGAGAAGGGGACCGAGTGCACGTAGGGCTCCTCGTCGCGCAGCCGGCCCTCCTCGCGCAGGGCGGTGACGACCGCCTCGCCGGCCTCGGCGGCGGTCATGCCCTCGAAGCGCTCGCCGGCCTCCTCGTTCATCCGCCCGTCGGGACCGATCACGCCGATCTCCTCCAGGCCGTGCCGGCGACCGATCTCGAAGTCGTTGATGTCGTGGCCGGGGGTGACCTTGAGCGCGCCGGTGCCGAACTCGGGGTCGACGTGCTCGTCGGCGATGATCGGCAGCCGCCGCCCGACCAGCGGTAGGAGGCAGTGCTCGCCGACCAGGTCGGCGTGGCGTGAGTCGTTCGGGTTAACCGCGACCGCAGTGTCGGCGAGCATCGTTTCCGGCCGAACGGTGGCCACGGTGAGGACGCGATCCGAGCCCTCGACCGGGTACTCGATCGAGTAGAGCGTGTCCTCGACCTCTCGGTTTTCGACCTCGAGGTCGGAAATCGCCGAGTGCGAGCCCGGGTCCCAGTTGACCATGTAGTTGTCGCGGTAGATGTAGCCCTTGTCGTAGAGCTGCTTGAAGACGCGGTAGACCGCCTTGACGTAGCCGTCATCGAGGGTGAAGCGCTCGTTCTCGTAGTCCAGGGAGGCGCCGAGCCGCTTGTACTGCTCGACGATGCGCGAGCCGTACTCCTCTTTCCAAGCCCAGACGCGCTCGACAAATGCGTCGCGACCGAGCTCCTGGCGCGTCTTGCCTTCCGCCTTCAGCTCTTTCTCGACCACCGCCTGAGTCGCGATCCCGGCGTGGTCGGTCCCGAGCGTCCACAGCGCATTGCGACCCCGCATCCGGTTCATCCGCACGAGCGCGTCCTGCATCGAGCCGTTCAGCGCGTGCCCCATGTGCAGCGCCCCAGTCACGTTCGGCGGCGGAATAGCAACCGAGTAGTTCTCCGCCGGGTCCCCCTCCGCCTCGGGGTGGAAATAGCCAGCCTCCATCCACTCAGCAAAGATCCGCGCCTCAACCTCAGCCGGTTCGTAACGGGTCGCCTCGTCCAGCTTCTTGCGCTCCACGCGGCGAGTCTAGCCACGCGCCGAAGGGGGTCGGGGGGACCCCCAACCGAACCTCCCCGCTGTTGTGAGGGCGGGGGTCCCCCCGACCCCCTACCGCTAAGCGGTTTCCTCGTCCAACCCCTCCTCAGCCGCGCCGATGTCCTGATGCGCGGCCTCGGTGACCAGGGTCGGCCGGCGACCCTGGACGATCGTCTCCTTGGTCACCACGCACTTGGTCACGTCGCGGCGCGAGGGCAGCTCGAACTGGACGTCGAGCAGGGTCTCCTCGAGGATCGAGCGCAGTCCGCGGGCGCCGGTCTCCCGCTCCAGGGCTTTGTTGGCGATCGCCTCGAGGCTGTCCTCGGCGAAGACCAGCTCGATGTCGTCGAACTCGAAGAAGCGCTGGAACTGGCGGGTAAGCGCGTGCTTCGGCTCGGTCAGGATCGTGATCAGGTCGTCGCGGCTGAGCTGGTGGATCGCGGCGACGACGGGCAGGCGGCCGATGAACTCCGGGATCAGGCCGTACTCGATCAGGTCCTCGGGCAGGACCTGCTCGAACCACTCGCCCTTGTCCTTTTTCTCGCGCGAGGAGATTTCGGCGCCGAAGCCGACGCCGCGGTCACCGACCCGGTTCTCGATCACCTTGTCGAGCTCGGCGAAGGAGCCGCCGCAGACGAAGAGGATGTTCGTCGTGTCGATCGTGAGGAACTCCTGGTGGGGATGCTTGCGCCCGCCCTGCGGCGGCACGGAAGCTGTCGTCCCCTCGAGGATCTTCAGGAGCGCCTGCTGCACGCCTTCGCCGGAGACGTCGCGGGTGATCGACGGGTTGTCGGCTTTGCGCGCGATCTTGTCGATCTCGTCGATGTAGATGATCCCCGTCTCGGCCTTTTTGACGTCGTAGTCGGCGGCCTGGATCAGCTTCAGCAGGATGTTCTCGACGTCCTCGCCGACGTAGCCGGCCTCGGTCAGCGCGGTCGCGTCGGCAATCGCGAAGGGGACGTTGAGGATGCGGGCCAGGGTCTGGGCTAGCAGCGTCTTGCCGCAACCGGTCGGCCCGAGCAGGAGGATGTTCGACTTCTGCAGCTCGACTTCGGGGTCGTCCCCCTGGGAGGCCATCTGCACCCGCTTGTAGTGGTTGTAGACGGCGACCGAGAGGGCGCGCTTGGCGGTCTCCTGGCCGACCACGTACTCCTCGAGGATCTCGTGGATCTCGCGCGGTTTCGGCAGTTTCTCCAGCTCGACGCCGCTGCTGCCGGGCGGGGTCAGCTCCTCGTCGATGATCTCGTTGCAGAGGTCGATGCACTCGTCGCAGATGTAGACGCCGGGGCCGGCGATCAACTTCTTGACCTGGCGCTGCGACTTGCCGCAGAAGCTGCAGAGGAGCTGCTCGTTCGAGTCTGTGGGACGTGCCAAAGCGGAAAATCCCTCCTTGCGGGACGGTAGTTGCCTACCGGCATCGCGTCCCAAGCTTAGAGGGGGATGCAACCCGGCTCGTGTCGTGTCGTCGTTTACGGCGGAGCGACAGCGGTCCCTTCCCGCGGGCAAAGCCTTGCGCGCGGCGCGCTACGGTGGCGGCGATGGCGACCCGGGTCCCGATCGAGCCGATCTCCCCGCAGCAGATGGACGCCCTGCTGCCGCTGATCGCGGCCTACCAGCGCTTCTACGGAGTCGAGGACGTCGACGACGAGCGCAACCGCGCCTTCTTCTCCCGCTTCCTCGCACCGAGCGAAGATGGCATGCTGCTCGGCGCCTGGCGCGGCGAGGAGCTGGTCGGCTACGCCTGCCTCTACTGGCACTTCACCTCATTGGTCCCGGCGGAAACGGTGCTGATGAACGACCTCTTCGTCGCCGAGGACCGGCGTGGCGAGGGCATCGGCAGAGCCCTGATCGAGGCGAGCGCCCAAGTTGGGCGCGAGCGCGGCGCCCACCACCTCGAGTGGGCCACCGCCCCGGACAACGAGACCGCCCAACGCCTCTATGACTCGACCGGGGCCGAGCGCAGCGAGTGGGTTGAGTACGAGCTGCGGCTCTAGGAATACCCGCGAGCCATCTACAGCTGCGCGCCAATCGACCGGAACCCCTGCCGGGATAGGCGCTTCAGTGGTGCTCGATGACGCGGTCGACGATGTTGTACTCCTTCGCCTCCGCCGCGCTCATGAAGTAGTCGCGATCGGTGTCTTTGGTCACCTTCTCGAAGGGCTGACCGGTGTGGTGGGCGATGATCTCGTCGAGGCGTCGCCGCACGTCGATGATCTCTTTGGCGTGGATCTCGATGTCGGTCGCCTGGCCCTGGAAACCGGCCGAAACCTGATGAATGAGGATCTTCGAGTTGGGCAGCGACATCCGTTTGCCCGCTGCCCCTCCAGCCAGCAGCAGCGCACCCATGCTCATCGCGATGCCGACGCAGATCGTCTGCACGTCGGGCTTGATGAATTGCATCGTGTCGTAGATCGCCATGCCCGCGTAGACGTCTCCGCCGGGCGAGTTGATGTAGATGCTGATGTCCTTGTCCGGATCCTCGGACTCGAGGTGCAAAAGCTGGGCGACGATCAGGTTGGCGATTTCCTGGTTCACCTGCGTGCCGAGGAAGATGATCCGCTCGTTCAGCAGGCGCGAGTAGATGTCGAAGGAACGCTCGCCGCGCGAGGTCTGCTCGACCACCATTGGAATCAGAGGGCTCATGGGCGGCACTCTATAGAAGGGGCATGGCGGACTTCTGCGTGCGACGCCTAGTCCTGCACGGCTGCAAGCTTTGCCCCGCCGCCACCGCTGGCCTTGGCCAGGTACATCGCCCGGTCCGCCGCTGCCAACAGCTCCTGCTCGCCGGGAACCCCGTCCGCGTCGAAGGTCGCTACGCCGATGCTGACCCGCAGCTCTACCGTGCGACCGTCGGCCACCAGGGGTGCATCCCCGACCGCAGCCGCCAGCCGTTCCGCCGCAGCCGCGGCCCCGGCGCCATCGGCTTCGGGCAGCAGCGCCACAAACTCATCGCCGCCCAGCCTGGCGACCATCGGATCGACGTCGCGGGCAACCATGTCGCTCGCCCGCAAGTTGTCGCTGAGCAGCTGCGCCACATGACAGAGCGCCCTGTCGCCGGCCGCATGGCCGTGCTCGTCGTTGATCTGCTTGAAGCGATCGAGGTCGATCATCAGCAGCGCACCGCCCTTGCCGTAGCGCCGCGTGTAGGCGAGCTGGCGCCTCAGCTCCTCCTCGAAGCGGTGTCGGTTGAAGAGGCCGGTGAGCGAATCGTGCTGTGAGAGCCGCTCCAGCTCCTGCTCGAGCATCTTGCGTTCGGTGATGTCGCGTGCGACACCGTAGATCAGTCCCTCATCCGGCAGCGGTATCGAGGTCCACTCCATCCAGTGCACCACCCCGTCCTTGGCGAAGTAGCGGTTCTGGAACTGCACGGTCGTGATTCCATCCGAGAGCGAGACCGCCTCGCGTTCGGTCATCTCGCGATCGTCGGGGTGGACGAAATCGAGGAAAGGGCGCCCGACCAGTTCCTCGGGTCGGTAACCGAGGCTCCGCTCGAACGCCGGACTGACGCTCTTGAAGCAGCCATCGAAGCCGGCGATGGAGATCATGTCGAGCGAGAGGTTGAAGTGGCGGGTGCTCTCGGCCTCGAGCGCACGCAGTGTCGTCGCGAAGCGGCCGGTGAGCCCGCCGACGAAGAGGTAGACGACCGCCCGGTTGACGTATCCGAGCAGGCTGGCTGGCGCATCCGCAATCAGCGCCCCGACCGAAGAAAGGAGGAAAGCGACGAGACCCGCGAGCAATCCCGCTCGGGTGCCGCGTGCGGTGGCGACCAAGACGATCGGAATGACGTAGAGAAAGCTGATCGCGTCGGCCAGCGTGCCGACCGTTACACGCAGGGCGAAGATCGCGGCGAAAAGCACCGCCGCAATGGCAACCCCGGCCCATCGATGTTCTGTCAGCACCTTCACGCGCTACTCACTATCGACTAGCAGCGCCCCCAGACAAGGCTTGCAGGCGATTGTTCGAGCTAGGTCGTCGTCCCCCGGGGTCCAGAGCTCGCCCGCCTCTTTGCGCTCCTTCTCCGGGGTCCAGATCTGCTCGCGGGCCTCGGCCTGCTCGAGCGGGATCGGCTTGGCCGACTCGGCGACCAGGTCGATCGCCTTGCGGAATCGGATGTCGTCGCGGATCATCGCGTCGCGACCACTCTCGCGCAGGCGCTCGAGCAGCTTCTGCGGGGTGGTCCGCTCGTGTTCGGCGGGATGCTCAAGCGCCTCGATCATCTCCTCGTCTGAGGCCTCGATTCCCTCGACATCGGCAATCGCCGCCAGGACCGCCTCCCGCTTCAGCTCGGCTTCGGCCTCGGGCCGCGACTCCTCGATCACCTGCTCGCGCGTTTTGCCCTGCATCTGCAGGAAGGAGTCCGGGCTCATGCCGCGCCCGGCGAGCTGACGTTCGACCCGCTCCCAGCGCTCACCGGCCCGGGCCGTGGCGAGATCGTCCGGGAGCTCCAGCTTCGCCTCGGCGGCCGCCGCGTCGACCGCGGCGACGCGGAAGTCCTGCTCGGCCCGCTGGCCGACGGCCTCCGCCAGGCGCTTGCCGATGTCGGCGCGCAGCTCGTCGAGCGTGTCGAACTCCGAGGCCTCGGAGGCGAAGTCGTCGTCGAGCTCGGGGAGAACCTTCTCCCGCACCTCCTTGACCTCGACCGTGAAGACCGCGTCCTGGCCGGCCAGCTCTTCGGCCTGGTAATCGTCGGGAAAGGTCACCTCAACCTTGCGCGTCTCGCCGCCGCCGACGCCGGCCAGCTGCTCCTCGAAGCCCTCGATCAGCTGACCACTGCCCAGCTCGAGCAGGTAGTCGTTTGCCTTGCCGCCCTCGAACGCTTTGCCGTCGAGCAGGCCCTCGAAGTCGACCAGCAGCACGTCCCCGTCGGCGGCCGCTCGCTCGACCGGCTCGAGCTTGGCGAAGCTCTCGCGGAGCCGCTCGATCTCACGGTCGACCATCTCGGCGGGGGGTTCGGGCTCGGCCTTGCCGACCTCGAGCCCCCTGTACTCGCCGAGCTCCGCCTTGGGACGGACGCCGATCTCAAACTTGAATCCAAGCGACTCGCCCTCGGCCTCGGGGGTCGAGACGACCTCGACTTTGGGATCGCCGACCGGGGCGATGCCGGAGCCGAGCAGGGCCCGTTCGTACCACTCCGGCAGCGCCTCGCGGATCGCCTCGTCGAGCACCGCGGCGAAGCCGACCCGCTGGATCACCAGCGAGGGCGGCGCCTTGCCCTTGCGAAAGCCGGGCATGCGCATCTCCCGCGCCAGGCCACGGGCGGCTGTGTTGATCGCGCGGTTGACGTCGGCGGCCGGAACCTCGACCTCGACGCTGACGCGCGAACCGGGTAACTCTGAGACGGTGGGCTGCATCGAGCGCGGGACCCTATCGCGCGCGCCGCAGCAGCCCACGCCGCACCGCAACCGCGAAGTCGATCGCGAAGGCCAGCCCGCGTCCGAGCGGCCCCGTCACCAGCCATGCCCTTGCTCTACTCGTCATTCGCGTATTCCAGCAGGGACGAGTCGACCAGCCACTCGACCGGGGCGTGATCGTCGGTGTAGACCTCGCCGCCGGGCAGGCGCGGGACGAGGCGCGAGGCCGCTTCGCGGCCTGGCACCCGCAGTTCCGGCGGCAGGTCGATCGAGGCGGCTCGCAGGCGCGCCGCCGAGAGCGGCCCCTCCGCCGCCAGCAGCAGCGTGTTGGTCGGCTCGATCGGGTCGCGCAGGACGCGTGGGAAGGCGGTCGCCATCGTCCGTCCCAGGACCCGCTCGAGCTCGTCGCTGCCCTCCGGGTGGCCGACGTTGACGATCACGACGCCGCCGGGGGCGAGACGATCGCGGGTTAGCTCGAAGAACTCGCGGGTTGCCAGGTAGAAGGGGATGTAGGGCTGGCGGTAGGCGTCGACCATGATCGCGTCATAGCCGCCCTCGGAGCGCTCGAGCCAGGGTCGGGCGTCCTCGGCGAAGGTGCGCATGCGCGGGTTGTTCAGGTCGAGGTAGCGGCGGCCGAGCTCGGTCAGCTCGGCGTCGATCTCCACCGCGTCGACCTCGGTATCGGGGAAGAAGTGGCCGTAGGCGCGGGCGACGGTGCCACCCGCGTTGCCGAGGATCGCGATCCGGCGCGGCGGCTGCGGCCGTGCGGCGAAGGGCAGGTAGAGGTGCCCATCCCAGTAGTCGCCGGTCAGGTGGCTCCCCGGCCGGTAGAGCGAGTGGACGGCCTGGCCCTCGTTCAGCTCCAGCACCCGCGAGCCGTCGTCCCGTTCGACCACGCGCGCGTACTGGTGGGTCGTCTCCGCCTCGTACAGGACGGCGCCGGTGTCGGCGGCTTTGATCGTCCCCACCGGCGCCGCGATCACCAGAGCCAGCGCCGCCGGCAGCGCCACGAAGCGCCAGCCGAGTCCTGCCACGGCGACCAGGGCCAGCGCCAGGGCGAAGACGAGGAAGGTGCGCTGGGTCCCCAGCAGCGGGATCAGCAGGAGGGCGGCGAGCATCGTGCCGCAGAGCGAGCCCGCGGTGGAGATCGCGTAGAGCCTCCCCACCACCTCGCCCGAGTGCTCGCGGTCGTGGACCGCCAGCCGCACGGCCCAGGGCGAGGCGGCGCCGAGCAGGGTGACCGGGACCGCGACCAGGACCAGCACACCAAACAGCGAGCCGGCGAAGCCGCCAACGGAGACGGTGTCGAAGGCGTCGACCGAGAAGCCGAGGAAGGGCCGGGCGGCGAAGGGGACGGCGGCGATCAGCGCCGCGGCGATCAGAACCACGAGGCAGAGGCCGCGCATGTGCGGGTGGCGATCGGCGTAGCGGCCGCCAAGCCAGTAGCCGACCGAGAGCGCGACCAGGACGACGCCGATCGTGTTCGCCCAGACGATCGTCGAGGCGCCGAAGTAGGGCGCCAGCAGGCGCGCCGCGGCAATCTCGGCGCCGAGACTGGCGGCGCCGACGACGAAGACCAGCGCCGGCAGCAGCCATCGCTCGGACGTGCCGGGAGTTGAAGACGCATATGGACTTCTAACTCCCGGCACGTCCTGTGTGGGCTCAGGCGCGGTTGGGCTCACGCTCATCGCTGGCGGTTAGGCGTTCCTCGAGCAGCGCCCCGTGCCCCGCGGCTACCGCGCGCTGGGCTCGTTCCTCGTCCAGCTCCACCCCGCGCTCGCGGGCGAGGTCGAGCAGGTTCTGCTTTTCGGTCCCTTCGCGGGCCACTTCGAAGAAGACCCAGGCGAGCACGCCCAGGGCGAGGAAGGTCCCCTCGATCATCATCAGCACGCCCGCCGTGCTCTGGTCGGCGATCGGCGAGATCCCCCAGTAGCGCTCGCCGGGGGCGTAGATCGGGTAGAGCACCGTCCCCGACCACATCAGCACGTTGCCGAGGATCGCCCCGGTGAAGCGCACCGCGATCACGTAGCCGACCTTCCAGCCGGCGTTGAACCACTGCGGCTTCGGCAGCGGCCCGAAGACCGCCATCCACATCGTGCAGCCGAAGAAGAGGAAGGTCGCGTGCTCGAGCGCGTGCACCGGCGCCGCCCCGTAGGCGTCCTGATAGAGCGCCGGGATGTGCCAGAAGAAGAGGTTGATCGCCCAGAGCGGGAAGGCGACGAGCGGGTGGGCGAGGATCTGCAGGCGGTTGAAGAAACGGATCGCCAGGACCGGCTGCAAGAGGGATTTGGTCAGACCGAGGACCAAGAGCAGCGAGGCGAGGTCGCCGATCAGAAGGTGCTCGCCCATGTGCGCGAGCACGAGCTCCTCGGAGATGTGGCCGATCGGGCTGAAGAGCGCGATCGCGATCAGCAAGAGGCCGCCGCCGAAGCAGAGCTGGCGCCATAGCGGCACCGGCCGGCCGTCCCAGGAGAGCACCATCGCCCGGTGCCAGTAGAGGATGCCCGCGATCGTGATCGGGAAGACCTCGAGCGGCACGAAAGTGCCGGCCACGTGGGCAAAATGCGGGCTCACAGTGGTAGCTTGGCATGCCCGTGAGCGCCGGTCTGAACCGCTTCCCACCGATCGGCAGCTACGGCTTCCTCTCCGACTGCCACACCGCCGCCCTCGTCTCCTACGACGGCTCGATCGAGTGGCTCTGCCTCCCCCGCTTCGACTCGGCCAGCGCTTTCGGCGCCCTGCTCGACCGCGGCGCCGGCCATTTCAGGCTTGGGCCGCGCGGGGTGATCGTGCCGATCAGCCGCCGCTATGAGCCCGGCACCCTGGTGATCGAGACGACCTGGGTCACCGACACCGGCTGGGTCGTGATCCACGATGCGTTGACGATCGGCGACTGGGTCGAGCAGGCCGGTCCGGGCTCGCGACCGCGCACCGAGCACGAGTCAGACCACTCGCTGCTGCGGACGATGACCTGCATCGACGGCGAGGTCGAGATGGAGATGGAGTGCATGCCGCGCTTCGCCTACGGCGCCGAGGCCGCGACCTGGAGCGGCGGCGAGCTCGGCGAGGCGACCGCCCGCGGCGGTGACGGGATCGAGCTGCAGCTGACCAGCGACATGGAGCTCTCGCTGCAGGGGCACACGGCCCGCGGCACGGTCAGGCTGCGCGAAGACGAGACCGCATTCTGCGCCGTGACCTGGGGCGACAACGACCTGGGCGGCCCCCGCAGCGCCCCGGAGGCGCTCGAGCGGCTCGACTCGACCGAAGACTTCTGGCGCAAATGGCTGCGCGACGGCAAGTTCCCCGACCACCCCTGGCGCATCCACCTGCAGCGTTCGGCGCTGGTGCTCAAGGGCCTCACCTACGCGCCGACCGGCGCGATCCTCGCCGCGCCGACCACCTCACTGCCGGAGACCCCCGGCGGCGAACGCAACTGGGACTACCGCTTCAGCTGGATCCGCGACTCGACCTTCAGCCTCTGGGCCCTGCACACGCTCGGCTTCGACCAGGAGGCCCGTGACTTCATGCGCTTCATCGTCAGCATCTGTCGCAAGGACCCCAACCTGCAGATCATGTACGGGATCGGAGGCGAGAAGGAGCTGACCGAGAGCACGCTCGACCATCTCGATGGCTACGGCGGGGCGCGCCCGGTGCGGATCGGCAACGGCGCCTTCGACCAGCGCCAGAACGACGTCTGGGGAGCGCTGCTCGACTCGATCTACCTGCACGAGAAAGCGCTGCGCGGCAGCGGCACGCCGTCGGACCGCGCCCTGATCCGCGAACAGGTCGAAGCGGCGATCGAGGCCTGGCCCCACCCCGACCAGGGGATCTGGGAGGCGCGCGGCGAGCCCCAGCACTACGTCTCCTCGAAGCTGATGATCTGGGTCGCCGTCGATCGCGGCGTCCGCCTCGCCCGCGGCATCGGCTTCGATGGCGTCGCCGAGGAGTGGCAGGCGATCGCCGACGAGATCAAGGCCGAGATCCTCGAGCGCGGCGTCCGCGAGGGCGTCTTTCGGCAGCACTACGACACCGACGCGCTCGACGCCTCGACCCTGCTGATCCCGCTCTTGCGCTTCCTTCCCGCCGACGACCCGCGGGTCCGCGCCACCGTCAACGCGATCGCCGACGAGCTGACCGAGCACGGCCTCGTCCTCCGCTACAAGGTCGAGGAGACCGACGACGGCCTGAAGGGCGAGGAGGGAACCTTCCTGATCTGCTCCTTCTGGCTCGTCTCGGCGCTCTCGGAGATCGGCGAGCCCGAGCGCGCGCGCAAGCTCTGCGAGCGGCTGCTCGAGGCGGCCGGCTGGCTCGACCTCTACGCCGAGGAGCTGGAGGCCCAGAGCGGTCGCCACCTCGGCAACTTCCCCCAGGCTTTCACCCACCTCGCGCTGATCAACGCCGTCTCTCACGTGATCGCCGACGAGCAGCGCGAAGAGGGCGGGCCCACCGCGGTCTTCAGCGAGATGGGCGGCGTGCGCCCAGAGGCCTGACCCGGAGGAGCGTCCGCTCAGACGAAGGACTTTCAGACAGAACGCTTCGTTTGCTCTATATTGCCTCTGCATGGCAGGGTCCAGTGACCGGGAGCGTGAGAGGGAGAGCCACTATCGCCGCGCGGCGATGTTCCATCCGCTGCGGCAACGCATCGCGCGCCTGCTCTCGAGCGGGGTCGAGGTTGCCGCGGCCGAGCTCTCCGCCAAGCTCGAGCAGCCGCCGGGCAGGATCGGCTACCACCTGCGCGTCCTGGTCAGGCGTCGCGTGCTGAAGGTGGCTCCGAGTCGCCGCCCGAACCCGCCCCGCTACCGCTGGTCCGATGACGCGCGGTGGGCTCGCGAGATGCTCGTCGAGGAGGACGAGTAGTGCGGCCGGAGGCGAACCGGGGGAAGAGTTCGGGCGCCTGCGGGCTTAGTAGATGCGAGCGATGGACGGCATGAAGGAGATACGAGACCCCGCGGCCGAGGACAAGGCGATCGAGGCAGCCGTGCTGCGACAGCTGCTCGCCCTGTACCCGGTCCAGCTCACCCTCAAGGAGCTGGACCGGGAGATCGCCGGCGAAGACGGGGACTTTGCCTTGGTGGACGCGGTCGAGCGCGCGGTCCGCGAGCTCACCGCGGCCGGCCTCGTGCACCGCAATGGCGAGGTCGTCCTCCCCAGCCGGGCCGCCGTCCGGCTCGACGAGCTGCTCGGCTGAGCCACAGGACCGATCTAGCCTGTGACGATCGCGTGCGCTACGGCCCCGAAATCGTACGGCTTTTCGACGCTCGTACCGTCCGCCCTACGCAGGTAACGCTCCTCCAATTCCGTCATGTCGCATTGCGAGTCGAGCCGCAACCCGCAATTCGCCACCACCGATCCAACCTCGGCCATTGCGACGCCGTATTGCGGCTCCTCGCCGGCTGAGTTCGCGCGGCCAATCCACTCGCGAGCACCCCGGTAGCGCTCTGGGTGGGACACCACATCATCGAAGAAGTGATCGAAGACAATCGACGATCCCGCTGGGGAATGCGCAGCCACCTGGGAAAGCAGATCCAGCACCGCCTCCTCGGGCAAGTACATGGACACGCCCGACAACACGAACAATGTTCGAGCGGAGCCGTCGTGTCCGTGCTCCGAAAGCCGATCGATGAATCGCTGCCGATTGAAATCCACCTCCACGTAGGTGACGTCCGCGGGAACCGACCCGAACACCTTTTTGAGACGGGCTCGCTTGTCGCGTGATGTTGCCGGCACATCGACCTCGAATACCTGTACGCCATCCAGCTCGTCACGCATCCGATAGGCCCGCGTGTCATAGCCCGCGCCCAAGATCACAAGCTGATCGACGCCATCGGCGACCTCTCGTCGCACGATGTCGTCCATCCATCGCAGCCTGGCCGCCATGTAGCCATACGCCCCCGGATCAGACTTCTCCGCCCGTCGCCGAAACATGCGATGGAGCATGGGCAATTTCCCAACCGCATACTGTCCATCGCTCCAACGCATCAGCCGCGGCCCAATCGGATCGTCGACTCGGACGGCCGGATCCGCCTCGGTCGTTGCGACGGACGTGAACATCAATACCGCAAGTGCCGTTTCAGAGCTCTGAGTACTGTTTTCACCGATAGCCATTAAACCGACACCGTTTGCGAAACGAATTTCTCGATGGCGTCTATCGTCTCTCCAGGGGATTCCCAGAGCACGTTATGTCCATTTGGGACCTCCACCCGCGTTTGGAGCTCACCCAACTCCTCGCTGTAGCGCGCGTCAAGCTCGTCGGTGCCCGACAAGGGCTTGGCCGCCGACAGCAACAGGGTCGGCGTACGCGCGATCGGCGGTGGTGGAAGGGTCATTTCACTCCATGCAACCACCACAGCGCCGGGGGACACGCGCAGCCGGAAACGCCCATCCGGACCACGCCGAACATCGTCCTTGACGAATGCCGCGACGACGTCTCGCGGAGGCGCGACCATCAGATCGCTCGACAACATCGCCTCTACCACTCCGTCCACGGTCGCAAAGCTCCAGTCGAGTCGTTCTGTTTCGATCGCCCGATGGGCCCTGGCGGGCGGGACCTGCCCTGGGCTCTCGAGAAGAGCCACCCCCTGAGTTCGGCCGTCCCCCGCAGCTGCCAGCGTGGCTGCCACTCGGCCTCCATAGCTGTGTCCGATCCAGAGGGCTTGCTCCACGCCGATCTCGTCGAGGGTTTCAATTACGTCTTGCGCATGGGTATCGGTATTCCACGGAGGCTCGGCGTCCGACTCGCCGTGCCCACGCAGATCGACCCCAAGGACAGAGTGGCCAAGAGTGGCAAGGCGCTGTCCAAGGGCGTCGAACACTCCCCCGTGCTGTGTTAAACCGTGTATGCAAACAATTCGATTCGGTCCCTCGGGACCCCACTGATGTGTATTAAGGAGCATGTCTGAATCGCCCTTTGCTGGTTTTGATCGCGGACATTAAGGTGCTTGGGAATCGGCACTAGTAAGGCGGCTGGTGTTTTCTAGAAGCCACTCCTCAACCACCTGCGAAACATCAGAGGCGTGATCCTCCATCATCGTAAAGTGGTTACCGGGCACATCGATAACGGTCTGAGCATCATCCCATTGTGCTCGCTGATCGCCATCATCCGACATGCCAGGCATAGGTTCAGTGGCCCGCAACAGCAAGCTTGCCGACGGTATTGGCCCTGGCTCAAACTCCTTGATGAGTTCGAAGTACGCGATCATCGCGGTCAAGCGCTGGTCGGTCAACTCAAAATAGGACCCTGAAAGCTGCCTCATTCCCGCCAGAGCATGTGGAGTGATATCGACCAGGCCCGCAGTCGAGTAAGTGTCGGCTTTGATCAGCCCACTTGGCGGATCTCCGATGCTGCTCAAGTACTCAGCCACGATATGTGCCAATAGACCTCCAGTCGAGTGGCCCAACAGCACGTAGGGCTGTCCGTCGGCACATTTCCGAATTGCCGCAGCCTGAGTTAGACAAGCTGCCTGCAGATTCTCTGGAAGCAGCTCTCCGTCCAGAAAGCCAGGAATCGGCACTACAGCGACATTACGCTTTCCCGCAAAGCCCTGAGCGAACCGAACATATTGTTGCGGTCCACCAACGGCAAGAAGCGACGGAATGCAGATCAGCTTCGGCCCACTGGGTCCATTCGTGAGTTGAACCTGCTCTGGAAGGTGCTCGTGCGCGGTGTCGGCGGTATAGGCCGGCCGCAGCTTGGCTGCAATTGCCAGCAGAGCTCCAGCCTCCTCGGATCGGCCGAGGGATTCGGCACGCTCATACAACGAGGCGATGGAAAGAACCTCCGTCGCTTTTTGCGTCTGACTGTCCGAGCCTGCGCTCGCGGGTCTGGGAGCTTGGGTTTCGGTCTTGCTCAACAAGGTGTCCAACTGCGGCTCTATGTATTGCGCCAGGGACTCGGGTGTCGGGTAGTCAAACAGCACGGATACAGGGAGATTCAGGCCAGTAGCGGCGTTCAGCCAATCGCGCATTTCGAGGCTGCCAAGCGAGTCAAAGCCCAGCTCGGGAAAGCTCGACTGCGGCTCGACGTCGTCTGGCGAGGAATGGCCAAGGGTCGCCGCAACTTGCGAGCGAATCGCCGCCTCCAGCGCCTGACTGCGCGCCCCTTCATCCAACGCGGCCAAGCGGGTTAGGAGCCAGCCCTTCTCACGCTGCGAGGTGGCTCGAACCCGCACCAGGCCCCGCATCGGCGCCGGCAGGGCGCCGGCCTTTGCCTGGGCGCGCAGGGCGGCGCGATCGAAGCGCACTGGGGCAAGCAGCGAGTCGGGCAGCGAGGAGGCGGCGTCAAAGAGCCCCAGGCCCTGCTCTGGGGGCATCGGGGCGAAGCCCAGGAGCATCCGCGACTGGCGCAGGAATCGCTCGATCTCGGCGTTGTCGATCTCCCCGACGAGGTTTGTCTCCTGCCCCCAGAGGCCCCAGGCCAACGAGGTGGCCGCCAGGCCCTGGGCTTGGCGCTTTTGGGCCAGCGCGTCGAGGAAGGAGTTGGCGGCGGCGTAGTTGGACTGGCCGGGGCCGCCGAGCAGACCTGCCGCGGAGGAGAAGAGGACGAAGGCGTCGAGGTCGAGGCCCTCGGTCAGCTCGTGCAGGTGGTGGGCGGCGTCGACCTTGGGGACCATCACCTTCCTCAGGCGCTCGGGCTGGAGGTCGGCGATCAGGCTGTTGTCAAAGACCCCGGCGGAGTGGATCACCGCGCCGAGGGGGTGCTCTTGGCCGATCGAGTCGATCAGCTCTTCGAGCTGCTCGCGATCGGAGACGTCGCAGGCGGCGATCCTCACCTGGGCGCCGAGCGCCTCGAGCTCCTCCCTTAGCTCCTTGGCCCCCTGGGCCTCCTCTCCGCTCCTGCTCACCAAGAGCAGGTGGCGAGCCTCGTGGCGCTCGGCGAAATGGCGGGCGAAGAGGGCGCCGAGGCCACCGGTGGCGCCGGTGATCAGGATCGTCTTCTCGGGATCGAGGGGCTCCTCCCCCTCGCCCTCTGGGCGCGCGGCCTCCGCCAGCCTGCCGACCAGGGCCTCGCCCTCGCGCAGGGCCAGCTGGGGCTCCTCGGCGAGGGCGGCGATCGCGGCGGGCAGCGCCTCGGTCGAGGCCTCGCTGTCGTCTGTGTCGATCAGGCCGAAGCGGCCGGGGTGCTCGGAGGCGGCTGAGCGCAGGAGGCCGGCGAGGGTGGCGGCGGGGAGGCTCGGCTCTTGGCCTTCGCCGGCGGCGAGGGCTCCCGTGGTGATGAAGATGAGGCGGGACTCTGCCTCTGCCTCCAGGTGGGCCTGGATCTCGGCCAGGGCCCGGGCGGCGATCGCGTGGGAGGCCTCGACTGGCTCTCCCTGGGCCTCGGGCCACTCGCGGGCGTCGAGCAGGGTGGCATCGGGGGCCTCCTCTGCCTCTGGCAGGGAGAGGCCCTGCCAGCTCATGCGGTAGAGGGCATCGGAGCCCTTGGCCGCCAGCTGGCCCTGCTCGACCGGGCGCCCGATCAGGGAGTCGATCTCGATCACCGGCATGCCGGTGGGGTCGGTCGCCGAGAGCTTCAGACGATTCTCTGCGATCGAGAGCCGCACCCGCAGCGCGGAGGCTCCGGCGCTCAGGGCGCCGACGCCGCTCCAGGAGAAGGGCAGGGTCGGCTTGCCTCCCTCCTCGGCGCTCGCCAGGGCGAGGGCGAGGGGGGCGTGGAAGGTGGAGTCCAAAAGCGCCGGGTGGATCGCGAAGCGGGCGGCCTGCTCGCGCTGCTCGTCGGGGAGGCTGACCTCGGCGTAGATCTCCTCGCCGTCTCGCCAGGCGGCGCCCAGGCCCTGGAAGGTGGGGCCGTAGCCGTAGCCGATCTCCTCGAGGACCCCGTAGAGGCCCTCCGTCTCGATCGGCTCCGCTCCCTCCGGCGGCCAGGAGGCGAGGGGCTCTGGGGCCGGCGGGGCCTGAGGGGACAGCGAGCCGGTCGCGTGCAGGACCCACTCCCCCGCTCCCTCTTCCCCCTCGGCGCGGGAGTGGATCGAGATCTGGCGGTTGCCCTCCTCCTCCGGGGGGCCGACCGAGACCTGGAGCGAGACCGCGCCCTGCTCGGAGAGAACCAGGGGGGCCTGCAGGGTGAGCTCCTCGATCGTCTCGCACTCGGCCTCCTCGCCCGCTCGCAGCGCCAGCTCCAGGAAGGCGGTGCCGGGCAGGATCACCGTGCCCAGCACGGCGTGGTCCGCGAGCCAGGGGTGGGTGGCGAGGGAGATCGCGCCGGTCAGGGTGAGGCGCTCTCCGCCTGGGTCCTGGAGGGTGGCCGCGAGGAGGGGGTGGTCGGCGTCGGCGAGGCCCGCAGCGCCGAGGTCCTGGGCTCCCGCGCTGGCCGCGATCCAGTAGCGCTCCCTTTGGAAGGGGTAGGTGGGCAGGGGCACGCGCTTGGCGCCGGGGTAGAGCCTTTGGAGCTCTGGCCCTGCCCCGTGGACGTGGGCTGAGGCGATCGCGCCGAGCAGGGCCTCGGGCTCCCCGCGGCCCTGGCGCAGGGTGGCGATCAGGGCCGCGCCTGAGTCCTCGGGCAGGCAGGTGGCGGCCATCGCGGTGAGGACGGCGTCTGGGCCGAGCTCCAGGTAGGCGCTGGCTCCCAGCTTCTCGAGGGTGGCGACCGCGTCGGCGAAGCGGACCGGCTCGCGCACGTGGGAGACCCAGTAGGCGGGGTCTTGGGCCTGCTCTGGGCTGAGCAGCTCGCCGCTTGAGCTGGAGACGATCGGGGTCTTGGGCTCGTGGTAGTCGAGCTCCCTGGCGACCGCCTCGAAGTCGGCCAGCATCGGCTCCATCAGGGGCGAGTGGAAGGCGTGGGATACGGCGAGGCGCTTGG
The DNA here is from genome assembly GCA_963771265.1 of uncultured Solirubrobacterales bacterium. Classification (GTDB taxonomy): domain Bacteria; phylum Actinomycetota; class Thermoleophilia; order Solirubrobacterales; family 70-9; genus VRUE01. The sequence continues at coordinate 22,215 of CAVYSQ010000017.1, forward strand.
TCCTGCGGCCCTGCTCCTCGAAGGCGGCCTTGACCTCGAGGGCCGCCTGCTCTTGGCCTGAGATCACGACCGCGCTGGGGCCGTTTATGGCCGCGATCGATAGCTCCGCCTCCTTGCCCGAGATCGCCTCTTTGGCCTCCTGCTCTGTGGCCTCGATCGCGACCATCGCCCCGCCCTCTGGCAGGGCGCCCATCAGGGCCCCCCTGGCGCTGACGAGCCTGGCGGCGTCGGGGAGGGAGAGCGCGCCCGAGACGTGGGCGGCGGCCAGCTCCCCGATCGAGTGCCCGGCGAGGCAGTCGGGTGAGAGGCCGAGGGCCTCCAGCGTCCTGAAGAGGGCGACCTCGATCGCGAAGAGGGCGGGCTGGGTGAAGGCGGTCTGGTCGAGGAGCTTGGCCTCCTCTGAGCCCTCCTCGGCGAAGAGCAGCTCCAGGAGCCCTCGCTCGAGGTGTCGGTCGAGCGCCTCGCATGTCTCCTCGAGGGCCTTGGCGAAGATCGGCGATGCCGCTGATAGCTCTTTGCCCATCGCGGCTCGCTGGGCGCCCTGGCCGGTGAAGAGGTAGGCGAGCTTGCCGCTCTTCGCCTTGCCCTGGGAGAGGTTGGGGGCGCTCTCGTCCCTGGCGAGGGCCCCGAGGCCCTCCAGCAGCTGCTCGCGATCTGGTCCGGTCACCACGGCGCGCTGCTCGAAGAGCGCCCTGGTCGTGGTCAGGGAGTAGGCGACGTCGGCTGGGTCGAGCTCTGGGCTCTCGGTCAGGTGGGCGGCGAGGCGCTCTGCCGCCTCGCGCAGGGCGGTCTCTGACTTGGCCGAGAGCGGCAGGGTGATCGCGCCGGGCAGGGCCTTGGCCTCGGGCGCCTCTGGGGCCTTGACCGGCTCGGCCTCGGGGGCCTCCTCCAAGATCACGTGGGCGTTGGTGCCGCTGATGCCAAAGGAGGAGACGCCGGCACGGCGCGGCCTTCCGTTCGGCTCCCACGCCCGCTGCTCGGTGAGCAGCTCGATCTCCCCCGCCTCCCAGTCGACTTTGGAGGAGGGGGCGTCGACGTGCAGGGTCTGCGGCAAGACCCCGTGGCGCATCGCCTGCACCATCTTGATCACGCCGGCGACTCCGGCGGCGGCCTGGGTGTGGCCGATGTTGGACTTGATCGAGCCCAGGCGCAGCGGGCTCGTCGTCTCGGTCCTGGCCGTAGGTGGCGAGCAGCGCTCCGGCCTCGATCGGGTCGCCCAGCGTGGTGCCGGTGCCGTGGGCCTCGACCGCGTCGATGTCCTTTGGCTCCAGGCGGGCGTTTGCCAGGGCCTGGCGGATCACCCGCTCCTGGGAGGGGCCGTTGGGGGCGGTCAGGCCGTTGGAGGCGCCGTCCTGGTTGACGGCGGAGCCCTTGAGCACGGCGAGGACCGGGTGGCCGTTGCGCTTGGCGTCGGAGAGGCGCTCCAGAGCGAGGACGCCGACCCCCTCGGCCCAGCCGACGCCGTCGGCTGCCTCGGCGAAGGACTTCGAGCGGCCGTCGGGGGCGAGGCCGCGCTGGCGGGAGAACTCGACGAAGACGCCGGGGGTGGAGAGCACGGTGACGCCGCCCGCCAGGGCCAGCGAGCACTCGCCGCTGCGCAGCGCCTGCGCGGCCAAGTGCATCGCGACCAGGGAGGAGGAGCAGGCGGTGTCGACGGTGATCGCCGGGCCCTCGAGGCCGAGGGTATAGGCGACGCGGCCGGAGACGATGCTGCGAGCGTCATAGCCCCGGCCGCCGGGCGCCGATAGTCCTGATACATCACCCCGGCGAAGACGCCGGTCTGGCTGCCGTGCAGGAGCGCGGGATCGATGCCGGCGTCCTCGAGCGCCTCCCAGGAGGCTTCCAGCAGCAGTCGCTGCTGGGGGTCTATGCGCCAGGGCCTCGCGGGGGCTGATCCCGAAGAACTCGGCGTCGAACTCGTCGGCGTCGTGGAGGAAGCCGCCCTCGCGGGTATAGCTGGTGGTGCGCATGCCGCCGCCGGCCTCGGGGTCTGGGTCATAGAGGCGTCCGAGGTCCCAGCCGCGGTCGGTGGGGAACTCTGTGATCCCGTCGCGGCCCTCGGCGACCAGCCGCCAGAGCTCGCTCGGGCGAGGAGGCCCCGCCAGGGTAGCGGCAGGCCATGCCGACGATCGCGATCGGCTCATCGGAGGCCTGGGCCCTGGCGACGCTCCTGCGGGTGGCGCCGCTGGCGCTGACCTCGCCCAAGAGGTAGGTGGCAAGCTTGGCCGTGGCCGGGTAGTCGAAGGCCATCGTCGCCTGCAGCTGGACTCCGGTGGCGGCGGCGAGGCGGTTGCGCAGCTCGACCGCGGCGAGCGAGTCGAAGCCGAGGTCTTTGAAGGGGCGCTGGGGGTCGATCGCCTCGGCGGAGTCGTGGCCGAGGACCGCTGCGACCTCCGCCCTGACGGCCTCCAGCACGATCGCCTCGTGCTCCGCGGATGGCAGGGCGGCGAGCTTGGCGGCGAGCTGCGCCCGAGGCGGCCTTGCGGCGGGGGCCTCCTCGGACCAGGCCGCCAAAGAGCGGCGGCAGGGCGCCGGCTGCCGCCAGGGAGCGCAGGGTGGCGCGCTCGAGGGTCAGGGCCAGGGGCTGGGGCGAGGCGCCGCGGATCGCGGCGTCAAAGAGCTCCGCGCCCTGCTCGTCGGTGATCGGGGCGATGCCAGAGCGGCGCATGCGGGCCAGGTCGGCCTCTGAGAGGCCGGCGGTCATCGCGCTCTCGCGCTGCCACAGGCCCCAGGCGATCGAGGTGGCGACCCGTTCCTGGGCCGCCCGCTTTTGGGCCAGCGCGTCGAGGAAGGAGTTGGCGGCGGCGTAGTTGGACTGGCCGGGGCCGCCGAGGGCGCCGGCGATCGAGGAGAAGAGGACGAAGGCGTCGAGGTCGAGGTCTTGGGTCAGCTCGTGCAGGTGGTGGGCGGCGTCCGCCTTGGGGGCGAGGACCGACTCGATCCGCTCCTTGGTCATCGACTCGATCAGGCCGTCGTCGAGGACCCCGGCGGAGTGGATCACCGCGCCGAGGGGGTGCTCTTGGCCGATCGAGTCGATCAGCTCTTCGAGCTGCTCGCGATCGGAGACGTCGCAGGCGGCGATCCTCACCTGGGCGCCGAGCGCCTCGAGCTCCTCCCTTAGCTCCTTGGCCCCCTGGGCCTCCTCTCCGCTCCTGCTCACCAAGAGCAGGTGGCGGGCCTCGTGGCGCTCGGCGAGGTGGCGGGCGAAGAGGGCGCCGAGGCCGCCGGTGGCGCCGGTGATCAGGATCGTCTTCTCGGGATCGAGGGGCTCCTCCCCCTCGCCCTCTGGGCGCTCGGCCTCCGCCAGCCTGCCGACCAGCGCCTCGCCGTCGCGCAGGGCGATCTGGGGCTCGAGTGCGCTGGCGGCGATCGCGCTCGGCAGGGCATCGCTCGATGCCTCAGAGCCGTCGGTGTCGATCAGGCCAAAGCCGCCGGGGTGCTCGGAGGCGGCTGAGCGCAGGAGGCCGGCGAGGGTGGCGGCGGGGAGGCTCGGGTCCTCCTCTGGCGTTGCGCTGAGGGCGCCTTCGGTGAGGAAGACCAGCCGCTCGGCCGCTTCCTCCCCCGCGAGGTGGGCCTGGATCGCCTCGAGTCCCTTCGCGGCGATCGCGTGGGAGGCCTCTATGGGGTCTGCGTCGATCTCCCAGGTGCGGGTGTCGAGCAGGGTGGTCCCCTGGTCCTCTGAGTCGGGGAGGGTGAGCTGCTGCCAATCGAGCTCGAGCAGGCCCTGGTTGGCGGCGCGGGCGCTTTGCATCTGCTCGGCGGACATCGGGCGGATGCGCAGGGCGCCGACCTGGGCCAATGGAATCCCCTCGCCGTCGCAGAGGTCGATCGCGACCTGCTCCTCGCCGCCTTGCAGGCGGACCCTCAAGGCCTCCGGGCCGCCGGCGAGGACCGAGACCCCGCTCCAGGAGAAGGGCAGCCCGGCGCTGCCCTGCTCCTCTGCGTGCAGGGCGGCGAGCATCGTCGCGTGCAGGGCGGAGTCGAACAGCGCCGGGTGGATCGCGAAGCGAGACGCCACCTCACGCTGGTCCTCGGGCAGCCCCACCTCGGCGTAGATCTCCTCGCCGTCGCGCCAGGCGGCCCTCAGCCCCTGGAAGGCGGGGCCGTAGTCGAAGCCGATCTCGGCGAGGCGCTCGTAGAGGTCCTCGGTGGGCAGAGGCTCGGCGCCCTCGGGTGGCCAGGCGGTGAGGGGCTCGGGTGCGGTTGGCGCCTCCGCGCTCAAGGAGCCGCTGGCGTGCAGGACCCACTCCCCCACCTCGCCTTCGGCCTCGGTGCGGGAGTGGATCGTGATCTCGCGCCTGCCCTCCTGCTCGGGGGCCAGGGAGACCTGCAGGGCGACGGCACTCTGCTCGGCGAGGACCAGTGGCGCTTGCAGGGTCAGCTCCTCGACGGTCTGCACCCCCACCTGCTCTCCGGCTCTGAGCGCCAGCTCGAGGAAGGCCGTGCCGGGCAGGATCGCGGTACCCATCACGGCGTGGTCGGCGAGCCAGGGGTGGGTGGAGAGGGAGAGGCGGCCGGTCAGGGTGAGGCCTCCGTCTGGGTCTTCGATCGCCGCGGCGAGCAAGGGATGCTCCGCGTCCCTTTGCCCGGCGGCGCCGAGGTCGTTCGCTCCGGCGCCACCGGTGAGCCAGAAGCGCTCGCGCTGGAAGGGATAGGTGGGCAGCGGGACCCGCTTGGCGCTTGGGTGCAGCCGCTCGAAGGCGACCTTCGTCCCGCTCGCGTGCGCCTGCGCCAGGGCACCGAGCAGCGCCCCGCCCTCCTCCTTGCCGGAGCGAAGCGTCGGGATCAGGGCGGCCTCTGAGCCCTCGGGCAGGCAGGAGGCGGCCATCGCGGTGAGCACCGCGTCGGGCCCCAGCTCGAGGTAGGCGCTGACTCCCTGGGCATCGAGGGTCTCGATGCCCTCGGCAAAGCGCACCGCTGCCCTGGCGTGGGAGACCCAGTAGCTCGGGTCGGTCGCCTGCTCTGGGGTGAGGATCTCTCCTGAGAGGTTGGAGACGATCGGGATCTTCGGCTCGCTGTAGGCGAGGGTCTTTGCGACCTCTTGGAAGGCCTCGAGCATCGGCTCGATCAGGGGCGAGTGAAAGGCGTGGGAGACGGTGAGGCGCTTGGTCCTCTTGCCCTGCTCTTCGAAGCGGGCTTGGATCTCTTCGGCGTCCTGCTCTTGACCGGAGATCACGATCGAGGTCGGGCCGTTGATCGCGGCGATCGATAGCTCCGCCTCCTTGCCCTCGAGTGCCTCTTTGACTTCTTCCTCTGTTGCCTCGATCGCGACCATCGCCCCGCCTTGGGACAGCTCTCCCATCAGTCTTGCCCTGGCGCTGATCAGCTCTGCCGCGTCCTCGAGCGAGAGCACCCCGGAGAGATGGGCCGCCGCTATCTCCCCGACCGAGTGGCCGGTCAGGTAGTCGGGCTTCATGCCCAGTGCCTCGAAGGTCCTGAACAGGGCCACCTCTATGGCAAAGAGGGCCGGTTGGGTGAAGGTGGTGTCCTCGAGGAGGGCTGCCCGCTTGGATCCCTCTTTTGCGAAGAGGAGCTCCTTGAGGGGTCTGCCTATGTGTGGGTCGATTGCCTCGCATGCCTCGTCGAGTGCTGCCTTGAATGTCGGTGAGGACTCGTAGAGCTCTTTGCCCATGCCGGCTCTCTGGGCTCCCTGGCCGGTGAGCAGGTAGGCGAGCTTTCCTGGCCTTGCCTTGGCCTCGAAGAGGTTGGGGGCACCCTCTCCTTGGCTCAGTGCGGCAAGACCTGCGAGCAGCTGATCGCGATCGGAGCCCGTGACCACTCCCCGTCGCTCGAAGAGCGCCCTGGTGGTGGTCAGGGAGAAGGCCGCGTCTTTGGGGTCTAGGTCTGGGTTGTCCTGGAGGTGGGTCGCGAGGTTGGCCGCCATCTCGCGCAGGGCGGGCTCGGCCTTGGCCGAGAGGGGCAGGGCAATGGCGCCCGGCAGGGGTGCACGGGGCGCCTGGGACTCCTCGGTGTCCCCGACCGCTGCGGACTCGGGCGCTTCCTCGATGATCACGTGGGCATTGGTGCCGCTGATGCCGAAGGAGGAGACGCCGGCTCTGCGGGGAGCTCCGTTGGGCTGCCAGGGGGCCTCCTCGGTCAGCAGCTCGACCTCCCCCGCCTCCCAGTCGACTTTGCTGCTCGGGGCGTCGACGTGCAGGGTCTTCGGCAGGACCCCGTGGCGCATCGCCTGGACCATCTTGATCACCCCGGCGACTCCCGCTGCGGCCTGGGTGTGGCCGATGTTGGACTTGATCGAGCCCAGGCGCAGGGGCTGCTCTCTGTCTTGGCCGTAGGTGGCCAGCAGGGCTCCGGCCTCGATCGGATCGCCGAGAGTGGTGCCGGTGCCGTGGGCCTCGACCGCGTCTACGTCCTTTGGCTCCAGGCGGGCGTTGGCGAGGGCCTGGCGGATCACCCGCTCCTGGGAGGGGCCGTTGGGGGCGGTGAGGCCGTTTGAGGCGCCGTCCTGGTTTACGGCAGAGCCCTTGATCGTGGCGAGGACCTCGTGGCCGTTGCGTTCGGCGTCGGAGAGGCGCTCGAGGGCGAGGACTCCCACTCCCTCCGCCCAGCCGACGCCGTCGGCTGCCTCGGCGAAGGACTTCGAGCGCCCGTCGGGGGCCAGGCCCCTCTGGCGGGAGAACTCGACGAAGACGCCGGGGGTGGAGAGCACGGTGACGCCGCCGGCGAGGGCCAGCGTGCACTCGCCGCTGCGCAGGGCTTGAGTCGCCAGGTGCACCGCCACCAGCGAGGCGGAACAGGCGGTGTCGACGGTGATTGCCGGGCCCTCGAGGCCGAGGGTGTATGCGACCCGGCCCGAGACGATGCTCTGGGTCATCCCCGCCCCGGGCCCATAGTCCTGATATATCACCCCGGCGAAGACGCCGGTCTGGGTTTGCGCCAATCTCATTGGGTCGAATCCGGCGTCCTCCAACGCCTGCCAGCTCGCTTCGAGCAGGAGGCGCTGCTGGGGGTCGGTCACCAGCGCCTCGCGCGGGCTGATGCCGAAGAACTCGGCGTCGAACTCGCCCGAGTCGTGCAGGAAGCCACCCTCGCGCGTATAGCTGGTGAGTCGCTCCGCGCCGGCTTCGATGTCCGGGTCATAGAGGCGCTCGACGTCCCAGCCGCGGTCTGCGGGGAACTCGGTGATCCCGTCGGCGCCGCGTGTGACCAGCTCCCAGAGGCTCTCAGGCGAGGAGACCCCGCCGGGGTAGCGGCAGGCCATGCCGACGATCGCGATCGGCTCGTGGCGAAGCAGGTTCACTTTCTCTCGCTCCTCGACCAATGCGATCGTGGCGCGCCTCAAGCCATCGCTCAGTGCCCGCTCGTCAGCCACCCCGCCCTCCCTTAGATGTAGATCCCGATGTCAAGTTTTTCCCGTCATGCCATCGACGACCTCGAGCAGCTCATCGTCGGTCGCCGCTTCCAGTTGGTCACGTCCGGAAGCGAGTTGGTCCGCCCCGTCGCCCTCCAGGTCCAGCGCCAAGGCGCGAAGACGGGCAGCCAGCTCAGCCCTGTCAGGGCCGGGGAGAGAGCTCGCCGACAACGTGGACTTCAGTTGGTCGATCTGCATCTCGCCGCTTCGCAAGCCCCCGGCCGATGTACTCGTCCTCTCTGACAGGTGCTTCGCAAGCGCTGCCGCAGATGGGTAGTCGAAGGTCATCGTCGCGGCGAGCTGCACGCCCGAGGCGGCGACCAGGCGGTTGCGCAGTTCCACGGCGGCGAGCGAGTCGAAGCCGAGGTCTTTGAAGGAGCGCTCGGGCTCGATCGAGGCGGCGGAGTCATGGCCGAGGACGGCGGCGACCTCTGCTCTTACCGCTTCCAGCACGAAGGCCTCGCGCTCTGCCTCGGGCACCGTGGCGAGCTTGGCGGCGAGCTGGCCCGAGACGGCCTTGCGGCGGGAGGACGTCCTGACGAGCCCCCCGAAGAGCGGCGGCAGGGTTCCTGCTGCGGCCTGGGAGCGCAGGGCGGCGCGGTCGAGGGTGAGCGCCAGGGGCTGGGCGGAGGGGCCCTGGATCGCGGTGTCAAAGAGCGCCGGGCCCTGGGTGTCGGTGATCGGGGCGATGCCGGCGCGGCGCATGCGGGCCAGGTCGGCCTCGCCGAGGCCGGCGGTCATGCCGCTCTCGCGCTCCCACATGCCCCAGGCGATCGAGGTCGCGGTGAGGCCTTCTTGGCTTCGCTTCTGGGCGAGGGCGTCGAGGAAGGAGTTGGCGGCTGCGTAGTTGGCCTGACCGGGGCCGCCCAGGGGGCCCGCTATCGAGGAGAAGAGGACGAAGGCGTCCAGGTCGAGGCCCTTGGTCAGCTCGTGCAGGTGATGGGCGGCGTTTGCCTTGGGGCCCATCACCTTGGCCAGGCGCTCTGGGTCGAGATCTGCGATCAGGCCGTCGTCGAGGACCCCGGCGGCGTGGATCACCGTGCCCAGGGGGTGCTCTTGGGGGATCGAGTCGAGCAGCTCCGTCAGCTGATCTCGGTTAGAGACGTCGCAGGCGGCGATCGTGGCTTTGGCTCCCAGCTCTTCGAGCTCAGCCTGCAGCTCCTTGGCTCCCTTTGCCTTCTCCCCCGAGCGGCTGACGAGGAGCAGGTTGCGGGCGCCGTGGGCCTCGGCGAGGTGGCGGGCGAAGAGGGCTCCGAGGGCGCCGGTGGCTCCCGTGATCAGGATCGTCTTGTCGGGATCTGGGGGTTGGGGGACGGTGAACACGACCTTGCCGAGGTTCCTCCCCTCGCGCAGGTGCCGGAAAGCCTCGGGGGCCGCACGCAGATCCCAGGTCGTAATCGGAATCTTTCGAAGGGGACCGCCCTCGAAGAGCTCGCGAAGCTCTTCGAGCATCTCCCGTACACGCTGGGGTCCGGCTTCCGTCAGATCGAAGGCCCGATACGAGACGCCGGGGAACAGCGCCGCGATCTGCTCGGCGTCGCGGACGTCGGTCTTGCCCATCTCCATGAAGCGCCCACCACGGGGCAGGAGCTGCAGCGAGGCATCGACGAAGTCCCCGGCCAGGGCGTTCAGGACGACGTCGACGCCCTCGCCGCCGGTGACTTCGAGGAACTTGTCCTTGAAGTCGAGATCGCGCGACGAGGCGATGTGATCCTCCTCTATCCCCATCTCGACCAGGGCGCCCCACTTCGACAGGCTGGCGGTGGCGAAAACCTCCGCCCCTCGGTGGTGAGCGAGCTGCACCGCGGCCATCCCCACCCCGCCTGCGCCCGCATGGATCAACACCTTCTCTCCCGTGGTCAAGGCGGCCAGGTCGATGAGGCCATAGAGGGCGGTCATGAAGACGAGTGGCACCGACGCCGCCTGCTCCATCGACCACTCGGCGGGGATTGGGGCGATCAGGTCATGCTTGCTGACGGCCAGCGGACCGAAGGCGTCAGAGATCAATCCCATCACCCGATCCCCAGGGGCGACGTCGTCGACCTCCGCGCCAACCTCGGTCACCACTCCCGCCCCCTCGGCGCCGATCGGCGCCGAGCCCGGGTAGAGCCCGAGCGCGCTGAGGACATCACGGAAGTTGAGCCCGGCAGCATGCACCGCAATCCGCACCTCGGTCGGGCCCAAGGGCTCGGTGCAGCGGGGGGAGGCAATCAGGGCGAGCGACTCCAGGGTTCCGCGCTCGGTCACGTCCAGGCGCCAGGGCTCAGCCGGGGGACTCAGAGCACCCTCCCCCCTTGCCTCGGTCAGGCGGGCGACCAGCGCCTCGCCGTCGCGCAGGGCGATCTGGGGCTCGAGTGCGCTCGCGGCGATCGCGCTCGGCAGGGCATCGCTCGATGCCTCAGAGCCGTCGGTGTCGATCAGGCCAAAGCCGCCGGGGTGCTCGGAGGCGGCTGAGCGCAGCAGGCCGGCGAGGGTGGCGGCGGGGAGGCTCGGGTCCTCCTCTGGCGTTGCGCTGAGGGCGCCTTCGGTGAGGAAGACCAGCCGCTCGGCCGCTTCCTCCCCCGCGAGGTGGGCCTGGATCGCCTCGAGTCCCTTCGCGGCGATCGCGTGGGAGGCCTCTATGGGGTCTGCGTCGATCTCCCAGGTGCGGGTGTCGAGCAGGGTGGTCCCCTGGTCCTCTGAGTCGGGGAGGGTGAGCTGCTGCCAATCGAGCTCGAGCAGGCCCTGGTTGGCGGCGCGGGCGCTTTGCATCTGCTCGGCGGACATCGGGCGGATGCGCAGGGCGCCGACCTGGGCCAATGGAATCCCCTCGCCGTCGCAGAGGTCGATCGCGACCTGCTCCTCGCCGCCTTGCAGGCGGACCCTCAAGGCCTCCGGGCCGCCGGCGAGGACCGAGACCCCGCTCCAGGAGAAGGGCAGCCCGGCGCTGCCCTGCTCCTCTGCGTGCAGGGCGGCGAGCATCGTCGCGTGCAGGGCGGAGTCGAACAGCGCCGGGTGGATCGCGAAGCGAGACGCCACCTCACGCTGGTCCTCGGGCAGCCCCACCTCGGCGTAGATCTCCTCGCCGTCGCGCCAGGCGGCCCTCAGCCCCTGGAAGGCGGGGCCGTAGTCGAAGCCGATCTCGGCGAGGCGCTCGTAGAGGTCCTCGGTGGGCAGAGGCTCGGCGCCCTCGGGTGGCCAGGCGGTGAGGGGCTCGGGTGCGGTTGGCGCCTCCGCGCTCAAGGAGCCGCTGGCGTGCAGGACCCACTCCCCCGGCTCGCCTTCGGCCTCGGTGCGGGAGTGGATCGTGATCTCGCGCCTGCCCTCCTGCTCGGGGGCCAGGGAGACCTGCAGGGCGACGGCACTCTGCTCGGCGAGGACCAGTGGCGCCTGCAGGGTCAGCTCCTCGACGGTCTGCACCCCCACCTGCTCTCCGGCTCTGAGCGCCAGCTCGAGGAAGGCCGTGCCGGGCAGGATCGCGGTACCCATCACGGCGTGGTCGGCGAGCCAGGGGTGGGTGGAGAGGGAGATCCGGCCGGTGAGAAGCCAGCTGTCTTCGCCGGGCAGCTCGATCGCCGCCGCCAGCAAGGGGTGCTCCGCGTCTCCCAGGCCGGCGGCGCCGAGGTCGTTCGCTCCGGCGCCACCGGTGAGCCAGAAGCGCTCGCGCTGGAAGGGATAGGTGGGCAGCGGGACCCGCTTGGCGCTTGGGTGCAGCCGCTCGAAGGCGACCTTCGTCCCGCTCGCGTGCGCCTGCGCCAGGGCGCCAAGCAGCGCCCCGCCCTCCTCCTTGCCGGAGCGAAGCGTCGGGATCAGGGCGGCCTCTGAGCCCTCGGGCAGGCAGGAGGCGGCCATCGCGGTGAGCACCGCGTCGGGTCCCAGCTCGAGGTAGGCGCTGACTCCCTGGGCATCGAGGGTCTCGATGCCCTTGGCAAAGCGCACCGCTGCCCTGGCGTGGGAGACCCAGTAGCTCGGGTCGGTGGCTTGCTCAGCGGTGAGGATCTCTCCTGTGAGGTTGGAGACGATCGGGATCTTCGGCTCGCTGTAGGCGAGGGTCTTTGCGACCTCTTGGAAGGCCTCGAGCATCGGCTCGATCAGGGGCGAGTGAAAGGCGTGGGAGACGGTGAGGCGCTTGGTCCTCTTGCCCTGCTCTTCGAAGCGGGCTTGGATCTCTTCGGCGTCCTGCTCTTGACCGGAGATCACGATCGAGGTCGGGCCGTTGATCGCGGCGATCGATAGCTCCGCCTCCTTGCCCTCGAGTGCCTCTTTGACTTCTTCCTCTGTTGCCTCGATCGCGACCATCGCCCCGCCTTGGGACAGCTCTCCCATCAGTCTTGCCCTGGCGCTGATCAGCTCTGCCGCGTCCTCGAGCGAGAGCACCCCGGAGAGATGGGCCGCCGCTATCTCCCCGACCGAGTGGCCGGTCAGGTAGTCGGGCTTCATGCCCAGTGCCTCGAAGGTCCTGAACAGGGCCACCTCTATGGCAAAGAGGGCCGGTTGGGTGAAGGTGGTGTCCTCGAGGAGGGCTGCCCGCTTGGATCCCTCTTTTGCGAAGAGGAGCTCCTTGAGGGGTCTGCCTATGTGTGGGTCGATTGCCTCGCATGCCTCGTCGAGTGCTGCCTTGAATGCCGGTGAGGACTCGTAGAGCTCTTTGCCCATGCCGGCTCTCTGGGCTCCCTGGCCGGTGAGCAGGTAGGCGAGCTTTCCTGGCCTTGCCTTGGCCTCGAAGAGGTTGGGGGCACCCTCTCCTTGGCTCAGTGCGGCAAGACCTGCGAGCAGCTGATCGCGATCGGAGCCCGTGACCACTCCCCGTCGCTCGAAGAGCGCCCTGGTGGTGGTCAGGGAGAAGGCCGCGTCTTTGGGGTCTAGGTCTGGGTTGTCCTGGAGGTGGGTCGCGAGGTTGGCCGCCATCTCGCGCAGGGCGGGCTCGGCCTTGGCCGAGAGGGGCAGAGCGATGGCTGCCGCGCCCAGTGGGGGCTCGGGGGCTTCTTTGACCTCGGTGCCCTGCGTCGGCTCCGGGGCGGGCGCTTCCTCCACGATCACGTGGGCATTGGTGCCACTGGCGCCGAAGGAGGAGACGCCGGCTCGGCGGGGCTTGCCGCCCGGTTGCCAGGGGGCCTCCTCGGTCAGCAGCTCGACCTCGCCCGCCTCCCAGTCGACTTTGGAGGAGGGCGCGTCGACGTGCAGGGTCTTCGGCAGGACCCCGTGGCGCATCGCCTGGACCATCTTGATCACCCCGGCGACTCCCGCCGCGGCCTGGGTGTGGCCGATGTTGGACTTGATCGAGCCCAGGCGCAGGGGCTGCTCTCTGTCTTGGCCGTAGGTGGCCAGCAGGGCTCCGGCCTCGATCGGATCGCCGAGAGTGGTGCCGGTGCCGTGGGCCTCGACTGCGTCTACGTCCTTTGGCTCCAGGCGGGCGTTGGCGAGGGCCTGGCGGATCACCCGCTCCTGGGAGGGGCCGTTGGGGGCGGTGAGGCCGTTTGAGGCGCCGTCCTGGTTTACGGCAGAGCCCTTGATCACAGCGAGGACCTCGTGGCCGTTGCGCTTAGCGTCGGAGAGGCGCTCGAGGGCGAGGACTCCCACTCCCTCGGCGAAGCCGGTGCCGTCGGCGCCGTCGGCGAAGGATTTGCAACGACCGCCGGCGGAGAGGCCGCGCTGGCGGGAGAACTCGACGAAGACTCCCGGAGTCGCAAGCACGGTCACCCCACCGGCGAGCGCCAGCGTGCATTCGCCGTTGCGCAGCGCCTGCGCCGCAAGGTGCATCGCGACGAGCGAGGAGGAGCAGGCCGTGTCCACCGTCATCGTCGGACCCTCGAGCCCGAGGGTGTATGCGACGCGGCCGGAGATCATGCTCTGGGTCATGCCGGCCGTCTCGCCGTAGTCCTGGTACATCACCCCGGCGAAGACGCCCGTCTGGCTGCCCCGCAGGGAGGCCGGGTCCACCCCGGCGTCCTCGAGCGTCTCCCAGCACGCTTCCAGCAGGAGGCGCTGCTGGGGGTCGGTCGTCATCGCCTCGCGCGGCGAGATGCCGAAGAAGTCGGCGTCGAACTCGGCCGAGTCGTACAGGAAGCCCCCCTCGCGCGTATAGCTGGTGCGTCGCTCGGCGCCGGCTTCGAGGTCGGGGTCATAGAGGCGATCGAGGTCCCAGCCTCGGTCGGTCGGGAACTCGGCGATCCCGTCGCGACCCTCGGCGACCAGCTCCCAGAGGCCGTGGGGTGAGGCGACGTCGCCTGGATAGCGGCAGGCCATGCCGACGATCGCGATCGGCTCGCTTTGGCGCTGCTCCAGCGTCACGATGTGGCGCTGGGCGTCGCGGAGCTCTCCCGTGACCTTTCTGAGGTATTTGCTCAGGGTCGCCGAGTCGGTCATTCGGCGCCCCCGAGCTGCTCGTCGATCAACTGCATGATCTCCTCGTCGGAGGCCGACTCGAGATCGACCTCGTCCTCTCCGCGACCCTCGCTGGAGAGCTCCGCCAGGAGCGACTGCAGCCGGGAGACGACCCGACCCCGCTCTTCCAACGGGATCGAATCGAGGATCTCGGCGACCGCGTTCAGCTTGGCCTCCGCGCCGGGAAGAGCCTCGACCTCTTCGATCTCACCCCAGAGGAAGCGGGCGATCGCCGCCGCCGAGGGATAGTCGAAGGCCATCGTCGCCGGCAGCTGCACGCCGGTCGCCGCGACAAGGCGGTTGCGCAGCTCGACCGCCGCCAGCGAGTCGAAGCCGAGGTCCTTGAATGCCTTCTCGGGCTCGATCGCCGCGGCCGAGTCGTGGCCCAAGACGGCCGCGACGTGATCGCGGACGAAGTCGAGGACGAAGGCCTCGCGCTCCGCCTCCGGGACGCCGGCGAGGCGATCGCCGAGCGAATCGACGGCCTGCTCACGACCCTTCGGTACGCGAACCAGGCCGCGCATCAGGGCCGGCAGCGAGCCGGCTTTTGCCTGGGCCCGCAGGGCAGCGCGGTCGAAATGGACCGGAACGAGCAGCGAGTCGGCGAATGAGCCGGCCTCCCCGAACAGGGCGAGCCCCCGCTCGGGGGGAATTGGAGCGAAGCCGAGGCGCATCCGCGTCTGGCGCAGCGTCGCCTCCACCTCGACCTGGCTCATCTCTCCGACGAGATTGGTCTCCTGCCCCCAGAAGCCCCAGGCCAACGAGACGGCAGGGAGCCCGATAGCCCTGCGACGCGTGGCCAGGGCGTCGAGGAAGGAGTTGGCCGCCGCGTAGTTGGCCTGGCCCGGACCGCCGAGCAGACCGGCCGCCGAGGAGAACATGACGAAGGCGCTGAGGTCGCTCTTTGCCGTCAACTCGTGCAGATGCCAGGCAGCGTCGATCTTCGGCGCCATGACTCTCTTCAGACGCTCGGGGTCGAGGTCTGCGATCAGGCCGTTGTCGAAGACTCCGGCCGAGTGGATCACGGCGCCCAAGGGGTGCTTGGAGGGGATCGAGTCGACCAGCTGCGTGAGCTGCTCACGATCCGACACGTCGCAGGCGGCGATCGTGGCTTTGGCTCTCAGGGCCTCCAGCTCCTCGCGAAGCTCGGTGGCGCCGGGCGCCTCCTCCCCCGAGCGGCTGACCAGGAGCAAATGCCGGACCCCGTGCTCCTCGGCGAGGTGACGGGCGAAGAGGGCACCGAGACCACTGAGGCCGCCGGTGATCAGGACCGTCTTGTCGGCCGCGAAGTCGAGCGCCTCGGGCTGCGGTGACTCGCTTTCTGCCTCAGCCAGCCGCGGCACGAGCGCCCTCCCCTCGCGCAGGGCGATCTGGGGCTCCGTGGACGTGGCGACGATCGCATTCTCGAGCGCTTGGCTCGATGCATCGGTGCTGTCGCAGTCGATCAGGGCGATGCGACCGGGATTCTCCGATTGCGCTGAGCGCAGCAGGCCCGCGACCGCCCCCGCGGCGAGGCTCTGCTCGACCCCGGGGAGGTCGAATGCCCCCTTGGCGGTGAAGACGAGGCGAGAAGCGGCAAGGTCCTCCTCGGCCAGGTGAGCCTGCGTCAACGCCAGAGCCTTGGCGGCAGCGGCGTGCGCCGCCTCGACCGGGTCCTCCGGCAGTTCCCAGGCGCCGGTGTCGACGATCGTGGGCGCCGTCGCGGAGTCCTCATCGGAGGGGTCGAGGGATGTCTCCTCCCAACCGAGGCGGTAGAGCAGGCCCTTGCCCTTGGCGGCGAGGCGACCCTGCTCGATCGGGCGGCCGAAGATGGAGCCGATCTGGACCACCGGGACGCCGCCTCGGTCCGTGGCGAGAAGTCCGAAACGCTCGTCCTGCGTCGAGATCCGAACCCGCAACGACGATGCTCCCGGCGAAAGCACCTGCACTCCGTGCCAATCGAAGGGCAGGGTGGGGCTGGCCTCGGTGCCGTCGAGCGCAACCGAGATGCCGGCGTGGAAGCCCATGTCGAGCAGCGCCGGGTGGATCGCGAAGCGAGACGCCACCTCACGCTGGTCCTCGGGCAGCCCCACCTCGGCGTAGATCTCCTCGCCCTGCTGCCAGGCGGCGTCCACGCCCTGGAAGGCGGGGCCGTAGTCGAAGCCGATCTCGGCGAGGCGCTCGTAGAGGTCCTCGGTGGGCAGAGGCTCGGCGCCCTCGGGTGGCCAGGCGGTGAGGGGCTCGGGTGCGGTTGGCGCCTCCGCGCTCAAGGAGCCACTGGCGTGCAGGACCCACTCCCCCAGCTCGCCTTCTGTCTCGGCGCAGGAGTGGATCGTGACCGGTCGGCTGCCGCGCTCGTCGGGTGCTCCGACCGAGACCCGCAGGGCGACGGCGCCCTGCTCGGGGATGACCAAGGGCGCCTGCAGGGTCAGCTCCTCGACCGTCTCGGCCCCCACCTGCTCTCCGGCTCTGAGCGCCAGCTCGAGGAAGGCGGTGCCGGGGAGAATCGCGGTGTCGAGGACGGCGTGGTCGGCGAGCCATGGGTGGGTGGAGAGGGAGATCCGGCCGGTGAGAAGCCAGCTGTCTTCGCCGGGCAGCTCGATCGCCGCCGCCAGCAAGGGGTGCTCCGCGTCTCCCAGGCCGGCGGCGCCGAGGTCGTTCGCTCCGCCGGCGCCGGTGAGCCAGTAGCGCTCGCGCTGGAACGGGTATGTCGGCAGGCCGACCCGCTTGGCACTTGGGTAGAGCTTTGCCCAGTCGAGCTTCGCCCCGCTCGCGTGCGCCTGCGCCAGGGCGCCAAGCAGCGCCCCGCCCTCCTCCTTGCCGGAGCGAAGCGTCGGGATCAGGGCGGCCTCTGAGCCCTCGGGCAGGCAGGAGGCGGCCATCGCGGTGAGCACCGCGTCGGGTCCCAGCTCGAGGTAGGCGCTGACTCCCTGGGCATCGAGGGTCTCGATGCCCTTGGCAAAGCGCACCGCTGCCCTGGCGTGGGAGACCCAGTAGCTGGGGTCCTGGGCTTGCTCAGCGGTGAGGATCTCTCCTGTGAGGTTGGAGACGATCGGGATCTTCGGCTCGTGGTAGGCGAGGGTCTTTGCGACCTCTTGGAAGGCCTCGAGCATCGGCTCGATCAGGGGCGAGTGAAAGGCGTGGGAGACGGTGAGGCGCTTGGTCCTCTTGCCCTGCTCTTCGAAGCGGGCTTGGATCTCTTCGGCGTCCTGCTCTTGACCGGAGATCACGATCGAGGTCGGGCCGTTGATCGCGGCGATCGATAGCTCCGCCTCCTTGCCCTCGAGTGCCTCTTTGACTTCTTCCTCTGTTGCCTCGATCGCGACCATCGCCCCGCCTTGGGACAGCTCTCCCATCAGTCTTGCCCTGGCGCTGATCAGCTCTGCCGCGTCCTCGAGCGAGAGCACCCCGGAGAGATGGGCCGCCGCTATCTCCCCGACCGAGTGGCCGGTCAGGTAGTCGGGCTTCATGCCCAGTGCCTCGAAGGTCCTGAACAGGGCCACCTCTATGGCAAAGAGGGCCGGTTGGGTGAAGGTGGTGTCCTCGAGGAGGGCTGCCCGCTTGGATCCCTCTTTTGCGAAGAGGAGCTCCTTGAGGGGTCTGCCTATGTGTGGGTCGATTGCCTCGCATGCCTCGTCGAGTGCTGCCTTGAATGTCGGTGAGGACTCGTAGAGCTCTTTGCCCATGCCGGCTCTCTGGGCTCCCTGGCCGGTGAGCAGGTAGGCGAGCTTTCCTGGCCTTGCCTTGGCCTCGAAGAGGTTGGGGGCACCCTCTCCTTGGCTCAGTGCGGCAAGACCTGCGAGCAGCTGATCGCGATCGGAGCCCGTGACCACTCCCCGTCGCTCGAAGAGCGCCCTGGTGGTGGTCAGGGAGAAGGCCGCGTCTTTGGGGTCTAGGTCTGGGTTGTCCTGGAGGTGGGTCGCGAGGTTGGCCGCCATCTCGCGCAGGGCGGGCTCGGCCTTGGCCGAGAGGGGCAGAGCGATGGCTGCCGCGCCCAGTGGGGGCTCGGGGGCTTCTTTGACCTCGGTGCCCTGCGTCGGCTCCGGGGCGGGCGCTTCCTCCACGATCACGTGGGCATTGGTGCCACTGGCGCCGAAGGAGGAGACGCCGGCTCGGCGGGGCTTGCCGCCCGGTTGCCAGGGGGCCTCCTCGGTCAGCAGCTCGACCTCGCCCGCCTCCCAGTCGACTTTGGAGGAGGGCGCGTCGACGTGCAGGGTCTTCGGCAGGACCCCGTGGCGCATCGCCTGGACCATCTTGATCACCCCGGCGACTCCCGCCGCGGCCTGGGTGTGGCCGATGTTGGACTTGATCGAGCCCAGGCGCAGGGGCTGCTCTCTGTCTTGGCCGTAGGTGGCCAGCAGGGCTCCGGCCTCGATCGGATCGCCGAGAGTGGTGCCGGTGCCGTGGGCCTCGACTGCGTCTACGTCCTTGGGAGCGAGGCGGGCGTTTGCCAGGGCCTGGCGGATCACCCGCTCCTGGGAGGGGCCATTCGGCGCCGTGACGCCGTTGGAGGCGCCGTCCTGGTTTACGGCGGTGCCCTTGAGGAGCGCCAGGACGGGGTGGCCGTTGCGCTTGGCGTCGGAGAGGCGCTCGAGGGCGAGCACGCCGACGCCCTCCGCCCAGCCGGCACCGTCCGCCGCCTCGGCGAAGGACTTCGAGCGCCCGTCGGGGGAGAGGCCTCGCTGGCGGGAGAAGTAGATCAGCATTCCCGGGGTCGAAAGCACGGTGACGCCTCCCGCCAACGCCAGCGTGCACTCGCCGCTGCGCAGTGCCTGGGCCGCCAGGTGCATCGCGACGAGCGAGGAGGAGCAGGCCGTGTCCACCGTCATCGTCGGACCCTCGAGCCCGAGGGTGTATGCGACGCGGCCGGAGATCATGCTCTGGGTCATGCCGGCCGTCTCGCCGTAGTCCTGGTACATCACCCCGGCGAAGACGCCCGTCTGGCTGCCCCGCAGGGAGGCCGGGTCCACCCCGGCGTCCTCGAGCGTCTCCCAGCACGCTTCCAGCAGGAGGCGCTGCTGGGGGTCGGTCGTCATCGCCTCGCGCGGCGAGATGCCGAAGAAGTCGGCGTCGAACTCGGCCGAGTCGTACAGGAAGCCCCCCTCGCGCGTATAGCTGGTGCGTCGCTCGGCGCCGGCTTCGAGGTCGGGGTCATAGAGGCGATCGAGGTCCCAGCCTCGGTCGGTCGGGAACTCGGCGATCCCGTCGCGACCCTCGGCGACCAGCTCCCAGAGGCCCTCGGGTGAGGCGACGTCGCCTGGATAGCGGCAGGCCATGCCGACGATCGCGATCGGCTCATCGCTTGCCTGGGCCCTGACGGCGACCTTGTTGGCGACGCCGCCGGCGCTCACCTCCGCGAAGAGGTATCTGGCCAGCGCCGCCGCGGAGGGATAGTCGAAGGCCATCGTCGCGGCGAGCTGCATGCCCGAGGCCGCGACAAGGCGGTTGCGCAGCTCGACCGCGCCCAGCGAATCGAAGCCGAGATCCTTGAATGCCTTCTCGGGCTCGATCGCCGCAGCCGAGTCGTGGCCCAAGATGGCGGCGACATGGCCGCGGACGAAGTCGAGGACGAAGGCCTCGCGCTCCGCCTCCGGGACGCCGGCGAGGCGATCGCCGAGCGAATCGACGGCCTGCTCACGACCCTTCGGTACGCGAACCAGGCCGCGCATCAGGGCCGGCAGCGAGCCGGCTTTTGCCTGGGCCCGCAGGGCAGCGCGGTCGAAATGGACCGGAACGAGCAACGAGTCGCCGAGAGACGCGGCCTCGTCAAGCAGCGCAAGCCCACGCGCGGGGGAGATCGGGGCGAAGCCGAGGAGCATCCGCGTCTGGCGCAGCATCGCCTCAAGCTCAACTTGGCTCACCTCGCCGGCGAGATTGGTCTCCTGCCCCCAGAGGCCCCAGGCCAACGAGACGGCAGGGAGCCCGATAGCCCTGCGACGCGTGGCCAGGGCGTCGAGGAAGGAGTTGGCCGCCGCGTAGTTGGCCTGGCCCGGACCGCCGAGCAGGCCCGCCGCGGAGGAGCAGAGGACGAAGGCGTCGAGGTCGCTGTCGGCGCTCAGCTCGTGCAGGTTCCAAGCGGCGTCGATCTTGGGCGCCATCACCTTGCGCAGGGCCTCTGGGTCGAGGTCGGCGATCAGGCCGTTGTCGATGACCGCGGCGGCGTGGATCACCATCCCGAGCGGATGCTCGGGCGGAACGGCGGCGATCAGGCTCTCGAGCTTGTCCCGGTCGGAGACGTCACAGGCGGCGATCGTCGGCACGGCCCCCATGGCCTCCAGCTCCTCCGTAAGCTCGGTCGCGCCCTTTGCCTTGGGGCCACTGCGGCTGACCAAGAGCAGGTGACGGGCGCCGTGGACCTCCGCGAGGTGACGGGCGAAGAGGGCGCCGAGACCACTGAGGCCGCCGGTGATGAGGATGGTCTTCTCGGGGTCGAGGGGTTGGGCCTCCGGAGCTTTCGCCCCCTCTTCGGTTTCGGCCAGGCGGGGGACGAGCACCGCCCCCTCACGCAGGGCGATCTGGGGCTCCGTGGCCGTCGCGGCGATAGCGCTTCGCAGCTCGCCGTCCGCGGACTCCGTGCCGTCGCAGTCGATCAGGGCGACGCGACCTGGATTCTCCGACTGCGCTGAGCGCAGCAGGCCGGCGATCGTCGCCGCGGGGAGGCTCGCCCCCGTCCCGCCGGCGTCGAGCGCGCCTTCGGTGAGGAAGACGATGCGGGAGCCTGCCGCTTCCTCATCCGCCAAGTGCGCCTGGACCAGCTCGAGCGCCGTCGCGGCGGCGCTGTGCGACGCCGCGACCGGATCCGCTGGAAGGTCCCAGGCACGGGCATCGACGATCGCGTGCTCGGCGCCGGCCTCCTCGGCTCGGTCGAGGGCCAGCTCGTCCCAGCCGATCCGGTAGAGCGCGCCCTCCCCCTTGGTCGCGAGCTGGGCCCGCTCGACAGGGCGCCCGAAGAGGGAACCGATCTCCACCACCGGCTTTCCGTTCCGGTCGGCGGCAAGGAGCTCGAAGCGCTCGGATTGCAGCACGGTCCGCACGCGCAACGAAGACGCGCCCGCCGAGAAGACGCGCACGCCGGCCCAGGAGAAGGGCAGGATCGGCTTCGCCCCCTCCGCGTCGGCGAAGACCACACCCATGGGGCCATGGAAGGCGGCGTCGAGCAGCGCCGGGTGGATCGCGAAGCGACCGGCCACCTCACACTGGTCCTCGGGCAGCTCCACCTCGGCGTAGATCTCCTCGCCTGCTCGCCAGGCGGCGGTCAGCCCCTGGAAGGCGGGGCCGTAGTCGAAGCCGACCTCGGCGAGGCGCTCGTAGAGGTCCGCCGTATCGATCCGCTCGGCACCGGCGGGCGGCCAATCGGCGAGTGGCTCCGGTGTCTCGGCGGCTTCCGGGCTCAACGAGCCGGTGGCGTGCAGCGTCCACTCGCCGTCCTCGACTCCCATCCGGGAATAGATCGAAAGCGACCGACCACCGCGCTCATCTGGGGCACTGACCGAGGCCTGCAGCGACACTGACTCCGTCGCCGACAGGAGCAATGGCGCCTGCAGGGTCAACTCCTCGACGACGTCGCAACCGGTCTGTCCGGCTGCCTCGAGTGCCAGCTCGACCAAACCGGTGCCGGGCAGGATCAAGGTGTCGAGGACGGCGTGGTCGCCCATCCAGGGATGCGTGGCCGGGGAGATGCGACCGGTGAGCCGGAGACCGCCGTCGGGATCCTCGAGCGCCGCCGCGAGCATCGGGTGATCCACCTCGCGCTGGCCGATCGCCGACGGATCGCCGCCCATGCCTTTGCCACCGGTGAGCCAGTAGCGCTCGCGCTGGAACGGGTATGTCGGCAGGCCGACCCGCTTGGCACTTGGGTAGAGCTTTGCCCAGTCGAGCTTCGCCCCGCTCGCGTGCGCCTGCGCCAGGGCGCCAAGCAGCGCCCCGCCCTCCTCCTTGCCGGAGCGAAGCGTCGGGATCAGGGCGGCCTCTGAGCCCTCGGGCAGGCAGGAGGCGGCCATCGCGGTGAGCACCGCGTCGGGTCCCAGCTCGAGGTAGGCGCTGACTCCCTGGGCATCGAGGGTCTCGATGCCCTTGGCAAAGCGCACCGCTGCCCTGGCGTGGGAGACCCAGTAGCTGGGGTCCTGGGCTTGCTCAGCGGTGAGGATCTCTCCTGTGAGGTTGGAGACGATCGGGATCTTCGGCTCGTGGTAGGCGAGGGTCTTTGCGACCTCTTGGAAGGCCTCGAGCATCGGCTCGATCAGGGGCGAGTGAAAGGCGTGGGAGACGGTGAGGCGCTTGGTCCTCTTGCCCTGCTCTTCGAAGCGGGCTTGGATCTCTTCGGCGTCCTGCTCTTGACCGGAGATCACGATCGAGGTCGGGCCGTTGATCGCGGCGATCGATAGCTCCGCCTCCTTGCCCTCGAGTGCCTCTTTGACTTCTTCCTCTGTTGCCTCGATCGCGACCATCGCCCCGCCTTGGGACAGCTCTCCCATCAGTCTTGCCCTGGCGCTGATCAGCTTTGCCGCGTCCTCGAGCGAGAGCACCCCGGAGAGATGGGCCGCCGCTATCTCCCCGACCGAGTGGCCGGTCAGGTAGTCGGGCTTCATGCCCAGTGCCTCGAAGGTCCTGAACAGGGCCACCTCTATGGCAAAGAGGGCCGGTTGGGTGAAGGTGGTGTCCTCGAGGAGGGCTGCCCGCTTGGATCCCTCTTTGGCGAAGAGGAGCTCCTTGAGGGGTCTGCCTATGTGTGGGTCGATTGCCTCGCATGCATCGTCGAGTGCTGCCTTGAATGTCGGTGAGGACTCGTAGAGCTCTTTGCCCATGCCGGCTCTCTGGGCTCCCTGGCCGGTGAGCAGGTAGGCGAGCTTTCCTGGCCTTGCCTTGGCCTCGAAGAGGTTGGGGGCACCCTCTCCTTGGCTCAGTGCGGCAAGACCTGCGAGCAGCTGATCGCGATCGGAGCCCGTGACCACTCCCCGTCGCTCGAAGAGCGCCCTGGTGGTGGTCAGGGAGAAGGCCGCGTCTTTGGGGTCTAGGTCTGGGTTGTCCTGGAGGTGGGTCGCGAGGTTGGCCGCCATCTCGCGCAGGGCGGGCTCGGCCTTGGCCGAGAGGGGCAGAGCGATGGCTGCCGCGCCCAGTGGGGGCTCGGGGGCTTCTTTGACCTCGGTGCCCTGCGTCGGCTCCGGGGCGGGCGCTTCCTCCACGATCACGTGGGCATTGGTGCCGGAGATGCCAAAGGAGGAGACGCCGGCTCTGCGGGGAGCTCCGTTGGGCTGCCAGAGGGCCTCCTCGGTCAGCAGCTCGACCTCGCCCGCCTCCCAGTCGACTTTGGAGGAGGGCGCGTCGACGTGCAGGGTCTTCGGCAGGACCCCGTGGCGCATCGCCTGGACCATCTTGATCACCCCGGCGACTCCCGCCGCGGCCTGGGTGTGGCCGATGTTGGACTTGATCGAGCCGAGGCGCAGGGGCTGCTCTCTGTCTTGGCCGTAGGTGGCCAGCAGGGCTCCGGCCTCGATCGGATCGCCGAGAGTGGTGCCGGTGCCGTGGGCCTCGACTGCGTCTACGTCCTTTGGCTCCAGGCGGGCGTTGGCGAGGGCCTGGCGGATCACCCGCTCCTGGGAGGGGCCGTTGGGGGCGGTGAGGCCGTTTGAGGCGCCGTCCTGGTTTACGGCAGAGCCCTTGATCGTGGCGAGGATCTCGTGGCCGTTGCGCTTGGCGTCGGAGAGGCGCTCGAGGGCGAGGACTCCCACTCCCTCGGCCCAGCCGACGCCGTCGGCTGCCTCGGCGAAGGACTTCGAGCGCCCGTCGGGGGCCAGGCCCCTCTGGCGGGAGAACTCGACGAAGACGCCGGGGGTGGAGAGCACGGTGACGCCGCCGGCGAGGGCCAGCGAGCACTCGCCGCTTCTGAGCGACTGCGCGGCCCAGTGCATCGCCACCAGGGAGGAGGAGCAGGCGGTGTCGACGGTGATCGCCGGGCCCTCGAGGCCGAGGGTGTATGCGACCCGGCCCGAGACGATGCTCTGGGTCATGCCGGCCGCCTCGCCGTAGTCCTGGTACATCACCCCGGCGAAGACGCCGGTCTGGGTCTGGGACAAGCCCCCGGGGTCGATCCCCGCGTCCTCCAGCGCCTGCCAGGAGGTTTCGAGCAGCAGGCGCTGCTGGGGGTCGGTCACCAGCGCCTCGCGCGGGCTGATGCCGAAGAACTCGGCGTCGAACTCGCCCGAGTCGTGCAGGAAGCCCCCCTCGCGCGTATAGCTGGTGCGTCGCTCGGCGCCGGCTTCGAGGTCGGGGTCATAGAGACGCTCCACATCCCAGCCGCGGTCCGCGGGGAACTCGGTGATCCCGTCTGTGCCGCGTGTGACCAGCTCCCAGAGGCTCTCTGGCGAGGAGACCTCCCCCGGATAGCGGCAGGCCATGCCGACGATCGCGATCGGCTCGTCGCTTGCCTGGGCCCTGACGGCGACCTCGTGGGTGGCGCCGCCGGCATCCACCTCGGTCAATAGGAAGCGAGCCAGCGCCGCCGCGGATGGGTAGTCGAAGGCCATCGTCGCCGGCAGCTGCACGCCGGTCGCCGCGACAAGGCGGTTGCGCAGCTCGACCGCGGCCAGCGAGTCGAAGCCGAGGTCTTTGAAGGAGCGCTCGGGGTCGATCGAGGTGGCCGAGTCGTGGCCGAGGACGGCGGCGACCTCTGCCCGGACCGCCTCCAAGACGAAGGCCTCGCGCTCTGTCTCGGGCACCGTGGCGAGCTTGGCGGCGAGCTGGCCCGAGACGGCCTTGCGGCGCGCGGCGCCCCTGATCAACCCCCCGAAGAGCGGCGGCAGGGTCCCGGCCGCGGCCTGGTCGCGCAGACCCGAACGGTTCAGGTTGATCGCGACGGCTTGGGAGGCGGCGGTGCCGATCGCCGCGTTGAAGAGTTGCAGCCCCTGCTCGTCGGCGATCGAGCCGATGCCGCCGCGGCGCATGCGGGCCAGGTCGGCCTCGCTGAGGCCGGCGGTCATGCCGCTCTCGCGCTCCCACGCACCCCAGGCGATCGAGGTCGCGGTGAGGCCTTCTTGGCTTCGCTTCTGGGCGAGGGCGTCGAGGAAGGAGTTGGCGGCGGCGTAGTTTCCCTGGCCGGGGCCGCCCAGGGGGCCCGCTATCGAGGAGAAGAGGACGAAGGCGTCCAGGTCGAGGCCCTTGGTCAGCTCGTGCAGATGGTGGGCGGCGTTTGCCTTGGGGCCCATCACCTTTGCCAGGCGCTTGGGGTCGAGGTCTGCGATCAGGCCGTCGTCGAGGACCCCCGCGGCGTGGATCACCGCGCCGAGGGGGTTGGCCTCGGGGATCGAGTCGAGCAGCTCCGTCAGCTGATCCCGATCGGAGACGTCGCAGGCGACGATCGTGGCTTTGGCCCCCAGCTCTTCAAGCTCAGCCTGCAGCTCCTTGGCTCCCTTTGCCTTCTCTCCCGAGCGGCTGGCGAGGAGCAGGTGGCGGGCACCGTGGGTTTCTGCGAGGTGGCGGGCGAAGAGGGCGCCGAGGCCACCGGTGGCGCCCGTGATCAGGATCGTCTTGTCGGGATCGAAGGCGGGCGACCCTTCGGCCTCCCCCGCGTCGCCCTTGGCCTCGGTCAGGCGGGCGACCAGCGCCTCGCCCTCGCGCAGGGCGATCTGGGGCTCGAGTGCGCTCGCGGCGATCGCGCTCGGCAGGGCATCGCTCGATGCCTCAGAGCCGTCGGTGTCGATCAGGCCAAAGCCGCCGGGGTGCTCGGAGGCGGCTGAGCGCAGGAGGCCGGCGAGGGTGGCGGCGGGGAGGCTCGGGTCCTCCTCTGGCGTTGCGCTGAGGGGGCCTTCGGTGAGGAAGACCAGCCGCTCGGCCGCTTCCTCCCCCGCGAGGTGGGCCTGGATCGCCTCGAGTCCCTTCGCGGCGATCGCGTGGGAGGCCTCTATGGGGTCTGCGTCCAGCTCCCACTCACGGGTGTCGAGCAGGGTGGTCTCCAACTCGCTCGCCTCGGGCAATGGCGTCTTGACCCAGTTGAGCTCGAATAGCTCCTGGCCGGTGGCGCGGGCCGAGCGCATCTGCTCTGGTGAGACGGGACGGGTGCGCAGCGAGCCGATCTTGGCCAATGGAATCCCCTCGGCGTCGCAGAGATCGATCGCGACCTGCTCCTCGCCGCCTTGCAGGCGGACCCTCAAGGCCTCCGGGCCGCCGGCCAAGACCGAGACCCCGCTCCAGGAGAAGGGCATCCTGGCGCTGCCCTGCTCCTCTGCGTGCAGGGCGGCGAGCAACGTCGCGTGCAGGGCGGAGTCGAGCAGCGCCGGGTGGATCGCGAAGCGGGTTGCCGCCTCGCGCTGGTCCTCGGGCAGCAGCACCTCGGCGTAGATCTCCTCGCCTGCTCGCCAGGCGGCGGTCAGCCCCTGGAAGGCGGGGCCGTAGTCGAAGCCGATCTCGGCGAGGCGCTCGTAGAGGTCCTCGGTCGGCGAGCGGCTCGGCGCCCTCGGGTGGCCAGGCGGTGAGGGGCTCGGGTGCCTGCAGGGTCTCCGCGCTGAGCGAGCCGCTGGCGTGCAGGACCCACTCCCCCAGCTCGCCTTCTGCTCGGCGCGGGAGTGGATCGTGACCGCTCGGCTGCCGCGCTCGTCGGGTGCTCCGACCGAGACCTGCAGGGCGACGGCGCCCTGCTCGGGGATGACCAGGGGCGCCTGCAGGGTCAGCTCCTCGACCGTCTCGGCCCCGACCTGCTCTCCGGCCTGAGGGCCAGCTCGAGGAAGGCGGTGCCGGGGAGAATCGCGGTGTCGAGGACGGCGTGGTCGGCGAGCCAGGGGTGGGTGGCGAGCGAGATGCGGCCGGTCAGGGTGAGGCCTCCGTCTGGGTCTTCGATCGCCGCGGCGAGCAAGGGATGCTCGGCGTCCCTTTGCCCGGCGGCGCCGAGGTCGTTCGCTCCGGCGCCACCGGGAGCCAGAAGCGCTCGCGCTGGAAGGGATAGGTGGGCAGCGGGACCCGCTTGGCGCTGGGTGCAGCCGCTGCGAAGGCGACCTTCGTCCCGCTCGGCGTGCGCCTGCGCCAGGGCACCGAGCAGCGCCCCGCCCTCCTCCTTGCCGGAGCGAAGCGTCGGGATCAGGGCGGCCTCTGAGCCCTCGGGCAGGCAGGAGGCGGCCATCGCGGTGAGCACCGCGTCGGGCCCCAGCTCGAGGTAGGCGCTGACTCCCTGGGCATCGAGGGTCTCGATGCCCTCGGCAAAGCGCACCGCTGCCCTGGCGTGGGAGACCCAGTAGGCGGGGTCGGTCGCCTGCTCTGGGGTGAGGATCTCTCCTGAGAGGTTGGAGACGATCGGGATCTTCGGCTCGTGGTAGTCGAGGGTCTTTGCGACCTCGGCGAACTCCTCGAGCATCGGCTCGATCAGGGGCGAGTGGAAGGCGTGGGAGACGGTGAGGCGCTTGGTCCTCTTGCCCTGGGCCTCGAAGTGGGACTGGACCTCGAACGCTTGCTCCTTTGGCCTGAGATCACGATCGAGGTTGGGCCGTTGATCGCGGCGATCGAGAGCTCTGCCTCTTTGCCCTCCAGCGCCTCTGTCACCTCGGCCTCAGTGGCCTCGATCGCGACCATCGCCCCGCCCCCCGGCAGCTCTCCCATCAGCTCTGCCCTGGCGCAGAGGAGCTTTGCCGCGTCTGGCAGCGAGAGGACGCCGGAGATGTGTGCCGCCGCTATCTCCCCAACCGAGTGGCCGAGGAGGTAGTCGGGTGCCATGCCCAGTGCCTCGAGGGCCCTGAACAGGGCGACCTCGATGGCAAAGAGGGCCGGTTGGGTGAAGGTGGTCTCATCGAGGAGGGCTGCCTTCTTGGATCCCTCTTTTGCGAAGAGCAGCTCTTTGAGGGGTCTGCCTATGTGTTGGTCGATTGCCTCACATGCCTCATCGAGCGCTTTGGCGAAGACGGGGGATGCCTCGTGGAGCTCTTTGCCCATGCCGGCTCTCTGGGCTCCCTGGCCGGTGAGCAGGTAGGCGAGCTTTCCTGGCCTTGCCTTGGCCTCGAAGAGGTTGGGGGCACCCTCTCCTTGGCTCAGTGCGGCAAGACCTGCGAGCAGCTGATCGCGATCGGAGCCCGTGACCACTCCCCGTCGCTCGAAGAGCGCCCTGGTGGTGGTCAGGGAGAAGGCCGCGTCTTTGGGGTCTAGGTCTGGGTTGTCCTGGAGGTGGGTCGCGAGGTTGGCCGCCATCTCGCGCAGGGCGGGCTCGGCCTTGGCCGAGAGGGGCAGGGCAATCGGCGCCCGGCAGGGGTGCACGGGGCGCCTGGGAATCCTCGGTGTCCCCGACCGCTGCGGACTCGGGCGCTTCCTCGATGATCACGTGGGCATTGGTGCCGCTGATGCCGAAGGAGGAGACGCCGGCTCTGCGGGGCTTGCCGTTCGGTTGCCACTCGATCGGCTCGGTCAAGAGCTCGATCTCGCCCGCTTCCCAGTCGACCTTGGAGGAGGGCTGGTCGACGTGCAGGGTCTTCGGCAGGACCCCGTGGCGCATCGCCTGGACCATCTTGATCACCCCGGCGACTCCGGCTGCGGCCTGGGTATGGCCGATGTTCGACTTGATCGAGCCGAGCTTCAGGGGCTCCTCTCTGTCTTGGCCGTAGGTGGCGAGCAGGGCTCCGGCCTCGATCGGGTCGCCCAGGGTGGTGCCGGTGCCATGGGCCTCGACCGCGTCGACGTCCTTTGGCTCCAGGCGGGCGTTGGCCAGGGCCTGTCTGATCACCCGCTCCTGGGAGGGGCCGTTGGGGGCGGTGAGGCCGTTTGAGGCGCCGTCCTGGTTTACGGCAGAGCCCTTGATCGTGGCGAGGATCTCGTGGCCGTTGCGCTTGGCGTCGGAGAGGCGCTCGAGGGCGAGGACTCCCACGCCCTCGGCGAAGCCGGCACCGTCCGCCGCCTCGGCGAAGGACTTCGAGCACCCGTCGGGGGCCAGGCCCCTCTGGCGGGAGAACTCGACGAAGACGCCGGGGGTGGAGAGGACGGTGACGCCGCCGGCGAGGGCCAGCGAGCACTCGCCGCTGCGCAGGGCTTGAGTCGCCAGGTGCACCGCCACCAGCGAGGCGGAACAGGCGGTGTCGACGGTGATTGCCGGGCCCTCGAGGCCGAGGGTGTATGCGACCCGGCCCGAGACGAGGCTCTGCGACATGCCCGGCACCTCGCCGTAGTCCTGATACATCACCCCGGCGAAGACGCCGGTCTGGGTCTGGGACAAGCCCCCGGGGTCGATCCCCGCGTCCTCCAGCGCCTGCCAGGAGGTTTCGAGCAGCAGGCGCTGCTGGGGGTCGGTCACCAGCGCCTCGCGCGGGCTGATGCCGAAGAACTCGGCGTCGAACTCGCCCGAGTCGTGCAGGAAGCCGCCCTCGCGCGTATAGCTGGTGAGTCGCTCCGCGCCGGCTTCGATGTCGGGGTCATAGAGGCGCTCGAGGTCCCAGCCGCGATCCGCGGGGAACTCGGTGATCCCGTCTGTGCCCTTGGCGACCAGCTCCCAGAGGCTCTCTGGCGAGGAGACCTCCCCCGGATAGCGGCAGGCCATGCCGACGATCGCGATCGGCTCGTCGCTTGCCTGGGCGGCGAGCGCGACCTTGGCGCCTGCGCCGGAGGCGGTCGCCTCCTCGGTGAGGTGCGCCGCCACCTGCGCTGGGCTCGGATAGTCGAAGACGAGCGTCGGCTGCAGCGCGAGCCCGGTCGCGGCGACGAGGCGGTTGCGCAGCTCGACCGCCGCGAGCGAGTCGAAGCCCATCTCCTTGAAGGCGCACTCGGGATCGATCTGGGCGCCGGAGTCGTGACCGAGGACGGCGGCGATCTCTGAGGTGACCAGCTCGAGGACCGCCTTCTCCCCCTCCTCGGTGGAGAGCGAGGCGAGCTTGTGCGCCAGCGAGCCCTTCGGGGTGCGGCGGGAGGCGGGGACCCTGACCAGCGAGGTGAGCAGCGGCGGCAGGGTTCCGGCGCCGGCCGTGGAGCGCAGGCGGGAGGCGTTCAGGGGGAGCGCCGCCAAAGCGGGCTCCCCGCTGCGCAGGGCCGCGTCGAAGAGCTCGGTCCCCTGCTCCTCTGCGATCGACTCGATTCCGCCCCTGCGCATCCGCGCCAGGTCTGCCTCGGAGAGCTCCGAGGTCATGCCGTCCTCCTGCTCCCACAGACCCCAGGCGATCGAGGTCGCGGGTAGCCCTTCTACCTCCCGCTTCTGGGCGAGAGCGTCGAGGAAGCAGTTGGCGGCGGCGTAGTTTCCCTGGCCGGAGCCGCCCAGGGTTCCGGCCGCGGAGGAGAAGAGGACGAAGGCGTCAAGCTCCCCGTCCCTGGTCAGCTCATGCAGGTGCCAGGCGGCATCGACCTTGGGGGCGAAGACCGGGGCAAGCTGCTCTGCCTTCATCTGGGCGATCGTCGAGTCCGCGAGGACGCCGGCCGAGTGGATAACCGCACCCAGCGGGCGTGCCTCGGGGATCTCGGCAAGCAGCTCTCGGAGCTGCCCTGAGTCGGAGACGTCACATGCCGCGAGCGTGGGCTCTGCCCCCAGCTCCTCCAGCTCCGCGACCAGCCCCTTGGCCCCCGCCGCCTTCTCGCCGCTGCGACTGACCAAGAGCAGGTGGCGGGCGCCGTGGTCTCTCGCCAGGTGAATGGCGAAGAGCGCGCCGAGGCCGCTGAGGCCGCCGGTGATCAGGACGGTGCGCTCGGGGTCGATCGGAAGCTCTGCATCCTCGGGGCCGGGCAGGCGCTTGGCCCGCGGCACCAGCGCCTGTCCCTCGCGCAGGGCGACCTGAGGCTCCTCTGACTCGAGAGCGTCGTCCAGCGCCGCTTGCGATGCCTCGCTCCCGTCGGTATCGATCAGCAGGAAGCTGCCGGGGTGCTCCGATTGGGCCGAGCGCACGAGGCCCCAGATGGATGCCGCGGCGGGGTCGGGGCTCTCATCCCGATTGGTCGCGACGGCACCTTTGGTGAGCAGGGCGAGGCGCTCGCCGGGCGCGTGCTCCCCGGCGAGCCAGCTCTGGAGGTGGGCGAGGGTCTCCTCGCTCGCCTTCAACGCGACAGCGGCGGGATCGGTGCCCTCGGGCAGCTCGAGCTCGTGGAGGACCGTCTCCCCCGGCTCCTCTGCTCTGCTGAGCGTCGCCGTCTGCCAGGCGATCGCGAGCAGGTCCGACTGCCCGGCGGGGCGGGCTGCCGCCAGCTGCTCTTTGGAGATCTCCCGGGTGCCGAGGGCGGCGACCTGGGCGATCGGGCTGCCCGTCTCGTCGGCAAAGAGAAGAGAGAGCTCGCCTTCGGGGCGCGCGGAGAGGCGGACGCGCATCGCCCGCGCGCCGGTGGCCTCGACCGATACCCCCTGCCAGTTGAAGGGCAGGCGCAGGGCCGCGTCTTCTCCGTCCTCTTCCCCGAGCGCCGCGAGGATGCCGGCATGCAGGGCTGAGTCGCTCAGCGCCGGGTGGATCGCGAAGCGCCCCGCATCGGAGCGCTGCTCGGGGGCGAGGGATACCTCGGCGTAGAGGTGGTCGCCCTGCTTGAAGACGTTGGTCAGGCCCTGGAAGGCAGAGCCGTATTCGAAGCCGATCTCGGCGATGCGCTCGTAGAAGCCGGCGAGCTCGATCGGCTCGGCCCCCTCTGGCGGCCAGGCGTCAAGCGCATCCCGGATCTGAGCCTGCTCTTGGGAGAGAGTCCCGCTTGCGTGACGGGTCCACGGTGCATCGGGGTCGCCGCCTGGCTGGGAATGAATTGAGATCTCGCGCTCTGCTTCCAGGGGCTCGGAGACGGACACCCGTAGGGCGATCGCGCCCTGCTCGGGGATCGCGAGAGGTGCCTCGATGGTCAACGCCTTGACCTGCTCGGCGCCGCAGCGCCCCCCGGCATAGAGAGCGCACTCGAGGAAGGCGGTGCCGGGGAGCAGCACGGTGCCGGCCACGGCGTGGTCCGCGAGCCAGGGGTGGGTGGCGAGGGAGATGGCCCCGGAGAGGGCGAGGCCGTCGTCCTCCGGGGAGGGGATCGACGCTCCGAGCAAGGGGTGCTCGATGTCGGAGAGACCCGCGGCGGAGAGATCGCCGGCCGACGCTCTGCTCTCCAGCCAGTAGCGCTTGCGCTGGAAGGGGTAGGTCGGCAGGGGCACGCGCCTGGCGCCCGTGCCCTTGAAGAACGCCTGCCAATCGAGCTTGGCCCCTGCGGCATGGGCGGCGGCGAGGGAGAGCGTGAAGCGCCGCATGTCGCCCTCTTCGCGGCGCAGGGTGTGCAGGATCGCGGTGTCTTGGGCGCCGAGGGCCTCGGCGGTTTCACTCGCGCCGAAGCCGAGCACCGGGTGGGGCCCGATCTCGATGAAGACCCTCTTGCCCGCCTCGATCAGCGAGCGCAGGACGGGCTCGATCAGGACGGTCTCGCGCAGGTTGCGAAACCAGTAGGAGGAATCGAGGGTGGTGGTCTCGATCGGCTCGCCGGTGACGGTCGAGTGGAACGGGATATCCGCTTCCCTTTGCTCGACCGGGGCGAAGGCCTCTTCGAGCTCGTCCTCGAGGGCGTCGATCTGGGCGGAGTGGGCGGCGTAGTCGACGGCGATCTCCTGCGCTCTTATGTCGTCCTTCTCGCATCGCTCGGCAAGGTCTTGGAGTGCCTCGGGCTCGCCGGAGACGATCAGCGAGGCGGGGCCGTTGATCGCCGCTATGGAGATGCGTCCCCCATATGGCTCGAGCATCGGCTCGAGCTCCTTCGCCGGCAGGGAGACCGAGAGCATCCCTCCCTCACCGGCGATCTTCCTCATCGCCTGGGAGCGGCGGGCGACTATGAGAGCGGCGTCCTCGAGCGAGAGGGCGCCGGCGATGTGGGCGGCGGCGATCTCCCCCTGGGAGTGGCCGGCGACCGCGGTCGGCTTGACTCCGTTCTCTTCCCAAAGTCGGGCCAGGGAGACCATCAGCGCGAAGAGGGCGGGCTGGACCATGTCCAGGCGCTCCATCCAGCTCTCGTCCTTTGCCTCGAGGACGTCCTTTACGAGCGACCAGTCGACGTGGTCGGAGAGCGCCTGTCCACAGGCGTCGATGTGGCGCTTGAAGGCCTGCGATTCGCGGTAGAGCTCGAGCGCCATCCCCTGCCACTGGGAGCCCTGGCCGGGAAAGAGGAAGACGGGGTCCTGGGCGGGCGCGGCCTTGTCGGTTATGAGGTTGGGGGCGGACTCGCCCTTTGCCAGGGCAGAGAGGGTCTCGGTCAGCTCCTTTGCGTCGGCTCCGACCGCCACCGCTCGCTCGCCGAAGGACGTCCTCGTGGTTGCCAGGGAGAAGGCGACGTCGGTGGGATCCTGCTTGCTCTCCTTTAGATGGACAGCGAGGCGCTTTGCCTGCTCGCGCAATGCCTCTGGCGATTTGGCCGAGAGGGCGAGGGGGATCGCGGGCAGGGGCGTCCTCTCCTCCGCCTGCTCTTGCTCCTCCACCTCGGGCGCCTCCTCCAAGATCACGTGGGCGTTGGTGCCGGAGATGCCGAAGGAGGAGACGCCTGCTCTGCGGGGGGCTCCGTTGGGCTGCCACTCGAGCTGGTCGGTCAGCAGCTCGACCTTGCCCGCCTCCCAGTCGACGTTGGAGGAAGGCTGGTCGACGTGCAGGGTCTTCGGCAGGACCCCTTCGCGCATCGCCATCGTCATCTTGATCACCCCGGCGACTCCGGCCGCAGCCTGGGTGTGGCCGATGTTGGACTTGAGCGAGCCGAGGCGCAGGGGCTCCTCGCGGTCTTGTCCGTAGGTGGCGAGCAGGGCCCCTGCCTCGATCGGGTCGCCGAGAGTGGTGCCGGTGCCGTGGGCCTCGACCGCGTCTACGTCCTTTGGCTCCAGGCGGGCGTTGGCGAGTGCCTGTCTGATCACGCGCTCCTGGGAGGGGCCGTTGGGGGCGGTGAGGCCATTGGAGGCTCCGTCCTGGTTTACGGCAGAGCCCTTGATCGTGGCGAGGACCTCGTGGCCGTTGCGCTTGGCGTCGGAGAGGCGCTCGAGGGCGAGGACTCCCACTCCCTCGGCCCAGCCGACGCCGTCGGCTGCCTCGGCGAAGGACTTCGAGCGCCCGTCGGGGGCCAGGCCCCTCTGGCGGGAGAACTCGACGAAGACGCCGGGGGTGGAGAGCACGGTGACGCCGCCGGCGAGGGCCAGCGTGCACTCGCCGCTTCTGAGCGCCTGGGCGGCGAGATGCATCGCCACCAGCGATGAGGAGCAGGCGGTGTCGACGGTGATCGCCGGGCCCTCGAGGCCGAGGGTGTATGCGACGCGGCCCGAGACGATGCTCTGGGTCATGCCGGCCGCCTCGCCGTAGTCCTGGTACATCACCCCGGCGAAGACGCCGGTCTGGGTCTGGGACAAGCCCCCGGGGTCGATCCCCGCGTCCTCCAGCGCCTGCCAGGAGGTTTCGAGCAGGAGGCGCTGCTGGGGGTCGGTCCCCAGCGCCTCGCGCGGGCTGATGCCGAAGAACTCGGCGTCGAAGTCGCCCGAGTCGTGCAGGAAGCCGCCCTCGCGCGTATAGCTCGTCATGCGCTTGCCGCCGGCTTCGATGTCTGGGTCATAGAGGCGCTCGACGTCCCAGCCGCGGTCTGCGGGGAACTCGGTGATCCCGTCGGCGCCTTTGGCGACCAGCTCCCAGAGGCTCTCTGGCGAGGAGACCCCACCGGGATAGCGGCAGGCCATGCCGACGATCGCGATCGGCTCGTCGCTTGCCTGGGCCTTGACGGCGATCTTGTGGGCGACGCCGCCCGCATCCACCTCGGCCAATAGGTAGTGAGCCAGCGCAGCCGCCGAGGGATAGTCGAAGGCCATCGTCGCGGCGAGCTGCACGCCGGTGGCGGCGACCAGGCGGTTGCGGAGCTCGACCGCGGCGAGCGAGTCGAAGCCGAGGTCTTTGAAGGAGCGCTCGGGGTCGATCGAGGCGGCGGAGTCATGGCCGAGGACGGCGGCGACCTCTGCTCTTACCGCTTCCAGCACGAAGGCCTCGCGCTCTGCCTCGGGCACCGTGGCGAGCTTGGCGGCGAGCTGGCCCGAGACGGCCTTGCGGCGCCCGGCGCCCCTGATCAGCCCCCCGAAGAGCGGCGGCAGGGTCCCGGCTGCGGCCTGGGAGCGCAGACCCGAGCGGTTGAGGGTCATCGCGACGGCTTGGGAGGCGGCGGTGCCGATCGCCGCATTGAAGAGCTGCAGACCCTGCTCGTCGGCGATCGGGGCGATGGCAGAGCGCCGCATGCGGGCCATGTCGGCCTCGCCGAGGCCGGCGGTCATGCCGCTCTCGCGCTCCCACATGCCCCAGGCGATCGAGGTCGCGGCGAGGCCCTCCCGCCGACGCTTGGCTGCCAGGGCGTCGAGGAATGAGTTCGCGGCGGCGTAGTTGCCTTGGCCGGGGATGCCGAGGAAGCCGGCTATCGAGGAAAAGAGGACGAAGGCCGATAGGCCCAGCTCGGCGCTCAGCTCGTGCAGGTGATGGGCGGCGTCTGCCTTGGGCGCGAGGACGCGGTCGACCTGTGCTTGGTCCATCGCTTCGATCGTCGCGTCGTCGATCACCCCCGCGGCGTGGATCACCGCACCGAGCGGGTTGGCCTCGGGGATCGAGTCGAGCAGCTCCGTCAGCTGATCCCGATCGGAGACGTCGCAGGCGACGATCGTGGCTTTGGCCCCCAGCTCTTCAAGCTCAGCCTGCAGCTCCTTGGCTCCCTTTGCCTTCTCTCCCGAGCGGCTGGCGAGGATCAGGTGGCGGGCACCGTGGGTTTCTGCGAGGTGGCGGGCGAAGAGGGCTCCGAGGCCACCGGTGGCGCCGGTGATCAGGATCGTCTTCTCGGGGTCGAAGGCGGGCGACCCTTCGGCCTCCCCCGCGTCGCCCTTGGCCTCGGTCAGGCGGGCGACCAGCGCCTCGCCGTCGCGCAGGGCGATCTGGGGCTCGAGTGCGCTCGCGGCGATCGCGCCCTGCAGGGCATCGCTCGATGCCTCAGAGCCGTCGGTGTCGATCAGGCCAAAGCCGCCGGGGTGCTCGGAGGCGGCTGAGCGCAGGAGGCCGGCGAGGGTGGCGGCGGGGAGGCTCGGGTCCTCCTCTGGCGTTGCGCTTAGGGCGCCTTCGGTGAGGAAGACCAGCCGCTCGGCCGCTTCCTCCCCCGCGAGGTGGGCCTGGATCGCCTCGAGTCCCTTCGCGGCGATCGCGTGGGAGGCCTCTATGGGGTCTGCGTCCAGCTCCCAGGTGCGGGTGTCGAGGAGGGTGGTCCCCTGGTCCTCTGAGTCGGGGAGGGTGAGCTGCTGCCAATCGAGCTCGAGCAGGCCCTGGTTGGCGGCGCGGGCCGAGCGCATCTGCTCTGGTGAGACGGGGCGGGCGCGCAGCGAGCCGACCTTGGCCAGCGGGGATCCCTCGCCGTCGCAGAGGTCGATCGCGACCTGCTCCTCGCCGCCTTGCAGGCGGACCCTCAAGGCCTCCGGGCCGCCGGCGAGGACCGAGACCCCGCTCCAGGAGAAGGGCAGCCCGGCGCTGCCCTGTTCCTCTGCGTGCAGGGCGGCGAGCATCGTCGCGTGCAGGGCGGAGTCGAGCAGCGCCGGGTGGATCGCGAAGCGAGACGCCACCTCTCGCTGGTCCTCGGGCAGCTCCACCTCGGCGTAGATCTCCTCGCCTGCTCGCCAGGCGGCTGTAAGGCCCTGGAAGGCGGGGCCGTAGTCGAAGCCGACCTCGGCGAGGCGCTCGTAGAGGTCCTCGGTGGGCAGGGGCTCGGCGCCCTCGGGTGGCCAGGTGGTGAGGGGCTCGGGTGCGGTTGGCGCCTCCGCGCTCAAGGAGCCACTGGCGTGCAGGACCCACTCCCCCGGCTCGCCTTCGGCCTCGGTGCGGGAGTGGATCGAGACCGGTCGGCTGCCGCGCTCGTCGGATGGTCCGACGGAGACCTGCAGGGAGACGGCACTCTGCTCGGCGAGGACCAGTGGCGCCTGCAGGGTCAGCTCCTCGACGGTCTCACAACCGACTTCCTCCCCTGCCTTCAGAGCCAGCTCGAGGAAGGCGGTGCCGGGCAGGATCACGGTGCCGAGCACGGCGTGGTCGGCGAGCCACGGGTGTGTTGAGAGCGAGATGCGGCCGGTGAGAAGCCAGCCGTCCTCGCCGGGCAGCTCGATCGCCGCCGCCAGCAAGGGGTGCTCCGCGTCTCCCAGGCCGGCGGCGCCGAGGTCGTTCGCTCCGGCGCCACCGGTGAGCCAGAAGCGCTCGCGCTGGAAGGGATAGGTGGGCAGCGGGACCCGCTTGGCGTTCGGGTGCAGCCGCTCGAAGGCGACCTTCGTCCCGCTTGCGTGGGCCTGCGCCAGGGCACCGAGCAGGGCCCCGCCCTCCTCCTTGCCGGAGCGAAGCGTCGGGATCAGGGCCGCCTCTGAGCCCTCGGGCAGGCATGAGGCGGCCATCGCGGTGAGCACCGCGTCGGGTCCCAGCTCCAGGTAGGTGCCGACTCCCTGGGCATCGAGGGTCTCGATGCCCTTGGCGAAGCGCACCGCTGCCCTGGCGTGGGAGACCCAGTAGCTGGGGTCCTGGGCTTGCTCAGCGGTGAGGATCTCTCCTGTGAGGTTGGAGACGATCGGGATCTTCGGCTCGTGGTAGTCGAGGGTCTTTGCGACCTCGGCGAAGTCCTCGAGCATCGGCTCGATCAGGGGCGAGTGGAAGGCGTGGGAGACGGTGAGGCGCTTGGTCCTCTTGCCCTGGGCCTCGAAGTGGGACTGGACCTCGAGGGCTTGCTTCTCTTGGCCTGAGATCACGATCGAGGTGGGGCCGTTGATCGCGGCGATCGAGAGCTCTGCCTCCTTGCCCTCCAGTGCCTCTGTCACCTCTGCCTCTGTCGCCTCGATCGCGACCATCGCTCCACCCTTCGGCAGCTCTCCCATCAGAGACGCTCTGGCGGTTATCAGCCTCGCCGCGTCTGGGAGGGAGAGCACTCCGCAGATGTGGGCTGCCGCTATCTCCCCAACCGAGTGGCCGGTCAGGTAGTCGGGCTTCATGCCCAGTGCCTCGAGGGTCCTGAACAGGGCCACCTCTATGGCGAAGAGGGCCGGTTGGGTGAAGGTGGTGTCGTCGAGGAGCTCTGCCTTCTTGGATCCCTCCTTTGCGAAGAGCAGCTCCTTCAGTGGGCGGGAGAGGTGTTGGTCCAGCGCCTCGCATGCCTCGTCCAGCGCCTTGGCGAAGACGGGCGAGGACTCGTGGAGCTCTTTGCCCATCCCGGCTCTCTGCGCTCCCTGGCCGGTCAGCAGGTAGGCGAGCTTGCCGGGGGCGGCCTTGGCCTCGAATACGTTGGTGGCGGGCTCGCCGTCGCTCAGTGCCGCAAGGCCCGCGAGCAACTGCTCGCGATCGGAGCCGGTGATCGCCGCTCGCTGATCGAAGAGCGCCCTGGTCCTCGCCAGGGAGAAGGCGATGTCGGTGGGGTCGAGATCGGGGTTGTCCTGGAGGTGGGTGGCGAGGTTCGATGCCGCCTCGCGCAGGGCGGGCTCGGTCTTGGCCGAGAGGGGTAGGGCAATGGCGCCCGGCAGGGGTGCACGGGGCGCCTGGGACTCCTCGGTGTCCCCGACCGCTGTGGGCTCGGGCGCTTCCTCGATGATCACGTGCGCGTTGGTGCCGCTGATGCCGAAGGAGGAGACGCCGGCCCTGCGGGGCTTGCCGTTCGGTTGCCACTCCCGAGGCTCGGTCAGCAGCTCGACCTTGCCCGCCTCCCAGTCGACGTTGGAGGAAGGCCGGTCGACGTGCAGGGTCCTCGGCAGGACCCCTTCGCGCATCGCCATCGTCATCTTGATCACCCCGGCGACTCCGGCCGCAGCCTGGGTGTGGCCGATGTTCGACTTGATCGCGCCCAGGCGCAGGGGCTCCTCGCGGTCTTGGCCGTAGGTGGCGAGCAGGGCTCCGGCCTCGATCGGGTCCCCGAGCGTGGTGCCGGTGCCGTGGGCCTCGACAACGTCTACGTCTTTGGGCTCCAGGCGGGCGTTGGCGAGGGCCTGGCGGATCACCCGCTCCTGGGAGGGGCCGTTGGGGGCGGTGAGGCCGTTGGAGGCGCCGTCCTGGTTGACGGCGGAGCCCTTCAAGACGGCGAGGATCCGGCGGCCGTTGCGTTCGGCATCGGAGAGGCGCTCGAGGGCGAGGACACCGACGCCCTCGGCGAAACCGGTTCCGTCGGCGCCGTCGGCGAACGACTTGCAGCGCCCGTCGGGGGCCAGGCCCCTCTGGCGGGAGAACTCGACGAAGACGCCGGGGGTGGAGAGCACGGTGACGCCGCCCGCGAGGGCCAGCGAGCACTCTCCGCTTCTGAGCGCCTGGGCGGCGAGATGCATCGCCACCAGCGATGAGGAGCAGGCGGTGTCGATGGTCATCGCCGGGCCCTCGAGGCCGAGGGTGTATGCGACGCGGCCGGAGAGCACGCTGGCCGAGCCCCCGGTCAGGCCATAGCCCTCCAGGTCGACCCCGGGCGACCGCAGGTTGAGCATGTGGTCCTGCGAGCTGACGCCGGCGAAGACACCGGCCTGGCTGCCGCGCAGCGAGCCCGGGTCCACCCCGGTGCTCTCCAGGGCCTCCCAGCAAGCTTCCAGCAGGACGCGCTGCTGGGGATCGGCCGCAAGCGCCTCGCGCGGGGAGATGCCGAAGAACTCCGCGTCGAACTCGGCGGGGTCGCGCAGGAAGCCGCCCTCGCGGGTGTAGCTCGTCATGCGCTTGCCGACGGCTTCGGGATCCGGGTCATAGAGGCGCTCGACGTCCCAACCGCGGTCCGCCGGGAACTCGGTGATCCCGTCGGCGCCCTCGGCGACCAGCTCCCAGAGCCCCTCGGGTGAGGCGACCTCGCCCGGATAGCGGCAGGCCATGCCGACGATCGCGATCGGCTCGTCGCTCGCCTGGGCCCTGACGACTGCCCGGCGGGTGTCCCCGCTGGCGCTCACCTCCTCCAGCAGGTACCTGGCCAGCGCCGCCGCGGTGGGATAGTCGAAGACCACCGTGGCTTCCAGGGAGATCCCCGTCGCCCCGACCAGCCGGTTGCGCAGCTCGACCGCGGCGAGCGAGTCGAAGCCGAGGTCCTTGAAGGCCCTCTCGGGATCGACCCCGCCGGCGGCGTCATGGCCGAGGACGGTGGCGACGTGCCTGCGGACGAAGTCCAGAACGAAGGCCTCGCGCTCGGCCTCGGCGACGCCGGCGAGACGCACGGCGAGCGAGCCGGTTGAGCGCTCACGGCTCTTCGGCATGCGGACGAGCCCGCGCATCAGCGCCGGCAGGGAGCCGGCCTTCGCCTGGGAGCGCAGGGCGGCGCGGTCGAAGCTGATCGGGGCAAGCAGCGGGTCCGTGCGGTGAATCGTCTGCTCGAAGAGCTCCAAGCCCTGCTTGACGGGGATCGCGGCAAAACCGAGCAGCATTCGGGTATGGCGAAGGACCTGGTCGATCTGGGCCTCGTTCATCTCGCCCACCAAATTGCTTTTCTGCTCCCAGAGCCCCCATGCCAATGAGGTGGCCGGGAGACCCGCCGCCCGGCGCTTGGCCGCCAGGGCGTCGAGGAAGGCGTTGGCGGCGGCGTAGTTGCCCTGGCCGGGGCCGCCGAGCAGACCGGCTGCCGAGGAAAAGAGGACGAAGTGGGAAAGCTCCGAGCCGGCGCTCAGCTCGTGCAGGTGATGGGCGGCGTCCGCCTTGGGCGTCATCACCTTGCTCAGGCGCGCCGGATCGAGGTCGGGGATCAGGCCGTTGTCGAAAGCCCCCGCGGCGTGGATCACCGCGCCGAGCGGGTTGGCCTCGGGGATCGAGTCGAGCAGCTCCGTCAGCTGATCCCGATCGGAGACGTCGCAGGCGACGATCGTGGCTTTGGCCCCCAGGGCCTCCAGCTCCTCCCGAAGCTCGGTGGCGCCGGGCGCCTCCTCTCCCGAGCGGCTGGCGAGGAGCAGGTGGCGGGCGCCGTGGGCCTCGGCGAGGTGGTGGGCGAAGAGGGCGCCGAGGCCACCGGTGGCGCCCGTGATCAGGATCGTCTTGTCGGGGTCGAAGGCGGGCGACCCTTCGGCCTCCCCCGCGTCGCCCTTGGCCTCGGTCAGGCGGGCGACCAGCGCCTCGCCGTCGCGCAGGGCGATCTGGGGCTCGAGTGCGCTCGCGGCGATCGCGCCCTGCAGGGCATCGCTCGAAGCCTCAGAGCCGTCGGTGTCGATCAGGCCGAAGCCGCCGGGGTGCTCGGAGGCGGCGGAGCGCAGGAGGCCGGCGAGGGTGGCGGCGGGGAGGCTCGGGTCCTCCTCTGGCGTTGCGCTTAGGGCGCCTTCGGTGAGGAAGACCAGCCGCTCGGCCGCTTCCTCCCCCGCGAGGTGGGCCTGGATCGCCTCGAGTCCCTTCGCGGCGATCGCGTGGGAGGCCTCTATGGGGTCTGCGTCCAGCTCCCAGGTGCGGGTGTCGAGCAGGGTGGTCTCCAACTTGCTCGCCTCGGGTAATGGCGTCTTGACCCAGTTGAGCTCGAATAGCTCCTGGCCGGTGGCGCGGGCCGAGCGCATCTGCTCTGGTGAGACGGGACGGGTGCGCAGCGAGCCGATCTTGGCCAATGGAATCCCCTCGGCGTCGCAGAGGTCGATCGCGACCTGCTCCTCGCCGCCTTGCAGGCGGACCCTCAAGGCCTCCGGGCCGGCGGCGAGGACCGAGACCCCGCTCCAGGAGAAGGGCATCCTGGCGCTCCCCTGCTCCTCGCTGTGCAGGCCGGCGAGCAACGCCCCGTGCAGAGTGGCGTCGAGCAATGCCGGGTGGATCGTGTAGCGGGTTGCTTCCTCGCGCTGGGCCTCCGCGAGCTCCACCTCCGCGTAGATCTCCTCGCCGTCGCGCCAGGCGGCTGTAAGGCCCTGGAAGGCGGGGCCGTAGTCGAAGCCGCGCTCGGCCAGGCGGTCATAGAGGTCCGCGACCGGGAGCGACTCGGCCCCCGCGGGAGGCCAGCTCTCCGGCGGCTCCGGCGGCGCCGGAGCGGCGGCGCCGAGCGTCCCGGTGGCGTTGATGGCCCATTCCCCGGCCTCGCCTCCGTCCTCCGCCCGCGAGTGGATCGAGATCGGGCGGCCTCCCTGATCGTCGGCGGTGCCGACCGCGACCTGCAGGGCGACGGCGCCCTGCTCGGGGATGACCAGCGGCGCCAGCAGGGTCAGCTCCTCGACCGTCTCCGCGCCGGCCTCCTCCCCCGCCCGCAGGGCCAGCTCGAGGAAGGCGGTGCCGGGCAGGATCACCGTGCCGAGCACGGCGTGGTCTGCCAGCCAGGGATGGGTGGAGAGCGAGATGCGGCCGGTCAGGGTGAGGCGCTCTCCGTCGGGGTCCTCGATCGCGGCGGCGAGGAAGGGGTGCTCGACCTCGCGCTGGCCGATCGAGCTCGCGTCGGTCGGGCCCGAGCCCTGCGAGAGCCAGTAGCGCTCCCTTTGGAAGGGATAGGTCGGCAGCGGGACCCGCTTGGCGCCGGTGCCAGCGAAGAAGGCCTCCCAGTCGAGCTTGGCGCCGGCCGTGTGGGCGGCGGCGAGGGAGAGGGCGAAGCGCTCCGCGCTGCCCTCGTCCCTGCGCAGGGTTCCGAGCACGGTCGCCTCACCGGGATCGTCGAGGGCGGCCTCGATCGTCTCGTTGACGCCGAAGCCCAGCACCGGGTGCGGGCCGACCTCGACGAAGACCCGTCGGCCCTGCTCCAGCAGCGAGCGCAGGACGGGCTCCAGGCGAACCGTCTGTCGCAGGTTGCGGTACCAGTAGGCGCCGTCCTGCTCGGCGGTGTCGAGCAGCTCCCCGGTGACCGTCGAGTGCAGCGGGATGTCCCCCGAGCGGGGGGAGATCGAGGCAAAGGCCTCGAGCAGCTCCCCCTCGAGCGCCTCGATCT
Source organism: uncultured Solirubrobacterales bacterium (assembly GCA_963771265.1). Classification (GTDB taxonomy): domain Bacteria; phylum Actinomycetota; class Thermoleophilia; order Solirubrobacterales; family 70-9; genus VRUE01. The sequence goes on from CAVYSQ010000017.1 coordinate 64,651, forward strand.
GGGCTGAGTGGGCGGCGTAGTCGACCGCGATCCGCTGGGCACGCACATCGTCCCCCTCGCAGCCCTCCAGCAGCTCCGAGAGCGCCTCGGGCTCGCCGGAGACGACCAGCGAAGCGGGGCCGTTGATCGCGGCGAGCGAGACCCGCTCGCCGTAGGGCTCGAGCCGCGGGGCGAGCTGCTCGGGTGAGAGCGAGACCGAGAGCATGCCGCCCTTGCCGGCGATCCTGGCCATCGCCTTGCCGCGCTCGGCGATGACGAGCGCCGCGTCCTCGAGCGAGAGCCCTCCGGCGATGTGGGCCGCGGCGATCTCCCCCTGGGAGTGGCCGACCACGGCCGCCGGCTCGACGCCGCATTCGCGCCAGAGCTTGGCCAGGGAGACCATGACCGCGAAGAGCGCGGGCTGGACGATGTCGAGCCGGTCGAGCCAGGCGCCCTCGGGATCGCGCAGGACCTCCCCCAGGGACCACTGCACGTGCGGCTCGAGGGCTTCCTCGCAGGCCGCGACATGGGCGGCGAAAGCGGGCGAGGAATCGAGCAGCTCGACCGCCATCTGCGCGGACTGGGCGCCCTGGCCCGGGAAGAGGAAGATCGGCGCGCGATCGGCACCGGCGAAGCCGCGGACGATGCCCTGGGCCTCACCGCCAGCCGCGAGCGTGGACAGCCGGTCGAGCAGCGCTTGGCGATCTCCGCCCAACGCCGCCGCGCGGTGGGAGAAGTGGGCCCGGGTGCTGGCCAGCGACCAGGCGACGTCGGTCGGGTCGAGGTCGGGGTTCTCGTCCAGCCGGCCGGCGAGGCGCTTCGCCGCCTCGCGCAGGGCCGGCTCCGATTTGGCCGAGAGAACGAGGGGATGGGGCAAGCCCTTCGCCGCCGCGGAGTCCCCAGCGGCGGGCGCGACAACGCCGGCGTCGGCGTGCTCGGGCCCCTGCTCGAGGATCACGTGGGCGTTGGTGCCGCTAGCGCCGAAGGAGGAGACGCCGGCTCGGCGCGGCTTGCCGTTGGGCTGCCACTCGCGGGGCTCGGTCAAGAGCTCGATCTCGCCCGCCTCCCAGTCGACTTTGGAGGAGGGGCGGTCGACGTGAAGTGTCCGGGGCAGGACCCCGTGGCGCATCGCCTGGACCATCTTGATCACCCCGGCGACTCCGGCCGCGGCCTGGGTGTGGCCGATGTTGGACTTGATCGAGCCCAGGCGCAGGGGCTCGTCCCGTTCCCGGCCGTAGGTGGCGAGCAGGGCCCCGGCCTCGATCGGATCGCCGAGGGTGGTGCCGGTGCCGTGGGCCTCGACCGCGTCGACGTCCTGCGGCTCGAGGCGGGCGTTGGCGAGGGCCTGGCGGATCACCCGCTCCTGGGAGGGGCCGTTGGGGGCCGTGAGGCCGTTGGATGCGCCGTCCTGGTTGACGGCGGAGCCCTTGAGCACGGCGAGGATCCGGCGGCCGTTGCGTTCGGCATCGGAGAGGCGCTCGAGGGCGAGCACTCCTACGCCCTCTGACCAGCCGGCACCGTCCGCCGCCTCGGCGAAGGACTTCGAGCGCCCGTCGGGGGAGAGGCCTCGCTGGCGGGAGAAGTGGATCAGCATTCCCGGGGTCGAGAGGACCGTCACCCCTCCCGCCAACGCCAGCGAGCACTCGCCGCTGCGCAGCGCCTGCGCCGCCAGGTGCATCGCCACCAGCGAAGAGGAGCAGGCGGTGTCCACCGTCATCGTCGGACCCTCGAGTCCGAGGGTGTATGCGACGCGGCCGGAGACCACGCTGGCCGCCATGCCCGGCGCCTCGCCGTAGTCCTGGTACATCACCCCGGTGAAGACGCCGGTCTGGCTGCCGCGCAGGGATGCCGGGTCCACCCCGGCGTCCTCGAGCGTCTCCCAGCACGCTTCGAGCAGGAGGCGCTGCTGCGGGTCGGTCGTCAGCGCCTCGCGCGGGGAGATGCCGAAGAACTCGGCGTCGAACTCGGCCGAGTCGTACAGGAAGCCTCCGCGGCGGGTGTAGGTGGTGAGGCGCTCCGCGCCGGCTTCGATGTCCGGGTCGTAGAGGCGGTCCAGGTCCCAGCCCCGGTCGGTCGGGAACTCGGCGATCGCGTCGCGACCCTCGGCGACCAGCTCCCAGAGGCCCTCGGGGGAGGCGACCTCGCCTGGATAGCGGCAGGCCATGCCGACGATCGCGATCGGCTCGGTTGCGCCGGCCAGCAGGCGGTTGTTCTCTCGCAGGAGGCGATCGCGCTCTTTGACGGCAGAGCGCAGCGCGCCGACGACTTCGGCCTTGGACGCGCTCACTGCGTCGCCTCTCGGTCAGGCGACGCACCTACGGCGCCTCGCCTGACCAGTTCCTCGACATCCATGCTGTCGATCAGGTCGTCGTCGGCCTCTGTCTCGAGCGCGACATCCTCATCGAGGTGAGCCAAGCGCATCAGCTGATCGACCAGGCCCGACTGACGCAGGCGAGCGAGGGGGATCGACGCGACCGCTTGGCGAATCTCCTGCTCCTCTGGATCCAGCGCCGCCCCGTCGCCTTCCGCGGGCACAACGGTCTGCAACAGGTGCCAGGCGAGCGCGCTGGAGGTCGGGTAGTCGAATACGGCGGTGGCCTGCAGGGAAACCTGGGTCGCGGCAACGAGCCGGTTGCGCAACTCGACCGCCGCCAGAGAGTCGAAGCCGAGATCCTTGAACGCCCGCGCCGGGTCGACCGCAGCGGCGGAGTCGTGTCCCAGCACGGCGGCGACGTGGCCGCGGACCATGTCGAGGACGAAGGGCTCGCGCTCTGCCTCGGGAAGGCTGCCAAGGCGTATTGCGAGCGAATCGCCGGCGGGGCCGCGGCCCTTGGGCACTCGCACTAGGCCTCGCATCGGCGTCGGCAAGGAGCCCGCCTTGGCCTGGGCTCGCAGGGCGGCGCGGTCGAAGCGCACAGGGGCGAGCAGCGAGTCGGGGAGCGAGGCGGCCTGCTCGAAGAGCCCCAGGCCCTGCTCGGTCGGAATCGGGGTGAAGCCGAGCAGGGTCCGCGTCTGGCGCAGGACCTGCTCCTGTTCGGCATCGATTCCGCCGGCCTGCTCCCAAAGGCCCCAGGCAAGCGAAGTCGCCGGGAGGCCCTTCAGCCTGCGCTTTGCCGCCAGCGCGTCGAGGAATGAGTTGGCGGCGGCGTAGTTGCCCTGGCCCGGTCCCCCGAGCAGACCCGCGGCCGAGGAGAAGAGAACGAAGTGCGAGAGGTCGAGATCGGTGGTGAGCTCGTGCAGGTACCAGGCGGCATCTGCCTTGGGGGACATCACCCTGCTCAGGCGCTCTTGGTCGAGGTCGGGGATCAGGCCGTTGTCGAAGACGCCGGCGGCGTGGACCACGGCACCGAGGGGGTGCTCCGAGGGGAGCCCGCCCAGGAGCTTCTTCAGCTGCCCCCGGTCCGATACGTCACAGGCGGCGATCGTCGCCCTTGCCCCCAGCTCCTCCAGCTCCGCCTTCAGCTCCTTTGCTCCCCTTGCCTTCTCTCCGCTGCGGCTGACCAGGAGCAGGTTGCCGGCGCCGCGCTGGGCGAGGTGCCGGGCGAAGAGGGCGCCGAGGGCGCCGGTGGCGCCGGTGATCAGGATCGTCTCCTCGGGGTCGAGGGCGCGGGTCTCCTCGACGGGCTCTCCCCCGCCCTCGCTTGCCTCGCTCTTGGCCTCTGCCAAGCGGGCGGCGAGCGCCCCGCCCTCGCGCAGGGCTAGCTGGGGCTCCGTTGCGCTGGCGGCAATCGCTCGCTCAATGACCTCGCTCGATGCCTCGCTGCCGTCGGTGTCGATCAGGGCGAAGCGGCCGGGGTGCTCGGAGTGGGCCGAGCGCAAGAGGCCCGCGAGAGTGGCCGCCGGGAGGCTTGGCTCCGCCTCGCCGGTGTCGATCGCGCCTTCGGTGAGGAAAACCATGCGGGTCTGCGCCGCCTCCTCGTCTGCGAGGTGTGCCTGGATCAGCTCCAGGGCCTTGGCGGCGATCGCGTGGGAGGCCTCGACCGGGTGCTCTACCGACTCCCACTCGCGGGTGTCGACCAGGGTGGTCGCTTCCTCGGAGGGCTCGGGCAATGACAGCTCTTGGCGCTCGAGGCGGTAGAGGGAGCCCTGTCGGCCGGCGGAGGCGAGTTGGCTCTGCTCGACGGGGCGGCCGAGGACGGAGCCGACTTCGACGACCGGTGTTCCGCTGGGGTCGGCGGCGATCAGCCGCAGGCGATCGCCCTGCACCCCGAGCTGTACGCGCAACGACGAGGGGCCCGGGCCGGGGACGCGCACTCCGCGCCAGTCGAAAGGCACGGCCGGCTTGCCCTCGCCCTCCAGGGCGATGCCCAGGGCGGCGTGGAAGGCCGCATCGAGCAAAGCCGGGTGGATCCCGTACCTGCCCGCTTCCTCGCGGCGCTCCTCGGGCAGCGAGACCTCGGCGTAGATCGCCTCTCCTTCCTGCCAGGCTGCTTTCAGCCCTTGGAATGCCGGGCCGTAGTCGAAGCCGATCTCCGCCAGGCGCTCGTAGAGGTCATCGGTCTCGATCTGCTCGGCCTCCTCGGGGGGCCAGGCGATCATGGGCTCCGGTGCCTCGGGCGCCTCTGTGCTCAAGACGCCGGTTGCGTTCAGGACCCACTCGCCCGCCTCGCCTTGTTCCTCGGCGCGGGAATGGATCGAGATCGGTCTGGCGCCTTGCTCGCCGGGGGCCGAGACGGCGAGCTGGATCTGCGCCGCCCCCTGCTCGGCGAGCAGGAGCGGCGCCTGCAAGGTGAGCTCGGAGACGGTCTGTGCTCCCGTCAGCTCTCCCGCTCTGAGCGCCAGCTCCAAGAAGGCGGTGCCGGGCAGGATCACCGTGCCGAGCACGGCGTGGTCCGCGAGCCACGGATGGGTGGAGAGGGAGATGCGGCCGGTCAGGGTGAGGCGCTCTCCTTCTGGGTCTTCGATCGCGGCTACCAGCAAGGGGTGATCTGCGTCCTTTTGCCCGGCGGCGCCGAGATCGCCCGAGGTCGCCGAGGCAGAGAGCCAATACCGCTCCCTTTGGAAGGGATAGGTCGGCAGCGAAACCCGCTTTGCCCCCGGGGAGAGCTTTGCCCAGTCGAGCTTCGCGCCCGCCACGTGGGCTGCGGCAAGGGCACCGGCGATTGCTTGGGTCTCGTCGCGTCCCTCGCGCAAGGTCGGGATCAATGTGGCCTCGGAGCCCTCGGGCAGGCATGGAGCCGCCATCGCGCTCAGCACCGGGTCGGGCCCGAGCTCGACGAAGGTCGTGACGCCTTGTGCGACCAGGGCCTCGATGCCCGCAGCGAAGCGGACCGCTCCCCTTGCGTGGGAGACCCAGTAGGCGGGATCGGTTGCCTGCTCGGGGGCGAGGATCTCTCCGGAGAGGTTGGAGACGATCGGGATCTTCGGCTCCCGGTATGCGAGCTCTCCCGCGACCTTTGCGAAGTCCTCGAGCATCGGCTCGATCAGGGGCGAGTGGAAGGCGTGGGAGACGGTGAGGCGCTTGGTCCTCTTGCCCTGGGCCTCGAAGTGGGATTGGACCTCGAGGGCTTGCTTCTCTTGGCCGGAGATCACGATCGAGGTGGGGCCGTTGATCGCGGCGATCGAGAGCTCTGCCTCCTTGCCCTCCAGTGCCTCTGTCACCTCTGCCTCTGTCGCCTCGATCGCGACCATCGCTCCACCCTTCGGCAGCTCTCCCATCAGAGACGCTCTGGCGGTTATCAGCCTCGCCGCGTCTGGGAGGGAGAGCACTCCGCAGATGTGGGCTGCCGCTATCTCCCCAACCGAGTGGCCGGTCAGGTAGTCGGGCTTCATGCCCAGTGCCTCGAGGGTCCTGAACAGGGCCACCTCTATGGCGAAGAGGGCCGGTTGGGTGAAGGTGGTGTCGTCGAGGAGCTCTGCCTTCTTGGATCCCTCCTTTGCGAAGAGCAGCTCCTTCAGTGGGCGGGAGAGGTGTTGGTCCAGCGCCTCGCATGCCTCGTCCAGCGCCTTGGCGAAGACGGGCGAGGACTCGTGGAGCTCTTTGCCCATCCCGGCTCTCTGCGCTCCCTGGCCGGTCAGCAGGTAGGCGAGCTTGCCGCTTCTTGCCCTGCCGTCGATCGCATTGGGGGAAGGCTCGCCCTCGGCGATTGCCCTCAGGCCGCCGAGCAGCTGATCGCGATCTGAACCCGTGACCACAGCCCGGCGCTCGAACAGGGCCCTGGTCCTTGCCAGGGAGAAGCCGACGTCGGCGGGGTCGAGCTCGGGGTTCTCGGCCAGGTGGATCGCGAGGCGCTTCGCCGCTTCGCGCAGGGCGGGATCGGACTTGGCCGAGAGCGGCAGGGCGAGGGCTTGGCCCAGGGGCGCCGGGGGCTTCTCTTGCACTTCGGCCCGTGTCTTCGCCGCAGGAGCTTCCTCCAAGATCACGTGCGCGTTGGTGCCGGAGATGCCGAAGGAGGAGATCCCGGCGCGGCGGGGCTTGCCGTTTGGTTGCCACTCGATCGGCTCGGTCAAGAGCTCGATCTCGCCCGCCTCCCAATCGACTTTGGAGGAGGGTGCGTCGACGTGAAGGGTCCTCGGCAGCACGCCGTGGCGCATCGCCTGGACCATCTTGATCACCCCGGCGACTCCGGCCGCGGCCTGGGTGTGGCCGATGTTGGACTTGATCGAGCCCAGACGCAGGGGCTCCTCGCGGTCTTGTCCGTAGGTGGCGAGCAGGGCGCCGGCCTCGATCGGATCGCCGAGAGTGGTGCCGGTGCCGTGGGCCTCGACCGCGTCGACGTCCTTGGGCTCCAGGCGGGCGTTGGCGAGGGCCTGGCGGATCACCCGCTCCTGGGAGGGACCGTTGGGGGCGGTGAGGCCGTTTGAGGCGCCGTCCTGGTTTACGGCAGAGCCCTTGATCACAGCGAGGATCTCGTGGCCGTTGCGCTTGGCGTCGGAGAGGCGCTCGAGGGCGAGGACGCCGACTCCCTCGCCCCAGCTCACCCCGTCGGCGGAGTCGGCGAAGGACTTCGAGCGCCCGTCGGGGGCCAGGCCCCTCTGGCGGGAGAACTCGACGAAGACGTACGGCGTGGCGAGCACGGTGACGCCACCGGCCAGCGCCAGCGAGCATTCGCCGCTGCGCAGCGCTTGCGCGGCCCAGTGCATCGCGACCAGCGACGAGGAGCAGGCGGTGTCGACCGTGATCGCCGGGCCTTCGAGGCCGAGCGTGTAGGCGACGCGGCCCGAGACGAGGCTCTGCGACATGCCCGGCGCCTCGCCGTAGTCCTGGTACATCACCCCGGCGAAGACGCCGGTCTGGGTCTGGGCCAAGCCCCGGGGGTCGATCCCCGCGTCCTCCAGCGCCTGCCAGGAGGTTTCGAGCAAGAGGCGCTGCTGCGGGTCGGTCTCCACTGCCTCCCGCGGGCCGATCGCGAAGAAGTCGGCGTCGAACTCGCCGGAGTCGTGGAGGAAGCCGCCCTCGCGGGTGTAGCTGGTCGCGCGAGCGGCGCCGGCCTCGCGGTCGGGGTCATAGAGACGACCAACGTCCCAGCCGCGGTTCGCCGGAAACTCCGAGATCCCGTCGCGCTCTCCCTCGACCAGCCGCCAAAGACCTTCGGGCGAGCCGACCTCGCCCGGATAGCGACAGGCCATGCCGACGATCGCGATCGGCTCCTCGGAAGCCTGGGCCTTGACGGCCGTCTGGCGGACGGCGCCGCCGGCGCTCAGCTCCACCAGCAGGTGGCCGGCCAGCGCCGCCGGGCTCGGGTAGTCGAAGACGATCGTCGGCTGCAGCGAGAGGCCGGTGGTGGCGGCCAGCCGATTGCGCAACTCGACCGCCGCCAGCGAATCGAAGCCGAGGTCTTTGAAGGCGAGCTCGGGATCGATCGCCCCGGCGGAGCCATGCCCGAGCACCGCGGCGACCTCAGCCCTGACCGCTTCGAGCACAGCCCCCTGGCGCTCGGACTCGGGCTGCGCGGCGAGCTTGGTGGCAAGCGAGCCCAGGCCGGCCCTGCGCCGGCCGCCGCTATCGACCAGTCCGCTGAACAGCGGCGCCAGATCTCCCGCGGCAGCCCGCGCGCGCAGGTGGGCACGGTTGAGCGCCAGCGCCAGCGTCTGGGCAGGGGCGGCCCGGACCGCGGCGTCGAACAGCCGCAGGCCGTGCTCGTCGGAGATCTGGGCAATGCCCGAGCGCCGCACGCGGGCCAAATCGGCCTGGCCGAGGCCGGCGGTCATGCCGCTCTCGCGCTGCCAGAGCCCCCAGGCGATCGCGGTGGCCGGGAGCCCCTCGGCGCGACGCCTGAAGGCGAGCGCGTCGAGGAAGGAGTTGGCGGCGGCGTAGTTGGCCTGTCCGGGGCTGCCGAAAGAGGCGGCGATCGACGAGAAGAGGACGAAGGCTTCGAGGTCAGCGCCCGCGGTCAGCTCGTGCAGGTGCCAGGCGGCGTCGGCCTTGGGGGCAAGGACGCGGTCCAGCCGCTCGGGCCCGAGCGCCTCGACCAAGCCGTCGTCGATGACCCCGGCGGCGTGGATCACGGCACCGAGCGGACGGTCGTCGGGGATCGAGGCGAGAAGCTTCTTCAGCTGCTTGCGGTCGGAGACGTCGCAGGCGGCGACGGTCACCTCGGCGCCCAGCTCGGCAAGCTCGGCCTGCAGCTCGGCCGCGCCCGCTGCCTTGGCGCCGCTGCGGCTGACCAGGAGCAGCCGGCGGGCGCCGTGGGCCTCGGCCATGTGGCGGGCGAAGAGGGCGCCGAGGCCGCTGAGGCCGCCGGTGATCAGGATCGTCTTCTCGGGATCGAAGGAGGGGGCCTCGTCGGCCTCCCGCGCGTCGGCCTCGACCTCGCTCAGGCGCGGCGCCAGCAGCGCCCCCTCGCGCAGGGCGAGCAGGGGATCCTCGGCCGTCGCGGCGAGGGCGCCGTCCAGCATCCGCAGCGACGCATCCGAGCCGTCGGTGTCGATCAGGCCGAAGCGGCCGGGGTGCTCAGCCTGGGCCGAGCGCAGGAGGCCGGCGAGGGTGGCGACGGCGAGACTCGGCGCCTCTGCCTCTCCGACCGCCAGGGCGCCTTCGGCGAGGAAGACGAGGCGGGAGCTCTCCTCCGCCCGCGCCAGGTGGGCCTGGATCCGCTCCAGCGCCTTTGCGGCGATCGCGTGGGAGGCCTCGATCGGGTCTCCCTCCACTCCCCACTCGCCGGTGTCGAGAAGGGTCGCCTCCGGCGAATCGCCCGCCTCGGGCTCGTCCACCTCGCGCCAGGCGAGCTCAAACAGCTCTTGGCGCCCTGCATGGACGCCCTGCATCTGCTCGGCCGAGATCGGGCGGTTCCGCAACGAGCCGACCTGGGCGACCGGCGCGTCGTCGGCGTCGGCGAGATCGAGGGAGACCCGGTCCCCGGCCCTCCGCAGGCGCGCCCGCAGGGTCACGGCGCCGGCGGCTCGAACCGAGATCCCCTGCCAGGCGAAGGGCAGGTTCGGCTCGTGCCCCTCCGCTTCCGCGAGGGCGGCGTCCAAGCCGGCGTGGAACGCAGCGTCCAACAGCGCCGGGTGGATCGCGAAGCGCCCCGCCTCCTCGCGCCGGGCGGCGTCGAGCGAGACCTCGGCGTAGATCTCCTCGCCGTCGCGCCAGGCGGCGGTCAGTCCCTGGAAGGCGGGGCCGTAGTCGAAGCCGTGCTCGGCCACCCGGGCGTAGACGTCGGCGGCCGCGATCGGTTCGGCCCCTTCGGGGGGCCAGACGCCCAGAGACTCGGGAGCCGCCGGAGCCTCGAGGCCGAGCAGGCCGGTGGCGTGCAGAGTCCACTCCTCCGCCTCCTCGTGGATCTCCGCGCGGGAGTGGATCGAGATCGCGCGGCCTCCCCGCTCGTCGGCCGCGCCGACCGAGACTTGGAGGAGGACAGCGCCCGTCTCGGGCAGGACCAGCGGCGCTTGAAGGGTCAGCTCCTCGACGACCGCGGCACCCGCTTCGGCGCCCGCCTTCAGCGCCAGCTCGACGAAGGCGGTGCCCGGGAGGATCACGGTTTCGAGCACGGCGTGGTCGGCGAGCCACGGATGCGTGGCGAGGGAGATCCGGCCGGTGAGCAGCCAGCCGTCCTCTCCCGGCAGCTCGATCGCCGCGCCGAGCAGCGGGTGATCTGCCTCGCCGAGGCCCGCGGCGCCGAGGTCGCCTGCCCTTGCGCCGGCGGTGAGCCAGTAGCGCTCCCGCTGGAAGGGATAGGTCGGCAGGGGAACCCGCTTCGCCCCCGGATGGAGCCTTGTCCAGTCGAGCCTCGCGCCGGCGACATGGGCGGCGGCGAGGGCGGCGATCAATGCCCCGGCCTCGTCGCGACCCTCGCGCAGGGTGGGGATCAGGGCCACCTCGGAGCCCTCGGGCAAGCAAGAAGCCGCCATCGCGGTCAGCACCGCGTCGGGGCCCAGCTCGACGAAGGTCGTGACTCCCTGCCCCGCCAAAGTCTCGACTCCCTCGGCGAAGCGAACCGCCTCGCGCACATGGGAGACCCAGTAGGCGGGGTCGGCGGCTTGCTCGGGGGTGAGGATCTCACCGGTCAGGTTGGAGACGATCGGGATCCTCGGCTCGCCGTACTCGAGGCTCTGCGCGACCTGCGCGAACTCCTCCAACATCGGCTCCATCAGCGGCGAGTGGAAGGCGTGGGAGACGGCGAGGCGCTTGGTCCTCTTGCCCTGCTCTTCGAAGCGAGCTTGGACCTGTTCGGCAGCCTTCTCTTGACCGGAGATCACGATCGAGGTCGGGCTGTTGATCGCGGCGATCGAGAGCTCTGCCTCCTTGCCCTCGAGTGCCCGCGTGACCTCGGCCTCGGTTGCCTCGATCGCGACCATCGCCCCGCCCTTCGGCAGTTCTCCCATCAACCTCGCCCTGGCGGCGACCAGCTTGGCCGCGTCGGGGAGCGAGAGAGCTCCGGCGAGGTGGGCCGCAGCGATCTCCCCCACCGAGTGGCCGGTGAGGCAATCGGGCGCCATGCCGAGCTGCTCGAGCACCCTGTACAGCGCGATCTCGATCGCGAAGAGGGCGGGTTGGGTGAAGGTGGTCTCGTTCAGGAGCTCTGCCTCGGGGGATCCCCCCCTTGCGAAGAGCAGCTCCTTCAAGGGACGGGAGAGGTGCGGGTCGAGCGCCGCGCAGGCCCCGTCGAGGGCCTCGGCGAATGCGGGCGAGGATTCGTAGAGCTCCTCGCCCATGCCGGCTCTCTGGGCTCCCTGGCCGGTGAGCAGGTAGGCGAGCTTGCCACTCCTTTGCTTGCCCTCGACGGCGTTGGGGGACTGCTCCCCCTTGGCGATCGCCCGCAGGCCGCCGAGCAGCTCATTGGGATCTGAACCGACGATTACCGCTCGCCTCTCGAAGAGCGCCCTGGTCGTGGCGAGGGAGAAGGCGACATCGGCCGGGTCGAGGTCGGGGTTGCCCTCGAAGTGGGAGGCGAGGTTGGCCGCCACCTCGCGCAGGGCGGGCTCCGACTTGGCCGAGAGCGGCAGCGCCACCGCCCGGCCCAAGGGCGCCTCGGGGACTCCCCGATCCTCGCCACTCTCGATTCCCTCCGGCGCAGGAGCTTCCTCCAAGATCACATGGGCGTTGGTGCCGCTGATGCCGAAGGAGGAGACGCCGGCGCGGCGAGGATGCCCGTTGGGCTGCCAGGGGGCCTTCTCCGCCAGCAGCTCGACCTTCCCCGTCTCCCAGTCGACCTTGCCGCTCGGCTGGTCGACGTGCAGGGTGCGGGGCAACGCCCCGTGGCGCATCGCCTGCACCATCTTGATCACCCCGGCGACTCCGGCTGCCGCCTGGGTATGGCCGATGTTGGACTTGATCGAGCCGAGCCGAAGCGGTTCCTCCCTGTCTTGTCCGTAGGTGGCGAGCAGGGCGCCGGCCTCGATCGGATCGCCGAGGGTGGTGCCGGTGCCGTGGGCCTCGACCGCGTCGACGTCCTTGGGCTCCAGGCGGGCGTTGGCGAGGGCCTGGCGGATCACCCGCTCCTGCGAGGGACCGTTGGGGGCGGTGAGGCCGTTTGAGGCGCCGTCCTGGTTGACGGCGGAGCCCTTGAGCACGGCGAGGACGGGGTGGCCGTTGCGCCGGGCGTCGGAGAGGCGCTCGAGGGCGAGGATGCCGACGCCCTCGGCGAAGCCGGTGCCGTCAGCGCCGTCGGCGAAGGACTTACAGCGGCCATCGGGCGCGAGGCCGCCTTGGCGGGAGAACTCGACGAAGACCCCGGGGCTGGCGAGGACGGTCACGCCTCCCGCCAGCGCCAGCGTGCACTCGCCGCCGCGCAGCGCCTGCGCCGCCAGGTGCATCGCGACGAGCGAAGAGGAGCAGGCGGTGTCGACGGTGATCGCCGGGCCCTCGAGCCCGAGCGAGTAGGCGACCCTGCCGGAGATGACGCTGGTCGAGCCGCCGGTCAGCCGGTAGCCCTCGAGCTCGGCGGTGCCGCGCTCGAAGGCGGGCAGATAGTCCTGAAAGCTGGTCCCGGCGAAGACACCTACCGAGCTTCCCTGCAGGGAAGAGGGGTCGACCTCGGCGTTCTCGAGCGCCTGCCAGCTCGCTTCCAGCAGCAGTCGCTGCTGGGGATCGATGCTCAGGGCCTCGCGGGGAGCGATGCCGAAGAACCTCGCGTCGAAGCCGCCGGCATCGGCGAGGAAGCCCCCTTGGCGGGCGTAGCAGGTGCCCGGGGTCTCCCGGTCCGGGTCGTAGAGGCGCTCCAGGTCCCAGCCGCGGTCGGTGGGGAAGCCGTCGATCGCGTCGCCGCCCTCGGCAACCAGCTCCCAGAGCTGCTCCGGAGAGGAGACGCCACCGGGGTAGCGGCAGGCCATGCCGACGATCGCGATCGGCTCCTCCGAAGCCTGGGCGGCAAGGACGACCTGGCGGGCGCCGCCGCCGGCGCTGACGGTCTCCAGCAGGAACCCGGCCAGCTTGGCGGAGGTCGGGTGGTCGAAGACCAGGGTCGTCGGCAGCCGCAGCCCGGTCGCGGCCGCCAGGCGGTTGCGCAGCTCGACCGCGCCGAGCGAGTCGAAGCCGAGCTCCTTGAAGGCCCTGTCGGGATCGATCGCCTCGAGTGAGTCGTAACCGAGCACCGTCGCCACCTCGCCGCGGATCTGCTCCAGGACCACCGCCTCGCGCTCCCCCTCCGCGACGCCGGCGAGCTTGGCCGCGAGCGAGCTGCTCTCGCGCTCGCGACGGGTCGGCATCCGCACCAGCCCGCGCAGGACGACGGCCAGGGCGCCGGCGGCGGCCTGGCTGCGCAGCCCGGTCATCTCGAGAGCCACCGGGGCGAGCAACGGCTCCCCGCCGGCGAGGGCGGCGTCGAAGAGGCCGAGCACCTGGTCGGAGGGCATCCGGCTGAAGCCGACGCGCTCGAGCCGCGCCTGGTCGGCGGCGCTCAGATCGCGGGTCAGCACGCTCGCCTCGTCCCACCCTCCCCAGGCCAGCGAGGTCGCCGGCAGGCCGGCGGCGCGACGGCGGAAGGCGAGCGCGTCGAGGAAGGCGTTGGCGGCGGCGTAGTTGGCCTGGCCGGAGACGCCGAGCAGGCCGGCGGCGGAGGAGAAGACGACGAAGGCGGAGAGGTCGAGGCCCGCGGTCAGCTCGTGCAGGTGGTGGGCGGCGTCGACCTTGGGACTGAAGACGCGATCGAGCTGTCCGGAGTCCATCGACTCGATCGTGGCGTCGTCCAGCACGCCCGCCGAGTGGATCACGGCGCCGAGCGGACGGTCGTCGGGGATCGAGGCGAGGAGCTTCTTCAGCTGCTTGCGGTCGGAGACGTCGCAGGCGGCGACGGTCGCCTCGGCGCCCAGCTCGGCGAGCTCGGCCTGCAGCTCGGCCGCGCCCTCTGCCTTGGCGCCGCTGCGGCTGACCAAGAGCAGCCGGCGGGCGCCGTGGGCCTCGGCCATGTGGCGGGCGAAGAGGGCGCCGAGGCCGCTGAGGCCGCCGGTGATCAGGATCGTCTTCTCGGGGTCGAAGGAGGGGGCCTCGTCGTGGTCGGGATCGGCGGGGCGCTCGGCGAGCCTCGGCGTCAGGGCCTCCCCCTCGCGCAGGGCCAGCTGGGGCTCCTCCCCCGCCGCGGCGATCGCGGTGGCCAGAGCCTCGCTCGATGCGTTCGAGCCCTCGGTGTCGATCAGGGCGAAGCGGCCGGGGTGCTCGGAGTGGGCGGAGCGCAGGAGGCCCCAGAGGGGCGCGGCGCGGAGGTCGGGGGACTCTCCCTCCTCGACGGCGACCGCTCCCTCGGTGAGGAAGATCAGGCGGGAGTCGAGCAGGGGCTCGGCGGCGATCCATTCCTGCAGCAGGGAGAGCGCCGCCTGGGCGACCTCGCGGGAGGCCTCGGGCACGTCCTCGGGCTCCGCCTCGGAGCGGGCATCGAAGACGACGGTCTCGGGGACCGGGCCCTCGCCGGCGATCGCCTCGAGCAGGGCGGGCAGGTCGGCGTGGCGCTCGGCCTCGAGTCCCTCGATCTCTCGATTGCCCAGGATCGCCGCGGCGGGGAGCGGGTCGGGGGCGGGCTCGAGCTCGCGCTTGGGCCATTGCAGGCTGTAGAGGGAGCGGCGGCCGGCGGCCGCCTGCAGCTGGGAGTGGTCGATCGGGCGGGCGATCAGCGACTCGACCTGGATCGCCGTCGCGCCGGTCTCGTCCATCCCCAGCAGGGAGAAGCCCTCGCCCTCTTGGCGCAGCGCCAAGCGCAGGGAGGAGGCCCCGGCCGCGCGCAGGGCGACGCCGCTCCAGGAGAAGGGCACGGCGGGGGCGGCAGGCTGGTCGGGGGCGGTGGCTTGGAGAAAGGTCGAGTCGAACAGCGCCGGATGGAGGGCAAACCCGCCGGCCCGCTGATCCTCGGGCAGCGAGACCTCCGCGTAGATCTCCTCGCCGTCGCGCCAGGCGGCTGTAAGGCCCTGGAAGGCGGGGCCGTAGTCGAAGCCGCGCTCGGCCAGGCGGTCATAGAGGTCCGCGACCGGGAGCGACTCGGCCCCCGCGGGAGGCCAGCTCTCCGGCGGCTCCGGCGGCGCCGGAGCGGCGGCGCCGAGCGTCCCGGTGGCGTTGATGGCCCATTCCCCGGCCTCGCCTCCGTCCTCCGCCCGCGAGTGGATCGAGATCGGGCGGCCTCCCTGATCGTCGGCGGTGCCGACCGCGACCTGCAGGGCGACGGCGCCCTGCTCGGGGATGACCAGCGGCGCCAGCAGGGTCAGCTCCTCGACCGTCTCCGCGCCGGCCTCCTCCCCCGCCCGCAGGGCCAGCTCGAGGAAGGCGGTGCCGGGCAGGATCACCGTGCCGAGCACGGCGTGGTCTGCCAGCCAGGGATGGGTGGAGAGCGAGATGCGGCCGGTCAGGGTGAGGCGCTCTCCGTCGGGGTCCTCGATCGCGGCGGCGAGGAAGGGGTGCTCGACCTCGCGCTGGCCGATCGAGCTCGCGTCGGTCGGGCCCGAGCCCTGCGAGAGCCAGTAGCGCTCCCTTTGGAAGGGATAGGTCGGCAGCGGGACCCGCTTGGCGCCGGTGCCAGCGAAGAAGGCCTCCCAGTCGAGCTTGGCGCCGGCCGTGTGGGCGGCGGCGAGGGAGAGGGCGAAGCGCTCCGCGCTGCCCTCGTCCCTGCGCAGGGTTCCGAGCACGGTCGCCTCACCGGGATCGTCGAGGGCGGCCTCGATCGTCTCGTTGACGCCGAAGCCCAGCACCGGGTGCGGGCCGACCTCGACGAAGACCCGTCGGCCCTGCTCCAGCAGCGAGCGCAGGACGGGCTCCAGGCGAACCGTCTGTCGCAGGTTGCGGTACCAGTAGGCGCCGTCCTGCTCGGCGGTGTCGAGCAGCTCCCCGGTGACCGTCGAGTGCAGCGGGATGTCCCCCGAGCGGGGGGAGATCGAGGCAAAGGCCTCGAGCAGCTCCCCCTCGAGCGCCTCGATCTGGGCTGAGTGGGCGGCGTAGTCGACCGCGATCCGCTGGGCACGCACATCGTCCCCCTCGCAGCCCTCCAGCAGCTCCGAGAGCGCCTCGGGCTCGCCGGAGACGACCAGCGAAGCGGGGCCGTTGATCGCGGCGAGCGAGACCCGCTCGCCGTAGGGCTCGAGCCGCGGGGCGAGCTGCTCGGGTGAGAGCGAGACCGAGAGCATGCCGCCCTTGCCGGCGATCCTGGCCATCGCCTTGCCGCGCTCGGCGATGACGAGCGCCGCGTCCTCGAGCGAGAGCCCTCCGGCGATGTGGGCCGCGGCGATCTCCCCCTGGGAGTGGCCGACCACGGCCGCCGGCTCGACGCCGCATTCGCGCCAGAGCTTGGCCAGGGAGACCATGACCGCGAAGAGCGCGGGCTGGACGATGTCGAGCCGGTCGAGCCAGGCGCCCTCGGGATCGCGCAGGACCTCCCCCAGGGACCACTGCACGTGCGGCTCGAGGGCTTCCTCGCAGGCCGCGACATGGGCGGCGAAAGCGGGCGAGGAATCGAGCAGCTCGACCGCCATCTGCGCGGACTGGGCGCCCTGGCCCGGGAAGAGGAAGATCGGCGCGCGATCGGCGCCGGCGAAGCCGCGGACGATGCCCTGGGCCTCACCGCCAGCCGCGAGCGTGGACAGCCGGTCGAGCAGCGCTTGGCGATCTCCGCCCAACGCCGCCGCGCGGTGGTCGAAGTGGGCCCGGGTGCGTGGCCAGCGAGCAGGCGACGTCGGTCGGGTCGAGGTCGGGGTTCTCGTCCAGCCGGCCGGCGAGGCGCTTCGCCGCCTCGCGCAGGGCCGGCTCCGATTTGGCCGAGAGGACGAGGGGATGGGGCAAGCCCTTCGCCGCCGCGGAGTCCCCAGCGGCGGGCGCGACAACGCCGGCGTCGGCGTGCTCGGGCCCCTGCTCGAGGATCACGTGGGCGTTGGTGCCGCTAGCGCCGAAGGAGGAGACGCCGGCTCGGCGCGGCTTGCCGTTGGGCTGCCACTCGCGGGGCTCGGTCAAGAGCTCGATCTCGCCCGCCTCCCAGTCGACTTTGGAGGAGGGCGGTCGACGTGAAGTGTCCGGGGCAGGACCCCGTGGCGCATCGCCTGGACCATCTTGATCACCCCGGCGACTCCGGCCGCGGCCTGGGTGTGGCCGATGTTGGACTTGATCGAGCCCAGGCGCAGGGGCTCGTCCCGTTCCCGGCCGTAGGTGGCGAGCAGGGCCCCGGCCTCGATCGGATCGCCGAGGGTGGTGCCGGTGCCGTGGGCCTCGACCGCGTCGACGTCCTGCGGCTCGAGGCGGGCGTTGGCGAGGGCCTGGCGGATCACCCGCTCCTGGGAGGGGCCGTTGGGGGCGAAGAAGCCGTTGGATGCGCCGTCCTGGTTGACGGCGGAGCCCTTGAGCACGGCGAGGATCCGGCGGCCGTTGCGTTCGGCATCGGAGAGGCGCTCGAGGGCGAGGACGCCGACGCCCTCCGCCCAGCCCGCCCCGTCGGCGCCCTCCGAGAAGGACTTGCTGCGCCCGTCGGGCGCCAGCCCGCGCTGTTGGGAGAAGAAGATCAGCATGCCGGGAGTCGAGAGGACGGTCACACCCCCGGCCAGGGCAAGCGAGCACTCCCCTTGGCGCAGCGCCTGCGCCGCCAGGTGCATCGCGACGAGCGACGAGGAGCAGGCGGTGTCGACGGTGACGGCCGGCCCCTGCAGGCCGAGGGCGTAGGCGACGCGGCCGGAGACCACGCTGGCCGACATGCCCGGGTCGACTCCGTAGTCCTGGTACATCACCCCGGCGAAGACGCCAGTCGGCGTCTCGTGCAGCGTCCGCGGATCGATCTGCGCGCTCTCCAGGCTCTCCCAGGAGGCTTCCAGCAACAGCCTCTCCTGCGGATCGGTGTCGAGCGCCTCGCGCGGGGAGATGCTGAAGAACCCGGCGTCGAAATCGGCGGCGTCGCGCATGAAGCCGCCGTGTCGCGCGTAGCAGCTGCGCGGGTGGTCGGGGTCCGGGTCGTAGAGGCGCTCCAGGTCCCAGCCGCGGTCGGTGGGGAAGCCGTCGATCGCGTCGCGGCCCTCGGCAACCAGCTCCCAGAGCTGCTCCGGAGAGGAGACGCCACCGGGGTAGCGGCAGGCCATGCCGACGATCGCGATCGGCTCCTCGTGCCCGACCGCGGCCCGCACCACCGTGACGTCGAGCCCCTCCCCCTCGGCCTCGGCGCGCAGGAACTTCGCCAGCGCCGCGGACGTCGGGTAGTCGAACACCAGGGTGGGAGGCAGGCGCAGGCCGGTGCCGGCAACCAGGCGGTTGCGCAGCTCGACCGCGGCCAGCGAGTCGAAGCCGAGCTCCTTGAAGGCCTTCTCGGGCTCTATCCCCTCGCCGGAGTCGCGCCCCAGAACCGCGGCCACCTCGGAGCGGACGAGCGCCAGCACGACCGCATCCCGCTCGGCCTCCGGCACCCCCGCGAGCCTCTTGCCGAGCGAGCCGGCGGCGGCCGCCTTGCGCCGAACGGAAGAGCGCGTGAGGTTCCGCAGGACAGCCGCCTGGGTGCCCGCCGCGGCCTGGACGCTCAGGGCCGCGGCATCGAAGGACACCGGCGCCAGCAGCGACTCGCCGCCGGAGACGGCGGCGTCGAAGAGCTCGATACCGAGCTCGACCGGCAGCGGGGCGAAGCCGAGCCGGGCGCGGATCTGCTGCGCCGTCCGCTCCACCTCCCCCTCGTCCATCAAGGTGGTCTCCTGGTCCCAGAGGCCCCACGCCAGCGAGGTCGCCGGCAGGGCGGCGGCATGACGGCGGAAGGCGAGCGCGTCGAGGAAGGCGTTGGCGGCGGCGTAGTTGGCCTGGCCCGCGCCGCCGATCAGACCGGCGGCGGAGGAGAAGACGACGAAGGCGGAGAGGTCGAGGCCCGCGGTCAGCTCGTGCAGTCCCCATGCGGCATCGACCTTGGGGCGCATCACTTGCTGCAGGCGCTCACCGTCGAGGGCATCCAGCATGCCGTCGTCGAGATAGGCCGCCGAGTGGATCACGGCGCCGAGCGGACGGTCGTCGGGGATCGAGGCGAGAAGCTTCTTCAGCTGCTTGCGGTCGGAGACGTCGCAGGCGGCGACGGTCGCCTCGGCGCCCAGCTCGGCAAGCTCGGCCTGCAGCTCGGCCGCGCCCGCTGCCTTGGCGCCGCTGCGGCTGACCAGGAGCAGCCGGCGGGCGCCGTGGGCCTCGGCCATGTGGCGGGCGAAGAGGGCGCCGAGGCCGCTGAGGCCGCCGGTGATCAGGATCGTCTTCTCGGGGTCGAAGGAGGGGGCCTCGTCGTGGTCGGGATCGGCGGGGCGCTCGGCGAGCCTCGGCGTCAGGGCCTCCCCCTCGCGCAGGGCCAGCTGGGGCTCCTCCCCGCCGCGGCGATCGCGGTGGCCAGAGCCTCGCTCGATGCGTTCGAGCCCTCGGTGTCGATCAGGGCGAAGCGGCCGGGGTGCTCGGAGTGGGCGGAGCGCAGGAGGCCCCAGAGGGGCGCGGCGCGGAGGTCGGGGGACTCTCCCTCCTCGACGGCGACCGCTCCCTCGGTGAGGAAGATCAGGCGGGAGTCGAGCAGGGGCTCGGCGGCGATCCATTCCTGCAGCAGGGAGAGCGCCGCCTGGGCGACCTCGCGGGAGGCCTCGGGCACGTCCTCGGGCTCCGCCTCGGAGCGGGCATCGAAGACGACGGTCTCGGGGACCGGGCCCTCGCCGGCGATCGCCTCGAGCAGGGCGGGCAGGTCGGCGTGGCGCTCGGCCTCGAGTCCCTCGATCTCTCGATTGCCCAGGATCGCCGCGGCGGGGAGCGGGTCGGGGGCGGGCTCGAGCTCGCGCTTGGGCCATTGCAGGCTGTAGAGGGAGCGGCGGCCGGCGGCCGCCTGCAGCTGGGAGTGGTCGATCGGGCGGGCGATCAGCGACTCGACCTGGATCGCCGTCGCGCCGGTCTCGTCCATCCCCAGCAGGGAGAAGCCCTCGCCCTCTTGGCGCAGCGCCAAGCGCAGGGAGGAGGCCCCGGCCGCGCGCAGGGCGACGCCGCTCCAGGAGAAGGGCACGGCGGGGGCGGCAGGCTGGTCGGGGGCGGCCGCGGCGGGGTCCAGGGCGGCATGGAAACCCGAATCGAGTAGCGCCGGGTGGAGGCCGAAGCGTTGGGACTCGGCCCGCTGATCCTCGGGCAGCGAGACCTCCGCGTAGATCTCCTCGCCGTCGCGCCAGGCGGCTGTAAGGCCCTGGAAGGCGGGGCCGTAGTCGAAGCCGCGCTCGGCCAGGCGGTCATAGGCAAACTCCGTATCGAGCGGCTCGACGCCCTCGGGCGGCCACTCGGCCGGGGGCGGAGTCGCCGCCGGGGATCGACTGCCGAGGGCGCCGCCGGCGTGCTGGATCCACTCCCCCGTTCCCGGTCCCCCCCGGTCGGCCTCCGCCCGCGAGTGAATCGAGATCGGGCGGCGTCCCTGATCGTCGGCGGCGCCGACCGCGACCTGCAGGGCGACGGCGCCCTGCTTGGGGATGACCAGCGGCGCCTGCAGGGTCAGCTCCTCGACCGTCTCCGCGCCGGCCTCCTCGCCCGCCCGCAGGGCCAGCTCGAGGAAGGCGGTGCCGGGCAGGATCACCGTGCCGAGCACGGCGTGGTCTGCCAGCCAGGGATGGGTGGAGAGCGAGATGCGGCCGGTCAGGGTGAGGCGCTCTCCGTCGGGGTCCTCGATCGCGGCGGCGAGCATCGGGTGGTCGAGGACGCCCTGGCCGATCGAGCCGGCGTCGGCTTGGCCCTGGCTCGAGTTGAGCCAGTAGCGCTTGCGCTGGAAGGGGTATGTCGGCAGGCCGACCCGCTTGGCGCTTGGGTAGAGCTTTGCCCAATCGAGCTTCGCCCCGGCGACGTGGGCGGAGGCGATCGCGGCTGCGAGCGCCCCTTGCTCATCTCTTCCCTCGCGCAGGGTCGGGATCAAGGCCGCCTCTGAGCCCTCGGGCAGGCACGAGGCGGCCATCGCGGTGAGCACCGCGTCGGGTCCCAGCTCCAGGTAGGTGCTGACTCCCTGGGCATCGAGGGTCTCGATGCCCTTGGCAAAGCGCACCGCTGCCCTGGCGTGGGAGACCCAGTAGCTGGGGTCCTGGGCTTGCTCAGCGGTGAGGATCTCTCCTGTGAGGTTGGAGACGATCGGGATCTTCGGCTCGTGGTAGTCGAGGGTCTTTGCGACCTCGGCGAAGTCCTCGAGCATCGGCTCGATCAGGGGCGAGTGGAAGGCGTGGGAGACGGTGAGGCGCTTGGTCCTCTTGCCCTGGGCCTCGAAGTGGGATTGGACTTCGAGGGCTTGCTCCTCTTGGCCTGAGATCACGATCGAGGTGGGGCCGTTGATCGCGGCTATCGAGAGCTCTGCCTCCTTGCCCTCCAGTGCCTCTGTCACCTCTGCCTCTGTCGCCTCGATCGCGACCATCGCTCCACCCTTCGGCAGCTCTCCCATCAGAGACGCTCTGGCGGTTATCAGCCTCGCCGCGTCTGGGAGGGAGAGCACTCCGCAGATGTGGGCTGCCGCTATCTCCCCAACCGAGTGGCCGGTCAGGTAGTCGGGCTTCATGCCCAGTGCCTCGAGGGTCCTGAACAGGGCCACCTCTATGGCGAAGAGGGCCGGTTGGGTGAAGGTGGTGTCGTCGAGGAGCTCTGCCTTCTTGGATCCCTCCTTTGCGAAGAGCAGCTCCTTCAGGGGTCTACCTATGTGTTGGTCGATTGCCTCGCATGCTTCGTCGAGTGCTTTGGCGAAGACCGGGGATGCCTCGTGGAGCTCCTTGCCCATCCCGGCTCTCTGCGCTCCCTGGCCGGTGAGGAGGTAGGCGAGCTTGCCGGGGGCGGCCTTGGCCTCGAATACGTTGGTGGCGGGCTCGCCGTCGCTCAGTGCCGCAAGGCCCGCGAGCAACTGCTCGCGATCGGAGCCGGTGATCGCCGCTCGCTGATCGAAGAGCGCCCTGGTCCTCGCCAGGGAGAAGGCGATGTCGGTGGGGTCCAGATCGGGGTTGTCCCCCAGGTGGGTTGCGAGGTTCGATGCCGCCTCGCGCAGGGCGGGCTCGGTCTTGGCCGAGAGGGGCAGGGCAATGGCGCCCGGCAGGGGTGCACGGGGCGCCTGGGACTCCTCGGTGTCCCCGACCGCTGTGGGCTCGGGCGCTTCCTCGATGATCACGTGCGCGTTGGTGCCGCTGATGCCGAAGGAGGAGACGCCGGCCCTGCGGGGCTTTCCGTTCGGTTGCCACTCCCGAGGCTCGGTCAGCAGCTCTACCTTGCCCACCTCCCAGTCGACTTTCGAGGAAGGCTGGTCGACGTGCAGGGTCCTCGGCAGGACCCCTTCCCGCATCGCCATCGTCATCTTGATCACCCCGGCGACCCCCGCGGCCGCCTGGGTGTGGCCGATGTTCGACTTGATCGAGCCCAGGCGCAGGGGCTCCTCGCGGTCTTGGCCGTAGGTGGCCAGCAGGGCTCCGGCCTCGATCGGGTCCCCGAGCGTGGTGCCGGTGCCGTGGGCCTCGACAACGTCTACGTCTTTGGGCTCCAGGCGGGCGTTGGCGAGGGCCTGGCGGATCACCCGCTCCTGGGAGGGGCCGTTGGGGGCGGTGAGGCCGTTGGAGGCGCCGTCCTGATTGACGGCGGAGCCCTGCAAGACGGCGAGAACGCGACGGCCCTCGCGCTGGGCGTCGGAGAGGCGCTGCAGGGTAAGCATGCCCACTCCCTCTGACCAGCCGACGCCGTCGGCGGCCTCCGAGAAGGACTTGCTGCGCCCGTCGGAGGCGAGGCCGCGCTGGCGACTGAACTCGGTGAAGACGATCGGCGTGGCGAGGACGGTTGCCCCTCCCGCCAGCGCCAACGAGCACTCGCCCTGGCGCAGCGCCTGCGCGGCGAGGTGGAGGGTGACCAGCGACGAGGAGCAGGCGGTGTCGATGGTCATCGCCGGGCCCTCGAGCCCGAGCGTGTAGGCGACGCGGCCGGAGGCGATGCTCGAAGCCATGCCCGTGCCCAGGTAGCCCTCGAGCTCGGCTGGAAACGCCCCGCCGTTGCCGTAGTCGTGGTGCATGATCCCGACGAACACGCCCGCCTGGGCGCCGCGCAATTTCGCCGGGTCGATGCCTGCGTCCTCCAGCGCGGCCCAGCTCGCTTCCAGCAGGAGCCGCTGTTGGGGGTCCATCGCGACCGCCTCGCGCGGCCCGACGCCGAAGAACTCGGCGTCGAACTCCGCCGCATCGTGCAGAAAGCCCCCTTCCCGCGAGTAGCTCGTGCCAGGGCTCTCTGGATCGGGGTCGTAGAGGCGCTCGAGGTCCCACCCCCTGTCAGTGGGGAACCCGTCGACGCCGTCGACGCCGTCGGCGACCAACCGCCAGAGACCCTCGGGGGAGACGATGCCGCCCGGGTATCGACAGCTCATCCCGACGATCGCTATCGGCTCCTCGGAGGTCTGCGCTCTGGCAACCGCCTTGAGGGTGCTCCCCCCCGCCGCCAGCTCACCGAGCAGATGCCGGGCCAGCGCCGAGGCGGTCGGGTGGTCGAAGACGACCGTCGGCTGCAGGGCCAGGCCGCTTGCAGCCGCGACCCGGTTGCGTAGCTCGACCGCGGCGAGCGAGTCGAAGCCGAGGTCTTTGAAGGCCTTCACCGGATCGACTGCAGCGGTGGAGTCGTGTCCGAGCACCGCCGCGACCTCGGCCTTGACCAGCTCGAGAACCACCGTCTCGCGCTCCTCCTCCGGGCGGGCCGAGAGCCGCTCGAGCAGGGCTGCCGAAGCTGCGCCGGCGCGACGGCGCGGGACACGGACCAGGCCGCGCAGTATCTGCGGCACCACGCCGGCCAGGGCCAGCGAGCGCAGGCCCTCTCGACTGATGTCGAGGGCGACCGACAGCGGAGCCCCTGTGCCGACCGCGGCATCGAAGAGGGCGAGTCCCTGCTCCTCGGAGAGAGCCGCTATGCCGGTGCGCTCCAGCCGCTTCAGGTCGGCCTCGCCGAGACTGGAGGCCATACCGCCACCGGCCCACAGCCCCCAGGCGATCGATGTCCCCGCCAATCCCTCTTCGCTGCGCATCTGCGCCAGCGCGTCGAGGAAGGAGTTGGCGGCGGCGTAGTTGCCCTGGCCAGGACTCCCCATCAGACCCGCCACCGAGGAGAAGAGGACAAAGGCCGAGAGGTCGAGTCCCTTCGTCAGCTCGTGCAGGTTCCAAGCGCCCTCCGCCTTCGGGGCGAAGGCCCGTCGCAGCTGCTCTCCGTCCATCGAGTCGATCAGACCGTCGTCGATCGCCCCCGCCGTGTGGATCACCGCCCCGAGTGGATGCTGCTCGGGGATCGAGGCGAGGAGCTTCTTCAGCTGCTTGCGGTCGGAGACGTCGCAGGCGGCGATCGTGACCTCGGCGCCGAGCTCGGCGAGCTCTTCCCTCAGCTCCGCGGCCCCGGCCGCCTCTGCTCCCGAGCGGCTGAGGAGGAGCAGTCGGCGGGCACCGTGGTGCGCGGCGAGCCGGCGCGAGACGAGCGCGCCGAGGCCGCCGGTGCCACCGGTGATGAGGACGGTGCGCTCGGGGTCGATCGAGACCCCCTCATCGCCAGCCTGAACAGGCCGCGCGGCAAGCCTGGGCACGAGCGCGACGCCGCCGCGCAGGGCCAGCTGGGGCTCCTCTTCCTGGCCGGCGGCGGCGAGGAGCGCCTCGCGAGACCCTTGGCCGGCGTCGGTGTCGATCAGCGCGAAGCGGCCCGGGTGCTCAGCCTGGGCCGAACGCAGCAGCCCGCCGAGCGTCGCGGCGGGAAGCTCGGGTGAGTCCTCCGGCGAGGTGCACAGGGCGCCCCTGGTGACAAGCGCCAGGCGACAAGTCGCGAGCTCGGCCTCGGCAAGCCATTCCCGCAGCAGCTCGAGCGTGCCCTGCCCGGCGGCCATCGAGGCCGCGGCGAGCTCCCGCTTCGCATCCGGCTCGGGTTCGCAGAGGACCAGGCCGGGAACCGGTGCGTCCGCCCGGATCGCCTCGGCCAGGGCGGCGATGCTCTCGTAGCGCTCGACCCCGGGAAGCGTCAGCCCGCCCAGCGTGGCGAGGTCGCCGAGGTTTCCCCCGTCGCGCTCGGTGAGGGGAATCTCCTTCCATTCGAGACCAAACAGCCCACCCAGGTCCTTCCTCCCGCCGCCCAGCTCACCGGTGACCGCGCGAGTGGACAGCGAGCCGATGCTCGCGACCGGCGCGCCGTTGCGATCGAAGACACTCAGGCGGCGCGCCTCCCCGTCGACCTCGAAGCGCACCCTGAGGTCTCCGGCGCCAACAGCGTGGATGGCGACCCGGCTCCAGGCAAAGGGGATCTGGGTCGCACCCCCACCCTCCGCCGAGTCCAGAGTCAGGCCGTGCAACGCCGCATCGAGCAGTGCCGGGTGGATCGCGAAGCGCCCCGCTTCCTCGCGCAGCTCCTCGGGCAGTGCGACCTCGGCGTAGATCTCCTCGCCGTCGCGCCAGGCCGCCCTCAGTCCCTGGAAGGCGGGGCCGTAGTCGAAGCCGCGCTCGGCCAGGCGGTCATAGGCGAACTCGGTCTCGACCGGTTCGGCCGCTTCGGGCGGCCAGCCGGCGAGCGGTTCCGGCGCCATCGGAACCTCGGCGCCGAGGGCGCCGGCGGCGTGCAGGGTCCACTCTCCCCCTCCCACTTCCGCCTCAAGGCGCGAGTGAATCGAGATCGGACGAGAACCCTGCTCGTCGGACTCCGCGACCGTGACCTGGATCTGCGCCGCGCCCTGCTTGGGGATGACCAGCGGCGCCTGCAGGGTCAGCTCCTCGACCGTCTCCGCGCCGGCCTCCTCGCCCGCCCGCAGGGCCAGCTCGAGGAAGGCGGTGCCGGGCAGGATCACCGTGCCGAGCACGGCGTGGTCTGCCAGCCAGGGATGGGTGGAGAGCGAGATGCGGCCGGTCAGGGTGAGGCGCTCTCCGTCGGGGTCCTCGATTGCCGCGGCGAGGAAGGGGTGCTCCACCTCGCGCTGGCCGATCGAGCTCGCGTCGGTCGGGCCCGAGCCCTGCGAGAGCCAGTAGCGCTTCCGCTGAAAGGGGTATGTCGGCAGGCCGACCCGCTTGGCGCTTGGGTAGAGCTTTGCCCAATCGAGCTTCGCCCCGGCGACGTGGGCGGAGGCGATCGCGGCTGCGAGCGCCCCTTGCTCATCTCTTCCCTCGCGCAGGGTCGGGATCAAGGCCGCCTCTGAGCCCTCGGGCAGGCACGAGGCGGCCATCGCGGTGAGCACCGCGTCGGGTCCCAGCTCCAGGTAGGTGCTGACTCCCTGGGCATCGAGGGTCTCGATGCCCTTGGCAAAGCGCACCGCTGCCCTGGCGTGGGAGACCCAGTAGCTGGGGTCCTGGGCTTGCTCAGCGGTGAGGATCTCTCCTGTGAGGTTGGAGACGATCGGGATCTTCGGCTCGTGGTAGTCGAGGGTCTTTGCGACCTCGGCGAAGTCCTCGAGCATCGGCTCGATCAGGGGCGAGTGGAAGGCGTGGGAGACGGTGAGGCGCTTGGTCCTCTTGCCCTGGGCCTCGAAGTGGGATTGGACTTCGAGGGCTTGCTTCTCTTGGCCTGAGATCACTGTTGCGGTGGGGCCGTTTATCGCCGCGATCGAGAGTTGGTCCTCTTTGCCCTCCAGGGCCTCTTGGACCTCTTGCTCGGTGGCCTCGATCGCGACCATCGCTCCCCCCTCGGGCAGGGCTCCCATCAGCTTTGCCCTGGCGCAGACGAGCTTTGCGGCGTCCTGCAGCGAGAGGACGCCGGAGATGTGGGCTGCGCTTATCTCCCCGATCGAGTGGCCGAGGAGGTAGTCGGGTGCCATGCCGAGGGACTCGGTCAGCCTGTAGAGGGCTGTCTCTGTGGCAAAGAGGGCCGGCTGGGTGAAGGTGGTTTGGTCAAGGAGGGCTGCCTCGGGTGTCCCCCCCTCGGCGAAGAGGAGCTCCTTCAGGGGTTGCTCGAGGTGGGGATCGAGGGCTTCGCAGGCTTCCTCGAGAGCTTCGGCGAAGACGGGGGATGCCTCGTGGAGCTCTTTGCCCATCCCGGCTCTCTGCGCTCCCTGGCCGGTCAGCAGGTAGGCGAGCTTGCCGGGGGCGGCCTTGGCCTCGAATACGTTGGTGGCGGGCTCGCCGTCGCTCAGTGCCGCAAGGCCCGCGAGCAACTGCTCGCGATCGGAGCCGGTGATCGCCGCTCGCTGATCGAAGAGCGCTCTGGTCCTCGCCAGGGAGAAGGCGATGTCCTCGGGGTCGAGATCGGGGTTGTCCCCCAGGTGGGTTGCGAGGTTCGATGCCGCCTCGCGCAGGGCGGGCTCGGTCTTGGCCGAGAGGGGCAGGGCAATGGCGCCCGGCAGGGGTGCACGGGGCGCCTGGGACTCCTCGGTGTCCCCGACCGCTGCGGGCTCGGGCGCTTCCTCGATGATCACGTGGGCATTGGTGCCGCTGATGCCGAAGGAGGAGACGCCGGCGCGGCGGGGCTTTCCGTCCGGCTGCCACTCCCGCGGCTCGGTCAGCAGCTCGACCTTGCCCGCCTCCCAGTCGACGTTGGAGGAAGGCTGGTCGACGTGCAGGGTCCTCGGCAGGACCCCTTCCCGCATCGCCATCGTCATCTTGATCACCCCGGCGACGCCGGCCGCGGCGATGCCGTGGCCGATGTTCGACTTGATCGAGCCCAGGCGCAGGGGCTCCTCGCGGTCTTGGCCGTAGGTGGCGAGCAGAGCGCCCGCCTCGATCGGGTCGCCCAGGGTCGTGCCGGTACCGTGGCCCTCGACCGCGTCGACGTCCTGCGGCTCGAGGCCGGCGTTGGCGAGGGCCTGGCGGATCACGTGTTCCTGAGAAGTTCCGTTGGGCGCGGTGAGGCCGTTGGAGGCGCCGTCCTGGTTGACGGCGGTGCCCTTGAGGAGCGCCAGGACGGGGTGGCCATTGCGCTGGGCGTCGGAGAGGCGCTCGAGCACCAGCACGCCGACTCCCTCCGACCAGGTGACGCCGTCGGCGGCCTCTGCGAAGGACTTGCTGCGCCCGTCGGGGGCGAGCCCCCGCTGGCGGGCGAACTCGGTGAACATCCCGGGGCTGGCGAGGATGGTCGCGCCGCCCGTGAGCGCCACCGGGCACTCGCCGCTGCGCAGCGCCTGCGTCGCGAGGTGCATCGCCACCAGCGAAGACGAGCAGGCGGTGTCGACGGTGATAGCCGGCCCCTCGAGCCCGAGCGTGTAGGCGACGCGGCCGGAGGCGACGCTGGTCGAGCTGCCGGTGAGCCGGAATCCCTCGAGTTCGTGCTCGGGGCCGCGCATGCCCCCCGTGTAGTCCTGGGCGCTGACTCCGGCGAACACTCCCGCGGAGCTGCCGCGCAACGTGGCCGGGTCGATGCCGGCGTCCTCCAGCGCCTCCCACGAGGTTTCGAGCAGCAGCCGCTGCTGGGGGTCCATCGCCAGCGCCTCGCGCGGCCCGATGCCGAAGAACTCGGGATCGAACTTGCCCGGGTCAACGAGGAATCCACCCTCCCTGCTGTAGCTGGTGTCGGGTCGATCGGGGTCGGGGTCGTAGAGGCGCTCGAGGTCCCAACCGCGGTCGCCCGGAAACTCTGAGATCCCGTCGCGGCCTTCGGCGACCAGGTTCCACAGCTGGGCCGGAGAAGCGACCCCGGCGGGATAGCGGCAGGCCATGCCGACGATCGCGATCGGCTCCTCGCTGACCTGAGCCCTGACCGCGACCCGCTTCGGCGCGCTGCCGACCGTCACCTCTCCCAGCAGATACTCGGCCAGTGCCTTCGGGCTGGGGTGGTTGAAGACCACGGTCGCCGGCAATCGCTGGCCGCTGGCCGCGTTCAGCCGGTTGCGCAGCTCGACCGCGGCCAGTGAGTCGAAGCCGAGCTCATTGAAGGCCTTTTCCGGCCCGATCGACTCGACCGAGTCGTGGCCCAGCACCGAGGCGATTTCGCCACGGACCAGATCGAGCACGAACGCCTCGCGCTGGTCCTCGGGCAAGGTCGCCAGCTTCGAGGCAAGCGCCCCGACGCCGGTCTTCTTGCGCCTCATCGGGACGCGCACCAGACCGCTGAAGATCGCCGGAAGAGTCCCCGCCGACGCCTGCGCCCGCAGCCCGGCGCGGTCGAGCTTGACCGCCAGCGCCTGCGGGCGACCGCTGTGGAGCGCCGCGTCGAAGAGCTCGAGGCCCTGCTCGTCGGAGAGCGCACCGACACCCGCGCGACCCATCCTGGCCAGCTCCGACTCGTCCAGCTCGGCGGTCATCCCGCTCGCCCGCTGCCAGAGGCCCCAGCCGATCGCGGTTGCGGGGAGCCCTTCCGCCTGGCGCCGCCGGGCGAGCGCATCGAGGAAGACGTTCGCCGCCGCGTAGTTCGCCTGGCCGGCAGAGCCGATCGTGCCGGCGACCGACGAGAAGAGGACGAAGCTGGAGAGGTCGAGGTCCTTCGTCAGCTCGTGCAGGTGCCAGGCCGCGTCCGCCTTCGGCGCGAGGACGTGGCGCAGCTCCTGCGGGCCGATCGATTCGATCGTCCCGTCGGCGATCGTGCCGGCCGTGTGGATCACCGCCCCCAGCGGATGCTGCTCGGGGATCGAGTCGAGGGTCTTCTGCAGGTCCTCGCGACTGGCGACGTCGCAGGCGGCGATCGTGACGTCGGCGCCGAGCTCGGCGAGCTCTTCCCTCAGCTCCGCGGCGCTGGCCGCCTCTGCTCCCGAGCGGCTGACGAGGAGCAGTCGTCGGGCACCGTGGTGCGCGGCGAGCCGGCGCGAGACGAGCGCGCCGAGGCCGCCGGTGCCACCGGTGACGAGGATGGTGCGCTCGGGGTCGATCGGCCGCGACTGCGCCGCTTCGGGCGCACCTGCCTCGACCCGGACGAGGCGAGGCGCGAGCGCCCTGCCCTCTCGCAGCACGAGCTGAGGCTCCTCGGCGCCGGCGGCGAGCGCCGCCGCGAGCGCCTGGCCCGACGCCTCGCTGCCGTCGCTGTCGATCAGCGCGAAGCGGCCGGGGTGCTCGCTCTGGGCCGAGCGCAGCAGGCCCCAGAGGGCCGCCGATGCGGGGTCGGGAGACTCGTCCGCAGCGCTCGCCATCGCATCGCGGGTGAGGATCGCCAGCCGCCTGGTCTCCTCGGCAGCACCGAGCCACTCTTGGACGAGCTCGAGGACGGCCGACGTAGCGGCCAGAACCGCCTCGTCCAGGGGGAGCTCCCTATCGACGGGCGCCTCGCGCAGAACCGCATCCTCTCCCGCATCCCCGGCCCCGTCCGGCAACGAGACCTCCTCCCACTCGAGGTCCAGTAGTCCGTCGGCACCGCTCCCCGCCAGCTGGAACTGCTCCGCGGCGACAGGGCGCATGGCCAGGGAGCCGACCGTGGCGAGGGGAGCGCCCTCGGCGTCGGCCAGGCTGAGCGAGACGTCCCACTCGTCGTTGAAGACGGTCTTGACCCGGAGCCGATCGGCGCCAGCGCGACCGAGGCAGACGCCGCGCCAGGAGAACGGCAGCCTCGCGCCGAGCCGGCGATGCTCCTCGAGGCTGCTCGCGTTCAGCATCGCCGTGTGCAGGGCGGCGTCGAGCAGGACGGGGTGGATGCCGAAGCGGGTCGCCTCCTGGCGCTGCTCGGGCCCCAGCGAGACCTCCGCGTAGAACTCGTTGCCGCGCTGCCAGGCGGCGGTCATGCAATGGAAGGCGGGACCGAGTTCGAGCCCGCGCTCAACGATTTCCTCATAGACGTGCTCGACCTCGCGGGGCTCCGCCCCGGCCGGTGGCCAGGCCTCGAGCGGTTCGTGCTCCGCCGCCTCGTGCAGGAGCGTGCCGGCCGCGTGCTGGTTCCACTCTCCCCCCTCCTCGCCGTCGGGCCGCGAGTGGACCCGGATCTCGCGCCGGCCGTCCTCGTCCGCCGCCGAGACCCTGACCTGCAGCTGCGCCGCGCCCCCCTCCGGCAGGGTCAGCGGCGCCTGCAGCGTCAGCTCCTCGACGGTCTGCGCCCCAACCTCGACTCCCGCCCTCAGCGCCAGCTCGGCGAAGGCGGTGCCGGGCAGGATGATCGTCTCGAAGATGACATGGTCCGCCAGCCACGGCTGGGCCTGGGCCGAGATCAGGCCGGTCAGGGTGACGCCGTCGCCCTGTGGGTCCTCGATCGTGGCGGCGAGCATCGGGTGATCGGGGTCGCCCTGGCCGACCGCCCCGGCGCCTCCCCCACCCGCGCCCGCCGCGAGCCAGTAGCGCTTCCGCTGAAAGGGGTATGTCGGCAGGCCGACGCGCTTGGCGCCGGGGTAGAGCTTTGCCCAATCGAGCTTCGCCCCGGCGACGTGGGCGGTGGCGATCGCGGCTGCGATCGCCACTTGCTCATCTCTTCCCTCGCGCAGGGTCGGGACGAAGGCGGCCCGATCCTGTTCTTGATTTGGGTCCTCCCCGAGGCACTCGCGCGCCATCGCGCAGAGCACGGGGTCGGGTCCGAGCTCGAGGTAGGCGGTGACCCCCTGAGCCGCCATGGTTGAGATCGCGTCGGCGAAGCGCACCGGCTCGCGGGCGTGTGAGACCCAGTAGGCGGGGTCGGTCGCCTGCTCTGGGGTGAGCGGCTCGCCGGTGACGTTGGAGATCACGGGGAGCTTCGGCTCGGAGTAGGTGAGGGAACTTGCGACCTCTGCGAACTCGTCCAACATCGGGTCGATCAGCGGCGAGTGGAAAGCGTGAGAGACCGCGAGGCGTTTGGTCTTTCTGCCCTGCTCCTCCCAATGGCTTTGGATCTCCTCGACCGCATCCTCTTTGCCGGAGATCACCGTGGAGGTGGGGCCGTTGATCGCGGCTATCGCGATGTCTTTGTCTCTGCCCTCGATCGAGTCGGCGACCTCTTGCTCGGTGGCCTCGATCGCGGCCATCGCTCCCCCCTCGGGCAGGGCTCCCATCAGGGCGCCTCTTGCGGCGATCAGCTTCGCCGCGTCGGCGAGGTCGAGGACGCCCGCGATGTGGGCGGCGGCGATCTCTCCCACCGAGTGGCCGGTCAGCAGGTCCGCCTTGAGGCCTCGCTTGGCGAGTGCCTCGTGTAGGGAGACCTCTATGGCGAACAGTGCGGGCTGGGCGTGGGTGGTGTCCTCGAGCAGGGCCTGGGCTTTCTTGCCCTTGGCGAAGACGATCTCTTGGAGGGATTTGCCGAGGTGTGGGTCCAGCTCTGCGCAGACGGCGTCGAAGGCCTCTTCGAAGAGCGGGTCAGCCTCATAGAGCTCCCTGCCCATGCCCAGGCGCTGGGAGCCCTGGCCGGTGCACAGGTAGGCGAGCTTTCCGTCCCTCGCCCTGCCGGTCGCGGCGACGACGGGCGGATCGCCGAAGGCGACCGCCCGGTGCTCCATCTGTGTGCGGGTGGTGGCGAGCGAGTAGGCGACGTCGATCGGGTCGAGGTCGGGGTTGGCCTCCAGGTGGGCCTCGAGGCGCTCAAAGGCGTCGGTGAGCGCGGGCTCGGTTTTGGCCGAGAGGACGAGTGGGACAGGTCCCGCCAGGGGCTTTGACTCTGCCTCATCCGCGACAGGCTCTGCCTCGGGCGCCTCCTCCAAGATCACGTGCGCGTTGGTGCCGCTGATGCCGAAGGAGGAGATCCCGGCGCGGCGGGGGCGGCCGTCTGCCTCCCAGGGGGCCTGCTCGGTCAGGAGCTCGATCTCCCCCGCCTCCCAGTCGACTTTCGAGGAGGGAGCGTCGACGTGCAGGGTCTTCGGCAGAACGCCCCGGCGCAGAGCCTCGGTCATCTTGATCACGCCGGCGACTCCGGCGGCCGCCTGGGTGTGGCCGATGTTCGACTTGATCGAGCCCAGGCGCAGGGGAGCCTCTCTGTCTTGCCCGTAGGTGGCGAGCAGGGCGGTGGCCTCGATCGGGTCCCCGAGGGTGGTGCCGGTGCCGTGGGCCTCTACCGCGTCTATGTCTTTGGGGGTGAGGCGGGCGTTTGCCAGGGCCTGTCTGATCACCCGCTCCTGGGAGGGGCCGTTGGGGGCGGTGAGGCCGTTGGAGGCGCCGTCCTGGTTTACCGCAGAGCCCTTGATCGTGGCCAGCACCCGGTGGCCGTTGCGCTGCGCGTCAGACAGTCGCTCCAAGACGAGCATGCCGACGCCCTCTGACCAGGCGACCCCGTCGGCTGCCTCTGCGAAGGACTTGCTTCGCCCGTCGGGTGCCAGGCCCCTTTGGCGGCTGAACTCGGTGAAGACGCCGGGGTTGGCGTAGGCGGTGACGCCGCCTGCCAGGGCGAGGGTGCACTCTGCGCCGCGCAGTGCCCCCGCGGCCAGGTGCAGGGCGACAAGCGAAGAGGAGCAGGCGGTGTCGATCGTGATCGCCGGTCCCTCGAGGCCCAGGGTGTAGGAGATGCGGCCCGAGGCTACGGAGGCGGTTTCGCCCGTTGCCCTGTAGCCCTCCAGCTCCTTGGCCGCCGCCCCGGCGTTTGCGCCGTAGCCCTGGTGGATCAGGCCCGCGAAGACGCCGGCGGGCTCCCCGCGCAGGGAGGTCGGGTCGATGCCGGCGTCCTCCAGGGCCTCCCAGGAGGACTCCAGCAGCAGTCTCTGCTGGGGGTCCATGGCCAGCGCCTCGCGGGGGGCGATGCCGAAGAACTCGGCGTCGAACTCCCCGGCGGCGGTGAGGAAGCCGCCCTCGCGGGTGTAGCTCGTCCCCGGGTTGTCGGGGTCTGGGTCATAGAGGCGGGCGAGGTCCCAGCCGCGCTCCGTGGGGAACTCGGTGATGCCCTCGCGTCCCTCGCAGACCAGCTCCCAGAGCTCTTGGGGGGAGGAGACCCCTCCGGGGTAGCGGCAGGCCATGCCGACTATGGCGATCGGCTCCTCGCTTGCCTTGGCCCTGGCGGCTACCGCCTTGGAGGTCCCGCCTGCGCTTGCCTCGCTCAGAAGGCGGGCGGCGAGTGCGGCGGAGTTGGGGTAGTCGAAGACCGTCGTCGCCCCCAGGCCCAGGCCGGCGGCGCTGTTCAAGCGGTTGCGCAGCTCGACCGTCGCGAGGGAATCGAAGCCCAGGTCCTTGAAGGCTCTGGCAGGCTCGATCTCGGCCGCGGAGCCGTGGCCGAGGACCGCCGCGACCTCGCCTCTGACCAACTCGAGGACATGGGCCTCGCGCTCTGCCTCGGGGAGGGAGGCGAGCTTTGTGGCCAAGGAGCCCGATGGGCCGCGGCGTCTGGGTGTGCGCACCAGGGCGCTGAGGATCGGTGCCAGCGTGCCTGCGGAGGCCTGCGCCCTGAGTGCCCCGGTCTCGATCGGGATCGCCAGGACCTGGGGGCGGTCGGTCGCGATCGCGGCATCGAAGAGCGCGAGGCCCTGCTCGTCCGCGATCGGCTGGATGCCGCCGCGGCGCATGCGGGCCAGGTCGGCCTCTGAGAGCCCTGCGACCATGCCGCCCTCGCGCTGCCAAAGGCCCCAGGCGATCGAGGTTGCGGGCAAGCCTTCTGCGCGGCGCTTTTGGGCCAGGGCGTCGCAGAAGACGTTGGCGGCTGCATAGTTGGCCTGGCCGGGTCCTCCCAGGGTCCCCGCCACCGAGGAGAAGAGGGCGAAGGTGGAGAGGTCTGCGTCTTTGCTCAGCTCGTGCAGGTTCTGGGCGCCGTGGGCCTTGGGGGCGAGAGCTTCCTCGACCTGCTCAGAGGTCATCGTCTCCACGGTGGCGTCGGCGAGGGCGCCGGCGCAGTGGATCACCGCGCCGAGAGGATGCTCTTTGGGGACCTTGGCGAGGAGCTTCTCGAGGGCCTTGCGGTCTGCGACGTCACAAGCGGCGATCTCGACACTCGCTCCCAGCTCTTGGAGCTCCTGCCGTAGCTCCTTTGCCCCCTCAGCCCCTTCGCCGCTCCTGCTGAGCAGGAGCAGCCGGCGGGCGCCGTGGTGCTCTGCGAGGTGGCGTGCGGTGAGAGCGCCGAGGCCGCCCGTGGCGCCGGTGATCAGGGTCGTGCGATCGGGGTCGATCGCACGGGGGAGCGTGAGCACGAGCTTGCCGACGTTCATGCCCTCTCTGAGCTCGCGGAAGGCCCCCGGGGCCTTGCGCATGTCCCAGGTCGTGGTCTGGGAGTGGCGCAGGGCCCCCTGCTCGAAGAGGGAGACGATCTCGGCGAGGATCTGCCCTGTCCTCTTCGGCCCCGCTTCGGCGACGTCGAAGGGCAGGTATGCGACGCCCTTGTGCTCTGCGGCGATCTCCCCTGGGTCGCGCAGGTCGGTCTTGCCCATCTCCAGGAAGCGACCGCCCCTGGGCAGGAGCGCAAGGGAGGCGTCGATGAACTCGCCGGCCAGGGCGTTTAAGACCACGTCGACTCCCTCGCCACCCGTGGTGGCGAGGAACTTTTCTTTGAACCCCAGGTCTCGCGAGGAGGCGATGTGGTCGTCGTCCAACCCTGCTTCGCGCAGCACGTCCCACTTGGCGGGGCTGGCGGTGGCGAAGACCTCGGCGCCCCTGTGCTTGGCGATCCCGATCGCCGCTGTGCCGACGCCGCCGGCTCCGGCGTGGATCAGGACCCTCTCGCCCTCCTTCAGCCCGACGAGGTCGATCAGGCCATAGAAGGCTGTGGAGAAGACGACCGGCATCGCCGCCGCCTGCTCGAAGGACCACTCCTCGGGGACGCCGATGAGCAGCTCGCGCTCTGTGGTGGCCAGGGGGCCGAAGGCCTCGCCGATCATCCCCATCACCCGGTCCCCGGGTGAGAGGTCGCTCACTCCCTCGCCTACCTCCAAGACCACCCCGGCCCCCTCGCTGCCGATCGGGGCCTCTCCTGGATAGAGGCCCAAGGCGATCAGGACGTCGCGGAAGTTCAGGCCCGCCGCCTGCATCTGGATGCGCACCTCCGTGGGGCCCAGGGGCTCGGTGGCCCCGGGGGCAGGTGTGAGCGCGAGGCTCTCCAGGGTGCCGCGCTGCAGGGCATCGAGGTGCCAGGGGCCCCGTGGTGGGATCAGGGAGTCCTCGGTGTCTTTGGCGCTCATCGCCCTGGGGGCGAGCGCCACTCCCTCGCGCAGGGCCAGTTGGGGCTCTTCGGCTCCCTTGGCCAGGGCCGCGGGAAGTGCAGCCTCCGATGCCTCCGTGCCGTCGGTGTCGATAAGCGCGAAGCGGCCTGGGTGCTCTGACTGTGCCGAGCGGATGAGGCCCCAGATCGTGGCAGCGGGCGGGTCGGGGGACTCCTCCCCACTCGTGGCCATCGCGCCTTCGGTGATCAGGGCCAGACGGGTGTCGGTTTTGGACTCGTCGGCCAGCCATTGCTGGATCGCCTCGAGCGTCTCCTCGGTCGCCTTCCTCGCCGCCTCGGCGCTCGGGAGGCTCTCGTCGACCTCGCAGCGCCGCTGCTCGACGTCGGTGGGAGCCTCGGAGCGCTCGGGGAGGGGGGCCTGGACCCACTGGAGGTCCAGGAGGCCGGCCTGAGGTCCCTGCCCCACGCTCTGCAGCTGCGTCGGGTCGACCCGACGGGAGATCAGGGAGCCGACCGTGGCCAGGGGCGTCCCCGCTCGGTCGGCCAGAGCCAGCGACACCTCGCCCTCGCCCGTCGCGACGATCTTGACTCGCAACGCCTCAGCTCCACCCTCGCGGAGGGAGACGCCGCTCCAGGAGAAGGGCAGCCTCAGCTCGCCGAAACCCTCGCCCTCGGAGAGCGCGATGCCGTGCAGGGCAGCGTCAAAAAGCGCCGGGTGGAGGCCGAAGCGTTGGGACTCGGCCCGCAGCTCCTCGGGCAGCGAGACCTCGGCGTAGATCTCCTCGCCTGCTCGCCAGGCGGCGGTCAGTCCCTGGAAGGCGGGGCCGTAGTCGAAGCCGATCTCGGCGAGGCGCTCGTAGAGGTCCTCGGTGGGCAGGGGCTCGGCGCCCTCGGGCGGCCAGGCGGTGAGGGGCTCGGGTGCGGTTGGCGCCTCCGCGCTCAAGGAGCCGCTGGCGTGCAGGACCCACTCCCCCGGCTCGCCTTCTGCCTCGGTGCGGGAGTGGATCGAGACCGGCCGGGCCCCCTGCTCGTTCGGTGAGCCGACGGTGACCTGCAGTTGTGCCGTCCCCTGCTCTTCGAGCACCAGCGGCGCCTGCAGGGTCAGCTCCTCGACGGTCTCACAGCCGACTTCCTCCCCTGCCTTCAGGGCCAGCTCCAGGAAGGCGGTGCCGGGCAGGATCACGGTGTCGAGGACGGCGTGGTCGGCGAGCCAGGGATGGGTGGAGAGCGAGAGGCGGCCGGTCAGGGTGAGGCGCTCCCCCTCTGGGTCCTCGATCGCGGCTACCAGCAAGGGGTGATCCGCGTCCTTTTGCCCGGCGGCGCCGAGGTCATTCGCTCCGGCGCCACCGGTGAGCCAGAAGCGCTCGCGCTGGAAGGGATAGGTGGGCAGCGGGACCCGCTTGGCGCCGGGGTAGAGCTTTGCCCAATCGAGCTTCGCCCCGGCAACGTGGGCGGAGGCGATCGCGGCTGCGATCGCCCCTTGCTCATCTCTTCCCTCGCGCAGGGTCGGGATCAAGGCCGCCTCTGAGCCCTCGGGCAGGCATGAGGCGGCCATCGCGGTGAGCACCGCGTCGGGTCCCAGCTCCAGGTAGGTGCTGACCCCCTGGGCATCGAGGGTCTCGATGCCCTCGGCAAAGCGCACCGCTGCCCTGGCGTGGGAGACCCAGTAGCTGGGGTCCTGGGCTTGCTCAGCGGTGAGGATCTCTCCGGAGAGGTTGGAGACGATCGGGATCTTCGGCTCGTGGTAGGTGAGGGACTCCGCGACCTCCCCGAAGGCCTCCAGCATCGGCTCGATCAGGGGCGAGTGGAAGGCGTGGGAGACGGTCAGGCGCTTGGTCCTCTTGCCCTGGGCCTCGAAGTGGGACTGGACCTCGGTTGCGACTTGCTCCTCTCCTGAGATCACTGTTGCGGTGGGGCCGTTTATCGCCGCGATCGAGAGTTGGTCCTCTTTGCCCTCCAGGGCCTCTTGGACCTCTTGCTCGGTGGCCTCGATCGCGACCATCGCTCCCCCCTCGGGCAGGGCTCCCATCAGCTTTGCCCTGGCGCAGACGAGCTTTGCGGCGCCCTGCAGCGAGAGGACGCCGGAGATGTGGGCTGCGCTTATCTCCCCGATCGAGTGGCCGAGGAGGTAGTCGGGTGCCATGCCGAGGGACTCGGTCAGCCTGTAGAGGGCTGTCTCTGTGGCAAAGAGGGCCGGCTGGGTGAAGGTGGTTTGGTCAAGGAGGGCTGCCTCGGGTGTTCCCCCCTCGGCGAAGAGGAGCTCCTTCAGGGGTTGCTCGAGGTGGGGATCGAGGGCTTCGCAGGCTTCCTCGAGAGCTTCGGCGAAGACGGGGGATGCCTCGTGGAGCTCTTTGCCCATGCCGGCTCTCTGTGCTCCCTGGCCGGTCAGCAGGTAGGCGAGCTTGCCGGGGGCGGCCTTGGCCTCGAATACGTTGGTGGCGGGCTCGCCGTCGCTCAGTGCCGCAAGGCCCGCGAGCAACTGCTCGCGATCGGAGCCGGTGATCGCCGCTCGCTGATCGAAGAGCGCCCTGGTCCTCGCCAGGGAGAAGGCGATGTCGGTGGGGTCCAGATCGGGGTTGTCCTGGAGGTGGGTGGCGAGGTTCGATGCCGCCTCGCGCAGGGCGGGCTCGGTCTTGGCCGAGAGGGGCAGGGCAATGGCGCCCGGCAGGGGTGCACGGGGCGCCTGGGACTCCTCGGTGTCCCCGACCGCTGCGGGCTCGGGCGCTTCCTCGATGATCACGTGGGCATTGGTGCCGCTGATGCCGAAGGAGGAGACGCCGGCGCGGCGGGGCTTTCCGTCCGGCTGCCACTCCCGCGGCTCGGTCAGCAGCTCGACCTTGCCCGCCTCCCAGTCGACGTTGGAGGAAGGCTGGTCGACGTGCAGGGTCTTCGGCAGGACCCCTTCCCGCATCGCCATCGTCATCTTGATCACCCCGGCGACCCCCGCGGCCGCCTGGGTGTGGCCGATGTTCGACTTGATCGAGCCGAGCTTCAGCGGCCGCTCGCGGTCCTGTCCGTAGGTGGCGAGCAGGGCCTCGACCTCGATCGGGTCGCCCAGGTTCGTTCCCGTTCCATGGGCCTCGACCGCGTCGATGTCGGCCGGAGCAAGGCCGGCGTTCGCCAGCGCCTGGCGAATCACCCGCTCCTGCGACGAGCCGCTCGGAGCGGTCAGCCCGTTGGAGGCGCCGTCCTGGTTGACGGCGGAGCCGCGCAGCAGGGCGAGTACCGGGTGGCCGTTTCGCTCAGCATCGGAGAGCCGCTCGAGGGCGACGATCCCAACCCCCTCGGCCCATCCCGTGCCATCGGCAGCCTCGGCGAAGGACTTACAGCGCCCGTCGGGGGCGAGCCCGCGCTGTCGAGCGAACTCGGTGAACATCCCCGGGCTCGCCAGGACCGTCGCCCCACCGGCAAGCGCCAGCGTGCACTCGCCGCTGCGCAACACCTGCGCAGCGAGGTGCATCGCCACCAGCGAGGAGGAACAAGCGGTGTCGATCGTGACCGCCGGCCCTTCCAGGCCGAGTGCGTAGGCGACCCGGCCGGAGGCAACGCTGGTCGAGCTGCCGGTCAGGCGAAAGCCCTCCAGCCCTCCCTCCGGACCCCGTATCCCCCCCGAGTAGTCCTGCGAGCTGATGCCGACGTAGACGGCGGTTGGACTGGCGCCAAGCGACGCCGGATCGAGGCCGACGCTCTCGAGCGCCTCCCAGCACGATTCGAGCAGCAACCGCTGCTGGGGATCCATCGCCAGTGCCTCGCGTGGGGCGATGCCGAAGAACTCGGCGTCGAAGGCACCGGCAGCGGCGAGGAATCCTCCCTCGCGTGAATATGCCGTGTCCGGCCGGTCGGGGTCCGGGTCATAGAGACGCTCGAGATCCCAGCCGCGATCGGTCGGGAAGGGGGAGATGCCGTCTCTACCCTCGGCAACCAGACCCCATAGCTCGCGCGGGGAGCCGGCGCCGCCGGGATAGCGACAGGCCATGCCGACGATCGCGATCGGCTCATCATCAGCCTGGGCGCGAACGGCGACTCGCTCGCGGTCCCCTCCCCCGACCGCCTCGGCCAAGATGTGCTTGGCCAGCCGTGAAGCGGTCGGGTGCTTGAAGACTGTCGTGGCCGGCAAGCGCAG
Source organism: uncultured Solirubrobacterales bacterium (assembly GCA_963771265.1). GTDB lineage: Bacteria > Actinomycetota > Thermoleophilia > Solirubrobacterales > 70-9 > VRUE01. The sequence continues at coordinate 104,385 of CAVYSQ010000017.1, forward strand.
TCCGGTGATCGCCTGCAGGCGGTTGCGCAGCTCCAACGCCAAGATCGAGTCGAAGCCGAGCTCTTTGAAGGCCCTGTTCGGCTCGACAGCATCCGCCGAGTCCTGTCCCAGCACCTTCGCGACCTCGCCGCGAACGAGATCGAGCGCGAGAGGGCCGCGCTCCGCCTCGGGCGCGGCCAGCAAGCGGTCGGCGAAGATATCGCTCTCTCGTGGGGCGACCTGGTCGCCGGCAACCGGCCCTGAAGGGGCTGCCGGCGGCAACGCCTCCCCCTCTGCGAGATCCAGCCAGTAGCGCCGGCGCTGGAAGGGATAGGTCGGCAGCGATCCCGGCTTGGCGCCGCTGCCCTTGAAGAAAGCGCGCCAGTCGACTTGGACACCCTGGCTATGCGCTTCGCCAAGGGAGAGGGCAAAGCGCTTCGCCCCGGCCTCTTCGCGGCGCAAGGTCGCAAAGAGGCTTGCCTCGCCTGGATCGGCGAGGACGTCCTCGATCGTCTCCTGCACGCCAAAGGCAAGAACCGGATGGGGGCCGATCTCGATGAAGGCTCGCTTGCCAGCATCGAGCAGGCCGCGGAGAACCGGCTCGAGGAGGACCGTCTGGCGCAGGTTGCGGTACCAGTACTCGGCTCCCAGCTCAGCGCCTTCGATCGCCTCGCCGGTGACCGTTGAGTGGATTGGGAGCTCGGCGTTTTGTGGCGAGATCGAGGAGAAAGCGTCCAGCAGCTCCTCCTTAAGGTTCTCGATCTGGACAGAGTGGGCGGCGTAGTCCACGGCGATGGGCTGGGCCCGTATCTCGTCTTGCTCGAGGCCGGCCTGGATCTCGGCAAGCGCCTTCGGGTCGCCGGAGAGGACAAGGGAGGCGGGGCCGTTGATCGCCGCCAGCGATATGCGCTCGCCATAGGGTTCTGTGCGTGGGGTGAGCTCCTCCGGGGTCAGGGAGACAGAGAGCATTCCCCCCTCACCGGCGATCCTTGCCATCGCTTGTCCGCGCCTGGCGATCACCAGGGCGGCGTCCTCCAGGGAGAGCGCACCGGCTACGTGCGCAGCTGCGATCTCTCCTTGTGAATGGCCAACCACCGCGGTCGGCTCGACGCCGCATTCGCGCCAAAGCCTCGCGAGGGAGACCATCACTGCAAAGAGAGCCGGCTGGACGATGTCGAGGCGATGCAGCCACCGGGCGTCCTCTTCCCTCAGAACCTCTGAGAGAGACCACTCCACATAGGGTGAAAGGGCTTGCTCGCAAGCGGCCATGTGAGTCGCAAACGCAGGGGCGGACTCGAGCAGATCCAAGGCCATTCCCCCTACTTGGGCACCCTGGCCGGGGAAGAGGAAGACGGGCCGCTGCTCTCGGCCGGCCTTGGCGCGGGTGAGCCCCGAGTGCCCCTGGCCAAGGGCCAGAGCCCCCAGGGCGCCGAGCAGCTCGTCGCGGTCCGCGCCCAGGGCCACCGCTCGATGCTCGAAGGCCGTGCGGGTGTTCGCAAGGGAGTAGGCGACGTCCGTCGGATCGAGCTCCGGATGATCTTCGAGGTGGGCGACCAGACGCTCTGCTGCTTGGGCCAGCGCCGGCTCTGCTTTGGCCGAGAGCGTGAGCGGGATCGGGGACGGAAGGGGCTTGACAGCGGGGTCGCCCTCCCCGGCCCTGGCCGTCGGCTCGAGCTCGGTCGGCCTGGACGCGGGCGGCTCCTCGAGCACGAGGTGGCAGTTCGTCCCCCCCATCCCGAACGAGCTGACGCCGGCGATGAGCGGCCGGCCCTTCCGCGGCCAGTCTCCCTCCACGGTCTGGACCCGCAGACCGAGCGCATCGAATGGGATCCCGGGGTTCGGCTCTTTGAAGTTCAGGCTTGCGGGGATCTGCCGCTGCTCGATCGCGAGCGTGGCCTTGATCAGCCCAACGACGCCGGCCGCGCCCTCCAGGTGGCCGACATTGGTCTTCGCCGAGCCGACGAGCAACGGGTCGTCGGCCGGCCTATCCGCCCCCAGGGCGTCACCAAGCGCGGCGGCCTCAATTGGATCGCCGACCGCGGTTCCGGTCCCGTGCAGCTCAACGTATTGCGCAGCCGACGGCTCCACTCCCGCCTGCCGAAACGCCTCCTTGATGACGCTCTCCTGCGCCTTGCGACTGGGCACGGTCAGGCCTTCGCCGGCGCCGTCGTTGTTGATCGCACCGCCGCGGATGACGCAGTAGATGCGGTCGCCGTCCGCTTCCGCCGCCGCCAACGGCTTCAGCGCGACGACGCCGCCTCCCTCCCCCCGAACGTAGCCATTCGCCCGTGCGTCGAAGGTGAAGCAGCGGCCGTCGGGCGAGAGGCCGCCGAACTTGGCGGCGCCGAGCGCGACGCTCGGGTCGAGATTGAGATGAACGCCGCCAGCCAGGGCGAACGTCGCCTCACCCTTGCGCAAGCTCTCGCAGGCCAGATGGACGGCAACCAGGGAGGATGATTGGGCGGCGTCGACGGTCAGGCTCGGTCCGGTCAGGCCAAGTGTGTAGGAGACGCGGTTGGCGATGATGCTGCGGTGCAGGCCGGTCATCGTGTGGTGGCCGATCGCATCCGGTCCGCTGCGGTGAGTCAGATTTGAATAGTCACTCGCAATCGAGCCAAGAAAGACACCTGCCCGATCGCCGCGAATCGAAGCGGGGGCGATCCGCGTGTCTTCCAGGGCCTCCCAGGCGAGCTCGAGCACGAGGCGCTGCTGCGGGTCCATCGCCGCCGCCTCGCGGGGCGAGATCTGGAAGAAAGCCGGATCGAAGCAGTCGACGCGATCGAGAAATGCGCCGAACTGGATCCCGGGATCGACGTCGACGTCGATGTCGGCCCAGCCGGCCAGCCGGTCGTCGGGAACCTCGCCGATCGCATGCTGCGCGCCGGCCAAAAGCCGCCAAAACGCCTCTGGGTCGGGCGCCCGCGGAAGCCGGCAAGCAACGCCGACAACCGCGACCCGAGGATCCCCTGCAACCATCGAATCTCCCCCGAATTTTCCCTGGAACTACGACACGAAACGGCGGTAAACACCTCAGTTCGCAAAGGTAGCGCGCAGGGCCGCAAACCTCAAAATCGGCCCCGCCGGGCCGCGAGCGACTAAGCCGCGTCCGCCGCGAGGGCTATCGCTGAGAGGACGAGGCCGTCCTCGACCAGCCAGCTGCCGCGAAAGCCGCGCAGCTCGCGGCCGCCGAGCAGCGGCCCCGGGACCAGCAGATGAGCCGAAAAGCTCTGCCGTCCGTGGTCGATCGCGACCACCGCGTCCTCGAAGCCGAGCCAGCGCTCGGCCAGCGGGAACCAGGCCTTGTAGATCGACTCCTTGATGCTGAAGAGCAGCCTGTCCCAGTGCGCCTCGGGCGATTGGCGGGCGAGGTACCGCAGCCACTCGCGCTCCTCCGGCAGAGCGATGTCGGCGAGCAGCCCGTCCGGCAGGGGCTGGTTCGGCTCGGCGTCGACCCCGACCGTGACCAGGTCGCCGGCGTGGGCGAGCGCGCAGGCTCGGTAGCCCTCGCAATGCGTGATGCTGCCGACGATCCCGGCCGGCCAGAGCGGCTCTCCCTTGGGCCCGGAGAGAATCGCCTGGTGCGGCCGGCCGAGCTGGACAAGCGCCTCGCGAGCGCAGGCCCGAGCGGTCGTGAACTCACGCCGCCGTTTCTCGACCGCGCGCCCGACGACGGACTCCTCCTCCGGGTAGAGGACGCCGTCGAGCTCCTCGCGGGTCGCCACCACGGTCGCGCTCTCCGGCAGGATCCGCTCAAGCACGCGAGTCCTCCGGCAGGATTCGGCGCGGCACGAACTCGCGGCTGCGGTAGCGGCGCTCGCGCGGGTAGCCCAACGAGACCTCCTCGAAGCGAACCCCGTCGTGCCAGGTCGTACGCGGGATGTGCAGGTGCCCATAGACGACCGCGGAGGCGCGGAAACGCCGGTGCCAGTCCGCGGTGTGGATCGTCCCGCACCACTGGGCGAACTCCGGGTGGCGCAGCACCCGGGTCGGCTCGTCGAGCAGGGGAAAGTGGTTGATCAAGACCATCGGCAAGCTCGGGTCGCTGTTGCCCAAGCGCCGCTCGGACTCTCTCACTCGCGCCTGGCACCAGGCCTGCCGGCTCGGGTAGGGATCGGGGTGGAGCAGGAACTCGTCGACGCAGACGACACCCGCGTCATAGGCCCTCTGCAGCGCCTCCTGCGGCGTTGGCGCCACGTTGCGGCCGAAGGTGTAGTCGTAGAGCAGGAAGAGCGGTGCGATCTGCGCCGGACCCCCCTGGCCGTCCCAGATCAGGAAGGGATCCTCCGGCGTGGTGACGCCGATCTTCCGGCAGCGCTCGATCAGGTGCAGGTAGCGCTGCTCGCCACGCAACTGGGGCGGGTCGTCGCGGTTGGCAAGCAGCTCGTGGTTGCCCGGTGTCCAGATAACCCGCTCGAAGCGTTCGCGCAGCATCGCCAGCACCCGCTCGACCTCCTCCGGCGAGTCGGCGACGTCGCCGCAGACGATCAGCCAGTCGCCCTCCGAGCGCGGTCGCAGCTGGTCGACGAGCGTGCGGTTCTCCGCGTGGTCAACGTGCAGGTCGCTGACCGCAAATAGCATCGGGTGGGTCAAGGGCGCGGGGGCGGTGCAACTCGGTCGTGCCCTGACAGCGCCGCAAACGCGCCCGCGACCCGGGCACGCGTCTCGCGCGGCTCGATCACCTCGTCGACGAAGCCGCCGGCAGCGGCGACCTCGGCGCCGAGATGCTCCTCGGCGTAAGCATCGGAGAGCGCCAGCTGGGTCGCCTCCGGGTCCTTGGCGGCGGCGAGCTCGCGCCGGTGGATGATCCCCGTCGCCGGGTGGGCGCCCATGACGCCGATCTCGGCGCCCGGCCAGGCGAAGACGAAGTCCGCCCCGAGCCCGCGTGAGTTCATCGCGATATAGGCGCCTCCGTACGCCTTGCGCATGACGACCGTGACCCGCGGCACGGTTGCCGCCGCAAACGCCCGCACCAGCGTCGCTCCGAAGCGAATCACGCCAGCCCGCTCCTGCCGCACGCCGGGCATGAAGCCGGGAGTGTCGACGAGCACCAGCAGCGGCAGCCCGAACGCGTCGCAGCTCGAGACGAAGCGCGCCGCCTTCTGCGAGGACTCGGTGTCGAGCACCCCGCCGAGATAGCGCGGCTGGTTGGCGATCAGGCCCACCGGCCGCCCTTCGATCCGGGCGAAGCCGGTGACGACGCTGCGTGCCCAGCGTGGCGCCACCTCGAGCAGCGAGCCGCTGTCGACGATGCCTTCGCTGACCGTGCGGACGTCGTAGACCCGCCGCGACGAGCTCGGCACGCACTCGCCAGGGTCGCTCAGCTCGGGCTCGCGCGACCGCAGTCTGCGGCAGCGCCCCGCCGGCGTGCTGGGGCAGATAGCCGAGCAGCTGCCCGCGCCAGATCCACCGCCGAGCGGTCGCCAGGCGCAACGAAGTCGCAGACCCCGTTGCGCTCGTGCACCCTGCGCCCACCGAGCTCCTGCATGCCGACGTCCTCGCCGGCGACGTCGCGGACGACCGCCGGGCCGGTGAGGAACATCGCCGCCTCCTCGGTCATCACGACGAAGTCGGTCAAGGCGGGCGAGTAGCAACCGCCGCCGGCCGCGAGCCCCGCGATGACGGAGATCTGCGGAACGCGCCCGGAGAGCTGCACGTTCTGGCGGAAGATCCGCCCGTAGCCGAAGAGGGCCGCTGTTCCCTCCTGCATCCGCGCCCCGCCGGACTCGATGATGCTGACGACCGGCAGCCGCGAGCGGCCTGCCAGCTGCAGCAGGCGGTCGATCGTGTCCGCCTGCGCCTCGCCGAGCGAGCCGCCGAGGAACTTCGCGTCCTGCGCGTAGCAGGCGACCGGGCGACCGGCGACGCGACCGAGCCCGGCGACCACGCCGTCGCCTGGATGCGCCCGCGAGCCGATCCGGGTCGACAGGACCGAAGACCTGAACACTTCCAGCGAGCCCGCGTCGCAGAGCAGCTCGAGGCGCTCCAGCGGGCTGCCGGCGTCCTCCGGCAGACCGGGCTCCAAGGTTGCTGATATCTCGATTGCCCTGCTCACATCCCCCACCCATTGCCCCCCGGCTACCTAATCTCGTTGAACGAAAACGCGAACTCAGGACGAGCGCAGCGAGTGACCGCAGTGCGGGCAGACCGCTGCTTCCTCGCCATCGTCCCCGGCAGCGGCGGCTCCCCGCTCCGTGTTCTCACCCTGACGCAGACCACGCAACTCAAGCCGTAGATCGGCCACCGAGAGCCGCTCCTCGCCGGCCCGGCGCAGCCACTTCCTCTGCTCCTCAGGCTCGAGCGGCGCGAGCAGGACGTGGTGACTCCAGGTCAATTTGTCACTACGTAGTGACAAATTGAATCGCGATGCAACCCACGCCATGTTTCTCAAGCTGGCGACGTCATAACCGGTTACACGCGCCGCCTCGGCGTACTTCTCGCCCCACCTGGCCGTGCCGTAGCGGACCCAGTCGCCAATCCACCACTGGCTGCAGCGGCCGATCGTTCCCAGGCGACGACCGGTGGCAAGCCACGCGGTGTGGTCCAGATCCGACTGCGGGGCCCAGGCGATCTTCGAGAGAGCGCCCGAGGCGCGCCCGGCCCTGCGACCCGCCGCCTTCGACCGCTCCGATCCCTCCCCAAATGAGAGGTCGGAGGGAATGGATTTGATGGCATGGGACGACCCAGAAGTCACAGGCATCACTTGACGATTCAGGTTGGCTTGGCTGCGGAACGCTCACCTCGAGGGCACTTATATGCCTCACCCTCCAAGGGGCTCCCATGTTTATCACCGAGCGCTACGTGGCTGGTACCCCAATGTGGCGCGTGGACCGACCGGGGCTTGACCATGATGTAGCGCGCGACGCCCAGGCAAGATCGGCGCCTCAGCTGGCTGGCTGAACGGCCAGCGCCGCCTCGGCCTCGAGCGCGTCCAAGCTCAGTGCCACGACAAGCTCGGCATGGCAGTCCGGAAGCAGGCGGCCGAGCGCCTCCTCCACCTTGCGCAGGCGGCGCTGGACCGTGTGCCGGTCCACGGCGAGCGCGGCGGCCGCCGTTGCCGCGTTGAGACCGGCCGAGAAGTAGGCGCGCAGCGTTTCGCGCAGAACGGCGCCGGAATCGCCGTGGCCCTCGAGCGGCGCCAGGTAGGTCTCGAACAGCGACTTGGCAAGAGCGTCGTCTCGCAGCACGGCGGCAAGCAAGATCACGTCGCGAGCCCTGGTGAACTGCCGTGGCTTGCGCAGCATCACCTCCTGGGCCGCCTGGGCCTCCTGGTGGGTAAGGCGCCAGCCGTCGAGACCGCTGCGCGGCTCGCCGACCGCGAGGGAGTCGGCTCCGGCGATACCGGTGGAAAGCAGGCGCTCGACGTCGAGGACCGCCAGCGGCCGGCGGGCGCCGAGCCAAGCCCAGACGATCCCGTCTCCGTGCGGCACAACCAGAGCCTGGTTGTCGACGCTGGCCGCCAGGACGCGAATTCCGGCCTCTGCCTCGGCGCCTTTGGCGATCATCCCAAGGTGCCAGGCATCGAAGTTGTATTCGAGACCGCCGACGTCGGCGGGGCTCTCGCCTGAGACGAGGCGCCGCACCCGCTCGGCGAGCCGCTGGGTCGGCGAGCGCTTCATCCGCGCGACCTCGTCCATGTACTCGGTCGCGACGGCGGCCATCAGCCGGTCGACCTGCGGTCCGTGCATCCTCAGGATCTTGCGCAACGACTGGCTCGAGAAGCAGTCGGCTTCGTCCATGATGAAGTCGCCCACCAGCCTGTCGCCGGCGGCATAGCGACGCAGGACCGTGTCCAGCCTCACCCCGGCACGCGCCGACCGCCGCGCCTGCTCCGCGGCGGTCGAGGGAATCGGTCCCGTCCAGTCTTCGCCCTTCTCGATGTGGACGAGGGCGAAATCGAGGCTTTCGGTGATCGTCGCCCGCAACCCCGCCACGTACTCGGGGTCTTCGACGCCTGCGGTCTCGGCGAGAGTTCGGACTCGGCCGAAGATCGAGTCTTCGATTTCCTCCAGGCGCCCACGCAGCCTGGCGACGAGCTCCACCCTGATCGTCTTCAGCGAGCTGGCCTCGTCTTCTCCGAACCGGCTCACCAGGCAACGCACCGCCTAATGAGCGGCCAAACCTCACGTAACCATGACGGAGACTCCCCTGTCGTCATCCTTAATCCCCTATACACAAGCTAGTACCCAAGCAGTAATGCGTCAACCGAGTATCCGTCTACCGATCGCTCGCGAGGCGGAATCGCCGCAATCAGCGCCGCGGCTGGAGATCGAGAAGCTCGATCGAGTAGCGCTCGGTGTAATGGGTGCCGCCGCCGAGGCTCGTATCGGCGGTGCTGGAAACAGAGCGCCTCAGGAGCAGGCCGTCGGAGCGCCGCCGCCAGTCCTCGCGGCGGGCGGTGCCGGTCGACCCGCCTTCGAGCTGGCTGCGCGATTCGGTGTGAATCGCCGGGAACAACTCGCCCGCGACCGTGACCGTCTCGAATCCGACCACGCGCGATGCGTTGACGACGGAGGAGTCCTCGGACGCGCAGCTGCTGGAGAAGCGGGCGCCGGCTCGCTCGACCGGCGGCCCCGACATCGAGAGGCCGCGGCAGCGGAACGAGTCTTCCTGCTCGAAGCCGAAGAACTCGTGGAATTCGGTGGCCGCGGCGAAGCGGTCGCCCCGCGGACCCGGACAGGATTCGCCCTCCGTCCAGCGGCCCGCTAGAACCTGCCAGCGTTCCACCACACCGCAACGCCCCTCGCTGACGGTGACCGTCGAGACCCCGTCGTAGTCGTGAGTCGTGTCGACGATCGGGCTCTGCGCCGACTCCCAGCCACGCGTCGCGTAGCGGTAGACCCCGAGCGCGGGCTTGCCGGGTCCGGCGCTGGGCGCACCGTCGTCCTCGGCCCGGAAGGAGCGAACCGCATCGTCCACGGTCGCCCGGGCCGGCTCGTCGCGTGGCCGGTTCAGCCAGGCAAGCACCGCGAGGCCGGCAGCGCAGACGACCACCAGCGCCGCGATGTAGCGACGCCGTGAGCTCCTCGCCGGTCGGCCTCCCTGCTCCCCCACGGGGTAGGGATACCACGGCGCTGGCCCGCCGAGAGTTAACGGCCCGCTACATGCAGCTCGACCGCGTGGATCTGGCTCTGGCCGTAGGAACCGGTCTGGACCGGCCCGGCAGCGCTGATCAGCTCGCCGATGACGGGGAGCGGACTGGGGCGCAATCCCACGCGCACGTCGATCGCGGTCAGTCCCCGCAGGGTGATCCCCTGGGGGTCGGCGATCACGAAATGGGCATCCCCGTCCCCGTCGGGATCGACCCGCTCGACGTAGACGATCCGGCCCTCGGTCGTGCGGCAGTCGGGCAGGCCGGCGGGACAATGCGAAGGCGTGACCGTGTCGGCGGCGGGCGCCTCGGCGCCCGGGGGAACCGAGCGAACGTCCGCTTCCGATGAGGCGCCAGAGCTCGTCGCCTCGCCGTCCCCGCCGCAGCCGCAGACCGTGCCAAGCAGCATCACGCCAGCCAGGACGGCCGCCCTGCCCCGTCTCCTAGCCAAAGTCGATGACGCTGCGGATCCCGTCCTGCGCCTCCATCAGCTCGAAGCCGCGGTTGACCTCGTCGAGGCCGAGACGGTGGGAGATGAAGGGCTCGACGTCGATCTCGCCGGCCAGACAGCGGTCGATCAGCCGCGGAACCTGGTCGCGCCCCTTGACCCCGCCGAAGGAGGAGCCGGCGACGCGGCGGCCGGTGATCAGGAAGCGGGGAACGATGTCGAGGGTCTCCCCCTTGCCCGCCACGCCGGCGATGGTGCACAGGCCCCAGCCCATGCGCGCGGCTTCGACCGCCTGGCGCATCACGGCGACGTTGCCGGTCGCCTCGAAGGTGTAGTCGGCGCCGAAGCCGTCGGTCATCTCGAGGATCTCCTCGACGGCGCCCGGACCGCCGTTGATCGTGTCCGTAGCGCCCTGCCCGCGGGCCAGCCCGAGCCGCTCCGGCGAGAGGTCGACGCAGACGATCCGCTCGGCGCCCTGCAGCCGGCAGCCGGCGACCGCGCCCAGGCCGACCATCCCGGCGCCGAAGACGGCGCAGGTGCTGCCGGGCGCGACCGCGGCCGTGTTGATCGCCGCGCCGAGCCCGGTCGAGAGGCCGCAGGCGAAGAGGCAGGCGTGCTCGAACGGCGCCTCGGGGTTGATCTTCGCCAGGGCGATCTCCGGCATCACCGTGTACTCGGCGAAGGTCGAGCAGCCCATGAAATGGCGGATCCCCTCGCCCTCGCGGGCGATGCGGGTGGTGCCGTCGGGGAGGAAGCCCTTGTTCTGCTGCTCGCGGATCGCCAGGCAGAGGTTGGTGCGCGGGTCGAGGCAGTGGATGCACTCGCCGCACTGGGGCGAGAAGAGGGTGACGACGTGGTCGCCCGGCGCGAGCGACGTGACATCGTCGCCGACCGCCTCGACGACGCCGGCCCCCTCATGGCCGAGCACGGTCGGCGCGTAGCCCGACGGATCGGCGCCGGAGGCGGTGTAGAAGTCGGTGTGACAGACGCCGCAGGCGACAAGGCGGACGAGCACCTCGCCGGCCTTGGGCTCGGCGAGCTCGACCTCCTGCACCGCGAGCGGCTGGCCGAACTCCTCCAGCACCGCGGCGCGCATCTTCATCTGCTTCGCCTCTCGGCGAGCGCCGCCCGGGTCAACCGCTCTTGAAGCGGGCGGCCTCCTCGGAGCCCCCCGTCGCGTCGCCCTCGCTGTAGGAGTGCGCGCCGGCGCCGGCGAGGGTGCCGCCGTCGACGATCAGGTACTCCTCGCGGATCGGGCGGCCGTCGAACCAGCACTCGAGGATCTCGCGCGTGCCAGCCGCATAGCGCGCCTGGGCCGAGAGGCTGGTGCCTGAGGTGTGCGGGGTCATCCCGTGGTTGGGCATCGAGCGCCAGGGGTGGTCCTTGGGCGGCGGCTGGGGGAACCAGACGTCGCCGGCATAGCCCGCGAGCTGGCCGCTCTCGCAGGCCCGCGCGACGGCGTCGCGGTCGCAGATCTTGCCGCGGGCGGTGTTGATCAGATACGAGCCCCGCTTCATCTTCGCGAGCAGCTCGGCGTCGAACATGTTCTCGGTCTCGGGGTGCAGCGGCGCGTTGATCGTCACCACGTCGCAGACCTCGACCATCGACTCCACGTCGGGATGGAAGGTGACACCGAGCTCCTCCTCGACCTCGGGTGGGAGGCGGTGGCGGTCGGTGTAGTGCAGGCGGACGTCAAAGGGCTTTAGACGGCGCAGCACGGCCGAGCCGATGCGCCCGGCGGCAACCGTGCCGACCTGCATGCCCTCGAGGTCGTAGGAGCGCGAGACGCAGTCGGCGATGTCCCAGCCCCCGTCGACGACCACCTGGTAGGAGGGGATGTAGTTGCGCACCAGCGCAAGGATCATCATCACCACGTGCTCGGCGACGCTGATGCTGTTCGAGTAAGTCGCCTCCGCGACCGTCAGCCCGCGCTTGATCGCAGCCTGTAGGTCGACGTGGTCTGAGCCGATGCCGGCGGTCAGTGCGAGCTTTAGCTCAGGTGCCTTGGCGATCCGCTCGGCGGTCAGGTAGGCCGGCCAGAAGGGCTGGGAGATGACCACCTCCGCCCCCGGCAGCTCACGCTCGAAGACCGAGTCGGGGCCGTCCTTGTCGGAGGTGACGATCAGGCGGTGGCCGCGCGCCTCGAGGAACTCGCGCAGACCCAGCTCGCCGGAGACGCTGCCGACCAGCTCGCCGGGGGTGAAGCCAAGCGCCTGCGGCGTCGGCGCGCTCTGCCCGTCGGGGTAGCGCTCGATCGCCGGTACCCCGTCGCGCGCGTAGGACGGCGGGTAGCCGTCGACCGGATCGTCGTAGAGCACGCAGAGGACGGTCGCCATCGATCCATCCTCTCGCAAGATCGGCTGAGCGGTCAAGCGCCTCCCCTAGGAAGTCGCCCGACAGCGATGGCCTACAGTCAACGGGCGCGGCTTTCGCTGCGCTCACACAATTGAGAGGCGGTCCCTTGGATCCGGTCGGATATGAGCTTTGTACTCCCGTAGGCGGCAAGGGCGGTGGCGTTCGCGCTACTCGTGGCTTCCAGGTAGGCGAGACGGTGATGATCGGGGTGCTCGAAGGCGAGGTCGCCCGCAACGACTCACACGCGACCCAGGTCAGCCGCACCAAGTGGGCACGGCACGGCGGCCTCGGCCCCAAGGTCAACCACTCGTGCAGCCCCAACTGCGGCGTCGAGCTGAACGAGACGGGCGCCTGCGACTTCGTCGCCCGCAAGTCGATTGCCGATGGCGAAGAGATCACCTTCGACTACGCGATGCGCAACTACTCGATCGAGCACTTCCCCGGTGGTTGCCTCTGCGGCGCCGACGTCTGCCGCGGCTCGGTGACCGGCTGGAAGGACCTGCCCGCCGAGCGCAAAGCCGACTACGACGGCCTGGTTGCGCCCTACCTGCTCGAGATCGATCGCGAACTGGTGGGCTCGGTCTCGGTCCTCAGTTAGTCTCGCGCCCATGAACGAACCGACCAGCGCCGATCGGGCGGCGATGCTCTACGGCAATCGCTTCCTGACTCAGGACGCCCCCGACACCGACTTCCCACCCAGCGGCATGTCCGCCCTCGACGCGATGCGCCTCGTCGACGAGGAACTCGCCCTGGAGGGGGACCCGCAGCGCAACCTGGCGACCTTCGTCACGACCTGGATGGAGCCCGAGGCGCAACGGCTCATCGGCGAGAACCTCTACCGCAACTTCATCGACCACGCCGAGTACCCGATCTCGGCCGAGGTCGAGCAGCGCTGCATCCGCATGCTCGCCGACCTCTACAACGCCCCCGGCGAGACCACCGGCGCCCGCACCCAGGGCTCCTCGGAGGCGATCATGCTCGGCGCGCTCTCGCTGAAGTGGAAGTGGAAGCAGCGCCGCGAAGCCGAATCGAAGCCGATCGACAAACCGAACCTGATTTTCGGCGGCGACGTGCACGTGGTCTGGGAGAAGTTCTGCCGCTACTTCGACGTCGAGCCGAAGATCGTGCCGCTGCAGGAGGGTAAGTACGTGATCGGGCCCGAGGACGTCGAGCCGCTGATCGACGAGAACACGATCGGCGTCGCCGCCGTGCTTGGCACCACCTTCACCGGCCACGCCGATGACATCCCTGGCATCAACAAGCTCCTGGTCGACCTCAAGGACGAGAAGGGGGTCGACATCCCGCTGCACGTCGACGCCGCCAGCGGCGGCTTCGTCTGGCCCTTCCTCTACCCCGACTCCGAATGGGACTTCCGGCTCGAGCAGGTGCGCTCGATCAACGTCTCCGGCCACAAGTTCGGCCTCGTCTACCCGGGGATCGGCTGGCTCGTCTTCCGCGAAGAGAGCGACCTGGCCGAGGATCTCGTCTTCTACGAGAACTACCTGGGGAAAACCGATGCGACCTTCACCCTCAACTTCTCCACCGGCGCCTCGATGGTCCTCGCCCAGTACTACAACTTCGTCCGCTACGGGCACGAGGGCTACGCCTACATCATGAAGGCGATGCAGGAGAACGCCCGCGCCCTGGCCGACAAGCTCAAGGCCACCGGCGACTTCGAGTTGATCGGCGACGGCGAGGAGCAGCTGCCGCTGGTCGCCTTCAAGCTCGCCGGCGAGAAGAGCTACGACGAGTTCGACGTCTCCTGGCAGCTCTCCGCCGAGCGCGGCTGGATGGTCCCCGCCTACACGCTGCCTCCCAACGCGCAAGAGGTGAAGATTCTGCGCGCCCTGGTCAAGCAAACCCTCAGCCGCGAGCAGATCGACCGCCTCGCCGACGACATCTCCGAGGCCTGCGCCACCCTGGAGAAAAAGGGCGGCGCCCATCCCTCCGAGCGCAAGCAGGTCAAGACCGGCACCGGTTACTGAGGGCGACGGCGCTCAGCGCGCTTGGTGGGCCTAACCGAGTTCGATTACGCCGAAGGCAATCAGCAGGATCAGCGTTACCGCCGCTGAGACGAGCAGCGAGCCGCCGCAACCGAGCCTGTTCGAGAAGAAGATGAACAGGCTTGCGCACTACCCGTCACGCGCATTAGACAACCCGCCTGCTTAAGAGGGTTCCGTGCCGGGTAGGCGGCTCCCATGACTGGAAAAGCGGACTTCACCGAGCAGGAGTGGGAGACGGTGCTCGAGGCGCCAACGAGCGCCGGCTTGATCGTCACGACGGCTCAACGGGGTGGCTCGATTCGCGAGTCTTTTTCGCTGGCGAAGGCCTACGCCGAGGCACGAACGGCAACCGGGGCCTCCGACCTGATGGACGAGATCGCCCAGTCCAAGCCGAAGGTCGATCGGGCGCGCCAGGGCTCTGTCGAGGAGCTGAGAGAGCACCATCTCGACATCATCCGGGAAGCGGCCTCGCTGCTCGCGGCCAAGGCTTCCCCCGAGGAGCTCGAGGACTACAGGCGCTTCACCCTCGGCCTCGCGGAGCGCGTCGCCAGGGCCAAGGAGGAGGGCGACCAGCCGGTCAGCGACGCTGAGCGAGCCGGGATCGACGAGATCTCGGTGGCGCTCGGCGAAGACCCCGGCTGAGCGCTCGTCGCACGATGATCGCCGAGGGGTCCCGGTTGAAGGACCGCTACCGGCTCGAGGAGCTGCTCGGACACGGCGGCATGGCGTCCGTGTGGCTTGCCAGCGACGAGGTTCTCGAGCGTCCGGTCGCGGTCAAGGTCCTCTCGGACACTATTGCCTCCGATCCGGAGTTCCAGGCGCGGTTCCGTCGCGAGGCCAAGGTCGCCGCTGCCCTCTCGCATCCGAATCTGATCGGTGTCTACGATTACGCTGAAGGCGAAGAACGCCCGTATCTGGTTATGGAGTACGTCCCGGGCGAGAACCTGGCCGAACGGATGTCGCGCGAGGCTGGCGTTGATTGCGAGCGGCTTGCGCGCGAGCTCCTCGGCGCCCTTGCGCACATTCACGGCGCGGGAATCGTGCACCGCGATGTCAAGCCTCAGAACGTTCTGATCGCAGCAGATGGCAGCGCCAAGCTAATCGATTTCGGGATTGCGTTGCCCAAAGACGCAACCTCCCTGACGCGCACCGGGCTGCTTCTTGGCACCGCCCGCTACGTGGCGCCCGAGGTGATGAGCGGCGCCCCTGCGACGGAGCGCTCCGACCTCTACTCATCTGGGGTCGTGCTGCGCGACTGCCTTGGGTCGAACTCGCCTGGCAGCCTCCGCGCGCTGGTTGAACGTATGGCCACCACGGACCCGGGCACTCGCCCCGGTTCAGCCAAAGAAGCACTTGCCGAGCTTGACCGCAGAAGGACGGTTCGGGATCAACCGACCGAACGGCTCAAACCAATGCCGCCCCTGCCTCGACCTGAGCCCCGTACGCCGGACGCGGGTCCCCGGGTGACGCCGCCCTCCCGGGCCAAGCCGCCAACCCGGCGTCGGATCTGGGGCAAGGCTGCCGCGATCGCCGCTGCATTCGCCACGCTCGCGATTGCCTTCCTGCTGGCTACCGACGGATCCCAGGAGACGGGCGGTGGGAGGAACGACGCAAGCGTCGCCAGCGACAGCCGCAATCGGCCGGAGGCGAACGGCGGCGAAGAGGCCGAGACGAGCAACGAAAGGCGGGCCGGCGCGACGGTGCCGGAACCGATGGGAGACGATCTCGCCCTCGCCAGCACCCTCAACGAAGAAGGGTTCGCGATGATCCAGGCCGGTGATTACGAGGAGGCGATCCCGGTGTTGGAAGAAGCCGTCCGTGCCTTCCCCCCCGGCACCGAAGATCTGAACTACGCCTATGCCCTCTTCAACCTGGGGAGCGCGCTGCGCCTGAGCGGGCGGCCGGAGGAGGCGATCCCTGTGCTCGAACGGCGCCTGGAGATCCCCAACCAGACGGAAGCCGTCCACACTGAGCTGATTGAGGCTAGAAGCGAAGCGGGCTGAGCCGCTGCGTCGGCCAGCGACTTTTGCCGCCGCCTCGACTGCGAACATACGTTCGTATCCGAACTGAGGAGATGGAAATGCCGCAATTCGACGCTTTTGAAGACTTGGTAGGCAGGTGGCGCTGGCGCTTGCTCGGCGTCAATGGCCGAACCGTCGCTACGTCGGGGGAGTCCTTCGATTCCCACTGGCACGCGCTGCGGGCCGCTGAAAACGTGCGGGGGGTGGCCTCTGGGGCGCAGATCTCCAGCAAGCCCACCAAGACGGCTGCCGACCCGCTCGCCACGCTGATCGAGCGAGAGCTGGGCGGAACCAGGGTGCTAACCGGCCGTCGCTAGCTGGCGACGGGGGCCCTGCCCCGTGCCCCCGTCGTGCTGACCCCTCTCTAACCAACAGTGATCGAGCTAGGCGAGCTTCTCGATGACCACAGACGCGTTCGAGCTTGCCTGCGTGCCGCCGATTGGCGTCGCAAGACCCACCGCCGCGCTCGAAGTGTGGTTTCTGACCGTGAGCACCGCACCGGCGGGAGCAATGAATATCGCCTGTCCGGTGTTCTGCTGAGTGCCGGCCCCAGAGCCGTAGACCGTTCCCGGGACCAAGGTGCCGTTGACGAACAGCGCCATCTGGTTGGGCTCGGTCCCGGATACCGAGAAGCTGACCTCGTAGGCACCGGCGGTTACGAGCGTGATCCCGGCGCCGCCGAGCGCGTGGGTGATCCCCGGCGTCAGGATGCCGTTCGAATCGAAAGTGACGTCGCCCTCCAGCGGCACGGTCTCACCGCTCACGTTGTAGATGTAGGCGTACTCGGACAGCCCGTTCGAGCCGGCTGGCCCGGTGGCGCCGGTTGCCCCCACTGCGCCGGTGGCGCCTGCCGGCCCCGCGGCGCCCGTGGCTCCGGTGGCACCCGCTGGACCGGTGGCGCCCGCTTGGCCAGCGGCACCGGCTGGGCCGGTCGCCCCCACCGCTCCGACGGCTCCCTGGGCACCCGCAACTCCGGTGGTCCCCTGTGGGCCGACCTCGCCGGCGGGTCCCTCCAATCCAGGCGGACCTTCCGAGCCCGTCGCTCCGATTTCGCCTTGAACGCCTTGCAGACCCTGGGGCCCCGTAGGTCCCGGTGGGCCGGTTTCGCCTGATGACCCCGGGGTGCCAGGCGAACCGGCGGGACCGGGCTCACCCAGGATGCCCTGCAGCCCCGGGGGACCGGCGGCGCCATTCGTACCTCTTGACCCAGGTTGTCCAGCGGGCCCGGTCTTACCGGCAACTCCCCGTTGGCCCTGGGGGCCTCGAGGACCGCGATGCGAGTGACAGATAGGCGCCGGCTTGGGGTTGCAACGAGATGCGGTTCCAACCCTGCCCGTAAACCCTGGCGAACCGCACGGCGGAGGCGGTTGCAACGGACAGGCCGCGACGGCAAAGGCGGTCGGGCACAAAACCCCAACCGCACCTATCGCAAAGAGAAGGGTGCTCCGATATCGCCGACCGTACATGTCTGGGCCTCGCTTTCTGACCTCTACCGCGTGATGACCAGCGGAACGCCGGCCCCGATCCGTCTCGCCAGCCAGGTGATTGCTTGGGTACCGAGTCGGATGCAGCCGTGGGAGGCTGCCGTCCCCAGCGCGCCGGAGAGGTTGTCCGTGCCGTGGATGCCAATCTGCCCTGGGCCCCCCTCGAATTCCTGAAATACATTCGACCTGGCGCTGGTAGCCAGAGCGAACGGGCCACCGGCATGGTGGGAGGACAGCGCGAGGGCCTCCTCGATGAAAAACACTCCTCGCGGAGTTGGGGTCGACGACTTGCCGACGACCGCTCGGAAGCGTCGACGAACCCGATCGTGGTTGTAGACGGAGACCCGGCGGGTCGAGACCTCCACCACGATCTGCCAATCGGTGTAGGTCTCCCTGGTCCGACGTGTGGAGATCCAGCCGACATGGCCGTTGGGACGCCCCGGAAGCCTGACACGCACCCACGAGCTCCGGCCATTGATGCCGAGGACGGGAAGGACAGTTCGCACGCGGGTCAGCGGTCGCCGGGAGGCAACAACCTCGACCCTCCGTGCATTCGCGTTTGGCTTCGCGCGGACGACGTGATCGTGCAACAGCACGACGAGCCGCTGACTAGGGGCAGTCCGAAGCTTGGCAGCATGAGCCGAGCCGGCAAGGACGCAGCCAAGTGCGGTGACGGTCAGCAACGACGCCACCACTGCACTCCTCCCCCACCTAGCGGAGGAGGAGTGCGAGACGCAGTTCACCGGATGACTCATCCGGTGAACTGCGACGGGCCGTTGCGAGGGCTGAGCAACGCTGCGGCGCAGGCGCGGTAGGGAAGCCTCATGGTCTTGGCGCGGGTGGCGTCTTTGAACGTGACCCGTGCTCTCACCACGTGCGCTCCGGGAGCTGCCCGCACGAACACTTCAAACGGCGAGCGGGCCTGGCTGTCGACGCGCTTGCCATCGAGGCTGAAGACGACGCGCTCGATCCGGAGACCACGAACGGTGGCGCGGAACCCGGACGTGCAGGCCTCAGTCGGCGTGCGCCGGACGATCGCCGTCCCGTCGCTGCGGGCCGACCTGGGCACCCTCGTCCGGCTGGGAGCTCTCGTCTGCCTGACCGGGCCAGCCTGGCCGGCCCCGGTCGATGGTGCATCGCCCGAAGTGCCCGGACCGCTTGACGGGGCCGTGGTGGGCGACGGTGAAGTGGGCGACTCCGTGGACCCGGTGCCGCACATCGATCCGTCGAGGACGTTGTCGATCAGGCTGACCTGGCCGTTTCGGGCCAAGACACGCCCGAACACCGCCGCCCCGTTGTTCAACGAGATGTCCGTCAGCGCCATCAGGTTGCCCTGGAACACCGTGGTGGTGTCGAGCGTCGCCGAGCTGCCGACCTGCCAGTAGACGTTGCACGGGGAGGCCCCGTTGACGAGCACGACCGAGCTGGCTGGGGCCGTGGTCAGTGCAGAGGCAATCTGGAATACGAATTCCGCGCTCGAATCGCCTTCGGCGTCGAGGGTGAGGGCGCCGGTCAGCTGAGCCGACGACGTATATCGGTAGGTCCCGGCGCTCAGCGTCCTTTCGCCGAGATCGGTGCCGGTCAGTTCGTTGCCAGGCGGGACCGCCTGTCCGGCAGCAGCGTCGTAGGCGACGATGAGATCGGCTTGGGCCTGTTTGGCAACGCCGTTGTTTTCATGCGTGGCGCCGTTGACCACTGCGGTGTCGAAGCCGGTTAGCGCGGTTCCGGGGAAGACCCCGAGATCGCCGTTGAGCACAGAGGTGCCGCTGTTGGTGACAGTGGAGCCGCCCAGCACCACGAAGGGAGTGACGGTTGCAGGGTTGACTGGGTCCGCCTGCGCGGCGACCGGGATGACTAGAAACGCGAAAACCGAGGCAATGGCAACGCCGGCACGCCGGGCGCGCTTGAGGTGGGTGGGGTTGGACATGAATGTCCTTCCTATGGGGCGAGCAGCCCGAACAACGTTCCTTGGGCCCAATCATTAATTCGAGCGATTGGGGTGATGTAAGTCCTTCGGTAGCCCGGCGAACTCCGGTGGAGTCCCGTGGCTCTGCGGACCCGCCTCGCGACGAGGGTGCCTGAGTCGAGAAGGTCTGCTCTCGTGTCCAACCGGCATCGGCACGAAGGGTTTTTGCTGAACCCGAATACTCAAACCGGACGAATGATTTGTAAGTTGATGCTTGGAATAGTCTGAACTTCGCAAGCAAAACGTTAAGGCTGGCCCTGGAATGGTCGATCTGAAACTTGTTGAATGCGTTAGATGCAAACCTAAGCAAGCCAGAGCTAACGCCAGACTCTGAAAACGCAGCAAGGCCTGGCCTGGCGCGCATCTTGGTGACCGACGATCAACCCGAGATGCTGCGGCTGATCGACCGTTCGCTGGGGGAGCACTACAGGTGCGAGTTCGTTACCACCGTCAAACAGGCCCGCGAGCAGTTCGCTGCCACCACTTTCCATCTCGCCCTGTGCGATCTGGAGATGCTGGGCGAGTCAGGGCTGGACTTCGCCGAAGAGATCACCGAAGAGCATCCCGATACCGCCGTCATCTTGGTCACCGACGAGGACGACCCGGAGCTCGCAGGAAAGGCCTTTGCCTTCGGTGGTCTCGGCGTCCATGGCTACCTGGTCAAGCCATTCTGGCCCGGCCAGCTGCTGATCACCGCAATGAATGCCCTACGGCGGCGCGAGCTTGAAATATCCGAGCGCGCATACAGGCTGAACCTCGAAGAGCGACGTCAGACGATCATCGATATGGCGCCGACGCCGATCTACGTGAAGGACAGCGCCTATCGCTACGTCTTCGCAAACGCGGAGGCAGATGACCTGGCAGGTTTGGAGAGAGGTCAGCTGGTCGGTCAAACCGATGAGGCGATCATGACCCCGCAGGCGCTCGAGCACACCCGCGCCGGTGATCGGCGGATCCTCGAGGAGGGCACGACGTACAAGGCCGAGGAGACGCTCGGAATCGGCGGGGTCCAGCGGACCTTCCAGACGGTCAAATTCCCTCTCCTCGACGAGGAAGGCCAACCCAGCGCAGTCTGCGGAATATCCACCGACATCACCGCGCAAAGGGAGGCCCTGGAGCTTCGTGATGAGCTGGCAGCCGCTCACCTGCAGGCGATCGACGAGCTGCGGCTATCTCGCCAGGAGACGGTCGAGCGGCTCGCCAAGGCAATCGAGCTTCACGATTTCTCTACCGGGGAGCATGTCGACCGGATGGCGCAGGTTGCTTCTCTTGGCCACCCAGCTCGGCTTCGATCCGGAGCGGGTAGACCTGCTGCGGCTGGCGGCGCCAATGCATGACGTTGGAAAGATCGCCACCCCGAGCGAGATTCTTCGCAAGCCAGGATCCCTGACCGCAGAGGAGCGCGAGGAGATGAAGCGCCACACGGTGGTCGGCCACGAAATCCTCGCCAACTCCGAAAGCAAGTTGCTCCGCATCGCGGCGTCGATTGCCCTGACGCATCATGAGCGTTACGACGGAAGCGGCTATCCGAGCGGGCTGGCCGGGGAGGAAATCCCGATCGAGGGACGGATCACCGCGGTCGCCGACGTCTTCGATGCCTTGCTCAGCGACCGTTGCTACCGCAGGGCGTTCACGGTGGAGGAAGCGGTTGAGATCATCAAGGAAGGCAGAGGCACTCAATTCGATCCTCAGATAATCGACCTGCTGCTCGAGCACCTCGCCGAAGCACTCTCGCTGCGCGCGTGACGTCTCCCCGCGGCCCGATTCGTTGGGCACCCGCTTTAGAAGTCACGACAAATGCCGACAATTAGTTACATGGGGACGGATTCGTGGCTGATTAGAAACGACTCAGATCGTGAGCGGATGCTCGACATGGACGCGCGTCTGCGGCCGATCCGGTTGCGAACCTTCGTCGTGCTGGCGGCCGCCTTGCTCGCTTCGGGGCCCTGGGTCGGGTGGTGGACGCTCGGCCCTCTAGCCGTCGCGTTGGGCTTCTTCTGGCTGACGGATACTCGGCTCGAGGGGGCCGCCCACCCCGAGTACTGGATGTTTGCCGCTTGGGCGAGCGTCGAGACGATCATCGCCGTGAGCGTGGCTCTGACCGGAAACTCAGCAGTGTCGATGCTTGCCCTGCTGGCAATTCCGATCGTAACGCTGAGCGCCCGTTTTTCCTCGCGCGGCATTCTGATCGGGGTGGCGACCACGCTTGGGCTGATGATCGCGGTCGCTTTCGGAACGAATGCCCATGGCGTCGTCAACGACCCGCCACTGCTGATCGCCCCGCTTGCCGTCGCAGTTGCTGTGGCAATGCTCTCGACGGCGCTGATGCAGTCAGACGTCGAGCATAGGAGCAAGGCGGTGATCGACCAGCTCACCGGTCTGCTCAACCGGAACGCGCTTCAGACCCGGGCCAACGAGCTGGAGCAACAGTCCGCAATCACCGGGGAGCCAGTCGCCGTGATCCTCGGGGACTTGGATGACTTCAAGCAGGTCAACGACTCGATTGGGCATGCGGCGGGGGATGCTGTGTTGAAGGAGGTGGCCTACCTACTGCGCAAGCGCCAACGAGCATTCGACCTCGTCTACCGCTTGGGTGGCGATGAGTTCCTCGTGCTCCTGCCCGGTGCAAATCTTGAATTCGCGGCGGTCGTAGCTGCTGAGCTGCGCGATGCCGTCGCCTCCGTGGCGTTAGGAGAAAGGGTGCGTATGAGGATGAGCTTCGGGGTCAGTGCCTCCCGGCGTGGAGAGGCCTTCGACTACGCGACGATCTTCAGCCTGGCGGATGAGGCCCTCTATGAAGCAAAGCGTGCCGGCCAGGACCGGGTCTGTCGTCGAGGGCCGATGACCCCTCCCGCTAAAGCGGCTGCAGGCGGGTTTTCTCGACCCGGGCCAGCTTGCGCTTGAGGCGTTTGAGTTCGCGGTCCTGCTCGGGCGTGCGTTTGTGCCCCTTGTAGGCGATGTTCCGCTTCTCCAGCGGGTCGTGCTTGAGGTCGTACATCTCCCACTGGGAGCGTTTGCGGTGCTTGACGTCGTAGTACTTGGCCAGCTTCCAACGCCCTTCGCGAATCGCGACGATGTGATTCGGGGCTTTCGGGTAGGGGGGCTTGGCCTGGCCCGACTGGAAGTCGTCGTAGGTGAAGACGACGTAGTCCTGGGTGGAGCGGTTCGAGGATGGGTGCAGGACCAGCTTCGAGTAGTCGACCCCCTGCCAGCTGGCCCGCGCGCTCTTCGGCGTCGCTGCCAGGCTCGCCAGCGTCGGCAGGAAGTCGACGTGGGAGACGAGCGCGTCGGTCTTGGCCGGGGCTGGGAACAGCTTCGGGTTCGAGTAGACCAGCGGCACCCGCGTCGCCTCCTCGTAGAAGTTGAAGTTCTTCTGTCGCAGGCCGCCGTGGGTCAGCCCCATCTCGCCGTGGTCGGCGGTGCGGACCACGAGCGTGTTGTCGAAGAGCCCGGTCTCTTCCAGCTTGTCGAGGACGTTGACCAGGTAGCTGTCGGAGGAGCGCATCAGGTTGCCGTAGAAGTTCAGGTAGTT
Source organism: uncultured Solirubrobacterales bacterium (assembly GCA_963771265.1). Lineage (GTDB taxonomy): Bacteria > Actinomycetota > Thermoleophilia > Solirubrobacterales > 70-9 > VRUE01. The sequence continues at coordinate 127,261 of CAVYSQ010000017.1, forward strand.
GCGCTGCTGCTCGGCGTTTCTCGGCTTCCCGGTCAGGTTGAAGATGCGCAGGAATTCAGCCTGGACCGAGGGCTTGGTCGAGAGGTCTTCTTCGACGGTCGCTGGCGCCTGGATATTCCCCTCCAGCCAGGAATCGTCATAGCCGGCTTCTTCGAAGGACTTGTTCGGATAGAAGAGGACGTCGTGCGGATTGACCACCGAGATCACCATGAAGAAGGGCTGCTCCTGGGCCGCGTTCGAGCTCAGGTACTGAAGCGCTCCTTCGTCCTCCCCCTCCCCGGTCGAGTCGATGAAGCGCCCGTCGTTGTCGATGAAGCCGCCGCCGGCCTCGGGGACGCTCTGGTTGGCGCCGGCGTCCGGCGGGTTCCAGCGCGAGAAGCCGTACTTTTCGAGGTCGGCGGGAACGGCTTCGGACCCCGCCGGTTTCGAGCAATGCCACTTGCCCTTGTAGACGACGTTGTAGCCGGCCGCATTCATCACCGTGGCGAGGTTCTTCAGGTCCACCGGCAGTTCGACCTGCGGGTATTCGGAAGCGGGCATGTTTTCCTCGAGCGTGTACTTGACCCCGTGCTGGGCGGGGAAGTAGCCGCTCATCAGCGTCGAGCGGGCGGGCGAGCACATGCAGGCATTGGTGAAGGCACGTTCGAAGCTGAGGCCGTGGCGCCGTAGGCGCCGCATCCCCGGCAGGTTCTGGCGCAGCCAGTTCTGCGGGAAGTGCTGGATCGCCCGCTCCTGATCGGTGAGGAAGAGGACGATGTTCATCCCGGCGACGTCGCGCCGCTTGCCTTTGGCCGCGCCGAGCGCGCGCTCGACACCGGCACTCTGGGCGAGGAGGGCTGCGGCGGCGGCCGTCGCTCCAGAACCGAGCAGCTCTTTACGGGTCAGGCCGTCTTCGCGCCCATCCGATCGACTCATCTGTTCCTCCGGAAGATGTCGACGGCGTTGCTGCCGAACGAGGTCGAGTAGAGATAACGGCCGTCGGGGCTGAGCGCGATCGAGCTGACGCCGCGCAAGGCCCGGGCGCGTGTACACCCCGGCACCGAGCGAGGAGCGAGGCAGCCGGCGCGCCCCGACTTCTGCGCGATCGCGCCTTTCCTGCCGCGATCGAGAACGGCAATGGCGCCCGTGGCGAACGCCGCCGCATAGACGTTCTCCCCGTCCGGGGAGACGGCGAGCCCCTCGGGGGAGCTGAGGGCGCGGCCGAAGGAGCAGCCGACCGCGCGCAGCCAGACCAGGCACGCGGACGTGCCCGGCTTCTGCTTCAGGCCGGAGGCGCGCGAGCGGCTGAACGAGGTGACGCTGTTGCTGAACAGCGAGGTCACGTAGACATCGCCCCTGCTTGGGCTGACGGCAACTGCATTGGCTCCGCTCAACTGCCCGCCGGTGACGCAACCCGTCAGCGGGGCGTTGGCGATGCAGCCACTGCCATCACTTGCCTGGGCCAGGGCGCCGGTGGACTGATCACGCGAGAGCACGGCGACGGCGTTGGAGAGAGCCGAGGCAACGTAGACCCTGGCGCCGTCGCTGCTGATCGCCATCCCCTCCGGCGCCCCCAGGGCGATGGCGGGAGCACAACCGCTCGTCGCCTCGGCGATGCAACCCGCGCTGCCGTCCGGCTGCGTGAGGGCCCCACTGGAGCGGCTGCGTTCGAAGCTCGCGACCGCGTTGCCGAAGAACGAGCCGACGTAGACGTTCTTGCCGTCGGGGCTGACGATGACGACGTCCGGCGCAACCAGCGGTCTCCCGTTGGCGCAGTTGGGGACCGGCAGGCCGGAGATGCAGCCGGCGCCGGCCGGGAGCTGAATCAGCGCGCCGGTCGAGCGGTTGCGACGGAAGACGCTGACGGTGTTGCTCGCCCGCGAGGTCGCGTAGACGCTGAGCCCGTCGGGACTGACCGCGACCGAGTTCGGACCGTCGAGGCCGACGGCCGTCGCGCAGCCGCTCGCGCCTTTGACCGCGATGCACCCCGCGACCCCCCGCGGCTGAGTCAAGGTGCCCGTTTGTGCGTTACGCCTGAAGATCGCGATCGCGTCGCTGCGTGAGGAGGCGACGTAGACGTTCTTGCCGTTCGGGCTGAGGGCGATCGCGCGTGAGCCCATGAAGGGGCCCGGGCCCTTGAGGGCACGGGCGAGCCCACAGCCGGACGAGGAGGTCGAGCGATCGACCAGACAGCCACGCTCCCCCGCTAGCTGGGTCAGCGTTCCAGGCTGCGCCGGTTTCTGGGGAGCCCGCTGAACCGGCGCGGCGAACACGCTCGCCGGCAGCGCCAGTGCCGAGAGAACGGCGAGGACCCAGGCTGCGCGGCGAAGTCTTGGCAAGCCTGGGGGCATCGGCGCGCTGAGCGTAATCGGCCCCGCGGACACCGCCCGCCCAGGAGGAGCTAACGCTTACTGACCTGCGGCTTGCCGAGAACGCCGATCCGCAGACCAGCCACGGGTAGGTGGCGGTGACCTCGCGCTGGCCCGACGCCGTAGCCGTACTTGACCGCGCCAACCTGCTGACAGGTGGGGCCCGTTTCGGGCGCTTCGTCGCACGACCGGTAGACGGCGTCCTTGAAGGGAACGATCCCGCGCCACCCCGAGGACGGTCCGTGCGAGCGCAAGGCGGATTTTCAGGATCTCGAGTGCGGCATGGCGAGTCGGCATCCTGCCCTATCGACGGGCCTAGGAATGCTTTAGGCAGGCGAGATCCGGGAAGTAGGTTTGGCAGACAAGGAGCCTGAGGCGAAAACAACCGAAGGGAACGCGATGACCTCACTCGAAGGAACCGCGGCGCTGATCACCGGCGCCAGCAGCGGCATTGGTGAGGCGACCGCCCGCGCCCTGGCGGCACAGGGAGCCAAAGTCGCCCTGGCCGCCCGCCGGCTGGAGCGGATGGAGCGACTCGCCGCCGAGATCGGCGGTCAAGGCCACACGGCCCTTGCGATCGAAGCCGACCTCGCCAATCAAGCGCAGGCGATGGCCGCCGTCGACCGCACGGTCGACGAGCTCGGTCGGCTCGACATCGTCGTCAACAACGCCGGCGTAATGCTGCTCGGTCCGATCGAGAACGCCCCGACCGAGGAATGGGACCGGATGATCGACCTCAACCTCAAGGGCCTAATAAACACCACTCACGCCGCCCTCCCCCACCTGCTCGCGGCGGCAGAGGACTCGGCGCGCGGTTGCGCCGACCTGGTCAACATCAGCTCCGTCGCCGGCCGCGTCTCCCGCGCCGGCTCAGGCGTCTACAACCTGACCAAGCATGGCGTCGGCGCCTTCAGCGAGTCCTTCCGCCAAGAGTTCGCCGACCGCAAGATCCGCTCGATCGTGATCGAGCCGGGCGCAGTCGAGACGGAGCTGACCGATCACCTCCGCGACGGTGTGAAGGAGCAGGTGAAAGGGCGTTTCTCCGACATTCAGATATTGCAGGCCACCGATGTCGCCGACACCATTACCTATGCGGTCACCCGCCCTTGGCACATCTCCCTCAATGAGATCCTGATCCGGCCGACCGAGCAGAGGAACTGAGCGGCCGCGGTCGACCTTCCAATGGCTTCAATCGCGACGATTGGCGTCTACGGCTTCGACCGCGACTCGTTCCTCGGGACCCTGGCCGACGCGAAGATTGACCTCGTTCTCGACGTGCGTCAACGACGAGGCGTGCGCGGCAGCGAGTACGCCTGGGCGAACGCGCGCCGTCTGCAGGCAGCGCTGGCCGAGGCGAGTATCGGCTACTCCCACCTGAAGGAGCTGTCTCCGACCACCGAGCTTCGCCAGCTCCAGTACCAAGAGGACGCGAGGCTCGGGGAGGGCAAACGCTCGCGTACGACCCTAGCCCCCGCATACGTCCGTCTCTACACGGAGCAGATCCTCGACCACGTCGACCTTGCCCCGATCGTGAAGTGGATCGGAGCCAGCTCAGCGGCTCTACTCTGCGTCGAGCGCGATCCGGAGGCCTGTCACCGCTCGCTGGTCACGGCACGACTACAGCGTGACCGGGGTTTCAGCGTCGAGCATCTGCGCCCGGAGCCGGCGGCGGCGTCATAAGCGCTATTGGCACCGCGACGCTGGCGGAGCGTCGGAGGGTGGCGATGCGGCGACCGGGCTGAACGGCCGCGCGGATCTCATTGACCCGATCGCCGAGCCCAGCGACGGTCTCATCCAGCTCCGGAGCAACGAAGGCAAGGCCCCAGAAAAAGGCGGGCCGATCGGTGCCGCCGCTGCGCTCGATCGCCTCGGGTGGCTCCTGGACGACCTCGAGAATCGTCGCACCGAGACGAAAGAACGCCTGCCGCGGCGCGCCGGCCGGCGTCGGCTCCTCGCGGATGCGGCGCAGGTCGAGGCCGGCGGCTTGCAGGGCGGCGATCGTGCGCTCGAGCGCGGGCGTGATCGCGACGACGTGGTCAATCGTGGCTATGCCGTTGGGATGCCCGGACCGCTCGCTGGGCGGCGGGCGACCGGACAGCGTGGTCGCCAGCCCGTCGAGCTCGGCGCTCTCCACCCCGCGTAAGGACCACCCCGCCAGACCCCTGCCAGCGTCGGCGCCGGCCAGGCGAATCCGGATATCACCGACGACACACGTGTCGTCGTCAACCGCGAAGCCGAGCGCCGACCATGCAGCCGGCGCATCGGCGACCGTCAGCTCGTCGATCGTCGCGCTCACGCGCCAACCGTAGCCGTCACCTGCGCTGGCAGGCCTCTGCGTGATCTTCGAGCAGGCCGGCGACGGCGACGGCGAGGCGCTTTCCGCGTCGGGTCAGCACGTACTCGGTGTGGGGCGGCCGACCGGGAACGAGGCGGCGCTCGACGATGCGCTCCGCCTCGAGCTGCTCGAGGCGCTCCGACAGCGTCGTCGGCGAGACCCCCGGCAGCGACTGGCGGAACTCGTTGAAGCGGACCGCGCCGCTGGCGCAGGCGTAGATGGTCGCCAGCGTCCAGCGGCGCTCGAGCAGGCTCGCCGCCGCTCGCAGCTCGGTCGGCACCGGCGAACAGCTACGACATCGCGGCGACATTCGCCCCGTTCTCGGCCGGCTCGAGCGCCCGCTCGAAGACCTCGCCGACGCTCATCACCGGGTGGAAGGTCATCTGCTCACGCACGTCCTCGGGGACCTCGTCGAGGTCGCCGCGGTTGCGCTCGGGCAGGATCACCTCGGTCAGCCCGGCGGCGTGGGCCGCCAGCACCTTCTGCTTCAGGCCGCCGATCGGCAGCACCCGACCCTGCAGGGTGACCTCACCGGTCATCCCGACCGTGTGTTTGACCGGCCTCCCTGAGAGCAGCGAGACCAGAGCGGTGGTCATCGCCGTGCCGGCGCTCGGCCCGTCCTTCGGGATCGCCCCGGCGGGAACGTGCAGGTGGAACTCCCGCTGAAAACGCTCGGGGTCGATCCCGAGCTCCTCGCTGTGCGAGCGCGCGTAGGAGAGCGCGATCCGCGCCGACTCCTTCATCACGTCGCCGAGTTGGCCGGTTAGGACAAGGCCCTTGTCGCCGTCCATTGCGGTCGCCTCGATGAAGAGGACGTCGCCACCGGTCCCGGTGACGGCAAGCCCGGTGGAAACCCCCGGGATCGCGGTGCGCTCGACCGACTCCCGGAAGAAGCGCTGGCGCCCGAGCGCGTCCCGCAGCGCCTCGCTGTCGAGCACGATCGGGGTCTCGCCCTCGCCCGAGGCGATCCTCGTCGCCGCGCCGCGCAGCAGCTTGCCCAGCTCACGCTCGAGCTGGCGCACGCCCGCCTCGCGGGTGTACTCGGAGATCACGGCGCGCAGGATCTCGTCGCCGGCTTCGACCTCCTCGGGCTGCAACCCGTTGCGCTTCAGCTGGCGTGGCAGCAGGTAGCCCCTGGCGATCGCCAGCTTCTCCTCGGTCGTGTAGCCGTCGAAAGCGATCGTCTCCATGCGATCGAGCAGCGGCGGTGGGATCGTGTCGAGGAGGTTCGCCGTGGCGATGAAGACGACCTCGGAGAGGTCGACCTCGACGTCGAGGTAGTGGTCGCGAAAGGAGTGGTTCTGCGCCGGGTCGAGCACCTCGAGCAACGCCGCCGAGGGGTCGCCGCGCCAGTCGGCGCCGACCTTGTCAACCTCGTCGAGCAGAATCACCGGGTTCATCGTGCCGGCGTCGCGCAGAGCCCGGACGATCCGTCCCGGCAGGGCCCCTATATAAGTGCGACGGTGGCCGCGGATCTCGGCCTCGTCGTGGAGCCCGCCGAGGCTGATGCGAACGAACTCGCGTCCCAGAGCGCGGGCGATCGACTCGCCGATCGAGGTCTTGCCGGTGCCGGGCGGCCCGACCAGGGTCAGGATCGCGCCGTTGGCGCGGCTGTCGTCGTCGATGCCCCGTTCCTCGCGCAGCTTGCGCACGGCGATGAACTCGGTGATCCGGCGCTTCACGTCCTCGAGCCCGGCGTGATCGGCGTCGAGCACCTCGCGCGTGTGCCCAGGGTCAAGCCGCTCCTCGGAGCGCTTCGCCCACGGCACAGCGATCAGCCAGTCGAGGTAGCTGCGGATCATCGAGGACTCGGGCGATTGCTCGCCCTGGCGCTCGAGCCGGCGCAGCTCCTTCTCCGCCTGCTCGGCAACCGCCTCCGGCATCTCGGCCTCGGCGATCTTGCGCTCGTACTCCTCGATCAGGCTGCCCTCGTCCTCGCCCAGCTCTTTGCGGATCGACTCCATCTGTTTGCGCAGGAAGTAGTCGCGCTGCTGCTTCTGGGCGCCAGACTCGACGTCGTCGCGGATGCGGCTGCGCACCTGCAGCTCGGCGAGGCGCTCGCGCTGCAGCTCGACCGCGACCTGGAGGCGGGCGCTGACGTCGAGCGTGTCGAGCAGGCGCAGTTTCTGCTCGAAGCTGAATTCCGGGCTCAGCCCGGCGGTGTCGGCGAGCGCGCCCGGCTCCTCCACCGAGCGCAGGAAGTCGGAGATGCGGCCGTCATCGCCGCGCAGCTCGAGGATCTCCTCGACCACGGCGCGGTACTCGCGGGTCAGCTCTTGGGTGTGCTCGTCGTCGGGGTGACCGTCGTGGACCTCCTGTACCTCGACGCGCAGAGAGTCGCCGGTGCCCTCGGCGTCGGCGATGGCAGCACCGGCCAGCCCGCGGTGCAAACCGAGCACGGTTGCGGCGGGTCCACCGCGGCGCGAGCGGCCGTGCTCGAGCACCTCGGCAACGACGCCGACGCGGCCGAACTCGCCGTCGTGGCGGGGCACCAGGAAGGCCCGGTCCTCTTCGCCGACCTCGATCGGCAGCGTGGCCGAAACGGTTGGAAACACGATTGCCTCATCAAGCGGAATCAGGAGATAAGCCATTTCTAAGTCCAATTTCTGTAGTTAGTCTCAGAACAGGATAGCGCGCCCGCCGCTGCGGGCACGCCAGTAGACCCTCCTATGGCGCTATCGCGGAGCGGGCGCCAGCTGCCTTCACCGCGGCCGTAAGGCTGTTGATGTCATAGGCGCCTTCGTGCCGTTTCTCGTTGACGAAGAAAGTCGGCGTGCCGGTGACGCCGCTCATGTCCGCCGAGTCGACGTCCTCCTCGACCCGCGGCGCATAGACGTGACGGCGGAGCTCGTCCTCGAAGCGATCGAGATCGAGCCCCAGCTGCTCGGCATAGGCCAGCAGGTCGCTGGGCCGCAGGTCGTCCTGGTGGTCGAGCAGAAGGTCGTGCATCTCCCAGAACGCGCCCTGGGCCGCCGCCGCCTCGGAAGCCTCGGCGGCAAGCGGGGCGCGTGGGTGGACGTCGGAGAGCGGCAGGTGGCGCCAGACGTAGCGGACGTCGCCGAAGTCGGCGAGCAGGTCGCGTAGGACCGACTCGGCCCTGCCGCAGTAGGGGCACTCGAAGTCGCCGTACTCGAGAACCGTCACCGGCGCCTCGACCGACCCCCGGATGCGATCGCGGTCGGGGTCGACCGGCACAGCGAGGTCGGTGAGCGTCTCCGAGCCACCCAGCAGCGCCCGGATGCGTGCCTGCCGGGGAAGCAAGGTCGTGGCGTGGAAGACCAACCAGGCCAGGACCGAGGCGCAGAGCGCGGCGCTGAGCACACCGAGCTTCGCCTCCTCCAGATCAGCTCCCTCGAAGGCGAGCGTCGCGATCAACAGCGAGACGGTGAAGCCGATCCCGGCGATCGCGCCGCCACCGACCGTGGCGGCCCAACCGACCGGCGGGCGGAGCCGCCCCCCACTCAACTTCGTCACCAACCAGGAGACCCCGACCACGCCGACCGGCTTGCCGAGCACGTAGCCGACAGAGGATCCCGAGCGTGATCGGCGACGTAGTAGGCGCGGGAGAGGAAGTCCCAATCAATCGCGATGCCGATGTTGGCCAGGGCGAACAGCGGCACGATCGCGTAGCTCGTCCACGGGTGGTAGAGGTGGAGCAGGCGGGCGTTCGGCGAGACCGCCTCCTGCAGGCCGGACGCGCACCGAGCGGGCCAGCTCCGGCGTCGGCTGCTCGCGGAAGCGGCGAAAGAGGTCCGTCGCCCGCTCCAGCTCGCCGCGACCCGCCGGGTAGGCCCAGGCGATCAGGCCAACGACCAGACCCACCACGACCGGATCGACGCCCGACTCGAACAGCGCCACCCAGATGACCGCGGCGAGCATGAAGTAGACGAGGCCCTGGCGGATCCCGGCGGCGCGAGCGAGGAGGATCAGGCCGAAGACCCCCGCGGCGATCAGCAGCGGCGCCACCGCGACGTCGCTGCTGTAGGCGAGCGCGATGACGAGCAGCGCGATCACGTCGTCAACGACGATGATCGTCAGCATGAAGGCGCGCAGGCGATCGGGGAACCGCGGCCCGACCAGGGCCAGCATCCCCAGGGCGAAGGCGGTGTCGGTCGACATCGCCACCCCCCACCCAGCCGCCGAGCCCTCGCCCCCATTGAAAGCCAGGTAGATCGCCACCGGTACGGCCATCCCGCCCAGCGCCGCCAGCACCGGCAGGGCGAGGCGGCGGCGCTCGCGCAGCTCGCCGAGATCGAACTCGCGCCGCACCTCGAGCCCGACGACGAAGAAGAAGAAAGCCATCAGCCCGTTGTTGATCCACTCGCGGAGGTCCTGGGTGATCCCCGAGCTGCCGACCTGGATAGAGAGGTCCGCATGCCAGACGCTCTCGTAGGAGGAGAGGTCGATATTGGCCCAGGCCATCGCCGCCACCGCGGCCACCAGGAGCACGCTGGCGCCGCCCGTCTCCGTGGCGAGGAACTCGCGTAGCGGCGTCTGCAGGCTGCGCGCCCAGGCGGTCCGCCCTTCCGAAGTAGGCAGCGGCGGTAAGTCGCTCATCGCGACAAGCCTTTCAGTCCGCTCGCTACCCCGAAAGCATCGTCAGCTGACCGTTCTGCCAGCCGTGCCCCAGCGCCCGCCCTTCGGCAGCCCCGCCCTCGAGGTCGAGCAGCGCCTGCTTTCGCTGCAGGCCGCCGCCGTATCCGGTCAGCGAGCCGTCGGCGCCGATCACCCGGTGGCAAGGCACCAGGATCGGGGTCGGCGTCCGGCCGATCGCCGTGCCGACGAGCCGCACGCGCCTGTAGGGCTCGAGCCCGTCCGGGAAGAGAGACGCATCGATGCGTCCCGCCAGCTCGCCGTAGCTGGTCGTGGCCCCGTAAGGGATCTCCAGCAACCGCTCCCAAACGAGCTTCTGCAGCGGGGTCCCGCGTAGATCCAGCTCGAGGTCGAAGACCTTGCGCTCGCCGGCGAAATACGCCTCGAGCTGGTCGACGACGTCCGGCATCGGACGATGCGCGTCCTCCCGCAGCGGAGAGCACCCCGGAAAATGAACGTTCCTCACTCCGGCCGGACCGGCGATCACCGTCAGCGACCCCAGCGGGCTCTCGTAGATCGTCCATGTGAGTTGGTCTTTGCTCATGTGCCCCGTCTGGACCGTCCCAGATAGAACGGCCGGCCCCACCGAAGTGTGAGACCAGCGTCAGCTGTCTTGGAGAAGCTGATCAAGCGTGCGGCCGCTGAGCACCGACTGCGGCTGTTCGGCGACCACGTCCGAGCCCGGGCGCGCCTGCTCGTCGCGGCGCTTGATCAGCAGCCACTGGGGCTTCTCGCCGGGACGGGTGCGCTGCAGGGCGAAGCCGCCGCGGAGCTTCTCGCCATGCAGGACGAAGACGGCGTGGCCACGGTCGAGCGCCTCTGGCCAGGCGACCCGGCCACCCTGCTCGTAGTGGCCGCGATCCCAGACGATCACGCCGCCCCCGACGGTCGTGCCCTCGAAGTCGTTGTGGGAGATCGCGTGGTCGCCGACCTCGACCGCCAGCCGTTTGACGGCGGGGTCCAGCGAGGGGCCCTTTGGAACCGCCCAAGAGCGCATCGCCCCATCGACCTCCAGGCGCAGATCGAAGTGATGGGCGGTAGCGGCGTGCTCCTGGACGACGAAGGCGCCGGCGCTGACACCGCGGATCGCGAACTGCTCGTGACCCTCAGCCTTAACGGGCTCGGTCTGCGACCTCGACGACCCGGGCGCCAGGCGGCCCGTCGTTCAAGAACAGCGATCAGCTCGTCGACCGCGTCCGCGGGTCCCTCAGCGTGGACCAGCACGCTGCCCTCCTCCCCGTTACGCACCCAGCCCATCACGCCGAGCTCACGCGCGCACCGAAGCGTGCCATCGCGATAGCCAACACCCTGTACCCGCCCGCGTACCGTCGCGCGCACCGCCGAGGGGTCCTCGCGCGATTCCTTACTCACGGCAACTGACGTTCACACCAGCTGGCCTCTCCATCTCAGTAGCGGAGAATCGCAGCTACGCCTTCGGCGGGCTCCAGCAGCTCGGCGATGCCGTTGCTGACGACTCAGTGCAGAAGACCTCAACCTCCGGTGGCGAGCCGAAGGGGCCGGCCCCAGCGACGAGTGGTCCAGATGCCGCCTCCGGCGGCATCTGGGAGAGTCCGCGGACGATGAGCCGCCGGCGTTGGACCATCCTCGTCGTCGTCTCAGCGGCGACGGCGATGCTGCTGCTCGACGTGACCGTGGTCAACGTCGCCCTGCCCGCCATCCGCCGTGACCTGGACGCGAGCTTCGGCGAGCTGCAGTGGGTGATCGACGCCTATGCGCTGATGCTGGCAGCGACCCTGCTCACTGCGGGGGTGCTGGCGGACCGGATCGGCCGACGCGCCGTTTTCGCCGGTGGGCTCGTCGTCTTCACCGCCTGCTCAGCGATCTGCGCCGCGGTGAGCTCTGCCGCCCTCCTCGACATCGCCCGCGGCGTCCAGGGCGTTGGCGCCGCCGCAATGTTCGCCGCCTCGCTAGCTCTGCTCGCCAACGAGTTCCAAGGTAAGGAGCGTGGCTTCGCACTCGGAGTCTGGGGGGCGATCACCGGCGCCGCCCTCGCGATCGGGCCACTTGTGGGTGGCGTACTAACCGACGAGCTTTCCTGGCGCTGGATCTTCCTGGTCAATCTCCCGCTCGGCGCCATGCTGATCTGGCTGACGGTGCGCTCGCTGCCGGAGTCCCGCGACGATGTCCGGCGCCCCTTCGACTTCATCGGGATGACGACCTTCGGCAGCGCCTGTTTACTCGCTACTTACGGGCTGATCCGCGGCAATGAGGATGGCTGGGGCAGCACCGCCATAGTCGGTTCGCTGGTCGCAGCTGGTGCACTCGCGATCGCCTTCCTCGTTGTCGAGCGCCGCGCCGAGGCACCGATGCTGCCGCTATCTCTCTTCCGCATCCCAGCCTTCACGGGAACCGCCCTGGTCGCCTTCGCACAGTCAGTCGCGCTCTACCCCCTCTTCCTGTTCTTGGCGATCTACTTCCAGGATGGCTTAGGCCTCTCGCCGACCGCGACCGGGCTTCGCCTCCTCCCCCTAACGCTCGTCCTCTTCGTCGTCGCGCCAATCTCCGGTCGACTCACCGGCCGCTGGCCGCTTCGCGTGCCACTCTCCACCGGTCTGGTTCTGATCGGTGTCGCCCTACTCTTGATGCGCTCGGTCGACGCAAGCAGCGACTGGACCGTCCTCTTACCCGGTCTCCTCGTCGGTGGGCTTGCGATCGGTGTGATCAGCCCAGCGTTGGCGGCAGCGATGGTAAGCGTGCTGCCCGTCGAGCGCAGTGGCCTCGCCTCGGGTATCAACAACACCTTCCGCCAGCTCGGCATCGCAATCGGGATTGCCGGCCTCGGCGCGATTTTCCAGCACCACGTGAGCGGCGCCCTCGACGCCCGCCCCGGCATAGTCGACGGCCTCGAGGCGGTGCTGGTGGTCGCCGCCGCAATCTCCTTCGCGGCCGCGGCCTTGGCCTGGCCACTACTGGGACCCCAGCGCTCCAACCCCACTGAATCTGCACAAAAGGAGCCCTAGCGGGTAGAGAAGCTGGATGGCAACGAGCGTCGTGTTGGAAGGTGCGCCGGCCGTTGCACCGGCGCCGACCGTCCCCGACGATCACGTGATCGTCCTCTTCGGGGCCACGGGCGACCTGGCGAGACGGAAGCTCCTGCCGGGCATGTTTCACCTCGCCGAGGCGGGCCTGATGCCCGAGCGCTTCATCATCATCGGCGCCTCACGCAGCGACTTGGACGACACCCAGTTCGCCGCCGTCGCTCGCGAGGCCGTGGACGAGTGCGGCCACGGCCCGGTATCGGCGGATTCCTGGGAGCGGTTCGCCGCCTCGCTCCGGTTCACCGGGGTCGGTGAGGGCCTCGAGGCTTTGGGCGGGGAGGTCTCACGGGCCAGGAGCGAGCTGGGGGGAGACCCGCGGTTGCTCCACTACCTGTCGCTGCCGCCGAGCGTCCACCCCGAAGTCATCGAGACGCTGGCAATGCTGGGGCTGGCCACGGAATCGCGGATCATCCTCGAGAAGCCATTCGGCACCGACCTTGCCTCGGCCCGGAGGCTCGACACGCTCCTTCACTCGGTCTTCGACGAGGAGCAGATCTTTCGCATCGATCACTACCTTGGCAGGGAGGCTGTCCAGAACCTCCTCGCCGTGCGGTTCGCAAACGGGATGTTCGAGCCGGTCTGGAATCGCAACCACATCAGTCACGTGCAGATCGACGTTCCGGAGACGCTCTCGATCGGCATGAGAGCGCGCTTCTACGAGCAGACCGGCGCCTTCCGGGACATGGTCGTCACCCATCTCTTCCAGCTGCTCGGCTTCGTCGCGATGGAGCCGCCGACCTCGCTGCATGCCAAGGCGCTGACGGCGGAGCGGCAGAAGGTCTTCGACGCGATGTTGCCGTTGAACCCGGGCGACGTGGTCCGCGGTCAATACAACGGCTACCGCCAAGAGGAGGGCGTCGCGCCGGACTCCGACACCGAGACCTTCGTCGCGATGCGAGCCTTTGTCGACAACTGGCGCTGGGCCGGCGTCCCCTTCTACCTGCGGTCCGGGAAGCGCCTCGCCGAGACGCACCACCTGCTCACCGTTGCCTTCAGCAAGCCACCGCGGCGGATGTTCCCGGTCGACACCGGCCACGTCGCGGACTCGTTCGGGTGCGACCACCTGACCTTCGAGCTGGGTGACCCCGGCAGCATCTCGGCGAGCTTTCTCGCCAAGGTGCCGGGGCCGGCCCTGCGACTGGGGCAGGCACACATGCACTTCAGCTACAGCGACAGCTTCGGCGGACCCGAGCAGGCGCTGGACGCTTACGAGCGCCTGATCCACGACGTCATGGTCGGTCACCGCACTTTCTTCACGACGTCGGAAGCGATTGAGCGGCTCTGGGAAGTTTCGAATCCCGTGCTCGGGGATCCGCCCCCGCTCGAGCCCTACGACCCCGGCTCCTGGGGACCCCAGTCGATCGACGCACTGATTGAGCCACACCACTGGCACCTGCCGAGCGGACACGTGTAGGCCCAAGCGCCCGGCCGTCGGAGTGCGCCCTGAGCAGAGGCACTCGGAGCCCGAGACGCTCGGCCGTCGCGCCGACCTGAACGACAGCTTCGCCGAGGCTCGATCCTTCTACCTCAGCTTCGGCGTGGTCGTCGCCATCGCCGCCACGATCGTCCTGATTCCCGGCGCTCCGCTGATCCCGATCCTCTTTCTGACTCAGGCGCTAAACGCCGTCCTCCTGCTCGTCATCCTCCCCTTCATCCGCTCGCTGGCAAAGGACGGCGAGCTGATGGGCGAGCATGCCCTGGGGGTGTGGGGTCGCTTGATCACCGGCATCACCTTCACGCTGACCGCGGCCTCAGTGCTGACGCTGGGGGTCGTCGCCCTCATGTGATCGCGGTCAGACTCCGAGCGCGAAGCTCAAGCCGAGCATGATCGCGGCTCCAGCGAGGAGGCCGGCGCTCGGCCCCAGCGGCCGTGAGCCAGCGTAGGCCTTCGGCAGCATCTCGATCGCGATCAGCGCCAACATCGCCCCGGCGGCGAAGGTGAATGAGAACGGGAGTAGGCCGCTTACCTCCTCTACCGCGAGGAAGGCGATCAAGGCGCCGACCGGCTGTGGTGCGCTGGTCGCCACCGCCGCCCAGAACTGGCGACCGCGGCTGAAGCCGGCCTCCTGCATCGGGATCGCGACGCTGGTCCCCTCGGGGATGTTCTGGATCCCGATCGCGAGGATGACGAACAGGCTCAGCCCTGCCCGGTCAGAGGCGAAGGCGGTCCCGATCGCGAGCCCCTCCGGCAAGCTGTGCACAAAGAGAACGAGGAAGACGAGGGCGGAAGTTCGCGTCCCGGGGCCGGTGCGGCCCATGAAGCCGGCATCTGGATGGAAGCGCCTCCTGATCACGACGAGGAACGCGACGCCGACCGCAAGCCCAGCGATAACCGCCACGACCGAGCCCTCTTCGGAGGCCGGGATGAGCAGGCCGGCGACCGCGGCAACTCCCATCACCCCTGCGGCGAAGCCGAGTAGGAACGGCGTCGCCCGCGCGGCCCGCCGGCCGAAGAGAAAGACCGGAATAGCGCCGATCCCAGTCGCGAGCGCGGTGGCCGAGGCGGCCAGGAGGAGGACGACGACTTCGGGCATGTAGAGGGCGGATCCTCTCAGGCAATGGCCGAGTACTCTGGCCTCCGCATGGCCGAACGCTCGACGGCGGTGAGCTGGCAGACATGGTGAGCGCAGAGGAAATCGGCGCGGTCGCCGTCTTCGCCGCCCTCACCACGGAAGAGCGTGAGCGGCTCTCCCGCGCCGCGGCGGACATCAGCCTTGTGCCGGGCGAGTACGCGGCGCACGAGGAGGACGAGCGGGCGATCTTCGCCGTGCTCGAGGGTCGGATCGAGGCAACCAAGACCGTCGACGGGGTCGAGCGCGTGATCGGCGAGCGCCTCCCCGGGGACGTCTTCGGTGAGGTGCCGATCGTGCTCGGGACCGTGTTCCCGGTCGGCTTCCGCGCCGCCGAGCAATCGCGGGTGATGCGAATCGAGCCCCAGGACTACCACGCGGTCGCGTCCGTCGTGCCGGACGTCGCCAAGGAAATCGGCAGGCTCGCGGCCCACAGGATGGGCGGCTCGCACGGCCTCGAGGCGCTCGCCGCCGACCCGCCGCCGCCGCGCGCGATCGTCGTCGGGCATCGCTGGGACGCGTCCTGCTCCGAGCTGCGCCGCTTCCTCGACCGCAACCAGATCAGCTTCAGGTGGCTGACGCCGGAGACCGCCGACGCGGCGGATCAGTGGGCGGCCCCCTCCCGGCCGAGGAGGACTGGCCGGCGATACGGGTCATCGACGGCAAGACCGCCGTGAAGCCCCAGCTGCGCAGGGTCGCCGAGTTGCTCGGCGTCAACACCGAGCCGGGCGCCGCCGAGTACGACGCGGTGATCGTCGGGGCAGGGCCGGCGGGCCTGGCCGCCGCGGTGTACGGGGCGTCGGAGGGGCTGCGCGCCGAGAACCGTGAGCTCCATCTCGATGCCGGCGACGTCCTGCGCGCGCGGACGATCATCCTCGCCTGTGGAGTCGCCTGGCGACAGCTGCCGATCGAGGGGTTCAACCGCCTCGCCGGCAAGGGCATCTCCTACGGGGCGGCGCGCAGCGAAGCCTCGAACACCCACGGCCTCAACGTCCACATCGTCGGCGCCGGCAACTCGGCCGGGCAGGCCGCCCTCTTCTTCTCCACCCACGCGAAGAGCGTGACCATCCTCTGCCGCGGCGAGAGGCTGGAGAAAAGCATGTCGCGCTATCTGATCGACCAGATCGCCACCCGCCCGAACATCGAGGTGATGTTCGGAACCGAGGTGGTGGCGGTGCACGGCGTCAACTCGCTCGAGGCAATCGACATCCGCAGCTCAGCCGCGGGAGAAACGACGCAGATCGAGTCGGGCGGGCTGTTTCTCTTCATCGGCGCAAATGCGGAAACGGAATGGCTACCGTCCGAGATCGCTCTCGACCAAAAGGGCTACGTGCTCACCGGTGCCGAGATGCGCTCGGCCGACCACTGGACGCTCGACCGCGACCCCTACCTGCTGGAGACGAGCGTCCCGGGCATCTTCGCCTGTGGCGACGTCCGGCTCGGCCCAGTGAAGCGCGTCGCCGCCGCCGTCGGCGAGGGCAGTATGGCGATCGCCTTCGTCCACCAGTACCTCAAGGAGCTGGACCGCGAGCCTCAGCTCCGTTCGGCGAACTCGGCCGCGGGGTCGGGATAGGCGAACGTACTCAGTCCCAGCCAGTTCGGGACGCTGCGCACCAGGTCCTCCGGTCCGCTGATCCGCACCCGCCCGGAGCGCATCGCCGCGCCCAGCTCGAGCTGCCCCACCCATACCTCGGCCATCGCCCGCGCCTCGGCGTCGACCTGCAAGTCGATCGAGAAGCCCGGATCCGAGAAACAGACGTCGGCGCCCGAGCTCTGCGCCACCAGCCACCAAGCTCGCTTGTCGTCCTCGACATCGCGATAGCGAAAGAAGGTCACAACCCGGTCCGCCGGGAGCCGGTCGAGACGAAGGCTCCGCCCCATGTCCCACATCAACAGCGCCGGGTCGGCCTCCTCGGCGGTGATCTCCCGCTTCAGGTGGTCCCGGCTCCAGGTGCCGAGCGCGACGACAAGGGGCCCGAGCGCCTCGCCGGCTGGAGTCAGCCGATACTCGTGGCCACGCTCGCCGCTCAGCGGGCGCCTGGTGATCAACCCAGAGCGCTCGAGCTCGCGTAGGCGCTTGCTAAGCAGCGAGGACGACATGCGCGGGACGCCGCGCTGGATCTCGTTGAAGCGCGTGCTTCCCATCAGCAGCTCGCGGACGACGAGCAGCGTCCAGCGCTCGGTCAGCACCTCTGCTCCCTGTGCGACCGGGCAGAACTGTCCGTAGCTCTCTGGCATGACCCTCATTCGAGTCTACGTGCCCAACTGCAGATCTTGAAGTTGAATCTCTCTCCAGCTCGGCGTAGACCGTCTCCTACACAACACGCGAGAAGGAGATCCAAGTGAACGACGTTGCGGCAAAGGATGCAAACAGCGAGCTCAAGGCCAAACACCGGTCGATGTGGGCGTCCGGCGACTACCCCTCGATGGTCGAGACCTTCCTGCTGCCGCTCGGGCCACGCCTCGTCGAGGCCTGCGAGATCGGGCCCGGGATGCGCGTCCTCGACGTCGCCGCCGGCACCGGCAACGCGTCGATTCCAGCGGCCGCCAGCGGGGCGACCGTCGTCGCCAGCGACCTGACGCCGGAGCTGTTTGAGGCCGGCCGCGCCCGCGCCGAGGCCGAGGGGGTGGAGCTCGAGTGGACCGAGGCCGACGCCGAGGACCTGCCGTTCGCGGACGCCAGCTTCGACGTCGTCATCTCCTCGATCGGGGTGATGTTCGCGCCCCACCACCAGGCTGCCGCTGACGAGCTCGTGCGGGTCTGCCGCCCGGGCGGGAAGATCGGCCTATTGAGCTGGACGCCGGAGGGGATGATCGGCGGCCTCTTCCGCACGATCGGGCCGTTCGCCCCGACGCCGCCACCGGGTGCGCAGCCGCCGCCGCTCTGGGGCGGCGAGGAGCACCTGCGCGAGCTGCTCGGCGACCGGGTCGAGCTCGAGACGCTGGAGCGCGACGTGCTCGAGGTGACCGCCTTCGAGCAACCGACCGACTTCGCCGAGCACTTCAAGCAGCGCTACGGACCGACGATCGCGGCACAGGCAAACGCACGCCGCAACGAGCGCGAGGAGGAGTTTGAGCGGGCGCTGGACAGCTACTACGAGGAACAGAACCGCGGCAGCGCCGACGACGCCCACTTCGAGATGGAGTTCCTCGTCGCGGTTGGGCGAAAGCGCTCGTAAGCCTCGATTAGACGCGGTCGCGCAAACTTCAAATAGTCTGCGAATACGATGGTATGGCGCCGCTGGGTGAGCCCTCTACTTCCATGCATGGTGGCAATGCTGCCCCTAGTCCCTGCGCCTGCCCAAGCGAAACCGGGCTATGTCGCGCTTGGGGGGTTCCGAACGGCAGAACTGAACCTGAAAGGCAGTCATGGCTACGCGATCCAGGTCGCATTGCGAAATCGACGCCAGATCGCACTGACTGCAAGCAATGGCTCGAGCGTGGCCGTCTACCGGCTCCCCCCTGCCCGAGCAAGAGGCGACCGGATCGAGGCCAGATTCCCCCAAGTAGGACACGTTTCGATGGAGTTCCGCGCCGTGGGACCGGAGCAAAGGGAACCGGGATTCTTCCCGCCATGTCGAGGCGGGGAGACGGTCAAACAAACCGGCCACTTCGAAGGCCTCATTTCCCTTAATGGCGAGCGCGGGTATACCGCTGTCCACAGGACCCGCGCGCCAGGCCAGATCTTCACGATGGCAAAAGAAATCTGCAAGCGCTCGATCTTCAACGACTCGGGGCGGGAGCCGAAGGAAGATGTAACTCGTTTGTTCGCCTATTCAAAATCGAGAGGACGGGCGATCTCGTTTTCCGCAAACACCAAGAGCATCCCGTCAGCTTCATTCGCCTCGACCTCCTTCGTCGGCCACATTTTTGAACGGCGCGGGAGGATGAGAATTGCCAGGGTTACGGTTGCCGAGGGGGAGCAAAGCGAGCTGCTCCCCGGTGATTCCAACCCCTTCCCAGCGTTGGCGACGGTCTCCCCACCCGATCCCTTTCACGGCTCGGCGGTTTTCCAGCGAATGCCGCGAGGCAACAATTCTTGGAGCGGATCGCTGAGCGCCCCCTTTCCCGGCAAAGGCATGGTGGCTTTAGCCGGTCAAAGCTTCTCGGCAGGGCTCTGTCAACACTCGGGCTGTCAGAGCGGAACGCCGAGCAAATGACTCTTAGGCGCTAATTGGCCTCGAGCTCGCGGCTCAAGAGCTGAGATACAAACACCTCCAGGGAGTTGTCGGGCGAGCTTCCGCCCTGCCTGGTTGATTCCTGCCGCGACCCCGCCGATCGACATGCGGGCGAACTTGGGCGCCCGCATTTGAAGTCCGGCTTTCGTGAAGGCGCTTCCGGGCGCCCGATCACCGAAATCAACCCCAAGGTTGCTGTAGGCAAGTGCCTTTTGAATATGCCATCCGGTACAGCTATCAGCATTCCCACCGACGTAAGAGCTACGCCGCCTAGAGCCCGTCGGGTTGGGTGCGACCCTCGCCGTAGTCGGGGATCTGTTGGACCGCCCACCGATTTCCGTCGGGATCACCGAAGAACACGAACCGGCCCCAGGGGAAGTCCTGGATGTCAGAGACCTCGAGCCCCCGTCCCACAAGCTCCTCCCGGGCAGCCTCGACGTCGTCCACGACAAGCTGGAGGCCCTCGAGCGAACCCGGCTCCATCTCGGTCAGGCCCTCGCCGATTGAGATGGAGCAACCGGAACCCGGCGGAGTCAACTGGACGAATCGAAGACCCTCTTTGACCGTCACGTCGTTGTCGACGTTGAATCCAGCCTTCTCTGCATAGAAAGCCTTCGCTCGATCGACATCGGAGACCGGAACGGGAATCAACTCAAGCTTGAAATCCATCCGCCGAGAGTCTACGCCGCAATTCACCTCCGAAGCCGAAACCACGCAGGTGCAGCAAATGACACAGCTCTACATGGTCGAGGGCACCGGCTGCAGGCGCGGGCGCAGGAGCATGGTCGCTGCCTGCATCGCGAGCGCCACTACCGTCGCGAGGCCAAAGGCGACACCGGTAGCCAGCGTGGGAGGGCGATCGCGAGCGCGAAACAGAAAGCGGCGAAACCGGAGAAGCCGAAGAGGAAGTTGCGCAGCAGCACACTCACCTGGGCAATGCCGCCATGAGTGTGGGTGAAGACAGCAGAACTGCTCACTAGGCTGACTTCACTGATGGCGAAGCTGATCTACTCGGCGATCACGTCGCTCGACGGCTACATCGCCGATGAGGCCGGAAACTTCGATTGGGCGGAGCCCGACGAGGAGGTGCACGCGTTTGTCAACGACCTCGAGCGGCCGGTCGGCACCTACCTCTACGGGCGCCGGTTGTACGAGACGATGGCTGGCTGGGAGACCGATCCGAGCTTCGCCGCCACTTCGCCCGCAATGCGCGACTACGCCGAGATCTGGCAGGCAGCGGAGAAGATCGTCTATTCGCGCACCCTGGATACCGCCTCCACCAGCCGCACGCGAATTGAGCGCGAGTTCGAGCCGCCGACGGTCCGGCAGCTGAAGGAGTCGGCCGAAAGCGACCTGTCGATTGGCGGCGCCGAGCTCGCCGCCCATGCCTTCGCAGCTGGCCTCGTCGATGAGTGCCACGTTTTCCTCGCGCCAACCCTCGTCGGGGGCGGCACCCGTTGCTGGCCCGACCTCATGAGCGCCCAGCTCGAGCCGCTCGAAGATCGGCGCTTCGGCAACGGGATGGTCTTCATTCGCTACCGGACCAAGACCTGATCAGGCGGAGCCTCCGGTGGTGCGGGCCAGCGTGTCGGGAATGATGTCTTTTGGCTCGCGCGAGAGCTTTCCGAAACCCCGGAGAGTCCGCGCCAGGGTCAGCAGGCCCTTCGGGGATTTCAGGTTGATGGCGCCTAGAAGCTGACGCAGGAACGAAAGCTGATCGAAGTAGACCCGCTCGCAGACCAGCTCCTCGTTCTCGTCGAAGACGAAGAAGGCAGTCATCCGAACCTTGAACGAACCGCCCGTCGGCGGCACTGGGCCAAGTGGCCCTGGGTGGGTGCCAAGCAGGTAGAACTCGGCAACCACAGCGTCGTCGCAGTGCCGTAGCGCGATCATCTCGTGCCGCTGATCGGGGAACGCCACCCGCGTCTCGTGGTAATAGCCGCGCACCGCCGAATCGCCATCGTGCACGGTCTGCGTCGGCACGATCTCATAGCGCGGATGCGGAAAGGTCGAGAAAACCGCGTCCCAGTCCTGGTCCACCTCGTCATGGAAATGGTCCAGCACGACCTTCTCGCGCCGCGTTCGGACGTCGTCGGTAGGCACTTTGGCTCGCTCCTCTCGGTCAAGACCTCGAACTTCGAGCGGCGACCCTCAGTCGCCGGACTTAATCATTTTGCCGCAGCCGTACCACTCGTGTTTCGTCGAGTGGGGTGCTGCTGGGATAGCTCCCGCTATGCTGGCCGGCGCATCGTGGCGGCCATAGTTCAACGGTAGAACTTCGCGTTGTGGTCGCGACAATGAGGGTTCGATTCCCTCTGGTCGCCCTCTCCACCGTGCCCGCCCGGTTCAGCCCCGAACCGGGCGGTCCGCCGACACGAGGCGAGCTCAAGTTCCGTAGGGCTTGCCGTCAGTGCGACAGCAGATCGGCGAAGGCTTGGAAGCCTTTGCTCGAGCGGGCGATTAGATCGGGCTCGGCTTCGCGGGCTTGACGCCGTAGCTCGACTGGGGCGTCTGGGCCCAGCGCCGCCACCGCTTCGTCACACATGGTCGGCTCGGCCAGCCATTTCTCGATCAGGGCCGCACCGGCCTCGGCGTGGAAGAGCAGGCCCCAGGCGTTGCCGTGACGGAAAGCTTGGTGCTCCGTTTTGGTCGAGGAGGCGAGCGAGACGGCGCCGTCCGGGAGATCGAAGACGTCTCCGTGCCAGTGCAGGACAGTCGTCTCCGGAGCCAGCGCGCCGACGGTCGGGTCGGTTGCATCGTGGATCTCCACTGGGGTGAATCCGATCTCGGGGCCCTCCCCCGCCCTCACTGCCGCCCCAAGCGCTCGCGCCAGGAGCTGGGCGCCCAGGCAGATGCCGAGGATCGGCATCTGCCTCCCAACCGCCTTGGCGAGCCACTCGCGCTCCGCCGCCAGCCCCGGATAACGCTCGACCTCATCGACGTTCATCGGCCCGCCCATCACGAGGACACCCGCGACCTCGTCGTGACTCGGCAGCGGCGCGCCGGTCAGCGGTTCCACAGTCCACACCTTCAACTCCCCGCACTCATCGAGGATCCGGTGCGGCGTCTCCCAGGGCACGTGCTGGATGACCAGGAGGATGGGGCGGTTGGTGCTCATCCGGCGCAGGCTAACCGCGCTACGGTTGCGTGATGTCGAAGTGGCGCGGGATCGCGCTCTTCCGGCCCGCGGCTCAACGAGCCCCGGTAACCGGCGCCCAGGCTCGCGGCGCCGTCGCGATCGGCGCGCTGGCCGTGGGAGCGGCGGCCGCCGGTGGCTTCGCGATCGGGCGACTCAGCGTTGGTCGTCTGGCGATCGGTCGAGCCAGCATCGGGAAGCTAAAGATCGGCCAGCTCGAGGTCGACGAGCTGCACATGCCCAACGATCAACACCGGTGATGAGGACGTGCCGCGAGTTTGCGGCCCATATGGGTACTCAACTAACGGCACGTCTGGCTGCAGCCGTCGTCCTGGTTAGCCTCGCCGCCGCTGGTCTCCCCGCGCCGGCCCAGGCCGTCGGGCCCTACCCGAGCCTCGGCAGTTGCCAGGTCTTCCCCGACCCACCGGCCTCGCTCTCCCCAGCCGCCCCCTCGCTCCCCAACCAGGCCGCCTGGAACCAGGACATCTCGAAGGCACCCGTCGCCGCCAATTCCGCCGCGACCATCGCCTACATCAACTCCAACGGCGGCAACCTCCTCCACCCTGACTTCGGCTCCCCCCGCGCCTACGGCTTCCCCTACGCCGTAGTCGGCACCAGCCAACCGAAGCTGCCGATCAACTACACCGCCTACGGCGATGAGAGCGACCGCGGGCCCTTCCCGATCCCGGCCAGCGCCCCCGTCGAGGGTGGCAAGAGCAGCGACGGTGACCGCCACGTCCTCACCGTCGACCGTTCCACCTGCACCCTCTACGAGCTCTACCGCGCCTTCCCCCAGCGGGGCGGCCGGCCCCACTGGAATGCCGACTCCGGCACCAGCTGGGACCTGAATTCGACCGAGCTGCGGCCCGACTCATGGACCTCGGCCGATGCCGCCGGGCTGCCGATCTTCCCCGGCCTCGTCCGCTATGACGAGGCGGCGGCCGGCCAGCTCGACCACGCGATCCGCGTCACCTTCGAAAGCACCCGCGACGCCTGGGTCCACCCCGCCTCGCACTGCGCCGGCGACACCAGCAACCCAAACGCGCCGGCGATGGGGACGCGCTTGCGGCTCAAGGCCGGCTACGGCCTCGGCAAGTTCAGCGGACCGGCGCAGACGATCGCCGAAGCACTCAAGCGCTACGGCATGATCGTCGCCGACAACGGCTCCAACTGGTTCTTCAGCGGCAGTAGCGACCGCCGCTGGGACGACGAGAACCTCAACCAGCTGAAGCGCATTCCCGGCAGCGCTTTCCAGGTCGTGCGCAGCGCCGCCCGCGCCCACGTCTGCTGAAGCCGAGGCTCACTCCCCCGCGAGCACCACGTGGTGGAAGCGGGCGCGCAGCCGCGGTTCCAGCTCCGCCGCAGCAGCAGCCGAGCCGTCCTCTTCCTCTCCTTCTCCGCCGCTGACGAGCACGACCTCGTTAGCCGGAAAGCTTTGAAGCTGGTCCTCTACCGCCTGGACCACATCCTCGTCCCCCACCCGAGCCTCCGCCGCAATGCCGGCCTTGGCGAGCGCGGCCACCGTCGCGACGAGGTTCTCCTGGGCACTCTGCCGCGCACCCTCAACATCGGATGCCCAGCGGTCGAGAAAGCCGATCCGTGCCGGCGAGAGGACGAGTACTTCGGCGTCGTCGTCCCCTCCCGTCAACCCGACCGCCGTGGCGATCCGCTGCACCGCGGCCGGATCGTCAGCCGCACAAGTGATGACCAGCAAGACGTGACGCGGGCCCTCCCGAGCGGGCGAGCCAATCGGTCCACGCGGTTTCTGCCGCGCCGCGACGACCAAGAGGGCGAACGCCGCCAGCGCTCCAGCGGCCATGCCCAAGGCCGGCCCGACAACCAGGAAGGCTGCCACGATCGGGATCGCAATCGCGCTCACGATCAGTGGCAGCTTCCAGGAAGCCATACCGGGATCTTCTCCCGGTTTTAGACCCGGCGTCTACTACCACCGAGCATCGGCATCAGCAGCATCGCCAACCCAATCAGGATCACGATGATCCCGAGGATGTAGTTGACGAGCAGCGCCAGCACGATTCCAATGATGATTACGACTATTGAACTTGGCGTCATGGCGGCCTAGCTACCCAGCGCCCGATTCCCGGAAACGCCTGAATTGGACAGCGCCTTCCTCGTGGTCGACGACTGGATCGGGGTAATCGAGCCGCCGCCGCACGGCCGCGTCGAGCAGCCACGGTTCGTGCACCGCTGCCCCACCTATAGCCGCCAGCTCGGGCACGTGGCGGCGCACGTACTCGCCCTCGGGGTCAAAGCGGTGCGCCTGGCGCAGCGGGTTCAGCACCCGGTTGGGCCTGGTGTCGTTGCCCGTGCCGGCCACCCACTGCCAGTTACCGCTGTTGTTGGCGAGGTCAGCATCGATTAGCAGGCGTTCGAAATGCGCCACCCCCAGCCGCCAGTCCAAATACAGCGTCTTGGTCAAGAAGGAAGCAACGATCATGCGGGCACGGTTGTGCATGAAGCCCTCGCGGGCGAGCTGGCGCATGCCGGCATCGACGATCGGGTAGCCGGTGCACCCCTGCCGCCAGGCGTCTGCGAGGCGCACGCTGCGCCGCCAGCGATCGCCGCGCCCGCGGTAGTCGCTGCGGGGCAGGTCGGGGCGGGCGGCCAGCACCTGGTGGTGGAAGTCGCGCCAGCAGAGCTGGCGGACGAACGCCGCCGCTCCAGGACGTCCCTCGACCCGGTCCAGGACCGCAGTCGGCGAGAGGCAGCCGAAGTGAAGGTCGGCACTGAGACGCGAGGTGCCGTCGCCGGCCAACTGGTCGCGTCCGTCTTCGTAGCCGGCGAGCCCACCCCGCAGCCAGCGCTCGAGCCGCTTGCACGCCGCCTCCTCGCCGCCTTGCGGCAGGTCGGGCGAGGGCGACTCGTCGGTCAAGCGGTGCAGGGCTGGGATCCGACCTACCGGGACGCCGGCCGGCAGCGACAGCCGGCGTGGTGCGGCATGCGTCTTGCGGCGAGGCTGCTCCGACCATCGCCGCCAGTAGGGGGTGAAGACGCGGTAGTGATCACCGCCGGTCGGGACCAGCTCGCCGGGCTCGACCACGGTGACGCCGGGATGGATATGCAGGCTCAGTCCCGCCCGCTCACACCCAGCGGCGAGCCGCTCGCGCCGGCGGCGCGCGTGGGCGCTGTAGTCGTCGCTGAGATGGATTGCGCCGGCCTTGCCGTCATGCGCCACCTGCAGTGCCTCCTCGACCGGGTCGCCGCGACGCATGACCAGCCGACCGTCGCGCTCGCGCAGCGAGCCGTCGAGGTCGTGCAGGCAATCGAGCAGAAGGGAGAGTCGGTTCGGCGAGCCGCAGGGACCGCGCAGGAGGGCGTCATCGAGGACGAACAGCGGGGTGACCTGCTCGGCTTCGCGCGCAGCCGCGGACAGCGCCGCCTGGTCCCGCACCCTCAGGTCACGGGTGAAGAGAACGACAGCGCAGCTCAACCGCGCGCTTCCTCCTCAAGGGCGCGGCGCAGCGCCTCGTCGAACGGCTCCGGCGAGATCCCAAAGGGCTCGGCGCCAGAGGGGTCGGTGACCACGGTCGCCGTGGTCAGTCCCTCGATCAGGGGACGTGCCACCTTCGTATCGACGGGCGTGATCAGACCAAGCCAGAGCGACGACAACCAAGGGGTGACGAACGGGACCGGCAGCTTTGGCCGGTGGCGCTTGCCCATCGCCACCGCCATCCGGTCGAGCATCGTCGCGTAGCTGAGCACGTCGGGTCCGCCGATCTGCACCTCCCTCCCCGCCGACTCCGGAACGTCGGGCGCGTGGCGCAGGTACTCGACCACGGCCTCGATCCCGATCGGCTGCGTGTCGGTCTTCAGCCAGGCCGGCGCGATCATCACCGGCAGCCGCCCCACCAGGTAACGCAGGGTCCGGTAGGACTCGCTGTCGGCGCCGACCACCATCGCCGCACGGAAGTAGGTCAGCGGCGGACCGGCCGCAGCCAGTACCCGGGCGGTCTCGTTGCGGCTGCGCAGGTGCGCGGAGGCGTCGTCCTCCCCCAGCCCGCCGAGGTAGACGACGCGCTCGACCCCTTCGCGCGAGACCATCCGGGCGAAGTTGCGCGCCCCCAGCCGCTCGCGCTCGGCATAGCCCTCACCGCCGCCCATCGAGTGGACGAGGAAGTAGGCAACGTCGATGCCCTCACCGGCGCCGACGAGGCTGGCGGCATCGGTCACGTCGCCCTCGCGGATCTCCAGGCCCAGCGATTCGAGCCGCGTCGCCCTGGAGCGATCGCGGACGAGGCACCGGACACGCGATTCCGAGCCGGCCAAAGACTCGGCAAGCCGGCCACCGACGAAGCCCGTTGCGCCCGCTATGAGTGCATTGGACGCGATGGTCAAAGCTACCCGCCTGGGTGAATTTCACCCCCGAGTGCCGCCGCCACTTCCGTCGGGTGACCAGCCGGGGCCGCGGAAGACGTAGCCGAAGCGCTCGCGCCAGTTGCGGGCGCTGCGCACGTCGCGCGCCAGGTCGATGAACTCGTGGAAGGCGACGCGGGTCGGCCTGAAGGTGCGGATGTTCTGGGTCAACCCATACCGGGGGCGCTCGGTCTCGGTGTCGCGCGCCTCGTAGCCGACCAGCTCCTCGTCGCGCGCGTACTTGAAGGAGAGCATCTCGACCACGAGCAGCAGCACGAAGGCGGGGATCGCGTAGATGATCAGGTCGATCATGGCGAGCGCCCCCGGCTGGATTCGAACCAGCGACCCACGGCTTAGAAGGCATGATCTCCGGATGGCGGAGTGCCGCCTGAGAATGCGCTTTGCCTGGAATCATGGGCTTTTCGCGACGACAGAAGCGGACGAAACTGGACGCGATTTGCCCGATTCTGTTCCTACCCGTGTTCCTACCTAGCTTCGGGGATCAACGCGGGATAATGTCATTCGCTGGCCCCGGTAGCTCAGTCTGGATAGAGCAATTCCCTTCTAAGGAAAAGGCCGCAGGTTCGAATCCTGCCCGGGGCGTTCGCTCGCCTCCTCGCAAAGCGCAGGCCGAGTCCTAGACTTCGCATCCCGTGTTGCGGCCACTTGTAGTCAGCTCGCCGGATAGCGATCGGTGGAAGATCAAGCGCCGCTGGTTGGATCGACCGGTTCCGAAGATTCGAGAGTCGATTCGGGCGGCAGACGATCGCTCACCGGTGGATCGCGGCCTTGATCTGTGGGCGATACCCGACGTTTCCGACGGCCTTCCTGCGGCAATCGGCATCGCGATTGTCGTGGTGGTCCTCATCTTCGTCTTCCTGCCGCTGATAGGGATCGTGCTGGAGCTTGCGATCCTGCTCGTGCTTCTCTGCTCGGGAATCGTCGGGAAAGTATTCCTGCGCAGACCGTGGGTCATCGAGGTGGTCAATCTCGACAACCCAGAACGCTCATCCCTTTTCGCCGTTGGCGGCTGGCAGCAATCGCAACGCGCGATGGAGGCGCTGGCGCAGAGGATTCCGATCTCCGGAGTGCCACAAGGCTCCCCCGACGGCACGCTCTCGCGCACCGAAATTCCGGCATAGCCAGCCGAAGGCTTGTGGGCCGCCGGACTCGGATCGCGTGCGGAGCAGATGCTGTGGAGCGAGGAACGGATCATCGAGGCGATGAGCGAGTTCCGTCGCGACGTCGGCCGCTGGCCACGAGCCTCGGATTGGGCTCCGCCTTCGAGGACTAGTCCTCAGCGAGCACCGTCTACAACCGCTTCGGGAGCTGGCAAGACCGGCCCTTGAGGCCGCGATGAACCGTGGTGCCGTCAGGCGATCCGTACAGGCGGCCCATCGGGGACCACGGTGCCAGTCGGAGTCGGCTCGGTGTTGGGGTGGCCTTTCGACAGGAAGAGGTGCCGGACCTCGTAGCGCCCGATCCCGCGCTCATCGGAGTAGCGCAACACCAGTTCTTCGCCCGCTTGGGCGCTGGTCGGCCCGCCGGGCGGCGGCTCGATCTGGCGCAGCGGGATCATCTGCACGTCCCCGCCCGCCAAGCGCTCGATCCGGTCCCGCACCCGCTTGCCGTCACGAAAGCGTGCTTCGAGCGTGACGTCGATCGCCGCGCGGTCGGTTTCGTTGAAGATCCTCGCCTTCCACACTCCGCGTGCGGACCCCTCTGACTCGGCGACGGCCGAGCATTCCACCCGCAGAGTCGGAGCCAGTGCGAACGCCAGGGCATCCATCGCGTCGCGGCTGGTCGCCCGGCTCGCCGCCGCCGCTCGCCAGGCGGCGACTGCGCCGACGGCCGCAGCCAGCCCTCCGACCCCGGCGCCGAGCGCGCCAACAACGTCATACCAATGAGTGGTGTCCATCTTGGCCGAGACGCTATCGGTGGTCGGCGCTACCGTTGGTCCGGTGACGCCAGGGATCGCCGCAGAGGACGAGCGTGAGCTTGCCCAGCTTCGCACAGCGCTTCTGCGCGCCCGGCCCCCGGTGCTGCGCCCCGATCAGGGCGAGGAGGCGTTCCACCAGCACAAGCTGCTGGCGACCGCAGTGCACCGTGCCTCTCGGCTCGATAGGCGCAGCTCTGACTCGGAGACCGACGCCTGGGTCCGGTACATGAGCGAGCACTTCCCGCCCACCCGCAACGATCCGAGCGATGCACGCCTGCTGTTCGGGGACTGGCGCACGTCGCTTCTCAAGGACGACTCGCCGGGATCACTCGTGCCGATCACGCACGGTCAGTCGCACGCGCATTGGCGGCGGGATGAGCATGGCCGGCTCTGCATCAACCTCGGGGACATGTGGGCTGGCTTCGAGCACTCCGTCGACCACTTCATCGGATACCTTCGGGCAACCGACGAGCGGCGCTCGATTGTTCTGTCGCGGTGGCGGCAGACGACCATCGTGGTCGAGCCGTTTGGCGAGATCGCCCTGGCGTCGGCGATGGCGCCGGGTCTACGGCTCATGCCGCCGGGATCTTCAGGCGATCGGTAGGCCGACGCTGCAGTACGACCCATCCCTGTTAGCGAACCTGGAAGCGATCCGAATCGCGTAGGCGATCAGCAGCCCAAGCGCGTGCGCGGTCGGCTGGTGAAGCGGAGTGGGTGGATCGCTGGGGTCCGCGAACCGACTGCCCGTTGCCTCCTCGCCGTCCGGCTGCGGGTCGCCGCTCCAGCGTTCGGCGACGAAGAGGAGCGCGAAGCAGTGGGTCACGTCGCCGTGACCTGGGCCTCTACGCAAAGAGGCCGTCGCCGATGAACCGTCCGGCGCTGGTCCCCGGAGGACAGGCGAAGACGGCGCTGGCCGTATGCAAGATGTGTCGGTTGAGCGCATCGGATTCGGATAGCCGCCGCTGGATCGGAACGAACTGGCGCCCCGGATCGCGCTGGAAGGAAATGAAAAAGAGACCGGCGTCGATTTCACCTGAGCCCGCCTCCGAGGGTTCGGAGAACGAGTAGCCGCGGCGCAGTATGCGCTGCCCGCCGTTGGCATCGGGGCTGGCGAGACGAATGTGGGCGTCGGCCGGAATCATCGGCTCCCCGCCGCTGCGCGCGTCGAGGTCAACGGGATCATGCTCCGTGTCCTCGCCGAGAGGAGCGCCGCTCGCCTTCTTGCGGCCGATCGTCAACTCTTGGCCTTCGAGGCTGGTCGCATCCCAGACATCCAGGAGCATCTTGATCCGGCGCGCGATCAGGTAGGTGCCACCCTCCATCCAGGAAGGCCCGTCGCCCGGCTGAACCCAGACGTGCTCCTCCATCGCCTCGCTGTCCTCGGCGCGGATGTTGTTGGTGCCGTCCTTGAACCCCATCAGATTGCGAGGCGTCGGCTGAGAGCGGCTGGTAGTCGAGGTCCGCCCGAAGCCGTTTTGCGACCAGCGAAGCGTCGCAACGCCGCTCGCCACGCGAGTCAGCAGGTGGATCGCATGGAAGGCAACCTGCGGATCTTCTGCGCACGCCTGGACGCAGAGATCGCCGTCGGAGCGGGCCGGATCGAGACTCTCGCCGGTGAAGGCAGGCAGCCGCGCCAGTGCCTGTGGCTTGCGGGGTGCCAGCCCAAGCCGGTCCCGGCCCCGCGTCCCGAAGAGACTTTGTCCGAAGCCGATCGTGATCGTGAGCTTCGCCGGGCCGAGTCCGACCGTCTCGCCCGGATCGGCAGGGGCGAGCTCTGGCGACTCGGCTCTCGGCTGGTAGGTCTTTCCGCGCGTCAGCGTCGCAGCCGCCGCCGTCCACTCCTGTAGGAGTGCTCTTAGGTCGTCGGCGGATTCGCTCTCCAAGTCGAAGGCGGCGAAGCTGAGAAATTCAGGCGACGGCGTTGCGATCCCTGCCTGGTGGCGCCCGTAGAAAGCGACCTGCCCCCCGGAGGCATTGCTGCCCGTTGAACTCCCTCCGCCGTCGTGCTGGCTTGCAAGCAGCCGGTCGAGACCAGCGCCGACCCCGAGCAACGCCGCGCCGGCCAATACACCGCGCCGGGTGATGCCAGGTTCAGCGCCGTCAGCTTCAACGTCTCGGTTCGATCGCGAACGAGAAGCCAACTCAGTTCCTACGGCTCCGCAACCTCTGCGCCATGAAGGGAAGCACCACAGAGGCGAAGATGTAGATCACAACTACCAACGGAATCCAGAACGTGATGAGTCCTGCCCAGCCTCCAAATTCTCCGTCGAGCTGATTCAGTGCGCCTCGATGCGATGCTCTCGCGAGAAGACCTACGCATACGATCAAGGCATAAAGTCGAGGATTCCACATGGAGACGTAAGCGGCTCTGGTCGCATCTCTCAATCGAATGCATGGCGAAATGAATCGGCTTCAAATCCACCGGTCCGGAGCATCCACGCCTCAACCGCACTTCGGATATTCGCCGCCGCCTGCTCGTATCGATCCCCCAGGGCTTCATCGCGTACCCCAACCCCAAGCCTGTCATGAACTTCAAGCTCCAAGACAGGGCTCACGCTGCCCATCGCTCCTATCGCCTTCAGCTTAACTCGGATTGGTAGTCGGGTTGGATCAACGAAGTAACCTCCGAGCAGGCGCGTCCAAAACTGACTACCCCCACCCAACGCAACCTCGTCAGAACACTGGCTTTCTACGCTCAGCTTCAAGCCTTCGCAAGTCAGTGCCTGAGACAAATCCTTCAGGTCGGGAACCTTATTGCCCCTCCATCTGTATGTGACTGAGAACGGCTCGCCAGATCCCCTCCTCCGACGATCAGAATTGGGCGACTGTCCGGATCTACCCGTCAGGACAGCGCCCAAGACCACCATCGCGACGGCGACGATCACAGCAATCGAGTTCCCGGTAACAAGCGTCGTGCCTACCGCCGCAGCTGCGATCACCAAGGCGAAGCCCAAGCGGCGCTTGACGGAGTTCACGATCATCGAGGTGAGCTTCAAGTGCGATCTCCGCCGCGAAGCCGTTCAATACCTGCCCAGATCAGCCGCGTTCCCGCCATGACACTGAACACATAAGCAGCGGCAATGGCCAAAATAATCGGGAGCATCCAAACTGATGCGCCATTAGCCACTAGGGCCATAGCTGCCACCACGAGTATGAGTGGCACAGCGGTTTTTCTCTGGAGCCGGTCAAAAGTCTCCGTTGCGAGATTCTTATTGGAAGAGCTAGTTTTCCCGGCGCTCATCTATGAGTATGCCGAGTACGGCCGCGCGTCTGCCACAGTGCAAAAAGCTGGAAGGTTAGTGCTATCGCAAAGGCTGCAAGGAACGGCCAAGACCATCCGCCAGCAGTAAAGAACTGCAGACTCTGCTGTAGCACAGAAACAACAACGGTGAGCAAAATTAGGACGAGCAGCTTTTTCTGCATCACCGTCATCTATGCCATCGCCGTTCTAGCCATTCGGCAAATACATCGCCGATACGGAACCCTACGACCCAAATAACCCACCATAGAAGCGCTACCCCGGCGATCAATGGGATTGCAGAAAGGGTCAGGCCCTTAGTCAGGAGAATTATCACTGCAATGAGAGCGATTGGGCCCCACGCGGAGCCAAACGCAAAGGGTGATTGCTTGGGGTTTTTAGTCATCATCAGCCGCCTGGATACCGAATTCCGCTGCCCCTCCGTATCGCTGGGAAAGGCAGGTTGCAGCCGCTGCTGCTTTCCAGCGCGGGTCTGGGGCGGACACTACAACCCGAGTTGCAAACGCGCATAGAGCGGAACCAAGGGCCTCACTCAGAGCAGCTCGTTTCAACTCGGCTTCGGTGAGGGAACCAGAAGCAAAATCTGAGATGTCACTGGCTACTCCAGGCGCGTCACTTGCCCACTTCCCGATCTGATCGATGCCGTCTTCCACGGGTGCAACGGGATTAAAACTAGGGACGCACGGGAAGCATTCCCCGCTCGGGTCGGTGTAGCTAAGCGGGTTGCCGTATGCATACCAGTACAGATTAGGCCCGCTGCCCTCAAATCCAGCTGGGTCTGCGCTGATGAATCTTGCCAGGGCCGGGCTGTAGTAGCGGGCGCGGTAATACATCAGCCCGGTCCCGTCGTCGTCACGCCCGGTGAACTGGAACGGGTTGTCGCTCGGTTCCCCAGCTTCGGACGATTCGCCGAACGGCTCGTAGCTATAGATCGTGTCGACTTCGCCTGAGCCGTTGGCGAGGGCGATCAGGCTGCCGAGACGGTCAGTCAGGTAGCTGTCGGTGCCTTCGCCGGTCGTGCGCGAGAAGAGCTGATCGGGCATCAAGCCCGTGAGCACGCTTGCCGTCAGTTCTTCGCCCGAGGATTCCTGCACGACGTTCGCGTCGTCGTAAAGCACGTCGGTCGTGGTTTCGCCGATCGTCTTGGAAACGCGGCGGCCGAAGGGATCGTAGGAGAAGGAGGCATCGGTGGCGGCGTCGATGTCGGTGAGCTGGCCGCGGGCGTTCCACTCATATTCGCCAGCGCCGTCCTCCATCAGGTTGCCGTCTTTGTCGTAGGCGAATTCGTCTTCTCCACGTTTCGTCAGCTGATTGGCCGCGTTGTAAGTCCCAGTGCCAAGCGCTTCCGGCAGGTCCATACGAGCGTAGCTGCCCCAGATCGCGTTCGTACGGCCGTTGACGTCGTAGGCATAGTGCAGATCGCCGAGCACTTCTTCGCCATCTTTGTAGGTGATCGAGGTCGCCTGGCCGGCTTTGTCGTAGTCATAGACCTGCTCGATCCCGTTGGGGAGCACCAGACTGGTCAGCCGGTCGGCATCGTCGTATTCGAGCGAGACAGCCTCACCCGGGCGCGAGAGCCCGGTCAGGCGGTTCGCGTCGTCGAATTCGTATTCGAGCGGTTCCTGGCCGGGGAGCGAAAGGAAGGCTCGGCGGCCGGCGTCGTCATAGAGGTAAGCGACGGTGCCGTTCGGGCCGCTGAATTCGGTGAGCCTGTTGAGATCGTCGTAGTCGAGCACGTATTCCCCTGAGACGCTGTCATCGACGCCGATTAGTCGATCAGCGTCGTCGTATTCGTATTCGATCGTACTCTCGACAGCTTCACCTTCAACTCCGAAGCTAGCTTTGGCCAAACGTCCGAGGTTGTCGTAGTCGAATTCCGAGATTTCGCCGTTGCGGTTGACGTCTTCGATCAGATGGCCGGCTTTGTCGTAGCTCCGCGTGGCGGTGTCTTCGAGCGGATTCGTCTCCGCTTCAAGCCGGTCCATCACGTCGTAGGCCATCGTCGTCTCGTTTACGCGCGGATCGGTGATCGAGGCGACATTGCCGTTTTTGTCGCGTTCGATCGCCGTCTCGGCGCCGGAGGGGTTCGTTATCCCCGTCAGCTCGTCAGCGTCGTTGTAAGCGAAAGTGGTGCGCTGGCCCCCGGGCGTCGTGACAGCACGGACGCGGCCGAGGGCATCGATGAACTGGCCGGTCGTCCGGCCCAGCGGGTCGGTCACCGAGGCAAGGTCGCCGTTCTCATAGGCGAGGGTGGTCTCCTCTGCCTCGGGGTTGGTGATCGAAATCGGCTGACCGTCGGTGTTGTATTTGAGGCTCGTTCCGTTTTCCAGCGCGTCGATCCGCGTCAGCAGTTCCCCCTTGGGGCCGTAATCGAACTCGGTCGTGTGACCGAGGGGATCGGTTGCCTCGATCAGGTTGGCCGTACCCGGTTCGTAATCGAAGATAGTCGTCACCGCGTCTTCGGTCCCCGCCAGCTTCGTCACTTCCGTGATGTTGTCGACGCTGTCGTATTCGAACTCCGTTTTCCGCCCGAGTGGATCGGTTTCAGAGAGAACCAGGCCGGTTTCGGGTTGACGTTCGAAGTTTGTCGTCTGTTCGATTTCGGTGCCCGGCGCTTCGGTTTCCGCGACCGGGAAGCCTTCGGCGTCGAACTCGACTTCCCGTTCGTTGCCAATCGGATCGGTAATCGTCGTCGCTTCTACTTTCCCGCCTTCGCTCAGGTCGTATTCGAACTCGAAGACTCCTCCATCTGCCGTCGTCTGTTTTTCGACCCGGCCGTTGGCGTCGTAGGCATTCTGGAGGTATTTGTTGCCGCGAGCGTTGACGATCGCTTTCATGCGACCCGAGCCGTCGTATTCAAATTCGGTGACCCGACCCGCCGGCGCTTCCACTTTCGTCAGGCGGCCGGAGGTATAGGTGTATTTGACCTCACGGCCACCGTTATCGACAACTTTCGTGATCCGGTTGGAGCCATCGTAGGTGAACTTCACCCAGCGTCCGTGCGGAGAGATGATTTCGGTGATGTTGCCGGTCTGCCCGCCCGAGCGTTTGATCGTCAGTTTGTTGCCGTGCCGATCGCTGATCGCGACAAGCGGAGCGAATCCACCGAAGGTCAGAGTGAGCCCGTTGGCAAGTTTCATGTCCCAGCCAGCGCCGTTCCATTTGATCGTCGATCCCTCGAACGTCCCCGCGGGGCCGGTCGGCTCGTAGATGGCATCCGACCAGCTGGTGCCGGGGGACGTGCGCATGTAGTGAACGCGGCCGCCGTCCGGAAGGATCAGATCGGCTTCTTTGTAGTTGACGATCGGCCAGAGGCGCAGGTCATAGAGGTTCGTGGCTCCTTCGCCGAAGCTGTAGGAGTTTGAGTCGTTGGGGCGATAGGTGCGCTCGATCGAGATCGGGATCGTGTCGGGCAGGGCGAGATCGCGTTTCTGGTAGGTGAAGAGGCCCGTGTGGAGGTCGACTGGATCGCCGCCTCCCGCGCCGTGGATGCCCGGTCCCGTTCCAGGCGGCGTCGGCCCGCTGACCGCCATCGCTCCGGTGAACTCCCAGACGCGCACGCCGGGGTCGGGTACTACCTGCTCGCCATCAGGGGTCACCGTGCCGCGGCCGTAGACGTACCAGCCGCGGTCCTCCGGGTCGTAGTTCCAGAAGTCGACCCGCTCGCCGGGTGCGAGCTCGCCCCAGTTGGGATAGACGAAACGCGCGCCCTTGGAGAGGGTGGCGCCTCCGGGCTGCACGGTGAAGTAGACGGGAACCGTAACGAAGGGAGGCAGTGGGAAGGGTGGCCGGTCGAGAGGGATCGCCGTGATGTTCAGGTCCTTTACCGCGCGGCCCTCGCTATCGGTGATCGTGGTTCCCGCGGACATCTTCACTTCAAGGCCGGGCACGCGTGACGTCTTCAGGCTGACTTCATGTCTAGTCGGCGAACCGACCACCAGGTCGCCGGCCTCGTCGAGCGGCGTCAGCCAGATCGTGTAGTCGAGGACCGTCGTCTTCTCCGCAGCGAGGTCGACGCCGATCTCGTAGGTGCCGAAGTCCTCCGCCGCCGCCGATTCCCCGCCGATCAGGAGGATCTGGTGTCCGGCCGGCAGGCCTTCGAGCAGGAATCTTCCGGTGCTGTCGGTTTCAGCCTTGCCTGAAGTCCCGTCAATCGCCACCGAGATTCCCTCGGCTGGCTCGCCATTTACCTCGAGGACCTGGCCGGCCAGCGCCGTTGCTTCGTTATTGGCCTGCAGCGGCCCCAAATCCAGCCACGGACTCGATGAGCGACCGACGAGCCAGTTGCGCTCGCCGCTGTTCCTCGGCGGCAACCAGGAGGTGCGCTCTGGCTTCCATCCCCTCTGCTCAGGCGGCAGCGCCGTCTCCGCGTTTCGATTTGAATCCTGCATCGAACGCGACGGCACAGGGCGAGGCGGGCTCGTATGAGCCCGCGTGCTCGGTCGAGCTTGTCGCATGGACCGGTGCTTGGAGGTCTTAAGAGGTGATCGGTTGCGGGCAGCGCGCCGTCTCAACTCTCCCGCATGACGACGTGCAGCCGAGTGGTTGGCGCGCTTCTGCTTTTCAACCGGCTTGCGGCTATCGGTGCTGGCTTCGATATGGCCGGATCGATGCTGTGGAACGTCCGAGTAAGCCAGCGGCGGACCACCGCGCTGGGTTTCAAGGGGCAAGCTGACAAGCTCATAGGTGCCAGTATCGGGCGAGAGCCAGGCCACGTGCGGGCCGAGGTAGGCGGTCAGTTTGAGGCTCCCGGTCTGCCCTTCCGACCCCTCGAGCCGCACCGTGTAGGTACCACTAGCCGGCAACGTGATTTCCGCTTTTGCGCTGCCGCCGTTGGAGAAGCCTTTTTCGCTGTTGGAGACTTTCGAGCCCGAGGGTGCCCAGGTCGTCATCAAGCCCGAGAACATCGGTTCTTCGACTTTCAGCGTCACCACTTGACCGGACGTGCCGGCGAACGTCACCAGCTCGCGTTGGCCGGGCACGCCGATGGTCGAGGTGATCGACTGCCCTTCCGTCGTCGGCGTGATCGTCTGCCCGGTGATGTCGGGGGCGTCGTAGACGGTGACGTCGACCGAGCCGGTGTAGGTGCTCTCGGGGTCGACTTCCAGCGTGTAGGTGCCGGTGCTCGGGAGTTCGAAGGTCTTCCAGAAGCCGCTGTTCGTCGCCCACCACCACTTGAGGTCGATCTGGCCGCCGGAGGTGTTGCGCAGGATCAGGTCGTAGTAGCCGTTGAAGGTCGAGTTGGAGGTTTTGACCGAGATCCGCTGGCCGGCCGTCCCGGCGATCGAGTAGATCGCCCGCTGCCCGACCACCGGCAGCGAGGGCGACTCTTTGTCGCCTTCTTTGCTCGGGGTGATCGAGCCGATGAGGTGTTCGACGGCGGTGATTTTGACGCTGCCGGTCTGGCCTTCAGATCCTTCGAGGTGAATCGTGTAGGTGCCGGTTTCGGGGAGGGCGACCGGATCGTGGACGGAGCTGAGGCCGCCGAAGCTGCTGGCGAGTTCCGAGCCGTTGGGCCGCATCACTTTGAAGGTGCCGCTGAAGGTCGCTTCGGTGCCGGTGAGGGAGATCCGCTGATCTTTGGTCCCGGCGAAGGTGATCAGGTTGCGCTGGCCGGGCACTTCGACCGAGAAGGTTTTCGATTCCCCGCCGGTGCTCGGCGTGATCGTCTGCCCGGTGATGTCGGGGGCGTCGTAGACGGTGACGTCGACCGAGCCGGTGTAGGTGCTCTCGGGGTCGACTTCCAGCGTGTAGGTGCCGGTGCTCGGGAGTTCGAAGGTCTTCCAGAAGCCGCTGTTCGTCGCCCACCACCACTTGAGGTCGATCTGGCCGCCGGAGGTGTTGCGCAGGATCAGGTCGTAGTAGCCGTTGAAGGTCGAGTTGGAGGTTTTGACCGAGATCCGCTGGCCGGCCGTCCCGGCGATCGAGTAGATCGCCCGCTGCCCGACCACCGGCAGCGAGGGCGACTCTTTGTCGCCTTCTTTGCTCGGGGTGATCGAGCCGATGAGGTGTTCGACGGCGGTGATTTTGACGCTGCCGGTCTGGCCTTCAGATCCTTCGAGGTGAATCGTGTAGGTGCCGGTTTCGGGGAGGGCGACCGGATCGTGGACGGAGCTGAGGCCGCCGAAGCTGCTGGCGAGTTCCGAGCCGTTGGGCCGCATCACTTTGAAGGTGCCGCTGAAGGTCGCTTCGGTGCCGGTGAGGGAGATCCGCTGATCTTTGGTCCCGGCGAAGGTGATCAGGTTGCGCTGGCCGGGCACTTCGACCGAGAAGGTTTTCGATTCCCCGCCGGTGCTCGGCGTGATCGTCTGCCCGGTGATGTCGGGGGCGTCGTAGACGGTGACGTCGACCGAGCCGGTGTAGGTGCTCTCGGGGTCGACTTCCAGCGTGTAGGTGCCGGTGCTCGGGAGTTCGAAGGTCTTCCAGAAGCCGCTGTTCGTCGCCCACCACCACTTGAGGTCGATCTGGCCGCCGGAGGTGTTGCGCAGGATCAGGTCGTAGTAGCCGTTGAAGGTCGAGTTGGAGGTTTTGACCGAGATCCGCTGGCCGGCCGTCCCGGCGATCGAGTAGATCGCCCGCTGCCCGACCACCGGCAGCGAGGGCGACTCTTTGTCGCCTTCTTTGCTCGGGGTGATCGAGCCGATGAGGTGTTCGACGGCGGTGATTTTGACGCTGCCGGTCTGGCCTTCAGATCCTTCGAGGTGAATCGTGTAGGTGCCGGTTTCGGGGAGGGCGACCGGATCGTGGACGGAGCTGAGGCCGCCGAAGCTGCTGGCGAGTTCCGAGCCGTTGGGCCGCATCACTTTGAAGGTGCCGCTGAAGGTCGCTTCGGTGCCGGTGAGGGAGATCCGCTGATCTTTGGTCCCGGCGAAGGTGATCAGGTTGCGCTGGCCGGGCACTTCGACCGAGAAGGTTTTCGATTCCCCGCCGGTGCTCGGCGTGATCGTCTGCCCGGTGATGTCGGGGGCGTCGTAGACGGTGACGTCGACCGAGCCGGTGTAGGTGCTCTCGGGGTCGACTTCCAGCGTGTAGGTGCCGGTGCTCGGGAGTTCGAAGGTCTTCCAGAAGCCGCTGTTCGTCGCCCACCACCACTTGAGGTCGATCTGGCCGCCGGAGGTGTTGCGCAGGATCAGGTCGTAGTAGCCGTTGAAGGTCGAGTTGGAGGTTTTGACCGAGATCCGCTGGCCGGCCGTCCCGGCGATCGAGTAGATCGCCCGCTGCCCGACCACCGGCAGCGAGGGCGACTCTTTGTCGCCTTCTTTGCTCGGGGTGATCGAGCCGGTCACATCTTCAAAGACAGTCGTCTTTACTTTGACGCTGCCCGTCTGCGCTTCATTTGGGTCGAGGACGATCGTGTAGGTGCCCGAAACAGGCATGGTCACCGGGCCAAGCGCCCCTTCTCCGCTTTTCGGGATGCTGGCTGAGCCCAGCTGAGCTCCCGACGGGCTGAGAAATTTCATCGTTCCCGCAAAGGCGCTTTCTTTGGAGAGCAAAGAGACTCGTTGCCCAGCGGCGCCGTCAATGAGCAGGAGCCCGATGGATTCGGCTGAGCCGACGGTCATCGTTTTCCATTCGCCCGACACAACCCGGCCAGTCGCCGCGACTTTTGAAGCGGGCGTACCGGCGGGTGGAACGAAGAGATCTGGACCAGTGCTCGATCCCTGCGGGGTCGCAACCGAGACATGACCGCCAAGCCTTTCGGTCGGGACTTTGAATTTGATGACAGTCCCCGATGCCGAGACCAAGTCCGGCCTGGAGCCATTCATGCCAACGACGTTGTCGTAGGTGGGAGATTCAACGAAGTTCGACCCCGAGAGAGTCACTTCATCGCCCGCCGCGGCCACCGTCGGTTCGAGCGAGGAGATAGTCGGTTTCGCCGAGGTGGCGACGTTGAAGCTCTGGGCACTCGTCACCGGCCCTTCCCCTCCCGCCTGCACGGTCACCGCGCCCGAAGTCGCTTCGGCGGGGATCTCGACCTCCAACGACCACGGCGTCGCCGCTTTCACGGTCGCGGCGGTGCCGTTGAATTTGACCGTGTTCGAGGCCGGGGTTTCCGAGAAGCCGGTGCCCTCGATTTCGATCGTCTCGCCGACTTCGCCTTTGGTCGGGCTGAGCTGCAGGATCGCGAGTTTCGTGGAGGAGCTGCGCCCGATCGAGAGGAGATTTCCCGCCGCGTCCCAGCTGTAGGTGGCGGTGTCGCCTTCGGGGTCGATCGCAGCCTTGAGCCGCCCGTCGGCGTCGTAGACGTAGCGAAAGGCGTCGCTGGGAGGATCGGCAAGCGCGCCGGTCGGCAGAAGAGCGGCCACGATGAAGCAAATGACGGCGAGCACACGCTGACCGCGGCGCCCTTTCGGAAAGAAGCCAGCCCAATCGAACCGCCCCTCGTTCTTCATGCCCCCCGCTCTCCTTCCCATGTCAATTGGAACACCGCCAAGTCGGTGACAGGGCGTGTGGATAGACGCCATAGGCCCTAACGATCCCCGTGCGGCACTCTATAGGCACGGCTGGGGTCTTGTCGATTACAGACTCGGAAATGCATCGAGTTTGGTCACTTGGCAACGCCCGCTGGCGGCCATGATCAAGACAGCCGTTAGCCGTTAGTACAGCTAACACAACAGGGCGTGGCGGGAAAGGCTCCCGAGCGGAATGCCTCCCCCCCGCCGCCGCAAGCCCCGCTCTGCCGCCCACGCCGCACTTGGGCAAGCGATCGAGGAGCTGCGCCGTGAGGCTGACCTGACCCAGGAGGCCCTCGCGGAGCGGGTGGGCACCGAGTTCAACCGCATCGGCGAGTTGGAGCGGGGCGCCGTTGACTCGCGGTTCAGCACGCTTCTGCGCGTGGCTCGTGGACTCGACGTCGGACTGGACGAGATCGGCGGCCGGTTCGAGCGCATCCTGCGCGAAAGCTCCGATGGACGCTGACGACTGCCGCTCCCGCATCTCGCCTTGCGTTGATCGAGGGGCGTTCATACTGGCTAGCCCTCCACGGGTGTCCAAGCTCCGGCAAGCGCAGAGAGCCGCATTCGTCGGTAGGCGACTCGCCGAGCTCGAACCAATGGGTCCTGAGTCGCGCCAACGTTGTGGTGATCGCCGTGGGGACGTGGCCGGCGTTTGCGTCCGCGCCGGGCCTTGCGTGAGACCTTCATCGGGGCCGGACGGCTCCTGGCCGATCGGGCTCATCCTCGGCCTGGGTCGCTTCGAGCCGAGCCCTGAGCCAAGGATTCTCTGAAACGGCCGACTGGTGACCGGGCACCGTTGGATCGAGAGCGGCTTGCCCCTTGATCGGCTTGGTGACCCTGCATAGCTGAAGGACTCGAAGGTGATAGGCGATCGAAGGCGCCGGCAAGTCCAGCTCTTGCGCTAGCTCGACCGAGCTACATGGCCGGTCATGATCGTGCAGTCGCCTGAGCATCCTTCGGCGAGCGGGATGGCTGAGCGCCCTTGTGATGTCTGTTGTCCGTGTTCTGCGCCTCATCTTCCTCCCCTCGCGCCGCTCAAGAGACGCGGATTGCTTCTTCTCGGCGCATCAGCATACTTCGTTCTTTCCATAAGTGGGAGAGACGCCGGACGGGCAGCGTGCTGCCCGTGCCCCGAGCCAACTACGACACCCCACCGCCGGAGCTGGCTCATCTGGGCGCCGCCTTGAAGGAATTGCGGGAGAAACGCGGGCTGAAGCAGATCGAGGCGGCCAGCGGCGCGGACATGACCGAGAGCCAAGTCTCAGACATCGAGCGCGGCAAGAACAACCCCGGCTGGCTGCTCCTGATCCGCCTCCTGGTCGACGGTCTCGATGCGGACCTCGGCGATCTCGCTGCCGCCTACGAGCGAGCGGCCGGAAACAAGTAGACCTAGCGCGAAGCCCGCGCCGAGCGCCCACCTACCTGCTCGTGAAGGTGGGCGATCGGCGCGGCCGGTGCCCTGAAAGGCGACCCGTCCCAGGAAAGGGGGGACCACTTTCGAGGTTCATGCCTCCGTAGTACAGAGGGCAATGTTCGATTTCGCGGATCAGCAGGCGGCACCAACCAGGCCAATTCGGCCAATTCAGGGGTCCACTTTCGCGGCTCGGCCCCCTGTATTGGTGAGGGCTATGCGCGATCTCGCAGACCACGCAGACGACAGAGGGCCGATCGGCTCGGGTCCCACCCTGCTGTCGAGGCGGCGGAGCCGACGCAAGAAGCCCTCTCGATGGACAGGGGTTATGAGATGCGAGGGAGCAGAGAACGAGCTGCCGCAAGGGGAGGTGGTCGCCGAAGCCGTAGAGTCGACCGAAGGAGCAGCTGGCCGGCTCTCGCCGGCAATGGGGCTGAGTCCGTCCCTGGCTGGCTCTCTGATTTGCAATCTGCCTCTGTATCTCTCTTCCCCTTCGCAGAACCTAAATCTGCGGTCATCTTCAACTTGGCTCTGCGGAGCCGAAAACGATTTGCGGACATGGCCGCCAGGGGGCCGAGTCAGCGTGTATTTGCGGTCACGAAAAGGTGCCTGCCGGACACCTGCCGGACGCCTTTTCGGGCCTATCGGACGCCTTTTTCGCCCTGGCGGACATGGCCTTTTCGGGGTGGCGCTCGCCGCCGCTGGTTCGTGTGTGGGACAGGCGTGCGGGTCGGAAGACAGACAGCAACTTGCAGGGAACCGAGGCTTGTCGGCACTTCGCCTGGCGCTTCGCCTGTGCCTGCGCTTGTCCTTTCACCTATGGCTGCACCGTTCGATCGAGCCGAAGGCCCGCAAGCGCCAATCCCAGTGCGCTTTGCGGGCTTGGCGGTTTGGCGACATCTCTACGCAACCTCCAGGTCGAAACATCAAGCGGAACCGTGGCACCCCGATCGAGCCCGAGATCTCCTTCTTCGCGCCCCTCGCTCTCGGCGCCTGCGCTATCGCCTCCGCGCTGGCTCCACAACGCTTCGCCGGCTCGACGGCACCGATCGCACTTGGCGCGACCGCGATCGCCTCGGCGCTGGCGAGGCAGCGGCTGATCGCCTCCGCGCTGGCTTCGCAGCGCTCCGGCGTCGAACGCCCGCGAGCTTGGAGGCTCGCGTGAATCGGACGGCCAGCGTCGTTTTGCCCGAGGCGACGATCGAGGTCATCGCCTCGCTCGGTGAGCATCGC
Organism: uncultured Solirubrobacterales bacterium; assembly: GCA_963771265.1. Taxonomy (GTDB): domain Bacteria; phylum Actinomycetota; class Thermoleophilia; order Solirubrobacterales; family 70-9; genus VRUE01. Next base: position 170,149 of record CAVYSQ010000017.1, read on the forward strand.
GTCCTCTCCACCGCACAGGTCCACGCGATCCACCTTCCCGGCCGCGGCCTGCGCCGCACCCAGCAGCTCCTCGCCGACCTGGAGCGAGCGGGGTTGATCGGCCACGTCGAGGCGCGCAGCGCTCCCCGGCGCCTGTGGTTCTTGAGCGAGGCCGGCGCCGATCTCGCCGTCGAGGTCGGCGAGCTGGGCGAGCGCCCGAAGCTGCTCGGCCCAAGGGAAGCGGCGGGGCCGCTGCGCCATCACACCTTCGCCGTCAACGAGGTCGGGATCGGCTTCCTCGAAGCGGCGAGGGAGCGCGGCGATGAGTTCGGCCCGCTTGCCTGGCGCCACGAGGTCGCCCACCCGCTCAACCGCGGGCGCGGTCGTTCCCGTCGCACGCTGTTCGCCGACGCGGTGCTGACCTACCTGCTCCTCGAGGATGGCTATACCGCTGTCGAGCAGCGCTTCATCGAGCTCGACCGCGCGACGCTCTCGGTCGACCGACTCGTCTCCGAGCTGGTCCGCTACGCGCAGTTCAACCGGGCCGAGATTCTGTGGCGCAATCACTATCCCCGCTTCCCGCCGATCATCTGTGTCTTGGCGGGCCGCTCGCGCGAGGCGCTGACCCGCAGGCGCCAGGTGGCGCTGATGCTGCTCGGCAGCGATCCGCAGCTCGAACGCGCCTACGGGGTGACGATCTCCTTCTGCCTGCTCGATGACCTGAAGCGCCGTGGCCCCTTCGCGCCGATCTTCCGCTCGGTCGCGGAGCCCGACCGGAAGGTCAACTGGCTCGGCGAGGGTGAGGCCGAAGAGAAACGGGACGACGAAGCTGCACATCCTGGCAGCGAGTGTGCTGCCCAAGAGGGGCAGGGATGAGACCACGTCCGGGCAAGCTCGCGCCAGCGGACCGAAGGCTCGACGCGGACCGCCGCGGAGCGCCGCGCAAGCGCGAAGGTCGGGAGCGATCCTCCCAGCTCGACCGCCAGCCCGAGACACAGCGAGTCAACGATGAGGACGAACTTCTGACCCCTGCCAGAGCCGCGATGCTGGCTGGCCGCAGCGTTCGCACGATCCGCCGCGCTTACCGCGCAGGCGCGCTGTTGGCTTACCGCGACGGCAATGGGCGGGGGGTCCGCATCCGCTACGACGACCTGCGCCGTTGGATGCTGGCGAGGAGCGCTGCCGCCCCGCCTCTTCGCGAGCAGGGAGACCAACCCGACGCCCCGCGTAAGCGCCTCGACATGGAGGGGCGGGTTGCCCCTGCAAGGGACAGCGACAACCTCGCCCTGCTCAACTCCGCGCGGGCGCGGCTGCAGCGCGGCGGCGCTCTTGGCGACGACGTGCGGCGGCACGCTGCGGGCTCGGCGGGCGCTCGGCGGGCTTGAACGGCCTCGCCGCAACCTGCGCCCGCGCCCGGGCGCACTCCTGCTCTAGGTCGATCGGCTCCTTGCCCTGGTAGCGAGCAATGAAGTGAGCGTAGTAGCGCTGCAAGGTTTGGATGTCGTGCGCGGCCCAGCCGGCGAGCGGATGGAGATACATCCCGTGCGGCCCCATCACCAGGGTCGAGTGCAGCGCCATCGAGATGATCGTGTGGCGCAGGTCATAGAAGTTCATCGTCGCGAGCCCCGCGGGGGCGTCCGGCGCCTGTGCGGCGACGGCCCGGGCGGGGCGCCAGACCCGAGCGACCCAGCGGTTGTAGGCGTCGAGACTCATCGCAAGCGGCACCGCCGGGCCGCCGTCCCCGGGAGTGAGCCAGACCGGCCCGTCCTCGTCGATGACCTGGAAGACAAGGCCTTTGGGCGGCTGCGGGCCGAAACGCTCCTCAAGCGCCTCGCGGTATGCGGCGATTCGATCGCGGGCGCCGGAGAGCAGCAAGGCGACGTGGGCGCCGCGCTTCAAGCCGGGGATGTCCTCGGGGTCCGCTTCGGCGCCGCGCTGTAGCTCCACCGTGTCGGAGCGCAGGTCCGCCCAGGTAGCCGAGAGCCGCCATTCCGAGGGACGTGAGGCGAGCGTGTAGCCCATCGCTGCCGCAAAGGCGGCGTCGCGGATCGGCCGCAGGTCATCGCGGGCCGGGCGCCCGAGGATCGCCTCGATGATCCGCTCGACGCCCACGGCGTCGGCGGCGTAGGGGAGGCGCTTTCGCTGCTGCGGCGGAAGCTCGAAGAGCCCGGAGAACTCGACCCTGAGCGCGCCGGGGTGCCGGCGGCGACCCCAACGCAGTACCGCGCGCAAGAGTTTGAGAGCGTTGCGCCGTCGCGAGACCGCCAGGCCGTCGCGCACCAGCGCGTCCTGAAACCGGGCAATGATCGCGGGGTCCTGCGAGAGCCGGTCGAGGCGCACGGCGGCAATTGGCCGGGTGGCGATGTCGCGATCCCAGACGCGAACGGAGTCCTCCCCATAGCGAGGGGAGAGCGTCGCCGCGCGACCGACCAACCACTCCTTGAAGACCTCTTCGACAGTCATCGCAGCGGCGGCATCGACCTTCGCCACGGCGCCCCGCGCTTCGATGATCTTCGACACCTCCTCGGCGTAGGCGATCGCCGCCGCCAAGGCCCGATCCAGTGATCCGAGCCGCTTGCCGCCAAACGACTTGGAGCGCTGTCGCCTGACGCCGTTCTCGTCGTCCTCGCGCCAGCGCACCTTGTAGCTGACAATCTCGCCCCTCGGAGTGGCGCAACCGTAGACGCCTTTTGGCAAAGGACGACCGAGGTGGTCGGTGCCGATCTCGGCGAGCTTGACGGCCATCGCAGAGACGATCTTAGCGGGATTTGTTCCTACCTGCGTTCCTACCAGGCTCTAGGCGCTGTCTTTGGCGGGTCGTTTACGATCTGCTTTTGGCTTTATTAAGCCAAGGAACGACGGAAAAGCGCACTTTCAGGGTTCCGGCTTAGAAGGCCGTTGCTCTGTCCAACTGAGCTACGGGGGCGGGTCCGCCTAGATTACGGCCCTGGCAAGCCGCTTTGCGTACCATCGCCCTCGATGCCAAGCGTCGATGCAGGAGGCACCGAGCTTCATTACCTGCGCACCGGGAGGGGCGAGCCGATGCTGCTGATCCAGGGCATGAGCGCGACGCACATGGCCTGGGGCCGGCCTTTTCTCGCCCCGCTCGAGCAGAGCTTCGAATGCCTCGTCTTCGACAACCGCGGGATGGGACTGTCGGGGCAGGCCAAGCTGCCCTTCGAGATCGTCGACCTGGCCGATGATGTCCTGGCGCTGCTCGACGCACTCGACCTCGAGCATGCCCACGTCCTCGGCATCTCGATGGGCGGGATGATCGCCCAGGAGCTGGCGCTGTCGCACCCCGAGCGGATCCGCACGCTGAGCCTGGGCGCGACCTACTGCGGCGGGCCGCAGAGCAAGCTGATGGCTGATGAGGATCTGCGCATGCTGGGGGCGGCGATGGCCTCCGGCGACCGCGGGCAGGTGCTGCGGGCGATGTGGGAGATCAACCTCTCCCCCGACTTCCGCGCCGAGGAGAGCCGTTACGCCGCCTTCCGCGAGATGGCGGTCGCCCTGCAGGCGCCCAAAGACGTGATCTTCCAGCAGATGCAGGCGATCGCCGCGCACGACACCAGCACGCGCCTGAGTCAGCTCTCCGTCCCGACCCAGGTCATCCACGGCACCGCCGATCGCCTGTTGATGGTCGACAACGGGATCCAGATCGCCTCGCTGCTCGCGGTCGAGCCCCAGCTTCTGGAGGGGGTCGGCCACATGTTTTGGTGGGAGAAGCCCGAGCGCGCTGCAACGCTGGTCCGCGACCACGCCCTCGCTGCGGTCTGAGGGAACGTGCAGCGTCAGCCTGCGCCGACGTCGGCGCAGGTCTCGTCGAGCTCTCCCTTTACCTTGAAGACGTAGTCGGGCTGTGGGGTGATGTTGGGCTCTTCGAGCACTGGTTCCAGCGCCGGGTCGGTCTTCAACCAGGCGTAGACCGGATACCAGTAGTCGGCCTCGGGCGAGTCCTGCGTCGCCTTACTCGTGATCAGGAAGTCGTAATCGCCCTCGTTGACAACGTGGCGGAACTGGCGGCAGGTGGTCGCCAGGCGGTACTCCCCGTCCGGCCCCTCGACGCCGATGTACTGGACGTAGTTGTCGAGGTTGGCGCCGTAGAAGCCGTACTGGCCGAAGAAGATCTCGCCCGAACCGGCGATCCCAATCCTCGCCCCGTGCTGATTGTGGGCGAAGGTGTAAGCCTCCTTCGGTCCGCCGTCCTGCAGGAACGCATCGGTCCGTTGGTAGTGATGGTTGTAGTACTGGACCTCCTGGGCGCGGCCGAGGACCACGGCAAACAGGAGGACAACGCCGGCAACCGCCGCGACGTAGCCGCGGCTGACCCTGCGGCGGCCGCGCAGCAGGCCGAGTGCAGCCGGGGCCCAAACCAAGGCCAGGGTGAGGAAGACCGTCCCCACTATGTAGTCCGGGTACCAGCGCGGCGTGGTCAACACCGTGATCGCATAGACGGCGACCAGGAAGAGCAGCGTCTGCCAGGCACGCGAGTCGGGGGCCCGCAAGGGCCGCGCGATTGGCACCAGCGTCAGCGCCAGGAGCAGGCCCGGCATCAGGTAACGGGTGTTGGTGAAGAAGCCCGTCGGCGAACCGTCCTGGCCCGCCGCGGTGAGCGGCGTGAAGAGATAGACGGCCGCGGTCAAAAGCGCGGCGGCAGCGATCACCCGCAGGATCTGATTGCGCGAGCGCACGGCGATGAAGACCGCGGCGGCGACGGCCATGATCAGGATTAGCGGCCAGAGCGGGCCGAGCGCGTCGTTCAGGTCGGGGAAGAACCAGCGCCGGTAGATGGTCGGGTCGGTGAGGTAGTCGGCCACGGCGAAGCGGGGGCGTGGATCGAGTGGCAGCTGGTCGGGCCGCGGCAGGTTCAGCGGCCCCCACTTCGATTGCGGGATCGGGTTGCCGCCGGTGATGATCGCCGCCCGCAGGTACCAATAGCCGCCGACAATGAAGGCCGGGATCCCGATCGCCGCCGCCGTCATCAGCCGGCGCCCGGCGCCGCTGACCACGACCATCCCGACGGCGATCGCACCGACCGGCGCCAGCAAGGGCAGCTTGACCGAGACCGCCAGTCCGGCGGCGACCCCGGCGAGGATCAGCGGCCCCTTATCGAGCAGCGGCGCGTCGCGCTCGGGCGCGTCCTGCACCGCCCCGGCGGTCGGCGCACGACGCTGGTGGCCGTTGATCAGGAAGGTGGCGAAGGCGAGCAGGAAGGCGAGCCCCATGATGTCGTTGCGCCCCTCCCCCGGCTGCGTCTCGATCATCACCCCGGCCGAGAAGACCAGCGCCCCGGCGACGAGCGTCGCCGGCCCGACCTTGTAGGGGCGGCCGACGCACCAGGCGGCAAGCAGCGCGATCGAGAGCCAGATCATGTTGATCAGTGGCGAGAGCCAATCGCTCTTGAAGAGGACGATCGGTGCGGCGTGGACCAGCTCGGAGCTGCCGGGGTAGAACCAGGCGGCGAGCCGCAGCGGATCGGTGTAGTGGAGCGGCAGCGTCGTCCCCTCCTGCGCGATCCGGCCCGAGAAAGGCATGTGGTACCAGGTCGTATCGCCGCCGAACATGCCGTTGTCGAGCGCGAGCTGAGAGGGGAAAGTCCACTCGGCGACGACCCAAGAGGCGACGCCGAGCGCAATCAGCAGCGCCGCCGTCTGCACCTGCGGGGCGCCGACCTCGCGCTCTTGCGAGGGCGCCATCGTCCAGCCGAGCGCCGCGGCGCCGAGCCCGATCGCGATGCTGACGACGATCGTCCAGCCGACGGTGAGGATCTCGAGCGAGCCGAGCAGCTGCAGCGCCAGGATCAGCAGCGCCACCGCGAGCGTCGCGTCGGCGAGGCGGGCGAGCGCGCCGGAGAACTCGGGCACGATCCAACGCCGCAGCCAGTAGCCGCCGAGGGCGAGCGCCGCAACGATGCCGATCGTCGCCAGGCAGCCGCCGATGTAGGAGCCCAGGGAGGGGGTCAAGGTCGCGGAATGCTATTCGGCGCGGCGGGCGCGCGAGCTAGCTAATCCGCGGCGGCAGCAGGGATGCGACAGGAGACGCCGGTGCCGGCGAGACCGCAGTAGCCGTTCGGCACTTTGTGCAGGTACTGCTGGTGGTAGTCCTCGGCGTAGTAGAAGGGCCCGGCGGGCTCGACCTCAGTCGTGATCGGCTCATGGCCGGCGGCACGCAATGCCTCGTCGTAGGCATCGCGCGCCATCTCCGCCGTCGCCTTCTGCGCGTCCCCGGTGAGGTAGATGCCAGAGCGGTACTGGGTGCCGACGTCGTTGCCCTGGCGCATCCCCTGGGTCGGATCGTGCTCCTCGAAGAAGACTTTGAGCAGGTCCACATAGGCGACCTGGTTCGGATCGAAGACGACCAGCACCGCCTCGGCGTGACCGGTCCGGCCCGAGCAGACCTCCTCATAGGTCGGGTTCGGAGTGGTCCCGTTCATGTAGCCGACCGCGGTCGTGTAGACACCGTCGAGCACCCAAAAGAGCCGCTCCGCTCCCCAGAAACAACCGAGCGCAAAGTAGGCGGCCTCTAGCCCCTCGGGGAAGGGCGGCTTCAACGGCGTATCGAGTACGGCGTGACGCCCGGGCACCTCGAAGGCCGGTTCGCTGCGGCCTGGAAGCGCCTCCTCCGGCGCCGGCTTCTCACTCTTCTGACGGTTCCAGAGCACTCACAAAGGGTAGCGTTGCCTGATCGGCTGCCTGGCTCTTCTTTTCGCCCTGATCTCGCCGCGCTTGGCGCTGTTCGTGCTGTTCCTCTTCAGCGACCTGCTCAGCCGTGCCTTCGACAGCTGGATCGTCCCCTTGCTCGGCTTCTTCCTACTGCCCTGGACGACGCTGGCCTACGCGGCGATGTGGTCCTCATCGAACGGCGTGCTCGGCTTCGAGTGGTTCATCGTCATCGCCGCCTTCCTGATCGATATCGGCGCCTTCGCCGGCGGCAAGCGGCGGCGCGAGCAGACCGCCTAAAACGACCTCAGCGCGGTCCTTCGTCGACTGGAAAGGCGAGTCTTATGTGCTGCTTGGAGACGACGATGAAGTCATGCTGGACGGCCTCTCCGCCAGCCAGCGGCCTGATCTCGACATTGAGCAGTGGGATGAAGGCAACCTCGGGCCGGTTCACCGCGTCCGAAAAACGGCTCTGATAGCCCTCCGGTGGCAGGGTCACGTCACCGACGATGAGATGCCGGTCGGTTTCGAAGACGACCCGTTCCCGGCGCCGCGGGCTTCCTAGATGGCTCTCCATGGCCGCCATATCGGTTATTTCCAGGGAATTCGTGAATGGACAAGCGTCCAGCGTCAGCTGCGCGGCGCAAGCCAGTAATGAACGATGTCCTCCACCGGGAGGCCCGTCGTCTCCGCGAGTACCGCGAACGTCGGCATAGGATCCTGCGCTTTCGCCACCGCGACCTCGCCCGCAAAAGCTCGATGCTCGGCCGGGACCGTCACCGATCCGTCTCCTCGCCGGCCGGCAGCAAGATCGCCACCACCAGGGCGACCGCCCCCGCAGTCAGACCGGCCGTAGTGATGCTCAGCTGCAGCTGGTTCGAGCTTCCCTCGGCCAGGACCCAGAGCGCGATCGCCTCGCTGAAGACGAGCGCGAGCAGGGTCGCCGCCGCGTAGAGAGCGGCGACAACCCGCGCCCGAACAGGGTCGCGGAAGAGCAGGCCCAGCGTCGCGGGGGGCCGGCGACCGGGCGAGAAGTAGCGCAGCTCAATCGCCAACGCCAGGATCACGATCGGAATGATCTGGGCAACCGCCTCGAAGTAGGCGATACCGGCATGGCCCTGCACGAGCACTAGGCAACGGCGAACGCGATCGGCGGCAGCCCGAAAGCCACCGATGCGACAGTGATCCCGAGCCACTTCAAATCGGGGCGCCCGGATTCGAACCGGGGACCTCGGCCACCCAAAGGCCGCGCGCTACCAGGCTGCGCCACGCCCCGCTCGAGCGATCTTAGAGCCACGGCGGCGTCGCGACGCGTGCGCACCGCAATCGTTAGGTTCCGCCCGATGGCCGACGTGCGCCCAATCCATGCGACCCACTACGACCTTGGCATGGTCGGTTCGCTGCAGGACGTGGCGGCGCCGCCCTATGACGTGATCGACGCCGGCATGCGGGAAGAGCTGCTTGAGCGCTCCCCCTACAACGCGGTGGCGATCGACCTGCCGAAACCCTACGGCGAGACCGGCCCCCAACAGACTGAGGACGACCCCTACGAGCGGGCTGCACGGCTGATGGACGAGTGGCGGGAGGCCGGTGCGCTCGTCGCCGACGCCGAGCCGGCGATCTGGGCGATGACCCAGGATTACATCGGCCCCGACGGCACCCCCCGTACCCGCCACGGCATCCTCGCCCGCGTCCGAGTCGAGGACTTCTCCGCCGGCCAAGTCCTGCCCCACGAGCGCACCTTGCCGGGGCCGAAGAAAGACCGCCTCGACCTCACCCACGCCACCAAGCACAACCTCTCGCCGATCTTCTCGCTCAGCACCAAGGACGCCTGGCCACTGGTCGCTCCAGCAGTCGAGGCGGAGCAGCCCTGGGGCGAAGCGACCGACGAAGGCGGCACGGTGACCAAGGTCTGGCGGGTCGGCGACCCCGCGATCCACGCTCAGGTGACCGAGCTGCTCGGCGGCGCCCAGCTTTTGATCGCCGACGGTCACCATCGCTACGAGACGGCGATCGCCTACCGCGACGAGGTCGGCGGCGAAGGCGACCACAACTTCACCCTGATGGCGCTGACCGGGCTCGACGACCCGGGCTTGACCGTCTTCCCCACCCACCGCCTGCTCTCCGGCCTGCGCGAGGACCCCGAGCGCCAGCGCCGCCTCGGCGAGGGCCTGCGCGAGCTCTTCGATGCAACGGAGGTGCCGCTCGAGCAGCTCGACCCGCTCGGTGAGGAGGGCGCCGGCGTCTTCGGCCTCTACGACTCCTTCCACAAAAAGGCCTTCCGCCTGCGGCTCAAGGACAGCGCCGTCGCCGCCCTCGACGACCAGCTCGCCGGCAAGCCCGAGGCCTACCGCCGTCTCGACGCAGCGATCCTCGAGACCCTGGTGCTGAAGGGGATCGCCGGCCTGAGCGAAGACGACATCCTCGCCAAGCGCGGCCTTGGCTACTCGAAGAGTGTCGAGGACTCGCTCTCCCTGCTCGAGAACGGCACCTATGACCTCGCCTTCATCCTGCGCCCCATCCCGGTCGACCAGGTGCGCGCGATCTGCGAGAGCGACGAGAACATGCCGCCGAAGTCGACCTACTTCTTCCCCAAGGTCTTGACCGGACTCGTTTTCAATCCGGTCGGCTGAGTCGGAGCGCCCTTAGGATGGGCGTGTGGTGAAGATCTACACGAAGAAGGGTGACGACGGCACCACTTCACTCTGGTACGGCGGCCGCGTCCCCAAGCACCACGGCCGCACCGAGGCCTACGGCGCCCTCGACGAAGCCTGCTCGCAGCTCGGCGTTGCCCGGGCGCTCTGTGGCCCTGAGCATGCCGAGCTCGCCGCCGACCTGCTTCGCCTTCAGAACGACATCTTCGTCGCCGGCGCCGAGCTGGCGACCGCGCCCGAGGCAGCCGAGCGACTGGAAGACGGCGTCAGCCGCACCACCGAGGAGATGGTTGCCGAGATGGAGGAGGCGATCGACCGCTACATGGACCGGGTCGAGCTGCCGCCGCAGTTCGTCATCCCCGGCGGCAACCAGCTCTCAGCTCAGCTCGACGTCGCCCGCACCATGCCGCCGATCGCACCGATCAGCACCACCAGCATCGGCACATCCACGCCGCGGCCGAGCAGCAGCGGCTTGAGCACGTTGTCGGCCATGCCGGCGATGACCAGGTAGATGCTGAAGATTATCTTCATGGTCGTGGAGCCGTCGCCTGCCGCCCACAGGTACGCCACCGCGGGCAGCGAGATGAGCAGCGCCGGCAATTGCAGGATGCCCAGAAACATCGTCAGCAGCGCCAGCACACCGGCCCCAGGAATGCCCGCCAGCAGGAAGCCTACGCCGAGCAGGATGGCCTGGATGAAGGCCACGCCTACCACGCCCACTGCCACGGATCGGACGGTAGCGACCGCGAGGTGCAGCAGCTTGGGTCCGCCCTCCGGATCGGTCAGCCGCACCATGATGCGCTCGAAGCTGCGGGTACCGGACCCTCGTAGACCATCATGATCCCGGCCACCGCGAGCGCGGCCAGGAAAGCCAGGACGGCCAACGCGCCGCCGGCCACCATCGCCAGCGCCTTGCGCGTGTAGTCCTTGATCACTTCCTTGTTCTCCTTGACGTACGCCGGCAGGTTGGCAGCCGCGTCGTTCCATGCGTTGTAAATCCTGTCGCCGACGATCGGCAACTCGGCGATCTTGGGATTGGGCGGCTTGATGGCCAGCGTATGGTTCTCGACGGAGTGGTAGAGATCTGTCACCTGGCCGGCAAGCGAATTTCCAAGCAGCACCAGCGGTATCCCGAGCAGCAGCAGGCTGGTCAGCACCAGCGCGGTGGCGGTGAGCCCCCGTTTGCCTCCGAACCAACGGACAACGCGCACGTACAGGGGATAAAGCGCGATGGCCAGGATCAGGCCGGTGATGACGAGACTTGCGAACGGCATGAACACGCGCACGCAGAAGTACACGAGGAAGGCGACCAGCGCGATCCGGATCACCGTCTCCGTCAGGTCCTGTCGCAGAAATTTGCGAAACGTCGACTGATCTACGTTCATCTGGGAATCCTCCGGGCGTCTGCGACGGCCGCGATTTGATCGATCAGAAATCGGTTGAGCTGCTAGGAACTTCGCGCCACGTCGACTCCAATGTTCAGGCGAGCCGGCGGACGAACCGCACGATCAACTCCTCGACGACGAGCATCACCACGACCACGACGATCAGGACAATCAGACCGTGGAAACGGCCCTCGAATCGCACGCTGTCTCCGAACGCGAAGTCGAGCGCTTCCAGGATCACGAATTTGGAACCGAACAGAACGACCCAGGCACCGAACCAGCGCATGAAGGTCATGAACCCGCCGGGCCTGGCCTTGAAGAACGCGGCGACATAGTGCTCGGCGGCGATCGTCAGCTTCAGCAGGATCTGCAGCAGCAGCGCGGCGAACAGGGAGACCGTGAACGAGGAGACGTAGACGCGATCCGAGTACTCGTCGAACAGATTCAGCACCACCAGATCAACCAAGGTCGCAGTGAAGTAGCGCAGGAACAGCCGTTGCCTTTCCGACGTCAACTCGACCGAAGGCAACTCGGCCGAGACCGGCATGAAGTCGTGTTCTTTATGCGCCATGAGTTTCCCCGTGGTGAGGGATAGGATCGGTACCGCGGCTTTCAACTTGAATCGCGCTTAGGCCTCGCTCGACAATTCCATGCCTGGGGTTCTGTTTGGCCCGACGAAACCCCATTCACGATGCCAACGCTCTTGTTAACGTGACGTCATTCGGCGATGCGACCAGGCCACTGGATCTTGGCGCCGCCGGCCGCAGACCGTTCGTCGGACTTGGCCAATGACCGGAGCCACGTTCCTTTCACGTTGGCGGGCATACTCGTATGCGTAACCGACTGCTCCCCGCTTGTGCCGATGCTCTCCGAGCCGATGATGGGTTTGGGCTTCGGCTCGACCCGTCCGACAACTGGCCCTGCAACTGGCCGGCAGCATCGGCCTGACCTGTCCGAATCGACATGGCGAAGCTCAGCGAATACTCCGCCAAGCGCCGCTTCGAAGCCACGCCCGAACCGGCGCCGGTCGTACCGGTCCACGGCGCCGGGCCGCTGCTGTTCGTCGTGCAGCAGCATGCGGCGCGGCAGCTGCATTACGACTTCCGGCTCGAATGCGACGGCGTGCTGAAGTCGTGGGCGGTGCCCAAGGGGCCTTCACTCGATCCGAACGACAAGCGCCTCGCGGTGTTCGTCGAGGACCATCCGTACGACTACGGCTCGTTCGAGGGCGTGATTCCGCCCAAGCAGTACGGCGCGGGCGAGGTGATCGTGTGGGATTGCGGCGTCTACAGCCCGGACGAAGGCGGCATCTGGTTCCATGATCGCGCCGAAGCGGAGCGGCGGGTTCGCGAAGGCATCGCCGCCGGCAAGCTCAGCATCCAGCTGCGCGGCGAGAAGCTGAAGGGTTCGTTCGCGCTGGTGCGCACCAAGGATGCGAAGACCTGGTTGCTGATCAAGCACAAGGACCGCTTCGTGACGACGGCGGATGTCACCACGCAGGACCGCTCGGTGCTCTCCGGCGTCGCCGTGAAGGACCTCAAGGTCGTGCCCGCGCATCGCATCCCGGCGTCGCAGCTCGCGCCCGACGGGCACGGCCAGCGCCGATGCCGGAGAAGCTCGAGCCGATGCTGGCCGAATCGGCGACGCGCCGTTCAACCATCCGGACTGGTCGTGGGAGCCCAAGCTCGACGGCTATCGCGTGATGGCGTTCATCGACGAGCGCGGCATCCGCCTGCGTTCGCGGCGTGGGCTCGAACTGGCCGCGCACCTTTCCCGCGCTTGCCGAGGAACTGCGCCAGCAGGCGGCGGACGGCATGATCCTCGATGGCGAGATCGTCGCCTTCGACGCAGACGGCAAGCCGTCGTTCAATGCGCTGCAGAACCGCTTCCAGCTGAAGAACGAGCGCGACATCGCGGCTGCCGACCGCAACACGCCGACGCTCTTCTTCGCCTTCGACCTGCTGTACTTCGAGGGCATCGACTTGCGCAAGGCGCCCTATCGCGACCGGCGACGCTACCTGGCGCAATGCCTGCTGCCCTCGCCGCTCGTGCAACTCGTGCATGCCGCGGAGGACGGCGTCGCGCTGCACGAGCGCCGCGCTCGCGAGCGGTTTCGAGGGCGTGATCGGCAAGCGCAAGGACAGCCGTACCAGGCCGGCCGGCGCTCGCCCTCATGGTTGAAGGTCAAGCCGACGCAGAGCGCGGATTTCGTCATCGGCGGCTACATCAAAGGCAAGGGATCGCGCGGCGCGCTGGGTGCGTTGCTGATCGGCTATTGGGACGACGACCAGCTGCGCTATGCCTCGCATGTTGGTTCCGGGTTCGACGATCGCACGCTGGAGCAGGTGAAGAAGCGCCTGGAGCCATTGCACACGCGCAGCTTGCCCGTTCAGCCGAGAAGCCGGAGGTCAACGGGCCCGTCACCTGGGTGAAGCCAGAACTGGTCGCCGAAGTGAATTTCCAGCAGTGGACAGACGATGGCTCATCTGCGTGCACCGGTGTTCCTGCGACTGCGCGACGACATCGATCCCAAGACGGTGAGAACGACCGCCATCCCAATCCTTCCCCCGCAAGCGCGGCGACGCGCACCGGGAAGCTCCGCTCCCGCCGCTCGCGGGGCGAGGGTCGGGGCGGGGGCACATCGAAGCGGCGAAATCGAGGACATCCTCGACGCAGCTCGACAACCCGCAAGAACACCTTCGAACTCGCCAGCCGGCCCTCACCGCATCCGCCTCACCCACCTCGACCGCGTCTACTGGCCCGCCGACGAAGCGCTGCAACAACCGGCGCTGACCAAGCGCGACCTGCTGCGCTACCTCGCCCAGGTCTCGCCATTGATGCTGCCGCACCTCGCCGATCGCCCGCTGACGATGATCCGCATGCCCGACGGCATCCACGGCCAGCGCTTCTTCCAGAAGCACTGGACCGCAGGAGCGTCCGGCTTCGCCGAAACCGTCACCGTGTATCTCCGAGCACAAGGACGAGGAGCACGAGTACCTGCTGTGCAACAACCTGCCCACGCTGCTGTGGCTGGCGCAGTCGGGCACGCTGGAATTCCACGTCTGGCATTCGCGCGCGCAGGCCGGGGCCCGATGCAAAATCGAAGTCCACCGACTACGCCAGCTCGCTCGAAGCGCTGGAAGCGTCGGTCCTCAACTACCCCGACTACGTCGTCTTCGACATCGACCCCTACATCTATTCCGGCAAGGAAGCGCCGGGCGCGGAACCCGAGCTCAACACCGTCGCCTTCGAGAAGGGCAAGGAGATCGCCTTCGCCCTGCGCGAGCTGCTGCAGGGCATGGCGCTGGAGCCCATCGTCAAGACTTCGGGCAAGACCGGCCTGCACGTGTTCGTGCCGATCAAGCGCACGCTCGACTTCGACGCCGCGCGCGCACGTCTCCGAACTGGTCAGCCGGCACCTCATGCGCCTGCACCCGAAGGACATCACCATGGAGTGGAGCGTGCCCTAAGCGCAGTGGCAAGATCTTCATGGACCACAACATGAACGTGCGCGGCAAGACCTTGAACGTGGCCTATTCCCCGCGCGGCGAGCCCGGCGCGCCGGTGTCGATGCCGCTGACCTGGGACGAACTGGCCACTGCACATCCACTCGACTTCCGCATGACTAATGTGATAAAGCGTCTGTCCCGCACGGGCGATCGCTGGAGCGACGCCCTCACCCGCAAGCAGGACCTGGCGCAGGCCCTGGCACAGGGCGGCAAGGCCTGAAGAAGTCGGAGGCAGTCATGGCTGCACGTTCGATCGCGTCGCTGACCGTTTCATTCGGCCTGGTGGCCATCCCGGTCAAGCTCTACACGGCCACCGAGGCCAAGGGCGGCATTTCCTTCAACTTCCTGCACAAGGCCTGCGGCTCGCGCGTGAAGCAGCAGTACTTCTGCGCGCGGGAGAACATTCCGATCGCGCGCGAGGACATGGTCAAGGGCTACGAGTTCGCCAAGGACCAGTACGTGATGTTCACGCCGGAGGAGCTGAAGGCGCTCGAGGAAGCCGGCACGCATAGCGCCGACATCACCGAGTTCGTGCCGATCAGCGCGATCGATCCGGTGTACTTCGACAAGGCCTACTACCTCGCCCCCGACAAGGGCGGCGCCAAGCCCTATGCGCTGCTGGCCAAGGCACTGCGCGAATCCGAGCGCTGCGCGATCGGCCACTGGGCCGCGCGCGGCAAGAGCCTACATCGTGATGATCCGCCCGGTCGAGGACGGCCTGGTGATGCAGCAGCTGCTGTACGCCAACGAAGTGCGCGCGATCAGCGAGATCGACATCCCCAAGACCGACGTCAAGCCTGCCGAGCTCAAGCTCGCGCAGCAGCTGATCGACGCGCAGAGCAACAACACCTTCGATCCGGGCGCGTACAAGGACGACGTCGCCGAGCGCGTCGAGGCCGCGGTGCAGCAGAAGGTCGAGGGCGAGGAGATCACGCGTGGCCGAGGAGCCCGAAGGCGGCGCGCAGATCATCGACCTCATGGAAGCGCTGCGTGCCAGCCTGGAGAAGAAGGGCGGCGGCGCCGGCGCGCAAGGCCGCCGCCGGGACCGCAAGGCCAGCGCGCAAGCCGGCCAAGCAGGTCGCAGGCGCTGGACGAGGAGGCCGAGCTCCCAAGCGCAAGGCGCAAGCCAAGCGGGCGAAGTAAGCCGCGCATGCACTCAGTACGGCGTGCGCGACGTCGAAAAACTGCTTCGCCTGCCCCGCAGCACCATCCGCTCGCTGATCGCGGCCGGCTTCGTCACGCCTGCGCGCGGTCCGCGCAACGCCTGGCTGTTCTCGTTCCAGGACCTGATCGTGCTGCGCACCGCGCAGGCATTGGCCACGGCGAACGTGCCGCATCGGCGGATCGTGCGCTCGCTGCAAGGAACTGCGCAGCCGCCTGCCCGAGGAGATGCCGCTGTCGGGCCTGAGCATCGGCGCCATCGCCGACCATGTCGTGGTGCGCGAAGGCGGCAGCCGCTGGCATGCGGAATCGGGTCAGTACCTGCTCGCGTTCGAAGGCGATCCGGCCCAGGGCTCGTTGCGGGTGATCGAACCGGCGCCAGCATCGCCCTGCCCGGCCGAAGCGGGACGACTGGCATGCACAGGGCGTCGCACTGGAGCGCACGATGCACCAGAAGCGCCGTGCGACGCCTACCAACGCGCGATCGCCGCCGACCCGACGCGACAGGATGCGCGCATCAACCTCGGGCGGCTTGCTGCACGAGACTGGGGCGCTTCGACGAGGCCGAGCGGTCTATCGCGACGCGATCGCCACGCGGCGGCAACGATCCGCTGCTGTTCTACAACCTCGGCGTGCTGCTCGACGACATGGACCGCAAGCCGGATGCCATCCAGGCCTACGAAGCGGCCCTGCAAGCGCGACCCGAAACTCGCCGACTGCCACTACAACCTGGCCCTGCTGTACGAGGAACTCGAGCAGCCGCGAGCAGGCGATCCGCCATATGTCGCAGTACCGGCGCCTGGTGGGGGCAAAAAGCGATTGATCGCCTGCGGAGACTGGAGAGTGCCAGCTCTCTCCTGCGCCACCTAAGTCGCTGGTCGCCGGCACCCGGCAAACAATCGAGTGACCGCGCGTACTCGACTGTCTCCACCTGCATCAGCCCCAGCACCGAATGGAACAGGTTGTCCTGGCTGGCCGGCGCTTGGCTTCGCGACTGCAGGCAGTCCATGTCGATGCCGCGCGATCGGCGCCATAGCCCGGCGACAGCCACATCACCATCGGCACCCGGGTCTGCGTGTCCGGCGCGATCGCGTACGGCACGCCATGCAGGTACAGCCCGTTCTCGCCCAGCGATTCGCCGTGGTCGGACAGGTAGATCATCGCCGTGTCGCGATCGGCTCTGCGCGGCCAGGAAGCGGATCGTGCTGCGCCAGGAAATCGTCGGTATGCAACACGGCGTTGTCGTAGGCGTTGACGATCTGCTCGCGGCTGCAATCGCCCAGTTCGGAGGTTTCGCAGGCCGGCGTGAAGCGGCGCAGGCGCGGCGGATAACGCTTGTAGTAGCTGGGCCCGTGGTTGCCGAGCTGGTGCAGCGACCACGACCATGTCGCCCGGTTGCGTCGTCGACCGCGTCGCTCAGGCCGCTGCAGCATCACCTCGTCCAGGCAGCCGTCGCCGTTGCAGAACTGCGGGTCGTGGCGTGCTCGAACGACTCGAACGCCAGGCCGTCGCAGACGCCCTTGCAACCGGTCTGGTTGTCGCGCCACAGCGTGCGGATGCCGGCGTGCTCGAGCACGTGCAGCAGCGATTCGGAATGCTTGATCCGGTCCTTGTCGTAGTGCGCGCGGCCCGTACGGCGAGAACATGCACGGCACGCGAGACCTCGGTGGCCGAGCCGCAGCGAGCTGACGTCGCGTGAAGTTGATCGGCGCGATCTGCTGCAGTTGCGGCGTGGTCTGGCGCGCGTAGCCGTTGAGGCCCCAGTTCTGCGCACGCACGGTTTCGCCCACCACCAGCACCAGCAGGCGCGGCCGTGGCGTCCGGCGGGGCGACCCGACGACTGTGCGCATTCGCGCCCACCGGCGTGCGCGGGCGATTGCGCGCCGGCCTGGTCGTCGGCGCATCACCCGCACCAGCGACACCAGGTAGTTGCCCGGCGTGATCGAGGTGGCGCACGTTCGCGGTGGTTGCGCATCAGCGCCGACAGGTCCTGGAACGACGCCAGCGCCAGCACCGCGTGGCGACCATCACCGCCAGCAACACGCATGCAGCCGCGCACCAGCACGGCGCGGCCCAGCGCACGACGGCGCAGACGCACGCGCCACACCAGCAGCGACGGCAGCACGCCCAGGACCAGCAGCGACGGCAGCATGCCGAGCGAGACCAGTTCGCCCGATTCCTTGCCATCGGTGTGCAGGATGTTGCGGATCATGTCCGCATCGAGATACACGGTGTACTGGCTCATGAAGTGCGCGGCGACCGCGGTCACCAGCAGCAGCACGATCAGCACCGGCTTGGCCGTCCAGCGATTCAGCAGCACGCACAGCAGCAACATGTTGACGCGCGATCGCACCACCAGGCTACGGCTGCACGGCGCCGGCCACGCGCCCGTGCAGCGCGCCCGTCGCGGCCACGGCGCGGCAGAACGCGCCGTTGCAGAACAGCGTGAAGAACCCGGCCGCGACCAGCGCCAGCGTCTCCATGCTGATTTCGGGCCGGAAGTCGGCCAACGGCGCAAGCGCGCGAGCCACGCAGAACGCGGCGATCGCGCTACGGTCGTCGAGCGGCTCCGTACGATGCGGCTGCGGCACGGCGCGGTGCGACTGGCCCGGCGCGACGGAACACGCAGGTAGAGCCCAGCGCGGTCACCCAGCAGATCGCCAGCCGTCCACAGGTCATGCGACAGGAAATGCGCGCCGCGCAGCTGCTGCGAGAGCCGAACAGCAGGCCCAGCCCGCCACCGACGGCCAGGCCCAGCCAGCGCCAGTGCGGCCGCACCGACCAGGAAGAAGAAGTACAGCGCCAGCCAGGCATAGCCGGCGCTGGCATGACCGGCCGGGAAGCAGGCGCCGCGCGCCAGGCCGAGCGGCCGCATCGCGAACAGGCCGACGTACGGCGGCGCGCCGCCGTAGCGCACCAGGTCCCACGGGCAGTCCATGTTCGACCAGGACTTGACCCAGGCCACCAGCGCCGTCGACAGCGCCGTCGCGACCAGCAGGTAGGCCAGCGGCCGGCGCAGCGCGCGCCAGCCCGGGCGCGATGCGCGCGACGATCCAGGCCGCGCAGCACCGCCAGCCAGGCCCGTGCTCACGTCGCGCCCGAGCCGGTGGATCAGCTGCTCGGTCACGAACGCGTGGCGCAGCGCCCAGCGATGGCCCTGCCAGGCGTACAGCCGATCGGCCAGCCACTGGTCGCCGCGCAGCACCATCGACACGACGGCCAGCACCGCGAACAGCGTCAGCGGAATCCAGGCATGGGTCAGGACGAAGCGCGCACTGCCGGAGCGCGTGCACGACGCCGGGCGACCTCGCGCGGAACCAGCTGACGCGGTGCTGCGACGGCGGCGTGGATTGCCACCGAAGGCGGCACACGGCACGTTCATCGGCAGGATGGAACTGCATCTGTCGGTACGAGGGGCATGCCGGAATCGGACCGGCGCGATGATCGGACCGTCGTTGTCGGAGAGCGGTCGGAACGCCTCGAACCGCTATTCGGCGTTCACGTCGGGCAGCGTTCACGTTCGCGGGCCTGAGCTTGCCATCGCGCTCGTCGCCGGAATATCTCCGACATCGTTCCGACAGGCTTCCGACGCGCGCGAGTCAAACTGCATGGCTCGTGCGCGCGACGCGCTCACCTGCCGGACAGAGGGCTGATCGCCGATGCGCGTGCTGGTCGTGGAGGACAACCGCAACCTGGTCGCCAACCTGTTCGACTACTTCGAGGCGCGCGGCTACACGCTCGACGCCGCGCCCGACGGCCCGACCGGCCTGCACCTGGCGATCACCCAGCATTACGACGCGATCGTGCTGGACTGGATGCTGCCGCGCATGGACGGCCGCGAAGTGCTGCGCCGCCTGCGCGATGCCGGCCGCGACATGCCGGTGCTGATGCTGACCGCGCGCGACGAACTGCCCGACAAGATCGCCGGCTTCCGCGCCGGCGCCGACGACTACCTCACCAAGCCCTTCGACCTGCCCGAACTCGAAGTGCGGCTGGAAGCGCTGGTCGCGCGCGCGAGCGGCCGCGGCCGCAGCCGCGTGCTGCAGGTCGCCGACCTGCGGCTCGACCTCACCACGCTGGAGGCCACCCGCGGCGGCCGCCGCTGCACCTGTATCCGGCCTGCCGCAAGCTGCTGGAAGTGCTGATGCAGGCGAGCCCCGCCGCGGTCACGCGCGAACGCCTGGAACACGCGCTGTGGGGCGACGACCCGCCCGACGGCGACATGCTGCGCTCGCATATCTACGAACTGCGCCGCAGCGTCGACGGCCCGTTCCGGTGAAGCTGATCCAGACCCTGCCGCGCGTGGGCTATCGGCATGGCCGACGTCGACGCGCCGCTGACGGCACGCAGACGGCGACTGGATCGGCCGCCATGAGCAAGCGCCCAGGTCCGGGCCTGCGCCGGCGCATCCTGCTCGGCCTGCTCGGCTACGTCGTGGTGCTGTCGGTCGCGGTGATCGTGCACGGCTTCATCGTCAACGAGCACGCCGAACAACTGGTCTGGCAGACCCTGCTCGACTCGGAACTCGACCACTTCGCTCGAACGCAGCGCAAGGACCCGCAACTACCGCTGGGTCGACACCTGCAACATCGCCCTCTACGACGGCCGCGACCGGCGACCCTGCCCGCGCCGACTGCGCGACGCTGCCAGCCGGGCGTGCACGACGACATCATGGTCGACGGCGTCGAACGCGTCGTGCTGGTGCGCGAGGTGGACGGCCGGCCGCTGATGCTGGCGCTGGACATCACCGAGCTGGAGCAGCGCGAATTCGACATGGCGCTGACCGTCGTCGGTTCGGCGGTCACGCTGATCGTGCTGCTGGGCATCGCCATCGCCTGGAGCGTCAACCGCCTGGTGCGTCCGCTCAGCAACATGGCCCAGCAGATCGGCCGCCTGCAGCCGCGACCAGTCCGGGCAGCGCATCGACGTGCCCGCCTCGGCCAGCGCCGAACTGGTGGTGATCGCCGATGCGCTCAACGACTACCTGCAGCGCAACGAACGCTTCGTCGAACGCGAACGCGCGTTCATCGACAGCGCCAGCCACGAACTGCGCACGCCGATCGCGGTGATCGCCGGCGCCAGCGAGATGGCGCTGCAGCAGCCGAGCTGCCGCGACGACAGCGCGCAGCCAGCTGACGCGCATCCAGCGCACCGCGCGCGACGTCGAGCACCTGATCTCGCTGCTGCTGGTGCTGGCCAAGGATCCCGCGCGGCTGGCGCGCGCCAGCGATCGCGTCGCGCTGGACCAGTTGCTGCCGGAGATCGTCGAGGACCATCGCCACCTCACCCGCGACAAGGACCTCGCCCTCGCCCTCGCGCCGATGCCGCCGATGCGAGATCGTGGCGCCGCTGCCGATCGTGCAGGCCGCCGATCGGCAACCTGCTGCGCAACGCGATCGAGCACAGCGACCGCGGCGAGATCAACGATCCGCCTGGAAGCTCCGGCGACGGTGGTCATCGACGATCCCGGCCACGGCATGACGCCGGAGGAAATCAGCGCGATCTACGCCAGGGTCGCGCGCGGCGGCGGCGATCGCGCGCGGCGGCGGCATCGGCCTGGACCTGATTTCGCGCCTGTGCGAGCACCTGGGCTGGCAGTTGGACATCGCCTCGCATCCGCAGCAAGGCACCACCACGGTGCTCAAGCTCCGTTCTGTGGACACGCGTAGCGCAACAAGTGAAGGCCTACGCGCGCTTGCGGAGAGAAGGACTCTTACCGGCAGGTTCCACGCGTGCTTCACATGCGTCTCGTCACCCTGACGTCCCCCGGCTGTCATGGAGCGGTGGGATGCTGAAACTGTTCCCGCACCTTTTCCCCGAGGCTGCAATGGACGCCACGCTGTTTACCGTGTCACCTACCGAACGTGGCTGGTTGCTGCTCGATGGCGAGCGCATCGCCGAGGTGCTCTCCAGCCGCTTCTGGGCGCTCAAGGCCGCCGATGCCCTCGCCTACCAGCGTTTCCGCGACAGCGGCCGGCCCACCACCGTGCTGGAACATACCGACAGCGGCAGCTCGATAGCCAGCTACTACGAGTGACCCGCGTCTCTGCCCAGGGGGAAAACACTTCGCTCAGCGCGGGCCCCGCAATGCCGCCGCGTGGTGCGCGATGTGCTCGCCGATGAAACTGGCGATGAAGTAATAGCTGTGGTCGTAGCCGGGCTGCCGGCGCAGCTACGAGCGGATGGCCCGCGTGCTGGCAGGCGGCTTCCAGCAGCTCCGGCCGCAGCTGCGTGGCGAGGAACTCGTCGGCCTCGCCCTGGTCGACCAGCAGCGGCAAGCGTCTCACCTCGACCGCATCAGCGCACCAGTTCGCAGCGCGTCCCACGCCGCCATGCGTCGCGGTCATCGCCCAGATAGGCGGCGAACGCCTTCTCTCCCCACGGCACCTGCGATGGCGCCACGATCGGCGAGAACGCGGACACGCTGCGATAGCGCCCCGGATTGCGCAGCGCGATCACCAGGGCGCCATGGCCGCCCATGGAATGGCCACTGATCGCGCGCGCATGGCTGGCCGGGAAGTGCGTCTCGATCAGTGTCGGCAACTCGGCAGCCACATAGTCGTACATGCGGTAATGCGCCGACCACGGCGCCTGCGTGGCATTGACGTAGAAACCGGCCCCCTGGCCGAGGTCGTAGCCGTCGGCATCGGCCACGTCCTCGCCGCGGGGACTGGTGTCGGGCACGACGAGGATGATGCCGTGCTCGGCGGCATACCGCTGCGCGCCGGCCTTGGTGATGAAGTTCTGCTCGGTGCAGGTCAGCCCGCGACAACCAGTACAGCACCGGACAGGCGCGCGTTCGCCGCTTGCGGCGGCAGATAGACGCCAACGCGCATCTCGCAACCCAGCACGCGGGAATGATGCTTCCAGACTTCCTGCCGCCCGCCGAAGCAGGCGTGCGACTCCAGCTTTTCCATATGCGCGTCTTCCATGCCCGCTTCCCTGGTCAATCCTTCAGCACGCCAGTGCGCTTGGCGACATGCGTGGAAAGTGCGTCCATCAACGGCGGGTTGAGGCTGTCATAAGGCGTCAACCCCAGTTCGCTGAGGCGCGCACGCACGCCGTCCATCCCGTCCGGACGCGCGCCGCCGCCTTCGATGATCGAGGACACGAATGCGGCGAAGCGTGGCTCTTCCCAGCCCGTCTGCGGCGACAGCTCGGTGTGGATGAAGTCGAGGCCATAGAACGCGTGGTCCTTGTTCTCGATGCGGCCGATACATGTGGACGCCGCAGTCCTTGCAGGCATGCCGCTGGATCGTGGCCTTGTCGTCGACGACCTTCAGCTTGTCGCCGTGGGCGGTGACGCTCGACTTTGTCGCGCGGCACCACGCCGACAACGGAGAACGCAGCACCTTTCGGCTTCCAGCATTTGGTGCAGCCACAGGCGTGATTGTGCGCGACCTGCGAATCGACCTTCACTTCGACCTTGTCGCTCGCGCAATGGCACTGCAGCGTGCCGCCCTTGAAACCGGCGATCGCCCTTCTTGATGCCGTTGTCCACCGATGGATGGATCGAAACGGTGTTCATCGTTCGTCTCCTGTTTGTGGGAATGCGACGTGTGCAGCCAGTTCGCGCCAGCCGCCCCGCATCAGAAGTGGATCACCGTGCGGATCGACTTGCCCTCGTGCATCAGGTCGAAGGCCTCGTTGATGCGCTCCAGCGGCAGGGTGTGGGTGATGAAGGGATCGAGCTGGATCTCGCCGCGCATCGCCTGCTCGACCATGCCCGGCAGCTGCGTGCGGCCCTTCACGCCGCCGAACGCGGTGCCGCGCCAGACCCGGCCGGTCACCAGCTGGAACGGCCGCGTGCGGATCTCCTGGCCGGCGCCGGCGACGCCGATGATCACGCTCTCGCCCCAGCCCTTGTGGCAGCACTCCAGCGCGGCGCGCATCACGTCGACGTTGCCGATGCATTCGAAGGAGAAGTCGACGCCGCCGTCGGTCATCTCGACGATGACCTCCTGGATCGGCTTGTCGTGGTCCTTCGGATTGACGCACGTCGGTCGCGCCCATCTGCTGCGCCAGTTCGAACTTGCCCGGATTGGTGTCGATGCCGATGATGCGGCCCGCCTTGGCCTGCCTCGCGCCCTGGATCACCGCGAGGCCGATGCCGCCGAGGCCGAACACCGCGACGCTGTCGCCGGCCTTCACCTTCGCCGTGTTGTGCACGGCGCCGATGCCGGTGGTGACGCCGCAGCCGAGCAGGCAGACCTTCTCGTGCGGCGCTGCGGGATTGATCTTCGCCAGCGAGATCTCCGGCACCACCGTGTACTCGCTGAAGGTGCTGGTGCCCATGTAGTGGTGGATGCGGCTGGCCGTTGTAGGAAAAGCGCGAGGTGCCGTCGGGCATCAGGCCCTTGCCCTGCGTGGCGCGCACCTTCTGGCACAGGTTGGTCTTGCCCGATTTGCAGAACTTGCATTCGCGGCATTCGGCCGTGTACAGCGGAATGACGTGGTCGCCGGGCTTGACGCAGGTGACGCCCTCGCCCACTTCCACCACGACGCCCGCGCCTTCGTGGCCGAGCACGGCGGGAAAGAGCCCTTCCGGATCGTCGCCGCTGAGCGTGAAGGCGTCGGTGTGGCAGACGCCGGTGTGGGTGATGCGCACCAGCACTTCGCCCGCGCGCGGCGGCGCGACGTCGATCTCGACGATCTGCAGGGGCTTGCCGGGGGCGAAAGCGACGGCGGCGCGGGATTTCATCGGGTGTCCTTTCTGGGTGGGTTCGGACGAAGCCGCATCGATCGGTGGCACAGGCGCGCGGCATCGTGAGGGGGTCATTGTTGCGATTGCGAGGGTTACTGGAAGGTCAAGACCATGCCGCACGCGGTACGTTCCTTTGCAGGCATTGGTGTACCCGGCTATGGCGTGGCTGCATCGCCGCGAAGCGCACCGGCGTCCACCTCGAACAGCTGGCCCAACCAGTCGGCCACGGCGCGAAAGCGCGTGACCTGGCCGGCATCGCGATGACTCAGTAGCCATAGTTCGCGGCGCAACACCGGTTGCGGCTCGACTCGCTGCAAGCCCACGCTTTCGGCGACGATGCACGGCAGCAGCGCAGGCCCGCGCCCCTGCTTCGCAGCGCGCAGCATCATCGACACACTGCTCATCCGTACTAGCTGGCGTGGCTCCAGCGTTGTCAGCCAGCTGCATCTCCGGCATGCGCGAGAGCTCCACCGGATAGGCAAGCCATGGCACATCCGGCCATTGTTCGCGCGGCGAATGCCGCGTAAGTCGCCCGTGCCATACACGGCAAAGCCAAGCTCGCCGACCTTACGCATGCGCAGAGCAGCATCTTCGTTCGGCCGATTCAGGCGAATTGCGAGATCGGCCTCGCGACGGGTGAATGACAGGTCGCGGTTATCGCCGATCAGGTTGACCTGCAGCGCCGGATGCGCGGCGAGCAAGCCCGGGCAGATAGCGCACCAGCCAATGGGTAAACAGCACGTCGATGGCGGTGACATTGACCGTGCCCGAGACGCCTTCCGCTTCGGCACGCGTGTCAACCAGATCATGGTTTCGATACGATCGAAGACGCGCCTCGGCGTGGGCAAGGAAGACCTTGCCGGCATCGGTCGGCTGGTAGCCAGTGGGCTCCCGGATGAAGAGGCGCACGTTCAATGCCTTTTCCGCGGCGGCAACCCGCCGGCTGACCGTGGATGCGTCCAACCCGAGCAAACGGCCGGCCTGGCTCATGCTGCCGGTGTCGGCAAGCTTGAGCAGCAATGGAATGTCGTTCCAGTCGAAATCCACGGCGCAGCCCCAGGACACTCCGAGCAACAAGCATGCCAGCAGGCGTTGCAGCTCGTGCATCGATTGTTTGCGCGTCCCGGGCATTTCCGCAACGACGCGATCGGCGTAGAAACAAAGGGCAGGCCCGACGCGCAAGCCGCGTGCGCCCTACCCCGCACGAGGAGCCATGCCATGGGCACGATCACCACGAAAGACGGAACGCAGATCTATTACAAGGACTGGGGTTCCGGTCCGGCCGTCGTCTTCAGCCACGGCTGGCCGCTGACCGCGGACAGCTGGGAATCGCAGATGTTCTTCCTCGCGTCCAACGGCTTTCGTTGCATCGCGCACGATCGCCGTGGCCACGGACGCTCCAGCCAGCCGTCGGAAGGCAACGAGATGGATCACTATGCCGACGATCTCGCGGAGCTGCTCGATCACCTGGACGTGAAGGATGCGACGCTGATCGGCTTCTCCACCGGCGGCGGCGAAGTGGCGCGTTACATCGGTCGTCATGGCACCAAGCGCGTCGCGAAGGCCGTACTGGTGTCGCGCGGTGCCGCCGCTGATGGTGAAGACCGACGGCAATCCCGGCGGCCTGCCGATCGAGGTGTTCGACGGCTTCCGCAAGGCGCATTCCTCGCCGATCGTGCGCAGTTCTTCCGCGACGTTCCCAGCGGACCGTTCTTCGGCTACAACCGCCCCGGCGCCAAGGCCTCGCAAGGGCGTGATCGATTCTGGTGGCTGCAGGGAATGATGGGCGGCCACAAGAACACGTACGAGTGCATCAAGGCGTTCTCGGAAACCGACTTCACCGAGGACCTGAAGAAGTTCGACGTGCCCACGCTGGTCATCCACGGCGACGACGACCAGGTCGTGCCGATCGACGCCGGCGGCCGCGCCTCGGCGAAGCTCGTCAAGGACGCGAAGCTGATCGTCTACCCGGGCGCGCCGCACGGGATCACCGACACGCACAAGGATCAGCTCAACGCGGATCTGCTCGCGTTCCTGCAAGTCCTGAGCCCCACCGTCCACCCATCAGTCAACGAGGTGCTCCCATGCTTGGCATGACTCCCTTCGGCATGCTCCACACGGCGATCAGCCTGGTCGCGGTGATCGCCGGCGTCGCAGCCCTTGTCCGCTACCGGGAGATACGGCACCGATACGCGGTGCCGGACGCCTGTACTTCTGGTTCACGGTGGCCAGCTGCCATGACCGGGCTTTTCATCTTCCATCACGGCGGTTTCGGCATCCCGCACGTGCTCTCGATCACGACGCTGGTCGTGCTCGCGGTGGCCTATTCCGCGGAGAGACGCGCCAGCTTCGGCCGCCTGTCGCGCTATGTGGCGGTGCTCGGCTACTCGCTGACACTGTTCTTCCACACCATTCCGGGCTTCACCGAGACCGGCACGCGACTGCCCGTGGATGCACCGCTGTTCACGGGGCCGGAGGATCCGGCGCTGCGCGCCAGTGGTCGGCGTCTGGCTTCCTGGTGTTCCTGGTCGGCGCCGGCTGCAGGATTGCACGCCTTCGTGCCGGCCGGTAGCTTGCCCCCACAGCCACGCGGTGAACGCCATGACATCCGTCCGAAAGCCCTGATCACCGGCGCCTCACCGGCATCGGGGCCATATACGCGGACCGTCTTGCCCAGCCTCGGCCACGACCTGGTGCTGGTGGCGCGCGACGAAGCCCGCCTGCAAGCTCTGGCCGAACGCGCCTGCGCAGCGAGAACGGCGTTGCCGCCGAAGTGCTGCGCGCGGACTTGCTGCATCGAGCCGACTTCCTGCAGGTCGAAAACCGCCTTCGCGACGACACCAGCATCGCCATGCTCGTGAACAACGCCGGCATGGCAGGCGGAGGCCCGTTTGCGGACGCGGATCCGGACAACGTCGAAGCGATCATCGGACTGAACGTGCTGGCGGTGACGCGACTGGCCGTGGCCGCTACGAAGAACTTCGCCAAGCGCGGGCAGTGGCACGATCGTCAATATTGCGTCGGTCACCGCACTGATGCCCGAGTCGTTCGAGCCGGTGTATCTGGCGACCAAGGCGTATCGTACTGGCGCTGAGCCAATCCATGCACCAGGAACTGGCGCCCAAGGGCATCCGCGTACAGGCGGTGCTGCCGGGAGTGACCCGCACGGAAATCTGGGAGCGCTCCGGAAGGGACGTCAGGCCATACCGCCGCAGATGGTGATGGAGGTGACCGAGATGGTGGATGCGGCATTGGCCGGGACTCGACATGGGCGAGACCGTGACCATTCCGTCGCTGCCCGACATGGCTGATTGGGACGCGCTCAACGAAACACGCCGGCGCCTGCAGCCGCTGCTGTCGCGGAATCACGCAGCCGAGCGCTACAGGCTGGCGGCTAGCCAGCAGGCCTCGTGATCTTCCTGTCTGGCTGTGCGATGTGAATTGCGATGTGAATTGTGATCCGGGAAGAAAAAGGCCCCGCAATGCGGGGCCTTTCGATACGTGCACTCGGAGCGATCAGGCCCAGGGATCGTGCAGCACGATGTTCGCGTCGCGATCCGGACCGGTGGAGACGATGGCCAACTGGCAACCGGAAAGTTCTTCCAGCGCACGCAGGTAGGCGCGTGCGGCAGGCGGGAGCTTGTCCCACTCGGTGATGCCGGCGGTGGTTTCTTCCCAGCCCGGGAACTCGAGGTACACCGGCTTGCATTCGTCCCAGCCAGCGGCATCGAGCGGCGAGTATTCGCTGCGCTTGCCGTGGTACTCGTAGGCGATGCAGACCTTGAGGGTCTCCATGCCGTCGAGGATGTCGAGCTTGGTGATGCACAGGCCGGTGATGCCGTTGATGGCGACGGCGCGCTTGAGCGCGACGATGTCCATCCAGCCGCAGCGGCGCGGGCGACCGGTGGTGGCGCCGTATTCCTGGCCGCGGTCGCGGATGCCCTGGCCGATCTCGTCGTCGAGCTCGGTCGGGAACGGGCCGCCGCCGACGCGCGTGGCGTAGGCCTTGGCGATGCCGAGCACGTAGTCGATCGCATCCGCGCCCACGCCCGTGCCGGCGTAGGCGCCGCCGACAGTGGTGTTGCTCGAGGTGACGTACGGATAGGTGCCGTGGTCGATGTCGAGCAGCGAACCCTGCGCGCCTTCGAACAGCACGCGCTTGCCCTGCTTGCGCAGCTCGTGAAGGATGCCGGCGACGTCGGACTTCATCGGTTCGACGTAGTCGCCGAAGGCCAGTGCGTCGTCGAGGGTCTTCTGGAAGTCGACGGCCTCCACGCCCAGGTACTTGGTCAGCACGAAGTTGTGGTAGTCCATCGTGCTGCGCAGCTTCTCGGCCAGTTCGTCCGGGTAGCGCAGGTCGGCGACGCGAATGCCGCGGCGCGCAACTTTGTCTTCGTATGCCGGACCGATGCCGCGGCCGGTGGTGCCGATGCGCCTTGCCGCCGGCGGCCTTCTCGCGGGCCTGATCCAGGGCGATGTGGTACGGCATGATCAGCGGCGTGGCCGGGCTGATCTTGAGGCGCGAGCGCACTTCGACGCCGCTGGCCTCGAGTTCGCCGATTTCCTTCTGCAGCGCGCCGGGGTGCAGCACGACGCCGTTGCCGATCAGGCACAGCGCGTCGTCGCGCAGGATGCCGGAGGGGATCAGGTGCAGGACGGTCTTCTTGCCGCCGATGACGAGGGTGTGGCCGGCGTTGTGGCCGCCCTGGAAGCGCACGACGCGCGCCGATGTCCTGCGTCAGCAGGTCGACGATCTTGCCCTTGCCTTCGTCGCCCCACTGGGCGCCCAACACCACGACTGACTGACCCATCTGAAAATCTCCTGTCGCCCGCGCCGGGCTCGCTGGTGGCTGCCGGTCTGGAGCTGTGCGCGGCCGGAAGCAGGGGGCCAGACACGGAAAAAGCCGGAGGGGCGGGCCCCATCCGGCTTTTGTGCATTATCCGGGTTTTGGGGGGGCGGGGCTACCCCGTCGCCGGCCTTCCGGCCGCGCTGAAGTCGCAAGACCCGCCTCACCAGGAACGAGGGCAAGCAGGCCGATCCCGGCCGATACGAAGACGCCGCCCAGAACGCGCGGAGCCCCGCGGTCCGGCAACTGCGTAGCAACTGCTCGACGGCCTGTTTCCAGCCGCGCGGGGCGACGAACAGGAACAGCCCTTCAAGCACGGCCACCAGGCACAGAGCAGACAACAGCTCGATCGTCATGTCGGCGTCGCGCCGCGGCCTCAGCGGTCCCGTAGCTTCGATGAATACTGCAGGAACGGATCATCGCGGTCGAGCACGATCACGCTCTCGCCATCGCGTGAACGACGCCCGATAGGCTTCGAGGCTGCGCTGGAACGCGTAGAAGGCCGGATCCTTGTTGGCCGCCTGCGCGTACAGTGCGCGTGGCTTCGGCATCGCCTTCGCCGCGCAGCTTCTGTGCGTCGCGCTCGGCTTCGGCCAGGATCACGGCGCGGTCGCGTTCGGCCTTGGCACGGATGGCCTGCGACAACTCGACGCCTTCGGCGCGCAGCTGGCTGGCGACCTGCAGACGCTGCGAGCGCATCTGGTCGTACACCGAGCCCACCACGTTGCTGTCCTGCGGCAGCTCGATGCGCTTGATGCGGATGTCGACGATCTTGACGCCGAGCGTGCCGGCGCCCTGGTTGATCGCGTCGAGCTGCTTGCCGATCACCGTCGGTGCGGTCGCCAGACACGACTTCCTGCAGGTGCGCGCGTTGATCTCGTTGCGCAGCGAATCGCGGATGATCGGCGCCAGGCGCTGCACGGCGACTTCCTCATCGCCGCCGGTGGCGCGGTAGAACGCTCGCAGGTTTTCGATGCGGCCCAGCGCGAAGAAGTCGACGCTGACGTCCTGCTTGTCGTCGGTGAGGTAGCGCTCGGGCTCGGAGTCGATCACCTGCAGGCGGCGGTCGAACACGCGCGCGTTTTCGACCAGCGGCACCTTGAAGTGCAGGCCAGGGCCGATATCGGTACGGACGATGGTGCCGAGGCGGAACACGATCGCGCTATGGCCTTCGCGCACCACGAACACGGAACCAAGCAGCGCCAGCAGCAGCGGTGACGCGACGGCGATCCACAAGGAAAATCTCATCGGCGGTCCTCCTCGCGGCTCGGGCGCGGGCAGCGCGGCGGCCGTGCGGGATCGTTCGGGTCGGCGGTGACGCCGGCGCAGCACGTCGGGCGTCAGCAGCGGTGCATTGGAAGCGGCGTCGCCGCGGTTGTCGCCCATCGGCACGTAGATCAGCTGGCGCGAGTCGCCGCCGACGATCTTGCGGTTGTCGGCAAGCACGTCCTGCACGGCTTCCAGCCACAGGCGCTTGCGGGTGACATCCGGCGCGGACTTGTACTCGTCGACCAGCAGCGAGAAGCGCTGCGCATCGCCTTCGGCGCGCGCGATCGATCGCGGTCTTGTAGCCCTCGGCGGTAGTGCGGGTGCTCGCGGCTTCACCGCGCGCTTCGGGCACGATCTTCTTCGCGTAGGCCTGCGCCTGGTTGATCGCCGTGTTCTTGTCGGCGCGGGCGCGCTGCACTTCGTCGAAGGCATCCTTCACTTCGTCCGGCGGACGCGCGTTGGGCAGGTTGACCTCGGTAACGACCAGGCCGGTGCGATAGGCCTGCAATGCCTTCTGCAGGTGCTCGCGCACGGCGACGGTGAGTTCGCTGCGGGCGTTGAGCACGGTATCGAGGTCGGAGCGGCCGACCTGCTCGCGCACCGCACTCTGCGCAGCCTGCTGCAGCACGCTGGCGGCATCGCGCGAGCCGAACAGGTACGTCTGCGGATCGCCGATGCGGTACTGCACGTTGATCTCGACGTTGACCATGTTGCCGTCGCGGGTGAACACCGGGACGTTGTCGCTGTAGGCGTTGCTCTGCGTCGGCATTGACCTTGGTGACGGTCTCGATCGGCCACGGCGCCTTGAAGTGCGGACCAGGATGCAGGATGCGGGCGAACTGGCCGAAGCGCAGGACCACGCCGCGCTCCTGTTCGGTCACCAGTACGAAGGTGGTGAAGACCAGCCACAGGCCGAAGACGATCGCGACCCAACGCCAGATCGAGCTGCCGCCACCGCCAAAGAGGCTGCGCAGTTGTCGAAAAGGGTATCGAGTCCCGCCACCGGGCTTGCGGGGACGTTGGGGCGGCGGCCGTCCGGGCCGGGTTCGTTACTGCCAGGGGGTTCCAGGCCATGCCTGCTCCAATGGGGACATTCACGCCCGGGGGCGTGCGTCGATTCTAGGTGAGGGCTTGAGTTGCCTCAAACAAGCGTGACGTGTTGCTCCTCGCTCCGCCACCCGAAGCGGGGAGAGGGGTCGCCTTCCCGCAGCGAAGCAGTGTGAGCCAATGCGGTCGGAGGCTGTCACTCTAATCGATGATCGTGTCGGGAGATCGTGATTCGGAGGTGCGCTACCTCGCCGAGCAGGTGGGCATCACCGACATCTACGCCCAGAAGAGTCCTGAAGAGAAACTTGCCATCGTCTGCAAGGAGACCGCGGCCGCCAAAACGCCTACGTGGGGGATGGCATCAATGACGCCCCGGCGATGATGGCCGCCACGGTCGGTATGGCGATCGGACAGAACAGCGACGTGACCACGGAAGCGGCGGGCGTCGTGGTCATGGATAACTCCCTCAGGAAGGTGGACGAGTTCATGCACATCAGCCGCCGGATGCGATTCATCGCCCTCCAAAGCGCGGGGGGTGGCATGGCGCTAAGCGTTATCGGCATGGGCTTCCTGCCACCGGTCACTTAAGTCCGGTGAGCGGCGCCATTACCCAGGAAGTCATCGACGTTCTGGCTGTGCTGAACGCCTTGCGGGCCGCCTTTCCTCCCAACGTGATTCATGATCTCTGACAGCGCTTACAGAACGAAAAGGGCAGCAGGGGCCAGAATCACCGGAGTGTCTCGTCGGTCAAAGGCGCCGCTTCAGTTGGATCTCACAAGCCTGGAGGTGATGGGCCTGGCACCAAGACGTTCAAGCCTGAGAGCGACAACGTCAAGCGCAGCACTGGTAGGCGGTAGCTACGCCGCCGCTGTCACCAGCCTCTTGGGATTCCGACGCAGGTGTGCGCCCGCCCCCAGCATCGTGGGCGCCACGCGCAATCTAGCCGGACCCGATGTGCACGCACCTGCGCGGACGCGCGCGAGCTAAGCGAGCGGGCCGCGGCAGCGACCGTCGCAACGATTTGCGGACGCCGTCACGCGCCACGGCCGCTGCTCGCTCGTCTTCTCGGGTGGCAACACCCGTCGGGCGCTCTACGCGTTGCTCGCTTCGACGTATCGGAACCGGATTCCGTGGTCACAGGTCCACGCCTTCTGGGGCGACGAGCGCTACGTGCCGCCTGACGATTCAGCCAGCAACTACCGGATGGCCCGGGAGTCGCTCCTGGAAGCAGGTGCCCCTTCCCTTCCAGAACCTCCATCCAATGCCCACGCACCTTCCCGTCGCCGGAGGCGGCAGCGCATGACTACGAGCGCACGCTGCGCGCGGAGGCCGGACATCACAAGCCGCCGTTCGATCTGATACTCCTGGGCCTGGGCGAAGACGGCCACACCGCGTCCCTCTTCCCCCGCTCCCCGGCGCTGCACGAGACGACGCGCTGGGTCGTGGCCGTGACCGTTCCCGCGGAGCCGTCCACACGCCTGACGCTAACGCTTCCGGCCATCGCGCGACGGCGGCTCGCATCTTCGTGTTCGTGTCGGGAACCGGCAAGGCGGACGCGCTCGCTCACGTCTTGAGCCCTCGAGCCGACCCTGACGACTATCCAGCCGCCGGGCTGCCATCGGCGAGCGGCCTCGTGACCTGGTGGGTCGATCGGGACGCCGCCAGCGGCTTACGAGAGCGGCTCCCCTGAGCCATGCGCGCGTGTGCGCCCAGCACGGCCCTGGCCGTTTCCATCACGCGCTCTGGCGTGAACCCGAACTCGCGATTGGGGACCGGCGCTGGAGCGGATGCGCCGACCTGATCGATGCCGACGCTCGCGCCGTCGCGGCCGCCGCAACCGCCCAGGGTCCGTACGAGGCGCTCGACGTGGTCACGATGGCTCTTCCACCGTGTGCACAGGATTGGTCGCTGACTTCGCGTCTCTGGATTTACTCATGACGTCATCTCGGCACCCTCTCGCCCTCTGGAGGGCGGATCGCTGCGAAAGGTTTCGAGGTATTCAAGCGTCGCCGTCTCATCAGAGGTGTACCAGAGATTGCCGCCTCGGCCGCTAGCGAGTCTGGCGCCTCTCGCCACGGCATACTGGACATTCCAATCGTTTCCTCGATACATGAGCGACAACCGATCGCTTGGATCGGGGGTGACGATCCAGAGTAAGTGCCCGTCCGGAACCTTCGAGACGACCACATCATCGACGTCGAGCGCACTTCTGGCCGCCATGTATTTCTCCTTTACTCCGATCGCGTCGCCCCCGCGCAAAAAGAGAGGCGGGGTTGCTCGACCCCGCCTCGCTGCAGTGACTTACGCGGCTACTGCGACCTTGATCTTGTTGGGCTTGGCTTCCTCGCGCAGCGGCAGCCGGACCGTCAGCACGCCGGACTTGTACTCGGCGCTGACCTTGCCAGCGTCGACCGTCGGCGGCAGCGCGAACGTCCGCGCGAACGAGCCATAACTGCGCTCGATGCGATGGAACTGCTCCTCCGTGACTTCCGTGTCGAGCTTCTTCTCGCCACGCAGCGTGAGTATGTTGTCTTCAACCGTCAGCTCGATCTCCTCCTCTTTCATGTCGGGCAGCTCGGCCTTCAGCACCAGCTCGTGCTGGCCGTTGCTGTAAATGTCGACCGCCGGCACCCACGCGCCGCGGGTGAGGTCTTCCTGAGGACGGGCGTAGAAGCCTGCGAGCATCCGGCTCATCTGCTCCTCGCGCGCAGCCAGGTCACGGAACGCATCCCAACGAACAATAGTCATGATGATTCTCCTCTCCTGCGTCATACAGTTGCGGCGGGACTTCCCCGCCGAACTCACGCGGCGGCCGTGGCCGCCCCATCGGACGAACCGACGTATCAGCTTCAGGCACTCGCGCGAGCGGCGATCTTGTGAAAGGTCGAGTTGGACACCTCATACGTCTGCACCTGAGGCGTGCCCTCCACCACCGGCTCCAGTGCCTTCAGCACACCGGCATACGCGCTGCGGGCATAGGTCTCTGCGTTTTCTTTCAGGTCCCACACGCTGATACCGACCGCCTCCGCTCCGCCGGCGGCGACGAGCGAGATTTCGTCCTGGAAGCCCTTCTGCTTTCTGAGCACGGGGATGATGTCCTGGTCGAGGAGCCGGGTGAACTCTCCTGCACGACCGGGCTTGAGATGGAAGGAAACGGTGCGAGCAAACATGTCAACCTCCTGGTTGGCGTGCCTAAGAAGGAGGGACCAGATAACCTGACTTAGTTCAGAGAATCTGAAGGATCGAGGGGTAGGCTGCAATCCTGTTAAGCATTATCGGTTAATTAACCTGTCATGTCAAGCTCTATGTGCGATAATGTCTACATCGTCCAATTTGCTTAATCAATAAAGTTAATTGACGAAACCGGAGGAATTCTGTGGATTTCCCGCTCCTCATCCGCCAGCGGCTCAAGGAACTGGGGACCGAGCAAAGGGACCTGGCGGCGGCGGCCCAGGTGACCGAGTCCTACATTTCCCAACTACTGACAGGGAAGAAGGCGCCACCGGCGCCCGAGCGGACCGACATTTACGACAGGATGGAGACCTTCTTGCGGCTTCCTGCCGGGAAGTTAGCCACGCTGGCAGATCTCATCCGCATGGACGCCCTGAAGAGAAAGCTGGCGGACCCCCCCTCGCCCTTGTTCAAGGAAGTACGGGAGTTGATTCTTCGCAAGTACGCTTCCGGAAACGCGCAGCCCATCCGTGCGATGTTCGAGAAGGAGCCCTTTGGCGCCCTCGAACGCCTCGTCACCCAGAAGCTGCTGGACGTTGCCAAGCGAGTGACGAAACAGGAGTGGAACGATGAAAACTGGCTCCGTCTCGTCGCTCGACTCAGCGACAGAAGCTACGAGCAGATGCGGGTCATGGTGCTTGAGTTCCTGGAAACGGATGTCTTCAACGTTTCGCCCGAGAATTGCGTCACGTTTTTGGATCCGCTGATCGAATCGTGGGACATCGACCTCACGACGTTCGCGATGGAGATCGTCCTGAACCGCCGCCTGGCGCCCGGGCACCCGAAAAAATTTGAGTTCGTGGAACGGGAACCCGTCCCACCCGTCAACGAAGAGCCGGGGCTCCAAGCCTTCCTGCAGGATCCCTCTCTGAGGGGCGATGCGACCGCCGAGGAAATTGAGTTTCTCAAGAAGCTGAAATTCACGCGAAACCGGCCAACCCCGCTCTACTACTACCGGGAGCTACAAAACCTGCGAGACCCGCTCCATTTTCGCCGCGCCCCGGCGGATGTGGCATCTGGTGATGAGTCGTTGGCCGTGCACCGCGACGCGATCGGGCTGGAGGAGAAATAACATGCCGGACCGAAGCGAGCTCAACGTTGATTGTCGTCTCGAAGGTTCAAGATGGGCATCTGCAAGATGGTCGTCGGGACGCGGCGCGAGGCGAGGAAGCCGCACTCCATCGGTCTGAAAGCCGCATCGTTCGTGGATCGCGCCTTCTGCTGTAACATGCGGGCAGATCCCGCCGACATGCTCCTCACCGCCTTCGAGACGCCGAACGACGATTCGATCGTGGAGCGGTGGACAGCCTCGCCAACGCGGTCAAGGTGACACTCGGCCCGCGGGGGCGCAACGTCATCCTCGGCAAGGCGTTCGGGTCGCCCACCATTATCGGCAAGGACGCGGCGATGCTCAGGAGCGAAGCCGTGACGCGAATCGAGGCGCTGCAGCACGCCGGCCTGAATCGCCCCACTCACGAACAGGAACTGCTCGATGCGATCATGACCGACGACGGAACCCCGGGCCAGGCGGTGCGGAGCGACGCGCGGGCGGGATTCCCTGACGTCGAGGCTATCTGCAGGTCAAGTCGCTCGCGCCTCGCCGAAGCTCCGGCCGCCAATAACATCGAGCGCCTTGACAGGCGAGCATGCGTGACGGCCCAAGACAGTCGGACGGTTTGCGATCTCAGCGGAGCCGAGATGCCTCGACAATATCGGAACCGTCTTGACGGGTCTGTGCGTTTTCGGACACGACAGTCGTGCGCACTCGAGCACAGCGCTGCTCAGCGTGCCGCCTACGCTTTCGGCATGCGACTCGAATCCCTCAAGGCCACCTGTGCCACGGCGTGGGTGTCGGGGCTGCATGTAAGCGGAGCTGGACCGTGATGCTTTCGACGCACGATTCGCGGTGAGCGAGTCTTCCCGAGAGGACACGGAGCGTTTCCGGCGCCTCGCAGAGGAAGCGCGCGCGGCGCGCGAGCTGCTGCGCGACACCGCGGAGGAGGCACGAGCCGCAGCCGAAGAGGCAGGTGGTGGCGCTGAAGACGCACGCGCCGCCGCGGATGCCGCCCGCCATGCGGCAATGGAGGCC
>CAVYSQ010000018.1:0-60111 GCA_963771265.1 uncultured Solirubrobacterales bacterium
GACGACGTGAACGCTGCGATCGAAGAAGGTGGCATCGAGGCGCGACTCAACCGCCGGCGACGCCGCAACCCTCAAAGCGGTTCCTCGCCTGCCTGCTCCTCGACCTCGCGCAGCGTCTCGCGGGCCAGCTCCAGCTGGTAGGCCAGCGGTGCCGAGCCCGTCCCTCCCTCGATTCGCTTGGACTCCAGCCAGCTCTCCCGCTTGAGGACCTCGTAGAAGGAGTCGTCGAGGTGCTCGCTGCGCTGGCGCAGGTCCTCCTCGCTGAACTCGGAGAGGGAGATGCCACGCTCGACCGCATCGCGGACCAGCCCGCCGACGATTCCGTGCGCCTCGCGAAAGGGCACCCCCTTTCGCACCAATAGGTCGGCGACCTCCGTTGCCGCCAGCATCTCGTCGCCCGAGGCCTCCTCTAGCCGTTCGCGTTTGAAGGCAATCCCGGCCAGCATTCCCTCGACGGCATCGAGGCAGGACTCGATCGTCTCGATCGCGTCGAAGAGCGGCTCCTTGTCCTCCTGCATGTCCTTGCCGTAGGTCAGCGGTAGGGCGTGCATCGTGCCCAACAGGGAGAGGTAGTCGGCGGCGACGCGGGGGCTCTTGGCACGCAGCAGCTCGGCCGAGTCGGGGTTGACCTTCTGCGGCATGATCGACGAGCCCGAGGAAAAGGACTCATCGAGCTCGCAGAAGCCGAACTCGAGGAGCTCCAGATGACGATCTCCGAGCCAAGCCGCGAGAGGTGCATCGCGCAGATTGAGGCGGCGGAGAGGTAGTCGAGGACGAAGTCGCGGTTGGAGGCGCCGTCGATCGAGTTGGTGCTGACGTGGTCAAAACCGAGGTCGTCGGCGACCTCGCGGCGGTCGATCTCCCAGTTGACTCCGGCAAGCGCCCCGGATCCAAGCGGCATCACGCTGGCGCTGTCGAGCGCGAACTGAAAGCGCAGCACGTCGCGCGCCAGCATCCAGAAGTAGGCGAGCATGTGGTGCCCGAGGTAGACGGGCTGGGCGCGCTGCAAATGGGTGTAGCCCGGCATCGGCCAGTCCCGGTGGCGTTCGCCGAGCTCGAGCAGACGCTGCATCGCCGCGCGGGAGAGCTCGATCGCCCGCATCGAGTGGGCCTGCACGAGCATCGCCACATCGGTTGCGACCTGGTCGTTGCGCGAGCGGCCGGTGTGCAGCTTGCCCGCCAGCGGGCCGATCTCCTCGCCGAGCAGGCGCTCGATCGCCATATGGATGTCCTCGTCGGAGGCCTCGAAGGAAAAGCCGGCTTTGCCGATTCGCTCCCGCACCTCCTCCAGCCCGGATTCGATCTGCTCGAGCTCGGCCCCGTCGAGCACGCCGATCTTGAGCAGCGACCGGGCATGAGCCTGCGACTGGTCGATGTCGTACGGGGCCAGGCGGGCGTCGAACTCAATCGAGCGGTTGAGCCGCCAGAAACGCAGGTCGGGTTCTTTGCGAAAGCGTGACATCAGGGCAGGATCCCGGCCAGAGCCTCGCATACCCGCGCCACGTGCGACTCCGTCATCGCGGGGAAGAAGGGAAGCGCCAGCGAGTGCGCTGAGGCGGCTTCGGCAACTGGGAACTGACCCTCGCGATAACCGAGCTCACGCAGGTGCGGGAAGAGGTGGATGCAGGGCAGGTAGGCCTTGGAGGCGATGCCGTCCTCGGCGAGGCAGGCGATGACGCCGTCGCGATCGACCCCCTCGGCGAGGCGCACGGGGTAGACGAACCAGCTGCGCCGCTCGGCCCCACGGGATGCGATTGGGGTGACGACGCCATCGATCGCGGCCAGGCCCTCCTCGTAATGCGCAGCGACCTTCGCGCGCGCAGCGAGCATCGCGTCGAGCTTCTCCAGTTGGGCGACCCCGAGCGCGGCGGCGAGGTCCGAGAGCCGGTAATTGAAGCCAAGCCCGGCGTGGTCGAGCCAGCCCATGTCTAATACCCGGCCCTGATTGCGCTCCGAGCGCAGC
This sequence comes from uncultured Solirubrobacterales bacterium, assembly GCA_963771265.1. Taxonomy (GTDB): domain Bacteria; phylum Actinomycetota; class Thermoleophilia; order Solirubrobacterales; family 70-9; genus VRUE01. The sequence continues at coordinate 1,964 of CAVYSQ010000018.1, forward strand.
CGCTCCGCGACCCGCGAGTCAGGCGGAATGATCATTCCGCCCTCGCCGGTAGTCAGCTGCTTGTTGGCATAGAAGGCGAAGGAGGCCAGATTGCCGCGGGCGCCGACCGCACGCCCGTCAGCATCGACCGCGCCAAGCGCCTCGCAGGCGTCCTCGAGGATGTCGAGCCCGTGCTTGCCGGCGAGACCCTCGAGCCCGGCCATCGCGGCTGGATAGCCGAAGATGTGGACCGGCAGGATTCCCGACGCTGTGCTCGCCGACGCTCGCCTCGACCGCTTCCGGATCGAGATTCAGCGTCACCGGATCAACGTCACAGAAGACCGGGTGGGCTCCCTCGTAGAGCAGACAGTTGGCGGAGGCGACAAAGCTGAACGGACTGGTCAGGACCTCATTTCCCGGGCCCCACCCGAGCGCTCGCACGCCGAGGTGCAGGGCGGTCGTGCCGCTCGACACGGCGACAGCGTCCTCGACCCCGAGCCAGGTCGCGAACTCGCGCTCGAAGCGATCCCCCATTGGTCCCAGCGAGAGCTGGCCTGAGCGCAGCACCTCGAGCGCCAGCTCTTCCTCCCGGTCCCCGACCTCGGGTCGCGCTAGCGGGATCGGGTCCATGTCAGCCGGACCGCCCACCGTCGGGACCCTGCCCGCGCGGCTGGAAGGCGTACTCGAGTGAGTCGACCAAGGCCTCCCATGAGGCCTCGATGATGTTCTCCGAGACGCCGATCGTCCCCCACTCCCGTTCACCATCGGAGGAGTCGAGGAGAACCCGGGTGACCGCGCCGGTGCCGTGGCTCTCGTCGAGGATCCGCACCTTGTAGTTGGTCAATTCGATGTCGGCGAGGTGCGGATAGCGGTCGGCGATCGCACCGCGCAGAGCGCTGTCGAGGGCATTGACCGGGCCATTGCCCTCGGCAACTCGCACGTAGCGCTCGCCGTCGACCTTGACCTTGATCGTGGCCTCGGTCTCGACCGCGCCATCGGCCCGCTTCTCGACCAGCACCTTGAAGCTCTCCAGCTCGAAGAGCGGCTGGTAGCTGCCCGCCTCGTGGCGCAGCAGCAACTCGAACGAGGCCGGGGCGGCCTCGTAGTGGTAGCCGCGATGCTCGCGCTCCTTGAGCCGCTCGACCGCGCTTGCCGCCTCCCCCTCGCCGAGATCGAGGCCCGCATGTGCCGCCTGGGTGCGGATCGTCGCCTTCCCCGATAACTCTGAGGCGAGGATCTCCCGCTGATTGCCGAGCACGGCCGGGTCGAGATGCTCGAAGGTACGCGCGTCGGCCTCGACCCCGGCGGCGTGCATGCCCGCCTTGTGGGCGAAGGCGTTGCGGCCGACGTAGGGCTGGTCGGGGTTTGGCGACATGTTGCAGAGCTCGTCGAGGTAGTGGCTTGTCTGGGTGAGCAATGCCAGCTGCTCCCGCTTCGCGACCTCGAAGCCCATCTTCAGTTGCAGGGCGGGCAGGATCGTCGCCAGGTTGGCGTTGCCGCAACGCTCGCCGTAACCGTTGACCGTTCCCTGCACGAGACGCGCGCCGGCTTCGACCGCGGCCAACGAGTTGGCGACGGCACAGCCGGCGTCGTCGTGGGTGTGGATGCCGACCTCGACGCCATCGCCGAGCGCATCGACCACGGCGGCGGTGGCCTCCGCGACGAAGCTCGGCAGGCTGCCGCCGTTCGTATCGCAGAGGGTGACGTTCTCCGCGCCGGCCTCGGCGGCGGCACGGGCGCATTCCAGCGCGTAGGCGGCGTCGTCGCGATAGCCGTCGAAGAAGTGCTCTGCATCGAAGACCGGGCGCTTGCCGCGCGCGCGGCAGAAGGCGATCGAGTCGGCGATCATCGCCAGGTTCTCCTCGGCGGAGACCTTGATCACCTTCTCGAGATGCAGCCCCCAGCTCTTGCCGACCAGGCAGACGATCGGGGCGAAGCTCTCGACGATCACAGTGAGCGCCTCATCGTCCTCGGCGCTGCGATCGCGACGGCGGGTCATGCCGAAGGCAGCGATCGTCGCCTGCTCCAGCTCGAGCCCGGAGAGCAGCTCGAACAACTCCATTTCCTTGGGGTTGGAGCTGGGGAAACCGGCCTCGATCACCTGCACCCCGAGCTGGTCCAGGGCGTGCACGACTTTCAGCTTCTCGCCCACCGAGAGCGACATGCCGGGCCCGCCCATGCCGTCACGCAGGGTGGTGTCGTAGAGCTTCACCTGTTCCATCTGATGCCTTTCGATACGGGGAGATCGGGAAGTGGGCCATGCAGAGAGCCCGCCTTGCGCGCAGCGCAGCGCCAGCCGCTAGGCGGCTGCGGTAATTCGCCCGATTGCCTCGAAACCGCTGGACATCACGAACTCACCTTACTCGGTTCATCTGCGCTGGCCGGAGCCTCGACGAAGTCGAGCCACTCGAGGTACTCCTCGGCCCGACCGTGCAGCGCGTCTTGGAACTTGGCCTGGATCACCCGCGTGATCTCGCCCGGCTCGCCCAGTGGGTGGTCGTCGATCTCCCGCACCGGGACCAGCTCGGCGGCGGTGCCGGTGAGGAAGACCTCCTCAGCCAGGTAGAGCTCGGAGCGGGCAACGTCGCGCTCGACCACGGTGTAGCCCAGGTCGCGAGCGATCTGGATCACCGATTTGCGGTTGATCCCGTCAAGGATCGCGGCGGCGTGCGGGGGGGTCACGATCTGCCCGTCACGGACGAGGAAGATGTTCTCGCCCGACCCCTCACAGACGAAGCCGCGCTCGTCCAGCAGCAGCGCCTCTTCGTAGCCAGCATTCTGCGACTCGGTCTTGGCGAGGATCGAGTTCAAGTACTGACCCGATGCCTTCGCGTGCGGGATCAGCCCGCCCGAGCCGATCCGCCGCCAACTCGAGACCTTGGCCCGGATACCGTGCTTCTGGCCCTCCTCGCCTAGGTAGGCGCCCCAGGGGAAGGCAGCGATGACCAAGTCGATCGGGGCGTCGGTCGCGTAGAGGCCGAGGTTGCCGTAGCCACGGAAGGCGAGCGGCCTGATGTAGCAGGAGCGCAGATCGTTGCGGCGGATCAGCTCGCGCGTCGCCTCGGCTATCTCGGTGGTCGAGTAAGGCAGCTCGAAGTAGTAGAGCTCAGCCGACTTGGCCAGCCGGTCGAGGTGGTCCTGGTGGCGGAAGACCGCGGGGCCACGCTCGGTCTCATAGCAGCGAACCCCCTCGAAGACGCCAGTCCCGTAATGCAAGCCGTGGCTGAGCACGTGCGTGGTCGCCTCGTGCCAGGGCACGAACTCGCCGTTCTGCCAGATCAGCTCTGCCGTCTCCATCCCGGGAAAGTATGCCCTAAAGCCCCAAATGAGTTGAAGGAAACGACTTCAGACAGGCTGTAGAGCCTTAGCCGTCGCTTCTGGCTCAGTCTCACCGAGTTTTTGCTCATGGGTACTTCGATCGTCGCCTTCGGTGATCCAGTGTGGGTCGGGGCGATTAAGGGACGCAATAACGGCATCGGTCATTTGTTCAGTGTCGACGACCCGAACCCCCTCTGGGGGATTCTGCCAGTCCGCAACAAGGTCTCGCGTGCGGAGACCGTCATCCAACGTCCTTTCGACCGCATCTTCGATCGACTCCGCGATAACCCGATGTTGCTTGAACCGTTCCAGGCCATAACGGAAGAGAAGCGCGACCGAGAGCAACGTCCCCAGCGGGTTTGCGATGCCTTGCCCAGCAATGCTGGGAGCAGACCCATGAATTGGCTCAAACAGACCCGGCGGGTAATGATCGACACTCGCGGATGGCAGCATCCCTAACGAGCCGGAGATCATCGCGGCCTCATCGCTGAGAATGTCGCCGAAAGTGTTCTCGGTGAGGATAACGTCGAAGTCCGTCGGGCGCGCTACTAGCTGCATCGCAGCGTTGTCAACCAACATGTGATCAACGCGAACATCCGAGAATTCCGCCTGCTGGATTTCGTTAATGGTCTCGCGCCACAGCCGTGATGACTCCATCACATTGGCCTTATCGACTGATGTCAGCTTGGGCTGCTCACCCCTGTCCTTGGCCCTCTTGCGCGCAGCCTTAAACGCCACCTCGGCTACCCGCCAGATCTCCGTGCGACTGTATTCGCAGGTATCGAAGGCCCATTCGTCGGGTTGCCCCTGCTGCCTACGATCGCTATCGCCATAGTAGATGCCGCCCGTCAACTCCCGAACGATCAGCAGATCGGTACCGCGAATGATCTCGTCACGCAAGGGGCTGGCGCTCATCAGGGCCGGATACGGCTTGACTGGACGCAGGTTCGCATAGAGACCATCGCCGTGGCCGAGAGCCTTGCGTAGTTTCAGTAGACCCTGCTCCGGACGAGGGTGCCCAGGGGCCGTGTTGTCCCACCGCGGCCCCCCCACCGCTCCGAGCAAGATGCTGTCCGATGCCTTGCAGTGCTTGAGTACATCATCAGTGAGCGCGGTGCCGAACTGATCGATCGAGCAACCGCCGATCAGATGTTCCTCAGTTTCGATCCCTCCAAGGGCCCCCATCAGCCGTTTGGCGGCGTGCGTAATCTCCTTGCCAATCCCGTCGCCGGGTAGGACAACGATCTTGGGAGGCTCCACGGGCGAAACGTCTCGGCTCACAGGCGACAGCATGCTACTTGATCCCCGTTGGGAGGAGTAAAGGGGAGGTTACGCAAAATCCTGGCGGCATACCTAAATAACGACCACTCGTAGGGTCTGGGTGAGGAATTTTCGACATTTTGGACACTTCGCCTCCCACCTCGCGTCGCCTGCCCCTGGAAGCGCCTTCCCGTCTTCGGGTAAACGCAAACCTCCCGTTTGAGTTGAGGCGCCGACATCCAGGGACCTAACAATAAAAGATTAAACTAATCTGACTGGTCACGCGAACTCCTCCGTAGTTCAGATGAACACGTCATCGTTTATGCCTGCAAGGTGAAGGATTCGCAGGTTGCTCGGAAATCGATGCCCGGGGGCATGCATCAGCGCTTAGGGTAGACGGGCGCAGCCGGCCCGTCTCCGCGAGACGGATGGTCGCGGCCTGGCCGGCTTCGCGGCTCGGTTCGCTCAGCCGGTCGTCGCTTCGATGTTGAGGCGGACGTAGTCGAGGGTCAGCGGCTTCCCGGAGAGCTCGAGCACCGCTTCGGCGAATGGGCGGCGGAGATCCACGGGGAGCCGGTCCAGGTGGGGGCCGAGGGTGACGGTTTCGGTGAATTCAAGTGGGTGCTCCGGCGTGACCGGCTTTGGCTCCAGCCAGCAGTGGGCCTCGGAGAAGCCCGCGGCTCGCAGCCGGCGCTCGCTCTCCTCGGGGGAGGCGAAGTTCCACATTGCCTCCATGTTTTCGAAATGGGGAGCGAACTCGGGTCGCGCTGCCGCGCCGGCGATCGCCTCCGCGTGCTTGGCGACATTGCCCTTGCCCCCGCACTGGGCGACCAGGCGGCCGCCACTTCGCAACGCGGCATGGAGGTGGGCGAAAAGGCGGTTGTGGTCGGTGATCCAGTGGAAGGTCGCGGTCGAGAAGATCAGGTCGACGGGCTCGGCGATCTCCAGCTCGGAGAGGTCAGCGACCATATAGGTGACGTCCTCCCCAAGTCGCTCCTGCGCCTTCGCGATCATCGACTCGGAACCGTCGACGGCGAGCAACCGCCCGCCCGGCAACTTCGCCAGCAACTTGGCGGTGACGCGTCCAGAGCCGCAACCGGCGTCGAGTGCAGACTCACTGCCGCTCAGCTCGAGCCGGTCCACCACCTCGACCCCCAGGCAAACTGAGGAAAGGCAAGGGCGTCGTAGGTCTCGGCATCCCACTCGCGTGGCCCTTTGTTGATCGATCGCGCCATGCCCGAACGCTCAGAGGGCGGTGGTGATGGGGCCAGCCGCAACTCCCTGCGCCGACTCAAACCCCTCGATCGCCGCGGCGCTCTCCAAGGTGATGCCGATGTCGTCGAGGCCGTTCAGCAGGCGGTGCTGCACGTCGGGCTCGATCGCGAACTCGAAGACTCCGGCGGCGCTGGTGACCGTCTGATCGTCAACGTCGATCCGCGCCTCTCCAGCCTCGGCCACGGCGCGGCAGTGCTCCTCGTCGAAGCTCGACCGGCAGCAGGCCGATCTTGGTGCAGTTGGAGTAGAAGATGTCGGCGAAGGACGGCGCGATGATCGCCTCGAAGCCGAAGTCCTCCAGCGCCCAGGGAGCGTGCTCTCGCGAGGAGCCGCAGCCGAAGTTGCGGCCGGCGACGAGGATCGGGTTCGGCTCCAGCGAGATCTCGCCCGAGCGCAACCAGTCGTAGAAGAGGAACTCGCCGAAGCCAGTCCGCTCGACCCGCTTCAGGAACTGCTTGGGGATGATCTGGTCGGTGTCCACGTCGGCGCGGTCCAGCACCGACACCTTGCCCTCAATTACGTCAATCGGCCTCATCGCTAGCTCCATTCCCTGATGTCGACGAAGTGGCCCTCGATCGCGGCAGCAGCCGCCATCTTCGGGCTGACCAGGTGGGTGCGCCCGCCCTTGCCCTGGCGGCCCTCGAAGTTGCGATTCGAGGTCGAGGCGCAGCGCTCGCCCTGGATCGAGCGATGTCGGGATTCATCCCCAGGCACATCGAGCAGCCCGCCTCGCGCCACTCGAAGCCGGCGGCGCGGAAGACCTCGTCGCAGGCCCTCCTCTTCGGCCGGCGCCTTGACCTGCTGGGAGCCGGGGACGACCATGCCGCGGACGGAGCCGGCGACCTTGCGGCCCGTCGACGATCGCTGCGGCCTCGCGCAGGTCCTCGACCCGCGAGTTGGTGCAGGAGCCGATGAAGACGCGTTCGGGCGCGACATCGGTCATCGGCGTGCCCGGCTCGAGCGCCATGTAGGTCGAGCGCCCGCTCGGCCGACTCGCGGTCGGCGGGCGAGTCCATCGCGGCGGGGTCGGGAACCGTGTCGGTGACCTCGACGACCATCCCGGGGGTCGTGCCCCAGGTGACCATCGGCGAAATGCTCGGCCGCATCGATCTCGACCTCGGTATCGAAGCTCGCCCCGTCGTCGGTCGGCAGCTGCCGCCAGCGCTCGACCGCCGCGTCGAAGTCCTGCGGGGCCGCGGCGCGGCCCTTCACCCACTCGAAGGTTGTCTCGTCGGGGGCGATCATGCCGGCCCGGCCGCCGCCCTCGATCGTCATGTTGCAGATCGTCATCCGCCCGCGGCATCGAGAGCGCCTCGATCGCCGGGCCGGCGTACTCGACCGCGTGGCCGACCATGCCGCCCGTGCCGAGCCGGCCGATCGTCGCCAGGATCAGGTCCTTCGGCGTCACGCCCGGGGCCCAGCTGGCCCGCGTAGATGATGCGCATCGTCTTCGGGCGCTTCTGGACCAGGCACTGGGTCGCCAGCACGTGCTCGACCTCCGAGGTGCCGATGCCAAAGGCGAGCGCGCCGAAGGCGCCGTGGGTCGAGGTGTGGCTGTCGCCGCAGACGATCGTCATGCCCGGCTGGGTGACGCCCAGCTCGGGGCCGATCACGTGGACGATCCCCTGCCGCTCGGAGCCGAGCGAGTAGATCGGGATGCCGAACTCCTCGCAGTTGCGCTCCAGGGTCTCGACCTGGACCCGGGAGAGCTGGTCGGCGATCAGCCGCGCCGCCTTGGTGCCGTCGGTCGGCACGTTGTGGTCGGCGGTGGCCAGGGTCTTGTCGGGCCGGCGCACCGGCCTGCCGGCCAGGCGCAGGCCGTCGAAGGCCTGCGGGCGAGGTGACCTCGTGGACCAGGTGCAGGTCGATGTAGAGCAGGCCGTCGGAGACCTCGTGGGCGCTCCAGATCTTGTCGAACATCGTTTGCGGCATCAGGACCTCCTCAGCCCGGCGGCGATCACGGCGAGGAAGCGGGTTTGCTCCTCACCCTCGTTCTCGAAGTGGTGCGGCAGGTCGGCGTCGAAAGTGACGCTGTCCCCGCTTGCGAGGTCGTGGCGGGCGCCCTCGACGAAGAGCGCCAAGGTGCCCTCCAGGACAACGGCGGTCTCGCGGCTTCCCGGCTCGTGCATCGGCGGGTCGCCGGGACCCCCGGTCGTGGCATCAGGCGCCAGGGTGTGCAGGGAGACGTCGGCACGCTGCCCGGGCAGCGGCGGGGTCAGCTCCTCGAACCGGTGTCCGCCACGCTCGTAGCGCCGTCGCTCACCAGCGCGGCTGATCGCGACATGCTCGCCCTCATCGAGGCGCAGTAGCTGCGAGAGGGTCAGCTCCAGCCCCGTGGCGATCCTCTCGGCGACAGCCAGCGTGGGGCTGGTCTCCCCCCGCTCGACCTGGGAAAGCATCGGAGCGCTTACGCCCGTCCGCTCCGCGAGATCGCGCAAAGAGAACCCCATTGCGTCGCGCAGGGCGCGGATGCGGCCGCCCACTGCCGCAGGCGCCGCATTCTCGGTTGGGGATTGGGCCGCTTCGACTGCCATTACGCTTGTACGTTATCACGTACGACTGAGAAGCGATCGGTAGTTGAACTGTCGATTACCCGCCTATATGGCGGGTAACTGCAACTTCGGCGAAAGGAGGTGGCGGAGGTCGGTCAGGAGGGCCGAGGGTTCGTCTAGCTGCCCCCAGGTCACCCGGACTACGCGCCAGCCAGCCACCTGGAGCCGGTGATCGCGTTCGCGATCTGCCTCGAAGGCAGCCCGCGTTCCGTGCGCCTGGCCTCCGTCCAGCTCGACCTGCTGCGGGTGCGGCCTCGCGGTCCACGGTTAAGGCGCGGGTAAGTGAAAGCTCGTTCGGCACGCCGCCGAGGCTGGCGACTCTAGGCACACAGGTGGCGCGCTGATTGTGAATCCTGTGTGTCGGCTTTAGGGACCGGGGGTGCGCTCTACGGCTGCCTCGGCGGTTGCGGCCTCGGCCTCGCGGATCGCGGCTCCCTCAAGGGCGTTGGAGAGCGCTCGCACGTAGGCCCTCGCCGAGGCCTCGAGGATGTCGGTGGCAACGCCCTGGCCGGTCGCCAGGCGACCCGCAGCGCGCAGCATCACGCTGACCTCTCCGAGCGCATCCTCTCCCCCGGTCACCGCGGCGACCGTGTACTGGCGCAAGTCGCACTCAGTATCGGTGGCCCTCTGGATCGCGTGGAAGATCGCGTCGACCGGCCCGTCACCGCTGGACTCTCCGACCGACTCCTCGCCCGAGGGCAGGGTGACGGCGACCTGGGCCAGTGGCTCGCGTCGTGAGCCCGCCTCAACCTCGAACCAGGCCAGCTCGTGGGCGTCGGTGCGCTCGCGCATCTCATCGGAGACGAGTGCCTCCAGATCGAGCGCGGTGACCTGCTTCTTGCGGTCGGCGACCTCCTTGAAGCGCTTGAAGGCGGCGTTCAGCGCGTTGCCCTCGATTTTGAAGCCGAGCTGCTCCAGGGCGTCGCGCAGTGCGTGGCGACCGGAGTGCTTGCCCAGCACGATCGAGTTCGACTCCAACCCGACTTCGGTCGCGTCCATGATCTCGTAGGTGGTGCGCTCCTTGAGCACCCCGTCCTGATGGATGCCGGACTCGTGGGCAAAGGCGTTGCGGCCGACCACCGCCTTGTTGGGTTGGATCGCGTAGCCGGTGAGACGCGAGACCATGCGGCTGGTTCGCGCGATCTCGCGGCTGTTGAGACCGGTCGTAAGGCCGTGCACGTCCTCCCTCGTCTTGACCAGCATCACAATCTCCTCCAGCGAGCAGTTCCCCGCCCGCTCACCGATCCCGTTGACGGCACACTCGACCTGTCGAGCGCCAGCCAGTACACCGGCGTAAGAGTTGGCGACGGCCAATCCCAGGTCGTCGTGACAGTGAACGGAGGTCTCGACCTCGTGCAGACCAGGTACCAACTCGTAGAGGCGGCGGAAGTACTCGGCGTACTCCTCGGGCGTCGTGTAACCAACCGTGTCGGGGATGTTGATCACGGCCGCCCCCTCCTCGACGGCGATCGCGCATACCTCGGCGGTGAACTCGATGTCGGCGCGGGTCGCGTCCATCGGCGAGAACTCGACGTCGTCACAGTAGGAACGGGCCAGAGCAACCGCCGCCTTCGCCTGCCCCTTGACGTCCTCGCGGTCGGTCTGCAGCTGGTGCTCGATGTGGATGTCGGAAGTCGAGATGAAGGTGTGGATGCGGGGACGGCCCGCGTCGCGAATCGCCCCCCAGGCGGCGTCGATATCCGCTTTATGAGTGCGGGCGAGGCCACAGATAGTCGGCCCCTCGACCTTGCGCGAGATCGCCTCGACCGCCTCGAAGTCGCCCGGCGAGGTGATCGGGAAACCGGCCTCGATCACGTCGACGCCGAGCCGCGCCAGCTGCTGGGCGATCTCGACCTTCTCGGACGTGTTGAGCGAGATGCCGGGCGATTGCTCACCGTCACGCAGGGTGGTGTCGAAGATGTGGACGCGGTTCGCGTCGGATGCGGTACTTGCGGCGCTGCTCATGGGACTGCCTCCTTCTCCAGTTCTTCCGAATGACCTTGTGTCTCGCGGCTCACGCGCCGCCCAGCGCTATTCCCCCCGAAGGGGGAGGAGAAGGAGTAGCGACAGGCTGTCGAACCGGTGCATCATTCGCATTTCAGCTTAGCGTAGGCTGCGCCGATCGCAAGGCTCGACCGCACCACCATCCTGGCGCTTTTCGCCATGAGCATGAGTGTGCTTGTGATTGCCAACGACTTCTCGGCTGTCAACGTAGCGATCCCGACGGTGGAGAAGGACTTCTCCACCGGCATCAACACGATCCAGTGGGTCGTCAATGCCTATGCCCTGACCTTCGGGGTGATGATCGTCACTGGCGGTCGCCTCGCCGATATGTTCGGGCGCCGCCGCGCCTTCTTCATCGGCACTGCGATCTTCGCCTCGATGTCAGCGCTGGGCGGCGCTGCACAATCGGAGACCTGGCTGGTTACCACGCGAGTCCTGATGGGGATCGGTGGAGCGCTGATGTGGCCGGCGATCCTCGGCATGACCTTTGCCCTTCTGCCAGCCGAGAAGGCCGGGCTCGCCGGCGGCATCATCCTCGGCGCCGCCGGGCTCGGCAACGCGATCGGGCCGCTGATCGGCGGTGTGCTCACCGACACCCTGAGCTGGCGCTGGATCTTCTTTCTCAACGTGCCGATCTCGGCCTTTGCCGTCTTCGTCACCTACCGCCTGGTCAAAGTGGAGGAGCCGAAGGTCGAGGAGCAGCGGATCGACTACCCAGGTATCGCTGCAATCTCGGTCGGCCTGGTCTCGCTCCTGATCGCGCTTGACCAGGTCGACGATTGGGGCTGGGGCGATCCCCGTGTGATCGCGATGCTGGCGCTGGCCGCGATCCTGATCGCCGCCTTCGTGCCGATCGAGCGCCGTGCTGGGATGAGCGCCCTGGTGCCGCGGGCGGTGATGCGCAACGAGAGCTTCCGCGCCTCATGCGTGGCGATCACGCTGATGTCGGCGACCTTCTTTGCTGCCTTGCTCTACCTACCCCAGTTCATGCAGAAGCACCTGGGCTATTCACCACTGGAGGCCGGGGTCGGGATCTTGCCCTTCCTCGGCACCTTTGCGCTCGTCTCTTTCATTGCCGGCCCGCTCTATAACCGCGTCGGGGCAAAGCCGCTGGCGGTTGTCGGTGCCGCCTGCATCACGATCGCCCCCTTCGCCTTCTCGCAAGTGAGCGAGGGCGCCGGCTACAGCTCTCTCGTCGCCGGCATGCTGATCCTCGGCATCGGCATCGGCAGCTTCTACCCAACCGCGACCACCGCTGGCGTCACTTCGGTCGATGAGTCGCAGAGCAGCCTCGCCGGCGGCATTCTCTACATGTGCCAGATCGCTGGCGGCGCGATTGGTCTTGGGCTGACCACCACTGTCTTCTCCGCCCAGGACTCGTTTGTCGACGGCATCCAAGCCGCCTTCCGGCTCGATGCAGGTCTGTCCCTCTTGGGTTTCCTGGTCGCCTTGTTCTTTGTCGGCGGCCGGCTGCTCGGTCGCCATACGCAGCCTGAGGCCAGCGCTTAGTGATCAGCCGCTCAGGCGGCGTACTTTGTTGGAACCGGGGCCGCCGGCGAGCGTGTCCTTTCCTGGCCCGCCGCGCAAGGTGTCCGCGCCCTGGCCGCCGATCAGCTTGTCGGAGCCTGGCCCGCCATAGAGAAAATCGGACTCCCGCCAGCCGAACAGACGGTCGTCGCCGTTGCCGCCGACCAGCTTGTCCGAGCCGCCGCCCCCAATTAAGAGGTCGTCACCGGCGCCACCGCGCAAGGTCACCGGCACCATCACATCTTGGCCACGCTGACCTCGTCCTCTCCGCCTCCGGCGTTGACCTCGAAGCCGGCGATCACGGGTGCGTCGCAGAGGAGCTCGTTGGGATTGTCTTCCGGGTGCGAGCAAACGGTGCCACCGACCTCCAGCTGAACCACCGAGTCGATCACGTACTGGCGCCCGTCGGAGCTAAGCCAGACCTTGATCACGTTGTCTTCTTCGCCGCCGGCCAGCAGCACGGTGTAGGTCATCGTCTCGGCAACCGCCGTCCCAGGCGCCAGCAGGGCCAGAAGGGCGAACGAGATGAGTAGGAGCTTCTTCATCAGCAAGCGTCTCCGCCACCGACCGGGTCGGAGCGTCTATGAAGGGAACAGCACGACCTTCCCTACGTTGCGGCGTTCGGCGATGAATTTATGCGCGTCGCCGGCGCGATCGAAGGGGAACGCCTCGGCGACGACAGGCTGCAGGCGGCCAGCCTTGAGGTCGGTCATCAGCGGCTCGACCACGCGGTCGAGGTTGCCCTCGGAGTCCCACCACTTGAGCATGTTGAGCCCGAAGACGCCTTTGTTCTCGTTCATGATCAGCAGGCTCTTCCACCACGGCATCGTCGCCGTGGGCATCGCAGCGAGGCTCTTCAGGGTCAGCGGGATGTCGCGCTTGCCTTCCTTGGAGTTCTCCGAAAGGCCGTACATGACCAACCGCCCGCCGGGTCGCAGCAGGCGGTAGTCCTTGCGGAACGAGCTTGGCCCGAGGGCATCGATGATCAGGTCGACCCCCTCCCCACCGGTGATCCTCATCGTCTCCGCCTCGAAGTCCTGGGAGCGGTAGTCGATCGCGTGCGTGACGCCCTGCGCTCTGATTGCCTCGTGCTTGGAAGGGGAAGCGGTGCCGAAGATCTCGGCGCCGGCGTTGCGGGCGATCTGCGTCGCAGAGATGCCGACGCCGCCCCCTGCTGCGTGGATCAGGACACGATCGCCCTCGCGCAGGCTGCCCATCATGATCAAGGCCGCGTAAGCAGTGCCGTAGTTGACCGGGAAAGCGGCGCCCTGCTCAAAGCTGAGCTCGTCCGGCAACGGCAGTGCCTGGTCGGCGGGAACCGTGATCAACTCGGCCTGGCCGCCGAAGCGGGTCCCGGCGATGACCCGGTCGCCGACCTTGTGGTCGGTGACCCCATCGCCCAGCGACTCGATCTCACCGGCTACCTCGTAGCCGAGCACACAGGGGGGCTTGGGCGCATCGGGGTAGAGGCCGATGCGAGCCATCGTGTCGGCGAAGTTGATCCCGGCTGCCTTGACCGCGATCCGCACCTCGCCCGGGCTAACGGCAGGGTCTGGCCGCTCCTCCACTTGGAGCACGTCGTACCCCCCGGTCCCGGTCAACACCACGGCTTTCATGGATTGAGCCTACTGTCCGCTACAGATCGACCGAGCGGCCGACCGAGAAGCCATCTAGCTCGAGGATCTTCGAGATCGTCTCTGCTCGCACCGGCGCATCCGTCGTCAGTGCCATCACCGCTCGCTCTCCCCCGGCCGCAGCACCGACCGCAGCGGAGATGATGTTGACACCCTCCTCGCCGAACATCGAGCCGACCCGGCCGATCATGCCCGGTCGGTCGGCGTAGCGGAAGACCGCGATGTGGCTGGCGAAAGGCAGATAAAAGCTCTCGCCCCAGACCGAGACCAGGTAGGGCTCGTTACGGGGACCGACGCCGGTGCCAGCGACCTCAACTGCGTCCTCGCCAGATCCCAGGCGCACCGTGATCAGCTCGGTGAAGTCCTCAGAAGCGATCTCCTTGGTCTCGGCCAGATCGATGCCGCGCTCCTCGGCCATCTGCGGAGCATTGACCAAGTTCACCGGCTCCTCGGTGTGGCCGGAGAGGATGCCGACCAAGACAGCGATGCCCAGGAGTCGCGTGTCGTGAGTGGCAATACGACCGCGGAACTCGACTGTCACCCCGTCGATTGCGCCCTCGCCCAGCCCCTGCGCGAGGCGACCGAGCTTTTCGCAGAGCGGCACGAATGGCGCCAGTGCCTCCATCTCCTCGGGGCGCACGGCAGCGATGTTGACCGCGTTGGTGACGACGCCACCGCTCAAGGCCGCGATCACCTGTTCTGCCGTCACCACCCCGGCCCGGTCCTGGGCCTCGGCGGTCGAGGCGCCCAAATGCGGCGTGAGGACAACGTCGTCGCGGCCAAAGAGCGGGTGCTCGGTGAAGGGCTCGGAAGGGAAGACGTCGAGCGCAGCGCCGGCCAGCTTGCCCGACTCGAGCCCCTCCAATACGGCGTCGAGATCGACCAGCTCGCCGCGGGCGCAGTTGACCACCCTGGCGCCCTCTCTCATCTTCGCGATCGAGGTGGAGTCGATCAGGTTGATCGTCTCCGGGGTCTTGGGCACATGAAGGGTGACGACGTCTGCACGTCCGAGCAGGTCGTCGAGCTCGTCGACCCCCTCGACGCCGAGTTCGCGAAAGCGCTCCGCCGAGACAAACTTGTCGAAGCCAAGGACGTCCATTTCGAAGCTCTGGGCGCGCTTGGCGACGAGCTGGCCGATCCGGCCGAAACCGAGCACACCAAGCGTCTTGCCGTAGAGCTCGGTTCCCTTGAACTTCGGTCGCTCCCAGGCACCACCGATGAGGGATGCGTGCGCGCGGGGGACGTTGCGGCTGAGAGCCAACATCAGCGCCAGCGTGTGCTCAGCGGCCGCAACCGAGTTCGATTCGGGAGCGTTGGCGACAACTATCCCGCGCCGGGTTGCGGCGGGAATGTCGACGTTGTCGACGCCGGTGCCGGCCCGGCCGATCACCTTCAGCCGATCGGCCCGCTCGATCAGCTCGGGGGTCACCTGGGTCGCGGAGCGGACCAGGATCGCGTCGTAGTCGCCGATTGCCTCGCGCAGCTCGTCATCGGACATCTCCAGCCCGAGGTCGACATCGAAGCTCTGGCGCAGCAGCTCGACGCCGGAGTCGGCGATCTTCTCCTTGACGAGGACTTTCACGAGCGCACCTCGGGCACGTTCTCGATCACCCAGTCGACGCAGGCGGTGAGCGCTTCGACGTCGGCCGGCTCAACGGCCGGGAACATGCCGACGCGGAGCTGGTTGCGGCCGAGCTTGCGGTAGGGCTCGACGTCGACGATGCCGTTTGCGCGCAGCGTCGCCGCGATGGCAGCGGCATCGACCGACTCGGCGAAGTCGATCGTGCCGACGACCAGCGAGCGCTTGGCCGGATCGGCGACGAACGGCGAGGCGAAATCGCTTGCCTCAGCCCAGTCGTAGAGATGGTTGGAGGAAGCGGTGGTGCGCTGCACGCACCAATCGAGACCCCCGCCCGCAAGCATCCACTCAACCTGGTCGCCGAGCAACAGCAGGGTGGCCAGCGCCGGCGTGTTGTAGGTCTGGTTCTTGCGCGAGTTCTCAAGCGCCGTCTGCAGGGAAAGAAAGGCGGGCTGCCAGCGACCGGCGGCACCCTCGAGCCGCTCGATACGGGCGATCGCCGCCGGGCTCAGCGCGGCCAGCCAGAGACCGCCGTCGGCACCGAATGCCTTCTGCGGAGCGAAGTAATAGACATCGGCCTGAGATGCATCCAGCGGCAGGC
Source organism: uncultured Solirubrobacterales bacterium (assembly GCA_963771265.1). Classification (GTDB taxonomy): domain Bacteria; phylum Actinomycetota; class Thermoleophilia; order Solirubrobacterales; family 70-9; genus VRUE01. The sequence goes on from CAVYSQ010000018.1 coordinate 17,693, forward strand.
CGCCGGCGCCCGAGGTGGCGTCAATGAGGACGAGCGCGTCACCGGCGTCGGCTGGGCGCCGCACGTCGACCATTACGCCGGTGGAGGTCTCGTTGTGGGCCCAGGCGATTACGTCCGCGGCAGGGTTGGCAACTGGGTCGGGCGCACCGCCCGGCTCAGTCTCGACCACGATCGGATCAGCGAGGAAGGGCGCGCCGGCCGTCACCTTGGCGAACTTTTGCGAGAACTCGCCGTAGGTCAGGTGTAAGGCACGGTCCTCGACCAGCCAGGCCGCAGCGGCGTCCCAGAAGGCGGTGGTGCCACCGTTGCCAAGCGCGATCTCGTAGCCGTCAGGCAGACCGAGCAGGTCGCCGAGGCCGTCGCGGACGCGTCCGACCAGATCGCGCACTGGCGCCTGCCGATGCGAGGTGCCCATCAGCTCGGTCCGCTCGGCCAAGCGAGCAAGGGCCTCCGCACGAACCTTCGACGGACCACAGCCGAAGCGGCCGTCGGCCGGCTTGAGCTCGGCGGGGATCTGAACTGTTTCCGTCGTGGCGGCCATCGCGGCGGCCAAGGTTATTGACCTAGGCCGGTGGACCTTGCTTACGCCCACCCAGGCGACTCGCGTACGATCCTGGCAATGGCGGAGAGTGGCGAGCAGGGAGTGACGAAAGGCGACGGTTACGCGGTCGCCAACCTCACCGATCTCGGCGACGGATACGGCTTCCGCAAGATCCGCAAGGAGCTGGGCGTAACCGCCTTCGGCGCCAACGCGATCGTCATCCCCCCTTCTTACGAAACCGGCAGCCACCTCCACGAGGAGCAGGAGGAGCTCTACTTCCTGCACAGCGGCCGCATCGCGATCGAGTTCGGTGATGGCTCCAGCCACGCGCTCGAGGCCGGTGGCCTGGCCTGGGTCGATGCCCCGACTGTGCGCAAGATCCGCAACCTGAGCGACTCCGAGGACGCCGTCTACGTTGTCGTTGGCGGCAAGGACGGCTACGTCGGCCGCGACGGAAAATTGCCCCCTGGTGAGGAATCTCCCCTAGGCGGCGACGGTCCGCCGGGCGCCTAGCCTGGCGTAGGGAGCCGCGGCCCCCAGCGAAAGCGTTTGAGGCACGGACGCTTGGCCGGAAAGCCGAGGCCCTCGTGAACCGGCCCCTTAGAACTCAGTCTCGATCCAGGGCATCATCTTGCGAAGGTCGCCGCCGACCTCCTCGACTTCGTGCCCAGCCCCCTCCTCGCGCATACGCGAGAGGTTCTCGCCGCCGGCCCGGTTCTCCGCGATCCACTCTTTGGCGAACTCGCCTGACTGGATCTCGGCGAGGATCTGCTTCATCGCCGCTCGCGACTCCTCGCCGATGACGCGCTTGCCGCGGGTCATGTCGCCGTACTCGGCGGTGTTGGAGATCGAGTAGCGCATCCCCTGGATCCCCTTCTCGTACATCAGGTCGGCGATCAGCTTTAGCTCGTGTAGGCACTCGAAGTAGGCGAGGCGGGGGTCGTAGCCAGCCTCGACCAGAGTCTCGAAGCCAGCCCGAACCAGCTCAGAGGCGCCGCCGCAGAGCACCGCCTGCTCGCCGAAGAGGTCGGTCTCGCACTCGTCCTTGAAGGTCGTCTCGATGACCGCCGCGCGGCCGCCGCCAATACCGGATGCGTAAGCGAGCACGAGATCGTGGGCGTCGCCGCTGGCGTCCTGGTGGACGGCCATAAGGCAGGGCACGCCGGTGCCTTCCTCGTACTGGCGGCGGACCAGGTGACCGGGACCCTTGGGGGCGACCATGCCGACGTCGACGCCGGGCGGCGGTGCGATCTGCTCGAAGTGGACAGCGAAGCCGTGGGCAAAGAGGAGCAGGTTGCCGGGCGCGATCCCGTCGGCGATCTCCGCCTCCCAAAGCTCAGCCTGTTTCTCGTCGGGAAGTAAGACCATGACGACGTCACCGCGGCTGGCCGCTTCGGCAATGTCGAGCACCTCGAGACCGGCAGCTTCTGCCTTGGCTCGGCTGGACGAATCGGGTCGCAGGCCGACGACAACGTCAACGCCTGAGTCCTTCAGGTTGAGGGCGTGAGCGTGGCCCTGCGAGCCGTAGCCGAGGATGGCGACGGTCTTCCCCTCGAGCTTGGAGAGGTCGGCGTCCTTGTCATAGAAGATGTCGTCGGTTTTCATGGCTGAGCAGGCTAACGGAGGGCGCGCCGCAGCAGCTTGCCCGAGGGCGTGCGGGGCAGCGCCGCTGCCAGCTCGACCCGCTTTGGCACCTTGAAGCCCGCCAGTGACTCGGCGCAGTGGCGACGCAGCTCGTCCGGCGTTGCGGTGGAACCGTCCCGCAGGACGACCACTGCCGTCACCGCCTGCTGCCACTCGGGGTCCTCACGGCCGACGACAGCTGCATCGGCAACCTCGGGGTGGCGCAGCAGCACCTGCTCGACTTCGGCCGGGACGACGTTCTCGCCGCCGCTAACGATCATGTCGTCAATCCGGTCCTCGACATAGAGAAAGCCGTCCTCGTCGATCCGGCCGAGATCCCCAGTGTGCAGCCATCCATCCGCATCGACCCGGCTGGGCGCGACGGTCGGCCCCTGAACGAGGATCTCGCCGTCGCTGATCCGCAGGTGCGTGGTGAGGAGAGGTCGGCCGGCGGAGCCGAGCTTGCGCTGGGCCTCCGCCGGTGCAAGCGTCGTCACCTGCGAGCAGGCCTCGGTTAGGCCGTAGGTCTGGACCACGGTGGCACCGCGCCGCGCTGCCTCTTCAAGTGGCTCCTCTGGCACCGGCCCACCGCCGACCAGGATCGCGCGCGGGCCGGAGAGATCGGCACCGGCCTCGAGCAGCCGGGTCAGCATCGTCGTCACCAGGGAAATGACCGAGATGTCGTCGCGCTCGAGGGTGGCCGCGACATGGTCGATGTCGAAGCCATCGTGTATGACCGCGGTCGTTCCGTAGATCACCGAGCGCATGACGATGCTGAGCCCCGAGATGTGGCTGAGCGGCAAGCAGCACAGCCAGCGGTCAGTGGGCTCGACGCCGATCGTGAAGCCGGAGCCGACCGCGCTCCAGAGGAAGTTCCCGTAGGTGAGCTCGACCGGTTCCGGCGTGCCGCTGCTACCGCTGGTCAGCACGCGGCAGCAGGGCGCGTCCATGTCGTGCTCCCCGAGCAGCGGCAGATCGGCCTCAGTCTGGGTCAGCTCGCCTGGGTCGCTGAGGTCAACAGTGGGCTCCTCGCTTGCGATCACCACCGCGCGCTCCGCCTGGGTCAGGCGCGGGCTGAGCGGCAGGAGCACCGCGCCGACCTTCATCAGCGCGTGAACGAGCACGACCTGCTCGCGACGCGGCTGCATGGTCAGGGCCGCTATCGAGCCACGGCGCACGCCGTGCGCCTCCAACCGCCGCGCCACCCAGGTTGCCTCGGCCTCGAGCTCGGAGTAGGTGACCTCGGAGCCGTCCGCGATCAGGGCGGTGCGGTCGGGGCAGGTCTGGGATCTCTGGGCGAGCCAGTCGTCGAGCTTCATCGGCCGGATATCGTGCCCATCATGCCCCAACGCCACAAGGAAGCCCCACCCGCGGAGGAGCTCTACGCACCGATCGAGTGGGTGGCAGCCGGAGAGTACGACGACATCCGCTACGAAAAAGCCGGCGGGATCGCCAAGATCACGATCGATCGCCCGGAGGTGCTCAATGCCTTTCGCCCTCAGACGCTGATCGAGGTCTCCGCCGCGATGGAGCTGGCCCGCGAGGACACCGAGGTCGGCGTGATCGTTCTCACCGGCGAGGGACAGAAGGCCTTCTGCTCGGGTGGGGACCAGTCGGTGCGCGGTGATAGCGGCTACGTCCCCGAGGGCGCGTCGATCGGTCGCTTCCACGTCACTGACCTACAGGTGCAGATGCGACGGCTGCCGAAGCCGGTGGTGGCGATGGTGGCCGGTTGGGCGATCGGCGGCGGCCACATCCTGCACATCTGCTGCGATCTGACGATCGCGGCCGACAATGCCCGCTTCGGGCAGACCGGCCCGCGGGTTGGCTCCTGGGATGGCGGCTTCGGCGTCTCGCTAATGCGCGATCTGGTCGGGACCAAGAAGGCGAAGGAGCTCTGGCTGCTGTGTCGCCAGTACGACGCCGAGGAGGCGATGGAGATGGGCCTGGTCAACACGGTCGTCCCGGTCGACGAGCTCGAGCGCGAGACCGTCGCATGGTGCCGGGAGATGCTCGCCCTCTCCCCCTTCGCCCTGCGCCTGGTCAAGGCCAGCTTCAACGCTCACGAGGACGGCTACGCGGGGATCCAGCAACTGGCCCACGACACCAACCTGCTCTTCTACGGCAACGAGGAGGCCCGTGAGGGCCGCGAGGCCTTCAAGGAAAAGCGCTCGCCCGACTTCTCCAAATTCCCGAAACGCCCATGAGGATCTGGCTGATGGCGGCGCGGCCGCGGACCCTGCCAGCGGCAATCGCACCGGTCCTCGTCGGCACCGCCGCCGCGGTCGAATGGTTCGGCAGTCTGCCTCGGGTTGGCGCTTTCCTCGCCGCTCTGCTCGGCTCGATCTTCATTCAGATCGGCACCAACCTCGCGAACGACTACTCGGACGCCAAGCGCGGCGCTGACACGGTCGATCGGCTGGGTCCGGTGCGGGTGACCTCCGCCGGCCTGGTAACCCCGCAGCGTGTACTGGTGGCGACCTGGATCGCCTTCGCCGTCGCTGTTGCCTGCGGCATCTACCTGACCGTGGTGGCTGGGCCCGTCATCCTGCTGATCGGCATCCTCTCGATCGCCGCTGGCGTTCTTTACACCGGCGGCCCACGCCCATACGGCTATGCGGGGTTCGGCGAGTTCTTCGTCTTCCTTTTCTTCGGCCTGGTCGCCGTCAACGGCTCCTACTTCGTCCAGGTCGAGCAGCTCGACGCGCTGCCGCTCGGGCTCTCGATCTCGCTCGGCTTTCTCGCCACCGCCATCCTCGTCGTCAACAACGTGCGCGACATCGAGACCGACCGGCGGGCGGGCAAGATGACGATGGCGGTGCGGATGGGGCGCCACAACGCGGTGGTGCTCTACCGGCTGCTCGTGGTCGGCGCGTTCGTCGTCCTACCGATCTCGCTGGTCGGCGCCGAGGCCAGCCTGTTGCCGCTGATCGGGCTGCTCGCGTTGCCGCTCGCGATCAAGCCGCTGCGCACGATGAGCAATCGCACCGATGGGCCCGCCCTCAACGCGGCCCTCGCCGGCACCGGAGCCCTGCTGGGCGTCTTCAGCCTGCTTGTTGCGGCCGGCCTGCTGCTCGCGGCGTAGGCTTTCCCCATGCGCATCGCCTCGGTCGAGGTCGTCCCCTACGCGCTTCGGTTCCGCGAGCCCTACGTCACCGCCACCGGCAGGCTCGAGCGGCGCGAGATGGTCTTGTTGCGGCTTCGCTCCGAGGAGGGCTTGGTCGGTCTCGGCGAAGCGGTTCCGCTGTCCCTGCGCGGAGGGACAGCGCTGTCGCAGGTCGTCACGGAGCTGACCGAGCTCGGTGAGCGAGAGACCCTCGACGAGGCGACCCTGCGCGGCGACGCGCTCACCCTGTCGGCGCCGGCACGCTGTGCGGCACTGACGGCTCTGCTCGACCTACGCGGGAAGAGGGCGGCTGCGGAGAAAGGCACTACTGCTGAGACCTCACCACCGGTCCGTTGCAATGCGACGCTCGTCGCGGGAGACCCCGCCTCGGTCGTAACCGCGGCCGAACGTTGGGCGGCGGACGGTTTCTCCACCTTCAAGCTGAAGCTCGGCGGCGGTGACGAGGCGGCCCAGGTGCGCGCCGTGCGCGAGGCGCTCGGCCCGCGGGCGCGAATTCGCATCGACGCCAACGGCGTCTGGGATGTCGATACGGCGAAGCAGACACTCGGGGAACTGGAACCCTACGAGGTCGAGCTCGCCGAGCAGCCGGTGGCGACCCTGGAGGAGGCGATGGAGGTGGCCAGGGCGACCTCGATACCGATCGCCGGCGACGAGAGCATCGAGAGCCGCGCCGATGCCGAACGCGCTACAGCCATGGAAGCCTGTCGGATGACCGGGGTCAAGCTGTCGAAGGTCGGCGGCCCCGAGGAGGCGATCGAAATCGCCGAGGTCCTCCCCGCCTACATCTCGAGCGCGCTGGACGGCCCGGTTGGCATCGCCGCGGCGGCGCAGGTCGCGGCGACTCTGGGTGAGGCGGCGGTAGGCGGCGGACCGGACTTGGCGCACGGCCTGGCCACGCAGCGGCTCTTCGCGTCGACGATCGCCTCAGTCGAGTGCAGGCTCGAGGGCGACATGCTGCACGCGCCTGACGGTCCCGGCCTGGGTGTCGAGATCGACGAGGCGGCACTCGACGCCCATCGAATTTGACAGGCCTTGGCGACTTACCCCCCGCATAAGAGGGGGTAAGTCGCCATAGGCTCTAGGTAATGGACACGACCAACGCCAACACCGCCCTCGCCTCGGTCTTCGCCGAGGAGCTGGCGCGTTGCGGGCTCCGCCATGCCGTCCTCTCCCCCGGCTCGCGCTCCACGCCCCTCGCGCTGGCCCTGTGGCGCCAGCCTGAGATCGATACGACGGTGATCGTCGACGAGCGTTCGGCGGCCTTCTTTGCCGTCGGCGCGGCGCAGGCGAGCGGGTTGCCGGTGGCAATCCTCTGCACCTCCGGCACCGCCGCCGCCAACTTTCACCCGGCTGTCTGCGAGGCGGACCACTCCGCCGTACCCCTGCTCGTACTCACTGCTGACCGACCCCCCGAGCTGCGCGGGATCGGCGCTGGTCAGGCGATCGACCAGCTGAAGCTCTACGGATCCTCGGTGCGTTGGTTCTGCGAGGTCGGCACCCACGACGCCGACGACGACGGGCTGCTCCACCACCGCTCGACCGCCTGCCGCGCCTTCGCCCTCGCCCGGGGCGATTCGCGCCCCGGACCCGTTCATCTCAACTTCCCATTCCGCGAGCCGCTGGCCCCGCTGCCGGAAGACGGTGCCGTGACGGCGACCGACCCGCTGGCGCTCGACGGTCGCGACACCCGGCCGCTGACCGCGGTTACCCCGATCGACATGGAGCCATCGCAGTTCCTCCTCGACGAGGTCGCGAAACACATCGCCGAGGCGGACATCGGCGTGATCGTCGCTGGCCGCCAGCTCGATCCGGAGCTGCGCGAGCCGGTGGCTCACCTGGCCCGCGTCGCCGGCTTTCCGATCCTCGCCGAGCCGACTTCGCAGCTCCGCTGCGGCCCGCACGATCGTTCCTATGTGGTGACCGCCTACGACCTGCTCCTGCGCGACGAGGGGTTCCGGGAAACCGCCTCGCCGGATCTAATCGTGCGCTTCGGCGAGATGCCGACCAGCAAGCCGCTGCGCTCATGGCTCGCGGAATCGGGCGCCGACCAGATCGTGGTCGACCTCCTCGGCGACTGGAACGAGCCGACGCGCCGGGCCGCGGCTCTTCTGCGCGCCGATCCGACCGAGCTCGCATCCGGCTGGGCGGCACGACTTGGCGAGGACCGTCCGGCGCCGGCGATGTGGTTGGAGGCCGAGCGCGCGGCCCGAGAGGCGATCGAGGCCGAGCTGGGCCAGGCGGACGCACCCACCGAGCCGGGCCTGCAGCTGGCGCTCGCGGAGGCCTACGCCGACGGCGAGCTGATCTACACCGCCTCGAGCATGCCGATCCGCGACCAGGAGGCCTTCCTCCCATCGAGCGAGACCGACGCCACCTTCCTCTGCAACCGCGGCACCAACGGGATCGACGGCCTGATTTCATCCGGCATCGGCGCCGCCCACGCGACCGGCAAGCCGACCACGATCGTCACCGGCGACCTCGGCCTGCTCCATGACCTAGGCGGTCTCGCCGCCCTGCGCGAGGTCCCGACCCCGGTGCGCATCGTCGTCATCGACAACGACGGCGGCGGAATCTTCCACTTCCTGCCGCAGGAGGGAGCACTCGACGGCAAGGAGTTCGAGGCGCTGCTGGGCACGCCGCGGGGCGTTGACGTCGCGAAGGCCGCTGTCCTATTCGACCTCCCTCACCGTCGCCTCGGCTCCCTCACCGAGCTCGCCGCCGCTCTGTCCGCGGGCACCGGCCTGATCGAGGTCAAAACCGACCGCCAAGCCAACGCCGCCCTGCACCGCCACCTGGCCGACCGCGTAGCCGCCGCGATTCCCTAACAGGCGATCCGCCCGGCCTCGCGCCCCGGGCCCGGCTGCCATGCGACGCCGTAGAGGCCGACTATCGAGGGTCCGAGGATCTTCCGCTGACAGGAGCCATCGGCGTTCATCTGCAGCACCGACGCTCCAATGCCGAGTTCGATCAGATCGTTTTCGACCGGTTCCGGAAGATTGCGGATGAAAGCGAGTCGCTCTCCTGATGGGTCCCAGCTGGGGTAGGCCTCATCCCGGAAGCGCGTCCTGGTCAACCGCCGCGCGCCCGAGCCGTCCGTCCTGCTCGTGTAGATATCGCTCGAAAAGGTCCGGTTGCCGTCGCGCTGTACGAGCGGTCGCCAGCGAACGAAGGCCAGGCGCGTTCCGTCGGGCGAGTGGACCGCTTCCGAGGCTCGGGGGAGGATCGTCTCAATGGCTCCCGAGCCCATGTCCATTGCGACGACGTCTTCCCAGGCCCGCCCTTCGACGAAACGGCTCGCAAGCAGGGTGCCGCCATCCGGAGAGAAAGAGCCCGGAAGCATGTAAAGGCCCCTGCGGATCGGAGTGAGGCGGCTCGGTCGGCCCCTTGCAAGAGGGGCGACCCAGATGCTCGCCCCGCCTCGGCGGGAGCGCGTGAAGGCGATCGCGGCGCCGTCCCGAGAGAACACCGGCTGAAACGCGCCGCGCGTTCCGAGCAGCGGTCTCAAGCCCTTGCCGTCCGCGCCCACGACGTACACCCGGTTCCCCCGCGGGCCGGCTTCGAGACTGTGCGCGACACCGGTAAATGCGACCTGCAATCCGTCCGGCGACCAGGAAGGCGTTTCGAAGAGTTCCGGCAACGGCCGCTTGCGTTCGCCGCCGCCCGCCAGGCGCAGCGGCTGGGCGCCGGTTCGGTCTACGGTTTCAAGCACGAACCGTCCTTCGAAGATGTCCCATTTGATCACCGCCAGCCGCGGGCCCTCCGGAGTCGCGGCACAGGCCGTGCCGGCAGCGCACGCCGCAAGCGCGATCATCACTCCTCCCAAGACAAAGCCCCGCCACATGGCCAGGAGCATTCTGCCGTACCCAGGCGGAGAGGGTCTACTCCGCCACCAACGGCAGCAGCGCTTGGAGCTTGACCTCGGTCTCCTCCAGCTCGGCCGCTGGGTCCGAGCCGGCGACGACGCCGACGCCGGCGAAGAGGCGGGCCTCGCGGTCGCGAAGCAGGGCGCTGCGCAGGGCTACGCAGAACTCGCCGTCCTCGGTTGCGTCCATCCAGCCGACCGGGCCGGCGTACCAACCGCGGTCCATCCGCTCCAGCTGGGTGATCGTGCTTCCAGCATCGGGCCAGGGCTCGCCGCCCACGGCCGGGGTCGGGTGCAGCATGCCGGCCAGCTCGACCGCCGAGTGCGATTCGGCGAGCTGGGCGATGATCGGGGTCGCCAGGTGCTGGATGTTGGCGACCTTGACCACCTCGGGTTCGGGCGCAGTCTGCACCCAGACCGCGTGCGGCCGAAGCTTGCGGACGATGCGCTCGGAGACGATCCGCTGCTCCCGCCGGTTCTTGTCGCTGCGCAGCAGCTGCTCGCCGAGGTGATCGTCGACTGCGGGGTCAGAGCTGCGCCGGGTCGAGCCCGCGAGCGCCACAGTCGAGGCCCCTGCACCAGAGCGACGGATCAGCAGCTCGGGGCTAGCGCCGAGGAATGCCGCCTCAGGGGTGCCGTGGCAGAAACAGAAGCAGGAGGGGAACTGCTCGCGTAGCGCGCCGAAGATCGCCGCCGGTTCATGGGCGACGGACGCCTCCACCGTCACCTCCCGGGCAAGGACCACCTTGCTTGCCTCGTCACCGGCGATGCGGTCTGCGGCGGCATCCACGGCAGCTTCGAAGTCGCCTGGCGGCAGAACACTGCGGATCTCCGGTCGGTCGGTCAGGTGCGGGTCGAGCATCGGCAGCGGATCGGGGCGCAGGCCGGCGAGCCGTGCTGCGACCCGATCGGCGGACGGGGCGGCAGTATCGCCAGGGCGCACAACCAGGTTGACGGTGAGGAACGTCTCCTCCCCGACGCGACAGAGCGAGAGCTCGGGCAGGATCATCGAGGCGGGCGCGAACGATGACCACGGTGGGGATCCGGCTCCGTTGGGGTCGAAGGCAAAGCCACCGGTCCAGACCGGTCCAGCGCCCGATGGCAACCCGGAGGGCTCGTCGAGCACGGCACCCTCGTTCATGCGCAGGCACTCGCGGGCGACGTCCGCGAAGCGTCCCTCTCCCCGCGAGCTGGCCCCGTGGGCGACACCCAAGGCCGCCAACGCGAAGCCCCTATCGGGCTGCTCCCAGCAGAACCAGTGATCGGACGCCAGGCGAGATGCGAAAGCCACCGCGCAGGGATCGAGCCCGTCGACCGCGGTCGTGACGCTGACCAGCGTGCGCCGCGATCGCGTGACCGCCAGCTCCGCGCCGTCGCGCAGCCGGCTATGCAGCTCGCTAGTCGCCGCCTCGAGCAATCGCTATCTCGCCGGTTCTGACCATCTCCATGAGGCCGTGCGGTCTGATCATCCGCTCGAAAGCCTCGATCTTGTCGGCCGACCCAGTCACCTCGATCGTCATCGCGCGCCGCGAGACGTCGATGATCTTGGCCCGGAAGATCTCCGCGAACTGGATGATCTCTGCCCGACTCTCGACCGCGGCGGAGACTTTGAACATCGCCATCTCGCGGGCGACCGTCTCCTCCGGCTCCATATCGCGGATTTTCAGCACGTTGACGAGCTTGTGCAGTTGCTTGGTCACCTGGTCGATCGGGTGGACGGCGCCGTCCAGCGTCAGCGTGATCCGCGAGATGCTGGGGTCGTCGGTCGGCCCGACCGCAAGCGTGTCGATGTTGAAGCCGCGACGCGAGAAGAGGCCCGCGATGCGCGCCAGGACGCCAGGTTTGTTCTCGACCAGGATCGAGAGGATGTGCTTGCGCCCGCTCAGCTGGCCGGGCACGTGCAGGTCCTCCAGTTTGACCATCTGTGGCGTGCCTGCCTCCATCAGCTCACCGCCTTCGGCGCCTCGACCATATCCCTCGCCGCCTGACCGGGCGGGATCATCGGGTAGCAGTTCTCCTCCTGGGCGACGCGCACGTCGAGCAGGACGGGCCCGTCGGTCTCCAGCGCCTGTTTCATCGCCCCCTCGAGCTCATCGGCGTTCTCGCAGCGCATGCCGGTTGCGCCGAACGCCTCCGCCAGCTTCACCCAATCTGGGCTGGCGCCCATCTCGACCGAGCTGTAGCGGCGGTCCCAGAAGAGCTCCTGCCACTGGCGCACCATGCCCATGTAGCCGTTATTCATCAGGAAGACCTTGACCGGGATGTTTTCCGTCACGCAGGTCGCCAGCTCCTGACAGTTCATGATCAGACTGCCGTCGCCGGCGAGGCAGACGACGTCGTCCTCAGGGTGAGCCACCTTGGCGCCAACCGCGGCGGGCAGGCCGAAGCCCATCGTCCCCAGGCCGCCGGAGTTGATCCAGTGGCGAGGCTGCTCGAAGCCGTAGTACTGCGCCGCCCACATCTGATGCTGGCCGACGTCGGAGGTGATAATCGCGTTGCCCTGCGTCGCCCGGTGCATCGCCTCGACCATGAACTGCGGCTTGATCTCGCCGTCCATGCCGGGCTCGTAGCGCAGCGGGTGCTTCTCCTGCCACTCGCGCAGCTGCTTCCACCAGGCGTCGAGGCGGCTGGCGTCGGTCTGCAGCGCCCGGTACTCGCGGGTCAGCTCCGGCAGCACCAGCTTGACGTCGCCGACGATCGGGATGTGGGCGCCAACGTTCTTGGAGATCTCCGCTGGGTCAATGTCGATATGGATGACTTTCGCCTGCGGCGCGAACTCGGCGAGTTTGCCGGTGATTCGGTCGTCGAAGCGGGCGCCAATCGCGACGATCAGGTCGGCATTGTCCATCGCCCAGTTGGCGGTCACGGTGCCGTGCATGCCGAGCATCCCCAGCCAATGCTCGCCCGAGGCCGGGTATGCGCCCAGCCCCATCAGGGTCGAGGTGATCGGGAAGCGGTCGGCGGCGGCCAGCTCACGCAACTCCTCCGAGGCGTTGCCGTTGACCACGCCACCACCCGTGTAGAGGATTGGCCGTTTGGCGTTGGCGAGCGCTTTGGCGGCAATTCGGACCTGTTTGATGTTGCCCTTGCTCATCGGTTTGTAGCCGGCCAGTTCAACTGGCTCGGTGCGTGTCGCGTAGTCGATCTCGGCTCGCGAGAGATCCTGCGGGATGTCAAGCAGGACCGGACCCGGACGCCCGGTTGAGGCGACGTGGAAGGCCTCGTGCACGTACTCGGGGATCTGGCGCGGATCGGTGACCTGGAAGGAGTGCTTGACGAAAGGCAAGGTCGCGCCGAGGATGTCGGCCTCCTGGAAGCCGTCGGTGCCGATCAGCTCAGTCCGCACTTGGCCGGTGATGAACACCGTCGGCACCGAGTCCATCATCGCGTCGGCGATTGCGGTGACCAGGTTCGTCGCACCCGGACCGGAGGTCGCAAAAGCAACCCCCACCCTGCCCGACGCCTTGGCGTAGCCCTCGGCGGCGTGGCCACCGCCCTGCTCGTGACGCACCTGGATGTGGCGGAAACCGGCGTCTACGAGCGCGTCGTAGGTCGGCAGGTTCGCCCCGCCGGGGATGCCGAAGACGTCCTTGACGCCCTCCGCCTTGAGGCTTTCCATCAATGCATCCGCGGCTCTCATCAGAACGGCGATGGTACCAGCGGGACTATGCCCGGCCAGCAGGGGATTTGGCGGGGTTCCAGCGGGTCCGTGGATCGATCGAACCCTCGATCACCTTGCCCTTGTGGCGCTCGATCGTGTGGATCATCGACTCGACCAGCTCCTCGCCGAGCAGCGTCGGCTCGAGACCGAGGTCCAGGAGCTTGGTGTGGATCGCGTTGTAGTAGTGCTCTTCCTTCTCGACCCGCGGGTTGTCGCAGTGCTGGATCTCAACCGAGTAGCCGAGGTGCTCACCGGCCTGCTTGACCAGCTCGGCCAGCTCCAGCACCGAGAACTGCTCGGTGAACTGGTTGAAGACGCGGAACTCGCCATCCACAGCGGGATTGGTCGCAGCCAGCTCGACACAGTTGAGCGTGTCGCGGATGTTGAGGAAGCCCCTGGTCTGGCCTCCGCTGCCGTAGACGGTCAGCGGGTGGCCGATCACCGTCTGCAGGCAGAAGCGGTTGAGCACCGTGCCGAATACCTCGTCGTAGTCAAAGCGGGTGATCAGGCGCTCGTCGCGCACGGTCTCGTCGGTCTCGATCCCGTAGACGACACCCTGGTTCAGATCGGTCGCGCGCAGGCCCCAGGTGCGGCAGGCGAAGTGGATGTTGGTCGAGTCGTGGACCTTTGAGCAGTGATAAAGCGAGGCCGGCAACTTCGGGTAGGGCAGGGTGTCTCTGCGGCCCTTGTGCTCGATCTCGATATAGCCCTCCTCGATATCGATATTGGGCTGGCCGTACTCGCCCATCGTGCCGAGCTTCACCAGGTGACACTCGGGAACGTGGTCGCGAATCGCAAAGAGCAGGTTGAGGTTGCCGATCACGTTGCCGTACTGGGTCTCGACCGCCTGCTCCCGGGAGGCCATCGAGTAGGGAGCCGAGGCCTGCTGCCCGTAGTGGACGACCACCTCGGGCCGCACCTCGGCGACAACGCCGTCGAGGAACTTGCCGTCCTCGACCGACCCGACGAAGCTCTGGATCCCGTTGCCGCTCACCTCTCGCCAGGCGCCGACGCGCTCGTCGAGCGAGCCGATCGGCGTCAGCGAATCGCTGCCGACGCCTTCCACCCAACGGCGGCGGACGAAGTTGTCGACGACAGCAACCTCGTGTCCACGGGCCGAGAAGCGCAGGGCAGTCGGCCAGCCCAGGTAACCGTCGCCCCCAAGGATTAGGACGCGCATAGGTCGCGGCAGAGTAGCTGACAAGGGCGACATAGCATCCTCTGGATGAAGGGACTTGCGGCGCGGAATGGAGGGCGAGCGGGCCTGGCGACCCTGGTCGCGATCCTGCTGTTGGGTTTGGGGTTGCGCGGCGCCGAGGCCTGGGACGGGCGCTCGCCGGTCTACGACGCGCAGGGCTACGCGGCGATCGCCGCCAACCTGGACCGCGGCGAGGGGTTCACCCTGGGCCCGACCGCAACCCAGCCAGCGAGCAACTACTCGCCCGGCCTGCCGCTACTCGCCAGCGCCGTCTACGAGCTCAGCGGCGGGATCCACGAACGGGCTGCTCGGCTATTCCTGGCCCTGCTCGGCTCGCTGTCAGTCCTTTTCGCTTACCTGATCGGACGCCGCCTCGCTGACCCGCTCGCCGGGTTGATGGCTGCGGCTGCGGTGGCGAGCTACCCGGCGCTGCTGGAGTACCAGGGGATGCTGATGAGCGAGCCCCTAGCGGCCACGCTTCTCTCGGGAGCTGTGCTGGCGACGCTCTGGGCTGCTCACCAACCTCGCCTCTCGCGGGGGTGGCGTGGGGTGAGGGGGGTCGAGGACGACCCCGCCCGCAGCGCCCCCCTCACCCCGCGACAGGACCCGCGCGCCAGGTGGCTGGTCCCAGGCGCCCTGCTCGGAGCGCTGGCGCTGACCCGGCCGGAGTACCTGGCCATCTCGCTGCTGATAGCCGTGGTGGTGTTCGTGCGCGGAGGACGGGATGGATGGCGCGTGTGCCTACCCCAGGCCTTGATCTTGCTCCTTGGCCTCGTGGTCGTCGTCGCGCCGTGGACGATCCGCAACGCGGTGGTCCTCGACCGCTTCGTGCCGGTATCCACCGGCGGCGGGCAGGTGCTCTTCGCGGGCTCCTACATGCCCTCCGGGGGCGATCCCGAACGGGTTGGTGAGGAGGTGCTTGAGCGCCATCCGGGGCTGCGCCGCCAACTGCCGGCAGATGCCAGGCTGGAGCAGATCCTCGTGGCGCTTGCGGCGCAGCGGTATCCCGCTATGGAAACCGACGCCGCGCTGGCGCGAATGGGACGCGAACGGCTCTGGAACGACATCTCCGAGCAACCGCTTGCCTACGCAGGCTTTGTCGCGACCAAGGTGGGCCGAATCTGGTCGCACGGCCCGCGCGACGTCATGCGCGAGCCTGGCTGGCAAGCCCTGCATTGGACCCTCCTAGCGTTTGGGCTAGTCGGCCTCGGCCTGCTCGCCGCACAACGCCGCTGGGAGGCGCTCCTGATCGGGGTCGTGCTGATCTCGGTGACGGCAACCGGGGCTCTGCTCGTCGCCTCACCGCGCCGGGTACTGGTGACGATTCCGCTGGTCGCCGCCCTTGCCGGAGTCGGCATCACCTGGGCGGCGACCAGCCTGCGGGAACGAGCTCAGGCTTGTAGGTGACCTGAAACTTGAGTTTGATGAAGGTCGCGGTGTCGGCACCGCGGAAGGTGCAGATGTAGCTGACCGTGTTCGGTCGACTCATGGAACGCTCCTTCGGGAGATCTCGTGGTTTTCGCCCCGCCTCTTCGACGCCGGCATCTGGCGCCCTTGCGCTGGATAGCCTGAGCCACCTTGACCGCGATCGGCAACTGGATCCGGACGCTGCCCGATCGCCACGGGAGGACGACGCTGATCCTCTTGGCGGTAATTCTCATCGTCGGATTCGGCTTGCGCGCCTACCGGGTGGCAGAGCCGCTGCAGACCCCCGGTGATGACGCTCGCGCCTACTTCGCGCTTTCTAAGGCCCTCTACGAGGAAGGCAGCTACGGCGGGCAGGGCTTCGAGGACGCCAGCGACTGGTCGCCGGGCGCGCCGCTGCTCTATGCGGCCGCCTTCCATGCGACGGGCGGCGCCCGCGAAGGCACGGCGCGAATCGTAGAGCTGCTGCTCGGCCTGGCGGCGATCGTCGTCGTCTACCTGCTCGGCAGGCGAATCAATTGCCGCCCCGCCGGCCTGATCGCGGCTTTCGGCGTCGCCGTCTACCCCCCATTTATCCACTCCACCGGTGCGCTCTTCAGCGAGCCGGCGGCGATGTTCACTCTGCCGGCAGCCGTCCTCGCTTTCTTATGGGCGGCCGACCAGGGGCGCTCACGGGTTTGGCTCTTACCTGGGTTCCTCTTGGGTCTAACCGCGCTGATCCGCCCGGACTACCTGCCGGTCGGCCTCGCCTTCGCAGTCTTGGCAGCGATCCGCGTCGGGAGTGAACGCGGCTGGCAGCCGGGTCTCGCCGGGGCGGGCCTGCTCACCGTCGCCTTGCTACTCCCGATCGTCCCTTGGACGATCCATAACCAGGTCACCCTCGACCGCACGGTGCCGATCTCGACCGGTGGCGGTAAGGCTCTCTACGTCGGCACTTTCTTGCCTGCCGACGGCGAATACAAACGGGTCAAGGCAAGGCTGGCCCTGCGCTACCTGAACCGCGACCTGCCGCCCGACTCCGGGGCCCTGGAGCGGGTCAACCCAACGCCGCTCTTCGATCGGGTCGCGGAGCGCTACCCCGAACTGCCGCGGGACGAGGCGCTCGGCAAGATCGGCAAAGAGAACTTCTCCAAGTACTTCGGCGAAGACCCGTTTGGCTATCTGGCGATGACCACGCGCAAGGTGTGGCGAATGTGGAGCGCAGGTATCGGCGAAGCGATGAGCAGCACCGCAGGGCGCATCGTCCAGGGGCTGATCGTCCTCCTCGGCCTGGCTGGCCTCGGCGTGCTCGGGATGCGTCGCCGCGGGTGGGAGCTGATCGCGATGGCCACCCCGCTCGTGCTCGTCACCGCGGTCGGCGCTGCCTCCCTGGCGGCGCCACGGCGCAACGAGATCCTGATGACGCTGATCTTTCCGCTTGCCGGTGTGGCGCTTGCGTGGGTCGGTGCGGCCATATCCTCCAGCGCATCGAGCGCGGAGTGAACAAGCGTGCATATCTGACTCTTCGCGCTGTGAGCGAAGCGAGAGTTTGATCAATGGTCCCCGAGGCAGGCATCTTCCCCGCCGAACTGACGGCACTGCGCGGTGCCGGCCTGCTCGTCGCGATCGCGATCGGCGTCTTCGCGGTCCTGCGCCGTCGCACCCTGCGCAACGTCGACGTGCTGATCCTGCTCGCGGCCGCGATCGGGCTGGCGATCGTCTCCGGGACCGAACTGACCGACGCTTTGCTCTCCGCCTTCTCCTTCGAGCAGGGCAACGGCGGGCGCATCCTCGGCCTCGCCGTCTTCTCGATCTTCGTCCTCTTTCTACTGATCCTGCGTGCCCTCTCGCAGACGGCTCGCAACTCGCGCCAGCTCTCGGCGGTGCTCGAGGGGCTTGCTTGGGAGGAGTTCCGCCAGGCGAAGCTGCCGGAGCGCTTCCGCGACAGGATCGCGATCCTCGTCCCCGCATACAACGAGGCCGAGAACATCGGTCAGGTTCTCGACCTTATGCCGAGCGAAGTCTGCGGCGTGGAGACCGCGGTGCTTGTCGTCGACGATGGCTCCCGCGACGGCACCGGCGACGTCGCCGCCAAGCACGGCGCGATCGTTGCCCGCCACGTGATCAATCGGGGCGGTGGCGCTGCGCTGCGTACCGGCTACCGCCTGATGGTCGACTCCGGGGCCGAGATCGTGGTCACGCTCGATGCCGACGGTCAGCACCTGCCATCGGAGATGGAGCGACTGGTCAAACCGGTGCTCGACCGCGAGGTCGACGTTGCCCACGGCTCCCGCGTCCTCGGCGAGGCCGACGACAACCACTTTGCCCGCGAGCTGGGAATCGTCTTCTTCAATCGGCTCGTCTCCGCCATCACCCGGACCAAGGTCAGCGACTGCTCCAACGGCTATCGCGCCGTCCGTGCCACCGTCCTGCCCCAGCTCGTCCTGCGACAAGAGCAGTTCCACACCTCCGAGTTCATGATCGAGGCGATCAAGCGCGGTATTCCAGCCAAGGAGATCCCGGTGACCGTCGCCAAGCGCCTCCACGGCCACTCGAAGAAGCCCGCGGTCGTCCGCTATGGCCTTGGCTTCGCCAACGCCATAGTTCGCACCTGGCTTCGCTAGCTGCGCACGCCCGGGTGCCTGACCGCAGACGGATCGGGCAGGAAGAGATCGGTGCCACAGCGGGGACAGACCTGGACATAGAGCTTCACGGCCTTGCCGCAGGTGGGGCATTGGCGTTCAGGTTCGTCCTTCTCACGGCGGTAGAGGATGACGGCGATCAGCCCGAGCGGCGGCAGCATCGTCCCGATCAGTAACCAAAGCCAGAACGAGCTGCCCTTGCCGCGGCCGATAATCGCGGTCGCTAACCCGAAGAAGAAGGCGATGATGAGGTACTCGAATCCCACGGCTCCATTGTCGCGTCTGCGCCCAGTCGTTGTGGGTGCCCGATCGAGCCGACCTCGGCGAGGTCGCGGCGGAAGGGCAGGCTGGCGGTCCAGTCGATCACCGCACGGGCCTTGCGAGCCACCCCCGGAATCTGGCTCATGTGGTAGGTCCGCGCCATCCACCAGGCGGGGAAGCCGCGGAACTTGCGGCCGCCGACCCTGCCGACGGCCTTGTAGCGGCCGAGGTTGACGAAGGAGGCGTTGCCGCGGTACTCGAAGCGGCGAGAGGTGCCGACGCCCAACTCAGCGGCGATATTGCGGGCCGCGACAGGGCCCTGCCGGACCGCGTGCTGGGCCGTCGGCGGGTAAAGACCACCGCGCGGATCGGGCGCGGCCGCGCAATCGCCGATAGCCCAGACCCTCTCGGAACCCTGCACCCGCAGGTACTCGTCGACCGGCACTCGACCGCGCTCGTCGAGCGGCAGGTTGAGGCGGCGCAGACTGGGATGCGGCGCCACCCCCGCGGTCCAGACCACCGTTCGCGTCGGCAGCAGCTCTCCGCTGGAGAGCACAGCGCGGTCCGCGCTGACCTCCTCAAGCGTCGTCTCCAGCCGGATGTCGATGCCGCGCCCGCGCAGCTCGCGCAGGGCGTAATCGGCGAGACCGGCGTCGATCTCGGGCAGGACCCGGTCGGTCGCCTCGACCAGCACCCAACGCATCCCGTGCAGGCGTGCGCGCGGATAGCTCTCCATCGCGTCGGCGGCGAAGTCCTGCAGCTCGGCGAGCGCCTCGAGGCCGGCGTAGCCGCCACCGACGAAGACGTAGGTGAGTAGTTCTTCGCGCCGGCCTGGATCGTCGCTCGCGTTCGCAGCCTCCAGCGTTTCGACCACGTGATTGCGCAGCCAGATCGCGTCGGCAAGCGTTTTGAAGCCAACCGCGTGCTCGGCAAGGCCGGGCACCGGCAGCACCCGTGAGACAGAGCCAAGCGCAAGCAAGAGCTGGTCGTAGGGAAGCTGCTCAACCTCGCCTTCGCGAGTGCGAAGCTCGACCGTGCGTGCCTCGGGGTCGTGGCCGGAGATCGTGCCCAGCCGCAGGTAGGTCCGAGCGAGGATCTCGCGCAGCGGCGTCACAACATGGCGCGGCTCCAGCGTCCCCGCTGCCGCCTCGGGCAGGAACGGCGTGTAGAGCAGGAAGTTGACGTCGTTGACCAGGGTCAACCGCGCCGACTGCTTCGGCATGACCCGCTCCAGCTCCCGCGCCGCCATGGCTCCACCGAAACCACCACCGGCGATGACGACGTTCCAGGCCATGCGTTCAACTTAGCACTTTGTAACAACCTGTTACAAAGTTTCAGACCGCACTTTCAGCTCAAGCGCAGGCCGCTCCCGGCTCGGCCTTTCGATCATGCCTACTAAAGCCCAAGCTTTGAACGGATCAGGCGGTTGACCTCGCCGCCGTCGGCGCGGCCCTTGGTCTCCTTCATCACGGTGCCGACGATCGCGCCGATCGCCTTCTCGTTGCCCGAGCGGATCTGCTCGGCGGCGGCCGGGTTGGCCTCAACCGCAGCCGCGACGATTGCCTCCAGCTCACCGCTGTCGGAGATCTGGGCGAGGCCCTCGCGCTCGACGATCGCCGCGGGATCACCGCCCTCGGCGACCATGGTCGCGAGCACCTGCTTGCCGCTGCCGTGGGAGATCTTCTTCTCCTGGACCATGGCAGCGAGCGCCGCAAGCGCCTCCGGCTCGACCTTAGAGTCGGCCGCTCCATCGCCATCCGCCTGGCGCAGAGCCGCCGCCAGCTCGCCGGTGACCCAGTTGGCGAGGGTGCGAGGCTCGACCTCGCCGGCGGCGGTCGCCGCCCGCTCGAAGTAGTCGGCCGTCTCGGGATCGGCTGCCAGCAGGGTGGCGGCGTCCTCCGGCAGCCCCATCGCCTCGCGGTAGCGTTCCACCCTCGCCTCTGGAAGCTCCGGCAGCGACTCGCGCGCCTCGCGCAGCATCGCCTCGGTCGGCGCCAGCGGCACCAGGTCGGGCTCGGGGAAATAGCGGTAGTCGTGCGCTTCCTCCTTGGATCGCAGGGGCGTCAGCGAGCCGTCCTCGGGATGGAAGTGAAGGGTCTCCTGGGTGACGCTCCCCCCCGCCTCGATCAGGTTGCGCTGGCGTGCCAGCTCAGCCTCGATCCCCCGTTCGAGGAAGCGGAAGCTGTTCATGTTCTTCAGCTCGGTCTTGACGCCCAGCCGCTCGCTGCCGACCGGCCGCACCGAGACGTTGCCGTCGACCCGCAGGCTGCCCTCCTCCATGTTGACGTCGGAGACGCCGAGCTGGCGCACCGTCGTGCGCAGCAGCCGGGCCCAGCCGCCAGCTTCGGCGGCACTGCGCAGGTCGGGCTCGGTGACGATCTCGACCAGCGGCGTGCCGCCACGGTTGAAGTCGACCAGCGAGGCGCCGGAGCCGTGGATGCGACCTGACTCACCGAGGTGGATCGTCTTCGCCGCGTCCTCCTCGAGGTGGGCGCGGTGGATGCGGATCCCGCCGAGCTTGCCGTTGACCGCAAGCGGTTCGTCGTACTGGCTGATTTGGTAGGCCTTCGGGTTGTCGGGATAGAAGTAGTTCTTGCGGTGGAAGGTGGAGCGGCCGGCCGCTTCGCAGTCGAGCGCCGCGGCGATCTTCAGCGCGTAGCGGATCGCCTCTTCGTTCGGGACAGGCAGGACACCGGGGTGGGCGAGGCAGACGGGGCAGGTGTGGACGTTGGGCTCGTCACCGAAGGAAAGCTCGCAACCACAGAACATCTTCGTTCGGGTCGAGAGCTGGACGTGGATCTCCAGTCCGATCACCGCCTCGAGCTCAGCCACGGTCGTACCCCTCGGGCTTCGCGTCAAACCCAATCGCCTGCTCCAGAGCGTAGGCCGCCTCCAGAAGTCGTTGCTCGGCAAATGCCGGCGCGGCGATTTGGAAGCCAACCGGCAGCTGGGGTCCACCCCCCTCGGGCTCGGCGAGACCGGCCGGAATCGAGATCGCTGGGATCCCAGCCAAGCTCATCGGCACCGTGAAGAAGTCGTTCATGTACATCGCCAGCGGATCGGCCGTCTTCTCCCCCAGGCCGAACGCGACCGAGGGCGAGGTCGGCGTGACGACGAAGTCGAAGCTGTCAAATGCCGCGGCGAAATCCTCGGCGATCTTGGTACGCACCTTCTGGGCGCGGCCGTAGTAGGCGTCGTAGTAACCCGAGGAGAGGGCGTAGGTGCCGAGCATGATGCGCCGCTTGACCTCATCGCCGAAGCCTGCTGCTCGGGTCGTTTCGTACATCTCGACCACGTCGCCCTCCCCCTCGGCCCGCATCCCGTAACGAACGCCGTCGTAGCGAGCGAGATTGGACGAGGCCTCCGCCGGAGCGATCACGTAGTAGGCGGAGATGCCGTGCTCGGCGTGCGGCAGGGGCACCTCGGCGATCTCCCCGCCGAGCGCCTCGATCCGCTTCAGCGTCGCCTCGAAGACCTCGCGCACGCCGGGTTCGATCGCGTCGTGAGCGAGCTCTGCCGGAACAGCAAAGCGCAGTCCACTGAGGTCCTCGCGGCTTGGTGCCTTGACCCCACCTTTGATCCCGACCGAGGTCGAGTCGCAGGGATCACGCCCCTGCATTGCCTGGAGCAGCAGGGCGGCGTCGGTGACGTCGCGCGTCAACGGCCCGCACTGGTCGAGCGAAGAAGCGAAGGCGATCATCCCGTAGCGGGAGATCGCGCCGTAGGTGGGCTTCAACCCGACGATTCCGCAGAGCGAGGCAGGCTGGCGAATCGAGCCGCCGGTATCGGTGCCGATCGCGCAAGGTGCGAGACCAGCGGCGACGACCGCCGCAGAGCCGCCCGAGGATCCACCTGGAACCCGCTCGCGATCCCAGGGGTTGCGAACCGGGCCGTAAGCGGAGTTCTCGTTCGAAGACCCCATCGCAAACTCGTCCATGTTGGTCTTGCCCAGCACCTCTGCCCCCGCGGCAGCGAGCCGCCGTACGGCATGTGCCGTGTACAGCGGCAGATGCCCCTCGAGAATGCGCGAACCGGCGGTCGTCTGCACCCCCTCGGTGCAGAAAAAGATCCTTGACCGCCACCGGAATCCCGGCAAGCGGGCCATCGTCGCCGCCCTCCCCCTCCTCTGCTCGCCATAGGTAGGCGTTGAGCTCGTCCCCCGCAGCGGCCTGCCGCCAGGCCTGGAAGTACTCCCCGCGCGAGAGCTCCCCCGCGTTGATCTTCGGCGCCGCTACCGCGACGCTCAGCTCGAGCAGCTCAGCCATCAGGAGTCGGCCCGCGGTGAAGGGACCCGGAAGGCCCCATCGGCCGGGTCGGGCGCCTGTTCCAGCACGGTCTCCCTTGACCAGCTGGGTCGCGGCTCATCCGGCCGCAGCACGTTCTCCAGATCGACGACGTGGGCCGTGGGCGGTACCTCGTCGAGCTCGAGCTCGCCAATCCGGTCGACGTGCCCGAGGATGCCCGAAAGCTCTCCAGCCATCTTCTCCACCTCAGCCTCCGACAGTCGCAGCCGGGCCAGCTTGGCGACGTGAAGTACCTGCTCCCGCTCGATCACCCGCGTGATTCTAGGGCCGCAGGCGCTCCAGCGCCGCGCCTAGACCCTATGGCCGGCCCACCTGAGCGCCGGCTCGATCCGAACCCGGCGTAAAGGTCGGCACCCGCGCATGAGATGCGCGGGTTTGTCGCCGAGGAATGGCCTCGGCGAGGACCGCAATCATGGGGGTGCCGACATGGCGCAGGTTAGGACGTGGGTGGGCCTGGATGTTCACGCGGCGAAGGTCGTCGCGGCGATCGCCGACTCGCAGTCGGGCGAGTTGGCGGTGCAGCGCATGGGCGGGCAGACCGAGCAGGTGGCGGAGTTCTGCGCCGCTTTGCCGGCCCCGGTGCGGGTCGCCTATGAGGCGGGCCCGACCGGCTTCGGCCTGGCCCGGGCACTGGCAGCGAGGGGAATCGAGTGCACCGTCGCCGCGCCGGGCAAGATCGAGCGCCCTGCCCAGGACCGGGTCAAGACCGACCGCCGCGACGCCGAGCGGCTGGCGCGCCTGCTGATGATCGGCGGCCTGCACCCGGTGCGGGTGCCGACCCCGGCCGAGGAGGCGATGCGCGACCTGGTTCGCGCCCGCGAGGACGTCCGCGGCGACCTGATGCGCGCCCGCCACCGCGTCGCCAAGCTGCTGCTGCGCCACGACCTGCGCTTCGACGGCAACAACTGGACCCAGCGCCACCTCGAATGGCTGGGGCGGGTGGAGCTCCCGGAGCCGGTGGCCCAGTCGGTCCTGCTCGACGGGATCGGCTCGATCGACGCGCTGCTGGTGCGCCGCGAGAGCCTCGAGTCCCAGATGGCCGCCCTGGTCGAGGGCTCCCCCTGGGAGCGGCAGGTCGCCCACCTGCGCTGCCTGCGCGGCATCGACACCCTCTCGGCGCTCGGCCTCTGCGCGGAGGTCGGCGACTTCGAGCGCTTCGCCCGCCCGGCGCAGCTGATGAGCTACCTCGGCCTGGTGCCCTCGGAGAACAGCAGCGGCGAGAAGCGCCGGCAGGGCGCGATCACCAAGTCGGGCTCCCGCCACGCCCGCCGCCTCTCTGGTCGAGGCCGCCTGGCACTACCGCCGGGCGCCGCGCAAAGGCCGCGAGCTTCGTCGCCGCCAGGAGGGCCAGCCCCAGGCGGTCTGCGCGATCTCATGGAAAGCCCAGCAGCGCCTGCACCGCAGCTGGGTCCGCCTGGACTCCGAGCGCGGCAAGCGCCGCACCCTCTGCGCGGTCGCCGTGGCCCGCGAGCTGACCGGCTTTTGCTGGGCGGTAACGACAGCCGACTGAGACCACCGAGCACTGCTTGGCCCAGGAGGCGGCGGGCTCGGCCCTTCGCGCCAGCGCATCCGCGATTCAGCTATGAGCAGCCGCCTCGGCGGTCACGCTCGATCCTAGACAGCGGGCGCTGAGACGAAACCCGGTCCTGCGGTAGCCAACCCGCGCATATCAGCCTGACCGCGCGTCGCGCACCAGGCCGACCGCCGCCTCCTGGACCAAGAAAAAGGCCCGCGTGAGCGGGCCTTCGGTGGTTGGGGGCTTGACAAACGGACGGCCATATCAGCTGACCCGCCTACACACGTTGTGAACCGCTGAGAGGCCATCCGGGCCCGCCAAGAGGCTGTGGGTGTCAAAGCTCACGACCTCAAGGAGGACCCGGATGAAGGTTCACGCTAACGCCGCTCTCGGACCGGCGGGACGGCTCGCGCTGGTGCAAGCGATCGAGTCGGGAATGACGCTGAGGGCGTCGCGCCCGCCACAGCCCACCGCTGGTGGCATCGACGCTTGAAATGCGAGCGCCGAGGAAGTGCGCTCGGGGCGCTGGATGCTCGACCGCTCCTCGCGCCCCCATCGCAGTCCACGGCTACTCGAGAAGAACATCCAGGGACAGATCTGCGAGTGGCGGCAGCGCACCGGCTGGGGCCCACGCCTGATTGCCGGCAAGGTCGGCCGCCACCACTCAACGGTCTGGAAGGTCCTCGCCCGCCACAGCATCTCGCGCCCTCTGAGATCGCCGCGAGAGGAGGTCCGTCGCTACGAGTGGCCCTGCCCCGGCGACCTCCTGCACATGGACACCTCGCGCTACGCGCGCTTCGAGCGACCTGGTCACGCGGTCACCGGCGATCGCTCACAGAGTTCACGCAGGTGGATGGATCCCGCCACCCGCGTCGGCTACGACTTCTGCCACGCGATCGTCGACGACCACTCACGCCTGGCCTACGTCGAGCTGCATCCCGACGAGCGGGCCCCGACAGTCACCGGCTTCGTTGAGCGTGCGCTGGAGTTCTTCGGCTCGCACAGGATCCTCGCCAAGCGCTTGATGACCGACAACGCCTTCACCTATGCGAAAAACCGCTCCTTGCGCGAGCTACTCGCCACCCGAGAGATCAAACACATCACCACCAAGCCCTACCGGCCTCAGACCAACGGCAAGGTCGAGCGCTTCCACCAGACGATGGCGCGGGAGTGGGCCTACGGCATGGCTTATCGCTCCCACCGCCATCGAAACCGGGCCCTGCCACACTGGCTTGAGCACTACAACGAGACCAGACCTCACAGCTCACTTGGTGGCCGGCCGCCGATCAGCCGCGTTCACAACGTCCGTGGGCAGGACACCTAGCTAGGGCGCCGTCACAGTTCGCGAGCGAGCCCCGAGGCATTCCACCGGCCGGCTGGGCAGGTGGTAGGTCGATACCTCGGCGTAGACGCGCTCCCCGCGCAGGGCAGGAGGAGACTTCATGTGCCATTCGTTGCCATAGGGGGTGAGGCGAGCAACAACCTTGTCTTGCCCCGGCATCGCTTTCCTGATCCGCACGGTGCTCAGTTCACAGAACAACCCGGGAGCATCAGAGGCCACGGTGCCGTCGATTTTGTGGGCGGCCCGGTCGACCGAGATCGTCAACGTGACCGCGTAGGTGTGGGTCGTCTCACCAAATGCCGTCGGCGCGATCACGAGGATCGCCGCTATCGAGGCGACGAGTACTCCTAGCAATCTCTCCTTTCCCACCGATCCAAGGTAGCAGTAGGTATCGCACCTCCCACCGATCTGCCGCCACACTGGCTGTTCAGCCAGTTAGAGTGCCGCCGACCATGCGGGATGGGAAAGCAGAGGCATTCGTAGTCCTGAGCTTGCGCTTGATGGCGGCCAGCTTTGCCGTCGTCGGCATCCTCTTCATCGCCGTCCCCAGCGGTGTCCTCGATGTCATCTCCGACCTCGGCGATGCCGTCGGCAGCTTCCCCCGCGCCCCGCATACCGAGGAGAAGCTCTGGCTGGCCCTTGCCTTCGCCTACATGGTGGTGATCACCGGTATCTGCCTCGTCGCCCAGGCGGACGTCGTCCGCTACCGGCCGCTGCTACTGGTCCTGGCCGCCGGCAAGACCGCTTCCTCGCTCGGCTCGCTCGCCTTCTTCATCCTCGACCAGGACGTCTTCATCTACCTGCTCAACTTCCTGGTCGACGGCTTCCTGGCGCTCGCGGCGCTCTGGCTTTGGTCGCTCAGCGGCCGGGTCAACGCCACGCTGCTCCCGGCTGAAAGCGCCCGCCGGGGTTGTCGGCCGCCGAGCAACGCACCCTCAGCTCAATCTGCGAGGCGATGGCGCCGGCGATCGACGGACTGCCCGCGGCCGAGCGCGAGATCGACGTCGCCGGTCCGGTCGGCCAGTTCCTCCCCTCGCTCTCGCCACGGGTTCTGATCCGAGTCCGGCTTGGCCTGCGGGCCTTTGAGTGGCTGCCCTTTCCCTGGCGCTTCAGCCGCCTTGATCTGAGCGCGCGCGAAGACTTCCTGCAGCGCATGGAGGGCTCACGGTTCGGCCTCTACCACGAGCTGTTGCTGATGGCCAAGACTTTCACCACGCTCGGCTACGCGATCGACCCGCAAGTCGAGGAGCGCATCGGCCTGGAGACGAGCTGCCGTGTAGCCGACGGCTCGACGCCAGAGCCAGCCGGGTCGCTGGGGGGTACCGAGCCGACCGGTGAGGGCGAGGAGTGCGATGTGGTCATCGTCGGCTCCGGCGCCGGAGGAGCGGTGGCCGCGGCGACTCTGGCCGAAGCCGGCCTCGACGTGATCGTGCTCGAGGCGGGAGCCAGCTACACCCGCGACAGCTACCCGAGCGATCCGCTCGATGCGATCTCCTCGCTCTACCGCGACGGCGGCCTGACGATCGCTGAGGGACGGCCGGCGATCCCGGTGCCGGTGGCAAAAACGGTCGGTGGCACCACCGTGATCAACTCAGGGACTTGCTTTCGCGCACCGAAAGCGGTGCTTGAAGGGTGGCGGGATCGCTTCGGGATCGCCTGGGCCGACCGCCTCGACCCCGACTTCGCCGAGGCGGAGGAGTTCCTGCACGTGACCCCACTCGACCCGGAGCGGATGGGCCGCAATGGCCAGCTTGCGATGGAAGGCGCCGCCGCGATCGGCGCCAGCGGCGGACCGATCTCGCGCAACGCCGGCAACTGCGTGCAATGCAGCTCCTGCCCATTTGGCTGCCGCATCGATGCCAAGCGCGGTATGCACGTCAGCTACCTCCCCCGCGCTGTCGCTGCCGGAGCTCGACTGCGGACCCGGGTCGAGGCGAGGCGGGTTCTGGTCGAGAACGGACGCGCGGCCGGCGTGCACGCGGTTGTCACGGCGCCGGGAGAGCAGAACGGCAATCGCCGCCCATACACGGTCCGCGCCCGCAAGGCGACGATCATCGCCGGTGGCGCTTTCGGCACTCCAGAGCTGCTTTTGCGCTCGGGCCTCGGCGGTGACCAGGTCGGTCGCAATCTCCATATCCATCCGGCTTGCTGGGTCGGCGCCCACTACGAGGAGGAGGTTCGCGGTTGGGATGGCGTGATGCAGAGCTACTACGTCGATGAGTGGGAGCACGAGAACGTTCTGCTCGAGGCGACGTTCACCCCGCTTCCCTTCGGCGGGGCCTGGCTTCAGGGTTCGGGGCGCGAGCACCAGAACGCGATCCTCAACTTCGGCCACATCAGCTCGATCGGCGTGCAGCTGACCGACGAGACCAGCGGCAGGGTTGGAATTGCCCGCGACGGCTCGCTGCGCGCCAGCTACAGGCTGAGCGGCGTAGACGCTCAGCGCGTCGTCTTCGGCATCGCCCGCGCCGCCGAGATCCACTTCGCCGCCGGCGCAACCGAGGTCTACCCCAACGTCGGCCGGGCTCCGGTCCTGCGTCCCGGTCAGGTCGCCGAGTTCGAGGCGACCCGCTTCAAGCCCTCAGAGCTCCGGCTCGAGGCCTTTCACCCGCAGGGGACGACCCGGATCGCGAAGCCCGGTGAGGGAGTCTGCGCCAGCGACGGCTCGGTCCATGGCGTCAAGGACCTTCACGTCGCCGATGCCTCCCTCTTCCCGACGGCGGTGGGCGTCAATCCGATGATGACCATCATCGCTTTTGCCAAGCGGGTTGCCGCCGAAGTAGCCGACGGAACGCTTTAGGTCGACGGAGGTGGGGGCGGCGGGGGCTGCTGCGCCGGAGGTGGAGGCGGTGGTGGTGGAGGCGGTGGTGGTGGAGGCGCGCCGCCGGCCGGCGGCTGCTGGCCGCCGCCGAGGCGGTCGGCGGTGTCGCCGAAGGTCAACCCTTCCTCGCGCATCGCGCTGTAGCCGCCGTAGGCGATCCCGCCCGAGGCGAGCAGGCCGAGGAAGATGCCGAGCTTGAGAGTGGCGTCGACCTCGACTCCGCCGAAGGAGCCGAAGTCCGGCGGGAAGACGATCCGGAAGAGGATCAGCAGCACGGCGAAGCCGCCAAGCGCGGCGACGATCGCGTTGAGCGAGACCGGCAGCTCGATATCGGCATCGGTGAGGCGGATCACCGCGACGCCGATCGCGGCGACGATCGCCAGCATGAGGAAGATCGGGATCACGTCGAGCGCGTCCCAAGCGCTTCCTCCATCGCCACCGGTGACGTCGCCCGAGAAGCCGGGGATTCCGGAAACCTCGACGCCAAACCAGTCGAAGAACATGAAAACGAAGAGGAGAATCGCGGAGACCGCGGCGATCTTCTCCCCCAGGCTCAGCTTGTCAACTTCCATCTGCACATCCCTCCGAGAAGTTAGGGGTCTGCAGCCGACACTACACCCGGGCTCGGGCGGCAGCCAACGTATTTACGAGCAGCATTGCCCGCGTCATCGGCCCAACGCCCCCGGGCACCGGGGTGATCGCCGCGGCACGCTCGGCCGCCGACTCGAACTCGACGTCTCCGGTCAGCTCACCGTCCACCCGGTTGGTGCCGACGTCGATCACGACCGCCCCCTCCCCCACCATCTCGCCGGTGATCAGGCCGGGCTGGCCAGCCGCCGCGATCAGGATGTCGGCCTCCCGGCAGACCGAGGCCAGGTCGCGAGTGCGCGAGTGGCAATGGGTGACGGTGGCGTTTGCCGCGAGCAGCAACGTCGCCAGCGGCTTGCCAACGAGGATCGAGCGGCCGACGACCACGGCGCGAGCCCCCTCGACCTCGACGCCTGCCTCGTTCAGGAGCTCCATCACGCCGGCCGGCGTGCACGGCGCCATCGCCTCGCCACGACCCTGGGCAAGCAGGCCGGCGCTGAGCGGCGTAAGCCCGTCGACGTCCTTGATCGGATCGATCGATGCGATCAGGGGGTCCTGGTCGAGGTGCTCGGGCAGCGGCAGCTGGAGGAGAATTCCGTGCACGCGATCGTCGGCGTTGAGCGACTCGATCAGCGCCGCCAGGTCATCCTGCGCCACGTCCGCCGGGGGCTCGTGGTGGAACGACTCGATGCCGACCTCGGCGCAATCTTCGCGCTTCATCCGCACGTACACCGCCGAGGCGGGATCGTCGCCGACGAGGATCGTCGCCAGGCCCGGCGGCGTTGCCATCCCGGCCACCTCCTCCCGCACCTGCTCGCGAATGCGCGTCGCCACGGCTTTGCCGTCGATTACCCGGGCAGGCACGCCTAGCGCCTCCTGATCGGCGCGTAATCGGCCATCAGCTTGCGCTCCGCACCGTCGCCCGCGAAGCGGACGACGACCACGCCACCCGGCTCGACCGCGGTGACGACGCCGTCGCCGAAGCTGGCGTGGATGACGTCATCGCCCGTATGCAGCTCCAGGGTCGGGCCAGGGTCGACGGGGGCTACCGGCTCGACAGCCGACCCACCTCCCCAGCTCATAGCGCCAGCCCCAACCGCGCTCGAGCTGCGTTCGGTCAGCTCCTCCGGCAGCTCGTCGACGAAGCGCGAGGGCAGGTTGCGTTCGGATCTCCCGAACAGCTGCCGTTCGCGCGTCCAGGTCATATAGAGGCGGCTGCGGGCACGGGTGATGGCGACATAACAGAGGCGTCGCTCCTCCTCCTCACCGCCCTCTTCGAGCGCTTTCATGTGGGGAAAGGAGCCGTCCTCGCAGCCAACGACGAAGACCGTCTCGTACTCGAGGCCCTTGGCGTTGTGCAGCGTCATCAGCGTGATCACCGACTCGTCGCCCAGATCGTCCTGCTGCGTGTAGAGGGAGATCTGCTGCAGGTACTCCTCCAGCGGGGGCACCTCGCTCTCCCCCTCCTTCTCACGCTCGATGTCGAACTCGGCGGCGCCGGCGACGAGTGCCTCGAGATTCTCGGCTCGTCCTTCGGCCTCGATCGTCCTCTCCGCGGCCAGCGCTTCGAGATACCCCGTCTCGTTTAGGACAGCCTCGAGCAGACCGGCGACCGGCCCTTCCTCTTCGGCGCGTTCGCGCAAACCGGCGATCATCTCGAAGAAGCGCGAGACCGACTTGATCGCGGCCCCGCTCAGCCCCGGCACCTCCTCGGCCCGCTCGATCACCTCCCAAATCGGCGTCCCCGTCGTATTCGCATGGGAGGCAAGCCTGCCCTGGCTGGTTTTGCCGATTCCGCGTCGCGGCGAGTTGACGACCCGCGCGAAGGAGACCTGGTCGGCGGGATTAGCCAAGAGGCTTAGGTAGCCGACGGCGTCCTTGACCTCGGCGCGCTCGTAGAACTTGGTCCCCCCAATCACCTGGTACGGGACGTCGAAGCGGTTGAGAGTGTCCTCCAGCACGCGGCTCATCGCGTTGGTGCGGTAGAAGACGGCGACGTCCTCGCGCCGCACCCCCTCCTCCTCGCCGAGGCGCTCGATCTCCCCCGCCACCCAGCGTGCCTCCTCGTGCTCGTCGGAGAGCTCTCGCAGCTGCAGCGGCTCGCCCCCCGCGATTTCGGTCCAGAGCTGCTTTGGACGACGTTCGCGATTGCGTTCGACGACGGCGTTCGCGGCCGAGAGAATCGTCTGGGTCGAGCGGTAGTTCTGCTCGAGCTTGATCACCTCCGCCTGGGGGAAGTCGCACTCGAAATCGAGAATGTTGCGAATGTCGGCGTGACGGAAGCCGTAGATCGACTGGTCCTCGTCGCCGACCACCATCAGGTTGCCGTGCTCGGAGGTGAGCAGCTGCAGCAGGCGGTACTGGGCATAATTGGTGTCCTGGTACTCGTCGACGAGGACGTGGCGGAAGGTGCGGCGCCAGCGCTCGCGCACCTCGTCGAACAGCTCCAGCGCGTTCACCGTGCGCACCAGCAGATCGTCGAAGTCCATCGCGTTGGCCTCGAGCATCCGCTTCTCGTAGAGGTTGTAGGCGCCGGAGACGGTTTCCTCGAAGACGCTGCCCTGCGCCTGCGCGTAGGCGTCCGCGTCGACGAGCTGGTTCTTCGCCCCCGAGATCTGCGAGCGGATCGCCCGCGGCGGGTAGCGCTTGGGGTCGATGTGGAGCTCCTCCATGCAGCGCTTGAGCATCCGCAGCGAGTCCGACTCGTCGTAGATCGTGAAGCCGCGCGAGTAGCCGAGGCGCTCGGCGTCGGCGCGCAGCATCCGCGCGCAGGACGAGTGGAACGTGGTCACCCACATCGCCCGCGCCGAGCGGCCGACCAGAGCCTCGACCCGCTCGCGCATCTCGGTTGCCGCCTTGTTGGTGAAGGTGATCGCGAGGATCTCCCCCGGCCGGGCCTGGTCGGTTGCCAGCAGGTAGGCAATGCGGTGGGTGAGAACGCGGGTCTTGCCGGAGCCGGCGCCAGCGAGGACGAGCAGCGGCCCGTCCCCGTGCCGAACCGCCTCGCGCTGGGGCTCGTTGAGGCCGGCCAGCAGCCGCTCGGCGCCGTCCGCGCCTGGTTCAGTCGGGGCGCCCCCAGCCTCTTCGGGGGTGTCTTTCGCGGCCTCCACTTCTGCCTCTTGAAGCACTCCCCGAGCATAAAGAGGCGTGCGGCTGCCCCTCTGGCGACTTACCCCCCGTATATGGCCGGTAAGTCGCCAGTCAGCCGCCGGCGGAGGAGCGGCCTGTGCGTGGCTGCAGCTTCTCGCCATCGTCCGGGGTCGCCTCGCCGCCGTCGAGCTCGGCGAGCCGCTCCTCGAGCATCGAGATCCGCTCCGCCAGGGTCTTGATCGCCTCGGCGATCGGGTCCGGGAGATGGATCCAGTCGGCGTCGGGGCCCTCCGCGCGCCGGCCTTCGACCTTGACCGGGTGACCGGGGTTGCCGACAACCGTCGAGGAGGGCGGCACGTCCTCGACCACCACCGTGTTGGCGCCCACCTTGGCCCCGTCCCCAACCGCGATCGGGCCGAGCAGCTTGGCGCCCGAGCCGACGGTGACGTTGTCGCCCAGGCTGGGGTGCCGCTTGCCCTGTTGAAAGCCGGTCCCGCCGAGGGTCACGCCCTGGTAGAGCGTCACCCGCCGGCCGATTTCGGTGGTCTCGCCGATCACCACGCCCGCGCCGTGGTCGATGAAGAATTCCGGCCCGATCTTCGCCGCTGGATGGATCTCGACACCGGTGATCGCCCGGCTGACGTAGGCGATTCCGCCAGGAGCCAGCGGGACACCCGCGTCGCGCAGGGCGTGAGCGACGCGGTGGGCAAGCAGCGCCTGCACACCCGCCCATCCGGCGAGGATCTCGAAGGAGGAGACGCCGTGAGTGGCCGGGTCGCGATCGCGAGCGGCGGCGACGTCGGCACGTATCTCCTTGGCCACGCGGCGCAATAAGTTCATGGAGCGAAGAAGGGTAGGGACATGTAGCGCTCGCCCGAGTCGCAGACCACGGTCACGACCCGCTTCCTCTCCATCTCCGGCCGCGCCGCAACCTCCAGCGCCGCCTTGATATTGGCCCCGGCGGAGATGCCCGCCAGCACCCCCTCACGCTTCGCCGCGACCCTGGCCGTCTCCAGCGCGTCCTCGTCGGAGACCGCGATCGTCTCGTCGATCACCGAGCGGTCGAGAACCTCGGGCACGAAGCCCGCGCCGATGCCCTGGATCTTGTGCGGACCGGGCGCGCCACCCGAGAGCACCGGCGAGGAGGACGGCTCGACCGCGACGACGAGCGTCTCCGGGCTTTGCTCGCGCAGGAAGCCGCCGACGCCCGTGATCGTGCCGCCGGTCCCGACCCCGGCGACGAACGCGCCGACCTCGCCGTCGGTGTCGCGCCAGATCTCCTCGGCGGTGGTCCGCCGGTGCACCTCCGGGTTGGCGGGATTGGAGAACTGCTGCGGCATGAAGCCCTTGCGCTGCTCGCGGATCTCTTCCGCCAGCGCCACCGCCTCGGTCATCCCGCCCAGCGAGGGCGTCTCCCGCACCTCGGCGCCGTAGGCCCGCAGCAGCTTCGCCCGCTCGCGGCTCATCCCCTCGGGCAGGGTCAGGATCAGCTCGTAGCCGCGCGCGGCGCAGACCATCGCCAGGGCGATGCCGGTGTTGCCGCTGGTCGGCTCAACGATCACAGAGCGGCCCCGCTCGACCAGCCCCGCCTCCTCGGCAGCGTCGATCATCGCCACGCCGATCCGGTCCTTGACCGAGCCACCCGGGTTGAAGTACTCCAACTTCGCGCAGATCTCCCCCGGCAACCCTTCGCCGAGTCGCTGCAGGGCGACCAGCGGCGTGTTACCGACGACAGCCGAAGCCTCGGGCCCGATCCGCATCAGGTGGCTCCTTGCGCTTGCACGTGCGGACTCTAACCCGAGACGTCAGGAAAACGGTCCACATCCGAGAGCCTGCCACATTGGCATCGAAGAAGTCCAGGCCAACCCCAGTAGCTGCCGCGGCTTGGCCGAGAGCTCGTCGACTCTTTCAAGACCGAGCTGATCGCCGAGCGCTCCTGGCGCTCCCGGACGCAACTCGAGCTAGCCGTCGTCGAGTACATCGCCTACTTCAACAACGACCGCCTCCATGAATTCCCGGCGATCTGCCACCTGCCGAGTTCGAGGGCCTCTACGTTGCCCAGGGAGTCAACTGAGCTATCTATAGAGAAGATTGGAAACCAACTAAAAGTCTCCGTGGAACCTGGTCCCCGGCTCACCTCTGGCAAACGGCGCCGGGGTGGCTGGCGATCCACGGTTCGGTTCACCCCTCCGAACCCGATCAGCACCACTCGCCGATCTACTTTGCAGCAATAGCGCCGGTCTCCTCGCCAGTCAAGGGCGCGTAGCACCCGACCGCGCAGGGGTTGACGGGCGGAGCCCTTGGCGCTTCACTCGCGGGTCGGGTAGGTCGGCGCTGGAACCCTGTGCCTACCGGAACCGTCTATCCATCCTCGCCTGCCTTGCTCCCCGTCAGGCGGTAAGACAAGTCGAGGGCGTCACGCCGCGCGAGCGGGTCTCGCCCCGCCGGGAAGGGTTCTGCGACGTCAAATGCATCGAGAACCCGCAGATGGTGCGCGGTCTCCCACATCGTGATGTGGCCGTCGAGCACATCTACCAGGTCGATAGCCGAGAGCGGCTCGGCGATCCAACGGAACGCTTCGAGGATCGGAATGCGGAGCGGGTGCTCGGCCTTCTCCGGCATAGACGACCAGAACTCCTTGCAGTCGCCGCTCACGTCCCCTCCGCTGAATCGACCTCCCGGCACAGGCAGAAGACCATTCCGCTCTCGAACCCTGGGCGATGGCCAATACGCCCGCCGCCCAGGGTGCCGGTTCCGCATAGCCCAGTCCAAGGGAGGTGAAACATGGGCCATTTGCTTTTCCTGTTCTGAGTGATTGGTCAAGCATTTGACATTCAGCGTGAACTTGCCATACGCAGTTCTCGAACCTAATTCTGCTTGCGCTCAGCCTCTTCAATGCGCTCAGCACCTGATGCGCGCGAGACAAGCGACAGACGGAGGGAGCGCGCTCAGCGCTCCGCCCCGTCCGCCCCGACTCACATCAGCCCTGCTTGTGGATCGCGACCATTGGCACCACGCAGCGATGTACCCCCATCTTCATGACTCATCACCCCCTCTCCGACCTAGCGGCGACGGCAAGCAATGCCATCGAGGCCGTGGGACGATAGTCAAAATGCTAAAGAAAGTTTCCGGTATTTTCCCTGAGACCAACTGCACCTCACCCAAAGGCCGAGAGGGTCCGGCCAGAGAGATAGAGTGCTTAGCTAATTTCCATTGAACTACCAGGGAGTTCCTAATGTCTGCGTTCGGTGATTCGATTAAACAGCGGGCGTTGCGGGTCCGGCCAACCCCGGCAATCGAAAAGCACATCTCCAAGGCCTTGGCCACTACGTCCGCATCCAGATACTTTGGATTCTCAATGAACGGGTCGCCAGCCCGAGCGAATTGGCGGCTGAGCTCAGCGAACCGCTGAATCGGATCAGCGGTCACATCAGAGTCCTAAAAGAGGTGGGTTGCATCGAACTCGTGGATCAGGTGATTGTCGGCAGTGCGGTGCAGAACTTCTACAGAGCCACGGCTCGCGTCTTCTTTGACGACACCGAATGGCGGACTATTCCCCCGACCCTCAAAGAGGGCCTGAGGATCACGCTGCTCCAGAATCTGATCGACGATGCCATCGCGGCATTGGAGGACGAGACCTACGACTCCTTCGACGGATCGCACATGAGCTGGAGCCCGATGCTCATAGACGAGCAGGCTCGGGTCGAAATCAACCAACTCTTGGACCAGACGCTGAAAGAGGCGCTGGCTATCCAAGAGCGTGCAGCAAAGCGCCTTGGCACCAACGACGGCGAGGAGGGGGTCTCCTACAGCGTGTCGCTCTTGGGCTACCCGTCGATCGGCGGCATCAAAAAGGTCAATCCGCCGAAAAGCGGCGATGCGTCCCCCGCCGTGAAGAGAGCCAAGGGCGAAACCTCTGCTGGCAAAGGGCAGAAAGCTAGGAAACGAAGTCGAAGTGGCAAAGCAAGGACCAAGGGCGACACGGATTGAGGCTCTGGCTACCCGGAGGGCTGGGCGGTTCTCGCCGGCCAGGGATCCGGATGGGAGTGGGTTGGCCGTGCGCCGCTGGTGCGCCAGTGCGCCAGTCAGGCCGGAAATAACCGGATTCAGCCGGACGGCGCTCCGCTTGAACAAGCGGAATCCCAGCGCCGATGCGGCCGGATCTAGATGAAGTACATCCCGAGTCGGGAGGCGCAATGCCGCATGAGCAGGCCGTTTGCCCTCATCGTGCGCCACCTATGCGCCAGTTGGTGCGCCAGTCAGCACCGCCAGCCGCGCGGGCGGCTTCCTCGGCCCACTCGTGCTGAGCACTGAGATAGGCATCGAGCAGGCCCGCAGCCTCGGCCTCT
This sequence comes from uncultured Solirubrobacterales bacterium, assembly GCA_963771265.1. Taxonomy (GTDB): domain Bacteria; phylum Actinomycetota; class Thermoleophilia; order Solirubrobacterales; family 70-9; genus VRUE01. Next base: position 54,022 of record CAVYSQ010000018.1, read on the forward strand.
GAGCCGGGCATCAGGTGCCCGTAGCGGTCCAGGGTGATCGAAATGTTGGCGTGGCCCATGAAGCTCTGCAACGCCTTCGCGTTGACCCCGGCGGCGATCATCAGAGAAGCGAAGGTATGGCGGCACTCGTGCAGCCACAGGCCGCGATCCTCGCGTCGAGGAAGTCGCGCAAGACGGCGCTGATTGGCACCTTCCGCCGTCCCGCGTCGGACTTGAGTGGAATCTGACAAGCCTTCAGCCGAGGGGCCCGTCGCAGGGGTTCTCGGCCGCGGCCGGGGCGGCGGGGGGGCGAGCGCCGCCGCGATGAGCATCGTCGCCATGAGTGGGCCTCTCCTCATCGCCGGGCAGACCATCGGCGCCGAACGCTCATTCGGGGCACGTGATCGGACCGTTGGCCGAGGGGTTTCACCCGACTGCCGCTGTTAGCATCGAAATATGAGCCGCGCCGTGGAGGTTTCCGATCCAAAGCTGGCAGATCTCCTGCAGCGGGAGGACGAACGACAAGCGCAGTCACTGTGTCTGATCCCCTCGGAGAACTACTGTTCCGCAGCGGTTTTGGAGGCCAACGGAACCGTCCTCGTCAACAAGTACTCCGAGGGATATCCCGGGCGGCGCTATTACGAGGGGAACGAGGTGATCGACGAGGTCGAGCGTCTCGCTATTTCGCGCGCGAACGAGCTCTTCGGTGCTGAGCATGTGAACGTGCAGCCCTACTCGGGATCGCCGGCGAACCTGGCGATCTACCTCGCGTTCCTCGAGCCCGGCGACACCGTCATGGGCCTCTCGCTCCCCGCCGGTGGTCACCTCACCCACGGCTGGTCCGTTTCGGCGACGGGTATCTGGTTCAACGCGGTGCACTACGGCGTCGACCGCGAGACCGGCCGAGTGGACATGGACGCGGTGCGCGACCTCGCGCTTTCCAGCCGCCCGAAGATCCTGTTCTGCGGCGGCACCGCGGTTCCCCGCACGATCGACTTCGCCGGCTTCGCTGAGATAGCGGGCGAGGTCGGTGCCCTGATGGTCGCTGACGTGTCTCACATCGCGGGCTTGATCGCAGGTGGCGCGCATCCCTCGCCCATCCCCCACGCGGATGTGGTGATGACGACTACCCACAAGACCCTTCGCGGTCCTCGGGGGGCGTTGCTGATGTGTCGTGAGGAGCACGCGAAAGCGATCGACCGCGCTGTATTCCCCGGGCTCCAGGGAGGACCTCACCAGCACCAGACCGCGGCGATCGCTGCGACCCTGGGAGAGGCGCTGGCCCCGGAGTTCAGCACCTATGCGCACGGCATCGTCGCCAATTCGAAGGCGCTCGCCGAGGCGCTGATCGACCGCGGGTTCGACCTCGTCTCGGGCGGCACCGACAACCACCTGATCTTGCTGGACGTGACCACGAAGGGGCTGAGCGGGAAGCAGGTGGCCACCGCGCTCGCCCGAGCGGGGATCGTCACCAACGCGAACTCGATCCCCTTCGATCCCCGCAAGCCCTTCGACCCGTCAGGGGTCAGGATCGGCACCCCCGCGGTGACGACCCGCGGTCTCCAAGAGGACCATATGGTGCAGGTCGCGGAGTGGATGAACGAGGTCGTCGCCTCCGCTGACGACGACACGGTCGCGGACAGGGTGCGGGCAGAAGTCCACGAGTTGATGGGGCGCTTCCCGGCGCCCGGCAGCCGCACGCTCAGCGGCGAAACCGTTTAGCCCACCCCCACCCCACCAGGAACGCGTGATGGAGCCCAATCGACTGCTCTACCAGGACCGGTAGCTCAGTTCCCTGCAAGCCGGCGAGGACCATTTTCAGATTCTCTGGCTAAGGCCCCGCATGATCGCGATCCGCGCTTCACGATTGATCTTCACGGAGTCGAGGCTAATGCTCCCTGTGCGCCAGTCGTGCGCCAGTCAGACTCGAGATAACTGGACTCAGCCGGACCGGGCTCCGCTTGAACAAGCGGAATCCCAATGCCGATGCGGCCGTCCTAGATGAAGTACATCCCCGAGCCGGCCTCCTCGGCCTCACGGCGCGCCACTTCGGCGATCGTGGTCTGGCCGAAGACCTTGCGCAGGGCGGTGACGCCCTCGGCCCAGATCCCACCGGCCTCGTCGGCCTCTTGACCAACTTTGCCGTCGAGGGTCTGGACCACCTCCAGGACGGTGATCTCGTCGGCCGGCCGAGAAAGCGTGTAACCACCTTTCATGCCGCGATGGCTGGTCAGCAGACCGGCCCGGCGCAGGGTCGAGAAGAGCTGCTCGAGAAACTGCTCGGGGATGCCACGACGCTCGGCCAGCTCTTTGATCGGCACCGGGCGCTCACCCGAGCGAGCCAACTCCGCCATCGCGACGACCGCATAGCGAGACTTCGAGGTGATGGAAATCATTTGCCCTTTCTACCGCACGATGCGGACTTTCACGGGTATAGGATCGAAAGGTCCCGAGCGAGCGCCCACATTGCCTTGTGATTGACGCCCAGCCCCTGGTCCGATTGGGCATGCGCCAGACCCTGGCGAGCGATTTCGAGATCCACGAAAGCGAGACCCGCGACGAGGCAATCGGGCTAATCCACGACATCGGCAGCGTCGACGTCGCGATCGTCGATTTGCGACGCGGACTCGATGACACCGACTGCACCCTGCGGGGCAACGAGACGATCCGAACACTCCGCAAGACGGCCCCTGGTATGGGGATCGTCGCCCACGGAGAGCGCCCCGAGCGCCACCTGGCCTCAGCCGCCATGCAGGCGGGGGCCAGCGCCTACGTTGCCCGCACTGCCGCCGCCGAGGAATTAGCCAAGGCAGTGTGGGCAGCGCTCGAGCAGGAACGGTTCATCGACCCAGCGGTACCGCCGAGCGGCAGCCGCGGCAAGCTGACTCGGCGGCAACGCGAGATCCTTCAACTCCTCGCCGACGGCGGTTCGACCGTAGCCGCCGCGCGCGAGCTCGGGCTCAGCGAGGAAACGGTGAAGACGCATACCAAGAACGTCCTCGCCCGCCTCGGCGCCAGGAACCGCACGCACGCGGTCGCGATTGCGCTGCGCGAGTGCCTGATCGACTAGCCAGCCGGGGCTAGATCCAGCCGCGGTCGCGAGCGGTGAGCACGGCCTGTGCCCGGTCCACTGCGCCGATCTTGCCGTAGACGTTGTGCAAGTGGGTACGGATGGTCGATACCGAGAGTTGCATCTCGCCGGCAATCTGCTTGTAGACCATGCCCTCGGAGAGGTGCCGCAGCACATCGAGCTCCCGATTAGAAAGCGGGCAGGGCTCGCTGACCCGCGACTCAGCCTCGCGCGGATAGGGCAGCTCGTAGAGCAGTTCGCGCAAGCCCTCGGGGCCGAGGCCACAGCGCTTCGCGGTCTCGCGCAGGCGCTCCGGCGTTACCGCCTCACCTTGCGCGTAATGGGCGACCATGTCGGCGGTGGCGACGATCGCGGCAAGGCCGTCGGCGTCCTCGGCGTGGTGACGCTCGATCGCCACCGCAATTCGCTGCGGCACGTTCCAACGCCGCGCCAGCACGCCGCCGACCAGGGCGTGATCGATCCCGAGCTGATCGCGTTCTTCGCGGATCCGCTGCTCCGGCGTACGCGAAGTCGCGTCGAAGTAGGTCCTGCGGCCGGGGTGCAGCTTGGAGATCACCAGGCGGCCGATGTCGTGCAACAGCGCGGCGACGATGAGCTCATCGCGATCGGCCCAGCCGATCTCGCGCCCGATCCGTGCCGCCGCCTGCTGGGTGGCGAGGGCGTGGACGCGGAATTGCTCCGGGCGCAGCTCCCAACCCCCGTTGGACTCGAAGAAGTCGAAGACGGGTGCCGTGCCGGCGATCGCCAGCACACCGGAGGGCCTCAGTACATCTACCGCCGCTGGGATGCCGCCGATGTTGCCGGCACCGCTGGCACGGTTGGCGAAACGCAGGACCGAGATGGTCAGGGCGACGTCGGCCTCAACAGCTTCGACCAGATCGCCGACCCGTGCGGTCTCAGCGGTCGCCGCCTGCATCACACGGGCGCGGGACTCAATCAGGGCGGGAAATTTCTCCACTGCCTCGAAGGCAGCGGCGAGGCGGGCTCCGGGTGCGGGGGCAGTTGCGCCACGGGGCGCATCGGCACTCGCAACCTTCCCATTACTTTGTGTCTTGCTCGAGGCCATGACCATTTCGCTTCCGCCCCCCTCATCGGCAGCAGAGGACGCACGGTTTAGCTCTGGCCTCCTCAGAATTAGGTGTTGTTATGCGCGAAGGCGTACGAGGGCGGCGTCGATACGCCGCAGCGATTCCTCGCGTCCCAGCACAGCAAGGGACTCGAAGATCCCCGGCGAGACCGTGCCACCGCTAATCGCGACTCGGATCGGCTGGTAGACCCGGCCCGGCTTGGTCCCCAGCTTCTCCGGCAGCGGCGACAACGCCGCCTCGACCGAGCCCGCATCAAAGTCGGTGGCGGTGGCGGTGGCAAGCGCCTCGCGGGCCGCCTCCAAAGCCGCCGGCGCCTCGTCCTTCATCGTCTTGCGCCAAGCCTTCTCGTCGTCGGCCGGCGGCTCGAAGAGGAACCGGATCAGCGGCCAGACCTCCTCCAGCGTCTGTGCTTTCGCCTGCACGATCTCGCAGGCCTCCCGTAGCCGCTCGTCGGGGGGGCGTCCGAGGTGCATCGCCACCGCGTTCAAGTAGTCGTCGAGGGGCATCTCCCGCATGTAGCGACCATTGATCCAGCGCAGCTTCTTCTCGTCGAAGATCGCCGCTGCCTTGCCGACGTCGGCGACGCGAAAGCGCTCGACCAGCTCTGCGGTCGAGATCAGGGTGGCATCGTCGTCGGCCCCCCAGCCGAGCAGGGCGAGGTAGTTGCGGACCGCCGCCGGCAGATAGCCCGCCTCGCGCAACTCCTGCACCGAGGCTGCACCGTGGCGCTTGGAGAGCTTGCGGCCGTCGGGCCCATGCAGCAGGGGCAGGTGCGCGTAGCGCGGCGGGGTGAAGCCGAGCGCCGCGAGCACAAGCAACTGCTTGGGCGTGTTGGAGAGATGGTCGTCTCCCCTGACCACGTCGGTGATGCCCATCTCGGCGTCGTCGACGGCGACGGCGAAGTTGTAGAGGACCGACCCGTCCCCGCGGGCGATGACGAAATCGTCGTAGCTGCGGTTGGGGAAGTTGACCGGGCCGCGAATCAGGTCCTCGACCACAGTCTCGCCCTCGTCGGGCACTCGCAGCCGCACCGCCGCCCCCTCCGCATCGCTGGGCTCGCCGCGGTAGCCGCGGCCGGCTCCGTGCTCCGCCTTCCACGCCTCGACGTCCTTCGCGGTGGCGGAGTCTCGATAAGCGACGCCGCTCTCGATCAGGCGCTGCAAGGCGGCTTGGTGGCTGTCTGAGCGCGAAGCCTGGGAAACCGGTCCCTCGTCCCAGTCAAGCTCCAGCCAACGCAGTGCATCGAGAATCTGCTCGACGTTCTCCTCGGTCGAGCGCTCGCGGTCGGTGTCCTCGATTCGCAGCACCAGCGAGCCGTCGTTGTGGCGTGCGGCCAGCCAGTTGTAGAGCGCCGTCCTCGCGCCGCCGATATGAAGAGCGCCGGTCGGCGAGGGCGCGAAGCGCAATCGAATTGTGGAATCGGCCGTCATCGGAGTCGGCGCGCATGTTTCCACAGCGGTCGGAGTGTGAAGCCCTTCTACAACTGCAAAGAGCGGAGTAGGCTCGATCGAGAGAGGAAGAGCACCCCACCGAAGGAGGGAGACATGTACGCAAGAGTCGTGCGCTGGGAGGACTCCAATGCAGAGGCGATGGAGCAGAGTTCCAGCGAGATCCGTGCCCGAGCTGAGTCTCAAGGAGGACCCCCGGAGGGTGTCCCCGCGAAAGGACTTCTGATCCTGAACGACGGCGAGAACGGCCGCTCGCTCGCGATCAGCCTCTTCGAGACCGAGGATGACTACCGTGAAGGAGACGCGACCCTGAACTCGATGTCGCCGCCCGGCGAGGGCCTGGGCAAACGCGTCTCGGTCGAGAAATATGAGGTGGCGGTGCAGCTGGAGGCCTGAGGAGCCATAGGATGCCTCGATGCTCGTCGGGGCACATGTATCGACCGCCGGCGGTCTTGCGAACGCGATCGAGCGCGGCAGCGAGCTC
>CAVYSQ010000019.1:0-86856 GCA_963771265.1 uncultured Solirubrobacterales bacterium
CTCTTACGGACTCTAGGCGGCCGGTGCAGGCCGCCGTGTCGCACGTCGACCACATCCGCTCTATTACGAGGCGCTGAACACGGGTGACGCCGACGCTGTGGCTGCGCACTTCACGAGGACGCCCCCCACTGGTGAGGCTCCCCTACTCGAGCGGCAGGCAGATCGCGCAGAAGTCCTCGCCGAACGAGGTGAGGACGATGCTGCGCCGCACCGTGCGGGCCGTGCGTCCTCCCCGCTCGAGCGCATCGGAGACCTGCGTCTGCGCCTCCAGCACCTGGTAGCGGCGAGTGTCGCGCAGCGGCTCGCGCGAGAACCAGACCAAGCCGAGGCGGTGCAGGTTGTTGAGGTAGGCATGGGCGCGCTCCTGGTGGCGGCAGCCGGTTTCCTCGGCGATCATCGTGCAGCCCTGCGCGACCAGCTGCGAGGCGAGCGGCAGGCCGGCGCGCACGTCGACCGAGGGCTGCGGGCCGCTGCGCGCGAGAAAGCGCAGGATGCGCCCCTCGTCCGGGGCGAGCGCATCGAGGATGCGCATGTAGGCGGGGTGCGAATCGACGTCGGCCGTCACGTCGGCGGACTCGCGCAGCAGCTCCTCGCCGCGGCGGCGCAGGGCCGCGACCGAGGAGTCGCCATTCTGACGCGGGGCCACCGCCGGGCGCGACAGGCTCTCAGCGACCCCCAACCAACTGCGCAGCTGCGAGCGTAGCTCGGCGCGTCCCTCCTGCAGGATCTGCGCCGCCGACTCGCCTTGCGAAGCGGCGCGGATCACACGTGACACGCCGTCGACGTAGGCGTTGGCCGCATCGGCAGCCCCCTGCCGGCCGATCCCCGCGGCGACTCGCGCCAGGCCGGGCGCGGCCCGCAGCAGCTCCTCGAGCGTCGGCGTTTGCCCTGTCTCGCTCATCCGAAGATCGTCAGGTGTAGCAGGCCGGCGGCGAAGCCGAGCACGGCCCCGTGCAGGTAGAGCAGCCACTCGTCCTCGCGCATCGCCGTGCGCAGGATCCCGGAGAAGGTGACGGGGTCCATCTCCCGCATCTGGTCGGCGACGAACTCGCGGATGTTGCCGCGATGGGCAGCGTTGAAATCCTCATCGGTGAGCGGTGCCACCGCGTGGTCGGCCGCCTCGAGCGCAAGCGCGTCGCGGATCGCGTCGTAATCGCGGCCGCCGACGGCGACCCGCACGGCCGGGCGGGCGCGGCCTAGGGCCCTGTCCACAGCCGGACGCAACGAGTCTTCGACCAGCCGCCGAGTGCGGTCGGAGTTGGGCCCGTACATCAGGTCGTCGGCCATGTTGGCCATGGTCACGATCTCGCCGGCGATGATGTCGGCGTAAACGTCCGCGACCTCGGCCTGACGCTTGAGGAAGAGGCCCTGGACAACGAATGGGCCAACGCGGCGCGGCCGCGCCGGCTCGAAAATCATGCGGATGCCGAGCAGGTTGGTCGTGTAGCCGATCAGCACACCGGCGATCGGCAGCACCCACCACTGGGTGAACACCTCCTCGGTCAAAAAGGCGGTTGGCACCCCGAGCAGGAAGCCGAAGAAGAAGCCGAATTTGATGATGAAGCTCAGCTCCTTGCGACCAACCTCGAGGAAGATCCGGTTGGCCAGCTCCGGGTTCGCCTCGAGCCGGCGGATGACCATCAGCTTGAGGTCGACCAGGTCATCGACGTGGTCGCCGATCTCCGCCGTCAGCGCGTGCACGATCTCCGGCAGCTGTTCCTCGACCCGGGCGTGGACGGCGGCGCGCACGCGCGGCGGCAGGTCGCGCCACAGCTGCGGCCGCTCGCGCTCCATGATCCGCTCGACCACCTCGTGAATCTCGTCGCGGGCGGTGGCGAGAATCTGCTCGGCGATCGCCTCTGAATCGAGCTGGCGGTAGAAGTCGGCCGGGCTGCCGAGCTTCGAGATCCCCTTGTCGACGGCGATCGAGCCCATCTTCGCGGCCCGCGAGGGGACGATCCCCTGCCACCCGATCCCGCCCTGGCCGAGACCTGGGATCTGCTGGATGCGGCGCGGCAGCACGTGGGCTAGGGCAGCCAGGCCCGGTACGCGCAGGCCGACGAAGCGGATCGGGTAGAAGAGCATCCAGACCCCACTCCAGTTGGTCACGTACCCAATCGCTCCGGTGAAAAGCGGGATCGTGATCAGGCTGAGCGTCTCGTCGTGCATGGGAGCGGGCGAGCTCAGGCGAGCCGGGTGGGTGCGCCAGTCTCGGCGTTCTCTTCGAGGTATCGGTGGACCTGCTGGATCACGATCGAGCCCTCGCCGACGGCGGAGGCGACGCGCTTGACGGCGCCGTGGCGGACGTCGCCGACGGCGAAGACGCCAGGCAGGCTCGTCTCCAGCATCTGCCGCTCGCCAGAACGAGCGCTGCGCTTGCCCCCAATAGCGTGGTCAATGTGGCGCTCGTCCGCGAGGTCCCTTCCAGTGAGGACGTAGCCCCACTCGTCGCGCGTGATCTCCTCGGGCAGCCACTCGGTGCCGGGGCGGGCGCCGATCAGGACGAAGAGGGCGTCGGCGGCGACGGTCGTGGTCGAGTTCGAGGCAAGGTCGCGCAGGGTCAGGCTCTCCAGCCTGCTCTCCCCCTCCCCGCCGGCCACCTCGGTCTCCAGCAGCACCTCGACGTTGGCCGCGGCATCGATCGCCTCGCGCAGGTAGCTCGACATGCTCGCGGCAAGCGAGGGGCCGCGCACGACCAGGCTGACGCGCTCGGCCCAGCGACAGAGGTGCATCGACGCCTGACCGGCCGAATTGCCGCCGCCGACGACGAAGACGCTTCGTCCCGCGAGCGCCTTCGCCTCCGCCGCCGAGGCGCCATAGAAGACACCGGAGCCCTCCAACGCGGCCAGCGCCGGGATTCTGCAGCCGCCGGTAGGAGACGCCGGAGGCGAGCACAACGGCGCCTGCCTCGAACTCCGCTCCGTCGGCAGTGCGCAGGATGTGGCCGCGCTCGCCCGGTCGCAGCTCGACCGCGTCGCGCATCAGCAGGAAAGAGGTACCGAAGACCCAGGCTTGCTGGTAGGCGCGCTGGGCCAGCTCGGTGCCGCTGACGCCGCGTGCGAAGCCAAGGTAGTTGCGGATCAGCGAGCTGGAGCCCGCCTGACCACCGATCGCTTCGCGCTCGACCACCACCGCCCGCAGCCCCTCCGAGGAGGCGTAGACGGCGGCGGCCAGACCGGCCGGGCCGGCGCCGATCACGGCAACGTCGAACTCATCTCCCGCCGCGAGCTCGGTGCTGACGCCGAAGGCCTCGGCGATCTCCACATTGGAGGGGTCGACGAGGATCTGGCCAGGTCGAATGCGGGCCACCGGAACAGACGCATCCTCGCGTTCTGCCTCCTCCAGCAGCGCCCGCCCAGGCGACGAATCAGGTGTGTGGCAAGCGTAAGGCACCCCGTTGCGGCTGAGCAGATCGTGCAGCTCGATGGGTGCGCGGCGAGCCGGGCTCGGCGACCATCTCGATCTCGCCCTGCAACGGGGACTCGGCCCGTGCCCACTCGAAGAGGAACTCACCGATGGTGCGGTGGAAAAGCTCGTCGGGCGAGCTCTCGGGCTTGAGCACGTAGTAGTCGATGCGGCCGAGCGCCATTGCCTCGAAGATCGCCTCAGCGGTCTCGGCATGGCCCCAGGCGCCCCACTCGATCAGCAGACCGCGCTTTGCGCTCGGGTGGAGGGACTTGGCGCGGGCCAGCAGCTCGGCGCCAGTCGTCTCACCCTCTCCCAGCCACTGGTCCGCGAGGACGACGGCGACCTGCCGGCCCTCCTCGCGGAGGTCCTCCAGCTGGCGCAGCGCCGCGGCGGCGGAGCGCTCCGCGCGCACGTCGTAGTCGCGCCCGTAGCGCCGCTCCAGTTCCTCCGCGGTGCGCGAGAGGCAGCCGGCGTCCTCGTCGATTGCGAGCAGCACCGGCAGTCCCATGCATCGATGGTAGTCCCACACCTGCATCCATCGCGTGTGGCTCCTTATTCGCGATATAGGCGAATAAGGAGCCACACGCTAGGTTGTCTCCCGGTGACGGTCGTCAAGGACACGGGTGCGCGGGCGACGCTGCCGCCGTTCGGCGAGGAGCACGAGGAGCTGCGCGAGACGGTCAACCGCTTCGTCACCAAGGAGATCGCTCCCAACGTCGACGAGTGGGAGGAGGCACGGGAATTCCCCCGCGACCTCTACAAGCGCTGCGCCGAGCTCGGCTTCCTCGGCCTGAAGTTCCCCGAGGAGTACGGCGGCCAGGGCGGCACGCACCTGCACGACGCGGTCTGGGTCGAGGAGCTGGCGCACTCGGGCGGCTCGGGCGGGGTCGCCGCCGGCCTCAACGCCCACACCTCGATCGCGATGCCGCCGATCTTCAACTTCGGCACCGAGGAGCAGAAGCAGCGCTGGCTGGTGCCGGGGATCGCCGGCGAGAAGATCGGCGCCCTGGGCATCACCGAGCCCGGCGCCGGCTCCGACGTCGCCGGCATCTCGACCTTCGCCGAGCGGGTCGACGGCGGCTACGTCGTCAACGGCTCCAAGACCTTCATCACCAACGGCGTCCGCGCCGACTTCCTCGTCTGCGCCGTGCAAGACGACGAAGGAGGGCGGCCACGGCGGCATCTCCTTCCTCGTCCTCGAGCGCGAGATGCCGGGCTACGAGGTGGCGCAGAAGCTGGAGAAGATGGGCTGGCACTCCTCCGACACGGGAGAGCTGGCCTTCACCGATGTCGAGGTGCCCGAGCAGAACCTGCTCGGCGAGGAAAACGAGGGCTTCAAGCTGATCATGGCCAACTTCGCCTGGGAGCGGCTGCTGATGGCGATCGGCGCGGTCGGCGCGATGCAGAGGCTGATCGAGCGCTCCGTCGAGTACGCCCTCGACCGCGAAGCCTTCGGCCGCCCGATCGGCAAGTTCCAGGCGATCCGCCACCAGGTGGCGGAGATGGCGACCAAGGCCGAGGCCTCCCGCGCCCTCACCTACAACTCCCTGCGCCTCTTCCACGAGGGCCACGACTGCATCAAAGACGTGACCATGGCCAAGCTCGTCACCCAGCGCGCCGTCCTCGAGATCGCCGACCAGGCCCTCCAAATCCACGGCGGCTACGGCTACATGCGCGAGTACGGCATAGAGCGAGCCGTCCGCGACGCCCGCCTGGGCCCGATCGGCGGCGGCACCGACGAGGTAATGAAGGAGATCCTCGGCAAATTGATGGGGTTGTAGGGCGACCGGGACTCAGGCCGCCCCTTTCTCGTCGAGCAAGGGGTGCACGAGGCCATGCTCGGCGCAGATGCGGGGGAGGCTCTCCATGTCGAACTCGATCGCGTAGCGCTCACCTAAGGCAACCGGGTCGAAGGTGCCGTTTTTCGTCGTTTCGTCGAACTCGCGGAAGAAGTGCTCGAAGCCGGCCGGGGAGATGATCTCGAGGATGCGGAGGGGCGTGTCGGCGGCGTTCCAAAAGGTGTGCCATTGGTCGCGCGGCTTGAAGGCCAGCTCGCCTGCCTCGGCGTAGATCACCTCGTCGCCAAGCAGGGCGCCCATGCGGCCCTCGAGCACGAAGCTGTACTCGTCGACGCCGTCGTGGCGGTGGCGGGGAGCGCAGAGCGAGCGGGGCGGCACCGGGTGTTCGACCAGGGAGAAGCCGCCGCCGGATTCCTCCCCGAACACGAGGAAGCGCGCATCGCAGCCGCCGAGCTGGGCGACCAAGCCATCGGCGGGCCCGACCTTGCGCGGGCCCTGAGAAGCATCGAAGCGTTGAAGCGTCTCGGCGATCTGAGCTGCTGACATCGGGGTTACCTCCATTTCGTTAAACAAGAGTGTGCGATGAAGCTAGCATTCCGTCCCCTGCCATGTCAAACTTCATCGAACACTTATGTCTCCCGAAAAAAATTCAGGGCCAAAACGCAGGTATCGCAAACAACGCCGAGCCCAGCTGGAGGACGAGACGCGGCGTCGCATCACCGAAGCCGCCGTCGCGCTGCACGGGTCCGTCGGACCGGCGCGGACGACGCTCAGCGCCGTCGCTGAGCGCGCCGGGGTGCAGCGCGCAACCCTGTATCGCCATTTCCCAGATGAAGAGGCCCTCTTCGACGCCTGCTCCTCACACTGGGCGGCCGAACATCCGCTGCCCAACCTGGCTGGCTGGGCAGAGGTCGCCGATCCCGAAGCGCGCCTGAGGATCGCGCTGAGCGAGCTCTATGCCTGGTACGAGAACGGCCAGGAGATGCTGGAGAGGACCACGCGGGACGCGGCCATGGTGCCCGCGATGCGCTCCGCCGTGGAGCGCATGGGCGGCTGGTTCGCCGAGGCAACCGCAACGATCGTCCGCAGTCGTCCGGAGCGCGGCGCACGGCGGCGCCGGGTCGAGGCCACGGTCGGTCACGCGGTCTCATTCGCCACCTGGCGCTCCCTGGTGCGCGATCAGGGCCTCTCCGACGCAGAAGCCGTCAGCCTGATGCTCGGGCTGGTCAAGCTTGCGTCGGAAAAGTAAGGGCCAGAGGCGCGATTCAGGCGGGCTGCTCGAGCACGTCCATGCGAACTACGAGGCCATCCTCGAGCCGGTAGCGATGGAGGACGTGGGTGTCGGACTGGAGCTCGTTCGTCCTTGCGTCGCGGACCACTTGGTGGACGGTCACCGTGATGCCGCCGTCCGGATCGCGGTCGAAGCGCTCGGGCTCGACCGTGCCCAAGATCTGCTTGAACTGCCGACGCCAGTAATCGCGGACCGCCTCGCGGCCGATCACTCTCCCTCCCTCCCAGGCGTTCGGCCAATCGACTTCCGGATGCATCAGCTCCAGCACTGCCTCGATGTCGCGGGCGTTGAAGGCCGTATAGGTGGCGCGCAGGATGTCCTCGTCGCTGCTCACTGGTTGGATGGTAGGACCGCCCGGCCCAGTTCGCCACAAGTTGAGCCCCACCCGCGCTAGCTTTCGGGCAGACCGATCCACGGCAAAGGAGGTGCCGATGCTGTCCTGGCTGGCCAAGAAGATGATCGCTCGCAACATGGCGAGGGCGAGTGCCGGCGACATCGGCCCGACGCTGAAAATGGATGCCGAGGACATCAGGTTCCGCTTCCCCGGCGACAGCTCGTGGGGAGGGGAGCTCAACGGCAAGGCCGAGCTGGAGCCCTGGCTGCAGCGTTTCGCCGACGCGGGCCTGCAGATCTCCCCCGACGAGGTCGTGCTGAAGGGCTTCCCCTGGAAGCAGACGATCTGCATCCGCGGCACCGTCCACCTCGACTCGCCCGAGGGTGAGCGGGTCTACGAGAACCGGTACGTGATCTGGGGACGGATCTCCTGGGGTCTCCTGCGCGAGTACGAGCTCTACGAGGACACGCAGGAATCAAAAGCGCTCGACCGGTACCTGGCCTCCACCGGCGATCCCCTGAGCCCGGCGAGCGATCGGCGCGAGCTCCTGAGCGCCGGCGTCCGTATCGGCCTCGCCCTGGCGCTTTGCCTCTGCACCTGCGCGCTTGCGCTGGGACCCGCCCCCGACAGCTCGGCCAGCTCGCCGCAGCAACTCCGCCCTCAGGTCAAGCGCTGGCTGATCCCCTTCCCGCCGAAGCGCAAGCACGAGATGGCCGTCTACTCTGAGCGTCATTACGGCGAACGCACCTGGCGGCTGCGGCGTCCCCGCGTAATCGTCGAGCACTTCGCCGAAGCCAGCACCGCGGCTTCGGTCTACAACACCTTCGCCCCGGACCATCCCGACCCGGAGCTGCATGAGCTGCCCAACGTCTGCGCCCACTTCGTCGTCTCCTCCTCGGGACGGATCTTCCAGCTCGTCAACCTGAGGACCCGCTGCCGACACACCGTCGGGCTCAACTGGACCGCGATCGGGATCGAGCACACCGGTTTCAGCGATGCCGACGTGCTCGGCAACCGCCGCCAGCTGCGCGCCTCGTTGCAGCTGACGCGCTACCTGCGCTGCCGCTTCCGGATAAAGCTCGGCGAACGTGATCGGCCACGCGGAGAGCCTCGGCTCGCCCTACCATCGAGAGCGCGTCGCCAGCCTGCGACGCCAGACCCACGGGGATTGGAGCCACCGCTCGATGCGCGTATACCGCCGCAAGCTTGGCACTTGCTGATGCCCCACCGCAACGCTCACCTGAACCTGATCGAGAGCTCGCGGCGCCTGTTCGGGCTCGACCCCGGAGCAGAGATCGACAGCGGCGCGGGCTGGCTCTTCGCCGCCGGGCGCTCGACCCACCCCGTTATCTCCAATGCTGCCTTTCGCCTCGACGACGACCTCAACGCAGGCGAGTTCCTGGAACGAGCACGGGCCTTTTTCGCTCCCCGTGGGCGCGGCTTTGCGGTCTGGACTCGGGCCGGGACGGCCGAGGACGATGGGCTGATCGAAGCGGCGGAGCGGGGCGGCATGCAGAACGTCTACGCGATGCCGGAGATGGTGCTCGAGGGCGAGGCCGCAACTGGCGCACCCGCCTCCGAGGTCGCACCTCCTGCTGGAGTCGAGCTGGGCCGGGTGCGCACGCCCGACGCCGCCTCCGAGTACTGGCGGGTTGCCACGGAGTCCTACGCCAGCATCGGCTTCCCGCCCGAAATCTTCGCCTTCTACGAGAACAACGAGTACCTCTGGGCGGATGGCGCCGTCTCCTTCCTGGCCCACGTCGACGGGCGCCCAGCCGGGATCTCGATGACTATCGTCAGCCATGGGATCGCCGGCATCTACTGGGTCGGTGCCACCGAGGACGCACGCGGGCGGGGGCTGGGCCGGGCGGTGACCGCGGCTGCAGTTGACGCCGGGTTTTCAATGGGCGCCAGCTCGGCCTCGCTGCAGGCATCGCCAATGGGTGAGAGCCTCTACAGGCGGATGGGGTTCGAAACGATCTTCGACTACCGCCTCTACCTGTGCCCCCCGCCGGAGGCGAGCCGTTGAGGACTCACCGGGCTGGGGCGGGGTGACGCTAAGCCGTCGATTGACGCGGCTCGTACGATGCCGGCGTGATCTACCTGCTGCGACACGGCGAGGCCGAACAGGGAACCGGCGATGACGCGGCGCGGCGGCTGACCGCCAAAGGCGAGCGGCAGTCCGAGGAGGCCAGCAAGGCTCTTGCGCGTCTCGGGGTAAAAATCGACGCCTGCCTGGCCAGCCCGAAGGTGCGCGCGGCCGACACGGCCAAGCTAGCGTGCCTGGCACTCGCCGTCGAGCCCGAGGTCGTCCCGGCTCTAGGTGGGGGCGAGTTCGACTCGGGCGACCTGGTGGCAGGGCGCGGCGAAACGATGCTGGTTGGCCACGAGCCCTCCTTTTCGGATGAGATCGCGCGCCTCACCGGAGCCAAGGTGAAGCTGCGCAAGGGCGGCTTGGCAATCATCGACGGCCACACGCTGGTAGCCCTATTGCGACCGGATGATCTGGCTGCGATCGCGGCTTCTCGGGACTGAAGAATCGCTCAGAAACAGAGTGCCCCGGCCATTCGATGGGAGGTCAACGGCCGGGGCACTCTGTTTCTGCAATCGCTTATCGCGACGCGGCGTATTGTCTATCAGACATAGACACTCAAGGCGCCATGGCAGTCGCTTTTGGTTGCAGCGAGTGACACTAATACAGAGCATTAGTGTCACTCATAGAAGTCAATAACGGAACAGTCGCTCGTTTGTCAGGGCAAAAAGCGACCGACTGGCCAGTCAACCAGGATCGTCCGGTTGCATGTAGCCTCCCGCCGACTTCACGACCGAGATAGGAGAACGTAGATCGAATGGGACTTCTTGATGGGAAAGCGGCGATCGTCACCGGCTCGGCCCGGGGGATTGGCCGTGCAACCGCAGAGCTGTTCGCCACTGAGGGCGCCAAGGTACTGATCAACGATCTCGACGCCGACGTTGCCGAGCAGGCAGCCGCGGAGATCGACGGTGAGACCGCGGTCCACGCAGGCGACCTGACCAAGCCCGACGCCGCCGATCAGCTCGTCGCCGCCGGCGTCGATGCCTTCGGCGCGATCGACATCGTCGTCAACAACGCCGGCTACACCTGGGACGGCGTCGCCCACCGGATGACCGACGAGCAGTTCCAGGCGATGCTCGACATCCACACGGTCGTCCCGTTCCGTGTTGCCCGGGCCCTGGCCCCGCACTGGCGCGAGGCGGCCAAGGCGGAGCGAGGCGAAGACAAAGAGGTCTTCCGCAAGCTGATCAACATCTCCTCGACCTCGGGCACGATGGGCAACGCCGGCCAGATCAACTACTCGGCCGCGAAGATGGCCGTCGTCGGCATGACCAAAACCCTGGCTAAGGAGTGGGGCCAGTTCAAAATCAACGTCAATGCCGTCGCCTTCGGCTTCGTCGAAACCAGGCTTACCGCCGCCAAAGAGGAGGGCGGAGAGATGACCGCCCCCGGCGGCGAGAAGATCGAGCTCGGCATCCCCGAGCAGATGCGGGCGATGGCCTCGGCGATCATCCCGCTCGGCCGCCCGGCGACGCCGGTCGAGGCCTCGGGGCCGGTCCTCTTCCTCGCTTCGCCTCTGGCGAACTACGTGCACGGTCAGGTCCTGAACGTGACCGGCGGGATGTTCGGAGGCATGTACACCTGAGCTGACGCGGCTGCAAACCGGCGCTCAGGAGGCCCGACTTACTTCGGCCGTCGCTCCTCGGCGACCGGCTCGCCGCCCTTGGCGATCGCCTCGGGCGGCCACGGCCCGGCCCAGTTATCGCGGGCGCCGTCGATCGTGATCGTGGTACCCGAAAAGAAGTCGCCCGCTGGCGAGGCCAAGTAGGCGACCAGCCAGGCCATCTCCTCGGCCCGGCCGGCGCGGCCGATCGGGATCGAGCGCTCGAGGTTGTCGACGACCACCCGCGGATACTTGGTCAGCAGCGTCTCGGTGGCGAACTGGCCGGCGGCGAGCGCGCAGGTCTTGATCCCGAAGCGCGCCCACTCAACGGCGAGCGTCCGCATCATGTTCTCGACCGCCGCCCGGGCCGCCCCCGAGTGGACCATGCCGGGCATGCCATTGTGCGGCGAGAGGGTGACGCTGAGCACCTTGCCGCCGCCCTGGGGGATGAATGCCTTGGTCGCCGCCGCGTGGGTCATCAGCCAGGTCCCCTCCACATTCAACTCGATCACCGTGCGGAAGCCTTTCGGGCTGATCGACTCGGCGGGAGCGAGGAACTGGCCGCCGGCGTTGTTGACGAGTACGTCAAGGCGCCCGTGCCGCTCGAGCAGGCCATCGAAGAACGGCTCGATCGCCTCCTCGTCGCGGATGTCGAGCGTCTCGTGCTCGAAGGAACCGGCGAGGCCCTCGGCCAAGCCGGCCGTCTCAGCGAGCGGCTCCTCGCGTCGTCCACAGCCGATCACAACAGCGCCGAGCCGCGCCAGCTCCAGCGCGGTCTCCCGTCCCAAACCACTGCCGGCACCCGACACCAGGCAGACCTGACCGTCGAGCAGACCCTCTCTGAAGATGCGCGAATCGGGGCTTTCAGCCATGCGTTGCTCCTATGTCAAGCCGCTACCGCAAAATGCGGCGACAGCGAGCCTCTCTGAGTGTCAACGGTGGTCCCGGATCTATCAATTTCAGAATTGATCAAAAGCCTCCAGACCCGGCGGGCCAGGTGGCGCTTGAGGCAGCGTATGGCTTCGATTCTCGACTTGCCCTCGGCTTGCTTTCGGGCGAGGTAGTCGCGGGCCGGCGGGTGAACCCGGCCCTGGGTCACCGCGATGCGGTGAAGCGCGCAGTTGAGCTGGCGGTTGCCGCCGCGATCGAGCCGGTGGCGAATGCGGGCGCCCGAGGAGGCGGGAACCGGGGCGACCCCGGCCAGCCGAGCCAGCTTGGCATCGGAAGCAAAGCGCGCCGCCCCGGCGGTCTCGGCGATGAGCTTGGCAGCGCTGAGCGTGCCGCACCCCGGAAGGTCGAGCAGCTGCGGCGCCCGGGCCCGCACCAGGGCGCCGATCTCCCGCTCGAGCTCTGAGGCGCGCCGGGTGCGATCGCGGATCGCCCGAACCAGCTCACGCGAGACGCGGACGCGAGCGCTCTGCTCGGCGCGGGCGAGCTTGCGGGCGACCCGGTCCAGCCAGACGGCACGGTCCAGGCAGCCTGCCGGCAGTTCGAAATCGGGCCAGAGGTCGTGCAGGTGCCAGCGCAGCCGCTGTTGGTCCTCTGAGCGGGCCCTGATCAGGTCCTCGCGATGGTCGAGCAGGAGCTTTAGCTCCAGGGCCTCTTCGTCGAGATGGGCAGCGGGCAGGGTCTCAGGTCCCTCCTTGAGCGCCGCGCGAGCGACCGCCAAGGCATCGATTGGGTCTGACTTGCCGCGGGTGCGCTCGCCGCGGCGACCTTGGCCCATCAGCTTCGGGGGGACACGAACCACCTGCTCGCCCGAGGCGACCAAGAAGCGCTCCAAGGAGCCCGAGACGTGGCGGCAGTCCTCGATCGCCCAGATTCGCTCCTCGTCGAGACCTCGCCCCCAGCCGAGCAGCTCGCGGAAGCCCGGCTCTCTCGCTGCAGCTGTGAGCTCTCCGGCAAGTTGGCCGGTTGCCGCAAATACCGCGCCGCAAGTGTGGGTGGCCTTGTGTGTGTCCGTTCCGATCACGATCATTCGCTGCGTCCCTTCGATTGGTTGTCGCCTGTCGGGCGGACCGCCGGCGGACAGACCTCACTTGGGGCGAAGCCACGCTCCTATCAAGTCACGGCGGCGATCCTCGGGCGACGGCGAGCGACACAACGCGATGCAGGTCAGGCCTCACGGTCGACACGCAGCCTAAGAGTCAGCTCGTCGTCGTCCGAGAACCAACCGCCTCGGTCGGACACTGCCGTCGACCTTCTCGCCGACATTGACAGTGAGGGGCAGCCTATAGCCGACCTGAACACGGGTAATGTCAAGCGGCGATGAAGGTGCACGTGGAGGCGAAACCGCTGCATGAGCCGCTCGCCGGAGGCACGGCGGGCGCCTCGGTCAGCGTCGAACCGCTGATCGCCGGCTCTGTGACCTGGCCGCGGACGATGATGGAACGGCCAGGCGGGCGCCTGGAGACGCTGAAGCTGCTGCGCGCCCTGCTCAGCGGCGAGCCCGCGATGGCCGTCCCCTGCCCCGCCTACCTAATCCGCCACCCCAGTGCCGGCGCAATCCTCGTCGACACCGGCCTGCACCCCTCGGTCGCCACCGACGGAGAGGAGAACTTTGGCCGGCTCGCTTCGCGCGTCGGCAACCCCTCGCTGGAGGCCGGCGCCGACGTGCCGGCGCAGCTGCGGGCGCGCAACCTCAATCCGGGCGAGCTTCCGGTCGTCGTGATGACCCACATGCACATCGACCACACCTCGGCAATCTCCGAGTTTCCCAACTCGACCTTCGTCGTCAGCGAGGTCGAGTGGGAGGCGGCGACGGTCGGCCCAAAACCATTGCTGAACGGCTACCGGCGCGCCCATTTTGACTACGCCTTCGACTACCGCACGGTCGACTTCGACCGCGGTGGAATCGACTCCTACTCGAGCTTCGCCCGCTGCTTCGACCTATTTGGCGACGGATCGATTCGCCTCGCCTACACGCCAGGTCACAGCGCCGGCCACATGTCGGTGATCGCCCACCTCGCCGAGCGCGACTTCGTGATCGGTGGCGACGCCGTCTACATGCAGGCGCAGCTCGACGGCAGCGCGCCACTCGCGCCGCGCCCCTTCGACGCCCACAACTACCGGCGCTCGATTCAGGAGCTGAAGCTGTTCCGCCGCGAGTACCCGAACGCGATCGTTACGCCTGGGCACGATCCGAGCTTCTTCGAGAAGCTCGCTGACCGCTACCAGTAGCCAGCCCCTCGTACATCTCCCGCACCCGGTTGAAGACCTCGGTCGCGACCTCGAGCTGGCGCTCTCGACTTGGCCCCTCCTCCTTCGGGAAGGTGAGTGGCTCGCCGTACTGCACGGTGACCTGGGGGAAGCGCAGCCGTTTCCAGCGTCGCACGGTGGCCGAGCCGTAGATCGCAACGGGAACGACCGGGGCGCCCGACTCCAGGGCGAGCCTGCCGACTCCGGGCTTGGGCTCGCCCAGCTCGCCGCTACGCGAGCGGCCGCCCTCGGCGTAGATCAGCAGCATGCCCTCCTGGTCGAGGACGGTGAAGGCGGTCGTGAAGGCCTCCTCGTCGTGGTGGCCGCGGCGGATCGGGATCACGCCGCCGTGCTTGTAGATATAGGTGAGCACGGGTGAGCCGAACATCTGCGATTTGGCCATGAAGCGGATCTTCCGCCGCAGGTAGAGCCCGATAAAGAAGTGATCCATCTGGCTGAAGTGGTTGGGGGCGAGGACCAAGGGTCCGTCCTTGGGCACGTTCTCGCGACCGATCGCCCGCACCCGCCAGATCAGCAGAGTTGGCAGCGAGACGAGGATGCGGACGAAGGTGTAGGTCCAGCCGACCCCCCTGCGTGCCGCCGCGTGGAACTGGTCGAAGTAGGAGGCGGGACGGTCGTCCTTGTAGACCTGTGGCTTGATGTCGGGCATGGCGGGGACGCGACGGCCGCAGGCCGTCGGCTTGCGTACCCCCTGCGTAGGCCCGAGTTACGCGCTTGATTCGATTCGCAGCGCGCAGCGGTGGAGCAACATCAAAGCTGGGTTGCAATCACGCCCAGGAGGGCCGCCATGACACCGCCGTTGACCACGATGATCATGCGCTGCACACCGTCGAAACGTTCGTTCATGCGGTCGAAGCGGACATCGATCTGTTCAAAGCGCTGGTTCATTTCACCGCGCAGCGAGTTGAACTCGGCTTTGGTTTCTGTCCGCAGCGAACGGATGTCGGCATCGACACGGTGGAAGCCCTCGTCCACCTTGCCGTTGAGGTCGTCCAGCCGGTCGTCGCTCCACGCTTCTCTCATCGCCTCCATAGGTTGACACGCTCGCAGACAGAATGTCGCAGTGGTGCGTCAGATGCAAATTCTCTGCAAACGCCTCTGGGACGATCCGCGCGACATCTCTGGGCTAGGCGGCCCAGCCGCGCGAGCGCTCGAGCGCACGGTGCCAGTCGGCGAGCAGGGACTCGCGCTCGTCCTCGCCCATCCGCGGCTCGTAGCGAGCCGCCTCGCGCCACATCTCGGCAACCTGCTCGGCGCTCCAGCGGCCGGTTGCGATCCCGGCCAGGTAAGCGGCGCCGAGCGCCGTGGTCTCGGCGATCTCCGGGACAACCACCGGCGCGCCGAGCACGTCGGCCTGGAACTGCATCAGCCAGCGGTTGACGGTCGCGCCCCCGTCGGCTTTCAGCTCGCTCAACCGCTCACCGGCGGCCGTCTCCTCGGCCCGCACCGCGTCGACGGTCTGGTAGGCGATTGCCTCCAGTGCCGCCCGGGCCAGGTGGGCGCGGGCGCTGCCGCGGGTGAGGCCGACGATCGTGCCGCGGGCGTATGGATCCCAGTGGGGCGAGCCGAGGCCAGTCAACGCGGGGACGAAATAGACGCCGTCGTTGCCGTCGAGCGAGGCAGCCAGCGTCTCGCTCTCCCCCGCCTCCTCGATTACGCCCAGGCCGTCGCGCAACCACTGCACGGCGGCACCGGTGACGAAAATCGAGGCCTCGAGCGCGTAGGCCACCTCCTCGGCCGGCGCACAGGCGATCGTGGTCAGCAGGCCCGCGCCGGGATCAGGCGCCTCGCTGCCGGTGTTGAGCAGGACGAAGCTGCCGGTCCCGTAGGTGTTCTTGGCGCTGCCGGACCGATGGCAGGCCTGGCCGAAGAGCGCCGCTTGCTGGTCGCCGGCGATTCCGGCCACCGGCACCTCGCCGCCGAACTCCGAAGTGGTGCCGTAGACGTGGGCCGAGGGCAGCGGCTCGGGCAGCCTGTTGGGATCGACGCCAAGCATCGCGCAGAGCTCCTCATCCCAGGCGAGGCGGCGGATGTCGAAGAGCATCGTCCGCGAGGCGTTCGTGTGGTCGGTGGCGTGGCGGCCGGTGAGCTTGAAGAGCAGCCAGGCGTCGATCGTGCCGAAGACCGCCCTCTCGACACCCTCGACGTTGCGCAGCAGCCACTCGATCTTGGTGCCGGAGAAATAAGGGTCGATCATTAGGCCCGTCCGCTCCCGCACCAGCGCCTCGCGGCCTTCCTCGCGCAGCTCATCGCAACGGGAGGCGGTACGGCGGTCCTGCCAGACGAGCGCCCGGTGCACCGGCTCGCCCGTCGCCGGGTCCCAGGCGACGATGGTCTCGCGCTGATTCGTGATCCCTATCCCGTCCAGCTCCGCGCCCTGGATACCGGCATCGGTCATCGCCTGGATCGCGACCCGCCGGGTCACCTCCCAGATCTCGCTCGCATCATGCTCGACCCAGCCGGGGCGCGGAAAATGCTGCTCGAACTCTGAGTAAGCCCGACCGGCAATCCGGCCCTCCGCATCGAAGACGAGGCAGGTCGTACCGGTCGTCCCCTGGTCGATCGCGAGAATCATCCTCGCTCTCCTCTCCGGCGAGAAAGGTAGACGCGGGCGAAGTCGGCCAGCTGGCGCCCGCGGTGGGCGAAGCCGGCGAAAGAACGGCCGGTGGCACGGTGGGAGAGGTCGAGCTCGTACTCGCGCAGGTGGTGGCCGGCACGGACGGCGTCGATCGTCATCCCCATCTCCATCCCGTAGCCGCGGGCGAAGGGCAGCACGGATCTCAGCACGTCGGCTCGCAGGGCCCGCTGGCCTGAGATCGGCGCGCTCGTCTCGAGTCCGCAGCGACGGCGGATCGCCCAGCGGGCGAAGCCGAGCGCCACCCCGAAGCCGCCGCCCACCCGGCTACTGAAGGCAGCGACGGCGAGGTCGCACTCGCCGCGCTCGACCGCGCTGACCAGCGGCACGAGCGCCACGGCAGAGGCACCGAGATCGCCATCGCAAAGAAGCACCAGCTCAGGCGGCGGTTCAGCGCTCAGCGCCGCCTCGGCTGCGGCGCCAACGTTGGCACCCTTGCCGTGCGGCCGGCCACGGCTGACGACCTGGGCACCCGCCGTCATCGCCGTCTCCGCCGTACCGTCGGTCGAGGCATCGTCGGCGACCCAGAGGGCTGCCCCCGGCAGGGCGCCGCGCAACGCCGCCAGCGTCTCCCCAATACGGTCGGCCTCATTGCGCGCAGCGATGATGACAGCCAAGGAGTCGGCCACGGCGGATATTGTCCCGTGCCATGGCGGACATCGAGGCACACATAACCGGCAACGTGTGGAAAGTCGAGGTCGCAATCGGCGACGAAATCTCCGACGGCGACACGGTTGTCATCCTGGAGTCGATGAAGATGGAGATCCCGGTCGAGGCCGAAGACGACGGGACCGTCAAGGAGATTCGCTGCGAGGAGGGCCAGTCGGTCAGCGAAGGCGACGTCCTCGTCGTGCTGGACTGAAGTGAACGAGCGGCTCGCCGGCGGCAAGCTCCTCCTCGACTCCCCTGCCGAGGCAGTCGTCCGTATCCGCATCTCCAACCCGGAGCGCCGGAACGCGCTCGACCACGAGATCCTCGACACGCTGGCCGAGACGCTTCCCCGCCTCGACCGCGGGATCGAGACCCGCTGCGTGATGATCACCGGCGCTCCCCCCGCCTTCTCCGCCGGATATGACCTAACAGCGATCCCCGGGGACACCTTCGAGCGCGACGCCGAGGCCCTTGTCGCCCACCCCTTCCACGACGCGATGGAAGCCCTCGCCGCCCATCCCTGGCCGACCGTCGCTGCCATCAACGGCCACTGCCTCGGCGGCGGGCTCGAGTTGGCGATGACCTGCGACCTGCGCATCTGCGCCGCCGGTGCCAAGCTCGGCATGCCGCCGGCCAAACTCGGCCTCGTCTACAGCCACACGGGCCTGCGCAAGTTCCTCGACACGCTCGGCTTAGCCCGAACCAAGGACCTGTTCCTGACCAGCCGCAACTTCAGCGCCGAGCGGGCGGAGAGGATCGGCCTCGTCCACGAGGTGGTCGACGATGACACTTTCGAGGCCGCCTCAGTGGCGCTGGCTGAGGGGATCGCCGCCAACGCGCCGCTCTCGATGCGCGGCAACAAGCGGGCGATCGAAGTGCTCAACGCTAATCCCGTTCTCAGCGAGCAGCAGGAGGCCGGCCTGATCGCGCTGCGCGAATCATGCTTCTCATCCGAGGATCTGCGTGAGGGCGTCGAAGCCTTCGCCGAGAAGCGCAAGCCACGCTGGAAGGGCCAGTGAGCTGAGCGCCAAGGGTGCCAAGGCACGTGGCGCACTGGCCGCCTCCGACCCGGCGATGGCGGCGCTGGTCGAGCGGGTCGGGAAGATCGACCTCGCGACGCGGCTGCGACGGCGCAGCGAGGAGCGGCCCACCGACGCTTACGGTGCGCTGCTGCGGGCGATCGTCGGGCAGCAGCTCTCGACCAAAGCCGCGCGGACGATCTACGGGCGGGTCGTTGACCTCTTCGGCGGCTCCACGCCATCGCCCGAGCAGCTGCTGGAGGCAAGCGAGAAGGACCTG
The DNA here is from genome assembly GCA_963771265.1 of uncultured Solirubrobacterales bacterium. GTDB lineage: Bacteria > Actinomycetota > Thermoleophilia > Solirubrobacterales > 70-9 > VRUE01. The sequence goes on from CAVYSQ010000019.1 coordinate 18,335, forward strand.
CGCGCCTGCGGCCTCTCCGGCCGCAAGGTCGAGTACGTCCGTGACCTCGCTGCCCATGTGCTCAGTGGAGAGCTGGAGCTGGAGCGCCTCGGCGATCTCCCCGACGAGGAGGTAATCGAAGAGATCGTCGCAGTGCGCGGGCTCGGCCAGTGGACCGCCGAGATGTTCCTCATCTTCCACCTCGAACGGCCCGACGTCCTCTCCGGGGGCGACCTCGGCATCCGCAAGGCCGTGCAGGTCGAGTACGAGCTGGAGGAGATGCCGGCCCCACAGCGGGTGCTGGAGATCGGCGAGGCCTGGCGGCCGCACCGCAGCCTCGCCTCGCTGTATCTGTGGGAGTCGCTCGCAAGCGTTCCTGCCGAGTAAGGACCAGGCGGCGAATAGCCGAATAGGTAAGCATGAGGTTTCGCTTCTGGCTTGGCTACGCCGTTGTCGTCGCAATCGCGATCGGCTCGATCGCGGTTGCCCTGCTCGTGCACTCCCGTGAACAGGACAACTTCGAGCGGATACAGCGCAGCGAGGCGGGGCGTGCGGCGCGCCAGGCGGAAGCAGTGGCCGCGCTCTCGGTCGGCCAGCTCGCGAGCGCGGCCGCCTTCTATCAAGCCGAGGGAAGGTTCAGCCGTCACGAGTTCGACGTGATGGCCGACTCGTTGCTGGACACCGGCGCCCTCGCGGCGACCGCCTTCGTCCAGTCGATCCCCCGCTCCGCCCGAGCTCGGTTCGAACGCAACCACGGCTATCCGATCCTCGAACGAACCACGCTCGGCAACTTTCGCCGTGCCGGCGACCGCGCCCACTACTTCCCCCTCGTCTTCGCCGAAACCAAATCCCCGCTCGGCGTGCAGACGCCATACGGCTTCGATCTTGGCTCGGACATGTCGCGCGTCCGGCACCTGCTTCGCGGCCGCGACACCGGCCGCCCGGCGGCCACTCGGGTAATCCGGCTACCGCTCGGCGGGACCGGGATCAATGTCTTCCGCCCCGTCTATCGCGACGGCGCGCCAACCACGACGCCCGATCAGCGCCGAGCCGCGCTGATCGGCTTCGCAACCGGCTCCTTCCACCTCGACGACCTCTCGGCCGCGGTGACGAACACGCTTCCCGACGAGGTCGACGCGCAGCTGGCCGAGAACGGCAGGACGGTGCTGGGGCCCTCGCTGTCTCGCGACGACAGTGCCTCCGCTCCGATCCGGGTCGCCGACCGCACCTGGCTGCTGATCGTCAGAGACCCGAACCGGCCCGCACTCGGACTACCGATCCTGATTGCGGTGGTTGGCATCGCCTTGGCGACGCTGTTGGGCGCGCTGGTCTTGATCTGGAGCCGCAGCGAACGGATGCAGGAGCTGCAGCAACAGGCCAGCCATGATCCCCTGACCGGACTGAAGAACCGGCGCCGTTTCGACGAGGACCTGCGCACTGAGCTTGCCCGCAGCCGTCGCGACAAATCGGTGGGCGCGGTCCTGATGCTCGACCTCGACAACTTCAAGCAGGTAAACGACACGCTTGGCCACCCCGCTGGCGACCGCGTGATCGTCGACGTCGCCGGTGTTCTGAGCGGGCGCATGCGCGCCACCGACGTCGTGGCGCGAATCGGTGGCGACGAGTTTGCGGTCGTACTGCCGCGCTGCGAGCTCGATGAGGCCGAGGATCTCGCCGACGCAATTGGGAAATCGATCCGCCTGCACACTCCGCCGAGCGAGGCGTCGCCGCCGATCACGGCGAGCATCGGACTCGCGACCTTCGGCCCCCAAAGCGGTGGCTTTGACGAGGTACTCTCGGCGGCTGACAATGCGCTGTATGAGGCGAAGCGGGCGGGGCGGGACTCGGTGCGCGTGGCTGGCGTTGCGGTCGCAGCGACGGGCTCGTCCGGGTAGGCCTTCCACTTAACTTTTTCCGAAAACACGTAGTGGCTGTCCGCCATCCTCGCCGCGGAAAAAGTACAAGACGTTCCAGGCCTACCCGGACGAGCCCAGCTCGTGGCGCAGGCGGAGCACTCGGTCGGCCGAGTCCTCAAAGCTAGCTCGCGAGAGGCCGCCAGAGCGCAATGCCCGCAGCAGAGCACGGTGAGCTTGCGTGGCTTCCATCAGGTCGGTGTAGAGGAGGAGGTCGGCGCCGGCGGTGGCTGCGACGCGGGCGGCTTTTGCGGGGTTGCCGAAGGCCTGCACCGCGACGGTGTCGAGTGCGTCGGTGATCGAGACTCCCTCAAAGCCGAGTCGGGAGCGCAACTCACCGGTGGCGACCGTGCGTGAGAAAGCGGCGGGTCGGTTGGAGAGCGCCGGGTAGATCGCCGTGCTCAGCATCACCATCTCGCCGCCGGCGCTGGCGAAGCGCCTGTAAGGAGCCTCGTCGACTTGCTGCAGCGTGCTCGCGGAAAGGCCGATGCGCTGGACCGCGTCATCAGTGTTGAGCCGGGCCGCGCCGAGACCGGGGAAGTGCTTCGCGGTCGCCGCCACGCCGCCGACTTGGAGCCCTTCGGCGAAAGGAACGGCGGTCGCGGCCACCGCGGCTGCGGTCGAGCCGAAGCCACGGTCGGTTGCCGCGATCGTGCCGCCCGGACGAGCTACGTCGAGCACAGGTGCAAGGTCGACATTGATACCCAGGCTCCGCAGGTTGGCGGCGGTCTCGTGCCCCTGAGCGCGGCTGAAGCCGGCGCCCCGCATGCCCATCTGCCGTGCCGAGACGATCGGAGCGCCATCGACACGCTTGACCAGGCCGCCCTCCTGGTCGGTCATGACCAGTAGCGGATCGCCCAATCCGGGTGGTCGCTTGATTGCCTGCAGGCGACGGATCAGCCGCCGACCCATAGCCCGGCTGGGCAGATTGTCCGAGAAGAGAATGATGCCGGCGACGCTGCCCTGACGGATCAGCCGGACAACGGCATCGGGCGGCCGGGTGCCCTGGAAGCCGAGCACGATCCGCTCGCCGGCCAGCTGGGCGGGGGTGAGCTGACTGGCAACGCTGGGCCTCGGTGGCTGCCCATCGCCGAGGGCCGCACCGAGCACAAAGGCTCCCGCCGCAAGCCCGCAGATTGCGGCGGTCGCAAAGCGCTTTCGCCTGCGCACTCCCTCACTCGTCCCGGCCACGCAGTTCACGATACGAGCCTTCCTTATCGCGTGGTTCCTTATTCACCTATTTCGTGACTAAGGAACCGCGCGAACGTCCGGGCCGGCTCCTAGCCTTGCGCCGCAATGTCGTCCCTGATCTCCTTCGAGGAAGCGCTGGCGCTCGGCGAGCAGAGCAGCCACGAGGAGATCGGTGAGCTGGTCGAGCGCGCCTGGGAGGTGCGCCAGGAGAACTTCGGCGACTCGACCGACATGTGCTCGCTGGTCAACGCAAAGTCGGGCGGCTGCGCCGAGGACTGCGGCTTCTGCGCCCAGTCCCGCTATGCCGAGGCCGACACGCCGATGCACGCGATGATGGAGCCGGAGCAGATCCTCGAGCACGCCCGTGCCGCCGAGGCCGCGGGCGCGCACCGATTCTGCATGGTCACCCAGGGCCAGGGGCTCTCCAAACGCGACTTCGAGAAAATCGTCGAGGGGGCGGAACTGGTCTCCGAGCACACCAACCTGAAGCGCTGCGCCTCGATCGGCCATATGTCGGCCGAGCGCGCCAAACGGCTGCGTGAGGCGGGAATCCAGCGCGTCCACCACAACGTCGAGTCGTCGCGCTCCTACTATCCGGAGGTCTCGACCACGGTCCGCTACGAGGGCCGCATACGGACGATCGATGCGGTCAAGGAGGCGGGCCTCGAGACCTGCGTCGGCGGCATTCTCAACCTCGGCGAGTCGCCGCGGCAGCGGGTCGAGATGGCCTTCGAGCTCTCCGAGCTGGAACCGGACTCGGTGCCGATCAACCTGCTCAACCCACGCGACGGCACCAAGTTCGGCGACCGTCCCCTGATGGACCCCTGGGACGTGGTCAAGTGGGTGGCGATCTTCCGCCTGATCATTCCCGGCGCCCTCTTCCGCCTCTGCGGCGGCCGGGTCGAGAACCTCGGTGAGCTGCAGCCGCTGGCGGTCAAGGCCGGGCTCAACGGGGTGATGATGGGGAATTTCCTGACCACGCTCGGCGCCGAGCCCGAGGACGACCGGGCGATGTTCGAGGAGCTTGGCCTGAACGTCGCGCGCCAGCCCGACAACGGCGCCAACCCACGGCCCGACAACCGCTCTGGCTGGCTCGAGGGCGAGGCGCCAGAGACCCCGATCGACGAGCTGATCGATAGCCAGGAAGAAGCGAACTTCTGGGACCCCTCGACCCAGCTGCGGGTCGTGAAGAAGACCAAGAAGCCGCCGCCTTACCCGGCCAAGCAAACAGCGGCATGAACGAGGTCGCAGAGCGGCTGGCGGAGCTTCGCGAGAGCGGGCTCCACCGGCGGCTGCGCTTGGTCGAAGGCGCGCAGGGACCGCGGGTCCAACTCGACGGAGAGCCGGTGCTATTGCTCTGCTCGAACAACTACCTCGGCCTGGCCGATCACCAGCGAGTCCGCGAGGCAGCGGCCGAGGCGGCGCTTGCCTGGGGTGCAGGGGCGGGTGCCGCTCGGCTGATCTCGGGCAACATGGCGCCGCACCGGCGCCTGGAGGAGCGGCTCGCAGCTTTCAAGGGATACGAGGCCGCGCTGCTTTTCGGCTCCGGTTATCTAGCGAATATCGGCGTGATCTCCGCCCTGGCGGGACGCCGAGAAATCGTCTTCTCCGACGAGCTCAACCACGCCAGCATCGTCGACGGCTGCCGCCTGGCCCGGGCCGAGACCTTCGTTTATCGCCACGGCGACGTCGAGCACCTTGCTTGGGGCCTGAAGGAGGCGGGCGAGCGCGCTTCGCTGATCGTCACCGACGGCGTCTTCTCGATGGACGGCGACGTCGCCTCGCTCGAGGATCTGACGCGCTTGGCCCACGCCCACGGCTGCCGGCTGATGGTCGACGAGGCGCACGCGACGGGGGCGCTTGGCCCGGGCGGGCGTGGTTCGGTCGCCGCAGCCGGGCTGAGCGGAGAGGTCGATCTCGTGGTCGGGACGCTCGGCAAGGCGCTCGGCTCCTACGGCGCCTACATCTGCGCCAGCGCCGAGCTGAGCGAGTACCTGCTGAACACGGCGCGGTCCTTCATCTTCTCGACGGCACTACCGCCACCGGTTCTGGCCGCCGCGGTGGCGGCGCTGGAGCTGCTCGAAGCCGAGCCGGAGCGGGTCGAGCGCCTGCGCGCGAACGCGGCGACGCTGCGCGAGGGGCTCGCCGGCGAGGGGCTCGCGGCCGCTGGCGCACCCAGCCAGATCGTGCCGCTCGAGGTCGGCGACGCGGAGCGGACGATGGAGCTCTGCGAGCGCCTGCTCGAGCGCGGCGTCTTTGCCCAGGGCATCCGCCCTCCCACCGTCCCAGCCGGTTCCTCGCGCCTACGCTTCAGCGTCATGGCAACTCACGAGAAGGCCGAGCTACGCGACGCGGCGAGGCAGGCCGGCGAGGCCGCGCGCGAGCTCGGCATCGTGACGTCCAGCGGGGCCGCCTCGCTCCCCGTCGCCGCCTGAGCCAGACGTGCCGGTGGAGCAGGGTCATATAGGGCATCACTCCACCGGCACGTCTGGGGTCTTCGTTACCGGAACGGGGACCGAGGTGGGCAAGACCGTCGTGGCGGCGGCGATCGCTCGCACGCTCGCGAGCGAGGGGAGACATGTTGCCATCTTCAAGCCCGCCGTCACCGGCCTCGACGACGGCGGTGAGGCCGACCACGAACTGCTGCGTCGCGCCGCCGGCTCAACGCAGAGTGACGATGCGATCGCTCCTTACCGCTACGGGCCGCCGATGTCGCCGCATCTCGCCGCCGAGCGGGCCGGCGAGGAGATCGAGCCGGCGCGGCTGCTGGCCAGCGCGCACACCGCAGCAAACAGCGGCGATGCGCTCGTCTGCGAGGGGGTCGGCGGTCTGTTGGTACCGCTCACAAGCGGCTACCTGGTACGAGACTTAGCCATCGATCTCGGCCTGCCACTGGTCATCGCCGCCTCACCTGGCCTCGGCACGATCAACCACACCCTGTTGACGATCGAGGCGGCGATGAACGTTGGTCTGGACGTTCGGAAAGTCGTTCTCACGCCCTGGCCGGCGAGGCCGACCGCGGTCGAGGAATCGAACCGCAAGACGATCGCCGCCCGGAGCGAGATCGAGGTCGTGGGGCTGCCGCTGCTGGATCTGACAACCCCGAAAAGATGGCCGCCACTGCCCATCAACTGAGGTGCGGTCGAGGTTTGAACCGCTATGCGACCCAAACCTCGACCGCGCTCGGCTCAGGAAGTGACGCCGGCCAGCTCCTCGCCGCCTGGAGTCGCCTGGGCCTCCGCGACTTTGGTGCTGATCGCTTTCGGCTTTGCCCGGATCGTGGCGGCGGCGATCACGGCGCCGATCAGCGCCACGGCCGCGGAGACCAGCATCGCCTCGCTGAGCCCGTCGACGAAGTGCTGTGGCGTCGCGGCCTCGAAGCTGGTGCCCGCCGCCCCCTGGAAGATCGCGCCGGTCACGGCAATGCCGAGGCTGCCGCCGACCATGCGGAACATCGAGAGGACGCCCGAGGCAATTCCGGCTTTCTCGACCGCAACCGCGTTCATCGCCGCGCTCGTCATCGGCGACATCGTCAGCGCGATGCCGATGCCGAGCAACATAAAACCGGGTAGTAAGTCGAGATAGGTCGAGTCGACCGCGATCCCGGTGAAGCTGTAGAGCGAGCCGGTGAGGATCAGCAGCCCGGCGACGATCAGCCAGCGTGGCCCGATGCGATCGGCAAGCCTGCCGGCGACCGGCGCGACGCCGACGATCATCAGGGTCGAGGGCAGAAAGCGCACCCCGGCCTCCAGCGGCGAGTAGTGGAGGATGTTCTGCATATAGAGGGCGAGGAAGAAGAAGACGCCGAGCATCGCGAAGGAGACGATCAACGCCACCACTATGGCGCCGACGAAGTTGCGGTCGCCGAAGAAGCGGAATTCGACCATCGGCACCTTGACCTGGAGCTCGATCGCGACGAAGGCGGCCAGCCCGAGGACGGCGCCGGCCAGCAGGGCGATGATCTCGGGCGAACCCCAACCCCACGCGTTGCCCTCGACCAAGGCAAGGACAAGAGCCGTCAGGGCACCGGTCAGGGTCACGACGCCGAGGTAGTCGACCTCGCGCCCCACGGTGGTGTCGCGCGACTCGCGCACCGCGAACAGAGCCGCGACCACGGCGCCCACCGCGACCGGGATGTTGAGATAGAAGATCGCGCGCCAGCTGACGTGCTCGGTCAAGAAGCCGCCGAGCACGGGTCCAACGGCAAGTGCCAAGGCCGAGACGCCCGCCCAGGTGCCCATCGCCTTGCCACGCTCGTGGGCGGGGAAGGCATCGGTGACGATCGAAAGCGTCGCCGGCATCATCAGCGCCGCGCCGACGCCCTGGACGACACGGCTGGCGACGAGGTCGGTCGGGTTTTGCGCCAGGCCTGCCGTCGCCGAGGAGAGGGCGAAGACGACGACGCCGATCAGGAACATGCGGCGGCGGCCGAAGATGTCGCCCAGTCGCCCGCCCGTCGCCAGCAGCACGGCGAAGGAGAGCGTGTAGCCGTTGATCGTCCACTCCAGCCCGGAGATCGAGGCGTCGAGATCGCGCTGGATCGATGGCAGGGCGACGTTCACGACCGTGTTGTCGAGCATGATCATGAACAGCGCGAAGCACATCGCCCCGAGCGTCCACCACTTGCGGTTGTCATCGGTGATCAGGTGGCGGTAACGGGTCAAGTCGATCCAACTCCCTTCAGGTGCTCAAAGGCCTTGGCGATGTCCTCCCTGTCCATAAGGCAGTCGATCGCGGTGTCGAGCTTGCGGCGCTGAGCGGCGCTGAGGCTCTCGGCGAAGGCCTCCAACCCGGCCTGCCGCACGACCAGCAGCGTGTCGACAAACTGCTTGCCCTTGGCGGTGATCGCGACGCGCCTGACGCGGCGGTCGTCGGGATCCTCAAGCCTGGTAACGAGCCTCTTCTTGACCAGCGCATCGACCGCCCGGCTCATCGAGGGGACCGAGACGCCGAAGGTCTCTGCCAGGTCGCTCACCTGACGCGGGTCGGCGCTCTCGCCGATTCCGCCCAGCTCCAGCAGCGCCTTGCACTGCGTCATCGAGAGCCCCGACTCCTCGATCACCCGCAGCTGGTTGCCACGGTCGTAGAGGAAGACGTGGCGCAGCAGAGCGCTGAGTCGCGCCGCCGTTTTCTGAGCCGCGCCGCCTACCTCAGATACGCTCGCCTCCTCGGCGATCGCCGCGACGCCTTTCGCTTGCATACAGACAATGTTTGCAAAAGCGCAACTATTTCTCCAGCGAAATGGTTGCTTGCGTGAGCTATATCACGCAGGATGCTCCAACGTTCCCTTGTACGGGCCCGGCTTGGGTCGGGGGGAACCGCCGGGAAACGCGAGCCGGAGGATCGTCCTCTGCACCATGCCGAGCTGCTGGCCGAAGGGGCCGCTGTTGTAGGGCAGGCCGTAGCGCTCACAGACGTCCTTTACCTGGGGCGCGATCTCGGCGTAGCGGGTGCTCGGCATGTCGGGGAAGAGATGGTGCTCGACCTGGTAGCCGAGGTTGCCGCTGGCGACGTGGAAGAGGGCGCTCCCTTCGATGTTCGCGGCGCCGACCAGCTGGCGCACGTACCAGCCGCCGCGGCTCTCATCCTCGACCTCCTCGGGACTGAAGGTGTAGGTCTGGTCCGGGAAATGGCCGCAGAAGATGATCGCGTACGCCCAGGCATTGCGCACGACGTTGGCGGTGGCGTCCGCCGACGCCGTCGAGCGGTAGGCGCCCGCGCCGCCTCGCAGCGCAGCCCCGAGGACGCGCCGCAGACCTCCGCGGCGCTTGCGAGCGCCGGCGCCGCGACGACCCTCGAGCGCGACGTCGAGCGCGGCCATCGCCAACCCGCTCAAGAGCGGCCAGGCGACGTAGTCCTTGACGATCTGGTTCTTAGCCTTCTCTCGAATCCCCGCCAGCTCGCGCTTGATCTGGGCCTTCGACTTCTTGCCGGTCCGTATCGCCTCGAGGTCGAGATCGTGCAGCGCCACGCCCCACTCGAAGAAAGCGGCGAGGACGAGGTTGTAGAGCGGCTGTAGGAGGTAAACCGGGTGCCACTTCTGCCGCGGGTCGATCCGCATGATCTCGTAGCCGAGGTCCTTGTCCTTGCCGAGGATGTTGGTGAAGGTGTGGTGGACGTAGTTGTGCGAGTGCTTCCACGCCTCGGACGTCGAGGCGGTGTCCCAATCCCAGGTCGACGAGTTGATCTGGGGATCGTTCATCCAGTCCCATTGCCCGTGCAGCACGTTGTGGCCGATCTCCATGTTCTCGAGGATCTTCGCCATCGAGAGCGTCGCCGTCCCCGCCACCCAGGCCGGCCGGTAGCGGGAGGCGAGCAGCAGCACTCGGCCCATCACGGCGAGGCGGCGCTGCATCGCGATCATGCTCTCTATGTAGCGGCGATCGCGAGTGCCGAGCTCGGCGAACACACGGTCCTTGATCGCGTCGAACTCGCGTCCCAGCTCGTCCAGCTGCTCGCTGGAGAGGTGGCTGAACGGGCTGGCGCCCTCGGTGGTCGTTGCGGTCATCGTCTTCCTTTCGGTTGTCTCAAAGTGCGATCTCGATCGGGCCCTCGGGCGCGTTGACGCAGGTGCGGATCATTTCCCCCTCGTTGCCATGCACCTCGCCGGTCCGCAGGTCGCGGACCTCCCCGGTGCAGAGCTTGCCGACGCAGGTGTGACAGATGCCCATTCGGCAGCCGAAGGGAAGGGTCGCTCCGGCCTCCTCGCCGCCGACGAGGATCGGCGTGGCGCCGTCGCACTCGGCGACGACCCCGCTCTTGGCGAAGCGCACGCTGCCGCCCTCTCCACCGCCGGGATCGCCGCCGATCATCGGCTGGAAGCGCTCCAGGCTGAGCTGCTCCGCCACATCCTCTGCCTGCCAGTGGGCGCTCAGCGTCTCGAGCATCTCGGCGGGCCCGGAGAGGAAGGTGTGGCGGCGGCGCCAATCGGGACAGAGCTGGTCGAGGTCGCCCGGACCAAGACGTCCCTGATCGGCGGTGAGCCGCAGATGCAGGCGATACCCGTCGTGTGCCTCGTCGATCTCCCGCAGGCGATCGGCGAAGATCACGTCGTCTGCCGTCCGGGCGCAGTGGATGTGCGCTACATCGGGCAGGGAATCCTCCCGGTCGAGGCTGCGCAGCATGCTCATGATCGGCGTGATGCCACTGCCGGCGCTGATGAAGAGCAGCTTGCCCGGCAGCGGATCGGGGAGGACGAAGGTCCCTTCCACCCCGCCGAGCCTGACCACGTCCCCGGGCCTGGCCTGGCGGACCAGGTAGGGCGAGACCTTGCCGGAGTCGACCAGCTTCGGCGTGATGCTGATGCACCCGTCGGGGCGCCCGGGCTCGGCGGTGAGCGAGTAGGCGCGCCAGTGATGCACCCCGTCGATGACGACGCCTATGCGCAGGTACTGCCCGGGGCGGTGGCCCATCCATTCGTAGCCAGGCCGGATCAGGACGGTGACGGTGTCCGCGGTCTCTTGGTCTATCCGCTCGATTCGGCCCCGGAGCTCGCGGGTCGACCAGAGCGGGTTGATCAGCTCGAGGTAATCGTCCGGGAGCAGCGGACTGAAGAGCGAGCGGACTGCTCGCAGGGCCCGCCGCCGGACGGGAGGAACCTGAGGTATCGCTCCACGCTCAGCCATTGGTCCTAATGCTACATCGTTCGATGTAAAGGTCTGTGAACTTGCGCACGCTGCCGTGACGGTTACCCGCCGCGGCCCGGTTTATGTTGGTCGTGGCGATGTCGGTGGACCACGCTCAGCTCGATCGGGATCATCTTTGGCACCCGTTCACCCAGCAACAGGGCTGGGTCGAGGAAGAGCCATTGATGATCGAGCGGGCCGAGGGGGCGGAACTGATCGACAACGACGGCCGCCGCTACATCGACGGCGTGTCCTCGCTGTGGTGCAACGTCCACGGGCATCGCCATCCAGGCATCGACGCCGCGGTGCGCGAGCAGCTCGAGCGCGTCGCGCACTCGACCATGCTCGGTCTCTCCCACCCCGCCGCCACCGAGCTGGCCGCGAAGCTGATCGAGCTGGCGCCGGCCGGACTCTCGCGCGTCTTCTACTCGGAGTCGGGCTCGACGGCAACCGAGATCGCGCTGAAGATGGCCTTCCAGTTCCAGCGGCAGCGCGGCGGGCAGCATGCCCAGCGCACCTCCTTCGTCCACCTTCGCGACGCCTACCACGGCGACACGATCGGATCGGTCTCGGTCGGCGGCATCGACCTCTTTCACTCCACCTACCGACCGCTGCTCTTTCGCACCCACGCGGCAGAGCCGGGGGACGCGGGCGACCTCGAGCGCGTCCTCTCCTGCCACGAGGAAGAGATCGCGGCGGTGATCGTCGAGCCGCTGGTCCAGGGCGCCGCCGGGATGCTGGTCCACCCGCCGGGCTATCTGCGCGCGGTGCGCGAGCTCTGCGACCGCTTCGGCGTGCTGCTGATCTGCGACGAGGTAGCGACCGGGTTCGGCCGCACCGGCACGATGTTCGCCTGCGAGCAGGAGGCGGTCTCCCCCGACCTGCTCTGCCTCGCCAAGGGCCTCACCGGCGGCTACCTGCCGCTGGCGGCGACGCTGGCCAGCGAGCGGATCTACGAGGGGTTCCTCGGCGCCCCCGAGGACCAGCGCACCTTCTTCCACGGCCACACCTACACCGGCAATCCGCTCGCCTGCGCGGCGGCGATTGCCAGCCTCGAGGCGTTCGAGCAGGAGCAAACCCTGGAGCATCTACAGGCGAAGATCGAGCTGCTCGGGGAGCTGCTCGATCCCGTCGCGGCGATGCCCGAGGTGTCGGAAGTGCGCCGCTGCGGGACCATGGTCGGCATGGACCTCGGCGAGCACGATCCGGCGCTCCGTCTCGGTCACCGAGTAACCCTGGAGGCGCGCAAGCGCGGTGCGATCGTGCGGCCGCTCAGCGATGTCGTCGTCCTGGTGCCGCCTCTCTCGATCTCCGAGGCGGAGCTACGGCGGTTGGTCGAGATCGTCGCCGAATCGATTGCGGCGGCCCATACCTCGGCGTATCCAGCGCCCATCGCTCAGGCCGCGTAGGAGCGCGGGATACGCTGAGTGAATGGGTGAGAGGAAACGCGGCCCTGCCGAGGCGCCGAATCTAGGCGAACCCTCGATCCCGCGGCCATCGGCTTCGGTGGTGCTGCTTAGGCGCGGCGGTAGGCATGGAGACAGAGCTTTGGAGGTGCTGCTGCTGAAGCGGACCGACGAAGCGAGGTTCATGCCTGGGGTCTGGGTGTTTCCCGGCGGCGGCGTCGACGAGTGCGATGGAGAAGGCGAGGCCGCGCACCGGGCGTGCGCGGTGCGCGAGCTGGAGGAGGAGGCGGGGATCGCGCTGCCGGCCGAGGAGGAGCTGGTCCTGTTCTCACGCTGGATCACCCCCGAGGTGATCTCCCGCCGCTTCGACGCCTGGTTTTTCCTGGCGCTGGCGCCCGCCCATACACCGCCCGAGCCGGACGGCGTGGAGACGACCGAGGCGCGCTGGTTCGAGCCGGCTGCGGCGCTTGCAGCACAGGAGGCCGGCAAGCTGGCGCTCGCCTTCCCGACGATCAGCCAGCTTCAATCGCTGCTCCCCTACGGCACCTCGATCGAAGCGATCGAGGCCCACCGCGGCCGCGAGGTCGAACCGATCCTGCCCAAAGTGATCGGCACTCCCGAGAAGCATCGCGTGGTGCTCCCCGGTGATCCAGATTATCCGTAATACTTCAAACCTCTTTTACATTCTGCGCGCCGGGACGTCTCGGATCGCCCAGGCGAGAGAGGACTTACACATGTTCGATCGCAACGAGCGGCACCTGGTCATCGGGCTCTCCGGAATCGGATCTCAGATCGCCGGCACGGACTTCTCGACCGACCGGATAGTTCGGCTCGCGCTGCCCGAGAGGGTGGACGCGAGCCACGTCGAGATCGCCAGGAACGACTTGGACGCGCTGACGTCCGCGGTCAGCGAGCGGCCGGAGAAGTTCCAGGCCCTGCAGAACGCGGTCCTCGACAACGACTTCACGACCGCCAACTCCCTCCTCGACGAGCTCGGCCTCACCGAGGCGCAGCTCCAGGCCCGGCAGGGCGGAGTGGTCGGCGCGATCCTCGTCGGTGCGGCGGTGGCCGCGGCGATCCTCCTCTACGCGGCGACGGCTGACGCGCCGACGCATGACCCTGGCGGAGCGCCCGACGGAGGCGCGCCTGGCGGTGGGCCGAGTGACGCCGGCCTGCCCGGCGGCCACCCCCTGAGGACGGCACGGCCTGGCGTCAGACCGAGGGGAACGGCTCCAGCCCAGCGTGCCAGGGGCCGGGCAGATAGGCGTGGATGCCGCTCTCGTCCATCTCGCCCTGCAGCCGCTTGAACAGCTGGCCGGCGTTTTTCAGCGCCTCTTTCAGCTCCGCTTCGCTGCGCTCGCGCAGGTGCCAGAGGAACCAGAGCTGGCGATCGTTGATGCCGAAGTCGATCTCACCGGTCATCGTCGTCGTCCAGGAGAGGAAGCCGGGGCTGAACAGCTCGCGCAGCTTGACCGGGTCGTAATCGCTGGGGATCGTAGCCAGGAAGCGCTTGTTGAAGTCGATCGACTCGAACTCGACCTTGCGGGCGAAACGCTGGGTCACGGCCTCGTGACCCTCGAGCGACTCGACGTTGAACGCCGGCACCACCTTTGCCAGGTCGGGCATGTGCGCCTTCGTCAGCAACGCCGTCGGCAGCAACGCCTTGCCGAAGAAGCCGCCGACCTCCTTTTCGTCGGCATCGCAGCAGGAACCCCAGAAGCCCTCGGCGAGCTGGCCGGTGAGGCGGTTGACGCCACCCACGCACAGCGCCACCGGCCCGTCTTTCGGATTGATCCCGCCGACCGGCTCATAGGTCAGCCCGTTCCCCTCGCCGTAGCGGCGCACGGTCTCGGCCCATTCAACGGCTTCTTGCTTGGCACCCATGTCCCGATCCTATTTCCAACGCACGCCGCCGAAAACCAAGCAGGTCGGGGGACGCAGGGAGCGAGGTGAGGGGAGCGCACTTCCGTGCGTGACCCGATCCGAGCGACCGAGGACCCCGAGATACGCCGATTTGCAGGCGGCTGCCTGGGCAGACTAGGATGGCCCAATGACTATTGCTCTCATCGTAATCGCCGCGCTCATCGTCATCGCGGTCCTCTACTTCATCGTCAAGCGCAACTCGATCATCGCCGCGCGCAACCGCGTCGACGAGTCGTGGAGCGGAATCGACGTTCAACTCAAGCGCCGCCACGACCTCGTTCCCAACTTGGTCGAGACGGTCAAGGGCTACGCCACGCACGAGAGCGAGACCTTCGAGAGAACCACCCAAGCGCGCGCCGAGGCGATGCAGGCCCAAGGCGTTGCGGAAACCGCCCAGGCGGAGCAGAAGCTAACCCAGGCACTGGCCGACGTAAAAGTGGTCGCCGAGAACTACCCCACCCTGCGCGCAACCGAGAACTTCCAGCAGCTCAGCCGCAACCTCTCCGAGCTGGAGGACGAAATTCAGGCGTCACGCCGAATCTACAACTCCAACGTGCAGTCCTACAACACCGATATCGAACAGTTCCCGGGCTCGATCGTCGCCAACCAGGGCAACTTCGCCGCGCGAGAGTTCTTCGAGATCGAGGACAAATCCGAGCGCGAGCCGGTCGCGGTCAGCTTCGACAAATAAGCGGCGTCCCCTAATCTTCGTGACATGAGCGCAACCACTGAGGCAACCCTCTGGATCTGCGAGAGCTGCGGGTTCATCTACGACCCGGCGATTGGCGATCCGGACGGTGGCATCCCGCCCGGAACGGCCTTCGAGGAGATTCCCAGCGACTGGTTCTGCCCCGTCTGCGGGGCGCGGACCACGGACTTTCGCCCAATCGAGCCGGGCGAGGCCTAGGCCAAAAGGGACAGCCCGCCGTGACCTACGACTACGACTGGATCGTCGTCGGCTCGGGGTTCGGCGGGTCGGTCTCGGCACTGCGCCTGGCCGAAAAGGGCTACAGCGTCGCGGTGCTGGAGTGCGGCAAGCGTTTCGGTGACGACGACTTCCCCAGCTCCACCGGGGACAGCCGTCGTTATTTCTGGGCGCCGCGGATGGGGATGAAGGGAATCTTCCGGCTCAGCATCTTCAAGGACATCGCCGTGGTCAGCGGCTGCGGCGTCGGCGGCGGCAGCCTCGGCTACGCCAACACGCTCTACGTCCCTCCCTCGCCGTTCTTCGAAGACCCGCAGTGGGCCGACCTCGAGAACTGGGAGGCGCGCCTCGCCCCGCACTACGAAACCGCGCAGCGGATGCTCGGCGTCGTCGTCCACGACAACGACGACCCCGCCGACCAGCTCCTGCGCGAACTGGGCGAGGAGCTCGGTGTCGCCGACACCTACCGCAAGACCCCGATCGGGGTCTACCTCGACAACCCCGGGAAGACCGTCCCGGACCCCTTCTTCGAAGGAGAGGGCCCCGAGCGAACCGGCTGCATGCAGTGCGGCCGCTGCATGGTCGGCTGCCCGCACGGCGCCAAGAACACCCTGGTCAAGAACTACCTCTGGCTGGCCGAGCACCGCGGCGTCGAGGTGCAGGCCGAGCGCACCGTGACCGACATCAGCCCGCTCGGCGCCGCCGACGGCAGCGACGGCTACATGGTCAGCAGCGAGCGCTCTGGCCTGCTGCGCGGCCGCAAGCGGCGCACGCTGCGGGCGCGCGGCGTGATCGTCGCCGCCGGGCCGCTCGGCACCAACAAACTGCTGCAGCGCTGCCGCCTCGGCGGTTCGCTCCCGCGCATCTCCCCCCGCCTCGGCGAGCTGGTCCGCACCAACAGCGAGAGCATCCTCGGGGTCAGGGTGCCGGAGGACTACCCCGACGACCTCAGCCGGCGAGTGGCGATCACCTCCAGCATCTACCCCGATCCTCACACCCACATCGAGACCGTCACCTACGGCGAGGCCGGCGACTCGATGAGCCTGCTCAACACGCTGCTGGTCGGCGACGGCACCCGCGTAACCCGGCCGCTGAAGCTCGTCGGGCAGATCCTTCGCCACCCGCGTAACTTCGCCAAGATCATGTGGCCGCGGGGCAGCTCGCGACGCACGATCATCCTCCTGGTGATGCAGACGCTCGATAACGCGATCGCCCTGCGGCCGAAGATGAAGCGCAACGGCGAAGTGCGGCTGCAGACCGAACAGGACCCCGAGCGCCCCAACCCGACCTTCATCCCCGCGGCCAACCAGGCGGCCGAATGGCTGGCGCAGCGCACCGGCGGGGTCGCCACGAGCTCGGTGACGGAGGCGGCCTTCAACATCCCCACCACCGCCCACATCCTCGGCGGCGCCGCAATCGGTCACGGCCCCGAGGACGGCGTCGTCGATTCGCGCCAGCGCGTCTTCGGCTACGAGAACCTGATGGTCTGCGACGGCGCGGCGATCCCGGCCAACGTCGGCGTCAACCCGAGCCTCACGATCACCGCCCTCGCCGAGCACGCGATGAGCCAGGTGCCACCCAAAGAAGGGGCCGAGCCGCGCCCTCTCCCGGAGGCGGCCCGGCCCGCAGTCACCGCGTAGCGCTCGCTTACGCGGCGAAGCGCTCAGCTACGTAGTCCCAGTTGACGACGTTCCAGAAGGCGTCGATGTAGTCCGGGCGCTTGTTCTGGTACTTGAGGTAGTAGGCGTGCTCCCAGACATCGCAGCCGAGCAGCGGGGTCTTGCCGTCGGAGATCGGCGAGTCCTGGTTCGGCGTTTTGACGATCGCGACGCCGTCGCCGTCCTTGACCAGCCAGGCCCAGCCGGAGCCGAACTGGCCGATGCCGGCTTCTTTGAACTTGGCCTTGAAATCCTCAAACGAGCCGAAAGCGGAGTCGATCGCCGCCGCCAGGTCGCCGCTCGGGGCGCCGCCGCCATCGGGACTGAGCATCTGCCAGAAGAGCGTGTGGTTGTGGTGGCCGCCGCCGTTGTTGCGGACCGGGCCCTGCTTGTCGGCGGGCAGGCTGTCGAGGTTCTGCAGCACGTCCTCGACGTCGCGGTCGGCCCACTCGGTCCCCTCCAGGGCGCCATTGGCTTTGTCGACGTAGGCCTGGTGGTGCTTGTCGTGATGGACCCGCATCGTCGCCTCATCGATATGGGGCTCTAGCGCGTCGTAGTCGTAGGGCAGGTCGGGAACCGAGAAAGCCATCTGGAAGCTCCTTGTTTCGATTTGGAAGTCCTGCGGGAGCCTAGATGGTCGGTCCCGCAGCTTGCTAGCTTGTCCTAGGAGCGGCTGCACGGCCTGTGTCTCAAGGGCTCGAGGGCGGCATCGGGGTTAGCTGACCGGCCCGGCGTTGAGCTATGGAATCAAAGCGACACAGAGACGGAGATGGCGCCCCCGCGGGACCGGGGGCCGACGAGCAGCTTGCCAACGACGGGGAGCTGTGGCGGCGCTTCGCCGAGAACCGCGATCCGGCGATCCGCGAGGAGCTGGTGCGGCGCAACATGCCGTTCGCCAAGCGGCTGGCGCTGCGCTATCGCGGCGCCAGCGAGTCCTTCGACGACCTGCTCCAAGTTGCCAACCTCGGCCTGCTCAACGCGATCGACCGCTTCGACCCCGACCGCGGCATCCCCTTTACCGCCTTCGCCTCGCCGACCATCCTCGGCGAGCTCAAACGCCACTTCCGCGACCGGGTCTGGACCGTGCGGGTACCGCGCGGCCTGCACGACCGCATGGCCGAAGTCGACAAAGCGATCACCGAGCTGACCAAGCAGCTGCAACGCTCGCCCTCGGTCGGGGAGATCGCCAACCGGCTGGAGCTCGAGCAGACCGACGTGCTCGAGGTGATGGAGGCAAACCACAACCGGCGTCCCCTCTCGCTCGACCGGCCGGCGGGGTCCGAGGACTCCGACGAAGCGTCCCCCGCAGAGTGGATCGGCAGCGAGGACGAGGCGTTCGAGCTGGTCGAGGGTCGAATCGCCCTCGACGCGGCGCTGCCCTACCTCGATGAGCGCGAGCGGCTGGTGCTGCGCCTACGCTTCGCCGAGGACATGACGCAGTCGCAGATCGCCGAGCAGATTGGCCACTCGCAGATGCACGTCTCGCGCATCCTGCGCCGCGCCCTATTGCGGATCAGAGAGCAAATCAGGGAGCAGCGGCAAAGCGAATGACGAGGTAGTCGCCGTCGCCGGACTCCTCAACTGCGAGTTCGTCGGCAAGTGCCTCCAGCGAGCCACCAACCGGCACTTCGAGCTCCTCGCGGATCTGGCCCGCCGCTCCAGGGTCCATCGGGCCGAGGCGAAGGCCGATCCCCTCGCCGCCATCCTCGAGGCCAAGCCGCACGCGGCCGTCGGCGAAGCGCGACGGCGCTGCCGCGGCGATCGCGTCAGTGACCAGCACGGCGTCGGAGAGGCGGTCCACCGAAAGATCCCGCCGAGCTGCCAGCGCCCCGACCACCCGCGCCAGCACCGGGGCAAGCAACTCAGGGCGGTCGGTGACCAACTCGGTCGTGTCGTGCAAGTTCGGTTCCATCTTCACCGGATCGCCGTTGACGCTGCCGGCTTCACCACCGCGCAACGGCAGCCGCATTTTCACCTCGGTGCCAGTTTCGACGCCGCCCGAAATCGCGAAACTAGTCGAAAGGGCTGCTATCAGCGAGAGACCGAGGCGCAGGCTGCCACGCTCATCGTCGGCCTGGGGCCGGATGCCGATGCCTTCGTCGCGGACGGTGACAGTGAGGCCCTCATCGTCTGGCTCTGCCTCGATCAGAAGCGGCCCTGCCTCGCCCTGGTAGGCGTGCACCGCCACGTTCATGCAGGCCTCGGTGACGACAGTCTTCAGGTCGGCAAGACCGGGCTCATCCATCCCGATCTCCTCCGCCAGACCGGCTAGGGCATGGCGAACTACAGCGACGTTTTCGGCCTTCGCTGGAAGGGTCATCTGAAGCCCCTTGGGCTGATTGATCGTCGAGTTCTCAGGCATGAACCGCAATCTCTTTCCGCTGGGGACGTAGTTCCCCGCGGGGCCCGAGCATATCCGCCGGGCTTTGGGTCATTGGGCTACCCCTCGACCTCGCCGGCGAAACCCGAGCCAAAGCCGGGTCGTTTGCTCGGGTGCCTGCGCTAGGATCGCCAGCGTGAGCCCAGCCCCGTTTGATGTGCGTAAAGAGCTGCTCGACGGCGGTATCAGCGCGATCACCGTGCAGGGCGAGCTGGACATGAATACGGCACCGCAACTCGAACAAGAGTTGGAGGAGGCACTTGCCGACAGCGAGGCCTCGATCATGCTCGATCTCTGTCAGTGCGAGTTCATCGACTCGACCGGGATCGCCCTGATCGTGCGCTCCTGGCAACGGCTTGATCGCAAAGCGGGCGGGGAGGGAGAGGGCCGGCTGGTCCTCTGCTCCCACAACCATCAGGTCCGCCGACTGCTCAAGATCACCGGGGTCGAATCGTCGATCTCGATGCACGAGCGGCGCGACGAAGCTCTCGCCGAGCTGCGCGGCTGACGCTCGGCGAAACCTAGGCGGAAGCCACCGAGACAGGCTGGGCCGCCGTCCGGGCGAGCGCCCAACCCGCCATGGCCCCGACCAGAGCCCCGACTGCGAGCAAGGTCGCGCTCCGCATCGGATTTCGCTTCAACTTCGAGGCTGCACCACGGGCGCTGTGCTTCGCGGTGGTCTTGGCCGCCTTGCGGGCAAGGGTCTTCTTGATCGATGGAGTCCTCATGCCAGGTTGGTACCCGGTCTCCTCGCGCATACACGGCCGCCGCGTGACGGTCACGGTGCTGGACTAATAGTCGGGCCAGACATAGAGTTCAGTCATGGCCGAGACCAAGGAGGGTAGCCGTGAAGTCCGCGATGGGATGCTGACTCTCCGGGTCAGCATCGACGCTCGGGCACAGACCCTGGCCCTTGGCGGCGAACTCGACATGGCCAACGCTGCGACGCTGACCCACGAACTGGAAACCCTCGAGGCCACCGCCGGCAGTGAGCCGATCACGATCGACCTGCGTGAGCTCGAGTTCATCGATTCGACCGGCATCGCTGTTCTCGTCGCCGCGCATCGCCGCGCCAACGCAGAGGGCGAGAACAGGCTTCGCTTCATCCGCAGCCAGGCGACTGGCGTGCAGCGGGTGATGGACGTCACCGGCCTGGAGAAAGAGTTGCCCTTCGTCGCTTAGGCAACGGCGGCGGCGAAGCGCGCTACCGCCTGCTCCGGATCGGGAAAGACCTCACCGCGCACGACGCAACCGTCGCGCACCTCCCAGATCCAAGCGACGGGAACGTCGCGAATGCCCAGCTCGCGGCTGCGCGCGTAGACCCGGCCTCGGACGAGGAGCGAATCGCCGCGACGCTCGATCAGGCTCGGGGTGATCAGCAGCTCTTCCCAAACGGTGGCGACATCGGAGAGGTAGTCATGCAAGCCAGCTTGACCGCCGTAGGGAGCGTCGCGGCCAACCGCCTCGGCGGTGACGACCGGGAAGAACTCCATCCGCTCATCGCAGAGCTCGACCATGCCGGCCTCGTCGCGCTCGTTGAAACAGGCGTAGAGACGCTCGACTAGGGCAACCTGCGGATCAGACATCGCCACCACCGAAACCCGCCGCGGCGGCAAGCGGGAGCTCGGCGCCGGGCTCCGCCACCGCCGCAGAAGCGGCCGAGGCCCGAGCAATGGCGAGGATCGCGACGTCGTCGTCAAGGTTGCCATCGGTGAAGGCATGCAGTGAGGCCTCGAGCCGCTGCAGGGCAAGCGATGGGTTGCCGGCGCCGCGCAACTCCTCGCGCAGACGCTCCTCGCCGTAGCGCTCGTTTTCGCCCTGGGCCTCGGCAATCCCGTCGGTGACGATCACGAGCTGCTGGCCCGGCTTGACCTCGCTGTGCGTGATCTGCCAGCGAGCATCGGGGAAGGCGCCCAGCACCGGGTCGGCGCTCGCCGCCTCGCTGACGTCGTCGCCGTCGACGAGCAGCGGCGGCGGGTGGCCGGCGACCGCGATCCGCACCGGCTCGTGGGGATTCTCGGCGATCGTCACCGTGGCGACGCTGCATAGGGCGGCGTCGCCGCGAGCGAGGAGAACGCGATTGAGGGTCGAGAGAGCGACCAACGGATCGGCGCTGAGCAGGGCTGCCGTGCGCAGGGTGTAACGCGCCACCGCCGTCACCGAGGCGGCATGGGCGCCACGGCCGGTGACGTCGCCGATCGCCAGCATCCAGCCTTCCGGCACCCGGAAGACGTCGTAGAAGTCGCCGCCGACTTCGTTCTCCGCCCCGGCCGGCCGGTACATCGCCGCGATCGACCAGCCGGGAATGTGTGGCAACGGCGAGGGAAGCAGGCCGCGCTGTAGCGTCTCGGCGATCTCGGCTCGAGCGCTCTCCGCCCGCTCGAGGTCTGCAAAAAGCCCGGAGTTGTCGAGTGCGAGAGCGACGCGGCCGCTGAGAATCCAGGCGAAGCGAGCGTCCTCGCGACGGTAGCGACGGCGTGACCAGGCGACGGCGATCGTCAGCGTTCCCGTCACTTCGCCGCGCGCTTGCAGGGCAACCGTGATCGCAGAGCGCAGGCCCAGATTGCGCAGGAACTCGAGGTCCTCGGCGTCGTGGGCGAGCTCGCGCAGATCCTCCTCGGTCATGCGCTCGTAGAAGCGTGGCTCGAGCGACGTCCGACTGCCGCCGTCCACCATCGACGGCGGAGTCGAGGGCAGACGTTCCGCCAAGGCGCGCTCGAATCCCGGTCGGCCCCCCGGCCCAACCCGCACCGCGGCCCGCCGAGGGACGCGATCCTCGTCGATCACATCGATCATGCAGAAGTCGCCGAACTCCGGCACGAGGATCGCGCAGATCGCATCGAAAGTCTCCTCGAGAGACTCGCCGGCGTCGGAAACTGCCGCAATATCGCCGAGGATCTGGAAGCGCCGGCGCGCCTTGCGCTCGCGTGCGAAGAGGACGACGAGAAGCGCAGCCAGGGCGACAAGCGCTGCGACAGCTATCTCGATCCAGGCCACTTCTCACCCCCTCCAATCGCTCACTCAGGCCTACTGAAAAGACAGTACTACCAGATGGAGTTTTTGACCTTTAAATGGAGGGTACGCAGTGGCTCATGATCGACACCAAGTCGATTCCACGGCCCGGCGAGCGGTGGCTCAGCTGCCCGCCATTTCTGCTGATCGCGCACGTGATCAGCGTCGAGATGACCGCCGGGCCGCCGGTGGTCAGCTACGAGCTTCAGGACGAAGAGGGCTTCCTGCTGGAGAGCGTCGAGCACGCCCTGCTCGACGAGGGTTGGTGGAGAACCTTCCAGCCGATGAACCGCCGCATCGGCTAAGGCCGCCGGGATGATCCGGGTCGGCGATTTGCGACCTGATTCTCGCCCACTCCGCTTGCCGCGGGACGAACCTCAGGCGATGCCCTCGAACTCGTACTCGCGCAGGAAACCCTCGAAGAGGCGGCGATGACCCTGCTCGTCGCGGAGGATCTCGATCACCATGTCCTGGGTGACCGGATCGACTCCCTCGGTCTCCTCGATGACGCGGGTGTAGTGCTCGATCGCGCCCGTCTCGGCTTTGATCACGCCACGGATTACGTGCACGATGTCGGTCTGGTGCTCGGGCGGCTGCAGGAAGGACTGCTCGGCGGCGAATTCTTCTGAGCCTGGAACGATGCCGTACAGCTCCTTGATTCGTTCCGCGAACTGCTTGGCGTGACCGAGCTCCTCCTCGATGTCCTCCGACAGGGACTCCTTGATCTCCTGCGCCCGCACCCCATCGAGATTGACTGAGGCGGCGATGTAACTCATCACGGTCTCGATCTCCATCCAGTAGGCCTTACGCAGCAACTCAACCACGTGCTCTCTCGCCTCCAAGTTGGCGCTGTCGAATATGCCCTTGCTCGGCACTGAAGCCTCCATCGTTCCTCCGTTTTCGCTTGCGGTACGCGCCGACTACCCGCTGGGCGATGACTCAATCGCTGCGTGGACCGGCCGGAACACGTTTCAATCCGAACGCGTTTGCATACTGGTCTTGACCCGTTTGGCCCGCTGAAGAGAGGGGTACGGTCGATCGCATGGAGGAGAGGCAGCGCACCACGCGTGGCGTATTCCCGCGCGGCTGGCCTGGCGGGCGATCGCAGGCGCTGACGGAGTGCCTGATCGAGGGTCTCGATCCCAGTGTCGACGTGACCGCGTGCTTCATCCAGCTGGCCGAGCGGCGCGTTCTCGACCGGATGGGCAACCCGGTCCAGAGTCTGGTGGTCGCCGGAAGGCGCTACGTGAGTCGCGAGGAGGTGGTCGAGCACGAGATGCGGATCGAGTCGCTCCCCAACCGCGCAGCCACCGTCAAGCCAGCCGGCTGCAAGCGGGGGGAGCTGATCGAGGGCGGCGCGCCGGCGGGAGCACTGGAGTGGCAGTGGGAACCGCTGCATGCCACGATCGAAGCCTGGATCGAGGAGATCGGTCCAGGACTGCGCCAGGTCCACATCAACGTCGCCAACCGGCTCGAATGGGACGGCGAAGCCGACGAGCGGGCGATGCTGCGAGCGTTCTACTTGACCGCCGTCGTCTTGCACAGCCCCGACGGCGCCTTTGCCTCCCTCGCCGAACCACCACCGCATCTGCGCGAGCAATCGGCCACCTGCCACAACGAGGGGCTCTGGCCGGTCCCGATCGGCGAAGTGGGAGACCGGCGCACGATCCTCGCTTCGCCGGCGCCGCTCGAGGATTACCCCGCACCAGCCGACCGTACGGCTCCAGCCACCTCGCTCTGAGATAATCGCCCCCTTCGGGGCGTGGCGCAGCCTGGTAGCGCGCACCGTTCGGGTCGGTGAGGTCCCCGGTTCAAATCCGGGCGCCCCGATATTTGTAGCATGATTTGTACTACACTCCCGATGTGAGCCGATCCATTCACGTTCGATTGGACGACAGCTCAGCTGCAGCGCTAAGAGTCGTGCGAGGCAGCGGAACGAGTGATTCCGAGGCTGTCCGCACTGCCCTTCGAGAGGCCGCTGCCAGGCGTCGAGCACGCTCGGCTATCGCCGAGGAGGTAAAGCTTTTGGCGACTGACGAAGCAGACCGGGCAGAGATGCGAGTCATTCGCGAGCAGATGGCCGATCTCGCGCCGGGTTCGCTCGACTGACGTGGTCCGGGGAGAGATCTTTCGACTGCCTTCGCCGCGTGGCGCCCGCGGGCGTGAGCAGCAGGGCGCTCGTTACGCAGTGGTGGTTCAGGCTGACGAGTTCATGGCCCTGAGCACGACGCTCGTTTCGCCCACCTCCACCGGTGCCCGGCCGGCTACGTTCCGACCGACGATCGAGCTTGATGGCAACGAGACGCGAGTCCTCGTCGAGCAGAGCACCGTCGTAGACCCCCAGCGCCTCGGACGCTCCGCCGGCCGTTTAGACGCCGATGAGCTTCGGGCCGTGGACGACGCACTTGCCTTGGTCTTGGGCCTCTGAATCCTCTGAATGATCGACAGGCCTCATGGCCTGTCGATCCCAAAGATGACCAAACGGACTCTGAGAGCCAAATCGATCCGATCGCCCCAGTTAGGCGTGGCCCTGCTGTTAGATCTCGACCTCGCCTGCAGCCCGCAGGTCGAGGTCGTAGATGAAGGCGCGCACCTCGATGTCTGCGGGCAGGAGCTCGCAGTCCCTGACCGCTTGGACGTCTTGTGCGAGGGCCTGTAGGGGATCCTCGATGGTGAGGAAGTCGACCTCGGCAGCCACACTCGCCGGCAGCAGCTCGCGGATCTCCTCGTCCGTGTGCTTCGCCATCGCGCAATCGGTGTGGTGAACGATCACCACCCGCTCGGTTCCCATCGCGCAGGAGGCCGCGAGGGAGCGCAGGGCGTCGTCGGTCACGCGGCCGCCCGCGTTGCGGACCACGTGCGCCGCGTTGGGCCACTCGTCGAGGAATCCGACGGTGTCGAGGCGAGCATCCATACAGGTGAGGATCGCGGTTTGGGGCGCCTGCGGGCTCATCGTCGCGGCATCCTAGAACGAGCCGGTGGTCGGAGGCGGAGCCTCCCTTTCGATGTCCTCCAGCGCCTCCGCAAGCAGGCGAACGCCGCGGTCGATCGCGGGCTCTGAGAGGCAGCCGAAGCCGAGCACCAGGCCAGGGGGACCGGTCGGGTTGAAGCGATGCAAAGCGAGACCCTCGACGCCCACGCCGCGCGCTGCGGCGGCGGCAACCAGCGCCGCCTCGTCGGTCCCCTCCGGCAGCTCGACCAGCTCATAGAGGCCTGCGGCGGCTGCGGAAGCCCGAACCTGCGGCAGCCGCCGGGCGAGCGCCTCGAGCAAAGCCTCGCGGCGGCGCCGGTAGCGCAGGCGCATGCGCCGGATGTGCCGGTCGAGCTCCCCGCGCGCGATGAAGTCATGCAGGGCGAGCTGCCCGACCGCCTCCGAGCCAGCGTCCTCGACCGCCTTCGCCTGGATCAGCGACCAAGCGATCCAGGACGGCAGCAGGGCCCATCCGAGTCGCATGCCCGGAGTCAACCGCTTGCTCGCCGAGCCGATGTAGGCAACGCGATCCGGCGCGAGCCCCTGCAGGGCGCCCAGGCCACTGCTGTCGTAGCGGTACTCGGCGTCGAAGTCGTCCTCGACGATCAGCCGCTCGTCCTCTTCCGCCCACTCGATCAGAGCGGCACGTCGCTCGCGACTGAGGATCGCACCGCTGGGGAACTGGTGCGCTGGGGTGACCACCACCGCGCTGGCCGCCGTGGAGCGGAGGCCGTCGACCCGGATGCCCTCGCTGTCGACGGCGACCGGGGCTACCTCTAGCCCCGCTTGCTCGACGATCAAACGATGGGGGTGCCAGCCGGGATCCTCGAGCGCAACCCGTTCGACGCCGCGAGCGGCTAGCCAGCGGCAGAGCAACGAGAAGGCCTGGGTGAAGCCGGTGCAGACCATCAGCTGCTCGGGCTCGGCGGCGACGCCGCGAACGCGGCCCAGGTACTCGGCGAGCGCCTGGCGCAGGGCCGGGACGCCACGCGGGTCGGGATAGCCGACGGCATCGATCGGCGCCTGACGCCAGGCCGCTCGCAGCGAGCGCAGCCAGCGGTCGCGTGGGAATCCGGCGAGGTCGGGAAGGCCGGGGTGGAAGTTGAGCGGGAAGCTGGGCAGCATCGAGCGGGCTGGGGGACGTGCGGCAGAAGCGCGGACCGTCCGCGCCACTCGCACCGGCGCCCCTTGCCTGGTGATCAGGTAGCCCTCGGCGACGAGCTGGCTGTAGGCCTCGGTAACAACGCCCCGTGAGATCCCCAGCTCGCTTGCCAATGCCCGGCTCGACGGAAGACGTGCTCCCGCGGCAAGGCGGCCCACCTGGATGTTCTCCCGGATCGATCGCTCGACCTGTTCGTGCAGCGGCGCGTCGGCATCGCGCTCGAGCTCTATCAGCAGACCGGGACCACCAACTGGACCACTTAATGGCGTCATTACTGGAACTGTATATCGAGCCAGTGCGAGCGTAGAGTAGATCTCTCCCACAGACAGGAGGATCGTCATGGCGCAGCAGAATGGCACGAGGAAGGACGCGGTCACCATCGTTGGGGGCGGGCTCGCCGGGCTCACCGCCGCCATCGCCTGCGCCGAAGCCGGTCGCCGGGTTCGCCTGCTCGAGGCCCATGAATCGCTCGGCGGCCGCGCTCGCAGCGCTGCCGGCCCCTACAAGGCCAACCTCGGCCCCCACGTGATCTACAAGGACGGCGCCTTCTGGGATTGGCTGACCGAGCGCGAGCTGCTGCCACCGTTTGCGGGTCCGCCCCTCTCCGGAATCCGCTTCCGCTGGCAGGGGGTCGCGCGGCGCCTGCCGCCGTTGGGCACGGTGCCCGCCGTGCTGCGCCTGCGCGGACGCGAAGCACCCGTCGACACCGACTTCCGCAGTTGGGCGGCGGCGCACAGCGACGAGCGCACCGCCGAGATGCTCTCCGCCGCCGCCGGCGTCTACACCTTCCACCACGATCCCGGTGAGCTGTCCGCAGCTTTCGTCTGGAAGCACTCGGTGCGAGTGCTGCTCAGCCCCCCGCCGACCGCGCGCTATCTGATCGGAGGCTGGGGCGCGCTGGTCGGCTCCCTGGAGACGCGTGTGCGCCAACTCGGGGTCGAGGTCGAGACCGGTCATCGCGTCGAGTCGCTGCCCGAGGCGCCGCTGATCGTGGCGACCGAGCTGGGCCAGGCACGTGGCCTGCTCAGCGACGACTCGCTCGAGTGGCCCGCCGGGCACACCGTGTGCGTGGACCTCGGCCTCCGGCATCGGCGTGGCGACCCTTTCATCGTCTCGGACCTCGACGAGGCCGGCTGGATTGAGCGCTTCAGTGCGGCCGACCCGTCGCTCGCGCCCAGCGGGGAGGAGCTCGTGCAGGCACAGATGCCGGTGCGGCCCGGTGAGAGCACCGAGGCCGCGGCGCTGCGCCTCGATCGACTGCTCGACGTCTCGCTCCCCGCCCGTCAGGAGCGTGGGACCTGGCGGCGCCAGCAGGTTATGAACGGTCGCAGCGGACCGCTCGACTACCCAGGCATGAGCTGGCGAGATCGCCCCGCCATCGACCGCGGCGACGGCGTCTTCCTTGCCGGCGACATGGTCGCTGCCCCCGGGCTCCTCTCCGAGGTCGCCTGGGCGAGTGCGGTGGAGGCCGCAAAGCTCGCAGTCGCGGCTACTGCACCGCTTCGATCGCCCGCTCTATCTGGCTGAGCTCCGGGTTGTCCTGCAGCGTCTGGGTCCCGGCGGGGCCACTGACGATCATCGCCTGGCCAACGCGAATGCCGAGCCCGCGGCCAAGCTCTTCGTAGCCTTGCAGGCGCTCCGCGATCGCCCCCCCCGTGCCCCCTTGCTCGTCGAGCTCGGCTTGCCACTCGAGCACGTCGAGCTCGCCAATCGAGCTGGCGAGGGAGTCCATCAGGCGCTCACCGATTCCGAACCGCTCAGCCTCGCCCTGATTGACGAAGAAGAGGTAGGTGTACTGCCAGCCATAGCCCTGTGCGGCGGCGGCTTCGGCACCGAAGAAGCCGAGCTCGAGCGGGTTCGCCGCGATCGAGTAGTGGCGCATCAACAGCTTCACCTCTCCCTCCCGAACGTAGTCGTCGACCAGGGCGGGGATCGTGGTGAGGAACTCATCGCGGCAGTTTCCACACTGCAGGTCGTTGAAGACCTGGATCGCGACCGGAGCGTCGTCGGAGCCGAGCCGGTCGCCTTCCTGGGGAATTCCGCCGAAGAGGCGCTGGGCACTGGCGATGCCGTTGATCCGGACCACTTCGCGGCCCGCGTCTTTGGTCGAGATGTCGACGATCACGTAGGCCAGCGCGGCAAGGGCAACGACGAAACCGAGGACCACCCAAAGGCGGCCCCGGCGGGGAATCGGCGTGACTGCGGCTTCGGGCACCGCTGCATTATCGCGAGCCGCAGGAATTGGCCCGGGTCCCGTAAAAGCGGCGGATCCGGTTGACACGTCCGTTCGTCGGGGTAAAACTGGACATACCCGATTTCAACTACCTGGGAGGTCCGCCGTGGCCAATCACCTCACCCCGTCCGAGCTTGCCGACGAGCTGCACATGAAACGGCAGGAGGTGATCGGCAAGTGCGTTGAGATGCACGTCCCGATCTTCCACGGCCGGATCGACAAGTCGCTCTTCCAGACCTCGCTCCGGCAAGTCTCCGAGCGGCAGGGAAACCAACACGCCTCGGCTGCTTAGCCAGCTAACACTTAGCGGTCTACTAGACTCCCCCGCCGTGGAGGAGCGGGGAACCAATTCAGCCACCCTGGCAGACCTGCTGCCGCGCTCTGCGCAGCTCTACGGCAGCGCGCCGGCGATCCAATTCAAAAAGGACGGCGCCTGGGTAAAACGCAGCTTCACCGAGGTCGCGGAGACGGTACGGGACCTGGCCCTCGGGCTGGTCGACCTCGGCGTCGCCAAGGGCGACAAGGTCTCGATTCTCGCCAACACCCGCCCCGAGTGGACCTACTTCGACTTCGCCGCCCTCTCGATCGGCGCCACGGTGGTGCCGATCTACCAGACCAACTCGCCGGAGGAGTGCCAGTACGTCCTGGAGAACTCCGACTCGAAGATCGTCGTCGTCGAGGACGACGAACAGATCGAGAAGATCCGCAAGGTCCGCGACCAGCTGCCGCAGCTGGAGTCGGTCGTGCGGATGACGGGCTCCAGCGATGACGCCATCTCCTTCGAGGACCTCGCCGCGCGCGGCGGCAGCCGCGACGCCGCCGAGTGGGAGCAGCGCTGGCAGGCGGTGACGCCCGAGGACATCTGCACCTTCATCTACACGTCGGGGACGACCGGGCCGCCAAAGGGCTGCGTGATCAGCCACGGCAACTACCGGGCGATGCTCGACATGGTCAACCAGAACAGCGTTATCGAGGGCGAAGACGTCACCTACCTCTACCTCCCCCTCGCTCATTCCTTCGCGCTCTTGATTCAGCTCGGCAGCTTCGATCTCGGCGCCACGATCGCCTACTGGGAGCGCGATCCGCTGAAAATCATGCCGAACATGGCCGAAGTCAAACCGACTTACTTCCCTTCGGTGCCACGCATCTTCGAGAAGATCTACACGACCGCGACCAGCACGATGGAGAAAGAGGGCGGCCTGAAAAAGGCGGTCTTCGACTGGGCGATCCGGGTCGGCGGCAAGATGCGCGAGGCGGAACGATCGGGCCGCCAGCCCGGCTTCCTGCTGCGCAAGCAGTACGAGTTCGCCGATAAGAAAGTGCTCTCGAAAATCCGCGCCCTGTTCGGCGGTCAGCTTCGACTCGCCGTCTCCGGCGCCGCCCCGATCAATCCCGACATCCTGCGCTTCTTCGACGCTGCCGGTGTGCTCGTGCTCGAGGGCTGGGGAATGACCGAGACCTCGACCGCGGCGACGATCTCCACCCCCGAGGACTTCAAGATCGGCACGATCGGCAAACCCTTCCCGGGCTGCGAGGTAAAGATCGCCGATGACGGCGAGATCCTGGTCAAGGGACCCAATGTCTTCCAGGGCTATTACAAGAACGAGGAGGCAACCCGGGAGACGATCGTCGACGGCTGGCTGCACACCGGCGACCTCGGTTCGATCGACGCCGAGGGCTTCATCACGATCACCGGGCGCAAAAAGGACATCATCATCACCGCGGGCGGCAAGAACATCACTCCCGCCAACCTCGAGAACGAAATCAAGCAGCACCCCCTTGTCTCCCAGTGCGTCGTCGTCGGCGACCGCCGGCCCTACCTGGTCGCGCTTGTCACCCTCGATCCCGAAGAAGCGGTCGCCTACGCCAAAGAGCACGGGCTGTCCGACGACCCAGCCCAGCTTGCCACCAATGGCGACGTGCGGACGGCGATCGAGGCGCACCTGGCGAAAGTCAACGAGAAATTCGCCCGGGTCGAGCAGGTCAAGAAGATCGCGATCCTCCCCCAGGATCTCTCCCAGGAGAGCGGCGAGCTGACCCCGACGATGAAGGTCAAGCGCGCGGTCGTCGCCGGCAAGCACCAGGGCGAGATCGAGAAGCTCTACGCCGGCTGAGGCGTAGGAACCCGCCTCAGGAAGCTTCGCCGCGCAGCAGGGCGCCGGTGGTCTGCTCGAGCACGCGGCGCCAGGCCGAGGCCTGCTCCGGCTCCTCCTCGGAAGCACGCTCGACGGCGCGACGGACGCGGCGCTCGGAGATCTCGAGGCCGTGGCGCTCGGCGATCTCCTTATAACGGTCGTAGTCCTGGGCGAGTGTGGCGGTGACCGACTCGAAGCCATGGCGGGCGATCTGCAGCCGTCGCGAATAGTCCATGATTGGGGTGCCGAACATCAGCTCGTCGTTGGGCTCGGGCTCGACCAGGATGATGTCGACGCCCTTGTATTTCTCCTGCCACTGCTCCACCGCCTGGTGCAGGCGGGCGTGGGCGATCAGGCGGAAGGCCTGATTGGCGATTGCCGGCAGGCCCATGTCGGCGACCCGCCGCACGCGGGTACCGAAGACGGTCGGAATCGTCTGCTCAAAATCGTTGACGTAGGGAACGAGGGGGTTCACGACGACGATGAACTTCGCCCCCTTTTCGACCGCGATATCGACGTTCGTCGTCGAGCGGATACCGCCGTCGACGAGCTGGCGCCCCTTCAGGTCGACCGGCTTGTAGACGACGGGCAGTGCAGTGGAGCACTCGATCGCCTTCGAAATCGGCACGTCGTCCCAGCCGGGCTCGCCGAAGACGAGGCGCTCGCAGGTATCGAGATCGGTCGCGGTCAGGTAGAGCTCGTGGTCGAGCAGGCGGAAGTCGTTGATCCGGCCAGCGTCGCTGAGCGCCTGCTCGACGTAGTCGGCGATGCCTGCGTTCGAATAGAGACCGGTCGGCAGCGCCTCGGCCAGTCCGACGCCGATGTCGATTGCAGAGAAATCGCCCATCTGCGCCAGCCGGCGCATCAGCTCGACCGTGCGTAGCGGCAGCATCGCTGCCTTCTGCAGGAAGCCCAGATAGTTGAACTTCAGCACCTTGCTGAGGTCGAGATCCTCGAACTCGGAGGGCTCGCGCTTGTTGATCACCTGCATCATTTCGTCGGGCGTCACCCCGTTTGCAAGCATCGTCGCGACAAACGAGCCAGCGCTGGTGCCGACGTAGACGTCGAAGTTATTGACGGTGCTGTTGACAGCGAGAAGATCCAGCGCTCGAAGCGCTCCAATCTCGTAGACGCCACCCGTAAAGCCGCCGCCGCCGAGAACCAGGGCCGTCTTCGAAGGACGCTTGCGACCTTTGCCGCGTTTGCGTCTCGCAGGAGCCTCGATATCAACGACTTTGCCCATAAACACGCATTATCCCAGAAGCGTCGGGCGGGCCTGCACGCCGCTCGTGTCGCTACCTTGCTCCGATTCCGTGTTTTAAGGGCTCAATGAGAAGAGCTGCCGTATGCCTGGCCTCGCTTGCGCTGCTCCTGCTGCCGGCTGGCGCCAGTGGCGCGAGCAACGTCTGCCAGCAGATGCGGGAGCGTCTGGTTTCTGGCGGTGGGACGGCGAGTGGGCTGTTCGTGATCGATGCGGAGACCGGGAAGGCGGTTTGTGCCCGAGCGGCCAAGCAGCCGCGCTCGCTGGCCTCGAACACGAAGCTGTTCACCACCTCGGCCGCACTCTCGCGGTTCGGACCCGAATACCGAATCGTCACCCCGCTTCTCTCCGATGGTGGAATTGGCTTCAACGGCGTACTCCGTGGCAGCCTCTACCTGCAGGGGGCGGGCGACCCGGCGCTCGGGGTGCCGGCCTTCTATGACCGCTACCAGGGCGGGCTTGGCACCAACCTTCTTTCCCTCAAGGCGCAACTCCGGGCCACCGGGGTTCGCGGCGTCACCGGGCGGCTCTATGCCGACGACACGATCTTCGATCGCCTCCGTGGCGTCGCCGATTCCGGCTATGCGACCAGCCCATACATCGGCCCGCTCTCGGGCCTCTCCTTCAACTCCGGCTATCGCGACTCGATCAGCCAGGGTTTCGCCTCCGACCCGGCCACGCTCGCAGCCTCGAAGCTGGCACGCGCGCTCAACGGCGCTGGGATCTCGATCCGCCCTACGGTCGCGCGCGGCAACACCCCCGACCAGGCGAAACCACTGGCCAGCGTGCGTTCGCCGACGATGAGTC
Organism: uncultured Solirubrobacterales bacterium; assembly: GCA_963771265.1. Classification (GTDB taxonomy): domain Bacteria; phylum Actinomycetota; class Thermoleophilia; order Solirubrobacterales; family 70-9; genus VRUE01. Next base: position 50,916 of record CAVYSQ010000019.1, read on the forward strand.
GGCTGGTGGAGATGACCAACGTCTACTCCCACAACTTCTTCGCCGAGATGCTGGTCAAGCTGCTCGGCGCCCGCTTCGGCGCAGCCGGAACCACCGCGGCGGGAACCGAGGTGGTCGAGCGCTTCGCCCGCAGCAGCGGCTCAGCGATCCAGGCCGTCGATGGCTCCGGCCTGACCCGTGGCAACCGCGCCTCCCCATTTGCGGTCGTACGGCTGCTGCAGGCAATGCGCGTAAGCACCGTCGGCGATCAGTTCATCCAGGATCTGGCGCTCACCGGCCAGGAGGGGACCGTCGCCGATCGCACTGAGGGAACCGCCGCCTACGGTCGCTGCCGCACCAAGACCGGCACCCTGACCGGGGTCAGCGCCCTCTCCGGCTACTGCTTCAACCGCAGCGGCAAGGTGATGATCTTCTCCGTCTTAATGGCAAGCGTCAGCGACCTCTACGCGGCCCACGATGCGCAGGACCGGATCGCCGCCCTGGTCGCTTCCTACTGAGGCTCGGATCCAGCTTTGAGCAGGGCCTGCAGACCGGCTTCATCGAGGATCTCGACCTTCAGTTTCTCCGCTTTGACCAGCTTCGAGCCCGGGCTCTCGCCGGCGACGACGTAGTCGGTTTTCTTCGAGACCGAGTTGACCACCTTGCCGCCCGCCGCCTTGATCAGCGCCGCCGCCTCCTCGCGGGTCAGCTCCGCCAGCGTGCCGGTCAGCACCAGCGTCTTGCCTTCCAGTGGGCCACCTTCGGCGCGCCGCTCAGAAGCGTCCTGCTCCAGCCGCAACCCCTTCTCGCGCAGCTTCTCAACCAGCTGCCAGGTCGGCTCATCGGCAAGCGACTCGGCGATCTGCACCGCCATGATCGGGCCGACGCCCTCGACCTCCTCGATCTGCTCGGGGTCGGCCTCGTGCAGGGCGCCGATCGAGCCGAAGTGGTCGGCCAGCGCCTCCGCAGTCACATGGCCGACACCGGGCAGGCCGAGCGCGTAGAGGACGCGTTTGAAGGGCCGCTCGCGGGAGGCATCGATCGCAGCGAGGAGGTTGCGGGCGGAGGTCTCAGCAAAGCGCTCCATCGCCGTCAGTTGCTCCTCGTTGAGTGAATAGATGTCGGCGACGTCGGCGATCAGGCGCTCTTCGAGGAAGCGCATCGCCTGCTTCTCGCCGAAGCCGTCGATGTCCATCGCTCCCTTGCTGACGAAGTGCTTGACGTGCTGGAAGGACTGGCCTGGGCAGCCGGCGCGGTTGGGGCAGATCGTGAACACGGCGCCCTCGGGCTTGACCGTCTCGGTGCCGCAGGCCGGGCACTTTTTCGGCGGCTTCGGCTTGCGGGCGCTTTTGTTCTCCCGCCTCTGCACCAGCGGCGAGACCACCTGGGGGATCACGTCTCCGGCCCGCATCACCACGACCTCGTCGCCGACCCGCACATCCTTGCGGGTCAAGTCCTCCTCGTTGTGCAGAGTCGCCGTCGAAACGGTGACACCGCCGACGTGGACCGGCTCGAGCATCGCGAACGGCACCAGATGGCCGGTGCGACCGACGTTCCAGACAACGCTGTTCATCCGCGTCGTCGCCGTCGTCGGTGGGAACTTCCAGGCGATCGCCCAGCGCGGCTCTCGCCCTACCACGCCCAACTCTCGCCAGAGCGCCCGCTCGTCGATCTTGACGACGACGCCGTCGATCTCGTAGTCGAGCGACTCGCGGCGCTCCTCCCACCAGTGGCAGCGCTTGACCACGCCCTCGACGCCTTGGTGATGGGCGGTGTCGGGGTTGACCTTGAAGCCGCGCTCGCCAAGCCATTCGATCTCGTCCATGTGGGTGGCAAGGTCGAGGCCGCGTACGGCGCCGATCCCGTAGCTCCAGGTGGAGAGGGGTCGTTCAGCCGCCAAGGCCGGATCCAGCTGACGGATTGAGCCAGCAGCAGAATTGCGGGGGTTGGCGAAGGTCGGTTCTTCGGCTTCGGCGCGCCGCTCGTTGAGCGCTTTGAAGGCGGCGATCGGCAGGTAGACCTCGCCGCGGACTTCGATCAGCTTCGGGGCGTCGGGGATCCGCAACGGCACCGAACCGATCGTGCGCAGGTTCTGGGTCACGTCCTCGCCGAAGCGGCCGTCGCCGCGGGTTGCACCGCGGACCAGCACCCCGTTCTCGTAGGTGAGCGAGATCGCCAAACCATCGATCTTCGGCTCGGTCGTGTAGCTGAACTGCGAGCCGGTTATATCGAGTCGCTTGAGGTAGTTGGCGAGCCGGTTCTCCCAGGCGCGCAGCTCCTCCTCGTTGCGGGCGTTGCCGAGCGAGAGCATCTGCTCGTGGTGCTCGACCTGCTCGAAGCGGTCCAGCGGCGGCGCGCCCACTCGCTGGGTGGGGGAGTCGGCGGTGCGCAGCTCAGGGTTGTCGGCCTCGATCGCCCGCAGCTCATCGAGCAATGCGTCGTACTCGTCGTCGCCGATCTCCGCTTCGTCGTGGACGTAGTAGAGCCGGTTGTGGCGCTCCAGCTCCCGCCGCAACTCGGCGGCCCGCTGTACGTCGGCGTCGCTCACGCCGCCGGGGCGCTCGCCGCCAGCATCTCCTCGAACCGCCAGCTGCGCAGCTTCTCCAGGCCACCGTGATCGGTGAGGTCGAAGTGAATCGGCGTCACCGCGATCCGGCCCTGGGAGACCGCCATCAGGTCGGTCTCCTCGAGCTCCTTGAACCCGGGTTGCCAGCCGTAAATCTCATAATGGCGCCGGCCGTCCTCGTCCTCGGAGACAAGTTTCAGCTCGTCGTTGTAGACGCGTTTGCCGAGCTTGGTCACCTCGACTCCACTGGGCTCGCCGGCGGGACAATTGACGTTGATCAGCGTCGCCGACGGCATCGGCTCATGCTCCAGCGCGGCAACGAGCTGGGCGACGAAGGGCGCCGCGACCGAGAAGTCGAACTGGCCGCTGACATAGCCCATGCCACCGCCAGAGGACTGCTGGGAGACGGCGACGGCGGGAATGCCGAGGATGATCCCCTCAAAGGCGGCGGCGACGGTGCCCGAGTAGGTGATGTCGTCGCCCAGATTGGCGCCGTGGTTGATCCCCGAGACGATCAGGTCCGGCCGGTGGCCGACCAGGCCCAGCTCGGCAAAGCGGACGCAGTCGACCGGGGTGCCGTCGGTGGCAAAACCGCGATCGCCGTCGCCGAACTCGACCTCCTCGACCGTCAGCGGCGAGCGGGTCGTGATGCTGCGCGCGGTGGCGCTGCGGTTCGAGTCGGGGGCGATCACGTCGACCTCGACCCCCTCCAGCTCGCGCAGCTCGCGACGGGCGGCCTGAAGGCCGGGGGCGGCGATGCCGTCGTCGTTGGTCAGGAGGACTCTCACGAAGCCCGATTCTAGGGACGGGGCAGGGGGTGTCCGGGCGTTGCTGGGTTTTCGCCAGCCGCGCTCGCTTCTCTCGCTGAGCTGGTGAGGCGAAAAGAGGACGCCGCTGCCGCCCGGACACCCCCTGCCCCGTCCTCTTGATCGCAGCCGCTACGTGTCTGAGCTTTCGGCCATCGGCCTAAAAACTCGGACACCCCATTGCAGCTTGGTCGCGGCATACTGCGCGCGATGACGACCGTTCGGTTGGAGCTTGAATATGACGGGGCCGGGTTCAGGGGCTGGGCGGCTCAGCCTGGGCTGCGGACTGTGCAGGGGGAGCTGGGGGCTGCGTTGGCCACGGTGCTGCGGGAGCCGGTGCAGCTGACGGTGGCCGGGCGGACCGATACTGGGGTGCATGCGCTGGGGCAGGTGGCCAGCTTCGTCACTGAGGTGGAGGTGCGGGAGGACCTGGCGCGGCGGTTGAACGGCGTTGGGCCGGATGACATCGCCGTGACCGCGGCTATCCCGGTCGAGGACGGGTTTGATGCCAGACACAGCGCCAAATCGCGCAGCTACCGCTATCGGGTCCAAGCCCGCTCCGCCCCCAGCCCCTTCGAGCAGGGGCGCGCCCTCTGGTGGCCCCACCGGATCGATCTGGCAGCCCTGGAAGCCTGCGCCGCCACCCTGCCGGGCAACCACGACTTCACCGCCTTCACCCCAACCCAAACCGACCACGTCCGCTTCGACCGCGACATCCTCGCTGCCTCCTGGGAACAGACCGAGGACCTCCTAACCTTCCGCATCACCGCAGACGCCTTCATGCGCAACATGGTGAGAATCCTCGTAGGCACGATGCTCGAAGCAGCCAACGGCCGCCGCTCCATAGACAGCTTCACCCAGCTCCTCAAAGGAGCCACGCGCGACGAGGCCGGCGACACGGCCCCGCCCCACGGGTTGTACCTGGAGAAAGTCAGCTATTGAAGACGAGGACGGGGGACCTCTCGAACCGGCGGATACTCAAAACGGCGGTCTAATTAGACCGCCGTTTGTCGGGGCGAGAGGTCCCCCGTCCTCGCGCTAAACCAGCTCGAGATAAACCATCTCGGTGCTATCCGAGCGGCGAGGGCCCAACTTCACGATGCGGGTATACCCGCCGGGTCGCTCCGTGTAGCGCGGCGCAACCTCCTCGAACAACTTGTGCACGATGAACTTGTCGTTGTGCAGCGTTGCCAGCGCCTGGCGCCGGGCATGCAGGTCGCCCCGCTTGGCCAGCGTGATCAGCTGCTCGACCTCGGGCTTGACCGCCTTGGCCTTCGCCTGGCTGGTCTTGATCCGCTCGTGCTCGATCAGCTGCTTCGAGAGGTTGGAGAGAAGCGACTCCCGATGCGACGCATTGCGACTCAGTTTGTTTCGCTTCTTGCGGTGGCGCATCGGGGTTCCTTGCCTCGCTCGCTACTTCCTCAGTCCGCCGAAAGGTCGAGGCCGCGAGCCTGCAGGGTCTCGATCACTTCCTCGATCGACTTCGAGCCGAAGTTGGGGATCGCGTTTAACTCAGAGCGCGTCTTGCGCACAAGGTCGCCGACCGTCTGCACGCCGGCCCGCTTGAGGCAGTTGTAGGAACGCACACCAAGCTCCAGCTCCTCGATCAGGATCTCATCGAGACCATTGCTGGCCGCGGATCCGACCCCGTCGGCACCGCCGATGCCGGACAGCCCGTCGCCACCGGGGAGCGGCGTGGCTATCGCTTCGCGGGCGGTCAGCTCCTCGACCCGCTCGGCGTCGGTGAAGATCGCCAGCGTCTTGATCAGGATCTCGGAGGCCTCGCGCAGTGCTGCGGCCGGCTCAATTGAGCCGTCGGTCTCAAGCTCCAGGGTCAGCTTGTCGAAGTCGGTGCGCTGGCCGACACGGGCAGTCGCGACCGAGTAGGAGGTACGGCGGATCGGGGAGAAGATCGAGTCGATCGGGATCACGCCGATCGGCTGATCGTCGGACTTGTTCTCCTCGGCGGGCGAGTAACCGCGGCCGCGGCCGATCGTCAGGTAGACCTCGAGCTTGGTTTTTTTCTCCAGCGTCGCGATCGGCGCATCGGGGTTGAGGATCTCCACGCCGGAGGGCAGATCGATGTCCTTCGCCTTGACCTCACCGGGGCCGGTGGCGACCAGCGGGGCCTCGACCTCGTCGGCATCGGTGTGCATGCGGACGACGAGATCCTTCAAGTTGAGGATGATGTCGGTGACGTCCTCCTTGACACCGGGCACGCTGGAGAACTCGTGCGCGACGCCCTCGATGCGGACGCTGGTGACTGCGGCACCGCCCAGCGAGGAGAGCAGGACGCGCCGAAGGCCGTTGCCGAAGGTGTAGCCGAACCCCTTGTCGAGGGGCTCAATCGTGAACGTGCCGCGGCGGTCATCCGCCTTATCTACGGTGATACGAGGGACCTGAAAGTCAGTGGTCATGAGTTCCTTGCGTATGGGTGTTTCAGAAATCGGGTCCGGATTACTTGGAGTACAGCTCGACGATCAGCTGCTCCTGTACCGGTGCCGAGATCTCCGCGCGCTCCGGATAGCGCAGGACCTTGGCGGTAAGCGAGTCGTGGTCGGCCTGCAGCCAGGCCGGCACGGTCGAGACGAGCTCGGTCGCTTTGCGAATCGTGTCGGTGGCCGCCGAGCCCGACTTGATCGAGATCACGTCCTCAGGGCGCACCTGGTAGGAGGGAACGTCGACACGGCGCCCGTTCACCATCCAGTGCCCGTGGCGGACCAGCTGTCTGGCCTGACGCCGCGAGGCAGCGAAACCGAGCCGTACTAGGACATTGTCGAGACGGGACTCGAGCAGGCGCAGCAGGTTCTCACCGGTGACGCCGTCCTGGCGTGAGGCCTTGTCGTAGTAGGCGCGGAACTGCTTCTCGAGCACCTGGTAGTAGCGGCGCGTCTTCTGCTTCTCGCGCAGCTGCACGCGGTACTCGGACTGGCGCATGCGGCCACGGCCGTGCTCTCCCGGCGGATAGGAACGGCGCTCGACGCCGCACTTGTCGGTGAAGCAGCGCTCGCCCTTGAGGAAGAGCTTCTGGCCCTCACGACGGCACTGCTTGCACTGGGCCGAGGTATCGCGGGCCATTAGACGCGCCTCCGCTTCTTCGGGCGACAGCCGTTGTGAGCCTGCGGTGAGACGTCCTTGACCGTGGTCACGTCGAGACCTGCTGCCTGCAGCGAGCGGATCGCCGTCTCGCGGCCGGAACCGGCACCCTTGGCGAAGACCTCGACCTTTTCGAGCCCGTGTTCCATCCCCTTCTTGGCCGCCGCGTCGGCGGTGACCTGGGCGGCGAACGGAGTCGACTTGCGCGAGCCTTTGAAGCCGGCTGAGCCGGCCGACTCCCAAGCGATCACGTTGCCCTGGGGATCGGTCAGGGTGACGATCGTATTGTTGAACGAAGTCTTGATGTGAGCCTGCCCGTAGGCGATGTTCTTTTTGACGCGGCGCCGGGTGCGCCCTTTGGCGGGTTTTTTTGCTGCAGCCATTGGTCCCTTACCTCGCCGTCGGTGCCTTGCGCTTGCCGGCGACGCTCATCCGGCGCGGACCCTTGCGGCCCCGCGCGTTGGTCTTCGTCCGCTGCCCACGGACAGGGAGGCCGCGACGGTGGCGCAGTCCTCGGTAGGCACCGATCTCCATCAGACGTTTCACGTCCTGTGAGCGCTCACGCCGCAGATCGCCCTCGACCTCGCGGCGCTCGACCGCCTCGCGCAGTTTCACGACCTCTTCCTCGGTCAGATCCTTGACCGAGGTATTGGGATCGATCTTGGTCTCGGTGAGAATGTCCGCAGCGGTCGAACGGCCGATGCCGAAGATGTAGGTGAGGCCGACTTCGACCCGCTTATTAACTGGGATGTTGATCCCCGCGATGCGCGCCATCGATCAGCCCTGCCGCTGCTTGTGGCGCGGGTTTTGGCAGATCACCAGGACCGCACCATTTCGGCGGATTACCTTGCACTTTTCGCACATCGGCTTTACGGAAGCTCGGACCTTCATCGCTCCGGTGGTTGTCTCGACTACAGGACTCCCGTCCGCCCCATGAATCGGGCAGGCGGGCACGAACAAACGGCCCTCAGGGCCGACCGGGAAAGATAGCAGGGGACGGCGTGCGACAGCACCCCAGCAGACCGGCCCGGCGCTACTCGTCTTCGTGCCAGGGGGTGAGGATGCGGGGGCCGTCGGATGTGACCGCGATCGTGAACTCAAAGTGGGCGGCCAGGGAGCCGTCCTCCGAGTAGACGGCCCAGCCGTCGTCGCCCATGCGGACCAGGGGACCGCCGGCATTGACCATCGGCTCGATCGCCAGCACCGTGCCCTCCTCCAGCTCCGGGCCGCCGCCGGGCTCGCCGAAGTTCGGCACCTGGGGCTCCTCGTGCATCTCGCGACCGATCCCGTGACCGACCAGGGTGCGGATGATCGATAGGCCCTCGATCTCGACCGTCCGCTGGACCGCCGCCGAGACGTCGCCGAGGTGGTTGCCGGGCTGCATCTGCTCCACGGCGGAGAAGAGCGCCGCCTTGGTCACGTCGAGCAGCTTGCGCGCCTCGGGGCCGACCGGGCCGATCGGCACGGTGATCGCCGCGTCGGAGACCCAACCGTCCTTGATCACGCCGACGTCGATCGAGAGAACGTCGCCGCGCTTGAGCTCATAGGGGCCTGGAATTCCGTGGACGACCATCGAGTTCGGGGATGCGCAGATCGAGCCCGGAAAGCCCCGGTAGCCCTTGAAAGCAGGCTCCGCCCCCTGCGAGCGGATGAACCTCTCCGCAGCATCGTCGAGGGCCTTGGTGGTGACGCCGGCGCGGGCTTTGGTCGTGAGCATCCGCAAGCAGCGGACGAGGATCTCGCCGGAGGCAGCCATCTTGTCGACCTGCTCCGGCGTCTTGCGGATGATCATCTGATACACGCTAGCCGCCCCCCCAACCGGCTCAGATGGCCTCGTCGGCTTCCAGCTTCAGGGTCGCTAGCGCACCGCGCAACTCGTCCGCAACCGCGTCCGGAGCAGCGCCGCCGTCGATACGGCGCAAGAGGCTCTGGTGGTCGTAGTAGTCGATCAAGGGCTCGGTCTTTTCGTGGTAGGTCTCGAGCCGGTGGTGGATCACCTCGGGCCTGTCATCGTCGCGAACGGTCAGCTCGCTGCCGTCCACGTCGCAGACACCCTCGCTCTCGGGCGGGTTGAACTCGACATGAAAGACGTGGCCATTCTCGACGCAGGTGCGACGACCGCCCAACCTCCGCATCACCTCCTCGTCGCTGGCATCGATCAGCAGCACCGCCGTCAGTCGCCGTCCCAGCTCGTCGAGCTTCTCCGCCAGCGCCTCGGCCTGCGGCACGGTGCGCGGGAAGCCGTCGAGGATGAAGCCATCGGCGGCCTCGGCGGAGTCGATCCGCTCGGCAATCGCGCCCACGATCACGTCGTCGGGAACCAGATCACCGCGATCCATGTACTGCTTGGCGGCCTTGCCCAGCTCGGTTTCATCGCGCACGGCCGCGCGCAGAATATCCCCAGTCGCGTAGTAGGGCAATCGCAGATCTTCCTGCAACCGCTCCCCCTGCGTGCCCTTACCGCTACCAGGAGGGCCAAGAAGGACGAGATTGAGCTCTATTTCAAGAACCCCTCGTAATTGCGCATCATCAACTGCGCCTCGAGCTGCTTGACGGTGTCGAGCGCGACCCCGATCACGATCAGGATCGAGGTGCCGCCGAAGAAGAAGTTCGCCGACGTCTGGCTGATCAAGATCGTCGGCAAGGCGGCCACTGCACCCAGGTAGAGAGCACCGGGGAAGGTGAGTCGGGAGAGGATGCGGTCGAGGTACTCGGCGGTCGGGCGTCCGGGGCGCACACCCGGGATGAAGCCGCCGTATTTCTTCAAGTTGTCGGCCTGATCCACCGGGTTGAAGGTGACCGCCGTATAGAAGTAGGTGAAGACGATGATGAAGAAGACCTCGCCAGCCACGTAGGCCCAGCCATTGGGGCTGAAGAAGGCAGCAAAGTCGAGTGCCGCAGGCGTGTTGAGCAGCTGTCCGATCGTCGGCGGGAAGGCCATGATCGAGGCGGCGAAGATGACCGGGATCACGCCCGCCATGTTGACCCGCAGCGGCAGGTAGGTGGATCCACCAGAGGTCATTTTGCGCCCCACAACCCGTTTCGCGTACTGAACGGGGATGCGCCGCTGGCCCTCCTGGACAAAGACGATCGCGACGATCACGGCGAGGGCGACGAAGGGCATCATCACGACGAAGACCTGGTCCGGGTTCGTCCACCAGGCCTGGATCCCGCCCGGCAGGCCGGAGACGATCGAGGCGAAGATCAGCAGCGAGATTCCGTTGCCGATCCCGCGCTGGGTGATCAGCTCGCCGATCCACATCAGCAGGGTGCAGCCGGCGGTCAGGCAGATCACGATCAGGAGAATTTTCGGCCCGGTGAGGGTGCCGATCACGTTGCCACCGGCCTGACTGCCGAACGAGCGGAAGAGGAAGACGAAGCCCCAGGCTTGGGCGAAGGCGAGCCCGACGGTGAGGTAGCGGGTGTACTGGGTGATCTTCTGCTGCCCGACCTCGCCTTCTTTCTGCAGCTTCTCCAGCGAGGGAACGACGACGGTCAGCAGCTGCAGGATGATCGAGGCGGTGATGTAGGGCATGATCCCCAGCGCAAAAAGCGAGAGCCGCTCCAGCGCGCCGCCCGAGAAGAGGCTGAGGAAGCCGAGCACGTTGCTGCCCGAGAAGTTCTGTGAGAGTTCCTTGACCGCGTCGGCATCGACCCCGGGCGCCGGGATGTAGGCGCCGAGCCGGTAGAGCAGCAGCATCGCCGCGGTGAACGCAAGTTTCTTGCGGATCTCCGCGACGCTGAAAGCGTTCGCAATAGTCCTGAGCATTACGGCTCCAGAGTGTGACAGGAACCGCCGGCAGCCTCGATCTTCTCTTTGGCTGCCGCGCTGAAGGCGTGCGCGTGAACTTCAAGCTTCTTCGAGATCTCGCCACGGGCGAGGATCTTGACCGGATCTGAGCGCTTCGCCAGGCCCTTCGCCTTGAGCGACTCGACGTTGACCTCGGCTCCCGCGTCGAAGCGCTCCTCGAGGTCACCGACATTGATCGGCTGGGTCGAGGTGCGGAAGTTCTCGAAGGGCATCGACTGCTTTTTGTGTGGGCCGCGCAGCTTTCGCATCCGCATATGGATCGGGTTCTGGCCACCCTCGTAGCCGGCCTTGCGCTTGCGGCCCGAGCGGGCGCCGGCGCCCTTGTGCCCACGCCCGGAAGTCTTGCCCAGCCCGCTGCCCTCGCCACGGCCGATCCGCTTACGCGGTCGTTTCGAACCGGGCTTGGGTGACAGGTTGTGCAGCCCAATCTCCTGCGAACGCTCGCTGGGAGCGTCGTCTTTGGCTTTCGAGGCTTTCTCAGCCACCATCGACCTCGACCAGATGCGAAACGACCCTCAGCTGCCCCTGCAGCTGCGGAGAATCCTTCCGCTCGACAGACCTGTTGATCCTGCCCAACCCCAGCGCAGCCAAAGTAGCTTTCTGGCTCGGATTGGTCCCAGCAACGGACCGAACCTGCGTGATCTTCACCGCACTCACGACTGCTCACCCTCAGCTTTCGCCTCAGGGGCCGGTGCAGTCGCCTCCTCGGCCGGAGCCTCAGCAGCTTTCTCCTCCGCAGCCGGAGCTTTCGCCTCTTCGGCGGGAGTCTCCGCAGAGTCAGCCTCAGGCGTCTCTGCGGCGGGTGGCGCGGTAGGGGGTACCACCCCCGAGGAAGCTTTAGCTACCGGAGGGGGTGGTGGGTCCCCTGCCGCGACAGGACCCGCCGCCTGAGGCTCTTGTCCCTCGGCACTAATGGTCTCCGTCGCACCATTCGACTTCTGCACTCCAAGAACCTGGGCAACGGTCAGCCCGCGCAGCTCAGCAACCTCCTCGGGCCGCCTGAGCCGGACGAGCCCGTCCATCGTCGCCTTGACGAGGTTGATCGGGTTCTGCGTGCCGATGCTCTTGGTCAGCACGTCGCGCACCCCGCCGAGCTCGAGCACGGCGCGGACGCCGCCGCCGGCAATGACGCCGGTACCGGGGCTGGCCGGGCGCAGGACGACGTGGCCGGCGCCGTAGCGACCGATGATTTTGTGGGTCAGCGTCTGCCCGTATTTGGGCACGCGGATCAAGCTCTTGCGCGCGTTCTCGACCGCCTTCTGGATCGCCAGCGGGACCTCACGCGCCTTGCCGTAACCAATCCCGACGACGCCCTCTTCGTCGCCGACGGCGACCAGCGCGGTGAAGGAGAAGCGGCGGCCGCCCTTGACGACCTTGGCAACGCGGTTGATCTCGATCACGCGCTCCTGGAGATCGAGCCCGCGCGGGCTCACCGTCTCCACATTGGTCATGTCCATGCCCTTCATCGGACCGGACAGGGTAGCTGGATGGACAAGGCGCGGCAGTCGGCCATCAGAACTTCAGGCCTCCCTCGCGGGCGCCTTCGGCCAAGGCCTTGACGCGGCCGTGGAACTTGTAGCCACCGCGGTCGAAGACGCAGGTCTCGACGCCCTCTGTCTTGGCACGCTCGGCGAGCAGCTCTCCGGCCCGCTTTGCCTGCTCGCTCGCCGTCAGCTTGCGCAGCTCCGGCTCGGTCCAGTTGACCGCGGCCAGGGTCTGGCCGGCGGCGTCGTCGACGAGCTGGGCGAAGACACCGCGGTTGGAGCGATAGACGGAGAGGCGCGGGCGCTCGGCGTTGCCGACGATGCGGGCGCGGACCCGGCGGCGGCGGCGCAGGCGCTGCTGGCGCTTGGTCACGACGGTCATGCGCGCTTGCCCACCTTGCGCATCACGTGCTCGTCGCGGTAGCGAATCCCCTTGCCCTTGTAGGGCTCCGGCGGGCGGCGCTTGCGGATGTCCGCCGCGACCTGGCCGACCAGCTGCTTGTCGATCCCGCGCACGATGACCTCGGTCGGCTGCGGGACCTCGAACTCGATCCCCTCCGGGGGCTCGATCGAGACCGGATGCGAGTAGCCGAGCGCCAGCTCGAGGCTCTTGCCTTTGAGCTGCGCGCGGTAGCCGACTCCTTGGATCTCGAGCCGCTTCTCGAAGCCGTCGGTGACGCCCTCGACCATGTTCGCGATCAGGCTTCGGGTCAGGCCGTGTAGGGCACGGTGCTCGCCGCGATCGGTGGGCCGCTGCACGGTCACCGTGCCGTCCTCTTGCTCAACCGTCATATCGGCCGCAAGCCTTTGCTCCAGCTCCCCCTTCGGGCCCTTGACGGCAACCCGACCAGGGGCGAGCTCGACCGTTACGGACTCGGGGACGGCGATTGGCTTTCTTCCGATTCGGCTCATGAGTCTCGTTTACCAGACGTAGGCAACTACCTCGCCGCCAACGCCCTTCGCCTTCGCTTCGTGCCCGGTCATCACTCCGACCGAGGTGCTGATGATCGCCGTACCGCTGCCGCCGTGCACGCGCGGCACTTCCTTGTGATCGACGTAGCGCCGTCGGCCCGGCCGCGAGACCCGCTCCAGCCCAATGATCACCGGGCGGCGGTCCTCGGTGTACTTGAGCCGGATCTCGATCGCCTCGCCGACCGTGGCCGGCTTGCGATGGAAGTCGCGGATGTATCCCTGCTCCTTGAGGATGCGGGACATCTCCTCCTTCAGGCGCGAGGCGGGAATCTGCACGTCGTCGTGGCCGGAGCCGAGCGCGTTGCGGATCCGGGTCAGGTAATCGGCTATCGGGTCGTTGAGCATGGTTCTGTTGGTCCCTCTGCCTACCAGCTTGACTTGGTCATGCCCGGGACATAGCCCTCATGGGCAGCGTTGCGCAGGCAAATTCGGCAGAGGCCGAACTTACGGAAGTAGCCGCGTGGCCGCCCGCAGCGCCGGCAGCGGTTGTACTCGCGCGTCTTGAACTTGGACCCGCGCGCCTGCTTCACCTTCATCGAAGTCTTAGCCATCTTCTGAAGTCTCCTCGCTGGCCGAATCCTCGGCCTCTTCGGTCTCACCCTCCGTAGCCTCGCCCTCATCGCCGGCCTCGGTCTCCGGCTCGGGCTTGGCGTACGCGTCGGGGTTCTCCTCTTTCAGCTGCTCCAGAGCCGCCTGCTCAGCCTCGGCCCGCTGCCGGGCCTCCTCCTTGCGCCGGTCCTCCTCTGCCTCGGCCTCCGCCTCGGCTGCGGCACCGGGCCGGCCCTCTTTGGCAAACGGCATGCCCAGGCCGAGCAAGAGCTCAAAAGCCTCCTCGTCGGTTTGAGCGGAGGTCGCGATGGTGATGTCGAGGCCGCGCACCTCGTCGATCGAGTCGTAATCGATTTCCGGGAAGATCAGCTGCTCCTTGACGCCCATCGAGTAGTTGCCACGACCGTCGAAGGAGCGCGGGTTGAGGCCGCGGAAGTCGCGGATGCGCGGCACAGCGATCGAGGTGAGCCGATCGAGGAACTCCCACATCCGTGCCCGGCGCAGGGTGACCGAAAGGCCGACCGGCATTCCCTCGCGGACCTTGAACGAGGCGATCGACTTACGTGCCCGGCGCACGCTGGGCTGCTGACCGGCGATCGTCGCCAGCTGCTCCTGCGCAGCCTCGAGCATTTTGGCGTTCTGTTTTGCCTCGCCGACCCCCATATTGAGGACGATCTTCTGCAGGCGCGGCAGCTGCATCGCGCTCGTGTAGCCAAATTTCTTCGTCAGAGACCGGGATGACGTCTTGCTCGTAGCGCTCGCGCAGACGCGGCGGTGGCGCGGCCTGGGACTGTGGGGTGGTTGCCGCCTCCATCAGAACGACGCCCCGCTCCGCTTCGCGTAGCGCTCGCGTTTGCCGCCTTTGTCGCGGCGCACGCCGACCCGCGTCGGCTTGTTGTCTTTGGGGTCGAGCAGCATCACGTTGGAGACGTGGATCGGGCCCTCCTTCTCGACGATCCCGCCGAGCTGCTGGCCCGCTTTTTTCGCGTCCTGAGTCGGGCGCGGTTTTTCGTGCCGCTTGACCAGGTTGAGGCCCTCGACGTAGACGAAGCTGCGCTTCGGCTCGGTGCGCAGAACGCGGCCGGTCTTGCCGGAGTCCTTGCCACCGATCACCTTGACCATGTCGTCGGTAGTGATCCGCATCGCCTTGCCCATTAGAGAACCTCCGGGGCGAGCGAGACGATTTTCATGAAGTTGCGGTCGCGCAGCTCGCGGGCCACCGGCCCGAAGATACGGGTGCCGCGCGGGTTATTGCTGGCTGGGTCGATCAGCACGGCGGCGTTCTCGTCGAAGGAGATGTAGGTGCCGTCAGAGCGGCCAAGCTGCTTCTTGGTTCGCACGACAACCGCCTGGACGACCTCGCCCTTGCGGACGCCGCCCTGCGGACTGGCCTGTTTGACCGTCGCCGTGATCACGTCCCCGACTCCGGCGTAGCGCCGATGCGAGCCACCCTTGACCCGGATGCAGAGGATCTCCCGCGCACCCGAGTTGTCGGCGACCTTGAGTCTGGACTCCTGCTGAATCATCGTTCTACTTTGCCTTCTCCAGTACCTCGACCAGGCGCCAGCGCTTGGTCTTGGAGAGCGGCCGCGTCTCGATCACGCGGACCACGTCGCCCTCGCCCGCCTCGTTCTGCTCGTCGTGAGCGTGCAGCGTGCGCGAGCGGCGGATGACCTTCTCGTAGGTCGGGTGGCGCCGCACGATGTCGACGCGGACGGTGATCGATTTCTGACCCTTGTCGGAGACGACAATCCCCTGCCGGATCTTGGCCGCATTCGCGTCCTTCTCTGCAGGCGGCGTCCCGGTACTCGGAGTCTTCTTTTTCTTCGCCGCAGCCCGTTCCTTGCGCCGTTCAACCCCACGACGCTTGCGCTCGGCCAGCCGAGCAGCTTTCCGCTCCTCGGGTGACTGCTGCGAGCCGACCTTGTGAGGCCGGCGCGATTTCTCCAGCCGACGCTTCTCCTTCCAAGGAAGCTCATCCTCAGGATTGGGCTCGGACTCAGGGGCCTTCTCTTCTGCAGCAGGCTCCTCGGAATCCGCAGCTTTCTCCTCGACGTCGGGGGAGTCGGCCGAGTCATCAGCCTCAGCCGCCGGAGCCTCCTCATCCGTAGGCTCCTCTGACGCGGGTGGCGACGTAGGGGGGACCTCCTCCGAGGAAGCTTTAGCTACCGCAGGGGGAGGTGGGTCCCCTGCGTCGACAGGACCCGCGTCCTGGGGCCTCTCGTCCTGAGGCGTCTCGTCTACTGCGTCTTTTTTCTCTTCATCACTCATTTCCGCAACTCTCTGTCGACGTCGATCCCGCGCTGCTTGGCGATCGTCAGCAGCCGCGCCACGTCCCGTTTGGACTGACCCAACCGCGACGTGTTCTCCAGCTCGCCGGTGGCGTGACGGAAGCGCAGATTGAATGACTCTTGTTTGGCGTCGATCAGCCTTGCCACCAGCTCGTCATCTTTCATGTTGTGGGCCTCGGCCGCCTTCATCACGACTCTGCTCCCTCGCGCAGCACGAACTTGGTCTTGATCGGGAGCTTGTGTCCGGCCAGGCGAAGCGCCTCGCGGGCGAGATCCTCGGGCACGCCGGCCAGCTCGAACATCACTTTGCCGGGCTTGACCACAGCGACCCAACCCTCGGGATTGCCCTTGCCAGAGCCCATCCGCGTCTCGGCCGGCTTCTTGGTGTAGGGCTTGTCGGGGAAGACGTTGATCCAGACCTTGCCACCGCGTTTGATCTTGCGGGTCATCGCGACACGAGCGGCCTCGATCTGACGGTTGGTGATCCAGCCGCGGTCGAGTGCCTTCAGCCCGTACTCACCGAAGGCGACATGGCTGCCGCCCTTGGTGTTGCCGCGCATGCGGCCGCGCATCTGTTTGCGGTGCTTGACCCGCTTCGGCATCAGCATCAGCGACCACCCCCGCCGCGGCCTCTGTCGCCGCCGCGCTGGCGTCCACCGCGTTGACCGCCCTGCGGCTCGCCATCGTCGGGGACCTGGTCGGTGCGGAATCCCTCGGGCATCACTTCGCCCTTGTTGATCCAGCATTTGACGCCGATCCGACCGGCAGTGGTTCGGGCCTCGAAGAAGCCGTAGTCGATGTTGGCCCGCAGCGTGTGCAGCGGTACCCGACCGTCGGAGTAGCTTTCGGTCCGCGCCATCTCCGAGCCACCGAGCCGGCCGGATACCTGCAGCTTCACGCCCTTGGCGCCGGAGCGCATCGCCGAAGTCAGGGCGCGTTTCATCGCCCGCCGGAAGGCGACCCGGTTCTGCAGCTGCTCGGCGATCGACTGGGCGACCAGTTTGGCGTCGAGCTCGGGGCGCTTCACCTCGCGGATGTTGACCTTGACCGGCTTGCCGGTCAGCTTGTGTAGCTCCTTGCGCAGGGCGTCGACTTCGCTGCCTGACTTGCCGATCACGATGCCCGGGCGGGCGGTGTGGATATCGACGGAGACCTCACCGCGGCGCTCGATCGTGATGCTCGAGAGCCCCGCGTGAGCGAGTTTGCCTTCGATGTGTGCACGGATCTTCAAGTCCTCCTCGAGCACGTCGGCAAAGCCCTTCTCGTCGAACCAATTCGACTTCCAGTTCTGGATGTAGCCGACGCGAAAGCCGCCGGGATGGATCTTCTGTCCCATTTAGAAATCCTCGCCTTCGGGGCTTAGCGCCACCGCGATGTGGCTGGTTCGCTTGTTGATCGGCGTCGCCCGGCCAAGCGCGCGCGGCCGGAAACGGCGCAGCGTCGGGCCTTCGTCGACGGTGATCTCGGCAACTCTCATCTCATCCGCGATCAGGTCGTGATTGTTCTCCGCATTGGCAGCCGCCGACTCGATCAGCTTGCCGATGTCCCGCGCCGCACCGCGCGGCGAGAACTGGAGCAGGGCGCGAGCACGATCGATCTGCAGACCGCGGACCTGGTCGGCGATAAGGCGGGCCTTGCGCGGCGCGACGCGCACGTAACGGGAGCTGGCACGGACGACGATCGGCGCCGGTTTCGCTTTCGGAGTCTCTTTTTTCGCCGGCTCTTTCTTGGCGTCCGCTTTTGCAGCCGGTTTTTTCGCGCCTTCTTTTTTCGTCGGCTGTTTTTTGGGGGAAGTTTTTTTTGCCGTCTCTTTTTTCGATGCGGATTTTTTCGCAGGCGTTTTCCCCTCGCCTTTTTTACCCCCATCTTTTTTAGTTTTTGATCCGGGGGTGCTGGGATCCCGCTGCTTCTTCTCGAGCGCCATCCCTAATCGCCGCCCTTGCCGGTACCGGAGTGGGCGCGGAAGGTCCTCGTCGGCGCAAACTCGCCGAGCTTGTGACCGACCATCGACTCGGAGATGAAGACCGGCACGTGCTTGCGGCCGTCGTGGACGGCGATCGTGTGGCCGACCATGTCGGGGAAGATCGTCGAGGTCCGCGACCAGGTTTTGACCATCTGCTTCTGACCGGCCTCGTTCATCGCCGAGATCCGCTTCATCAGCGCCGCTTCCACCCACGGTCCCTTTTTGGTCGAGCGTCCCATGATCTTGTCGCTTACCTCTTCTTCTTCCCGCGGCGTCGGCCGCGCACGATGTAGCGGTCAGACTGCTTGCCCTTCTTGCGGGTGCGGTAACCGAGCGTCGGCTTGCCCCATGGGGTGACCGGGTGCCCGCCGGGGGTGTGGTGGGCCTCGCCGCCGCCGTGTGGGTGGTCGACGGGGTTCATTGCCACGCCGCGGCTCTGCGGCCGCTTGCCCTTGTGCCGGTTGCGACCGGCCTTGCCGATCTTCATGTTCTGGTGCTCGGCGTTGGAGAGCTGGCCGATCGTGGCCCGGCACTCCGCTCGCACCATCCGCATCTCGGTCGAGGGCAGGCGAAGGGTCACCATCTCCCCCTCCTTGGCAACCAGCTGAATCGCGGTTCCGGCGGCGCGTCCCATCTTGCCCCCCTGGCCGGCGGTCAGCTCGACGTTGTGGACGATCGTGCCGGTCGGCATCTCCCCAAGGCTGAGGGTGTGGCCCGGTTTGATGTCGGCTCCCTCGCCCGACTGGACGGTGTCGCCCGGAGTTAGCCCGGCCGGCGCGAGGATGTAGCTCTTCTCACCGTCGGCGTAGTGGATCAGCGCGATGTAGCAGCTGCGGTTCGGGTCGTACTCGATGCTGGCGACCTTCGCCGGCACGCCGTCCTTGCGGCGCTTGAAGTCGATCCTGCGGTAGCGGCGCTTGGCGCCACCGCCGCGATGGCGCGCGGTAATGCGGCCGTTCGCGTTACGGCCACCGGTCTTGCGCAGTCCCTCGGTGAGCTTCGCCTCGGGCTCTGTGGCGGTCAGCTGCTCGCGCAGGGGGTAGGTGGCGAAGCGGCGTCCCGGGCTGGTCGGTTTGGTTTTGCGGTTCGGCATCTCTCTCCCTACGCAGTCTCGGCGCCTTCGAACAGCTCGATCCGCTCGCCCGGCGACAACTGGACCACGGCCTTCTTCCAGCCTCGGGTGCGGCCTTTGCTCAGATTGCGGCGCTTGGGCTTCGGCCGCACCTTGGAGGTCCGCACCTGGGCGACGCCAACGTCGAAGATCTCTTCGACCGCTGCGGCGATCTGGGTCTTGTGCGCACGATCATCGACCCTAAACGTGTACTTGCCTTCGCCGATCAGGGCGTAGCTCTTCTCCGAGACGACCGGGCGGATGATGATGTTGCGCGCGTGCATCAGTGTCCCCTCCCTGAGCGGGGTGCCTGAAATGGCGCGACTCGGATGTCGCCAGGCAAGGACGCAGGGAGGCCGCGTACCTGGAGGTACGTGGCCGACTGAGGACGCAGCATGGCGGCAGCCCGAGGCCGCCATTTCAGGTGCAATGCGAAGGGAGTGGACACCACTAGCCCAGCCTCTCCTTCAGCGTCTCCAGCGCTTTTTCGGAGATGACCAGTGAGGCGGCGCCGATCACGTCGGCGACGCCGATGGCGCCAACCTCGGCGACGGTGACCCGGGCGATGTTGCGGAAGCTCTTCAGCGCACCCGTCTCCTCGGCGTCTAGGACAATCAGCGTCGGCCGCTTCGCGCCCCATTTCTCCAGTGCCTGGGCGGCGGCCTTGGTCGAAGGGGTCTCGAAGTCCGCGGGATCGAGCACGGCGACGCTGCCGCGCTCGGCGTGCACGGAAAGCGCCGCCCGCATCGCTTTGCGGCGCGCTTTGCGGTTGACCTTGACGGTGTAGTGGCGGGGCTTGGGACCGAAGGTGACGCCACCGCCGAAGCGGCTGGAGACGCCGAGCGTGCCCACGCGAGCGCGACCGGTTCCCTTCTGCCGCCAAGCCTTGGCGGTGGTGAAGGCGACCTCGCCACGGGTCAGGGTCGAGGCGGTACCACGGCGACGGGATGCCAGGTCGGCGCGCGCCGTCTCGTGCACGAGCGACTGGTGGAAGGGCTCGGTGAAGAGCTCTTTCGGCAGATCCGCTTTGGTCGTCTTGCCGAGCACAGCAGCTTTAGCCATCGGTCCTCACCTCCAGCAGCGCGTTGCGTCCGCCGGGCACCGAGCCCTTGAGCAGCAGCAGGTTGCGCTCGGCGTCGATGTCGGCCACCTCGAGGCCACGCTGGGTCGTCCGCTTGTTGCCCATCTGGCCAGGCATCCGCTGACCTTTGAAGACGCGGCCCGGGAAGGCGCTGGCGCCGATCGAGCCCGGCGCCCTGACGTTGTGGGAGCCGTGGGTGACTGGGCCGCGGCTGAAGTTGTGGCGCTTGATCCCGCCCTGGAAGCCCTTGCCGATCGAGATACCAGAGACTTTCACCCGCTGGCCGGCCTCGAAGGCCGCAACGGTTACGTCGTCGCCGACCTTGGGACCCTCCTCGGCGCCGAGGTCCTCGTCGCGGAACTCAGCCAGATGCCGCATGGGCGGAGCGCCGGCCTTCATCAGGTGGCCCAGCTCGGCCTTGCTCAGCTTGGAGATCTTGACCTCGTCGAAGGCGAGCTGCACGGCCGTGTAACCGTCGCGCTCAGCCTCGCGTACTGCGGTCACCTTGCAAGGGCCGGCCTCGATCACCGTTACGGGAACGACGGTGCCGTCCTCGCGGAAGACCTGGGTCATGCCGAGCTTCTTGCCGAGGATCGCAGCCATCTCGGTGCCTAAAGGCGAATCTCGATGTCGACGCCGGCGGGCAGCGAGTCGAGCCGCTGCAGCGAGTCAACGGTTTTCGGCGACGGTTGCAGGATGTCGATCAGCCGCTTGTGGGTGCGGATCTCGAAGTGCTCGCGTGAGTCCTTGTCCTTGAACGGAGACTTGATCACGCAGTAGACGTTTTTCTCAGTGGGCAGCGGGACCGGACCGGAGACGCTGGCGCCGGTTCGCTCCGCCGTCTCGACGATCTCGCGGGCAGCCCGATCTATGGCGTCGTGGTCGTACGCCTTTAGTCGGATTCGAATTTTCTGGGCCGCGATAGTCGCCACGGGTTGTCTCTCTTCTTTTTCTTCCGCCGCGGTCTTCACCGCGCCGAAGGGGCGCCGCCCCTTGGTGGTGGGGCGCCGCCCCTGGTCGTATGTCTTTTAAGTTTTCCGCCGCAAGAGCGGCGAGGGCAGGCGGACGGCCCGCCCCTGATTACTGCTACTCGATGATCTCTGCGACGACCCCCGAGCCAACGGTCCGGCCACCCTCGCGGATAGCGAAGCGCAGACCCTGGTCCATCGCGATCGGCTGGATCAGCTCGATCGTCATCTCGACGTTGTCTCCCGGCATCACCATCTCGGTCCCCTCGGGGAGGTTGGCGATCCCGGTCACGTCGGTCGTGCGGAAGTAGAACTGAGGCCGGTAGCCGGAGAAGAACGGCGTGTGACGGCCACCCTCCTCCTTCTTCAGGCAGTAGACCTCGGCTTTGAATTTGGTGTGCGGCGTGATCGAGCCCGGCTTGCAGAGAACCTGCCCGCGCTCGATCTCCTCGCGCTTGGTGCCGCGCAGCAGGGCGCCGATGTTGTCGCCGGCCTGACCCTGATCGAGAAGCTTGCGGAACATCTCGACCCCGGTGACGACGGTCGTAGTCGTGTCCTTGATGCCGACGATCTCGACCTCCTCGCCGGTGTTGACGATGCCCTGCTCGACGCGGCCGGTGGCAACGGTGCCGCGGCCGGTGATCGAGAAGATGTCCTCGATCGGCATCAGGAAGGGCTTGTCGAGGTCGCGCACCGGCTCCGGGATGTAGGTGTCGAGCGCCTCGGCCAGTTCGAAGATCGCCTTCTGGGCGTCTTCGTCGCCCTCCAGCGCCTTCAGCGCCGAGCCTTTGACGATCGGGGTGTCGTCGCCGGGGAAGTCGTACTCGTCGAGGAGTTCCTTGACCTCCTCCTCGACCAGCTCGATCAGTTCGTCGTCATCGACCTGATCGACCTTGTTGAGGAAGACGACGACGTGCGGGACGTTGACCTGACGGGCGAGCAGGATGTGCTCGCGAGTCTGCGGCATCACGCCGTCGGCAGCCGAGACGACCAGGATCGCGCCATCCATCTGCGCCGCGCCGGTGATCATGTTCTTGACGTAGTCGGCGTGGCCCGGGCAATCGACGTGGGCGTAATGGCGGTTCTCGGTTTCGTACTCGACGTGCGAGGTCGCGATCGTGATCCCGCGCTCCTTCTCCTCCGGGGCGTTGTCGATCTCAGCGAAGCTCTTCGCTTCGGTGTCGCCTTTGCCGGAGAGCGTGGTAGTGATCGCGGCCGTCAGCGTCGTCTTGCCGTGGTCGATGTGACCGATCGTGCCGACGTTCACGTGCGGCTTATCGCGCTCGAACTTCTCCTTTGACATCGCTCTCCGTTCTACCTTTCGAAATCGGGTTCTGTCTGACTTGAGTGTTTCACTCTTTTTGCAACTGCCTGGCAGCCGGGAACCTGCTGCCTGCGGGCGAACCTGGGAAATATAGCCAGATTCA
Source organism: uncultured Solirubrobacterales bacterium (assembly GCA_963771265.1). Lineage (GTDB taxonomy): Bacteria > Actinomycetota > Thermoleophilia > Solirubrobacterales > 70-9 > VRUE01. Next base: position 73,020 of record CAVYSQ010000019.1, read on the forward strand.
CGAGGTGGCTCCTACCGGCTCCCCCGAGCGGTGCTCGACAATCTCCTCGGCGATGTTGGTCGGGACCTCCTCGTAGCGCTCAAACTGCATCGTGTAAGTGGCGCGGCCCTGGGTCGAGGAGCGCAGATCGGTCGCGTAGCCAAACATCTCGCCGAGCGGGACAAAGGCCTGCACTGCGAGCGCGTTGCCACGCTGCTCCTGGCCCTGGACTTTGCCGCGCCGCCTCGAGAGGTCGCCGATCACGTCGCCGAGGAAGTCCTCGGGGGTGACCACCTCGACCGCCATCACCGGCTCAAGCAGGACTGGGTCGGCCTTGCGGGCGGCCTCCTGGATCGCCATCGAGCCGGCGATTTTGAAAGCCATCTCCGAGGAGTCGACGTCGTGGAAGGAGCCGTCGACGAGTTCGACCTTGACGTCCACCATCGGGTAGCCGGCTTTGACGCCGTTCTCCAGCGCCTCTTTCATCCCCTGTTCGGCCGGGCCGATGTATTCGCCAGGGATGGCGCCGCCCTTGATTTTGTTGACGAACTCGAAACCCTCTCCGGGCGCCGGCTCCGCGTTGATCACGACGTGGCCGAACTGGCCGCGGCCACCGGTCTGGCGGACGAAGCGCGCCTCGACCTTCTTGACCTCCTTGCGGATCGTCTCGCGATAGGCGACCTGCGGCTTGCCGACGTTGGCGTCGACTTTGAACTCACGCAGCATGCGGTCGACGATCACCTCGAGGTGGAGCTCGCCCATGCCGTGGATCAAGGTCTGGCCGGTTTCCTCGTCGGATTCAATCCGGAAGGTTGGGTCCTCCTCGCCGAGGCGCTGCAGGGCGGTCCCCATCTTCTCCTGATCGGCTTTCGTTTTCGGCTCAATCGCAACCGCGATCACCGTCTCGGGGAATTCGATGCTCTCCAGGGCGATCGGGGCATCGGGCGCGGCCAGCGTGTCGCCGGTACCCGTTTCCTTGAGGCCGACGCCGGCGCAGATGTCGCCCGAGTAGACCTCCTCGATCTCCTCGCGGCTGTTCGCGTGCATCATCAACAGGCGCCCGATCCGCTCGGTCTTGCCCGTTTTGACGTTGAGCACTCGGCCGCCGGCTTCGAGCTTGCCCGAGTAGACGCGGAAGTAGGTCAGCTTGCCGACGTAGGGGTCGGTCATGATCTTGAAGGCCAGCGCAGCGAAGGGGCCGTTGTCGTCAGCGGGGCGCTCAGCCTCGGTCGGCTCGTCTTCGCCCTTGCCCGCTGGGAGGAGGCCGGTGACCGGTGGAACCTCGAGCGGCGAGGGCAGCATCTCCACAACCGCGTCGAGCAGCGGCTGCACCCCCTTGTTCTTGAACGAGGAGCCACAGAGGACCGGCGTCACCTTGGTGTCGAGGCAGGCGCGGTGAAGGGATTTCGCGATCCGCTCGTGGGGGATCTCCTCCTCGGCCAGATAGGCCTCCATCAGCTCGTCGTCGTAGTCGGCGCAAGCCTCGATCAGCTGGGTGCGGTATTCCTCGGCCTGGTCGACGAGGTCGGCGGGGATCTCGACGGTCTCGAACTCCGTCCCCAGCTCGTCTTTCCAGACCAGCGCCTTCATCTCGATCAGATCGACGATCCCGACGAAGTCGCCCTCGCTGCCGATCGGCAGCTGGATCGGCAGCGGGTTGGCGCCGAGCCGGTCCTTCATCGTCTCGACGGCGTTGAAGAAGTCGGCGCCGGTGCGGTCCATCTTGTTGATGTAGGCGAAGCGCGGCACCTTGTACTTGTCGGCCTGGCGCCAAACGGTCTCCGACTGCGGCTCGACTCCGGCGACGGCGTCGAAGACGGCGACTGCGCCGTCGAGGACGCGCAGGCTGCGCTCGACCTCGACCGTGAAATCGACGTGGCCGGGCGTGTCGATGATGTTGATCCGGTGGTCCTTCCACTCACAGGCGGTCGCGGCGGAGGTGATCGTGATGCCGCGCTCCTGCTCCTGTTCCATCCAGTCCATCACCGCGGCGCCCTCGTGGACCTCGCCGATTTTGTGCGTGCGGCCGGTGTAGTAGAGGATGCGCTCGGTCGTCGTCGTCTTGCCGGCGTCGATGTGCGCCATGATCCCGATGTTGCGCGTTTTCTCTAGGGGGAAAGAGCGTGCCATGGTCTTAAGGTAAGCGGTTGCCTTTATGAAGTGGGGACGAAAGAGATCTAAGAAATCGGGGCCTACCGGCAAGAGCCGCCGGGATCGGCGCATGAAAAAGGCCCTCGCGGGCCCGGCGAAACGAACTGCGAAAAAGAAGCCTGAGCGACGCGCGATGATAGCAGCGACGCGCAGGCTCGACAGGGCAGTCGACCGACAGTTGCAGCGGGCCTGGCCGCCGCTGTCGCACGCCGGCCGGCGGCTTTCGAGGATCGGCCTGCGCTTCAGTCGGACGTTGGCCAAGCGGGCGCGTCCGCTTGGCGTGCTCCTCTTCCGCCTGCTGGCCCGGCTCGAACGGGGCTTGCTGCGCGGCGCCACCCTGGCGGGACGCGGGGCGACTCGGGCTAGCGCCGTGCTGACACCACAGCGGGCGATCAGCCTCACCATCGTAGGCTCGGCCGTCTGCCTGATCGCAGCTCAGTTCGTCGATTACCGTGCCGTCGAGATCGGCCAATCGGGTTACGCGGGCCTGCCTGCTGCTAGCGCTCCCACCGTCGGTGCCGAACGTGCCGGCGATGCCCATGCCTTCCTCTTGATTCCGGTCGCCGTGCTCGCCGCCGCCCTCGCGCTCGCCGTCCTGCGCAACGATCGCCGGCGCGGGCTGGGCCGGATCATCTTTGCCCTCGGGCTGCTCAGCCTCGCCGTGATCCTCCTCGTCGATCTCCCTGCCGGCCTCGACACCGGTCGCGCGAGGCGTCGCGCTTCTCCGGCGCCGAGGCCGTCCTCTACGACGGCTTCTACGCGCAGATCGCCGCCGCGGCCGGCTTGATGCTGGGCGGAGCGCTCCTCGTTGCAGCCCCAAAGCTCGCGGCCCGCTACCATGCCCGCCCGTGCCGAACACGAACCAACTTATTCGCAAGGGCCGCAAGCGGCCTAAGAAGAAGACGACGACGCCGGGCCTCAAGTCGGGCCAAGGGCGGAAGAAGAGCGTCGCGGCGCCGCAGCGGCGAGGCGTCTGCACCCGCGTCGCCACGGTAACGCCGAAGAAGCCGAACTCCGCCCTGCGCAAGATCGCCCGTGTGCGCCTGACCAACGGGATGGAGGTCACCACCTACATCCCCGGCGAGGGCCACAACCTGCAGGAGCACTCGGTGGTGCTGGTTCGCGGCGGCCGGGTCAAGGATCTGCCGGGCGTCCGCTACAAGGTCGTCCGCGGCACCCTCGATGCGGCCGGCGTCTCCGACCGCAAGCAGGCCCGCTCGCTTTACGGGGTCAAGGCCTCCTAGTGCCGCGCCGTTCCGCCGCAACGATCCGACCGGTCGAACCCGACGCCCGTTACCGCAACCGGCTCGTCCAGCAGCTGATCAACAAGGTGATGAGCGATGGCAAGAAGTCACTTGCCGAGCGGATCGTCTATGACGCCTTGGCGATCGTCGGCGAGCGCTCCAGCGAGGATCCGGTCGAGACGCTCGAGGCGGCGATCAAACAGCTGACCCCGGTGCTCGAGGTTCGCTCGCGACGGGTCGGCGGCGCCACCTACCAGGTGCCGGTCGAGGTTCCCGCCCGCCGTGCCCGCACCCTGGCGGTGCGCTGGCTGGTCGACTTCGCCCGCAACCGCCGCGAGTACTCGATGTCGGAGCGCCTCGCCAGCGAAATCCTCGACTCGCTCCAGCAGGCCGGCGGTGCGTGGAAGCGCAAGGACGACATCTATCGCATGGCGCAGGCCAACAAGGCCTTCGCGCACTACCGCTGGTAGCTAGCCTGGCTTCCATGAGCCGGCCCATCCTCGCCGTGGATGTAGACGGGGTCATCTCCCTGTTCGGCTTCGACGAGCCGCCGGACCGGACTGAAGCCAAGTTCGAGCTGGTTGACGGAATGGTGCACTGCATCTCGCTGATGGCGGGTTTCCGCTTGAAACGGCTGAGCCAGCTTTACGACCTGGTCTGGGCAACGGGCTGGGAGGAGAAAGCGAACGACTATTTGCCCAACATCCTCGGTCTGCCCGAGCTGCCGGTCCTCAACTTCGACGGAGCCGCCCGTTTTGGATCGGCCCACTGGAAGCTGGGGCCGCTGGACGAGTACGGCAAGGGCAGGCCGCTGGCCTGGATCGACGACAGCTTCGACGAGAGCTGTTATGAGTGGGCGCGGGGACGCGAGGAGCCGACGCTACTCGTCCCGACCGAGCCCCAGCTCGGCCTCGAGGAGGTCCAGTTCGAAGCTCTCACGGCCTGGGCCAACGGCCTTTGACCTGCCGACGGGCTTAGACGCACCCGACTCCCGTTTTTCAGCCCATTGGCGGTGGGTACACTGACCCGATGGAGGGATGGCTCCCTATCTTCTTCCTGCTGGTCGTGCTGAAGATTCCGGTCTTGGGCGCCCTCTGGCTCGTCTGGTGGGCAAGCAAGGCCCCGGAGGCAGACGCCTCGGCCGAGGAATCCGGCGGCGAGGGCTTCAACCGCTGGCGCCCACAGCCCCGGCCCCGTGGACCGCACCCCCTCCCGGGCGGGGCGGCTGGTGCCGTGAGGAGGAGACGGGGTGTCCCTCTCACGCAGCGGCGTCCTGTTTTTCGTCCCGGAGGCAACCTCGGACAGCCCTTGGCTCCTCAGACGAAAAAACCCAGCAAGGGAGAGGGACACCCCGTCTCCTCCCCCTCAACCAGCCACTAAGCCGCCTGCCTAGTTCGCCGCCGCTCGCGGCGGATCTCCCGAAGGTAAGGGTAGAAGTCGACCTCGATCGTGTGGCGCTTGGAGGACACGAAGCGCTTGTCCATCCAGCGTTCATAGGCGGCAATCTCGGCGCGCATCTCGTTAGCTGGGGGTAGACCCGCTCCCTCCGTCAGCAGGTCGGCTACCCATTCGGACTGGGCCTCTGCAAGAGGCATGATCGGGCCTAGGGGCTGGATGAAGCCGATGAAGTAGAGGCTAGGGTTCTCGGCGGAGACGGCGCGTTTGTATAGGGGCATGCGGTTGTCCTGAGCGGCGAAGACGCTCTCGCCTAGGAACGGGAACTCGATCTCGTAGCCGGTGCAGTAAACGACGAGGTCGATCTCCTCTTCGCTGCCATCATCGAAGCGGACGTTGCGGCCGCCCGTGAAGCGATCCAGGTTTGGCTTGACCGCGATGTCGCCATGGCCGATTCGGGGCAGGAGCTCCGAGGAGACCGTTGGATGAGCCTCGAGCAGCTTGTGATCGGGCTTCGGCAAGCCGTAATCGGTCATCTCGCCGACCGTCATCTTCAGCAGCCGGCTCATGAAGAAACGCCGCACCGACATCGGCAGGTAGGTGCTAATCGGGGGTGAGGCTTCGTCGATCGGCTTGCCACCGAGGAACTTCGGCAGAACGTAGGCCCCGCGCCGCATCGCGAGGAAGGTTTTCTCTGCAATTCGGCTCGACTCAACCGCGACGTCGACGGCGGAGTTGCCGATCCCGAGCACCAGCACGCGCCTGCCCTCGAGCACGTCGGGCTCACGGTAGTGGTGGACGTGCATCTGCTCGCCCTCGTACTGATCGGCGCCTGCGAAGGGGGGTTCAGGCCAGCGCGGTTTCCAGTGGTGGCCGTTGGCGACAAGCACGGCCCGGTAGGACTCGGTCCGCCGCTCGCCGTCGGCGTCCTCAACGGTTACCTCCCATCCCTCCCCGCTCGGCTCGGCAGCAACGACCTCAGTGCGGAATGTGATCTTGTCGGCAAGGCCAAATCGCTCGGCGTAGTCGTCGAAGTACTTGGCCACCTGGTAGTGGCTGGGGTAGTCCGGATAGTCCTCAGGCATCGGAAAGGCCTTGTAGGACATGAGCTTCCGGGCGCTGTTGATGTGCAGGGACCGGTAGGCGGACGACGTCCCATTGTCGTTCTCATAGCGCCAGTTGCCGCCGATCATCGACCCCTTCTCGAAGCAGTCGAACGGCACCCCACGCGCACCCAGAACCTGGCAAGCAGTCAGCCCAGAGGATCCGGCCCCAATGATGCACACCTTTTCCGCGCTGGCCACGCAGCCAAATTTACCCATCCCGCAGGCACAGGGGGTGAGCGGGTTCACCCCTGGGGTCCGTAGAGCGAAAGGGAGATCCGTTCGAAGCTGAGCCCATCGGATTCAAAAACAAACGAAAGGACACTTCCGATGACTCGCAAGACCCGCTCATTCCGCCCCTCCCCCGCCCTCGTGATCAGCTGCCTGGCGCTGTTCCTGGCCTTCACCGGCTCCGCCCTGGCGGTTGGCAAAAACACCGTCCGCTCGGCGCAAATCGTCGACAGCACGGTCCGCACGGTTGACCTCCGCGACAACGCGGTCAGCTCACCCAAAATCGCCGACGCCACCGTGACGGCCACCGACCTCGCCACCGACTCGGTCGGCAGCGACGAGATCGCCAAAGACGCGGTCAACTCCGACGAGATTGCGAAAGACGCAGTCAAAGCGGATGAGATCGCCGACAACGCCGTCGCATCGTCCGAGGTTGCCGACCAGTCCCTCACCCAGGACGACCTCGGCTCCAACTCGGTCGGCTCGAGCGAGCTGCAGACCGGCTCGGTCCGCGCCTCCGAGCTCGGCACGATCATCCAGGTGTCGAACAGCACCGGGATTGCGGCCAACACGACCAATGGCGTCTCGGTGCAGTGCCCGGCCGGCACGACCGTGATCAGCGGCGGCGCCCAGCCCGGCAACTTCGGAGTCGAGATGACCTCCTCACTCCGCAGCGCCAACGGCTGGCTCTACCAAGCCAAAAACAACAACGGCGCAGCCAGCACCCTGACGGTGTTCGCCTACTGCCTCACCGGCGGCAGCAGCAACTAGCAAGCGCCGCATCCACGCAACGGCCGGGGCAAGCGCCCCGGCCGTTTCGCGTTTCATGGAGCTTTTTACCCCCTATAGGGGGCACAACTGTCCATCGAAGCTCGGCAGGAATGGAGCCGAACTCGGACGACCGCAGGCGCTCGTAAGGAGGGGCGGGGTGCCCCTCCTGTGCAGCGGCGTTAGTTTTTCGGCCGGCAAACCACCTCGGACGGCCTCAGCGTTTCAGCCGAAAAACCCAGCAAGCAGGAGGGGCACCCCGCCCCTCCACCACCAGCGAACTACGACGCCGGTTTGTCCTCCGAGTTCGACTCGATCTCCTGCGCCAGCTCCTCGAGCTCCTCCGCAAACGAAGGCCCGAAGCTCTCCACCGGCGCCTCGGCACCGTCGACGCCCAGCTCGGCCGCCAGCTCGTCTTCGTCGAGCAGATCGTCGTCTGAGGGCGGCTCGATCGGGATTGCCGGCTCGACCGCCAGCGTGCGGTAGTGCTTGAGCCCGGTCGCGGCGGGGATCAACTTGCCGATGATGACGTTCTCCTTGAGGCCAACCAGCTTGTCGCGTTTGCCCTCCAGCGCCGCATCGGTGAGCACCTTGGTCGTCTCCTGGAAGGAGGCCGCGGAGAGGAACGACTCGGTCGCCAGCGAGGCCTTGGTGATGCCGAGGATGACCTCCTCGCCTTTGGCCGCCGTACCGCCATCCGCCTTGATCTGTTTGTTGAGCCGTTTGAGCGCGCCGCGATCCTCGAGCTGGCCCGGCAGCAGTTCGGTCGAGCCCTTCGAATCGATCCTCGTCTTCCTCAGCATCTGCCGCGCGATCAGCTCGATGTGCTTGTCGTTGATGTCGACGCCCTGCGCCCGGTAGACCTTCTGTACCTCGGCGACGAGGTAGAGCTCGACATCCGTGCGGCCGCGAATCGCCAGCAGGTCAGCCGGATACAGCGAGCCCTCGTTGAGCTGCTGGCCGACCTCGACCTTGTCGCCGTCGGCGACGTGCAGGCGGGTGCGGGGCGGGAAGCTGTAGCTGTGCTCCTCGCCGCTTGACTCTGTGATGATCACTTTCAGCGCTTTGTCGGTTTCCTCGACCGAGACCTTGCCGGCCTCTTCGGCCATCTGTGCCAGGCCCTTCGGTTTACGCGCCTCGAAGAGCTCGACGATGCGCGGCAGGCCCTGGGTGATGTCCTGGCCGGCAACGCCGCCGGTATGGAAGGTACGCATGGTCAGCTGGGTGCCGGGCTCGCCGATCGACTGGGCGGCGATGATTCCCACCGCGTCGCCGATGTCGACGGTCGATCCAGTCGCCGGAGCAACCCCGTAACAGGCCCGGCAAACGCCGGACTCGGCCTCGCACTTCAGGGTCGAGCGGACCGGGATCGTGATCTCCTCGTCGCCGAAGGCCTCTGCAATCGCCTCGACGTCCGGGAGGGTTATCTCCTGGTTTCGCTTGAGCAGTTCGCGACCGCGTTTGGTTTCGAGCTTTTTCGCCGCCAGGCGGCCAAAGAGGTTGTCGTTGAGCGAGTCATCGTCCTTGCGCAGCGCCATCTCGATGTGTTCTTTGGTCTTGCAGTCCTCATCGCGGACGATCACGTCCTGTGCGACGTCGACCAGGCGCCGGGTCAGGTAACCCGAGTCGGCCGTGCGCAGCGCCGTGTCGGCCAGGCCCTTTCGAGCACCGTGGGTGGAGATGAAGTACTCCAGCACCGAGAGGCCCTCCATGAAGTTGGCCTTGATCGGCCGCTCGATGATTTCGCCTTTCGGGTTGGCCATCAGGCCGCGCATCCCGGCCAGCTGGCGAATCTGTTTGAACGAGCCACGAGCCCCCGAGTTAGCCATCATGAAAATCGGGTTGAGCTCGTCGAGGTTGTCCTCCATCGCCTGGGCAACCTCGTCGGTCGCTTTGTTCCATTCCCCCGTGACCGCCTCGTGGCGCTCCTCGGCGGTGATGTAGCCGTCGTCGTACTGGCCCTGGATCGCCGCCGTCTGTTTCTCGTAGCGATCGAGGATCTCCGCCTTGCTGGGCGGCGAGACGACGTTGTTCTTGGCGACCGTGATGCCCGCCTGGCTGGCGTAGTGGAAGCCGAGGTCCTTGAAGGCATCCAGCACCCGCGAGACCGCCGGGGCACCGTAAGCCTCGACCAGGTCGGAGACCATCTCGTTGACGTCGCGCTTCTTCAGCGCCTGGTTGGCGAAGACGAAGCCCTCCGGGTCGAACTCATCATCGAGCGCGACGGAAAGGGCACGCTCGATCTTCTCGTTGAAGATGATCCGCCCGACCGTGGTCAGGAAGTGCTCGTGCCCGGCCCGACGGTACTCGGCCAGATCGTGCAGCTTGCAGCCGCCGTTCTCGTAGACCAGCTCGGCCTCTTGCGATGAGCGGAAGACCTTTGGCGCATTGCCGTTTGGGCTTTTGCCCTTCTTCAGCTCCTCGTCGCGCTTGACCAGCTCCTCGGCCGACGGGCCGTAGGTGAGGTAGTAGATCCCCAGCACCATGTCCTGGGTCGGCGTCGCCAGTGGCGCGCCATGGGCCGGCGAGAGGATGTTGTTGGCGGAGAGCATCAGCACCCGCGCCTCGGCCTGGGCCTCGGCGGAGAGCGGCACATGGACCGCCATCTGGTCGCCGTCGAAATCGGCGTTGAAAGCGTGGCAGACGAGGGGGTGGACCTGGATCGCCTTGCCCTCGACCAAAATCGGTTCGAAGGCCTGGATGCCGAGACGGTGCAGGGTCGGCGCGCGGTTGAGCAGCACCGGGTGCTCGTGGATGACTTCCTCGAGCACGTCCCAGACCTCGGGCACCATCGACTCGACCATCTTCTTGGCCGCCTTGATGTTCTGCACCGCTTTGCGCTCGACCAGCTGGGCCATGATGAACGGCTTGAAGAGCTCCAGCGCCATGAGCTTCGGCAGGCCGCACTGCTGCAGCTGCAGGCTCGGGCCGGAGACGATCACCGAGCGGCCGGAGTAGTCGACACGCTTACCAAGCAGGTTCTGCCGGAAGCGGCCCTGCTTGCCCTTGAGCATGTCCGAGAGCGACTTCAGCGGGCGATTGCCGGGCCCGGTGACCGGGCGGCCGCGGCGGCCGTTGTCGAACAGTGCGTCGACGGCCTCCTGCAGCATTCGCTTCTCGTTGTTGACGATGATCTCGGGTGCGCCGAGGTCGAGCAGCCTTTTCAGCCGGTTGTTTCGGTTGATCACACGCCGGTAGAGATCGTTGAGGTCCGACGTCGCGAAGCGGCCACCGTCGAGCTGCACCATCGGGCGCAGCTCCGGCGGGATAACCGGCACGGAATCGAGGATCATCCAGTCCGGCTTGTTCTCCGAGTTGAGGAAGGCGGAGGCGACCTTCAGCCGCTTGACCGCGCGGGCCTGTTTCTGGCCTTTGGAGCTGTTGATCACCAGCTCGAGCTCCTCGCATTCAGCAGCCAGGTCGACCTGTTCGAGCAGGTCGCGCACAGCTTCGGCACCCATGCCGCCGCGGAAGTACTCGCCCCAACCGAACGGCGAGCCGAAGCGATCCTTCAACTCGCGGAAGACCGTCTCGTCGTTGACGACGTCCTTCGGCTTCATCTCGGTGAAGATCTTCCAGACTTCGTCCATCCGCTCGATCGCCTCTTCGATGTAGGCCTCGGTGTCGGATATCTCCGCCTCGAACGTTTTGCGCAGCTCTTTGAGCATTTTGGCGCGCTCGTCGTCCTTCAGCTTGCGTAGTTGCGTCGCGGTCAGCTTCAGCGAGTCGGCCCAGATGTGGTCGTCGTCGTCGAACTTTTCCTGGCCGCCCTCTTCGAGGTACTTGACCCGGCGCTCGAGCGACTCCGCCAGCTCCTGCGTCCTTTTCTGCTGTTCGGCGGCATAGCCGTCGGTGACTTTTTTCACTTCTTTCTCGAGTTTGCCTAGGTCTTTGTCCCGTGCCTCGGTGTCGACCCAGGTCACCATCGAGGCGGCGAAGTAGAGGACCTTCTCGAGCTCTTTGGGAGCCATGTCGATCAGGTAGCCGATCCGGCTCGGCACGCCCTTGAAGAACCAGATGTGGGAGACCGGCGAGGCGAGGTCGACGTGACCCATGCGCTCGCGACGGACCTTCGAGCGGGTCACCTCGACGCCGCAGCGCTCGCAGACGATGCCCTTGTAGCGGACCCTCTTGTACTTGCCGCAGTAGCACTCCCAGTCCTTGGTCGGACCGAAGATGCGCTCGCAGAAGAGGCCGTCTTTCTCCGGCTTCAGCGTGCGGTAGTTGATCGTCTCCGGCTTGGTGACCTCTCCCCAGCTCCAGGAGCGAATCTTCTTCGAGGAAGCGAGGCCAATCTCAATCGCGTCGAAGTTGTTGATGTCGATCATCAGTCCTCCACCTTCGTCTCTTCTTTGGCCTCGGCCTCGGCCTCGTCGGCCGTAGCTCCGCTTCCGTTTCCATCGCCGGTGCCCCCCTCGCCCTCGGCCACCACCTGCTCCTCTTTCTCATCGGCGGCTCCGTTGGAGCTGTCGGCTCGAACGCCGGTCAGGTCCATACCCAGCTCCTCGGCCGCTTTCAGCAGGTCGTCGTCCTCCTCGGAGATCTCGACGTCGCCGCCTTCGGAGACGACGTTGGCGTCGAGCGAGAGGCTCTGGATCTCCTTCAACAGGACTTTGAACGACTCCGGGATCGAGGGCTCAGGGATGTTCTCGCCCTTGACGATCGCCTCGTAGGCCTTGACCCGGCCTACCGTGTCGTCGGACTTGACCGTGAGCATCTCCTGCAGCGTGTACGCCGCGCCGTAGGCCTCCAGCGCCCAGACCTCCATCTCGCCGAAGCGCTGGCCACCGAACTGCGCCTTGCCGCCCAGCGGCTGCTGGGTGACGAGCGAGTAGGGGCCGGTCGAGCGGGCGTGGATCTTGTCGTCGACCAGATGCAGGAGCTTGAGGATGTACATGTAGCCGACCGTGACCTTGCCCTCGTAGGGCTCGCCGGTGCGGCCGTTGTAGAGCTGCATCGTGCCCTCGGCGCGGGAGCCGGCACGCTCGCGCTTGTCGACGCCGAGGTCGACGCCGCGCTCTTCGTTCTGCTCCTGCCACTGGACCAGGGCGTCGTCGACGTCCTCGACGCTGGCGCCGTCGAAGACCGAGGTGGCCACGTAGACGCGACCGTCGCCCTCGTCGGAGTGGGCCTGCTTGTAAGCCTCGGAGCCGTCGTCGTACCAGCCATTGCCGGCGACCCAGCCGAGGTGCGTCTCTAGGATCTGACCAATGTTCATCCGGCTCGGCACGCCGAGCGGGTTGAGGATCACGTCGACGGGGGTGCCGTCGGCGAGGTGAGGCATGTCCTCTTCGGGCACGATCTTCGAGATCACACCCTTGTTCCCGTGACGACCGGCGAGCTTGTCGCCCTCGGCGATCTTGCGCTTGGTCGCGACGTAGACGCGGACCAAGTCGTTGACGCCAGGCGGCAGATCATCGCCGTCGTCGCGGCTGAAGGTGAGCACGTCGATGACGACGCCACCCTCTCCGTGCGGAACCTTCAACGAGGTGTCACGAACCTCGCGAGCCTTCTCCTTGAAGATCGCACGGATCAGCTTCTCCTCGGCGGTCAGCTCGGTCTCGCCCTTCGGCGTCACCTTGCCGACCAGGAGGTCGCCCGAGATCACCTCGGCGCCGACGCGGACGATGCCGCGCTCGTCGAGGTTGCGCAGGCTCTCCTCGGAGCGGTTGGGGATATCGCGGGTGATCTCCTCGTCGCCGAGCTTGGTCGTGCGGGCGTCGATCTCGTACTCCTCGATGTGGATCGAGGTCATCTCGTCTTCCTTGACCAGGCGCTCGGAGAGGATGATCGCGTCCTCGAAGTTGTAGCCCTCCCAGGACATGAAGGCGACCAGGCAGTTCTTGCCCAGGGCGATCTCGCCACCGGCGGTCGAGGAACCGTCGGCGAGCACGTCGCCCTCTTTCACCTTCTGCCCGCTGGAGACGATCGGCCGCTGGTGGATGATCGTGCCCTGGTTCGAGCGCATGAACTTTTGCAGCGGGTACTCGTCTTTCTTCGAGCCGGAGGTGACGACGATCGACTCCGAGTCGACGTGGGCGACCTCGCCGTCATCCTTGGCGAGGACGACGTCGCCGCTGTCTACGGCGGCGCGGCGCTCCATGCCGGTGCCGATCAAAGGCGGCTCGAGTTTGAGCAGGGGCACGGCCTGGCGCTGCATGTTGGAGCCCATCAGCGCCCGGTTGGCGTCGTCGTGCTCAAGAAACGGAATCAGGGCCGTCGCCACCGACCAGATCTGGGTCGGCGAGACGTCCATCAGCTCGACTTCCTTTGGCAGCGCGGTGGCGTACTCCTGCTCCCCGGCGCGGACCAGTACCTGCGGTCCTTTCAGCTTCCGCGTTTTCGGATCGACCTCGGCGTTCGCCTGGGCGATCACCTTGTCCTCCTCCTGGGTCGCATCGAGGTGGACGATCTCTTCGCTGACCGTGCCGTCCTTGACCAGCAGGTAGGGGGTGGTGACGAAGCCGTGCTCGGAGACCTGCGCGTAGGACGACAGCGACCCGATCAGGCCGATGTTCGGTCCCTCCGGGGTCTCGATCGGACACATCCGCCCGTAATGGGTCGGGTGCACGTCGCGGACCTCGATCGGGGCCCGCTCGCGGGTCAGCCCACCAGCGCCGAGCGCCGAGAGCCGACGCCTGTGAGTGAGCCCGTCGAGGCTGTTGGTCTGGCTCATGAACTGCGAGAGCTGCGAGGAGCCGAAGAACTCCTTCATCGCGGCGACGACCGGGCGGATGTTGATGATCGTCTGCGGAGTGATCGCGTCGGCGTCTTCGGTGGTCAGCCGCTCGCGGACGACTCGCTCCATCCGGTAGAGACCGATCCGGAAGGCCTCCTGGATCAGCTCGCCTACGGTGCGCAGGCGACGGTTGCCGAAATGCTCGTACTCATCGAGGTGCTCGGCGACCGGCTCGCGCGGGTAGGTGATTGCCTCCGCGGCATAGTCTTTGATCGGGTGCTCCTCTG
>CAVYSQ010000020.1:0-15716 GCA_963771265.1 uncultured Solirubrobacterales bacterium
AGGCTGCGTGGCGCCTCGTCGCCGAGACGCTTGCATAAACCCTGGCGAAGCTGCTCCTGCATCAGGTCGAGCTCCTGCATCCAGATCGGGTCCTGGCAGCTGATGGTGACCTCTCCCTCGCGTTCGGAAACCGGCTGAGCCACCGCCGCTATGCGCGCGCCGACAACCTCCTCCCACACCGACTGCGTCGCCGCCAGCGGCGTCTTAGGCGCAGCTTGCTGGCGCGCGAAGCGCAGCGCCTCGGAGGCCCGACGCGGAGCGCGGCGGCGGCTCATGCCGCGGCGCGCGCGCGACGTCAAACGGCATCCGCACCACTCGCTCCAGCGCGCCCGAGGGAACCGACTCCTCGGCCGCGGCCGAGATCAGCGACTGCCCGCCGCGACGCAGTCGCTCGACCAATCGCTCGCGGCGCTGTGGATCAAGCTCGCTCATCACGTCGTCGAGCAGTAGCAGCGGCGAAACGCGTCGGGCCGAGAGCAATGCCTCACGCTCGCGCAAAAAGCAGCGAGAGAAGGCCCGCTCGTTGCTGTCCCTGCGATCCATAGCGGCGAAGGGATCGCTCCGCCACCGAGATCTTCAGCTCGTCCAAGTGGGGGCCCCAGGAGGTGCGGCCGAGACGCAGATCCGCCTCACGGCGCTCCGCCAGCCCAGCGCGAATCTCGGCGGCGGACCCGGTGGCTCGCGGTGCGTACTCGAGCGCGGCGGCGCCGGGCAGGCCAAGGTCAGCGGCGGCCTCGGAGAAGGGCAACCCGAGCTCGGCCACAGCCTCCGCACGAGCGGCAATCAGAGCCTCGGCGGCCTCGGCCAACGTCGTGTCCCAAACCTCGAGGTCGCCCCCCGGGCGGCCGGCTGCAAGTCGCGCCACCAGGGCGTTGCGCTGGGCCAACACCTGGCCGTAGCGCTGCCTCAAGCTCGCGCGGGTAGGCCAACGCGCTGCAACGAAGCGGTCGAGGTGGGCCCGACGCTCCGCCGGCGGGCCCTTGACCAGCGCCAGGCGGTCGGGAGAGAAGACCGCTACCGGCGGCCGATGCCGGGCTAGGTCGGCAGGCTCGGTGGCGTTGCCGTCAAGGAGGTGGCGGCGTCCCTCTGCGCGGCTGACCGAGGCGAGCAGCCGATGCTCGACGCCGTCCTCGTCGCAAATCGTGACCTCGGCGCGGGCAAAGTCACCGCCAAAGGGGATCAGCTCGCGGCGGTCGGAGGTGCGGAAGGAGCGGCCGGTGAGGGCAAAGTAGAGGGCCTCGAGCAGGTTGGTCTTGCCGGCGCCGTTGGGCCCGATCAGGCTGACGATCCCCTCACCCAGCTCGATCCGCGAGGCACTCAGGCTGCGCAACGGCTTCGCTTCTACGGCGGTGACCAGCACCGGCCCACCGCCTACACGTTGAGGCGGATCGGCATCACGAGGTAGCGGAAGTCTTCGTTGTCAACCGGCTGCAGCAGGCCGGGACGAAGCGGCGAAATCACCCGCAGCATCACCTCGTCGCCCTCGACGCTCTCAATTCCATCGCGCAGGAACTCCGGGTTGAAGCCGATCTCGAGCGGCTCCCCTTCGAACGCCGCCGGCATCGTCTCTTCGGCGTCACCGACGTCGGGGGTCGAGGCGGAGATCTTCAGCTCTCCTGGCGAGAGCGAGAGCCGCAGCGGAGCGTTGCGCTGCGCGAGCTGGCTGATACGACGGGCCACGTCGAGGAATTCCGGGCGCGGCAGTCGCACGTCGTGCTCGTAGGACTCCGGCAGGAGTTGTCGAAAGTTAGGGAACTGGCCATCGATCAGCCTCGTATTGAGGAGAACGTCCCCTGCCCTGAAAACGGCTTGATTCGGCAGCAGGCTGACGCCGACGTTGTCGAGCTCGCCGGCGGCGACGAGGCGGCCCAGCTCGCGCAGCGTCTTGGCCGGAATGTTGGCCTCGAGCTCGCCGCCAATCGAGCTCTCCAACTCGGTGCGCTTAACGGCGAGGCGGTAGGAATCGGTCGCGACCATCGTCATCTCCTGGCCGGTGGCGGTGACCAACACGCCGGTGAGGACCGGGCGCATGTCATCGCGGGAAGCGGCGCGGGCAACCAACTCGACCGTTTCGGCCAGAGCCGCGGCGGGAATCTTCAGCGGCTCAGACCCCTCCTCAGGGAGGTTTGGAAAGTCCTCGCTGGGGAGGACTCGGAGGTGGAAGCTGGAGCCGCCGCTGCGAATCTCGACATCTCGCTCGGACTCGCGCAACTCGATCTCGACGTTTGCGTCACCGAGCGAGCGGGCGAGCTCGGACAGCAGCCTGCCCGGAAGCAGCACCGAGCCGGTGCCATTGACCTCGGCCTCCATCCCCGTGCGCAATCCCATCTCACCATCGGTCGCCGCCATCGCGACGCCGTTCTCAGAAGCGCTGAGGAGAATCCCCGAGAGGGCCTGGGTCGCGGCGCGGGTTGAAACTGCTCGCGAGACGATCGATAGCTTCGAGACAAGCTCATCGCGTTTGGTGGTCAGCTTCAAATGAGTGATGTCCTCTTAAGTTGAGTTAGTGGTTGTGGAAACAAGGGAGATCGACGGGAATCGGCATATCCAAGGGAATTTCAGGCTGTGGAGATGGCTGGGGAAGAAAGCTGATTCTTACAGTGCCGTCGGCGTCAGGCCGTTTTGCCGGGACGGCTGTGGATAGAGGAGCGCAACTCGCCGACCCGGCGGGCTAGGTCGGCATCGTCGCTGAGCGTTGCCTCCGCGCGGCGCAGCGAGTTGAGGATCGTGGAGTGATCGCGACCGCCGTAGAGACGCCCGATCTGAGGCAGGGAGAGGTCGGTTGCCTCGCGGGTAAGGAGAATCGCGATCTGCCTGGCCCGCAGCGGTGTCGCCGCCCGACCCGACCCGACGAGCTCGGCCCGGGAGATACCGAAGGCGGCAGCGACCTGTTGCTGGATCTCTTCCACGGTGCTCGGTTTGCTCACCGGTGCCCGGGAGGGGATCAGCTCGGCGATCAGCTCGGGGCTGAGCGGCTTTGCGGTCAGCGAGGCGTGAGCGATGACTTTGGTCAGGCCGCCGTGGAGCCGGCGAATGTTGGCGTCGATACGCGCGCGCGAGCTCGGCGAGAGCATCGCTGTCATCGGCACCAAGGCCCGCCTCGCGGGCCAGGTGCTGCAGGACAGTGAGGCGGGTGGCGAGGTCCGGTGGTTCCACCGGGATCGTCAGACCCCACTCGAAGCGGTCGCGCAGCCGTGACTCCAGGGTCGAGAGCTCGCTGGGCAGCCGATCGGCCGAGAGGACGAGCTGGCTGCCGCCCTCGTAAAGGGCGTTGAAGGTGTGGAAGAACTCCTCTTCGGTGTGCTGCTTGCCCTGCAGGAACTGGACGTCGTCGACGAGCAGGACGTCAAGGTCGCGGTAGCGGTTCTTGAACTTCTCGGTGCCGGAAGAGCGGAGGGCACCGACGAACTCATTGGTGAAGCCCTCGGCCGTGGTGTAGCGGACGCTGAGCGCCGGCGCATTGGCTCGCAGATAGTTGGCGATCGCACCGAGCAGGTGAGTCTTGCCGAGCCCTGGGGGTCCGTGGAGAAAGAGCGGGTTATAGGCCTCAGAGGGCGTCTCGGCGACGGCGAGGGCCGCAGCGTGGGCCAGCCGGTTGCCCTCTCCGATCACGAAACGGTCGAATGTGTAATTGGGGTTGAGCTCGACCGCCGGGTCGTGGCCCGCATTCCCGGTTGCCACCTCCTCTGAGCCGGCGAAGGCGACCTCGCTCAAAGCCGGCGCGACCTCGCTTACCGCTTCGCGCAGCAAGGTCACATAGCGGCGCTCGACCCAGGTCCGGATCCCGTCGGGAGCGGCGAGGTAGAGCGTCGTCCCCTGCGCTCCGACGGCCCGCAGGGGCTCGAGCCAGATCTTGAAGGTGGACTCGGGAACAGCACCGCGCAGGCGGTGCTGAACTTCCCCCCAGAGGGAATCGAGGCTCTGTCCAGGCGAGGCATCGGGCACCGGCGAGCGACCATAGCGGCGCCCCCCTCGCCTGAATCGGAGGGGGTCGCAAATGCCGAAGAAATGATTTGGCGACCGACCTTCCCTCGAACGCGTCTCTTGCGTCAATCGCCCCGCGCGTCCGTATACTGCGACGGCCAATGAAGCGCACCTATCAGCCGAAGAAGCGAAAGCGGGCCAAGACCCACGGGTTCCGGGCAAGGATGCGGACGCGCGGCGGGCGCGCGATCCTGAAGCGGCGTCGGGCCAAAGGCCGGAAACGCCTCACGCCGGGATGATCCTTCCCACAGTCGGGTTCGAGTGATGGCGGCAAAGCGACGCCGGCTCTCGCGCAGCGCCGAGTTTGATCGCGTCTATCGCGACGGGACCTCCCACGCCACGCGCTATCTCGTGCTCTACAGCTTTCCCCGCAAAGATGAAGAGGACCGTGACATTCGGCTGGGCGTCTCCGTTAGTCGCAAGGTCGGCGGTGCCGTCGATCGCAACCGGGTCAAGCGGACCCTTCGCGAGGCTTTTTGGAGCCTCGCCGACCGGCTTCCCCACAAGCATGACTTCGTCCTGGTGGCACGTGCGGAGATCGCAGAGATGATCGAGCGGGAGGGCACTGACGGGGCCAAGGCGAGCCTTGAAGAGGCGCTCGAGCAAGCGGGTGCCGGCCGGGAGCGTTCCACGTGAAACGGGTTCTGTTGGCCCCGATCGGGGCTTATCAGCGCTGGATCTCGCCCGGATTGCCCCGCCGCTGCCGCTACGAGCCGACCTGCTCCGCCTACGCGGGGCAGTCGATCCGCCGCTTCGGCCCGATTCGAGGCCCTGTGCTTGCCTGCTGGCGCCTGCTGCGCTGTAACCCCCTAAGCCACGGCGGCTTCGACCCCGTCCCAGACCGCTTCACGCTGCGGGTGCGCCCGGTCGATCCGTCTGAGTACCACCGCCACCACGGAGCCCACACGTGACGCCTGTCGCCAACGTTCTGCAGCCACTGATCGACGTCGGCAACTCGGTTCTGACCTTCTTCCATGACGAGGCGGGCCTCAGCTGGGGGATGTCGATCATCGCTCTCACCGTCGTCACCCGGGCGCTACTGATCCCGCTCACCTACAAATCGCTGAAAGGGATGCGGGCGCTGCAGGCGCTGCAACCGCAGCTCAAGGAGATCAAAGAGAAGTACAAAAACGATCAGAAACGCATGCAGCAGGAGATGATGCGCTTCTACCAGGAGAACAAAGTCAACCCCTTTGCCTCCTGCATCCCGCTGCTCGCCCAGCTGCCGGTCTTCATCACCCTCTTCTACGTGCTCAAGAACGAGCTCCCCGACGACATCGGCTGCAAGGCGGGGGAATGCGGCGGCGAAGCATCCTTCCTCTTCATCAACGATCTGACCGCCAAGGCTGCAGGCGGCGAATTGATCGCGCTCCTCATCCTTTACGTCGGCACCCAGCTGATCTCGGGTTTGGTGATGGCGGTTACGGCTGACAAAAGCCAGCGCATGCTGATGTTCATCCTGCCCTTCGTCTTCGTCCCCTTCGTAATCACCTTCCCCGCCGGCCTCGTCCTTTACTGGATCACGACCAACATCTGGACGATCGGCCAGCAGTACACGATTCAGAAGCTGATTCCGGCGCCGCAGGTGGCTACACCGGAAGAGGTGGCGGCAGCGAAACCCCCACCTCCTCCTCCGAAAAAGAAGAAGCGCAGGCGGTAGAAGCCCCCATCTGGGCTTCTGCACGCACTAGCTTGCTCGAATAGGGTGCGAGGAATGAGTGATGCCACCAAATGGCCGGAGGAGCCTGCTGAGCGGGTTCGGGAGCTTGTGGAGGGGGTTCTCGACGAGCTTGACCTTGATGGTGAGGTTGAGATTCGGGAGGATGATGAGCGGATCGAGGCTGTCGTTTCCGGCGAGGACGACTTTGGCCTTCTGATCGGCAAACGGGGTCAGACGATCGATGCGCTGCAGCTACTTTGCTTCCAGGCCGCTTTTCGTGGACTCCGCGACCGCAAGCGGGTGGTGCTCGATGCGTCGGGCTACCGGGAGCGCCGCCGCGAGGTGCTTACTGCGCGCGCGGACCGGGCTGCGGAGCAGGCGCTGGACGGCAGCGTCACGGTCGAGATGGATCCGATGAGCGCCCAGGAACGGCGCGTGGTCCACGAACACCTCAAGGATCGCTCTGGCGTCGAGACCTACAGCGAAGGGGACGAGCCGCGTCGCTGCGTGGTCGTCGCTCCTTTGGTCTCCGAGTAGGGGCCTCCCGGTAGGGGCTCCACTTAACTTTTTCGGTGCCGCGCTTGTGGCTGTCGACGATGGCTGATGACGAAAAAGTACAAGACGTTCCGCCCCTACCGGGAGGCCCCTTCAGCGCACAGCAACGAGCGGCGTTCACGCGCATCCTTGAGCTGCTGGAGGAGGAGAGAGCTTCGGTCAGCTCCATTACTATGCCGGCACGCGCCTGGCAGGTGCATGTCGCGGACAGCCTGACCGGGCTCGAGATAGACGAGCTGGCTAGCGCCGATAGAATCGCTGATATTGGCTCTGGAGCTGGGTTTCCAGGCCTTGTGCTAGCTGTGGCTCTACCGGATTCACAGCTCGAGCTGATCGAGTCGATCGGCCGCAAGTGCGAGTTCATCCAGCGGGCAATCGACGCGGCCGAGATCCCCAACGCAAACGTCGTCAACGCCCGCTCCGAGGAGCTTGCCATCGGCTCCTACCGGGAGTCCTACGACGCGGTCACCGCGCGCGCGGTCGGCCGCCTCTCGACTCTCGCAGAGCTGGCTTCCCCGCTTCTCCGCGACGAAGGAGTCCTCGTCGCCTGGAAGGGCAAACGAGACCCCAATGAGGAGGCGGAGCTAGAACGAGCCGCGGACCAGCTGGCAATGCGCCCCGAACAGATCTTCGACGTGGGTGACCGCGCGGGCAGCAAGCACCGCCATCTCCACATCCTGCGCAAGCTTGGTCCTAGCCCAGCGGACTTGCCCCGTCGTCCCGGCATGGCCAAGAAGCGCCCGCGCGGCTGAGGCCAAATAGTCTGCGCTCATGGGCCTTGTCTACGCAGTGGCGAACCAGAAGGGTGGCGTCGGCAAGACGACGACCGCGGTCAACCTCGCCGCCTGCGTCGCGGCTGCCGGTTCGCAGACGTTGCTGGCCGACCTCGACCCGCAGTGCAATGCAACCGTCGCCCTGGGCAGCGATCGCGACGCCCATCCGTCTTCCTATGACTGCCTGATCGGCGAGGTGTCGGTCGCCGAGGCAGCCCGGCCCGCCGGCCCCGACAACCTCTGGCTTGTTCCCGCCAATCGCGATCTCGCCGGCGCCGCCGTCGAGCTGCCCCGTCTCGACGGCTCCGAGACGCGTCTGCGCGAACGCCTCGGCCCGCTGCGCGAGCGCTTTGCCTTCACGATGCTCGATTGCCCACCCTCGCTGGGCCCGGTCAGCGTCAACGCCCTGGTTGCCGCCGACCGGGTGATCGTGCCAGTTCAGGCCGAGTACCTGGCCCTGGAGGGCCTGGTCCAGTTCCTCGACACCCTGGGAATGATCCGCCGCGAGCTCAACCCGGCGCTGAACGTGTCGGGTCTGTTGATCACCATGCACGACGAGCGCACGCGGCTCGCCCAGGATGTGGAGCGAGAGCTGCGCGAGCATTTCCCCGAGATGGTCTTCGAAACGGTCATACCGCGTAGCGTCAGGGTCGCCGAGGCGCCGAGCTTTGGCCTGCCGGTGACCGAGCATGCACCGGCTTCGCGCGGCGCGACCGCCTACCAGGCATTGGCCGAGGAGCTGACGAGCCGTGGCTAGCGCCGCCAGCAAAGGCGGCAAGACCAAACGCGGCATGGGACGCGGGCTCTCGGCGATCCTGCCCGAGGCATCGAGCAGCGAGGCCGTCGGCGACCTACGCGAGCTTCCCGTCAGCCTGATCAAGCCCAACCCGAAGCAGCCCCGCACCCACTTCGATCCCGATGCCCTAGCCGGGCTGGCCTCCTCGATCGAGAGCAGCGGCGTCGTACAGCCGCTGCTTGTCCGTCCCCTCCACGACGGCAGCTACGAGCTGATCGCCGGCGAGCGGCGTTGGCGGGCAGCCCGGCAGGCGGGGCTGGAGAGGGTCCCGGTCATCGTCCGCGACTCTGAGCAGGCGGAGCGGCTGCAGGTGGCGCTGATCGAGAACATGGTTCGCGAGGACCTCAATCCGGTCGAGGAGGCGCGGGCCTGCGCCGCCCTGGTCGAGGACCTCGGCCTCTCCAAAGAAGAGCTGGCCCGCCGCGTCGGTCGCAGCCGGCCCGCGGTGTCCAATCTGATCCGCCTGCTCGCGCTCCCCGACGAGGCCCTCGAGCTGCTCGAGTCTGGTGAGCTGAGCGAGGGTCACGGCCGTGCCCTGCTCGCTGCCGACGGCAACGACGTCCGCCGACGGCTGGCGCGGGATGCGGCACGGGGAGGCTGGTCGGTTCGCGAGACCGAGAACAGGGTTAAGCTGGCTAGCCAGCCAAAGCGGCGGGCACGAGGCTCAGCGAGACCGAGCGCGGAGGAGGCAGCCGCGATGCGTGACGCCGCCGACAGGCTCGAGGCCGCCTTGGGCCACGAGGTGAAGGTGAGGCCGAAAGGCGATGAGGTGGCGGTCGAGATCCGCCTCGCCGACCTCGACGAGGCCATCGCCCTGGCGCGCATGCTGGGTCGCGGGCGGTCCTGAACGGATCGCTATCATCGCCCAGCTCGGGCGATTAGCTCAGTTGGTTAGAGCGCGTCTCTGATAAGGACGAGGTCCCTGGTTCGAATCCAGGATCGCCCACTGCCGCCATGCCACGCGACTCGCCCGTGGAGCGGCCCAGAGCCGTACCTATAATGGGCGATCCACCTCGGCGCGGAGCGAATTTTGCAGCAGATGCAGATCTACGGGGTTAGCTTCGACATGGTCGGCAAGCAGCCGATCGTTTTGCTGAAGACTGTTGACGGCAATCGGTTCCTGCCGATCTGGATCGGCCATCCGGAGGCGGCGGCGATCCTGATGAAGCTGCAGGGTGCCTCGACCCCGCGGCCGATGACCCACGACCTGCTCTCCGACTGCTCGAGCAGCTTGACGCCAAATGCGAGCGCGTCTCCGTCACCGAGCTGCGCGACAACACCTTCTACGCCTCGATCACGGTCTCGATCGACGGCTCGGAGCTGGAGATCGACTCGCGCCCCTCCGACGCCCTCGCCCTCGCCGTGCGTGTCTCGGCCCCGATCTTCGCTGCCGAGGAGGTCATCGAGGAGTCGGCGATCGAGTTCGAGCACGAGGTCGAGGACACCGAGGAGGTCGTCGACAAATTCAAGGAGTTCCTCGACGAGGTCTCGCCCGACGACTTCGCCGAAGGGACCTCCTAGGCCGCTGCGGGCTTCAGCGCCAGCTCGAGGATCCGCTCGACCAGCTGCTCGAAGGTCATCCCCGCGGCCTCGGCGGCTTGCGGCAGGAGGCTGGTGTCGGTGAGTCCGGGGATCGCGTTGACCTCGAGCAGCTGCGGGACCGTCGGCGGCGAGGATCAGGTCGACGCGGGAGAAGCCCGAGCAACCGAGCGTCTCGTAAGCGCGCAGCGCCGCCGCGGTCACTGCGGATGCCTCCTCCGCGACTGAGCTCCGCCGGGCAGACGAAATCGGTGCGGCCGATCTCGTAGCGCGCCTCGAAGTCATAGCGATCGCCACCGCTCGGGATCGCTTCGACGATCGGCAGCGGCTCGCCGCCGAGCACGCTGACGGCGAGCTCGCGGCCGTCGACGAAGCGCTCCAGCAGGACCCGGTCGTCGTAGCTGAAGGCGGAGACCAGCGCCTCCGGGACCTCGAACCAGCTCGCTGCGAACTTCACTCCCAAAGCCGAACCGCCGCGGCTCGGCTTGACCACGAGCGGGAATCCCAGCCGCTCCTCGAGCTCGCTGAGCGCATCGGCGGCGCCGAGCTCGCGGAAGGCGGTCTCGCTGAAGGCGAACCAGTCGGGGGTCGGCACCCCGGCGTCGCGCAGCTCGTGCTTGGCGAGGACCTTGTCGATGCAGCGAGCGCAGGCGGCCACACCGGGACCGGTGAAGGGGATGCCGAGGATCTCGAGCAGCTCCTGCACGGTCCCGTCCTCGCCGCCGAACCCGTGCAGGGCGACAAAGGCGACGTCGGGGCGCTCGCGCGTCAACCGCTTGACCAGGTCTCCGCCGGCGTCGATCGCCACGCACCTCGTGGCCGAGGCGCTGCAGCGCATCCTCGA
The DNA here is from genome assembly GCA_963771265.1 of uncultured Solirubrobacterales bacterium. Classification (GTDB taxonomy): domain Bacteria; phylum Actinomycetota; class Thermoleophilia; order Solirubrobacterales; family 70-9; genus VRUE01. The sequence goes on from CAVYSQ010000020.1 coordinate 10,152, forward strand.
CCCGAGCACCGGAGCGCAGCGAGACACCGCGCTCCAGCGAGCGGCCGCCTTTCAGCACCGCGACCTTCACGCGGCGCCCTCGCCGGTCTTTGCGGAAGGGAAGTACGTCGCCACCGCGCTTGGCGTCTCTGCCTCCTCCGCCGGCGTGAGCCCAGCCGCGTCCGCGTCGGACTGCCGCGGCTTGAGCGGGAGCCGAGCAGCTGCGGAATCCGACGTCAACGCCCCGTACAGCTCGACCTGCTCGCCGATCGCCTTGCCGATCCGCCGCACGCCCTCGCGGATCTCCTCATCGCCCACCCCGGAGAAGTTGAGCCGCATCGAGCTGCGGCCGCGGCTCTCGTCGACGTAGGCGGCCTGGCCGGGGACGAAGGCGACGTCCTCGCGCAGCGCCTTGGCGAGCAGGTCGCTGGTGTCGATGTACTCGGGCAGGGTCGCCCAGATGAAGAGGCCGCCTTCTGGCTCGGTCCAGGTCGCCTGCGCCGGGAAGTGCTCCCGCAACGCTGCGACCATCGTGTCGCGCCGCCCACGGTAGATCTCGACCAGGCTTTCGACGTACTCCCGCCAGCGCCCTTCGGCTGAAGTACTCGCGGACGAAGTGCTGGGTCAGGGTCGAGGTGCAGAGGTCGGAGGCCTGCTTGCCGAGGACGATCTTCTCCATCACCGGCGGCGGCGCCACCGCCCAGCCGAGGCGGATGCCGGGGGAGAGGATCTTCGAGAAGGTGCCGACGTAGATGACGAAGTCGCCGCCGTCGAGCTGGTAGAGCGGCGGCAACGGCTCGCCGCCGAAGCGGAGCAGGCCGTAGGGGTTGTCCTCGACGACGAGCAGCTCCCGCTGGCGCGCCAGCTCGACTAGGCGCTGGCGCCGCTCGAGCGACATCGTCACCCCGGCGGGGTTCTGGAAGCTCGGCACCGAGTAGACGAATTTTGGTCGACGCCCTTCCTCGTCCAGCTGGGCCAGGACCGCTTCCAGCTGATCGATCTTCATCCCGTCCTCGTCGCAATCGATCTGGATCGTCTCCGCCTGGTAGCTGCAGAAGACGGGCACCGCGCCGGGGTAGGTCGGCGCCTCGCAGACGACGACGTCGCCGGGGTCGACCAGCGTCTTGCAGATCAGGTCGATCGCCTGCTGGCCGCCGGTGGTGACGATCACGTCGTCGGGGTCGGGAAGCATTCCCTCGGCGCCCATCACCTCGACGATGCAGTCGACCGTCTCGGCGAAGCCCTCGGTCGGTCCGTACTGCAGCGCCTCCGCGGTCGACTCCTGCGCGATCCGGGTCATCTGCGCGGCAAATGTGCTGGCGGGGAAGGTCGAGGTGTCGGGCAGGCCGCCGGCCAGCGAGATCACCTCGGGCCGTGCCGTGATCGCCATCAGGTCGCGCATCGCCGAGGAGCGCATCACCCCGGTGCGGGCGGCGAAGAGGCCGGCATATCGCTCCAGATCGCGGGTGCGGGTGTGGGCGCGGCGCCGGTGCGGCGTCTCTTCCATCCCTGGAGTGTAGGTTTTCGACGTGAGCTTCCTCGAAGGCACCGGGCTCGAGCTCGGCATCGGCATCGCGATCGGAATGCTGGCTGGCACCACCGGTACGCGCGGCTCGGCGCGCGGCCGGATGACTCTGCTCGCCGCGGTGATCGGGCTCATCGTTGGCTTCCTGCTCGCTGGCACCGCCGATCTGGGCCGCCTCGCTGGGGCACTCTTCTGTGCCGTCGGCGCCGTCCTCGGCTGTGTCGTGCTCAGCGATGTGGTCAGCGGCGCCAGCCGCCGCGAGGGGGGTCGCAGCGGCGCCCTCGGCTTCCTCGTCTCTCTCGCTGCCCTGGTCGTCGCCGCAGCGGCCCTGCTGCTGCCAGTGCTGACGCTGCTGGTCATCATTGCCCTGGTCTGGCTGGGGGTTTCGCGTCACCGCCGCGCCCAGCGCAAGCACGCCGGCCTGCGCGTCCTGCGCTAAGGACCTTTCTCTAACCGGTAGGTCCCGAAGCCGACCGACCGCGGCCATCATCATTCGCAGCGCCATGCCTGCGAAGAAGCTCGTCCTCACCTACGTCGACTCTCTGCGCACTGACATGCTCGAAAGAGCCGTGCGGGAGGGCCGGGCGCCGACCTTCGGCCACCTGCTCGAGCGCGGCGTCTTGATTCCCGATTGCGTCTCCAGCTTTCCCTCGGTCACGCCGGTCGCCTGCGCTGAGATGGTTACTGGCGTCGCGGCCGACCGGCACTGGATCAGCGGCATGAACTGGTACCACCGGCTCGAGCGCCGCTACGTCGAGTATGGGTCCTCACTCGACGCGACGCGAACGGTGGGCGTCTTCCGCGCGCTCTACGACCTCGTTTACAACATGAATTTGGCCCACCTCAGCCCGGAAGTCGAGACCGTCTTCGAGCGTCTCGACGACGCCGGCGTTCGCACCGCCTGCACCCCGTTTCTGATCTATCGCGGCCGGCATCGCCACCAGGTCTCGCTCGAGGGCCTGCTGCGCCGCGCGGTCGAGACGACCCAGCTCAAGTTCCGCCACCACACCTGGGGACCGGCCGAGCTCTTCTACGGTGATCTCTACGCCAGCCGCGATGTCCCTTGCAAGTCGACCTCGATCCCCGGCAGTCGCGACGGCTACTCCGCCTGCTGCGCGGCGGAGCTGGAGCGGGCTGGCGACTACGACTTCTTGCTCCTCTCGCTGCCCGACAACGACAACTACTCGCACCGCCACGGACCGGATGCGAGCGTCGAGTCGATCGCCAAGGCCGACCACTGCTTCGCCAAGCTGGTCGAGGCGGGGGGTGGGCTGGACGAGTTCCTCGCCGACCACGCGCTGATCTTGGTCGCCGACCACGCTCAAACTCCGGTCAGCCGTGGCTTGCCGCTGGCTGAGTTGCTGGCCCGTGATTGGACGGTGCTGGCACCCTCTGACGACCGGCCCGAGCTGGCCCAGCTCGCGGTCAGCCCGACCGGTCGCGCGGCGCACGTCTACCTGCTGCCCGGAGAGGGGGAGCGGGCGGAGGCCAGCACGGTTGGACGGCGGCTCGGCGAGACCGACGGGATCGACCTCGTCTGCTGGTTCGAGGGCGGCATGGCGGTGGTGGAGCGGCAGGGAGAGCGGCTGAGGTTCCGGCGCGGCGGTGAGGTAGCCGACCTGCGCGGTGGGCGCTGGGAGATCGAGGGGGACTTGACGGTTCTGGAGGCGGCGATGGAAGACGGCCAGATCCGCAGCGATGCGTACCCAGATCCGCTCGAGCGCGTCTTCGCCGCGGTGAGCGCTCCGCACGCCGGCGATTTCGTTGTCTCGCTTGCCCCCGGTTATGAGGCGGTCGACTGGGGCGGCGTCAGCCATGCCGGCGGCGGCAGCCATGGCTCGCTCCACGCGGGTGACTCGCTCGGCCCGTTGCTCTTCGTCGGTTGCGGCCCGGACGATCCGGAGGAGCGCGAGCAGTGGGCGCTGCGCGACGTGGCGCCGGCGGTGCTTGAGCACTTCGGGATCGAGTGATGAGAAGGGGGCCATGGGCCGGTGGCCACGTCCTTATCGCCCTTGCCTTCCTGCTCCTGGCTCCCGCAGCGGCAGGAGCTGCGGAGGCAAGCGAGGCGGAAGCGGTGCGGGCGGCGAACCGCGACGCGAAGGTCGGCGAGCAACGGCAGGAGAACGGAGGGCTGAGTCACACCGCCGTCGAAGGTCGAGGGCAATTGGGAGGTCGCTTATTTCGCTGGCGATGAGCAGGTGGCGGTGGTGCTGGTCGATCCACAGAGCGGCGAGGTGAAGGAGTCGTGGACCGGCTACCAGGTGCTCTGGAAGATGGCCCGCGGATATCCCGGCGCCTTCGGCCACAAGCTCAATGCCCCATACGTCTTCCTGCCGCTCTGCGTTCTTTTCCTGGTCGGCCTGATCGATTGGCGCCGGCCCTGGCGGGTTGCAACGTTGGACCTGCTGGTCCTGCTCGGCTTCGGCGCCTCGCACTTTTTCTTCAACCGGGCTGAGATTGGGGTCTCGGTTCCCCTGCAATACCCGGTCCTCCTCTACTTGTTGGGGCGAGCGCTCTGGATCGGGCTACGCGGGCGGGGGGAGGGGCTCCGCCCAGTTTGGCCGGCGGCCTGGTTGCTGATCGCAGCCCTCTTCCTGATGGGGTTCCGAGTAGGCCTCAACATGGCCGACTCGGGCGTGATCGACGTCGGCTACGCGGGTGTCGTCGGCGGCGACCGGATCGCCCATGCCGAGCCGCTCTACGACAGCTTCCCCGGTGACGTCTCGCAGGGGGACACCTACGGCCCGGTCAACTACCTGGCCTACGTTCCCTTCGAGGCGATCTGGCCCTGGCAGGGCGACTGGGACGACCTGCCGGCCGCGCACGGCGCCGCCGTCGCCTTCGACATCATCACCTTCGCCCTGCTGATCTGGCTAGGCCTCCGTATCCGTCCCGGCCCAGGGGGTCGCAAGCTGGCGGCAACCCTCGCCTTTGGCTGGGCGGCCTATCCCTACACCGCCTATGCGCTCGAGTCCAACTCCAACGACACCTTGGTGGCGGCTCTTCTCGTGGCCGTGCTTCTGGCCCTCGCTCGTCCAGTTGCTCGGGGTGTGCTTGCGGCCCTGGCAACCCTCACCAAGTTCGCGCCGGTGTTGCTGGCGCCGATGCTCTTGACCTGGCGGCCCGTGGGTCCTGTCGCGGCAGGGGACCCACCACCCCCTGCGGTAGCTAAAGCTTCCTCGGGGGTGGTACCCCCTAACGCGCCACCCGCGGGAGGAAGGTTTGCGTTGGCATTTGCATTCACCGTCGCCGTCCTGATGGCCTGGCCCGCGACAGATCCGGGACTCAGCACGGTTTGGGAGAGGACGATCGCCTATCAGTCGGACCGCGACTCCCCGTTCAGCTTGTGGGGTCAGGTTGGCGGCCTAGAGCCCCTACGCATAGCGATCCTCGTCAGTGTCATCGCGCTAGCTGTCGCCCTGGTGTTTTGGCCCAAGGAGAAGAAGCTCACGCAGGTGGCAGCACTGGGGGCTGCCCTACTGATCGGCCTCCAGCTAACGGCCCAGCACTGGTTCTACCTCTACATAGTCTGGTTCTACCCCCTGCTTCTCGTAGCTCTGGCTGCTATGGGACGAGAGGGCGGGGTATCCCCCGAACCGGCGGATACTCAAAACGGCGATCTCATTAGATCGCCGTTTGTCGGAGCGGGGGATACCCCGCCCTCTCCCACCTAGGACCTCAGTCAACAGGAGCAGGCAGCATCACCTGCTCGATCGAGTCAGCCAGTCCCTGAGAGTTGATCTCGACCACCGCCCCCATGACCCAGACGTCGTCCTCGGCCGTCTCGAACTTGACCGGCATCTGAGTGGTCATCCCCTTCAGTACCTGCGCCGGTTTGACCCCGAGCACGCTGGTCCGCGAGCCGGTCATGCCGACGTCTGAGATGTGGGCGGTGCCGCCGGGGAGGACACGGCCGTCGGCGGTGGGGACGTGGGTGTGGGTGCCGAAGACGGCGGCGACGCGGCCGTCGAGGTGCCAGCCGATTGCGACCTTCTCACTGCTCACTTCGGCGTGGAAATCGACGATCACGCAGTCGGCCTCGATCCGCTCGAGGATGGAAT